>CAVUIX010000009.1:0-200017 GCA_963741435.1 uncultured Acidobacteriota bacterium | reverse complement strand
GGCCGGGAATGGCATCGACGACACGGCTGAGCTCGTCCTTCACGCCGGTCCTCTCTCGACAGGCATCCATCACCCGGAGATATGGCGCTCTCCGAGCGAACGTCGATAATACCTTGGCATCGGTTTTCGGCGGATGTCGGCGCCGGCGCCGCGCGAGGATGCGACCTGAGGGCAGCCGGAGCCGCGCCGGGCCAGCAATTCCACCCGAGCCGGAGATGTACGCCCCGAGGCTGAACCAGGCCAGTCGCGCGAAAACCTGTGCGCGCGACCGATGCCAAGGTATCGATCGATACCAACGTGTAATTGCGTTGCCACAACGCGCGGAATCTGATCGTCCTCGCTCGATTGAATCGGACAGGCGCAACGAACCGTTTTCCTAGAAAGGAGTCCACCGTGACCCAAGTCGAAAAACAGAGGCACACCGGCCTTCGTTCCGCGAAAGCACGCGCGTCGGCCGGTCCCGACGCCGTCCGCCCCTTCCGTGTCAACTTTCCGGAAGAGGAACTCACCGACATGAAACGCCGCATCAAGGCGACGCGGTGGCCGGAGAAGGAGACCGTCGCGGACACGTCGCAGGGCGTGCCGCTCACGCCGCTCCAGGACCTCGCGCGCTACTGGGCGACGGACTACGACTGGCGCAAGTGCGAGGCGAAGCTCAACGCCCTGCCCCAGTTCATCACCGAGATCGACGGACTCGACATCCACTTCATCCACGTGCGTTCGAAGCACAAGGGCGCGCTGCCGGTCATCATCTCGCACGGATGGCCCGGCTCGATCCTCGAGCAGATCAAGCTCGTCGGCCCGCTCACCGACCCCACGGCCTTCGGAGGCCGCGCGGAGGACGCCTTCGACGTCGTGATCCCGTCGATCCCCGGTTATGGGTTCTCGGGCAAGCCGACGGCGACCGGCTGGGATCATGCCCGCATGGCGCGCGCTTGGATCGTGCTGATGAGGCGCCTGGGATACACGCGATACGTCGCGCAGGGCGGCGACTGTGGCGCGACAGATCACGGACGCCATGGCGGTCGAGGCGCCCGCGGAGCTCGTGGCCATGCACACCAACTTCCTGTTCGCCCTCCCGGAGGACGTGTCGAACGCGATCCAGGCCGGAGGACCGGCGCCGTCCGATCTCTCCGACCTGGAGCGACGCGCGCTCGACAAGCTGAAGGGCTTCTTCGCCAAGAACGCGGTCTACGCGATCGAGATGGCGACGCGTCCGCAGACGCTCTATGGACTCGCCGATTCGCCGGTCAGCCTCGCGGCCTGGCTGATCGACCACGGCGACGGCGACGACCAGCCGGCGGCGACGGTCCTCGTGGCGATGCGCACGCCGACCAAGGGACAGCCCCCGGAGCGGCTGACGCGGGACGACGTGCTCGACAACATCACCCTCTACTGGCTGACAAACACCGGGGTCTCCTCGGCCCGCAGCTACTGGGAGAACAAGCCCTCGTAGTTCGGCCCCAAGAACTTCTCCATCCCGGCGGCGGTCACCGTCTTCCCCGGCGAGATCTACCAGCCCTCCCGGCGCTGGGCGGAGCGCGGCTACTCGAACCTCTCCTACTTCCACGAGGTGGACAAGGGCGGGCACTTCGCGGCGTGGGAAGAGCCGCTGCTCTTCGCGTCGGAGATGCGCGCCGCGTTCAAGTCGCTGCGGGAGTTCTCACGGTCGTTCAAAGGTCGGTACCTGACCAGGTCGGGCACTGTCCGATGACTGACGAGCGCGGCGTTCGCGGACGCTGCGCTGACAAGGTCGGGAACGAGTCGCACTTCGGAAAGGAAAGGAACGATCAACATGACCTAAACACAGATGAAAGCCAGATCGAAACGATAGGGACAAGACGTCTCACTGTCATAGCGAGGAACTCACAATGACCCAGTTACAGATGGAAGCCATGCCCGAGGCCGCGGTCGAGGGCAGCGACGCCATCCGCCCGTTTCCGCGCCCACTTTCCGGACGACGCGATCGCTGACCTGAAGCGGCGCATCGCTGCCACGCGCTGGCCCGAGAAGGAAACCGTCCCCGATGCATCGCAAGGCGTGCAGCTCGCGACGATTCAGAAGCTCGCGCGCTATTGGGGGACGGAGTACGACTGGCGCAAGTGCGAGGCGAGGCTGAACGCCCTGCCGCAGTTCATCACCACGATCGACGGGCTCGATATTCACTTCATTCACGTGCGTTCGAAACATCCGAACGCCCTGCCGATCATCGTCACGCACGGATGGCCGGGCTCGATCACCGAGCAGTTGAAGATCATCGATCCGCTGACGAATCCCACGGCGCATGGCGCAAGCGCATCGGACGCTTTCGATGTCGTGATTCCGTCGATGCCGGGCTACGGGTTTTCCGGCAAGCCCACCACGACCGGCTGGGATCCCATCCGCATCGCTCGCGCGTGGGTCGTGCTGATGAAGCGTCTCGGATACAAGCGATTCGTGGCGCAGGGCGGCGATTGGGGAAATGCGGTCACGGAACAGATGGGCCTCCTGGCGCCTCCGGAATTGATCGGTATTCACACGAACATGCCTGGCGTCGTGCCGGCCGACATCGACAAGGCCGCTTTTGCCGGTGCGCCGGCGCCGCAGGGTCTCTCGGCCGACGAGAAACTCGCCTACGATCAGCTCGTCCTCTTCTACACGAAGGGCCTGGGCTACGCCCTCGAGATGGCGAACCGCCCGCAGACGATTTACGGGGTCGGGGATTCGCCCGTCGGGCTGGCCGCCTGGATGATCGACCACGACGCTGCGCAGTTACGAGCTCATCGTGCGCGTCTTCGACGGTCAAGCCGAGGGGCTCACGCGAGACGACATCCTGGACAACCTCACGCTCTACTGGCTGACGAACACGGCGATTTCTTCGGCTCGTCTCTATTGGGAGAGCCATCTCGGGTTCTTCAACGCCGAAGACGTCCCGGTCCCGGCCGCCGTGAGCGCCTTTCCGGAGGAGCTCTATCAGGCCCCGCGGAGCTGGACGGAGAAGGCCTATCCCAAGCTCATCTTCTATAACCGGCACGACAAGGGCGGCCACTTTGCGGCCTGGGAACAGCCGGAAATCCTTGTGACCGATCTCCGCGCGGCGTTCCGGTCGCTCCGCTAGACAGGGCTCGAAACGAAAGTTGCACTTCTGTCAGGAGGAATCTCAATGACCCAGACAACGATGGAACCCGAAACCGCGGTCGAGGGCGGCGCCGACGCCATCCGCCCCTTCCGCGTCCACTTTCCGGACGAGGCGCTCGCCGACTTGAAACGCCGCATCAAGGCAGACACGGTGGCCCGAGCGGGAGACTCGTGCCGGATGCATCGCAAGGCGTGCAGCTCGCGATCGATTCAGAAGCTCGCGCGCTATTGGGCGACGGATTACGACTGGCGAAAGGTCGAGGCGAGGACTGAACGCCTTGCCTCAGTTCATCACCGAGATCGATGGGCTGGACATTCACTTCATCCACGTTCGTTCGAAGCATGAGAATGCCCTGCCGATCATCGTCACGCACGGATGGCCCGGCTCGATCATCGAGCAGCTGAAGATCGTCGATCCGCTGACCAATCCCACGGCGCATGGCGGCAAGCGCAGCGGACGCTTTCCATGTGGTGATTCCGTCGATGCCGGGCTACGGGTTTTCCGGCAAGCCGACGACGACCGGCTGGGACCCCGCCCGCATCGCGCGAGCCTGGGTCGTGCTGATGAAGCGCCTTGGATACAAGCGATTCGTGGCGCAAGGCGGCGATTGGGGCGCGATCATCACCGATGCGATGGGGGCTACAGGCCCTCCGGAGTTGCTCGGCATTCACACCAACATGCCCTCGCGCTGTCCCACCCGACGTTGCCAAGGCGGCTGCAGGCCGGCGGCCCGACGCCGTCCGGTCTCTCGGCCGACGAGGAACGGGTTCGCGTTCGAGCGGCTGAAGGCCTTCTATCGCGAAAGGCGTCGGCTACGTATCCCGAGATGGGGTTGCGCCCGCAGACGCTGTACGGAATCGCGGATTCACCCGTTGGTCTGGCCGCCTGGATGCTCGACCACGATGCGACGCAGCCTGGAGCTCATCGGCCGCGCCTTCGACGGGCAGCCGAGGGCCTCACGCGAGACGATGTCCTCGACAACGTCACGCTCTTCTGGTTGACGAACACGGCGATTTCTTCGGCTCGTCTCTACTGGGAAAACAAGTTGCGCCTTTTTCGAGCCCTCGAAGCGTCCTCGATCCCGGTTGCCGTGAGCGCCTTTCCCGACGAGATCTATCAGGCGCCGCGGAGTTGGGCGGAGAAGGCGTATCCCAAGCTCATCCACTACAACAAGCCCGACAAAGGCGGGCACTTCGCGGCGTGGGAACAGCCGCAGCTGTTGGTGGCGGACGTTCGCGCGGCGTTCAGTCGCTGCGGTGATCTCGAACGAAGAGATCGGAGATGCTCATGAAGACGAATCAAGCAGATCTCGCTTGCCGCGATCCTGGCCGGCGCCCTCGGCGCGCCGGCCGGGGTCCCGGCCCCGATCCCAAGGGAGGTGTTGCCGATGACGCTCGCAACCGCTCGGCTGCCAATCGAAGGCAACTTTCCGTCCCTCGCCGGCGCGACGGCCTGGCTCAACTCGCCGCCGCTGACGCCCGAAGGCCTGCGCGGCAAGGTCGTCCTCGTCGACATCTGGACCTACACCTGCATCAACTGGCTGCGCACGCTTCCCTATGTTCGGGCCTGGGCCGCGAAATACAAGGACCAGGGGCTCGTCGTGATCGGCGTGCACTCGCCCGAGTTCCCGTTCGAGAAGGACCTCGAGAACGTCCGCCGGTCCGCGAAGGACGATGATGGTCGACTATCCGATCGCGGTCGACAGCGACCACGCGGTATGGCGAGCCTTCAACAACGAGTACTGGCCGGCCCTCTACCTCATCGACGCGAAGGGCCGCATTCGGTACCACCAGTTCGGCGAGGGCGAATACGAACGGACCGAGACAGGTCATCCAGCAGCTGCTCGCCGAGGCGGGGGCTCGGGGCGCAAACGGCGGTCTGACGCCCGGTCGATCCCCATGGCCTGGAGGTCGCCGCCGACTGGCGCAACCTGAAGTCTCCGGAGAACTACGTCGGCTACGAGCGCACGGAGAATTTCGCGTCGCCTGGCGGGGCGCCCTCGGGCGGCCGCCGCGTGTACGCCGCCCCCGCCGCCCTGAAGCTCAATCAGTGGGCGCTCGTCGGCGAATGGACCGTGGAGAGGGGATCCGTCGCGCTGAACAAGGCGCCCGGGCGGATCGCGTACCGCTTCCACGCGCGCGACCTCCACCTCGTCATGGGCCCGGCGGCCCGGGGGACGTCCGTGCGCTTTCGGGTACTCATCGACGGAAAGCCGCCGGGAGCGGCCCACGGGGGCGACGTCGACGCCGACGGCAACGGCACGGTCGGTGAGCAACGGCTGTATCAACTGATCCGGCAGCCCGGGCCCATCGCCGATCGAGAGTTCGAGATCCAGTTCCTCGACCCGGGCGTCGAGGCGTTCGCGTTCACGTTCGGCTGAGCCTGGGTCGGAGAAAAGCTGATGCGCGATTCAATCACCCGCCATTCCGAGGACACACTGCGATTCGCCGAGCTCACCGGCGTGCGCCCGATGATTGAAACCCATCCGCTCGAAAAAGCGGCCGAGGCTTATGCGCGCATGCTGAACGGCAAGGCGCAGTTCCGCTGCGTTCTGACGATGTGAAGCCCGCTAACTGCGCGAGGCGCTGCAGAGCTCACTGGTGGAATCATGGGCAACTCGCCCGCGGCTTCCGGATCGTGGACGCCATCGCGCGCCGGGGATCGAAATGGAGGGATAAATGTCAGATGAAATCAACCACGATCGCCGTCACTTCCTGGGCACCGCGGCCATGACGCTTGGCGCTGCCGGGCTCGGCATGATCGGTTCCGCGAAAGCACAGTCAGGCAAGGCAAAACCGGCAGATCTTTCCATCCTCAAGCCGGGGACCAACACGTCCCTAATACCGGCGCGAATTCGCGAAGCTCATCTGGCAGCTCGCTTCCCCGAAGTGGAACTTCGATGACGCCACGTTCGATCGCAGCGCGGAGTCCTTCAACAATCCCGATCACGTCAGCATCGTGATCCATAACTACCGCTGGCGGATGGGCCTGGCTGAAGGCGAGCGGAAATATGACGACCTGGAGAACCGGCTTGCCCGGGGCCCGGTCATCACCGTGCCCACCATTACCCTCGAAGGCGATGCCAACGGCGCGCCACACCCGGACGAGAGTTCCTATGCCGGGAAATTCTCGGGCAAGTATGCGCACCGGACCATCAAGGGCGGCGTCGGGCACAATCTGCCTCAGGAAGCTCCTCAGGCCTTTGCCAAAGCCGTCGTCGACGTCGACGGTTATTAGCCGGCGTTAGCCTGCGTAGGCCCTGTGGACTGCCTTACCGTGTCCGCAGGGCAGTACGCGGCTCGGGGTCCCGGTTGTTCGTGACCCTGTGTTTCCGTTTTCTCCGTCAGCGGTGGGACGCAGCCGCTGGATCCCCGGTGGCTCGCCAGGAGGGCGCCAGCGGGTGGCCCGGCTCGGTCCGGGCGCGTAGCTCCTCGACGTACTTCACGATCGCGCGGTGCTGGCTCTTGCCGTCGAGGCCGGCCTCCGCGACCACCGCGGAACCCTGGCCGCTGCCCGGGAAGTGGCCGTGCTGGTACGGGTGGAGGCTGTGTGCGCGGCCAAAGTCCGAGCGGACCCAGCGGTAGAGCGTGGCGAGCGTGAAGCCGGTGATCCCCATGGCGACCTGCGCCTTGCTCTCGGGGAAGACGATCTCGCGCAAGGCCTCGGGCTGTCGGTCCCAGAGCTCGGCGCTCGCCACGTAGTAGACCTCGACGTCGATCCCGTCCCGCTCGAGAAGCGGCAGCGCTTCCTCCACGAAGGCGTACGCCGCGGCGGACTCCTGCAGGACGACGACTCCCTGTGGCACGCCTCGCGAAGGACGGAGGAGGTAGACGCCCTGCGCAGCCTCGCTGGCCGGTGCGAGTCCCAGGGCCGCCCGGTCGAGCACCCTCTCCGTCGGGCGGGTGACGAACGGGGCGATGACGGCCGGCCGTCCCTCGAGCGCTGCCGCCACGAGCGGGTAGATTTCCTGGGGCTCCCAGGGCGTGAGCGTGACCATCGTGCGCGGCGGGAAGTTCTCTTGAAGGAGCTGCAGCGGCTGGGGATCGGCGTGGGTCGGGCCGTCTTCGCCTGTCTTCAAGCCGGCGTGGGCGCAGACAAGGATCATCGGGCGGTAGGGCTCCCCGGTGACGGACTCGCGTGCCTGGCACCCGATGGCGTGGAGCCGCGCGGCGATGTGCCCGAGCGGCGCGAGGAACGCCCCGTAGGACGAGCCCACGCCGATGTGCTTGCCGAACGACGACAGCCCGGACAGCACCCCTGAGATGGCGTCCTCGCAGATGCCGCCCACGGCCAGCAGGCGCGCCCCCGGGTTCGCCCTGGCGTGGAAGTACCCGCCCGGGAACCCCCGGGCGCCCTCGTTGACGCTCGTGGAGCCAAGGAGGTCCGCAGCGGCAATGAAGAAAGCGCCCTCCGAGAGCTTGTTGAAGTGGCCGAGCACCTTGCCGAGCTGTCCGCGCAACGTTGTCTCGCTGCCGGGCGCGAGGTGCAGCTCGGCGGGCACCTCGGCGGGGCGAGCCGCGTCGTAGACCCTCCCGACCGATGGCGCGCTCTCCCGGGGCTTCCGCTGTCGCCGGTCGAGTCTCTCGCGCGACGACACGAGACGCCGGACGAGTGCCTCGGCGACGGGGCGGTTGGCCTCGATGACGCCCCGGACGATGCTGAGCGCTTGCCAGAAGCACTCCTCGAGGACCTCCGCGTCGCGGCCTCCCGCGCAGCGCGTGGCCCCCGGCTCGCAGGCTGGCATCGACAGCTCGCTCTCGCGCACGACCGGCAGGAGGGACGCGAAGAACCCGGCGGAGCACATCTTGTGGCCGGCCCCGTGCGACGCGCGCCCCTCGACACCGTACTCGAAGCCCTTTTTCGTCCTGTAGACGACGGCGGTGGGCTGGCCGTTGCCGATCTCGAGCGCCTGCCGCTGCGCGCGGCCGATGCTGCCCCAGATCATCCCGTCCGGCACCTCCACGACGTTCCAGTCGTGAAGGTAGAAGAGCTCCATCGGCGTCCACTGAACGTAGTCGCCGGGAATCCCGCCCTCGCGCGTGACGTGGTCCGAGTCGATCGAGGACTGGTTCCAGTCGACGTGCACCACCACGTTTCCGAGGCCGGCGGAGCCGGCGAAGGCGAGCGCTTCCGACACCCGCCCCGGCGTCAGGCCGCCCTCTCCCTCGACGACATGCACGCGCGGGGCGTCGTCTCCGTAGGTGTCGAGGGCCGCGAGCGCGAGGCCGAATGACGACGCCAGGCCGACGCCCGAGGCCCCGGTGGACAGGCGGACGAAGGGCGTGGCCGGAGTGGGGTGCCCGTCGAGGGGCTTGGCGCGGAGCGCCCGGAAGAGCGGCGTGCCGGTTCTCGGGTTGCGCCGGAATCCGAGGAGGTCCTCGAGGCGGAGCTGCTGCGCCTCGTCCTCCGGCAGGAGCTCGGGCGCCGCGACGCGGAGCACCTCGTTGCGCAGGGCCCACATTGCGTAGAGCCCCATCGCCTTGTGGCCGGCCGCGTAGGAGAGGACATCGGCGTCGTCCCTCGAGGGGCGCGAGACGTCGTAGTCCATCGGCCCGAACAGAAGCGAGGCCACGAAGCGCCCCGACGAGACCGATCCGCCCGGGTGCCCCGACATCGGCACGTAGTTGTAGAGCATGGAGCAGACCGACCTGTAGAGCTGGTCGAGCAGCACGAGCGGTGCAATGTCCGGTGCCGGTGTGTCCGGGGCCTCCCGGCCGGCCTCGATCCAGACTCCCCTCCGCGGTCCGAAGGAAACGGTCATGGCGTCACCTCGTCAGCTCGTCAGTTCGTCCCCTCGCCGCCGCGCGGGCGGCGTCGGGATCAGGTGAGGGTCGCACCTTCGCGGATCCACGCGGCGAATCCCGCGCGGTCGTCGACGGCAGCCGCGATGCGCCGGACGGCTTCCTCGAGGTCGGGAAGAGACGTGGCGATGGAGATCCTGAGGAAGTGCTTCCCCTCGCTTCCGATCTTCCCGAACGACTTCCGGTCCAACGTGGCGACGTGGTACCGGAAGAGGAGGAACATCTGGAAGAGGGTCGCCGGCGTCGAAAGCGCGCGCACCTCCGGCGGGAGCGCCTCCCAGGCATCGACCGCCCCGAGGCCCGCGCAGGCTCCCGCGACGTTGGGGAATGCGTAAAAGGCGCCGCGCGGCTTCTGGCAGCGGATTCCGGGGATCCGGTTGAGCCCCTCGACGACCACGTCGCGGCGCTGCTGGAAGGCGGCCACCATGCGCGCGATCTCGGGCGGGCTCGCGGGCGATTCGATGGCGAGCTTCGCGCCCATCTGGTTGAACGGCGGGACGCAGCTGAAGTAGTTGATGTTGAGGTTCTTGAAAACCTGCGCCTCGTCCGCCGTCGGGAAGACGGCCCACCCGAGGCGGCCGCCCGTCCACGAGTAGGTCTTGGACGCTCCCGACACGATCACCGTCCGCGCCTCCATCCCCGGAACCGAGGCGATCGAGTGGTGCTTCTCACCGTCGAAGAGGATGTTCTCGTAGACCTCGTCCGAGTAGACGCGGACCTCGGGCGCGCACCGCCGAAGGACGACATCGGCGATCTCCTCGAGCTTCGCGCGGGAGAGAACGCCGCCCGTCGGGTTCGAGGGGGAGTTGAGGTAGACGAGCTTCGTCCTCTCGGTGACGAGCCTCTCGAGGTCCTTCGCGGAAACGTCGAAGCCCGTCTCCTCGTCGAGGTGGTACGGCACGGGAAGTGCCCCGACGTACTTCGTGAACGACTCGTAGATCGGGAACCCGGGACTCGGATAGATCACCTCGTCGCCGGGGTCGCAGTAGGCCTCCTGGCAGAAGCCGATCGGCGTCTTGGCGCCGGGGAAAACGACGACCCTTTCGGGCGAGATCGAGAGGCCGCGCCTCGCACCCATCTCTCGCGCGATCGCTTCGCGCAGCGGCAAAAGGCCCTGCGGGTCGCAGTAGTGCGTGAGGTCGAGGTCCAGCTGGCGCTTCACCTCGTCGCGGATGTGGGCCGCGAGAGGGAAGTCGGGCTCGCCCAGGTTGCACTTGATGACCCTGTGGCCCTCGTCCTCCACTCGCCGGATGTAGGGCCCGATCTTGAACGCGTTCTCGGTGCCGAGAAACCGGATGCGGGACGAGAGGGAATATCGGGAAGGGAAGGAAACCGTACGGCGTTCTTCGAGGGCCGTGGTCATGGCTGGCAGCTCCCGTTGAAAAGGACGACGCGGCGTCGGGACGCGTCACCCGGGGCAAGACCACCGCTTGACCGGACTCGACGCGTCCAGAGACATCCTGCGCCCGGGTCGAACCCGCGTCAAGATGCGGAAGCTCTACCCCATTCCGATCTATCAACGTGTCCGCGAGGACAGCGACCTGAAAAGAAAAGGAGTCAGGCGACTCGCCCAACCCCTTGATTTCATTGGTTGCGGGGGATTCGGTGGGAAATCCAGCGACTTTCCCGCGACCAGGAGTTCACTCGGTCGTGCGACCGGACACCGCTCGGATTTCGATATCCAACCCGTTACGCCGCCCGCCAGTCGCGCGCGCAAGGGAGGGAAAAAACCACAATGATGAACACACATCATTTCGGAGATGCGGGTCTCCTCTTAGATTGTCTCGACGAAGACTAAAGACCCAGTAGCCGAGGAGATCCGATCCCCCCAAACGTTGCCGGAGGAGTTCACCCTGAAAACAACCGTTCTGCTGCTACTCAAGCCAGCGGTCTCGCGCCCCGCCCTGGCTGATCGAAAGAACGGGATTTTGGCGTCCCGCGCGGACGCCGAGGAGGAAGTCGCATGTTGAGGCGTGGTATTGCACTGGCGATCACCGCCGGCTCGCTCGTCCTGACGAGCAGCCAGCCAACCGCGACACGGGTCGTCGCGCCGCGGGGAGGCGAAGGAGGGCCGGCGAAAGTCATCTACCCGGCGACCTCCAAGGAAGCCTACCTGACGCAGGCCCAGCTTGATTTCGCGCGCCCCGGCATCGTCTACAAGATCAATAGCGTCACGATCGGAGCCGATCGCAAGCCGGTCATCGACGTGACGATCACGGACTCCCTGGGCGCGCCCGTCGACCGCCTCGGAGTCCAGACGCCCGGCGTCGTCACGGCGAGCTTCGTGCTCGCCTGGTACAACCCGGCAACGCGCGACTACACCTCTTATGCCACCCGCACCGCGACCGCGGCCCCGCCGGCCCCGCCGGCCAACATCGGAAAGACCGCCATCCAGGCCACGGGCCTCTCCGGAACCGTCGTGGACGTGGAACTCGGGCACTTCAAGTTCAACTCCTCGACCGTCCTTCCCGCCGGCTTCGACCAGACGAAGACGCACACCATTGCGGTGTACGGCCGGCGGACGATGCCCGACTTCATCCCGGTCATCGGCGGCAAGGTCTACATCGACAACGCCGAGCTCGACTTCCGGCCCGACGGCCAGGCGGTCGTCGACAAGTGGGACGTGATCCAGGAGAGGAACGCCTGCAACCAGTGCCACGACCCGCTCTCCGCGCATGGCGACGTGAGGCAGGACGCCAAGCTCTGCGTCCTCTGCCATTCGCCCCAGACAACCGACCCCGACACCGGTAACACCGTTGACATGAGGGTCTTCATCCACAAGATCCACAGGGGCGAGAACCTGCCCAGCGTCATCGCCGGCACGCCTTACCACATCATCGGCAATGCCCAGAGCGACAACGACTACTCGACGGTCGTCATGCCGCAGGACATCCGCAACTGCCAGAACTGCCACGAGGGAAGAAATCCCGCGCAGAAGCCCTCGCAGTCCGACGTCTGGTACACCAAGCCGGCGCGGGCTCCCTGCGGCGCCTGCCACGACGACATCAACTGGGTGACGGGCGCCGGCCATCCGGGAGGCGCGCAGGCCGACGACAGCGCCTGCGCGAGCTGCCACGTTCCGCAAGGCGACACGGAATACGACGCCGGGATCAGGACGGCGCACACCGTCCCATACCGTTCCGCGCAGTTGAAGGGCCTGAACGCCACGATCCTCGGAGTCACCAACGTCGGCCCCGGCAAGAAGCCGACCGTCACCTTCAAATTGACCGAGAACGACGGCAAGATCCTCGACCCGAAGACTCTGGGCGGCAGCGCGAGCCCCAGCCTGAATCTTCTCCTGGGCGGGCCCTCGACGGACTATGGAACCGGCCAGGCCCCTCCGGCGCAGCCCATCCGCGAGAGCGCGACCAACGCTTCATTCAACGGCAGTGTCGCGACCTACACCTTCACCAAAGCGATCCCGGCCGACGCCAAGGGCACCTGGGCCGTCGCGATCGAGGCACGGCGCACGATCACGTTCAATCCCGCTCCGAAAGCCGGTCCCCCGACGTACACCGAAGGGGCCGTCAACCCGATCACGTACGTTGCCGTCACGGACGGAGCGCCCGTCCCGCGGCGGAGCGTGGTCCTTCTGGCCACCTGCAATAACTGTCACGACCGGCTCGCCACGACTTTCTCTCACGGCGGCCAGCGCATTGCCATCGAGGAGTGCGACATCTGTCACAACCCCAATGCGGACGATTCGGATGCACGTCCCGCCTCGGCGGATCCGCCGGAATCCATCCTCTTGAAGCGGATGATCCACCGCATCCATTCGGGCGAGAACCTCACCCAGGAGTATTCTGTTTATGGCCACAGCGGCACTCCCACGCCCTTCAACGAGGTCCGCTACCCGGGCGATCGCAAGGACTGCGTGCAGTGCCACACCTCGGCCTCCACGTACAACCTCCCGCTTCCGAACGGTGCGATTCCCGCCATCACGCTCCGTGACTACTTCTCGCCGCAGGGTCCGGCCACGTCCGCGTGCCTGGGCTGCCACGACAACATTGATGCCGCCGCGCACGCGTACTTGAACACCGTGACCACTCCCTTCTTCGCGGAGGCGTGCGCGTCGTGTCACGGCGACGGCAAGGATTGGGACGTCGTCAAGGTCCACGCCCGGTAAAGGAGTTTCTGTCAGGGGCGGCCGCGCGTGCGGCCGCCCCTGGTTCTCGAATGAAGGGGGAAGGGGAAGCGATGTCGATGAAACCCTGGGTACTCGGCGGAATCGGCGCCCTGGTTCTCGCCGGGCTCTCCGCCGGCCCGGCTCTCTCCCAGACAACCCCCGCCGCGGCCCAGAAAACCGATGCCCCGGTCTGCGCCGACTGCCACGACCAGGCCAAGACGTTCGCCGGCAATCCTCATACGCGCATCCCGGGCGTGGGTTGGGGCAAGGCGGGCGCGGAGAGCGCCGCCTGCAACTCCTGCCACGGCCCGGGCGTCAAGCACATGGAGTCGAGCGGCGAGGACAAGTCGGACATCCGGGCCTTCCACGGGCGCAAGGGAGCGGAGTTCTGCGTCTCCTGCCACACGAGCGACAAGGAGCACGCGTCCTACCAGGTGGGCATTCATGCTTCCACGGAGACCGTGAACTGTCTCTCCTGCCACTCGGTGCATTCCTCGGAGGTGAAGACCGCTCACCTGTTGACGAAGAAGCCCTCGGACCTCTGCGCGACCTGCCACCCCTCGCAGATGGCGTCGTTCAAGGACAAGCCCTTCGCGCATCGCATCGGCCGCGGCGGGATGGAGTGCACGTCCTGCCATGAGCCGCATGGACGCAAGGTGGACAAGGGCCTCAGGCTGACGCCGGTCGGCGAGCTGCCCTGCCTGAACTGCCACGCCGAGAAGCGGGGACCGTTCGTCTTCGAGCACGTCAACGGAGTCGCCGGCGATTGCATGAGCTGCCACGAGAATCACGGCTCCTCCAACAACAAGCGGCTGAAACGCGCCACGGTGGTGAACCTGTGCCTCGAGTGCCACTCGACGCTCTCGACGAAGACTCTGGGCTCGCAGCCTCCGTCGTTCCACAATGTCTCGCTCCCCCGCTACCAGAACTGCACAACCTGTCATGTCGCGGTGCACGGGTCGTACCTGTCGCCGCTACTGTTGAAGTAGGAGCCGCCGATGAGAACGACAAACCGGTTTCTCCCGCTGGCGCTCCTGGTCTTCCTCACCGCGGGGATCGCGGCCGCTCAGACCACTCCCCTGGAAATCACCTTCGGCTACCGGTTCGTCAACGTCGACGGGAACAACGAGGAGTACCGCTCGCAGATCAACGAGCGGGAAGGGTTGATCCTCCGCAACGTGACGTTCGCGACGGCAGACTTCGGCGGAAGCACGGGACTCGTCGATCACCTCCGCTTCGATGCCTCTGATCTCGGCGTGGGCCCCGCGGGAGCGCTGCGCCTGGATATGGGCCGGGCGGGACTCTACAGTCTTCGATTCTCCTATCGCCGCACCGATGCCTTCAGCGCGCTGCCCGACTTCGCCAACCCTCTGTTTCCGGCGGTGATTCCCGGCCAGCACACCTACAACCGGGTCCGCAATCTGTACGACGCCGAGCTCAACCTCTTCCCGGGCAGGATCGTCACGCCGATCATCGGCTACACCCGCAACACCTACTCGGGACCCGGCCAGACGACTTACTCCGTCGGCCAGGACGAGTTCCGGCTCAACGAGAATCTCGACAACACCGACGAGGAGATCCGGGCGGGCGCGGCGTTTGACGCCGGATTCATCACGGGACGCGTCGTCGAAGGGTGGCGCAAGTTCCGGTCAAGCATCGACAACTCGGTCGCCCCCGGCGAGAAGAACGGGAACAACGCCGGACCCGTCCTGGGCGTCCCGGTCACGCTCACCGATCTGAATCGCCACACCAGGACCGACACCACGGTCGACACCCCCTCGACCTCCGCGGTGGTGACGGGACGCCTGGGTTCCCGGATCAAGATCATCGGCAACTACCAGCGCGCCAGCGCCGAGGCCGACACGAGCGAGTCCGAGGCCCTGTCGGGCAGTCTGGTTTCCTTCGAGCTCAGCCGCTTCTTCGCCGGCCTGAACGAGACCGCCTCGACCAAGTCCGAGGCGACGTTCTGGCGCGGCAGCGGCCGGGCGGAGGTCTCGATCTTCGACGGCCTCGATCTCTCGGCCGGCTACTCGCGCCGCCACCGCTACATGGACGGCTTCGCGCTCGTCTCGGATCTCTACCTGAATACCGTGACCTTCGGCGGAGCGGACCGGAAGGACCTTCTCGTCCTCCTGCAGGCGCAGAACTCCATGGACCGCTTCGACGACGTCTGGGACGTGGGCGTCTCCGCCCGCGGGCTCGGACCCTTCGCCCTGCGCGCCGGGTGGTCGCAGACGTCGCAGGACGTCACCGTCTCGCCAAGCCTCGCCGAGATCGTCGTCCCGGGCAACCAGGGGGGCAATTACCAGCGCCGCTTCGACACGTACTCCGCCGGCGCGAGCTACACCGCCTGGGGGTTCACTCTGGGTGGCGACTACACGGGCGATCGCGCGAACAACCCCATCGTCCGCACGGACTTCCTCAACCGTGACCGCTACCGCCTTCGCCTCACCTTCGGCGAGGGAGACTTCCTGCACGTGTCCTTGAACGGCACGCAGCTCGACTACGAGAACGACGATCCCGGGATCGGCCTCGACGGGCGCACGCGGGAGTACGGAGGCACCCTCGAGATCACTCCGACCAAAGCGCTGCGGCTGCACGTCGCGGCCGGGTTGTACGAGGCCAACAGCACGATCCCCGTCCGGCTCCCCCAGGACTTCACCGTCGCGACCTCCAGCCAGCACGAGCGCGGCGTCAACATCGAGGGGGGCGTCGGCCTCGTGTTCTCGTTCCTGACCCTGGACGCTTCCTACCTGAATTTCGCCAACAAGGGCTCCTATCCCTTCACCATCGATCGCGCACGCTTCACCGGCGACGTTTCGGTCAGCGCCAACGTCGGCCTCGTCGCCGAATGGATGCGCGACAAGTACAACGACAGCGCCCAGAACACCGGCGGCCTCGGCTCCTTCGACGCCAACCGCTACGGCTTCTACATCCGGTGGCGGCCTTAACCAAAATCCAGGGAGTTCTTGCACAAACGGCGAAGGCGCCACCTCTATGAGCTGACTCCTCTTCGGAGGAAACGAGCCGAAGGGAACTCTTGACAGTGTTCGGCCAAAACAGCGACTTCCCAGCGACTTGAACAGAAAAGGAGTCGCGCGGCTCGCCCAACTCCTTGATTCTATTTGTTGCTGGGGAAGGAATTAGCGCCGGCGGACCCGGCTCTGCCTACTACCGGGGGTCTGCCTTCGGTGGCCGGCCCGAACGTTCGCCTGACTTGAAGCGGTCGAAGGTTCAAATCCGATCTCGGCTGCCAATTACAGCAACGCCGAGAGCTTCCTCCCGGCGTCAGATGATCTTGGTTGCGGGGGAAGGATTTGAACCTTCGACCTTTGGGTTATGAGCCCAACGAGCTACCAGGCTGCTCCACCCCGCGTCAGGGATGCGCACCATATCGAAGGCGGCAGATCAGGTCAAGTCGCGGAGGGAGCGCGAGAAGCCCTCACCCCTTACCTTTCGCGGGGGTAGAGGGGGGAGGCGTTGTAGCGGGAGTGGGTTTCTGCGGGGAGAGGGTGCCGGGGGGGTAGAGGAGGACGATGTCTTCGGGGTGGACGAGGTGGAGCTCTTCGCGGGCGGCCTTCTCGGCGGGGAACTCGCCGCGGTTGGCGGCGGTGATCGAGGCGCGCAGCTGCCCGTTTTCGCGCTTGCGGTCGGCGATCTGCTTGTCGAGCTGCCGGATCTCCGCCTTTGCCTTCTTCAGCTCCAGGAGCCGGCCGTCGTAGAGGAGGAAGAGGCCGAGGACGACGGCCGAACAGGCGAGCGAGAGGAAGAAAGCGGCGAGCGGCCTCGGGTTGCGCGGAGGGGGCGCGGGCTGCCTCACCGCCGGAAGGCTCCCTTCCCGGCGAAGACGCCGCCGGCCGCGAGGTCCTCCTCGATCTCGAGGAGGCGGTTGTACTTGGCCAGGCGTTCCCCGCGGCTGGCGGAGCCGGTCTTGATCAGTCCGGAATTGACGGCCACGGCGAGGTCCGCGATCGAATCGTCGGAGGTCTCGCCCGAGCGGTGGGAGACGACCGTCTTGTAGCCGGCGGTCTGCGCCAGGCGCACGGCCTCCAGCGTCTCGGTGACCGTGCCGACCTGGTTCAACTTCACGAGCAGCGCGTTGGCGATTCCGTCTTCGATCCCCTTGACGAGAATTTCCGGATTGGTCACGAAGACGTCGTCGCCGACTAAAAGGATCTTCTCGCCGAGGCGTTCGGTCATGGCGATCCACCCGTCGTGGTCGGATTCCGCGAGGCCGTCTTCGATCGAGACGATCGGATACTCGCCGACGAGCGTCTCCCAGTAGGCGATCATCTTTTCAGAGGAGAGAGTCTTCTTCTCCCCCTTCAGGACGTACTTACCGTCCTCGTAGAACTCGGAAGCGGCCGGGTCGAGAGCGATCGCGACGTCGCGGCCGGGCTTGTAGCCCGCCGCCGAGATCGCGGTGACGAGAAGATCCAGGGCCTCGCGCGCGGAGGCGATGTCCGGCGCGAACCCTCCCTCGTCGCCGACGCCTGTCGAGAGCCCCTTGGACTTGAGGATTCCCTTCAAAACGTGGAAGACCTCGACGCCCGCGCGCAGGGCCTCGGCGAACGTCGTGAAGCCCAACGGGGCACACCATGAATTCCTGCGGGTCGAGGCGATTGTCGGCATGGGCGCCGCCGTTGATGACGTTCATCATCGGGACCGGAAGCGTCCGCGCGCCGGCGCCGCCGAGATACCGGTAGAGCGGCAGGCCGGAGGCCGCCGCGGCGGCCCGCGCCACGGCGAGGGAGACGCCGAGGATCGCGTTGGCCCCGAGCCTCCCCTTGTTCTCTGTCCCGTCGAGCTCGATCAGGATCCGGTCGAGGAGGGCCTGGTCCCGCGCGTCGGCGCCCAGGACCTCGGCGGCGATCTCGCCGTTGACGTGCGCGACGGCTTTCGTGACGCCTTTTCCGCCGTAGCGCTTCTTGTCCCCGTCGCGCAGCTCCAGCGCCTCGCGCTGACCGGTCGAGGCGCCCGAAGGCACCGCCGCGCGCCCCGTCGCGCCCCCCGACAACAGCACTTCCACCTCGACCGTCGGGTTGCCCCGCGAGTCGAGGATCTCCCGTCCCAGGACCGCCTCGATGGAAAAGCTCATGGTCTCAATAATTCCCTTGCCGCCCGGGCGAGAGCGGCAGCCTCGTCTTGCGATTTCGCTTCGGCATACACGCGCGCTACCGGCTCCGTTCCCGATTCCCGGACCAGAATCCACGAACCGTCGTCCAAAAGCAACTTCATTCCGTCCAGCTGATTGACGGAGGCGACCCCGCGGCCGGCGAACCGCTCGGGAGGGGAGGCGCGCCGGGCCTTCAGGGCACGCCCCTCCTCGGACGAAACGGGCAGGTCGAGGCGGGTCGAGAAATAGGGGCCGATCTGCCCTCGCAAGTCCTCCGAAAGCTGGTCCAGGGACTTCCCGGCGGCGCCGGCCATCTCCGCGACGAGCAGGTCGGCCAGGATGCCGTCCTTCTCCGGCACGTGTCCCTCGATGGTCAGGCCCGCGCTCTCCTCCGCCCCGAAGATGATCTCGCCGGCGATCAGCTTCTCGCCGATGTACTTGAAGCCGACCGGCGTCTCGTAGAGAGGGACCCCGAAGCGCGCGGCGATCGCATCGAGCGCGTGCGTCGTCGCGACGCTCCTGGCGACGCCGCCGCGGCGCCCCTTGCGCGAAAGCAGGTCCCAGAGGAGAAGCGCGAGAATCTGGTTGGGCTGAATGTAGGCGCCGCGCGCGTCGCAGACGCCGAAGCGGTCCGCGTCCCCGTCGCAGGAGAGGCCCAGACGGGAGCCCTTCGAGCGGACGTCTTCGGCGAGAAGCACGAGCTCCTTCTCGCCGCACTGCGGCGACTCGCCGCCGAAGAGCGGGTCGGCCTTCGCGTTCAAGCGCGAGAGATCCGCGCCCGTGCCCTCGAGATAGGCATCGAGGAACCCCGAGGAGGTCCCGAAGCGAAAATCGAGCGAGAAGCGGGGCTCTCCGCGCCCGACGTCCTCCCGCCGCACCCTGGAAGCAAGATCGGAGAGGTAGGCGGGGGCCGGATCGAAGGTCGCCACCGGCCGGGAGGGGGGCTCGGCGACTTCCGTCAACGCGGCGATTCTGTCCTCCACTCTCTTCGTGATCTCCGGAAGCGCCGGAGCCCCGTCGGCGGTGGAGAACTTGATGCCGAGGTACCGGGGCGGATTGTGGCTGGCGGTGAAGTTGACGGCGCCCGCGGCGCCGCGCCGGCGGGTCTCGAACGCCAGGACCGGCGTCGGGACCGGGCGTGCGGACATCTCCGCCTGGAAGCCCTCGGCCTCGAGCAGGCGCGCCGCCTCGCCCGCGAAACGGCCGGCCAGGAAGCGCGTGTCATAGCCGACGAGAACGAGGCCGCCCTTCTTTCCCTCTTCCGCGAGCACGCGCGCCACGGCGGCAATGACCCGGCGGGCGTTTCCGAAAGTAAACTCGTCGGCGATGACCGCGCGCCAACCGGAAGTTCCGAACTTGATCGGGGTCACCCTGCGTCCTCCTGGTTGCCACGAGGGGCGGGAAGATCTCCTCCGGCCGGCGGTTCTTTTTCCGCGACTCCCCATGAGACTACGAATCCATGGGTAATTCCAATCCCGGCCGGATCGCCGCGGCGGCGCTTCTCTTCTCCTGCTGCGCCCTGCAGTCGAAGACGCCTCAATTAGCTTCGGTAAAGCACCCGCCGCTGCGTCTTCGCGCGCCCGATCTCGCGGCGCCGCTCGTCGAGGCGTTTCCCCCCGCCGGCTCCCGGCCGCAAGACCCGGTCAAGGCGGCGGTCTTCGAGCGGATCAATTCCGATCGCGCGGCCGCCGGACTTCCGCCCGTCGCCTGGGACGGCGCGGCATCCCGCGTGGCGGATGCCTTCTGCGCGCAGCAGGTGCGCGAGGCGACGCGCGGCCATTTCCTGATGGACGGGATTCCCCCCTACGCGCGCACATCTTTTGCGGGAGTCTTCGGCGCCCAATCGGAGAACTCGGTCTCATGGGTGACGAGCGGTCCGTCTTTCTCCGAGCCCATCGTGCGGCTTGCCCTGTCCGGACACGAGGAGATGATGGCCGAACAGCCTCCCGGCGACGGGCACCGCCGCGCGATCCTCGATCCCGAAGCCACCCATGTGGGAATCGGCTACGCCGTCGCGCACGGGCGCTTCCAGATGGCGCAGGAGTTCCTGACGCGCGGGCTGGAACGCCTGAGCATCGTCCGGCACGAGTCTTCCCGGCCGGTCCTGCGTTTCGACGGCAAGCCGCTGCCGAACTGGCGGCTGCAGTTCGTGACCATCGCGCGGGAGAGCACTCCGGCTCCCCTGACGCGGGAGGAGGCCTCGGCGCGAACGAGCTATTCCTATCCGCGGGCGGCGCTCGCTTACACGCCGGAAGGGGGCCCGACGATTCGAGTCTCCGGCACCGATACTCAGGGCAAGATCCGCGTCGGGCCCAAGAGCGAGTTCACGTTCGATT
The DNA here is from genome assembly GCA_963741435.1 of uncultured Acidobacteriota bacterium. Classification (GTDB taxonomy): domain Bacteria; phylum Acidobacteriota; class Thermoanaerobaculia; order UBA5066; family Gp7-AA6; genus JAWOLE01. The sequence goes on along the minus strand of CAVUIX010000009.1, from coordinate 179,520 downwards.
TCGCGCCCGACCGGCCCGGCCTGTACACCTTCGTCTTCTACACGGCCGGCCGAGTCACGGACCCGGCGCGGCCGGGAGCGTCGGCAACGATCTGGGTCGAGTGAGAATGAGAGGATTGGTGATTGGATGATTGGCGGCTCGATCATGCAATCCCGCAATCTCTCATCCTTCAATCGCTGATTTCAGTTCTGGTCGTCGTCCCCGAGGGGGCGCAGCTGGAGGAATTGGCGGCGCGGCATCCGTCCGTGGAGGTCCTGACGGCGCACGGGGTGGAGGACACGCTGGAAAAGCTCGGCCGGAACCGGCGGGTCGATGCCGTCCTGCTCCTGGAAGAACAGGGCATGGCGGCGATCGTCGCCGCCATCGAAGAGGACAATCCGGCACATCCTCCCCTGTTCCAGCCTGCCGGTCGCCCGCGGGTCCCGGGAACCCGGATTCTGGCCACCGCGGAACCGGCGGAGCTGATCGACTTGCTCGTGAGGGAGCTGGAAAGCTAGAATCCCCATTCGGCTCTCGCGCCCTCGGCGGGTCGGAGGCATGGTAACCTTAACGTTTTGAGGGGTTTTCCCTATGTCTGGCTGCGGCGGCGGTTGCTCGACAGGCAACGCATTCAACCCCGGAGGCCACTATGTGGGCATCCGGATCAACGAAAACGAGGACGGCCGGGTGGTCTTCTGCGAGACCAACGGGACGGCCCTGGACAAGGGTCAGAGGCTTGTCGTCGAAGGTGAGCACGGGCTCGAATATGCCGAGGTCGTCACCCTTCATCCCATGATCGTCAAGCAGTGCCAGCTGCGCGAGGCCCGGCGGCTCGTGCGCGTGGGCACGGCAAGCGATCTGGCGACATATGAATCCAAGCTCGCCCGTGAGCGAATGTTCTTCTCCGACGTCCAGGAGCTGGCCGGGGAAAGGAAAGTCCCGCTGAAGCTCATCCGCACCGAGGAGAGCTTCGACGGGCGTAAATACACTGTCTATTACACTTCCGAGACCCGGATCGATTACCGGAGGCTCGTGGCCGACCTCGCCCAGAAGCACCCGATTCGCATCGAAATGCGCCAGGTCGGCCCCAGGGACGAGACCAAGATGAGGGGAGGACTCGGGCCGTGCGGCCTGACCCTCTGCTGCTCGACCTTCCTGAAGGGATTCCACCCGGTGACGATCAAGATGGCCAAGAATCAGAACCTGTCGTTAAATCCCTCGAAAATCTCGGGGATGTGCGGGAGGCTGATGTGCTGCCTGGCCTACGAGGACGAGGGAGGACGGCCGGCTCTCAATCAGGCCCCTGCCACCCCGGAAAAGGCCCAGAATATTTCTCCGGAGGTGGCGGTTTAGCGGATAAAGTGTCCCGCCAATTACTGGGACCAAGAGAGACAGCCGTGGCAGAACGCAATCCCCCCGGGAACGCGTATCGTCCAGAAAACGAGCCCTCGGGGAACAGAAAACTGATCCGACCGAATCTCTCGGACCTCTCCGAGAGATACCCGACTCGCACGTTCCAGCAGCGCAAGCAGGCGCCGGCGGAACAGACGAACGCCGAGAGCTATTACTACCTGAAGCAGATGGCCGCCAAGACCCCGATGGTGGTGGTCTTGAACGACGGCGAAGAGATCCGCGGCTGGATCGAGTGGTACGACAAGCACTGCCTGAAGGTGAATCGGGACCAGGGGCCGAACCTCCTGATCCCCAAGACCTCCATCAAGTACCTCTTCAAGCAGGGGGAAGAGGACACGTTCCGCGGAGGGAACCGGTAGACGCCGCTTCGCGGCGCGTCCAAAGTCCAAGTTCCAATTCCAAGGTAGGACCAGGATCTGGCCCACTGTTGGACTTTGGACCTTGGACCTTGGACTCGTGCCGAAGGCGCGTCTACCTAGCGCGCCGCGTCCGGACAACACCGCGGGCACTGTTTTCAGGAGTATCTTCAAATCCAGCATCGGCGTCCACGTGTCGATGTACTTCAAGTCGAGGGCCATCCAGCGGTCGAAGTCGAGGTTGCTGCGGCCCGAGACCTGCCAGAGGCACGTGAGGCCGGGTTTCATCGAGAGACGCCGGTGCTGCCAGGGCTCGTAGCGCGCCACTTCCTCCGGCAAGGGGGGCCGCGGGCCAACCAGGCTCATGTCCCCCAGGATCACGTTCCAGAGCTGCGGCAGCTCGTCGATCGAGAGCCGGCGCAGCAGCCGGCCGACGGGAGTCAGGCGCGGGTCCTTCGAGACCTTGAAAACAGGACCCGACATCTCGTTCAAGTGCGAGATTTCGTTCAAGCGCTCTTCGGCTCCCGCGTACATCGTGCGGAACTTCAGCAGGGTGAAATGCCGGCCGTTCAGGCCGCAGCGGACCTGGCGGAAGAAGACCGGGCCGTGCGACGTGATCCGGATGAGCAGGGCCGCGAGAGCCTGGATCGGCAGCGTCACCAGGACGCACGCCAGCGATAACGCGAAATCAATCCCTCTCTTCGCGACGAGCTGGATGGGGTTGGCGGGAGTCGTCGTGAAGGACAGAAGGGCGATGCCGTCCAGCTCTTCCAGGACCGGGCGCGCGAGAACGTGCGGGAAGATGTCGAGCGAGACGTGCGCGCGCACGCCGTGGCGCTCGGCGACCAGCAGGGCGTTCTCGTATTCCGCGAGTCTCCCCTTTTCGATGACGAAGATCAGCTCGTCCACCACCTCGCGCATCAGCACGGACTCGAGGTCGGTGATCTTGCCGAGGCAAGGCCACCGGTTCGCGCGCTGGATCTCCCCGCCGTTGTCATCGTCCAGGTAGCCAACGACTCGGAATCCCCAGTGGGGATGCGCCTCGACGAAGTCGCCCAGCTGGGCGGATTTTTGACCTGTCCCCACGAGCAGCACGGTGCGGAAATTCAGGCCGCGCGCGCGCACCCATCTCGAAAGCAGGCGGAGGAAGATCTTCTCGGTTCCGAGGAACGTGAAGTTGACGATGCCGAACACCAGAAGGAAGAAACGGCTGACGAACTCGAGGCGCAGGCCGTAGACGAGAAGAGCCAGCATCGCGGTGCCGCCGAAGGCGACCTTCATCGCCCCCCAGATCTCTTCCACGAGCGGTGTCGTGCGGTGGCTGCGATAGAAGCCGGCGGCGAACAACAGCAGGCCCCACACCGGAAGAATGAGGACGAGCAGGAAGAGATACTCATTGATCGGAGAGACCGGCGTTCGAAAAACCGCAGGGGAGAACGACGGCAGCACGACGAGCCGCAGCACGTAGGCCACGGGCAGGGACAACGCCGTCAGGACGAGGTCCCAGATCAATACGCCCAAGGCGATTGCGCGCGCTTTCTGCTTCAGCATGGAGTCCGGCGCAGCCAGGAGAACCGGAGAGCCGCCGCGATGTTACGGGATGACGGGCCTTCCTTCAAGAAGAGCCTCGTAACGGGCGGTGACGTCCTCCCAGCGGTACCGCTCCCGGACGCGCGCCCTCGCACGATCCTTCCATACGGAATAACCGGCCGGATCGTCCAAAATGGCCGCCAGCAGCCGGGTGAGGGTCTCGGGCCGCCGGACGTCGAAGGGCAATGCAACGCCCTCCGCCACCTCCTCGTTCTCCGGCGACCGGTTGTAGCAAACGATGCGCCCGAAGCCGAGGGCCTCGACCAGGGCGGGATGGGTCCCGCCGACCTCGGTTGCCTGGATATAGACCGCGGCGCGGGCGAGCAATTGCCGGTATGCCTCGCCGTAGAGCGCTCCGGGAAAGAGAACGCGCGGGCCGGCCTGCCGGTGGAGCGCGGCGATGTAATCGCGGGCGTAGGGCGCGTCGCCCACGATGACGAGAGGAACGTCCCCCGGCACGTCGCGATAGGCGCGCACGACGGCGTCCGCGTTGTTCTCCGGCTCGAGACGCGAAACGTAGAGCGCGTAACGCTCGGGCGCGAGCCCGAGCTTTTCGAGCGCTTCGATTCCCTCGGGCTCGGGCAGGTCTCCTCCGTAGGGAATGAAAACGGAGGAAAAGCCGTACCGCTCGCGGTAGTAGTTCTCGATGACCCGGGCGTCGGAGACGACCGCGTCCGGCACGATGATCGAGAGTCTCTCGGAGAGGCGATAGGCGAGCTTCCCGAGCGCGTTCCACTTCCGGCGGTTCCGCTCGAGGCCATCCACGTTGAGGACGACCCGCGTCTTGCCTCCGAGCCGAGGAAGGAAGGCGAACGCCGCGTTGATGGCGTTGCAGACGAGCACCGCGTCGAACCTTTCGAGCGCCGCGTCGAATCCGGAGAGAATTCCGTGAGCCACCGTGTCGAGGTACTTGGTCGGGATCGTCGGCAGGACACGGATCTTCACGCCGCGATGAGAGGAGAGCCCCGGCTCGGCATAGCGAGCGCGCGTGTACACCGTGATGTCGTGACCCCGCGACGCCAGGCGCGCCGACAGCTCCTCGGCCAGCGTCTCGAAGCCGCCGTAGCGCGCGGGGATCCCGCGGGTCCCGAGGATGGCCAGGCGCATCAGGAAGAAAGCTATCAGCTGTCCGCTTTCAGCTCTCGGGTCTCCCGGTCTTCATCTCCCTTCGCGCCGCGCGCGGATCTTCTCCTGGATTTCTCGCCGTTTGGCCCAGAGGCGCCTCCTGTTGCGCCAGAGCCAGGTGAAGGCGGGCAGCGACGATCGCTCGATCGTCAGGCAGGCGCCGAGGACGACGATGTCCCGCGCCAGGGTCGGCAGGAAGGTGACCGCGAAGTCGCGCGGCGTCTGGTTGTTGATGCGCAGGAGGAACCGGTTCTTCACGGAGTGGTAGTTGACCAGCGGCGACATGCGGCGCCTCCGGTCGGGCAGGTTGCGGCGGCGATGGTAGGCGACGGCCTCGGGAACGTAGAGGCACTTCCATCCGAGGCTCTGAAGCCTCCAGGAGAGATCGGCGTCTTCGCGGTAGAGGAAGAAGTCGGAATCGAAGACGCCCGTCATGATCCTCGCGGTTTCGAGCGCCTCGCGCCGGTAGAAGCCGGCCGCGCCGGTGGCGCCGAAGACCTCTTCCTCCACCAGATACCGGCCGGCCGCCTCCTCCCCCGAGCCCCGGTCGAAGTGCCGCCCGCTTGCCGTCCGGTAGATCCCCGTCGAGTCGAGCCTTCCGGTCGGATGGAGGTCGGCCCCCTCCGCGCGCAGTAGCTTTCCCGAAGCGGAACCGACATCGGGCCGGCCGTCGAGACGCTCTGTAAGGATCGCCGCGAAGCGGGGCTCGAGGCGGCAATCCGGGTTCAGCGCGAGGACGTACCGGCCGGAGGAAAGCCCGATGCCGAGGTTCATCGCCGCGGCGAAGCCCACGTTTTCCGGCGACTCCACCAGACGCACGCTCTCGCCCCCGACGCTCCGCACTGCCTCGGACGAACCGTCGGAGGACTTGTTGTCCACGACGATCGTCTCGACGCGGACGCCGCGCTGAGCGAGCGCCGAGAAAACGGAGTGAGGCAGATCGGCCTCGTCGTTGTGGGCGACGACGATGATGGAGACGTCAATCATGGGGGATTTGTGATTTGTGATTTGTGATTTGTGATTGACGGGGGCCCAGGCCGAGAGCGAGCGCGAGGGTTGCCACGTAGGCGCGGGCGGCCTCGCCGCGGGGGCGCGGGACGGCGGGACGAAAAGGGAGCAGGAAGAGACGCAGGAGCATCCCGGCGATGAGCAGGGGACGGTAGAGAAGACGGGCCGCAAGGCCGTAGTGGAGCCGCCGGTAGCGAAGGGCGTTGCGGTAGTAGGTCGGGAGAAAGCGCGCGTAGCCGAGCGACACCGAGGAGACGCCTCCGCGGTGCCGGAATCGCGCCTCCGGCCAGTACAGGAGTCTTCCCGCGCGAGGAAGGCGGACGCAGAGGTCCACGTCCTCGAACCAGGCCGGCACGAAACCTTCGTCGAAGCCCCGGAGCGTTTCGAACGCGCTCTTTCGGATCGCCAGGGCCGCGGCGGCGGCTTGCTCGACCTCGAACGGGCTGTTCCTGTCGCAATCCGCGTAGCGCGAGCGGCGGCGCCGCGGGTTGTTCGGTAAGAGCGCGTCCACGAGCAGGAGCTCGCGGGCGTCGGAAGCGAGGCTCGGAAGCCGGCGCAGTTGGAACGTGAACTGGTCCTCCAGACCGGGAGGAGAGAGAAGGCGAGGATTTGTGGTTGGTGATTTGTGATTTGTGATTGCCGGGGCGACGGGATCGTCGAAGTCGAGCAGGCGCGGGGCGAGGGCGGCGGCTTCGGGGTGCGTCTCGAAGCCGCGGGCGATCGCCGTGAAGGGATCGCCCTCGGCGCGGGTGTCGGGATTCAGGAACAGGAGCACGTCACCCGGCGCGGCGTCCGCTCCCTGATTGGCGGCCGGGCCGAACCCGCGGTTCTCCTCGTTGACGAGAACCGAAGCGCCCGGCCACAGAGGGAGGATCTCCGCACCGCCGCCTCCGTTCTCCACGACGACGAGAGAGACGCGCGGGCCGCCGGCGGGCATTCGGCCGCGGGCCTGTGCGAGCGACTCGACGCACGCGCGCAGATCCTCCGCGTCGTTCCAGGACACGAGGATCACCGTGATTTCCCGGACCGCTGTCGCCGGAGAGTCCCTGGTCCCTGGTCCCTGGTCCCTAGTCGTCCGCATCAAAGTTGATGGCATCTTAGAAGACCACGGACCAAGGACTACGGGACTAAGGACTACGGACCGACCGGCTCGGCCACTCGGAGAGGAGGGCTCGTTGGTCGCGCGAGCGCCAGGCGAGGATCGGAAGTCGGGGCCAGACGAGGACCGGGAGGAATGCTCCCTTCCAACCCACGCTCCTCACGTGCGCGAGGTCCGCGCGCAGGAGCGGAAAGAGGTTGCGCGCGAGCAGGCGCGAATCGAAGTTACGAAACAGCGTCCGCCACCGGTTGCGCGCCGTCCAGAGAGCGCGGCGAACCGGCGTCCTCCGGCCCGTGCGCGAGCCTTCGTGGCGGCACCGGGCCTCCGGGTCGCAGGCGAAGCGCCAGCCCGCGCGCGCGAGCCGAAGCGAGAGATCCACGTCTTCGTAGTACGCGAAGAAGGAGCCCTCGAAGATCTCTCCGTGCGCCGCCACGCTGTCGAGCGCCGCCCGCCGGTAGAGCGTCGCCGTGGCCGAGACGCCCGAGACTTCGAAGATGGCCTTCGGCGCCTCTTCCGGGCGGGTTCCGGCCAGGACCGGGACCGCCTCGCCGCGCCGGTTCCAGTCCAGACCAGCTGTGTCTACCCGGCTGCCGTTCTCGTTCAAGACGAGGCCCTGGACCGCGGCCAGCCGGTCATCGAGAGCCAGCCTCGCCGCGAGCCTCGCCGCGTAGTCGGGTGCCAGCACGGCATCGTTGTTGACGAGCAGCACGAAGGAAGACCGCGTGCGCGCGATCCCTTCGTTGGCCGCCGCCGCGAACCCGAGGTTGCGCGAGAACGCCACGACCCTCGACTCCTTGAACTCGCGCGCGAGCCTCTCGCGCTCGGCCGGCTGGGAGGCGTTGTCCACGACGACGATCGAGGCGTCCACGCCGGCCTGCGACCTCAAGGAGGACAGCGCCGCGAAGAAGGCCTCGCCCCCGTCGCGGTTGACGACGACGCAGTCCACGTCCGGGAGCTGAAACGGCGGGCTCAAACGGTTGACTCGGCCACGGACGCGATATAAATCGCAGCGTTCATGCTACCACGCGACTTCCTGCGGGAGAACGCGGCGCGCCTCGCCCGAGAGATGCCCGAGCGCTTCGCCGGCGCGGGCCTGGAGCAGTTCGCCGAGCTCGATCGCCTTCGACGCCAGACGATCACGCGCCTGGAAGAAAAGCGCCGGCGCAAGAACGAGCTGACGGCCGTGCGCGGCAAGCCGTCGCCGGAGACGCTCGCCGAGATGAAGTCCCTCAAGGAAGAGATCCGGCTCCTCGAAGAGGAGGAGGAGCATCACAGCCAGGCCCTCTCCGCGGTCGAGACGCGCATTCCCAACGTCCCGCACGACTCGGTGCCCCGCGGGAAAGACGAGACGGCCAACCGGCTCGAGCGGTCCTGGGGTGAGCCCCGCGCCTTCGCGTTCACGCCGCAGGCCCACTGGGACCTGGGACCGGCGCTGGGCATCCTGGACTTCGAGCGCGGAGCCAGGCTCGCGGGCGCGCGTTTCACCGTTCTCCGCGGAGCGGGAGCGCGGCTGTCGCGGGCCCTGATGGACTTCATGCTCGACCTGCACACGCGCGAGCACGGCTACACCGAGATCCTTCCCCCCGTTCTCGCCAACAGCGACTCGCTCTTCGCGACCGGGCAGCTCCCCAAGTTCGAGGAGGACCTCTTCCAGACCCGGGAGGGGTACTACCTGATCCCGACCGCCGAAGTCCCGCTGACGAACCTGCACCGCGACGAGATCCTTCCGGCCGAGTCGCTGCCGATCCGCTACACGGCCTACACCCCTGCTTCCGCTCGGAGGCGGGCGCGGCCGGCCGCGACACGCGCGGGATGATCCGCCAGCACCAGTTCGACAAGGTCGAGCTCATGACGTTCGCGCGGCCCGAGGATTCCTACGAGCATCTCGAGCGTCTTACGGGCCACGCCGAGGAAGTGTTGAAGCGGCTCGGTCTCCCCTATCGGGTCGTGTCGCTTTCGACCGGCGACCTGGGCTTCGGGTCCGCCAAGACCTACGACCTCGAGGTCTGGCTGCCGGGCCAGCAGGCGTTCAAGGAGATCTCCTCCTGCTCGAACTACGAGGACTTCCAGGCGCGCCGCGCTTCGATCCGCTTCCGCCGCGCGGAAGGAGAGAAGCCCGAGTTCGTGCACACCTTAAACGGCTCGGGACTCGCGATCGGGCGGACACTCGTCGCGCTTCTCGAGAACTACCAGCGCGAGGACGGCTCGGTCGAGATCCCGGAGGCGCTCCGTCCGTATTTCGGCGGCGCCGAGATCAGAAACTAGCCACCGAGGGGCCTGGCCTTGTCATTCTGAGGCCCGGAGGGCCGAAGAATCTGCTCCCGCGGCGACCGGAGCAGATCCTTCGCTTCGCTCAGGATGACAGCCGCGCCGGCGGCACGATCGACCCTGCCGAGACGATCATCTTCATCGCCTGCTCGGGCGTCATTTCCAGGTAACGCACCTTCTCCTCAGGCACGACGAGGAGGAAGCCTGTCGTCGGGTTGACGGCGCTCGGCACGAAGACGTGGCAGACCCTTGCGCCGAGCTTCTCCTGCGCCTCGCTCGACGCCGTGGACGTCACGAAGCCGACCATGTGCGTTCCGGGCGATCCGTACTCGACGAGCGCCACGCGCCGGAAGGCGGCATTCTGATTCGAGCCCAGGAGGATCTCGGCAATCTGCCGCAGCGTCGAGTAGATCTTGTTGATGAGCGGCACGCGGTGCATGACCCGATCCCAGACGCCAAAGAGACGTTTGCCGAGAAAGTTCGTGGTCAGCCACCCGAGCAGGAGGATCAGGACATTCAACAGGACGAAACCGAGCCCGAAAACCGAGATCCCCCGCGCGCGCAGCTGTCCTCCGAGGATCCCGTCGAAAAACGTGAAGAACTTCCAGGCGACCCACAGCGTCAGCGCCGTCGGCGCGAGAACGAGCAAACCCGCCAGGTAATAGCGCCGCACCCGCGCCCAGAATCCCGAGCCATCGCAAGATGATCGCATGGCGCGGGAGACGGTGTTCGGTGCTCGTTGTTCGGTGTTCGGTTGGGCGTTTGCTCTCCGATGCTCGGTCCCGTAACATCACGGATCCTGACCACGCCCGGAGAGGTGGGTGAGTGGCTTAAACCAGCGGTTTGCTAAACCGCCGTAGGGCTAATAACCCTACCCCGGGTTCAAATCCCGGCCTCTCCGCCATGTAACCTTCGCTCCATGAAGTCCCGCGGCTCGTCTGGCAATGCGCTCGTTACGGGGGCCTCGAGCGGCATCGGGAAGGAGCTCGCCAGGCTCATCGCCGCGGACGGGTACGACCTGGTTCTCGTGGCCCGCCGGCGAGAGCGGCTCGAGGAGCTGGCTCGCGAGCTGTCGGTGGCCCACGGCGTCTCGGCCCGCGTGATCGCGGCCGACCTCGCCGACCCGGCCTCGCCGAAGCGGATCGCCGATGAGCTGGAGACGGAGCGGATCGCCGTGGATGTCCTCGTCAACAACGCGGGTCTCGGGATCTACGGGCGTCTCTGGAAGAGCGACATCACCCGGCAGCTCGAGATCATCCAGGTCAACGTCGTGGCGCTGACCGATCTGACCGGGCGACTCCTTCCCGGCATGGTCTCGCGCGCGCGGGGGCGCATCGTCAACGTCGCCTCGACCGCCGCCTTCCAGCCGGGCCCGTACCAGGCGGTCTACTACGCGACCAAGGCCTACGTCCTCTCCTTCTCCGAAGCGATCGCGGAGGAGCTGAAGGGAACGGGCGTGACGGTCACGGCGCTCTGCCCCGGCCCCACGATCACGGAGTTCCAGGAGGTCGCTGGCGTCGAGGACACCTGGCTCTTCCGCGGCCCGCTCGTCATGGACGCCGCGAAGGTGGCCCGGGCCGGCTGGTCCGGCGCCAGGCGCGGCAAGCGCGTCGTCATCCCCGGCCTCGGCAACAAGCTGATCAAGGAGACCGTCCGCTTCTCCCCGCGCCGTCTCGTCACCGCCGCCGCCGGCCGAGTCCAGAAAAAGCGAGGTACAAGCAAGAAATGACCGAACTCTACGAGCGCCGTCGTCCGCTACACTGATGTCACGGAGGAGTGGCCGAGCGGTCAACCCGCATTCCTCCCGATCCACCCGGCCGTCTCGCGGATCTTCTCCGCCGAATACTTCGTCATCCCTCCTCGGCGATGCGCCCCGGCATCTCCGTCGTCGCGCTTCCTCGTCTCGACGAAGAATCTCGCACGAGCCAGCCGGGAGATCGGAAGGAATCCGGGTTCAGGCGGCGGTCTTGAAAACCGCTGTGCCGCTGTTCCGACAAGCGGGGTCGGCTAAACTGGATACCCCGGAGGAGTGGCCGAGCGGTTTAAGGCGGCGGTCTTGAAAACCGCTGTACCGTAAGGTACCGGGGGTTCGAATCCCTCCTCCTCCGCCATCGAAGCCTTACACAGATCGAAGCCGGAGCTCCAAGGTCTTTCCGCACTGTGCCGCCCAGCGCCGCACGAAATCAACCGTGGGATTGCTCTGCCAGCGCTCGGCCTGAGCGACGGCTTGCTGCGTGCAACCAAGACGCCGGGCAAGCTCATCCTGGGTCAATCCGGCTTCTTCGCGAGCAAGGCGGAGCAGGTACCCCGCCGAATCCGGTTCCCAGGGCGGCAACTTTCCCCACCGCCGCAAGGCTCTCCATTCGGCGAAGCTCCGCGGCCGGAGTCGGCGAATTCTCGGAGAATGGAGCGCAAGAGACGGGCTACGCCGCTCACGTGTCATCAGAATCTGGCGTTCGCCCATTCCTCGAGTTCCTCCTGCCGATCCTCAAAAAGGCCCTGCACCCACGCGGCGATCGCGGCAGTCCGCTTCGGACTCTCTGCCATCCGAAGAATCTGCTGGAGCTTCGAAATAGTCACAATCTATATATTGTAACAGGCCCTCTCACCTGACGTCGGTTCTTGGCTGCCTGACCAGGCAGCCGGAATGTCTGATAGTCCGATATGCTGGCACCATGGCCGAGGCGGGCAAAGTTGGAAAGCGCGGGACGATCGTTCTGCCGGCAAAGATGAGGCGCCGGTATGGAATCGAAGAGGGAACCATGGTGGTGGCGGAGGAGTCTCCGCACGGCATCCTGATCCGCCCCGCAGCCGTCTTCCCGGTTGAGATCTACACGCCGGAGCGCAAGGCGGAGTTCCTTCTCACCACCGCCGTCGATGAGGAGGACTACCGGCAGGCTCGGGCGGAGGTCAGCCGCATGGGACTCGAGCCTTCGAAGATCCGGCATCGTAAACCGCGCAAGCGGTAGTTCGGGCTTTCGCCGCAGGCATTGCGAACGTCGGCCGCGAGAGTCAAGAGCAGGGGCATGTCGCGCGCCTTCCTCGATGCCAACGTCCTCTTCTCGGCGGCGTACCGAGAGAAGTCAGGCCTGATGCGATTGTGGAATCGCCCGGGAGCGGAGCTGGTCACCTCCGCCTACGCCGCCGAGGAGGCTCGAGGAATCCGACGTCCTCCGACCAACGGGCTCGGCTCGAGAGCCTTCTGTCGCAGATGCGCATCGTTGCGGAATCCGATGCGCCGATGCCTGCCAGCGTCAAACTGCCGGACAAAGACCATCCCATCCTGAAAGCCGCCATCGCGGCGGAAGCGACGCATCTCATCACCGGGGACGTGAAGGATTTCGGCCGTTACTTCGGCACGAGAATCGCCGGGGTCCTGGTCGTGACCCCGGCAGACTTCAATAGGAGCTGAAGAATCCGCCGTGAGCCGGAGGAGCTCTTCAGGCGGAGAGAGGGCCGCATCTGGTGCGGGGCGGGCGGGGTTTTGGGAATGCGGCGGGCTGGAATAGAATTTCGGGGGGTGAACGGGCTTCATCGGTTCTGTCGGGGCGCGGTTAGAGGCGGAGGCGACTGATGGGTGACGAAGACGGTCGCAGGCCCAGGCGAAGTTCCCGGAGTTTGAGTCGTAACCCATCCTCACGCGGCGTTTCCCGGCGAGATTTTCTGAAGATCGGCGGCATCGCCGCCTCCGTTCCCCTGGTCGGCACGAAGCTGGCCGGGGCGGCGGGGACCGATCCCGCGGTGCTCGGGCCGGGGAAGGTGCCGGTCGCGTTGACGATCAACGGCAGGAGGTACAACGCGGAGCTCGAGCCGCGCGTCACGCTGCTCGACGCCTTGCGCGACTCCTTCGACCTGACGGGAGCCAAGAGGGTCTGCGACCGGGGGACGTGCGGCTCCTGCACGGTGCTCATGGACGGCAAGGCCGTCTACTCCTGCGCGGTGCTGGCGATCGAGGCCCAGCGCCACCAGATCACGACGGTGGAGGGACTGGGCGATCCCGACCGGCTCCACCCCGTGCAGAAGGCCTTCTGGGACAACGACGCCCAGCAGTGCGGCTTCTGCACGCCCGGGTTCGTCGTCGCCACGAAGGCCTTCCTCGACCGCACTCCCAACCCCACGCCCGAGCAGGTCCGCAAGGGCCTCTGCGGCAACCTCTGCCGCTGCGGCACCTACGTCGGCGTTCGCGCCGCGGCGCTCCAGGCGGCCGGCGTGGGCGGCTCTCCGACGACGCGCGGCGCCGCCGCCGAGGAAGGAGGCCGCCGCAATGGCTGAGTACCAGTGGCCCGCGGCCGAGAAACGCAGCCTCATCGGCAAACGAATTTCGCGCGTGGACGGCCCGCAGAAGGTGACGGGACGCGCCAGGTACACCTACGACGTCCATCCCGCGGGAATGCTCTACGGCAAGATCGTGCGCTGCCCGCACGCGCACGCCCGCGTCACCCGCATCGACACGAGCGCCGCCGAGAAGCACCCCGGGGTCAAGGCCGTGGAGCTGATGACCGAGCCGGGCAAGGAGATCTTCTGGGCCGGCGACGAGATCGTGGCCCTGGCGGCGACCGACGAGATCGCGGCGGAGGACGCGGCCCGCCTCGTGAAAATCGACTACGAAGTCCTGCCTCACTTCGTCAGCGACGCCGAGCCTCCCGCCGGCGTCCCCGAGGGGGGGCCGCTCGGCGAGCGCGAGATTCGCGACATGTTCTTCACCATGCAGATCCCGCCCGGGCAGATCGTCTCGCGCCTCCAGAAGGACGGCATCAGCTTTACTCCGGAAGAGGCTTCGCTTTCCCAGATGAAGCAGGTCGGCATGGCAGACTCCGTGATCGACGCCATCCGGAAAGCCAAAGTCGTGCCCCCCGGGAAGGGCGGCAACTACAAGCGCGTGGCGGCTCAGACCCAGGGGGATCCCGACAAGGCCTTCGCGGAATCCGAGGTCGTCTCGGAGGGCGTCTACGGAGTGCCCGTCATCACCCACTGCTGCCTGGAGTCGCACGGAGCCATGTCGGAGTGGACGGATCCCGAGCACCTGTTCGTCCACATCTCGACGCAGAACGTCTCCGGCATCCCGGGGCAGATGGCCGAGCCGCTGAAGATGCCGGCCACGAACATCCGCGTGCACCAGGACCATATCGGCGGAGGTTTCGGCAGCAAGTTCTCCGTGGATACCTGGGGAATCGTCACGGCGAAGCTCTCGAAGAAGGCGGGGGGCAAGCCGGTCAAGATCATGCTCGAGCGCGAGGCCGAGCTGGAGGTCGCCGGCGCGCGGCCTTCCGCGTACGCGCGGGTCAAGGTCGGGGCGAAGAAGGACGGCACGCTCCTCGCCTGGGAGCACAGCGGCTGGGGGACCGGAGGCATCGGAGGAGGCGGCGCGCCGCCCCTGCCTTACATCGTCAACGTCCCCAACCAGCGCAAGCAGCACACCGCGATCGCCAACAACATCGGGAGCGCCCGCGCCTGGCGCGCGCCCAACCACCCGCAGGCCTGCCTCATCACGATGGCCGCTCTCGACGACCTCGCCGCGAAGTTGAAGATGGACCCGATGGACTTCTTCCTGAAGAACATCGAGCTGACCGCCCCGCGGGCGAAGATCTACACCGAGGAGATCCACAAGGCCGACGAGCTGATCGGCTGGAAGAAGAACTGGCACCCGCGTCCGGATCCGGGCTCGGGCCCCGTCAAGCGCGGCCTCGGCATGTCGTTCCACACCTGGGGCGGCCGCGGCCACAACAGCGAGTGCGACTTCGCGATCCATCCGGACGGCTCGGTCGTCGTCCGGCTGGGATCGCAGGACCTCGGCACGGGAACGCGGACCTGCATCCAGATCGTGGCCGCCGAGTCGCTCGGCCTGCCCTTCGACGCGGTCAAGGTCGAGATCGGCGACACGCAGTACCCGCCATCCGGCGGCTCGGGCGGCTCGACCACGATCGGCGGCGTCTCCTCCTCGACGAGGCGCGGCGCGGTCGATGCCCTGAATCAGCTCTTCGGGAAAGTCGCGCCCGGGTTGAATGCCAAGGCCGAGGAGCTCGAGTCCGTCAACGGGACGGTGCGCGTGGCGGCGGACCCGAAGAGAAGCCTCTCGTGGAAGCAGGCCTGCGCGAAGCTCGGCGCGATGCCCGTGACCGCCCGCGGCGTCAACAAGAGCGGCATGACCCCGGACCTGACCAACAGCGGCGTGGGCGGCGTCCAGATGGCCGACGTCAGCGTGGACACCGAGACCGGGATCGTGAAGGTCAACAAGATCGTCGCGGTGCAGGACTGCGGCCTGGTCATCGATCTGAAGACCGCGGAGAGCCAGGTCTACGGGGCGCTCATCATGGGCGTCGGCTACGCGCTCTACGAAGAAAAGATCATGGACGAGGCGACCGGCCGGATGCTCAACCCGAACATGGATTTCTACAGGCTGGCGGGCATCGGCGACTTCGGCGAGCTCGTCGTGCACATGATGACCGGGCCGGGCTACGACGAGCGGGGCGTCATCGGATTGGGCGAGCCGCCGGTGGTGTCGCCGGGGGCGGTCATCTCCAACGCCGTGGCCAATGCGATCGGCGTCCGCGTGCCCTTCCTGCCGCTGACGCCGGACCGCGTGCTCGCGGCCCTCGAGCAAAAGGAGACGCGCCATGCGGCCCTTTGAGTACGCGAGCGCCCGGACCAAGGCGCAAGCCGTCGGTCTCCTCGGCGCGAGCTTCGATCAAGCCGAGGTGCTCGCGGGCGGAAGCGACCTGCTGGCGCTGATGAAAGACGACGTCGTCCGCCCCAGGCGCCTGGTCTCGATCAAGGAGATCCCGGAGCTCCACGAGATCCGCGCGGCGGAGGGAGGGCTCTCGATCGGCGCGCTTCGGACGCTGGCCGAGCTCGCGGACGATCGGGAGGTCCGCCGCAGATACCCCGCGCTCTGGCAGGCGCTCGATGAGGCCGCGAGCCCGCAGATCCGCAACGTCGCCACCCTGGGAGGCAACCTCTGCCAGCGTCCCCGCTGCTGGTACTTCCGAGGCGGCCATGGCCTGCTCGCGAAGGGACCGGGAGGCGAGTCGCTCGTCGTGAAGGGGGACAACCGCTACCACGCGATCCTGGGCAACTCGGGGCCGGCCTACTTCGTCAGCCCGTCGACGATCGCCCCCGTGCTCGTCGCCTACGGCGCCAGGGTGCGGATCCATGGGCCCAGAGGGGACCGGGAGCTGCCGGTCGAGAAGTTCTTCCGAGTTCCGCAATCGGAAGCCGAGCGGGAACACGACCTCCAGCCCAACGAGATCGTGACGGAGATCGTCCTCCCCTCCGCTAAGGGAACGCAGGGCGCCAACTACGAGGTGCGGCAGAAGGAAGCCTTCGACTGGCCTTACGCCACCGCCTCCACGGTCCTGCGCGTCGCTGGCGGCAAAGTCGAGTCGGCGCGGATCGTGCTCGGCCACGTCGCGCCGGTCCCATGGGTCTCGGCGGAAGCCGCCCGCGCCATCACCGGCAAGCCGGTCAACGCCGAGACCGCCGCGGCCGCCGGACGGGCCGCCGTCGAGGGCGCCAGACCGCTGTCGCGGAACAGGCACAAGGTCCAGCTCGCCAGGGTCGCGGTCGCTCGCGCGCTGCTCGCGGCCGCGAGCGCGGCCGCGGCGGCATAGAGAGCGAGAGGAGGCCAACGATGCTCAATCAGATGCGGGAGCGGTTCAATACCGAACATCCCGGCCTCTGCCACTGCCTGCGATGGAAGGGGCTGTTCATCGAGGCCGAGCGGGATCCGACGGTTCCCCCGTCCAACGACGGCCTCTTCTGGTGCATGCACACCCAGAAGTGCATCGGCCCCGACGGGGGACTGGCCGAGCCGGGCAACTGCTCGAGGGGCGGGCGGGACTGCTATGAGGGGGACCACGAGGATTAGACCGGCACCGTTCTTGCCGGAAAATGAAGTTCGGGGGGTACAAAATGTCCAGGAAGATCCTTTTCATGATGATTCCGGCGCTGGCGCTTGCGGCGGCCGCCGCCTCGGCGTCCCAGATTCGCGGCGATTACATCGAGAGCCGGAGCGCGGATGTCTATACGGGGCAATGCTTCGCCAACGGCGAGGTCAACCTGGTCGGCAACGAGGCCCTGCTGGCGTGGAAGATCCGCAGCGGAAGCTGGGAGGGCGTCGCGCTCGACGGCCTGATCGTCGCGGGCGCGGTCCGGGCCAACGCGACGCTGGGCGACCCGTACGCCAACCCGTATCCGGCGAGGTCGGTGCTCCTCGTGGACGAGCGCGCCACGCCGACTCAGCGGCGGGCGCTCGTCGCCTTCGCCCGGGAGATGGGGCGCAAGCTCTTGAGTGACGTCGTCGAAGTCCAGGCGGCGCCGATGACGATGGCCGTCGAGAGGGAAGGTCAGCACCCGACGCGCGCGTCGTTTGAGGCCGGGGGAATGGCCGCACTGGAAACGCGGCCCATCGGCGACAAGGACCACGTGTGCGGCAACGAGACGACGTTCTACCCGCCGCTGACGGAGACCACACACGCCATGCCGGCGGTCGCGGTCGAGGATCAATACCGCGGGCCGGGGCTCGGCGTTTCCTGGAGCTGCCAGGATAAGCGCAGCGCCTTCGTGGGCACGTTCGAGCACTGAAGGCTTTCGGCGCAGGCGGTCGCTGCGCGGCCGGCGCCGAGAGATTTCAACTACGAGAGCTGAGAGTGCGCGCCGCAGCCAGGACCGGACGACTCTTTCAGCGAACGAGCGCGATCACCGCTTCCGCTGCCGCAATCCTCTTTCTCGCCGCGGCCGCGGGCGGTCCGAAGGTCGAGACGATCGGACCGCCTCCGGAGACGGGCGTTGCCGCGGCGGTGCGATCGGCTCTCGAGCCGCAGGGAACGCGGCTGGCGCTTTCCGACGGAGCGTATTGCGAGCTGTGGCTGCGCAAGAGCATTCCGGACGAGAAGAAGAGCGCGTCCGGCGCGCTTGCCCCGGGACTCGCGGTATCCACGGCGGTCGGAGTCATCCGCTTCCTGGCTCCGGCGTCCGATTTTCGCGGGCAGGCGATCAAGCCCGGCGTCTACATGCTCCGCTACGCGCCCATGCCCTCCGACGGGGCCCACATGGGCGTCTCCGAGTATCCCGATTACCTGCTGGTGATTCCCGCCGCCGACGACCCCGACCCCGACGCCGTCCTCAAGTTCGCGGATCTCATGGATCTGAGCCGCAAGGCGACGGGCACGAGGCATCCCGGCGTCTTCAGCCTCACCCGGCCCTCGGGCACGAGCTTTCCCGCGGCGTCGATGAACGACCAGGGCCACGTCGTGCTGCAGGTCAAAGCCCGGTTGCGGTCGGGAGGAGACACACCGATGGCGCTGGTCGTCAAGGGGCAAGCCGAGCAATGACAGTCCTTCTGCCTCGCCCTGTGGTGGTCATCAGGTTTTCCCGCGAGCAGTCCCACCCCGAATTCGGCGCCGGTCGCGGTCGCGTTTGCGAGTGATTCCCGCTCCGTAAGGCTCAATCCCATCCGCGACCTCGGAAGGTGCACCGGACGGCGGCTCCTGCTGACCGTACCCGGTCGCCGGCTTCTTGAGGGGAACGATCCGACTCAGCGCAGCCCCGGACAGTTCTCTCCTCGCGATGCGCAGGTCATATTCGGCCTGGAGGCCCAACCAGAGGTCGGAGCTCGTTCCGAAGAGGCGGGCGAGCCGCAGAGCGGTATCCGCGGTAATGCCTCGCTTCCCGCGCACGATCTCAGAAATCCGAGTTACCGGGACGTCGATGCGCCGGGCCAGCCTGTTCGCAGAGAGGCCCAACGGGCGCATGAACTCCTCCTCGAGGATTTCTCCGGGATGAATCGGTTCCAGCTGCTTCGTCGTCATATCGATTCCCTCAGTGATAGTCCGTAATCTCGACGTCAAAAGCATCTCCATCGCTCCAGCGGAAGCAAATCCTCCATTGATCGTTGATCCGGATGCTGTGTTGGCCTTTGCGGCGGCCCTTCAGCTCCTCGAGGCGATTGCCCGGTGGGACGCGAAGATCCTGCAGCGAGACCGCCCGATGAAGGATCAAGAGCTTCCGCCTCGCCGATTGAGCGATTCCGCGTAACCTCGCGACGTCTTGATCATGAAATAACCTCTCGGCTTCAGACGACCGGAATGATCGGATCACCCGGGAAATATAGCGTTTAGCGTGAAACGGTACAGTAACGCACGATGGCGGGCGTCACCAGACGGGCGGGAGGGGCGGACATGCGGCGGGTCCGCCGCCGCAAACCCCCTCCCCTACCGCCTAGCCCGGATAATTCACGGACACCCGGCCGAAACACGTGCATCTCGTTGAGAGACAAGCGGGCTGTTACACCGATGACCGCGTGCTGCCGAGGTACACCTTGTTCCCGCGAGAGATTTTTCGTCGGGACGAGGAAGGCCGACGACGGCGATGCCGGGGCATCGCAGAGGAGGCCTGACGAAGTATCCGGCGGAAAAGATCCGCGGGACGGCTGGAGTCGTTCGTGAATTATGCGGGCTAGCTTGCCGCGGTGCGCCGGGGCTTTGCGGCGGCGATCGCCTCGCGGAGGCGGTCGGGAATCATCGGAAGACGGGTGATCTGCGCGCCGGTGGCGTCGGAGACGGCGTTGGCGAGGGCGGCTCCGGTCGCGACAATCGCGGGCTCGCCGCCGCCTTGCGGCGCGAGATCGTCGTTCTTCACTATCACCGTCTCGATTGACGGGACCCAGGAGAACTTCGGGATCGAATAGGCCCCGAAGTTGTGGTCCAGGATGTCGCCGCCGCGGAAGCGGAGCTCCTCCGCGAGCGCGTATCCGAGGCCCATGGTGATCGACCCCTCCATCTGCATCTTCGCTCCGTCGGGATTCACGACGATCCCCATGTCCTGCGCGCAGACGATGCGTTCCACGGCGACGCTGCCGGATTTCGCATCGACCCGCACCTGGGCGATCAGGGCGTCGTAGGAGCCGGCGTCGATGCTGCATGCCACGGCGCGGCCCATCCCGCTCGGTCCGGGCGCGCTCTTCCAGCCGAACGCGTCGGCGGCCGCCTGGAGGACCCGGCGCATGCGCGGGTCCGTCAGGTGCCGGAGCCGGAACTCCAGCGGATCGACGCCGGCGGCCGCCGCCATGAGGTCCATCTGCGATTCCATCGCGAAGGCGTTCATGTTGGCGCCCGGAGCCCGCCACGGGCCCACGCCGAAGAGATGCATGTCTCCGGCGCTTTCACTGCCATAGCTCGGCTGCCCGTGCGTTCTCACGCGCACGTTAGGAATGTCGTAGAAGAGGGTGGCGCCGCGCGCCCCCGCGGCATGGACGACGGCGTCCCAGAGAACGACCTTGCCCTGATTGTCGAGGCCCGAGACGAGCTCCACGACCGCGGCCGGATCGAAGCGGTCGTAGAAGAACTCCTCCTGGCGCGTCCAGGCGACCTGCACGGGCTTGCCTGTGATCCGGGCGAGCCGGGCCGCTTCGAGCGCCTGGAGGTCGGCGCTCTTGCCTCCGAATCCTCCGCCCAGAAATGGCGTGACGACGCGGACCCTGGCGGGCTCGAGCTTGAGCGCCCCGGCGATCCGGTCGCGCGTCGGAAAGGGAGTCTGCGTCGAGGCCCAGACGGTCATCCGGCCGTCCTTGAACTCGGCCACGGCGGCGTGCGGCTCGATGGGCGCGTGGGCGACGTAACCCTTCTTGTAGGTCGTCTCGAAGACGCGCGCCGCGGCCGCGCGGCCGGCCGAGAGGTCTCCCCGGCTCTGCCTGACCTCGGATGTGCCGCCCGTCTTCACGATGTGATCGAAGATGGTTTCGCCGTCGAGCGTGGACGAGGGAAGGTTCCATTGGGCCTTGATCAGGCCGAGCGCCTTCTCGGCGCCCTCCGGGTCGGCGTGCAGCACCGCCACCAGGTCGTCCCGCTTCACGACGGTGACGCCCGATGCCCGCTCGGCCGCGGACACGTCGAGCGCGGCGAGCGTGGCGCCATGCGCCGGAGGGCGCACCACCCGCGCGTAGAGCATCCCGGGCAGCCGCACGTCGGCCGCGTACTGCGCCCGGCCGGTGACCTTTTCGAGCCCGTCTATCCGGCGCGGAGACCGTCCCATCACCTCGAATTGCGATACCGCCCGCATCACGGCCTTCCTGTCCACGAGACGCGCGATCCGTTTTCCCTGCGCGAGCTCGCCGTACGTCGTCTTGCGCGCGGCATCTCCCGCCACGGAGACGACGCCCTTCTCGACGACGAGGCGCCCGGGATCGACCCCGAGCTTCTCGGCCGCCAGCTTCTCGAGCACCTGCCGGGCCTCCGCCGCGGCCGCCCGGAGGGCCGGCCCGAAGAACCGGGTGGTCATGGATCCGAAGGTCCCCATGTCCCACGGACACCGCTCCGTGTCGCCCAAGACCATGTCGATGGATTCGACGGCGACGCCGAGCTCCTCGGCCGCCATCTGGGCCTGCGACGTCATCACGCCCTGTCCCATCTCGATCTTGCCGGAGAAGACCTTGACGCGGCCGTCGGACCCGATCAGCAGGTACGCGTTGATGTCTTCGGGATACGACGGCGCGCGTTGCTGGCCGAAGAGCTCCCAGGGGCCGAGGCTGATGAACACCGCGATGCCGCCTCCCGTGAGCTGGAGGAAGCGGCGCCGGTCGAGTCCTTCGAAATCGCTCATGACGCGGCCCCCTTCCCGCCGGCGGCGTCCTGAACCGCCGCGACGATCCGCCGGTGCGCCCCGCAGCGGCAGAGGTTCCGCTCGAGCCCGCGCGCGATCGCCTCGGGCGTGGGATGCGGCTCCGCGAGGAGGAGCGCGGAGGCGCTCATGATCATTCCGGAAGTGCAGTAGCCGCACTGGAATCCGCCGTGATCTATAAAGGCTCGCTGCAGCGGGTGGAGGCCTCCGTCTTTCGCGAGGCCTTCAATCGTGACGACCTCCTTGCCCTGGACTTCTTTCAGAGTCGTCCTGCACGATCGGACCGCCTCTTTGCCCACCAGCACGGTGCAGGCCCCGCAGTATCCGGAGCCGCATCCGTACTTGGTGCCGGTGAGATTCAAGTCCGTCCGCAGCACCCACAGAAGATGGCGGTCGTCGTCCGTCTGGAGATCAACCGGCTTGCCGTTGACCCGAAACCGGACCCTGGTCTTCATGTGCGCCCCCGGAAAGAAGTCGGAGATCGGCGGCTGCACCAGCGAAGCCTCCATGCTGACGTTACCCACCGGACCGCCCGCAACCCTGATGTGAACGAACCAATCTCGTTCGCGGACACGAATTGGGCTTGGACTCCAGGGCGGCGATCGGGGATAGAATCGGCCGCAACCAATCGCGGTCGAGACAGGCACGGAAGGAGGAGGAGACATGAAAGCGAGAACGATCCTTGTATCTCTGGTGATGTTTTGCGCGGGTCTGGCTCTCTGCCTGGCGGCGGATATGAACATGGGGACCTGGAAGTTGAACGAGGCCAAGTCGAAGCTTGCTCCGGGGGCGGCGAAGAACCACACCGTCGTCTACGCTGCCCTGGGCGACGGCGTGAAGATCACGGTGGACGGGGTGAGCGGCGACGGCAAGCCGACGCACAGCGAGTGGGCGGGCAAGTACGACGGCAAGGACTACCCGGTCATCGGCGATCCGGGTTCCGATGCGCGGTCCTACAAGAAAGTCGACGAGCGCACGCTGGACTTTGCCGTCAAGAAGGGGGGCAAGACGCTCCTCACGGGCCGCGTTGTCGTCGCGGCCGACGGCAAGAGCCGCACGGTCACCACGACCGAAACCGATTCGAGCGGCAAGAAGGTCACGAACACCTCGTCATACGATAAGCAATAGGGCGAATCAGCCGCCCGGACGGGAGGGATGAGCCCCTCCCCCTACGGCGTTCCAGTTCGTCCCGGTCGACGAGTCGACCGCGCCCCGCCTGGAAGGTGATTCTCTCTACCGAGCAAGGCCGGTTGGCCGGTCGAAGGACGGCCTCACGGCCGCGGAGCATGATCTGACGCTGCACGGGAAGCGGTGAATGGTTGCTTCGTCGGACTGCGCGAGCTTCGTCGTGATGAAAGAGCTCTGGCTCAAGCAGGCTCTCACGACCGACCGACACTTCCAGCAGATGGGCTTCGAAGTCCTCCCGGCCGTGTCAGGGCGCTGACGAGTATCGTTTCAACGGGCGGCTCGACTCCGTCGGGTCATTGATCCTGGCGGGACGCGCCGGTTGGGAGGACTCATGGCTCGAATCAGCTGGGTGGAGGGGGTCGGATACGTCGCTTCGCTCCTCGTCTTCTGCACCTTCTACATGAAAACGATGATCCCGCTGCGCAGCATCGCGATTGCGAGCAACGTGGCCTTCATGACGTACGGGTTCGCGGGCCGCCTCTACCCCGTGCTCGTGCTCCATTCCGTGCTGCTCCCGTTGAACTGCCTGCGGCTGCGCCAGATGCAAATCCTCATCCGGAAGGTCCGGGAAGCCTCCCGCGGCAACCTGTCCATGGAATGGCTCATCCCGCTGATGACCCATCACCGCTTCGAGTCCGGCCATGTCCTGTTCCGCAAGGGCGAACCGGCGACCTCGATGTACATGGTCCTGGAGGGGTCGGTGCGGATCGTGGAGCTTGACATCGCGCTCGGTCCGGGCGCGCTCGTCGGAGAGATGGGAATATTCGCCCCCGACAACCGGCGGACGGCCACGGCGGTCTGCGAGAGCGGCGTGGAGATCGGGGCGATCACGAATCAGAAGGTGTTACAGCTCTACCACCAGAACCCCACGTTCGGCTTCTACCTGTTCCGGCTCGTGCTCGAGCGCATGCTCGAAAACGAGCGGCTCCGGCGGGCCGAGTCGGGCGCGGCGCCGTCGTGACGTCAGCTCCTGTCTCGCCGAGTCAGCGTGGGGGAAGGACTTCGAACCCTGCGGCGAGGAAATGGCGATCGAACGTAAAGACGCGGCTGAATCGATGACGGCGCAGGAGGCTGAAACCAGGAACGCGAGGGGGCCGAGCGCCATTGACAGGAAGACCAGCCCCTCCCGCAGAAATAGCGTGCTGACGGTCGCTGCCTGCCCTGGAGAGCAGGTTCCTGATCCGGGATAGAGCCGTGCCCGGTCAGGCGTGCCGCTCCAAGCGGCCGCGGAACCGTGCGGCGCGGACGATGGAAGGCCTGCGGCGTCGGTGATAGCCTCGGCACAAGAGTAACCAACAGAGGAGGGCTCGATGAGAGCAAGAAACGTCCTGGCATTTGCGGTGTCATTCGGGCTGGCGGCGGCAATTCTGGCGCAGGGATCCGGAGAGGCGAAGGCGAAGACCGCTCCGAAAGCGGGGACTGGCGTCCCCGTTGTCATGCCGGCGAGCGATTTGAAGTGGACCGACCTCGACCCGACCGGCGCTCCGGGAGTCAAGATCGCGGATCTGTGGGGTGACCATACGAAGGGCGCGTTCGGAGCGTTCTTCAAGTTTCCAGCGGGGTTCGCGGCCCCCCTCCACACGCACACCAACGCCGTGAAGATCGTGATCGTGTCGGGGACGTTCCTTCAGACGCCGGACGGAAAGGCCGAATTCCGGTTGGGGCCTGGTTCTTACCTGTTGCAGCCCGGCGGAAACTACCGGCACACGACGGGCTGCGACAAGGCCTCGGAGTGCGTGTTCTTTGCCGAGAGCAACGGAAAGTTCGACCTCAAGCCGGTCGAGGCAGGGAAGGCGCCGGCGAAGAAGTAGAAGGCGGTTGCCGCAGACCCCGCGTTGACAACTCTTCCCGCTGGAGGCGTCTCCCCGGCGCGGACCGCGGCAACTTCTTCGCGCTCGTGGGAGACAGACCTCGCTTTGGAGGCGTTTCCAGCCCTGATCCGGGCCGGCTGGAAGCTCGCGTTCGGCGATTGGTCGAAGACTACTCGCCGCGCGACTTCAATCATCCCCAGAACCTCGCCCGCGCGGCCGGCTGGATCGCAGGACAGCTCGAACGCGCGGGCGCCCGCGTTTCGGGACAGCCCTTCTCGGTTGAGCGCCAGAATTACCGCAACGTCATTGGCGCACTCGGTCCGGAGACGGGCGACGTGGTCGTCGTCGGGGCCCACTACGACGCCAGCGGCCAAATGCCGGGAGCAGACGACAACGCGAGCGGCGTTGCCGGCCTGCTGGAGCTTGCCGATGTCCTCTCGGGCATGAAGCTCGACCGGCGCGTCGAGCTGGTTGCTTACGCGCTCGAAGAGATGCCCTTCGCCAGAGGCAGCGCCGTCCACGCAGGATCACTGCGAGAGTCGGGCGTCCGAGTGCGCGGCATGCTTTGCCTGGAGATGATCGGCTATTTCCGTGACGAACCCGGCAGCCAGGAGCTGCCCCCCGAAGTGGGCCGGCTCCCCGGCGCGGATCGCGGCAACTTCATCGCGCTCGTGGGAGACAGACCTCGCTTCGTCGAGCGCGTGGAAAATGCAATGAAGTCCGGAGGAGAGTTGCCGGTCTATTCGACGACGGTCCCCTTCGACCTGTCCGACCACGTGAGCTACCGCGAAGCGGGATTCCCCGCCGTCATGATCACGGACACGGCCTTCTTCCGCAACCCCAACTATCACCGGGCGACCGACACGCCCGACACTCTCGACTACAAGCGCATGGCCGACGTCGTCAGCGGCGTCTATCGAGCCGTCAGGGACCTGTCCGGAGACTAAGCGACGACAGCAGACAGCTCTCTTGTACGTTCTTCGGCTGATCTTTCAGATGCTGGAGAATGAGCGCCTCCAACGAGTCCAGGCCTGACGGCCGCCTGAATCGCGCGGCTTTCTCCCGACCTTCCAAGCCACGACGCCTCAAAGAGTTGAGGCGATGGCATCCAGGTTGCTCCTTTCGAGGCTGAGAGACGAAAGGAGGTGTGCCATGAAACTGAAGACCATTGCCGCGATTCTTTTCGCGGGCGTCGTGACGCTTCTCGCTCCGCGGCCCGTATCTGCCGCGTGGAGCGTGAGCATTTCGTATTTCCACCAGGAGCTTGCGCCGTACGGCCGCTGGGTCCACACGCGGACTTACGGCGAGGTCTGGTATCCGACGGTCGTCGCGGCGGGCTGGGCGCCGTATGTTGACGGCCAGTGGGTCTACACCGATTGCGGCTGGACGTGGGTCTCCTACGATCCCTTCGACGATCCCTTCCACTACGGCACGTGGGTCTGGGTGGACCCGTACGGCTGGTGCTGGGAGCCGGGCTATGTCTGGGGGCCCGCGTGGGTGACCTGGGCATGGACGGATGGCTACATCGGCTGGGCTCCCCTGCCCGCGACGTTTGCGATCACGGCGACCGGGTATTCCGGCGGTCCCGTGACGGTGGCGCAGAACCGGTACGTCTTCGTCCCGATGCAGCAGTTCGCCGGCACGAACGTCTCGACGGTCCGAGTCGCGGCCGCTCAGAACTCGACGATCCTCGCCCGGGCCCAGCGGACGACGCGGTTCTCCGTGTCCGGAGGTCTCGTCCATGCGAGCGGTCCGCCGACGGCCCTCGTGGAGCGCGGGACGGGCAGGCCCGTGCGCGCCGTGAGCGTCTCCTCGCACAAGCTCAAACCGACGACGATCTCCGCGGCAGGCATTACATCGGGCAAGAGGGTTTCGATCGTGGCGCCCGCTCATGAGCGCGCGGCCAGGGTGAACGAGCCGAAGGAACGCAAGGCCTCTGCTCCGAAGATCGCGCATCACGAGGCGCCTTCGGCGAAGGGAGCGCCTCCGAAAGTCGCGGCGGCCAGGCACCCGGTAAAGGAGAAAGCGCCGGCGCGCGTGGAGAAGATCGAGAAGCAGGCTCCTCAAAGACAGGCCGCAGCCCCGCGTCACGAGGCGAAGCCTTCCGGACAGCGCGTGGGGGAGAAACCCTCGGTCGCCGCGAGCTGGCCCGCCGCAGAGGGAGAGCCATCGCGTCGCGGCTTCGGGCGGCCCGCCGCCGAAAACGGTCGAGAAGCGGCATGAGGCCGCTCCTGCGCCGGTCATTCGCGAGGAGCACCGCACCGCGATGAACAGGCCGTCCGGGCAGCAGCAGCCTGCTCGCCACGAGGCGCCGCCTCCGCAGGCCGCTCAAGCGCCTCCGAAACCGCCGCCTGCGGTTGCCGCCAGACCGCCCGAGCATCCGCAGCCGCAGGGACAGCCCAAGGGGCCCAAGAAGGAGAAGTCAGAGCGCTAGGACCGGCCCGAGTGCCGCCCAGCCGCTGAAAATCACGCGGGAATGATCTCGAGATGGGTGCGGGTCGCGCCGGTGACTGCGATGGGAATGCTGCCGTCGAAGGTTGCGAGGCGTCCGCCTTTTCGCTTCGCGAGCCCCAGCAAGTAGACGTCGGTAACCCGCCGGTGCGTCGCCGGCCCGGTCCGCTGGCGGTCAGCGCGACTTGTCTGCGGGAAGAGATCCTGCCGGCGCACGCCTGGCGGGCAGCTTTATTCGGAAGCCGGGGTCGCGACGCAGAACTTCCGGACGACGGAGAGCAGGGAGGGGAGATCGATCGGCTTGGGGAGAAGGGCGGAGGGCTCGAGCCAGGCAACCTCTTCGCGCGTGTAACCGCCGGCAGTGATGAGGATGACGGGAATCTGCGCGAGATCGGAGTCTCGCTTCTGGAACATCCGGAACTCCCAGCCGTTGACGACCGGCATCGACAGGTCGAGCAGGATCACGTCCGGGCGGTTTCCCTTCTTCAGGCAGTTGACGGCCTCGAGGCCGTCGCGGGCGCTCAAGGGGTCATAACCCTCGTCCGCGAGGACCTGCGCGAGCGCCTCGCGCAGGCCCGGGTCGTCCTCGACGATGAGAACCTGCTGGCTCATCTCTCTTCGAAGCAAAACGCTGGGATGGAACTCGGTACTCGGAACCTGGAACTCGGACCCCAGTCGGCCCGCCGATCTCTTCGAGTCCCGTGTCCCGAGTCCCGAGTCCCGGCTTTGTCCCAGGCACGAATCACGCTACGCGCTACGCCGTGTCGCTCTCGAGCTCGCGGACGCGCTCGCCCAGGCGGTTGCGCTCCGTGACGTCGCGATAAACGAAAATCGCCGCGACGGTCCGCCCGTATTCGTCGGTGTGAGGCACGACGACCGCGTCGCAGACTCCTTCGGCGCCGTTGCTCCTGCGGAAGCGGACTTCGCCTGACCAGCGGCCGGTCCTGCACATGGCTTCGAGCATGCGTGTCGTGGAAGCGCTCTCCTCTCCCCGCGCGTCGAGGAGGCTCGCGTTCTTCGTAACCACCGATTCCTTCGGATAGCCGAACAGCCTCTCCGCCCCGGCGTTCCATTCGATAATCCGGCCCGAGAGGTCCGTCACGACGACGGCGTCGAAGATGTGGTCGAACACCCTCGCCTGCCGCCGCAGGATTTCCTCCATCCGCGCGCGGTCCGTCACGTCGCGAAAGCTCCAGACGCGCCCGACCACTTTCCCGGCGACGCGCTGGGGCTGCGAGTAGCGCTCGAAGATCCGCCCGTCCTTGAACTCCAGCCAGTCGTAGCTCTGCGATTCCGGATGCCCGTACAGCTCGCGCACCTTCCTCAAGAAACGGTCCGGGTCCTTCAACTGGTCGAGAACGAAGGCCAGGGCCTTGTTGTCGTCGCGGGAGGACACGATCGCTTCGGGAATGCGCCACATCTCGACGAACCGCCGGTTGTGGCTGACCATTCCCCCCTCGGTGTTCACGACGAGAATTCCGTCGGCGGTGGACTCGAGCGTGGCGCGCAGGAGCGAGAGCGATCGTTCGAGATCCTCGCTCGACGGCCCCGTGGGAGTGACGTCGCGAAAGCTCCAGACGCGGCCGAAGCGTGGCGCGCCGGGGGGCTGCGCGGGCGAGTAGCGTTCGAAGACGCGCCCGTCTTTGAACTCCAGCACGTCGGTCGACTCCTGGCCGGGATTCGCGTAGAGCTCCATCGTCCTCGTCACGAACCACGCCGGGTCCTTCAGCTTGTCGAGCACGAAGGCGAGCGCCGCGGCGTCGTCGCGCGAGCTCACGATTTCTTCGGGGATGTGCCACATCTGGACAAACCGCCGGTTGTACGTGGTGATCTTGCCGTTCTCGTCCACGACGAGAATGCCGTCCGACGTCGAGTCGAGCGTCGCGCGCAGGATGGCGAGCGAGCGATCGTCGTCACTCTGAGTCATGGGCTCATGGATTCATCGGCTCAATCACAAATCACAAATCACAAATTCACTTCAGTCTTTCCAGGACCGCGTGCCCGAGCAGAGGCAGGCTCTTGTCGGTCTGGCAGGCCTTCTCGTAGGCCTGGAAGAACGCCCTGGGCCCGTTCTGCAGGGCCGCGCGCAGGGTGTCCAGCCCGGACGCCTGGACGATCGCATCGACGAGATAAGCGCCGGCCGGACCCGCCAGCTGGCGCGCGAATTCGGGCCGCCGCAACTCGGTCGTCAGCTCAACGCGCGCTTCCAGGTTGTCCTGCGCCCTCGCGAACCGCTCGGCCCGGCGGTTGAGCTCGTCGATCGTTCGCTTCATGGGGTCCTTCAGCCAGACCGACAGCGGAAGGAAATTCTCGTCCACGGCGAAAACAGCCGCCGGTCCCGCTTCCGCGACGGTGTAGAGGAGAAGGTCGATCGGCGCCGTCTCGGGACGGGCTCCCTTCCAGGCCGGACTGTCCCGCCGGTAGATCGCCCACGCCTGACGAAAGGCTTCCCCGGCGACGAGGCGGGCCAGGCGGGAGATTTGACTCTCCAGCGGCTCGCCTGTCGTCTCGCCAAGGGCCCGCGCGAGATCGACCACCATGATGTCCTGCCCTCCGACGCTCGCCAGAACGAGATGGTCGGCGAGCCCCGCAAGGCCGAAAGAGAGGTAGACCTGCACCTTCGCCGAGACCGCGCGATCACCCGGCAGGAGCGCGGCGGCCCTCCGGGTGGCGAGCCGCACGAGATCCTTCTCTCGCGACACCACCTCAGCGAGCAGGACGCTCCAGCGTTCCCGCTCCTTGCGAACGGCGCGGAAGTCGAAGACCGAGGCGCGGCTGTTCTCGTCGAACGCCGCCGCGAAATCGCGCTCGAAGACGTCGGGCGTGCGTTTCGAATCCTGGATGGCCAGATGCACCGCCGGTAGATCCTCGAGCAACTTCGCGTCCTGCGGTTCCAGGTGCGGGCGAGAGAGCGACTCCAGGATCTCGCGCGCGGCGCGGACATCGATCTTCAGGTCGATCGCGTGGGCCGCGGCCGGCGCGGCATCGTAGGCAGCGCGCTGCGCCGAAGCCGGAGCGGACGCCTTGCTCCCGCCCGCCGAGGCGCAGGCGCCGGCCAGCGCGAGAAGCAGAAGAAGCGACCGCCTGTCTCATCCGAGGATCGCCTTCGCCGCGGCTTCCACGTCCGCGAAGCTTTCCAGAAGCGCGTCCGGCGCTTCTCCCGCGAGCCGCTCGAACGGAGTCGGGCCGGTCGCCACGGCTACCGCGCGGACCCCGAGAGAGCGGCCGCAGGCGACGTCGTGAACCGAATCGCCGACGATCACGATCGACTTGCCCGAGAACCGGCGGCCGGAAAAGGCGTACGCCCTCTCCAGGGCGATCGCGGGAAGACGATAGCGGTCCGGCGAATCGCTCCCGAAGGCTCCGAAGGGGAAGTACCGGTTGAAGCCGGGCGGTTCGAGCTTCATCCGCGCTCCGCGCTCGAGGTTGCCCGTGAGGAGCCCGAGCGTCACGCCGGACTGCGCGGCGAGACGAGCCAGAAGCTCCGCGACTCCCGGCTTGAGAACCACCGCCTCCGGCGACAGGCGGCGGGAGAACTCCTCGAGATACGCCTCGAGCGCGGCGGAGAGGAGCGTGTGGCACCGCTCCTTGCCGACGGCCTCTTCGACCAGCTCGCAGACGATCTGGGGGTCCGTCTTCCCGGAGAAATCGTGGGATTGGCCGTTCGACGGCGTCCATCCGTAGACGCGCGCGAGCGCCGCGAGCACCGACTCGCGCGCCGCCCGTCCCGCCGACAGCAGAGTCCCGTCGATGTCGAAGAGGACGAGGACGCCGTTGCGAGAGCCTCCGTCAGGATCCATCACTTCGGATCATATGAAAAGTTCCTGCCGTGCCACTCGGCGATGGACAGCATCGCGCGGCGCCAGTAAGCCCAATCGTGTCCACCCGGCTCCAGGACGACGCTCGCCGGCACGCCGTGCTCCGTCAGGAAGACGCCGAACTGCGCGGCGACGCCGTCCAGGCCGTAGATGTCCTGCGCGCCCGCGCGCAGATGCGCCGCAAAGGGCGGCGTGTCGAAATGCAGCTTCCGCAGGATCTCCCAGACGTCGTTCCCGGCAAGGGAGTT
This sequence comes from uncultured Acidobacteriota bacterium, assembly GCA_963741435.1. Lineage (GTDB taxonomy): Bacteria > Acidobacteriota > Thermoanaerobaculia > UBA5066 > Gp7-AA6 > JAWOLE01. The sequence continues at coordinate 148,554 of CAVUIX010000009.1, read as the reverse complement.
ATCCTGGCGGCTCGAGCCGAAGACGCGTTTGAGCGTCCAGCGAGCGAACGCGTTGTACCGCGCCAGATCGTCCCATTCCATCGGAATCAGGGCGCCCGAGAGGGAGGACACGGAGCCGTAGAGATCCGGGTGCTTCAGGGCGATCTTGAAGGCGCCGTAACCGCCCATCGAGATGCCGGTGATGCCGCGGGCATTCTGTCCGGCCCTCACCCGGTAGCGCTTTTCGACCTGCGCGATCAGGTCGCCCGTCAGGAATTCTTCGTAGCGGTGAACGCCGTCGCGCGAATCCGAGAACCAGGAGCCGGGAGCCCCCGGGGCGACCACGAGAAACTCCGGAAGGAGGCCTCGCGACATGCGGTCCTCGAGCTTCGCGGCGACGCCGCTCGAGTCGAGCGATCCGGCGCCTCCCCAGGCATCGTGCAGGAAATAGAGGACCGGGTAACGGCGCGCCGTGTCTTTCGCGTAGGAGGGAGGCAGGAGGACCAGGACCTTCGCCGGCTCGGGAAGGCTCGCCGTGGCGATGCGCTCGATCGAGACTTCGGGGACGCGGGACGACGCGACTGGAGCCAGACAGACGAGGAGAAGAACACCGGGGACCCCGCGTTTCATGAGGGCAGGTTTTCGAGTCCCGAGTTCCGAGTTTCGAGTCCCCTTACTGCGTCGGCGGCTGGAAGTCCGCGTCGGTTCGTGTCGGGGAGACCGAGCAGTTTTCGAACCGGATGACGGTCGGCTTGCCCGGCATCGGCTTCTCCATGGAGAGCGCGATGCCGCCCATTTTCTGCCAGCTCTTCCATTGCGCGGTCGTCGGCGGCTCGTCGGCGCCATTCAACACGTACTGCCACTGGACCATCTTCCGGCCGTCGCGCGTGATCCAGAGCCAGTAGACGTCCTTGGGAGTGAGACCCACGTTGTCGAAGGAGAGTTTCAGGACGTCGCAGGTCCCCCCTTCCGGGCAGGGCTTCTCGCCGTCGTAGGCCAGTTTCACGCCGGGATCGAAGATCTTCCAGGGCGCGAGGAGCCAGTACGTGTCGTTGATGAAGCGCGCGTAGGAGCTCTTGACGAGCTTCTCCGCCTCCTCTCCCTCGACGGCCTTCCCGTTGACGTAGGCCTTCCCCTGTTTCGTGTTCACGTTGAAATAAGCGGCGTAGGGCGCGCCCGAGGGGTTCGTCCCCGTCAGCCGATAGTCTCCCGTGTAGCGGTCCCAGGCGTGGGAGCGTCGGCCGGCGACCTTCCCTTCGTTCTCCACGACGAAATCGAAACGGAACTCGCGGGCCTTCTCCCAGGCGGACTGGCCGCCCAGAGCCTCGATCAATTCCTTGCCGACCTTGTCCGCCTTTGCGTCCCTTTCCGCTGCCCCCGCGCCCGAAGCCACCAGCAGCAGCGAGAGGACCGTAAGTATCTGCAGAATTCGCTCTTCAATTCGCTTCATGCACAGATCATATTCCCCAGGAAGACAGACAGGGTAGGGACTAGCTCGACACGCCCTCACCGACACTTTCAGTAGACCGCCGGGATGCCGCCGGTGCTCGCGGCGCGAGGAGTCTCCCAGAGGGGAGGAGCCTCGCGCCGCGGGAGCGTAGCGCCTGCGCAGGGTCAGGCGAGCGGTCGAAGGCCGCATCCGGCCGAGCCGCTCGCCGGTGCGCCCGCAAGGCGCAGATCCCGCGCAAGCGCGGAGCGACGGGCTAGACTAGTCGGCGATGCCCGAATTCGACCGGCTGCCGCGGGTGCTGGTGGAAATCCTGTCCGGGAAAGCGTTCCGGGCCCGTAAACACCTCGCGCTCCCCCTCCTGACGATCGATCCCGAGGGATTCCCGCGAGCGGCGCTGCTGACTCCTTCGGAAGTCCGGGCCACGTCCGCGACCGGCCTGTGTGTCGCGGTGCAGGCGAAGAGCCTGACGGCTGCCAACCTCATCCGCCGACAGAAGGCGGCGCTCTACTACCTGGCGGCGAACAGGGTGGCCTGGATCCAGGCGTCGGCGGGACATGGACGGGTCTGCGACACTGATCCCGACCGCCAGATCTTTCCGCTCGCCGTCTTCCGGGTCAAAGTGGACCACCCGAGCCCCCGGGAAGGGGCCGCCCGACTTCTCTGCGGTCCGACGTTTTCCGACGCGGGTGGCGCGGGCCTCTTCTCCGAGGAGCTTTTCGAAGAGCTGGGAAGGACGGACACATGAAGTTCAAGGACCGGGTGGTGATCGTGACGGGAGCCGGGCGCGGGATCGGCCGCTCCGCCGCGATGCGCTTTGCCGAGGGGGGAGCGCGCGTCGCGCTCGTCGCCCGCACCGAAAAGAAGCTGCACGAAACCGCCGAGCTGCTGCGAAAACGGAACGCGCCGTGCCTGACGCTCCCCGCCGACATCACGGAGCGCGGCGCGGCCGAGGACTGCGTCGCCCGAGCCGAGAAAGAGCTCGGACCGGTGGACATCCTCGTCAACAACGCCGGGGTCTTTCTCTGGCGTCCCTTCCTCGAGATCACGCCGGAGGACTGGGACCTCGTGCTTTCGACAAACCTGACCGGCGCGGCGAACTTCTGCCGGGCCGTCCTGCCGGGCATGGTCGAGCGCCACCGGGGACGGATCGTGAATGTCTCCTCGGTTCACGGCATGCGGGGCGACGCCAACCTCTCCGCGCAGAGCGCCGCAAAGTTCGGCCTGATCGGACTGACCCAGAGTCTCGCCCGGGAGTTCCGCGAGCACAACATCGCCGTCAATGCGGTCTGCCCCGGGACGGTCGAGAACAAGATCGACGAGACCGGCGCGGAAGACCGCCGCTCACCGCTCGCCGAGAAACTCTGGCCGAGGGACGTCGCGCGCACCATCCTCTTCCTCGCCTCCGATGACGCCGCCGGGATCACCGGCGCCGCCCTGGAGGTCCTGGGGGGGACGCATCTGACCATCCACCCCTGAGAGTGACTGGGCGAACGGGGGACTGAGTGACTGGGAGTCCCTGGATGACGGATCATCCAGTCTCCCAGTCTTCCAGACTGTTCTTAGTAGGCGGCCGCCGATGACGCCGTTCCGCCTCCCTTCGACTTGTTCTTGTAGTCGAGGCGGATGGAGACGGGCGTGATGGCGTGGCCGTCTCCCTGCGCGTACGGGTAGATGAAGTAGTTGAGCGTTTCGGCACAGGGAGGCGGATCGAGCCGGATGTCGCGGCCCATCGTGAATTGGACCCGGTCCGGATCGAGGTTGCCGAAGAGGTAGTTGCGGCGCCTGGGGTCGGCCGCCTTGGAGGCGTCCGAGGCGTCCACGGGAATCCAGCCGCGGTCCGGCAGGTAGAACTCGGCCCAGCAGTGGTAGCCGGGAACCGTCCCCTCGGCGTCCGGTTTCAACGGGAAACCGATGATGAACCGCGCCGGGATGCCTTCCGCGCGCGCCAGCGACATGAAGAGGGAGTGGAAGTCCGTGCAGTTGCCCTTGGCCACGTCACAGGCCCGCTCGGTGTCGCCGTTGCCCCAGCCCGGAACAGTCTTGTCGTAGATCATCGTGTTGACGACGTAGTCGTAGATGGCGTGCGCCTTGCCCTCCGGGCTGGTGTTGCCGGTCGTGATGCGCCGCGCGAGCTCCCGGACACGGGGCGAGAGCGTGACGAGCTTCTCCTCCTGCAAGTACCGCTGCAGGTCCTCGCGGCCCTCGTGCTGGCCGGCGCGGAGGAGTCCGGAGGTCAACACCTCCTGCCGCTCGGCCTCGAAGCTCACTCGGATTTCGAGCTTGCCTGACCTGGGCTGGTCGGTCGAAAAGTAGTAGTAGGAATTCCCAAACTCGTTCTCGTGGCGGATGGCGCCCGGATAGGGGCAATCCACCTTCAGGTTCCGGATGCGCTGGGCCGGGGCGTCCTGCGGGAGCGGCACCCAGACTTCGAGCCTGTTCAAGCCCGCCGGGATCTCTTCGACCGTGGCGACATAGGTCGCTTCGAAGCTTCGGGAAGCCGGCGTTGCGGAAACCGGAGCGGCCGGGGCGAGGAGAGCCGTCGCGACCAGGAACGCTTTGGCGAGAATCATGACTTCATCCTTTCGCAGCGCGGGAGGCTCCCGCCTGGAATCAACATACTCTCATCCGAGGCCCGGAGGTTCGGGGGTGGCGCCTGCTCCTCATCCTTTTTCTGCGACCCGGACCCATACGCCGTCCTTCTCCTGGTAGTTATAGCGAGCCTTGCCGTTGATCTTGTGAACGGTGGTGTCCGTGACGGCCAGGGCGTCTCCGTCTTTCTTCAGGAAGAAGTCCACGTCAACCATGGTCCCATCTGCCGCCTTGAAGTCCACGCAAGCAAAATACCTGCCGTCGGCGAGCGCCTGAAGCTTGTCCTTGTGGACGCGGACGAGGTCCAGCTCCCAGGTCTTGTTCAACACGTCGTCCTTGACGGAGAACTTGCCGGCCGAGGCCTTCGCCGCCTGCTCGATGTGCGCGCGGATCGCCTTGTCGATGTCGTCCGTAGACACCTTCTTCTCGGACTTGGGGTGCTCCGGGTGTTCCTTCGGGTGCTCCTTCTCCTGCGCGAATGCCAGAGTCGAGAAGAAAGCCGTGACGGCGAGAGCAGTTGCGTAAGACAGGAGCCTTTTCATAACGCCTCCTCGAAATCGAGGCCTGCGCCTCGAATCAACATTATTAACAAACCGATTCAACTGTGTTGACCTCGTTTCTCAAACTCCGGCGGACCCGGCTGGCCGCGGCGGCAAGATCGCGGCGGTCTCCGTGGCTCCGTTCCGGACCGACAGAGCAAGATCGGGCAGGTTCGTGATGACCGAAGCCACGCCGGCGTCGATCATGCGGCGGATTTCTCCCTCGTCGTCCACGGTCCAGGGGTGGACGGTCAGTCCCGCCGCGGCCGCCTGTTCGGACAGGGCCGCGTTGACCAGGTCCCGCCGCGGGCAGATCGCGTCCACGGGAGGGAAGAGCGGAGTCGGCTTGCCCGGCGAGGGGAGGGAGACGGAGCGATCGAAGATGAAGCCGGTCGCGATCTCCGGCTCGATCTCGCGCATTCTCCTGAGAAACTCGGAGTCGAAGGACGCCACGAGGCAGCGCGCGCCGACGCCGAACGCGGCGGCGAGCGACGCGACGCGCCGGGCCATGAGCGCCAGCTGCGTCGCGGCCGATGTCTTGACCTCGACGAGGTAGCGCATCTGGTGGCCGTAGCGGTGGAAGACCTCCTCGAGCCTGGGGATCCGGTATTCGCCGAATTCCGACGGAAGCGCGAGCTTCTCGATTTCCCTTGCCGTGAAGCTCCGGACCGGAACGCGCTGACCGCCCAGAACGATGTCCTCGTCGTGGAAGAGGACCGCCTCTCCGTCCCGCGTCTGCCGCACGTCGAATTCGACGGCGTCGGCTCCGATGCTCTCGGCCCAGTCGAGGCTGTCCAGCGTATTCTCGCGAGCTCGACGGGGCGCGCCGCGGTGTCCCACGATCCAGACCGGGTGAGGGCGCTTCCAGTCGCTCATCGTGCCGATTCTATTTCGGAGAAGAGCTCGCCGAGGGCCCGGTCCGGGTCGGGAGCGGCCGTGACCGCGCGGCCCACGACCAGGAGGTCCGCCCCGGCCTCCAGCGCCTCTCGGGGCGTCGCGACGCGTTTCTGATCGGCGGCGGGACTTCCCGCCGGACGGATGCCCGGAACGACCGTCAGGAAATCCGGGCCGCAGGCACCCCGCACGGCCGGCAGGTCTTCTCCCGAGCAGACGACTCCGTCCAGATTGCAGTCTCTTGCCAGGAGCGCCAGCCTCCGGGCAATGCCCCGCGGGTCGCCGGCGACGGGGAGATCCGAGAGGGCGCGGGCGTCGAGCGAAGTCAGGAGCGTGACGGCGATGAGCTTGATGCCGCCGGATCCGCCTGCGCCTCGGCGGGCGGCTTCGAGCATCGCGCGACCTCCGAAGGCGTGGACGTTGATCATCGCCGCCCCCGACCGGGCGGCCGCGGCGACGGCACGTTCGACTGTCGCCGGGATGTCGTGGAGCTTCAGGTCGAGAAAGACGCGCGGTCCCAGCGCCGCGACATCCCGGACGATCGAAGGTCCTTCCGCGGTGAAGGCTTCGAGCCCCACCTTCAGCCAACCGACGCGGTCCGCGAACCGCCGCGCGCAGGAGAGGATTTCGAGCCTCGCCGGAAAATCGAGCGCGAGACAAACCCGGGCCGCCGCCTTCATCCCTGCGCGCCCCCTTCCAGGCGCGGCACGTCGAGCCGATGCGCCCGGCCGACGAGCGAGGCGACGGTCGCGCCGCGATCTTCGCAGTAAGCCGCCAGCTCCTCCACCAACCGCGCCGACACGCCGGGCTCCTTGAAGTTCGCGGTGCCGACCTGCACCGCCGTGGCCCCCGCCGCCAGAAACTCCAGCACGTCGGAGAGCTGAGAGATGCCGCCGATTCCCATGATCGGAACGCCGGGCAGCGCGCGGGCCACCTGGAAGACCATGCGGACGGCCAGGGGCTTGATCGCCGGTCCCGAGAGGCCCCCCGTGCCGAAGGAGAGGACGGGCCGGCCCGTTTCCGGATCGATTGCCATGCCGACGAACGTGTTGACGAGCGACAGGACGTCGGCGCCCGATTCCCGGGCGGCGCGCGCGGAAGCAACGATGTCCGGGGCGTTGGGCGAGAGCTTGACGATCAGGGGCCGGGGCGTCGCGGCGCGCACGCGGGAGACGAGCGAGGCGGTAGCCTGCGGCGAATTGCCGAAGAGCATCCCTCCCTTTTCGACGTTGGGGCACGAGATGTTGAGCTCGATGGCCGCGAGCCCGTCCGCTTGCTCGAGCGCGCGCACGACCGCGACATAGTCCTCTTCGACGTCCCCCCACACATTCGCGATGACCGTGGCGTGGAGCTCTTCGAGCCTCGGCAGTTTCTCGCGCAGGAAGACCTCGACGCCGACGTTCTGAAGTCCGATCGCGTTCAACATCCCCGCCGGCGTCTCGCAGATGCGCGGCGGAGCGTTGCCCGCATGAGGATTGAGCGACAGACCCTTCGTGCAGATGCCTCCCAGGCGCGACAGGTCCACGAAGTCGGTGAACTCAAGGCCGTAGCCGAAGGTCCCGCTCGCGGTGACAATCGGATTGCGCAGCTGGAGTGGGCCAAGTTGGACCTTCAAACCGGAGAACTCGATTTTGCGGCTCAAGAGTCTCCCCGCAGCGCAATCCGATCGAGTCCAAGGTCCAAGGTCCAAGGTCCAAGGTAGCCGGACGTTGGTCGTCTACTTTGGACTTTGGACTTTGGACTTTGGACTCTCATAGCCTCTCCCATGCGATCTTCTCCGGCGGCAGGATCGGTCCCTCGGTGCAACTGACGATGAACGGCTTCTCGACGCCTGCAATGACGCATCCCAGGCACGCGCCGAAGCCACAGCCCATTGCCGCCTCGGTCGAGAACTGCGAGGGAAGGGAAAGGTTCGCGACGATCGGGGCGAGCGCGGCGAACATGGGCATCGGGCCGCACGCGTAGAGCCGGGCATAGGCGGTCCGCTCCGCATGGCGGCGGAAGAGATCCGTGACGAGCCCGCGCTCCCCGGCCGATCCGTCGTCGGTCGCGAGAGCGATCGGGCCCGGGACGATCTGCTCGAAGCGCTCTCGAATCGAGAGCTCGACCGCGTTGCGGCCGCCCAGGAAGAAGTCCGCCGCCACGCCGGCACGCGCGAGCGCCTTGAAGAGGAGCGGGAAGGGCGCCGCCCCGATGCCTCCGGCCACGACCGCGACGCGCTCTCCCGGCTGGAGCCCCTCGAGAGAAAACCGGTTTCCGAGCGGACCCAGGAGGAATGCCGTGGAGCCCTGCGGAAGATCCCCGAGGGCCGCCGTGCCGGGCCCGATCCTCTTCACGAGGAACTCGATCTCGCCGCTGCCGGCGTCCGCGTCCGCAACCGAGTAGGCGCGGCGCAGATACGGCCTGGAGCGGCCGGGCAGATCGAGCATGACGAACTGGCCGGGCGCGACGTCGCGCGCCAGAGGGGGGCCGTGAAATGTGACGGAGAAAAGAGCGGGAGAGAAGTTCTTTCTGCGAAGGAGGGAAACCTGGTAATCGGACCTCAACGAGCCGGATTCTATCCCTCCTCAGACGACAAACTTCTCGTTGATGTCCTCGCTCTCCTGCTCCTGTTGCTCCTGTCGCTGCCGCCGCGCCTTCTTAGCGCACCGTTCGCAGCGGACTCCGCCGTTGAATGCCTCGTAAGGGCGCTCGTAGGACCCGCAACTGCGGCAGCGCCGCAATGCCCGGTGATTGGCTTCCATCTCCTCGAGTGTGATTTGCATCGCGGTCTGATTTGGTCTGATCATTGTCTTTCTCCGCTGTCTTGTCGTTTCCCTTCCCTGTCGATCTCCCTACATTGCATTCCCCGTACCCAAACCGAACTCGTTGGAAGCAAGGGACTTGCCAGAAGAAGATCGCCGGAGGGTGTCGCCTCCAGGAAGAGACCCGTCCTGACTGGATGACAAGGGACGCGACCCGTAATGAATCAGAAACGTGTGACCTTCGCGAGAGCCTTTGCGATGTGGCCGGCCTGCGGAAGGATGAAGTCCTCGACGCGGGGCTGGTAGGCCACGAACGTGTCCGTCGCCGCGACCCGCTCGACGGGCGCATCCAGGTAGGAGAAAAGCTCGGTCGAAATCCGGGCGGCGATCTCGGCTCCATAGCCCCAGGAGATCGGATCCTCGTAAACGACGACCGCGCGGCTCGTTTTCTTGACGGACTCCGCGATCGCCGCCCAGTCGTACGGAGAAAGGCTGCGCAGATCCAGGATCTCGACGGACTTGCCGGTCTCTTCGGTGAATGCTCTCGCCGCCTGCCGGGAGCGATGGACCGTGGCGCCGTAAGTCACGATCGTGACGTCCGAGCCCTCCTCGACGAGCGCCGCCTTGCCGAAGGGAACCATGTAGTCGGGACCGGGATACACCCCCTTGTTGTGCGTCTGGCGGTAGAGGTGCTTGTGCTCGAAGAAGAGCACCGGGTCGTCGCAGCGGATCGCCGTGCGCAGGAGCCCGTTCGCGTCGAGCGCGTTGGAAGGCATCACCACCCGCAGCCCCGGGATGTGCGTCATCAGGACCGCGCCGGACTGCGAGTGATAGACCGCGCCGCCGCCGATGTAGCCCCCGATCGCGACCCGGACAACCACCGGGCAGGAGAAGGCGTTGCCCGAGCGCCAACGCATGTTCGAGAGCTCGTTGTGGATCTGCATATAGGCGGGCCAGATGTAGTCGTAGAACTGGATCTCGACGACGGGTTTCAAGCCCCGCACGGCCATGCCGATCGCGCGGCCGACGATGTTCGCCTCCGCCAGCGGCGAGTTGAACACGCGCGCGCCGCCGTAGAGGCGCTGCAGGTTGGCCGTCAGCTTGAAGACGCCCCCCTTGCCCTTGCACTCGGCCAGCACCGCGTCCCGCGACGCGTCGGCCACGTCCTCGCCGAAGACGACGATCGCGGGATCGCGCTTCATTTCGTCGCGCAGGCACGCGTTGATCAGGTCCACCATCGTGGTGAGACGGGCGCCTTCCGGCGACTGCGGCCGGGTCTCGAATGCCGAAGAGGTCGGATCCACGCCGGGCGAATAGACGAACTCGTACGCGGATTCGGGAGCCGGCAGCGGCGCCGCCAGGGCCCGGTCGGCCGCCTCGTTGATCTCCTGGTCCACCTCCGCCTTGAGCTTCTCGAGGCCCTCCTCCGAGAGAATGCCTTCTCCGAGAAGGAACCCGGCCATCGTCTTGACGGGGTCGCGCTCGGCCTCGCGCTCGCGCTCCTCTTTGGGGCGATAGAGCGTCTCGTCGTCGGAGAGGGAATGGCTGTAAGGCCGGATGACGTGCGCGTGGACGAGCGCGGGGCCCTTGCGCGCGCGGCAGTGCTCCGCCGCATAGCGCAACGCGTCGTAGGACTGGAGGAAATCGCAGCCATCCACCTCCGCGATGAAGAGGCCGGGAAACCCCTTCACGAGCTTCGAGATCGATCCTCCAGGCGTGTTGACTTCGACGGGCACTGAGATCGCGTAGCCGTTGTCTTCGATCAGGAAAAGGACCGGGACCTTGAGCGTGCAGGCCGAGGAGAGTGATTCCCAGAACTCCCCTTCCGAGGTCTGGCCTTCGCCCCCCGACACGAGGACGATCTCGTCGTCGTGGAAGTCTCCTTTCCGGGCGAGCTCCGCCACCAGGCTCTTGCGCCAGCCGGCCTCTGCCGCGCCGACCGCGTGGTGGAATTGCGTCCCCGTGCAGGAGGACTTGGAGATCAGGTTCAGCCGCTTCGACCCCCAGTGCGACGGCATCTGCCGTCCGGCCGACGCCGGATCATCCCGTGCTCCCACCGCCTGGAGGAACATCTCGTACGGGGTCACTCCCAGCTGCAGACACAGGGCCCGGTCACGGTAATAGACGTCGAACCAGTCGTAGGCCGGGCGGCAGACCATCCCGGCCGCCGTCGAGACTGCCTCGTGGCCGGCGCTGCTGATCTGGAAATAGATCTTGTTCTGACGCTTGAGCTGGATCTCCTTGTCGTCGATCCGCCGCGACAGATAGATGTTCCGGTAAGCAGCGACGAGCGCTGCGGAATCCAGCCCGAAGTACCTACCCGCCTCGATTTCGGTTGCCACGCCGGAAATATACAACGCGCTTCAGACAGAGATCTGATTCCGGATTCCAGATTCCAGATTCCAGGGGGCTGCCTGGAATGTGGAAACCTGGAATCTGGAATCGCGCGGCGAAGCCGCGCTAGCGAAGCAAGTACCGGAGCGAGGCGCCGATCCCCCAGACCTCGAGCCCGGCGACCGCTAGAGTCAGCAGGAGGAGGAGGAGTCCCGTCCGGATCGACCGGGAATTCGCATCTATGGGACTCATTGTCCATTTGCATAGCATCCAGCGTGCCAATCAGTTGCGGGAGAGCTCCGCGGAACGATTGTTCGAGGCGCGTCCTCTGTTGTTATGCTCGGAGGCCTTCATGAGCACCGAGTTTCCGGCCAATTTGCCGATTTTTCCGAGTCTTCCCCGGAGGCCCGCGCCACCGGACCTGGCCTCGATCGATCCGCGTCTGGATCTGGAAGACGAGATCCGGCGACTCAAGCGACAAAAAAACGCCGTCCTTCTGGCCCATTACTACCAAGAAGAGGAAATCCAGGATCTGGCCGACTTCGTCGGGGACTCTCTCGATCTCTCCCGGAGCGCTCAGAAGACGAGCGCCGACATCATCGCGTTTGCGGGTGTGCGGTTCATGGCGGAGACGGCCAAGATCCTGAATCCCGGCCGGAAAGTCGTCCTTCCCGACTACGAGGCCGGCTGCTCGCTCGAGGATTCCTGCCCGCCCGAGGCCTTCCGGGCCTGGCGGCAGGCACATCCGGGAGCGGTTTCCCTGACCTACATCAACTGCTCCGCGGCCGTGAAAGCCCTCTCCGACATCATCGTCACCTCGTCCAACGCCGAAAAGATCGTTCGCTCGATCCCTCCCGAGAAAGAGATTCTCTTCGCGCCCGACCGCCACCTGGGCGCGTTCCTGTCGAAGAAGCTCGGGCGGCCGATGACGCTCTGGCCGGGCACCTGCATCGTGCATGAGCAGTTCTCCGAGCGCGAGATCGTCCGGCTCAAGGCGCAACACCCCGGCGCCCTCCTCGCCGCGCACCCGGAGTGCCCGGAACCGATCCTTCGGCATGCCGATCACGTCGGCTCGACCCGGTCGATCCTGAATTACGTGACGACGGCGCCGGGCAAGACGTTCCTGATCGCCACCGAGGAAGGGATCATCCACCAGATGAAGAAGCTCGCTCCCGACCGCACCTACATCCCGGTTCCGCCGGACAACGGCTGCCGGTGCAACGAGTGCCCCTTCATGAAGCTCAACACGCTGGAGAAGCTCTACCTGTGCCTCCGCGACGAGCGCCCCGAGATCATCCTGCCCGAAGAAATCCGCAAGGCCGCGGAGAAGCCGCTCCTGCGGATGCTCGAGCTGTCCTGAGCGCGCCTGCGGCGCGCGGTCCAGGGTCCAAGGTCCAAAGTAGCCCGGAGAAAGTCCGGCCCCCTTGGACTTTGGACTTTGGACTTTGGACTATTCTCCTTCCGATGGATCGTTTGACCGGCGAGGCTCTGGACGCGAAGCTGCGCGAGTTTCTCGCCGAGGATGTCGGGTCGGGCGACGTCACGAGCGAGTGGACGGTTCCGGCGCAGGCGCGCGCGCGGGGCCGGTTCGTCGCCAGGAGCGCCTGCGTCGTCTCGGGGCTGGCCGTCGCCCGACGAACGTTCGAGTTGCTCGATCCCGGCCTCTGCTGGATGGAGGAAGCCCCGGCCGGATCTCGGGTAGAGCAGGACACGGTGCTGGCGGAGCTTTCGGGTCGGGCTCGGGCTCTGCTCGCGGCCGAGCGCGTCGCCTTGAACCTTCTCCAGCGCATGTGCGGGATCGCGACCGCCACGCGGGCGTTCGTCGAGGCCGTCGCCGGAACGAGCTGCCGCATCCTCGACACGCGGAAGACCGCGCCCGGATTGCGCGCCCTCGATCGGATGGCCGTGGCCGACGGCGGCGGGACGAACCACCGCGACGGGCTCTTCGACATGGTCCTGATCAAGGACAATCACCGGCGGCTGGCCGGCGGACTCGCCGCCGCGGTCGAGGCCGCACGCCGGAGGGCCCCCGCGGGGATGAAGATCGAAGTCGAGGTCGAGAGCGAAGAGGATCTTCGGACGGCGCTCGACGCGGGCGCGGAGATGATCCTGATAGACAACCAGGCGGCCGAGACCGTGGTCCGTTGGCGCCGGATCGCCGCCGGGGCGGCCACGCCTCCCTTCGTGGAAGCCTCCGGAAACATGACGCTCGACCGCGTGCGCGCCTACGCTCTCGCCGGAGCGGACGCCGTATCCGTGGGCGCCCTGACGCACTCGGTGACCGCCGCCGACATCGCGCTGGAGCTCGGGCCCGATGAGTGACTCGGTCGAAGTCCTGGTCCTCGGCACCGGCGTCGCCGGATGCGCCGCGGCCCTCGCCGCGGCTCGCGGCGGAAGCGAGGTGGCAATCGTCACCCGCGCCGGCGAAGCCGAGGCCTCCAACACTCTCTGGGCCCAGGGAGGGATCGTCAGCCGGCCGCCCGGCGACCAGCCGGAGAAACTGGCGGCCGACATCGAAAAGGCGGGCGACGGCCTCTGCTACCCCCAGGCGGTGGATCTCCTCGCGCGCGAGGGGCCGGATCTCGTGGAGAAGCTGCTGGTCGAGGAACTGCGGATCCCGTTCGACCGCGAAGATTCCGGGTTCAACTGGACGCGCGAGGGAGGCCATGCGATCCCTCGGATCCTCCACGTCAAGGACGAGACCGGGATGCCGATCGAGCGCGCCCTGCTCGAGGCGTGCCGGCGGGAGACCCGGATCCGCTGGCTCCTCCAGACGACCGCCGTCGATCTCCTGACGCTCTCGCACGACTCGACCGATCCCACCGATCGCTATCGCCCGCCCGCGGTGGTCGGCTCTTACCTGCTCGATCGCGCGAGCGGCCAGGTCCGGCCGTTCCTTGCCCGGGAGACGATCCTCGCGACAGGCGGCCTCGGGCGCGTGTACCTGCACACGACCAACCCGCAGGGATCGCGGGGCGACGGGATCGCGATGGCTCGGCGGGCGGGAGCGCGACTCCTGAACCTCGAGTACGTCCAGTTCCACCCGACCGCCCTGTTTCATCCCAAGGGGCGGCTCCTGCTGACCGAGGCCTTGCGCGGCGAGGGGGCGCGGATCACCGACGCCGCGGGCCGCCCCTTCCTGCGAGAAGCGCACCCCGACGGGGAGCTCGCGCCGCGCGATGTCGTGGCCCGCGCCATCCACCAGCGCATGCTCGAGCGCGATGAGCCGTACGTGCACCTGGACATCTCCCACAAGCCGGCCGCGTGGATTCGCGAGCGCTTCCCGACGTTGACCCGGCGCTGCCTCGAGTACGGCTTCGATCTGACGGCCGGACCGGTGCCCGTCGTCCCCGCGGCGCACTACTCCTGCGGCGGCGTCGCGGTGGACGGCGACGGCCGCTCGACATTGGGACACCTGCGCGCCGCGGGCGAGGTCTCCTGCACCGGCGTGCATGGCGCCAACCGCCTGGCCTCCACGTCGCTGCTCGAGGGCCTGCTCTGGGGATGGCGGGCCGGCAAGGCCGCGGCGATCGAGGTCCGCAAGTCGAGCGGGCGCCCGCTGCCGGTTGTGCGTCCCTGGCAGCCGGAGAACGAGACCGTGGATTCGGCGCTCATCGCCCAGGACTGGATGGTCATCCGTCACACGATGTGGAACTACGTGGGGCTGCTGCGCTCGGAGAAGCGCCTTCACCGCGCCGGGCGCATTCTCTCGGAGCTCCAGGTCGAGATCGAGGACTTCTACCGGCGCGGCACCATGTCCGACGAACTGCTCGGCCTTCGAAACGGCGTCCAGACCGCCGTCGCCATCCACCGGGCCGCCTCCGAGAACCGCGTCTCGCGAGGCACCCATTACAGGGAGGATTGAGGTGTCAGGTTTGAAGGTGTCAGGGAAAAGGCAGGTGTCAGGTATCAGGTGTCAGGTTAGGGACCGCCCGCGTCCGCTCTCGTCCCTGAAACCTGACACCTGGCACCTGACACCTGCATTTCACCTGACACCTTTTCCCTGACACCTGCTACAGTCCCTCCTCACATATGAGCGTCCTTTTTCTTGATTTCGAGGGGTCTGAGCGCAATGCACGGGTACAGAAGCTCGCCCGTACGGGGGCGCACGTCGTGGCATCCGAGCCTCGCTGGCCGGCCTTCTTCGAGCTCGCGAAAAAAGAGAAGCCCTACGCGATCGCGATCGACTTCTCGCGGGCTCCATCGCATTCCCTCGAGACCGCCGACTATCTTGCCAAGGCCAAGGAGACGCGCGACGCGGCGATCTACATGCTTCGCGTCCCGGCGGACCGCATGGATATCGTGACGAAGCGTCTCCCGCAGGCGGTCATCGTCACGGACCAGGAGCTGGCCGCCCGCGTGACGGACGCCGAGAGAGAAGCCCAGGAACGCGCCCGGCAGAAAAAGGAAGCGGCGGCCGCGGCGCGCAAGAGCGCCCGGGCCAGAGTCGCCGGCGAGAAACCTGCGGCCGCCGGCAAACAGGCCGTCTCCGCCCGCCCGGCCAAACCCGCGCCCGCGAAAGCTCCGGCCAAACCCAGGAAGCCTCAGGCCGCGCGGGAAAAGAAGCCCGCGGGCCCGAAGAAGAAGAAGGGCGCCTCGACCAGCAAGGGCTCTCGCCCCGCCCGCAAGAGGTAACTCCGAGCCTGAATCCCGGATTGCACCCGTTCGGAGACCCGACGTTGAACGGCGGCGGCCGGTATGGTGTCCGCACCGCCGGCCTTCTCGCTGTCTGGGCGGCGCTCGTTCTGGCCTGGTCGTACATCGCCCGCGATTCGCTGCCGGTTCCCCGCCGCGAGCTCTGGACGCCCGAGCTCCAGAGACGCGCTCCGCCGCTCGCGCGCTACGACTCGGGCTGGTACCTGGGGATCCTCGAGCACGGCTACGGCCCCGCGCCGCCTCCCGGTCAGCAGTCCGCCCACGCGTTCTTTCCCCTCTACCCGTTTCTGGCCCGCGGTGTGCGGGCGCTCGTGCGCGGTGGACGGCTTCGCGGCGGGACAGATCCTCTCTGTGCTCTGTTTTTTTGCCGCCGGCCTTCTGTTTGCGGCCGAGGGGCGGCGCCGGCTGGGCGATTCCGGGAGCCGCCACGCCCTCCTCTTCCTGCTTCTCTACCCGACCGCGTTCTTCCTCGTCTCGATGTACTCGGAGTCTCTGTTTCTCCTGCTGGCGCTCGCGGCGTTTGCGCAAGCGCGCCGCGACCGGCCGGCCGCCGCGGCCGTTCTCGGCTTGCTCGCGGGAGGCAGCCGCCTGCCGGCGCTCGCGCTGGCCCTGCCTCTGGCCATCGAGGCTTTTTCTGCAGCGCGACAAAAGCAAGCGGACCTGCCCGCACGATCCGATCGTCGCGCAATCGGGCGCGCGCTGCTCGTCGGCCTCGCGCCCGTCGCCGGAGTGCTCCTCTGGGTCTTCGGCGCGGGGTGGGCGGCGGGAGAGCCGGGGCTCTACTTCCGGATCCAGGAAGCCTGGCAGCGGGGAGCCTCGCCGCTCGCCGGCGTCCAGCGCTTCGTCCAGGGGCTGCCCGCCCGCATCGCGCGGGGAGACGCGCGAGATCATCCCGCGTTCCTTCTCGACTACGCGCACCTCCTGCTCTTCGCCGCGATCGCCGTCTACCAGGCGCGGCGGCGGCTCTTTTCCGACGCGGCCTGGACCGCGGGAGCGCTCCTGCTCCCGATCGCCAGCGGCGTCACCGCAAGCCTCCCCCGCTACGTCCTGGTGGTCTACCCCGCCTTCTTCGCGCTGGCGCGGATTTTCGAGGACCGGCCGCGAATCCGGATGGCCTGGTGGATTGCCTCGGGTCTCCTGCTCGCGGCCGGCGAAGCGGCGTTCGTCCATTGGCGGTGGGTGGCGTGAGGAAGACGAGACCGCTGATGAACACGGATCAGTCCGGATCGGCGATTGTCCGATAGAATCGCCGGCCCACCGGAAAGAAAGGAAACGCACATGGACAACGGTTTCTCGAAAGAAAGTCTTCGGAAATACGCGGCGGACAGCCGCCAGGAATTCGAGAAGGTCCTGGGAGATCTCGTCGAGATTCCGTCGGTCTCCGGTCAACCGGAACACAAGGCGGACATGCGGCGCGCCGCCGAGTACGTGGTCGGAGCTCCTGGAGTCCTTCGGCGCGAAGGCGAAGATCTACGAGACGGGAGGGCACCCGATGGTCTACGGGCGCTTCGATCGCTCCGATCGGCTGCCGACGGTGACCGTCTACAACCATCTCGACGTCCAGCCGGCCTCCATGAAGAAGGAGCCCTGGAAGAAGGAGCCTTTCGAGTTCCTCAAGGAGGGCGACAACTACCTCGGGCGCGGGACGACCGACGACAAGGGGCCGGCGGTGACCGCTCTCTTCGGCGCGCGCTACGCCTTCCAGAACGGCGCGGATGCCAACATCCACTTCCTCTGGGAGATGGAAGAAGAGATCGGCAGCCCTCACTTCGAGAGCACGATCCGCGAGCACGCCGGGGAATTCGCGACCGACTCGATCGTCGTCGTGGACACGGTCTGGGTGTCGCGCTCCCGCCCGGCGCAGCCGTCGGGTCTGCGGGGGCTGCAGGGATTCTTCTTCGATCTCGAGACGGGGGAGACCGATCAGCATTCCGGCACCGCGGGCGGCGCGGCCCGGAATCCCGTGACCGAGATGTGCCAGCTGATCTCCGAGTGCGTGGACGGGAAGACCGGCCGCGTCAAGATCCCGGGCTTCTACACCGACGTCGTTCCTCCGACGAAGAAAGAGCTCGAAGACCTGAAGAAGTCCGGATTCACGGTCGGCGGCTTCAAGAAGGACCACAAGTACAAGAAGCTGCGCGTCGAGGATCCCGTGGAGGTCATGAAGCGGATCTGGATGATGCCCACGTTCGAGGTCCACGGAATCCTCGGCGGCTACCAGGACGGCCGGACGGTCAAGACGATCATCCCGCCCAGGGCCACGGCGATCGTCTCCTGCCGCCTCGTGCCGAACATGAACCCGAAGAAGGTCGTCAAGCTCGTGACCGATTTCGTCAAGTCGAAGAACCCGGACGTGAAGGTCTCCGCCGAGCACGCGCTGCCCGCCTATTCGGGCAAGACAACCGGCCCCTACGCGGACGCGATCCGGAGCGCCACGAAATTCGCCTTCGGCAAGGAGCCGGTCTTCGTGCGGGAGGGAGGCTCGATCGGCGCCGTCCTCTCCATGGAGAAGGTGTTGAAGAAGCCGATCGTCTTCCTCGGCCTGTCGCTCCCCGAGCACGGGTACCACGCTCCCAACGAGAACTATGACTGGGGCCAGGCCGCGGGAGGGATGGTCGCCTTCGCGAAATACTTCGACGAGATCGGCGCGATGAAGTCCGCCGCGCCGTAGCCCGACTCACAACGCGCAACGTCCGGCTCCCGTAAAAACGGGAGCATGGAGGACCGGCCGCCGCGGGAGTTGTTCGGAGCGATCGGCGGGGCGGTCGGAACGATTCCGCTTCTGCAGGTCGCGCGCGACCTCGCTTCCCGCTTCTTCGCGCCGCCCGTCCTGCCCGGAGCGGAGAAGCAAGCCGCGGACATCAAAGCCGCGACCTACCTGGAAGCCGCGGTCTTCCTCCTCGCAATCCCGGCGGCGGCCCTTCTCTTCGGATACTTCCTTCCGAAACTGCTCAAGTCCCGATCCGGATGGCGCCCGCCTCTGTCCGGATCTCCCGGCGCGGTCTTCGCCCTGTCCGCCGTTCTGTGGCGGCTCGGCGCCGGCCCCGTTCTGTCTCTCGCGGCCGGCATCCTGTCGGCGGCCGGCCTCGCGGCCGCGCTCTTTCTTCTGGGAGACCGGCCGGCTCCCCGGCGCTTCTTCGAGGAACCGAACCGGTCGGCTCTCGTCCGAATCGCCGCGGCGGGCCTGGCCTGGGGCCTGGCTGCGCGGTCGGCCCGATTCCGCGAATCCCTGACGGTTGCCGATCTTGGCGGAACTCTTCTCCTTGCGGCAGGCATGCTGACGCTCTTCGCCTTCCGGAAAGCGCAGAGACGCCGGCGCGCGGAAGCGTGATCGAGTGGTTCTGCCGGCTGGAGCGCTTCGCGTGGATCCCCATCACCCTCTCCGCCGCCGCTCTCTTCGCGAGCAATGCAGCGACTCTTCTCCTGGCGCTCGCGGCCGCTCTCTTCCTCGCGGCGCCGTTATTTCTCCCCGAAGCCCGGCGCTGGCGAGCCCTGACGGGAGCCGCCCTTCTTCTCTTTCTCGCGGCCTGCGGATGGGCGATCTATTACCGGCCGAACGCTCCGATCGAGCTCTTCGAAGACGGGCAGGTCCTCACACCGGCGCAGACCTACGCCGCAGGCGGCCGTCCCTATCTCGACACCTATCCCGTCCACGGCTGGGGCGCCGACGGCGGAGTCGATGGGTTCTTCTTCCGTCTCCTGGGTCCTTCCCTGCGGACCTTCTGGTGGCGGCGCGCGGCGGCGACCGCGCTCGCCCTCGCGGCACTCGGCCTCGCATCCGCTGTTCTCTTCGGCGGAATCCTCTGGGGCGCCGTCGGCCTCGTCTGCGCGCTCGGTTTCTGCCCATTCCTGTCGGAGAGGCATCTGGCCATTTTCGTGGCCCTCGCTCTCCTGCTGCGCGCGGCGCGGCAAGACAGGCCTCGCGACTGGTTCCTGGCAGGGATCCTCTGCGCGGTGACGGTCTTCGTGACCCTCGACTTCGGCCTGGTCGCGGTGATCGCGGCGACGGCGGCCTCGATTCTGCTCGCGGTCCTGGACTCCCGGCGAAAGGGGCGCGGGCGAGCGGCCCCGGTCCTGGCGCTCCTCTCCGGAATCGGCGCCGGGAGCCTCCCCTTTCTCGCGATCCTCGGCCGCGAGGGTGCCGCCTCGGCCTTCTTTCGAGTCTCCTTTCTCGAAATCCCGAAGATGATCACGGACACGTGGGGCCTCCCGGCCGGATCGGCAAGCCCGGTCCTCCGGAGCGGCAGTCCGGACCGCGTCTTCTCCGCGCTCGTCTCCGGCGGGGAGATGCCCTCTCTTTTTCTGCTCGTCGTTCTCGGGGCCGGCACGACTCTCTTTCTCCTTCGATCGGCGCGCGGGATTCTCGAGCCCGTCGATCGCGCCGCCGGCGCGGCTCTCGCGGTTGCCGGCGCGGCATGCCGGGGAGCACTCGGCCGCGCGGACGCCGGCCACCTCGCTCTCTACGGCGTCTTCGCCGGGCTACCGGCCGCCTGGATCCTCTACCGGGCGGCGCGCGCCCGCCGCCATTCCATGCTCCTCTCCGCGGCCGTTCTCGCTCTTCTCCTCGCGCGCCTTCATCTCCACCGCGTCGTCGCGCTCGAGGCCGGAGTCGTGGCCGATGCGGAAGGAGCCCGGGACGCCGCCCGACGCGCCCGCCCGCAGGCGGCGGAGATTTCGGCTTTGCGCCGCTACTTCGACTCGGCGCTTGCCCCCGGCCAGACCTTCTTCGATTTCGGCAATGAACCTGCCCTCTACTTCCTGCTCGGGCGCACGCCCCCGACGCGGTACGCCTGCGTGCCGTTCTACGAGGCGGAGGAAAAGCAGCGCGAAGTCGTGGAGGCGCTCGAACGCCTCCGGCCGCCGCTGGCGATCCTCGCCGGAGGGGGCCCGCGCGACGCCTTCGACGGCGTCTCCAACCGGGAGCGCGCGCCCCGCGTCGCCGCCTACCTCGACGCCCACTACGAGCCGGTGGATGTCATCCTCGGCAGGAAGATCGGCCGCCGCAAGGGTCCTTAGGGGACTGTCACGGTCGTGCTGGCCCCGGTCGCGGCGCGAGGAGTCTCCCAGAGGGGAGGAGCCTCGCGCCGCGGGAGCGCAGCGCTTGCGCGGGAGTCAGGCGAGCGGTCGAGGCCGCATCCGGCCGAGCCGCTCGCCGGTGCGCCCAACAGGGCGCAGCATCCCGCGCAAGCGCGGAGCGACGTTATCGCAGGAGGTCCTCGAGAGCCGCGGACGCGTCGGTCCTGGCGTCGCGGTATTTGACGATGACGGGAGTCTGGAGGGAGAGGCCCCACTCCTTGCCTTTCTCCCCGCGCACGGCTCGGGCGCCGGGGACGACGACCGCTCCGGCCGGGATTTCCAGGGGCTGGCCGGGACGCTTCCGGTACTCGACTCCCCTCGGCAGGTCGTAAACGGGGGTGCCGCCCGTCAGGATGACGCCGGACGCGAGGACGGCGCGCTCGCGCACGATCGCTCCTTCGTAGATGCCGCAGTTGCCCCCGATCAGGACGTCGTCCTCGACGATGACGGGAAGCTCTCCCACCGGCTCGAGCACTCCGCCGATCTGCGCGGCCGCGGAGAGGTGGACCCTTTTCCCGACCTGCGCGCACGAGCCCACGAGCGCGTGCGAGTCCACGAGCGTCCCCGCGTCCACGTAGGCCCCCACGTTGACGTAGGCCGGCGGCATCAACGTGACCCCGGGCGCGATGTAGCAGCCGTCGCGAATTGCTGTGCCCCCGGGCACGACGCGGACCTTCGATTCCAGCCGAAGGTCCTTGAGCGGGAAGGTGTCTTTGTCGAAGAAACGGAACCCGGTTTCCGCCAGGACTTCCGACAGGGCGCCGATCTTGAAGCCCAGGAGGATGCCCTGCTTGACCCAGGCGCGAACGGTCCAGCGGTCGCCCTCCTTCTCCGCGGCGCGGATCGACCCGTCGTTCAATCCCGCTTTGAGCTCCTCGAAGGCGGCCCGCGCCTCCTCGAGAGGGTGTCTGTCGGGCTCCGAGACGATCGCTTCGATACGGCCCGCGAGGGCCGGTCTCACCGGCCGCCCTTCCTGGGGAGAAGCTTGAACCCCGCGAGGAGCTTCTCGATCTTCTTTCGCGTTTCCTCGCGCACGGGGGCGAGCGGCAGCCTCAGGGTCTCTCCGCACTTCTTCATCAGGGAGAGCGCGCACTTGGCGGGCGCGGGGCTCGACTCCCAGAAATTCATCTCCATGAGCGGGAGATACCGGCGCTGGAGCCGGCGCGCCTCCGTCCAGTCGCCCTCCAGCGCCGCGTTGATCAAGGCGCTCATGTCGCGGGGGATCTCGTTGGACACGACGGAGATCAACCCCCGCCCGCCGAGCGCGATGAGCGCCAGCGCCGTCGAGTCATCTCCCGAAAAGACCAGGAAGTCTTCAGGCAGCGCGGTCATCAGCCTTGCGATCTTGCCGAAGTTGCCCGAGGCCTCCTTCAGACCGACGATCCGCGGGATCTCCGCCAGGCGCAGGATCGTCTCGACGTCCAGGTCGGAGCCCGTACGGCCGGGAACGTTGTAGACCAGGATCGGCAGCTCGGTCGCCTCCGACAGCGCCGAGTAATGGCGGTAGAGACCCTCGGGACCCGGCCTGTTGTACATCGGCGAAACCGAGAGGATTCCGTCCGCGCCGACTTCGGCGGCGTCGCGCGCCCAGAAGACGGCCTTGGCGGTGTGATTGCCCCCCGCGCCGGCGATGACCGGCACGCGGGCGTTGGCCACCTGGACGACCGCCGCTGTCACGGCCTTGCGCTCGTCGCCCGAGAGGGTCGCCGACTCCCCCGTCGTTCCGCACGGCACGAGGAAATCGATCCCGCGCTCGATCTGCCAGTTGACGAACCGTTCGAGCGCTCCGAAGTCGATGCGCCCCTTCTCGTCGAAAGGCGTGATGAGAGCCGTGCCGCACCCTTTCCAGTCCGCCTTCGTTCCCGCTTTCACTCGACCTCCAGTTGGCTGGATCTCATGCACCCTCCACCACTTCCTTCAGTAGATCCCCGAATTCGTACACGCCTGTCCGCCCCGCGATCCGCTCGGCCGCCCAGACGGCGCCCCGGGCGAAACCGGCGCGGCTCCTGGCGCGGTGAACGATCTCCACCTCGTCCTCCGGCGACTCGAAGACGAGCCGGTGAGTGCCCGGGATCGTACCTGAACGGATGCTGGTGATGGGAAGCGCCCGCCCGGTCTCCATCTCGAAGATGGTGCCGACGGTCCGCGCCGTCCCGGAGGGCGCGTCGCGCTTGGCGGCGTGGTGCTCCTCGACGAGGTAGGCGGCGTATCCGGCCGGGACGTAGAGGCGCGCGGCGCGCGTCGCGAGCTCGAAGAAGTGGCGCACGCCGACGGAGAAATTTGCGGCGTGGATGAGCGCCCCTCCGCCACGCACGAAGGCCTCGGTGACCCGCGGAAGCTCCTTGCTCCACCCGGTCGTTCCGCACACGACCCGGGCGCCCCGCCCCCCCAGGACGAGCAGGTTCTCGACGGCCGCGGCGGGCGTCGTGAACTCGAAGACCGCGTCCGCGCCGGACAGGCGCGCCGCGTTCAGACCCGCGCCTCCGGGATTCTCCTTCGAGCCGAGTTTCCATGCGACCTCGTGGCCGCGACTTTCCACGACGGCCGCGATCTCGCGACCCATCTTGCCCGCGCCGACGATGCCGAATCTCATAAAGCAGGTTTCAGGTTCCAGGTGTCAGGTGCCAGGTTGATAACGCTAACACCTGATACCTGATACCTGATACCTGACACCTGTATCTTCCCTGACACCTCAAACCTGAAACCTAACTCCCGAAAAACTCCGCATGCAGGAGCCGTACTGCTTCTTCGACGTCCTTCTCCTCGATGACGAAGGAGACGTTCCTCCGGGAGGCGCCCTGCGAAATCATGAGGACGTTGATCCGCTCGACGGCGCGGAAGATCCGCGCGGCGATCCCCGGCTTGAACTTCAGGTCCTGGCCGACCAGGCAGACGATGGCGCGGCCGCTCGCGACCTCGACCTGCGCCAGATCCTCCAGTTCCCGCCGGATCTCCTCGAGGCGTGAGGAATCGTCCACCGTCACGGAGACGGAGACTTCCGACGTCGTCACCATATCCACGGGAGTCTCGTGGCGCGCGAAGACCTCGAAGAGGGTGCGCAGGAACCCGGCGGCCATGAGCATCCGGGTCGTCGCGACGTTGACCGTCGTGATCCCCTTCTTGTACGCGATCGAGCGCACGCCGGCCGATTCCGGCGGAGCCGACGAGCGCACCTCGGTGCCCGGCAGGTCGGGCCGGCGGGAATTGCGGATCCGGACGGGGATTCCCTTTTCGATCGCGGGCGCGAGAGTGAGAGGGTGCAGGACGCGCGCGCCGAAATACGCGAGCTCCGACGCCTCATCGAACGAGATCATCTCGATGACCTGAGCCCGAGGCACGACGCGCGGATCCGCCGTCATCATGCCGCCGACGTCGGTCCAGATCTCGACCACGCCGGCATCGAGGGCGGCCCCCAGGATCGCCGCGCTCCAGTCAGAGCCGCCTCGCCCGAGGGTCGTGGTCTCTCCCCGCCGCGTGGCGCCGATGAATCCTCCGGCCACCGGGATCTCGCCGCGGGCGCACAGAGGAAGAAGGCGTTCGCGGGCCCGCCGTCCGGTTTCCTCTTCGTCCGGGCGGGCCCGGCCGAAGCGATCGTCGGTGATCATGATCTCCCGCGAGTCCACCGCCGAGGCGGGCAGCCCCCGGGCCTTGAGAGCGCGGGCAACGACGGCCGCCGAAATTCTCTCCCCGTGGGCCAGGAAGCGGTCGCGGCTGGCGGCCGGAACCGACCGCAGGACCGCGACCGCGCGCGCCACCCTGTCCAGGTCCGCGAAGTTCCCCTCGATTTCCTGGTGAACCTCCCCGGCCCCCGGACCGAAGAAATCGCGAAGGACCGCCGCCGCGCCGCGTTGGAGCGCCCGGATTCGCTCGCAGGCTGCCTCTTCGTCGCCGCTCGCGGCGCTCTCCAGCGCGGCGGCGAGGATGTCGGTCGTGTCGCCCATCGCGGAGACCACGACGACAGGCCGTTCCTGCGCCGCCCGCGACACGATCGCCGCCAGCCGTTCGAGAGCGGGAGCGTCCTCGACAGAAGTGCCGCCGAACTTCTGGACGATCAGTCGAGGAGTCCCTTGACGGCCGCGTACTCCGCGTTCAAGACCGATGCTCCCGCCGCCCCGCGAATTGTGTTGTGTCCCAGGACGGTGAATTTCCAGTCGAGGAGCGGGCACGGCTTCAAGCCTCCGACGAGTGTCGCCATTCCCTGCTCCGTGTCCACGTCACGGCGCGGCTGCGGCCGCTGCGGCTCGGAAAGATAGTGGATCGGGCGCCGCGGGGCCGACGGAAGAGCGGAGACCTCCTCGGACCCGCGGAACTCCCGCCAGGCATCCTCGACGTCCGAGGCCGGAACCCGCCGGGAAAGCCCGGCGGAAACGGACTCGGTGTGCCCGTCCTCGACGGCGACGCGGTAGGTCATCGCGGAAATGAGAAACGGCGCGGGCTCGACCCGGTCCTCGCGAGTCCGGCCGAGGATCTTCGCGACCTCCCGTTCGATCTTCGCCGCTTCTTCAGGGATGTCGGGAATCACGTTTCCAAGGATGTCGAGCGAGGGAACGCCCGGATAACCCGCTCCGGAGACGGCCTGCATCGTCGTGACGAAGACCCGTTCGATCCCGAAGGCCGCGTGGAGCGGCGCGAGCGCGATCGCGAGGAAGATCGTCGAGCAGTTGGCATTGGTGACGATCGCCCCCTTCCATCCGCGCTCCCGCCGCTGCCGCGCGACGAGGTCCAGGGCGTCGGGATTGATCTCGGGGATGAGAAGAGGAACGTCCGCGTCCATGCGGTGTGCCGAGGCGTTGGAGAAGACGAGCATCCCCCGCCGGGCGCACTCCGGCTCGACCTCGTGCGCCGTCGCCGCGTCGAGGGCCGAAAAAACGATCGCGCAGGGCAGCTCGTCCGTCACCGCGGAGACCGTCATGGCCGCCACGCGCTCGGACAGCGGCGAAGGCAGCCGCCAACGCGCGGCCTCGGCATAGCTCTTGCCCCGCGAGCGGTCGGATGCCGCCACCGCGGCGAGTTCGAACCACGGGTGATCGGCCAGCCGTTCGACGAAGCGCTGCCCGACCATGCCGGTAGCCCCGAGCACGCCGACGGGAATCTTCCGCGCCGCTCCGGTTGGATTCATTGGCCGTCTCGAACTTGACAGCATACTGAAGATCGGTCCATCGTTTCACCGCCGATGAGCTCCCAGCCTCCCCTGCCGGTCTGCCCGCAGTGTAGCCGGCGGATCGCCGCCTGGAAAAAGGAACACTGCGTCTACTGCGGCGCCGCGTTTCCTCCCGGCCTGAAAGACGGGTTTGAGGAACCGGAGGCGCTGAAATGGGTCGAGCGCCCCGAGATCCCGCCCGATGCCGCCAGGAAGCTCGAGATGATGAAGGTCGTTCCCTCAGACGGCCGCGCGAAAACGCGCTCTTTGCCGATGCTGATCGGATTGCTCTCGCTTCCGATCTTCGCGGTGCTCTTCTATCTTCTCTTCTCCCTTCTTCGCCGATATTCGGCTGCGGCCTCCGCCGCGGTTCTGGCTGCCGGCGTCGGTTTTCTCGGCTACCTCGCCTGGAACCTCTGGAAAGGGAGCCGGCGTTGATGGTGAGTCCTTGGTCCTTGGTCCCCGGTCAGGGCGACTAAGGACTACGGACTAAGGACGACGAACTCTCTCGTTCAAACCGGCCGGCCCTGGATCAGCCGGATGAGAAGCACGATGACCGCCGCCACGAGAAGGAGGTGGATCAGGGCTCCCACGTGCCAGACGGAGAATCCGAGAAGCCAGAGGATGAGGAGAATGATGAAGACGGTCCACAACATGACGTTCCCCCTTTCGTTCGGCCACGGCTGTGCCAAGTCCGTGCCAGGCCCGCGCGCGTGACGGGAATCGCGCTCAAGAACCCCTCGGCACTGGCGGCTCGCCTGGAGGTCGAGCGGGCAAAGCGGCTTCTCCTGGTGGATGCGCCGGCGCCGCTGGCGGATCTGCTCCTGTTGTCGCGTTCGAAGGAGTCGGAGACGCGCCTTGTCGAGGCGCGCGCCCTTTCGACGGTCAAGGAAACCTTCGACGCGGTCCTCTTGTGGCGCGAAGACCGCGTCGGATCCCGCTCAGTCCTGGACGGCGTCATCCGGCGCCTGCAGCCCGGCGGCGTCCTCTGGGTCGTCACCGCGTTGCGGAAAGTGATCGGCCCCAGGACTCCCGCCGTTCATCGCCTGGAGCTTTCCGACCTGGCCAGGGGGCTCGAGAGCCACGGCCTTTCCAACGACCGTGAGGTCCGGATCACGTCCTGGCACGTCGCATACCGGTTTGTCTCCGGAGGCTCCTACTCGAGATAGGGGAAGAAGCGTCCGTCGATCCGGAAGGAGCGCCCGGCGCCCGGCTCGGAGGTCACCTGGCACCGCGTGACCTCGAGAGTCGAGGAGAACGAGACCCCCGGCGCCGTCAGACTGATCGGGTACTTCGTTCCCACCATCAGCGAGGTATCGAACTCGAACTTGACGCCGGTGGGTGAGACCTGCAGAACCCGGCGCGCCTTTTCCCACCGGACCTTCAGCTGGTACTGCTCGGGCTTCAACCTCGCGGCGGAGCGCCCCGAATCCGTGCTTCTCTTCGGGCGATCGCCCGAAGGCGAAGGCGGATCCGTTTTCCTTTCAGCCACGATCGCCTCCCGGGTAAGCCAGACCACCGTCTTCGACAGAGCTCATCGTCACTCCTGCCAGAATCGCGCCAGGATTCCATCGGCGCATCGGGAACAGGAAGCGCCGCGGCCGGCCGCCCCGACGGAAGGGTCTTCCTAGGTTTTGGCGCCGAGGGACTTCGCCAGCCGGATCGCCGCTTCCATGCCCTGTTTCTCACGCACCGAACGGACGCGCGCTTTCTCCGCGACCTTCAGCCGCCGGACAAACCCCATGTACTTCCCCTGCAGCTGCCGCAAGGCGCGAACCCGGGGCGACATCTGGATCTTGCGGCGGACCCGCGCCTTACGGACCGCAACGCGACCCGCCCGTCGGAGGCGACGCCGCGCACGAGAGAGAGCAGCCGGGGCGAGCCGCTCGAGAGCAACCAGCCTTTCGCGAAGGCTCCGGATCTCCTGCTCACGGTTCTTCAATACCTTCTGAATGTGAGCAACGCGGATCCTCCCCTGCGACATCAACACGTTCAGCACATAGTGGGACTGATCGGGACTGAGTTTCATTCTTCTTCCTTTCTCAAAAACTTACCGGCGCTCCGCGCCGGCGAGTCTATAACGGCCTCCGCTCCACGCAAGGGGT
This sequence comes from uncultured Acidobacteriota bacterium, assembly GCA_963741435.1. GTDB lineage: Bacteria > Acidobacteriota > Thermoanaerobaculia > UBA5066 > Gp7-AA6 > JAWOLE01. Next base: position 121,048 of record CAVUIX010000009.1, on the reverse strand, counting down.
TTGTATATCAATTGAGACGGACTCAAACAAACGTGTTAACACGCGTTCCGGAGACCTTACCTCTTGCGGCCCGCCGAGGCCCTCGGGCTCGAGGCCTTCGCCTTCCTTCCCGCGGCCGGGCGTTTGGGCCCGCCGGAGCGGCCCGCCGTGGGGAGAAGCGACCGCACGACCTCGGCGCGGATGATCTTGCCCTCCGTCATCACGTAGGCGCGGTGGACGATGTTACGGAGCTCCCGCACGTTGCCCGGCCAGTCATAGGAGTTGAGCAGCTCGATCGCCCCGGGATCCCAACCGGTGACGCCCGCTTTTTCCTGCTCTTCGATCAGCTTTCGAAAATGCTCGCCGAGCAATGGAATGTCGTCGCGTCTTTCCGTCAAAGGGGGAAGCGCGATCGGAAAAACGTTCAGGCGATAGTAGAGATCCTCGCGCAGTTTTTTCTCCTCTATGGCTTCCCGAGGATCGCGGTTCGTGGCCGAGACGAGGCGCACGTCCACCTTGATCTCGCTCGAGCCGCCCACGCGGCGCAACGTGCGGTCCTCCAGCACCCGCAGAAGCTTGACTTGAAGCTCCGCCCCCATCTCGGTGATCTCATCCAGGAAGAGAGTGCCGCCCATCGCTTCCTCGAAGTACCCGACCCGCCGCTTGTCGGCCCCGGTAAAGGAGCCGCGCTCGTGCCCGAAGAGCTCGCTCTCGATCAGGGTGGGAGAAATGGCGCCGCAATTGAAAGCCACGAAGGGTTTCCCGCCCCGGCGTGAGAGGCGGTGGATCGTCCGCGCCGCGACCTCCTTGCCGGTGCCCGAGGCCCCGGTGATGAGAATCGGTGCGTTGGAACGGGCGACGCGCCGGATGATCTCGAAGATCTTCGTCATCGGCTCGGAGCGCCCCACAAGGTCCCCGAGGCGCCCGGTCTCCTGCAGCTCGGCGCGCAGGGTCTCGACTTCCGTCTCGAGGCGCCGGCGATCCGCGAGGCGGTTGAACACGACCTCGAGCTGCGCGGGGCGCAGCGGCTTCAGGAGGTAGTCGAAGGCGCCGACGCGGAGGGCCTCGATGGCGTTGTCGATCGATCCCTGTCCGGTGATCACGACGCCTTCGCGGTCGGGATCCTTCTCGCGTGCCAGCCGCAGGACCTCGATGCCGTCGCCGTCGGGAAGGTGGATGTCCACGATCAGAAGCCTCGGATCGAATTCCTCCAGGACCTTCGCCGCTTCCTTGCAGGTTCCGACGGACCGCGGTTCGAAGCCGAAGTCCTTGATCGACTCCTCGAGCCCCTTGCGGGTCGAGAGATCATCTTCAACAATGAGGACTTTCACCGCCGCTCCTCCGGGAGCGTCAGGATCGCGACGACACGGTCACCGCTCTGTTCGAGACTGACGGTCCCGCCCGCCGCCGCGCTGTAGAGCCGCGCCCGCGCCAGTCCCATGCCCCAGGTCTTTCCCGCCGCCGCCAGCCGCGGAGAGAAGAATGCATCCGGATCCGCCGCGGGCAACCGGCCGGGATTCTCGAGGCGAAGACGGAGACTGCCTCCGTCCCGTTCGAGCGCGAGCGAGACCGATCCGGCCGGGGCCGCCTCGAGGGCGTTGGAGAGGAGCGCTGCGACCGCTTCCTCGACCGCCCGGCGATCGCCCTTCACGAAGCCGCCCGTAGCGCCGACGATCCTGGCTCCGTCCGCGTGGTGCCCGGCGACAACCGACAGGACGAGCTCGTCGAAAGAGAAGGTCTCGTCCGGAGAAGGCTCGAACAGCAGCAGGTCGCGCCCCCGGTCGAAGAGATCGAACGCCCGCGAGATCTCCTCCTTCGCGATGGCCAGAGGCTCGGCGGGATCGGCTCCGCGCCGCGCGCGCCGGTCCGCGGCTTCCAGGTGCAGAGAGACGGCCGACAGCGGTGTCGCCAGGTCGTGCAAGAATCGCCGGAGGAAGTCGCGATGAGCGGACTCCGCGGAGGGCGCCTGTTTGTAGGCCAGATCGGCATCCTTCTTGCTCAATGAGAGTGGTTCCAGAAACGCATCGTATGTCAAATGAGTCTCCCGGAGTCACGCGCGCCACGAGGAAGGTACGGGCACCCGGCCCGGGATTCCGCTCCTCGCTGAGAACCCGCCTCCGTGTTTCCGCGTTCATCGGCATCGCCATCCTGGGCGCCTGGCTCGCCTACACCGTCAACGCGGTGCTCGCGCTCTACGACGTGGCGCTCACGATTCAACGGACCAGCAACCTGCGCGAGCGCGTTCAGGAAGCCCAGAGCGGACTGTCCGAGGCGGAGGAAGCCCTCGACCGATATACCGCGCGCGGCCAGGGATACGACCTCTCGCGCCACAATGCCGGGCGCACGTCGCTTCACATGGCGCTCGGGGCCGTCAGCCGCCGCGTCCTGACCGAGGGCTCGCGCGGGCTCATTCAAAGAGCGGAGGCGGCCGAGGAGATCTACGCGAAGGCGGCCGACGCCGCGATCGCGGCGTTTCGCCCGGGAGAGCCCGCCGCCGCCCGTGCGCAGCGCGACAACGTCGTCGCGCCGACGGCCGAGAAGCTGCGCGACGTCCTCCTGGAGCTTCAAGGACTCTTCCTGCGCACCGAGGCTCTCGCCGATGAGCGGGTGAAGGAGACCCGCGACGCCGCCGTGACCGCGCTCACCGTGCTCGCCGCGCTCATCCTGGCGGGATTGCTGTGGCTCCTGACCGACGTCAATCGCCGGATCCTCATCCCCTGCGGCGCCGCCGCGCAGGCCCTCGGAGATCTCGGCGCCGACCGCACCCCTCCCAGGCTCTTCGACCAATCCGAGGACGAGATCGGCGAGCTCGGCCGCAACTTCAACCGCGCCGCCGAGCTTCACGCCGAACGGTCCCGCGCGCTCACAGAGCGCGACATCCAGGCGTCGGTCAACGCGGTGCTCGCCGCCGCAGCGACCGTCAACGATCTCGCCGGCTTCGGCTCGAAGGTCCTCCAGGAGATCATCCAGGTCTCCGGCGCCTCCTGCGCCGTCCTCTACCTGCCGGAGCCGGACGGGCAATTCCTGCCGGCCGTGTCCCTGGGAGGCACCGAGGGGGAGGAGCGGATCGGGCGGGAGGAAGCCCGCCGCGCGGCGCAGGAACGCCGGCCGATCTTCCTGTCCGTCGATCCCCGGACACCGGCCATCAATCTGTACGACGGGAGGATTCTTCCCCGGGAGACGGTCACCATTCCGCTCGTTTACTTCGACCACGTTGTGGGCGTGCTGTCACTGGGGGCCGCGCAGACGTTCACGGCGCCGGCACGGAACGCTCTCTCCGCCATCGCGCCGTCTCTCGCCGTCGCCCTCGCCAACGCCTCGGCCAACGAGCGGGTCGCCGAACAATCGCGCCGTCTGGCCGAACAGAACGAGCTGCTCGAAGAGCAGCGCAGCCGCATCGCCCGGACCGCGGAGGAGCTCCAGCGCGCCTCCGCCTTGAAGGACCGGTTCCTGGCCTCGGTCTCGCACGAGCTGCGAACGCCGATGACCGTCATCCTGGGCTTCACCGGGGCGCTCCTGCGCGGCGCCCAGGGGGAGATGAACCCGGAGCAGAAACAGAGCCTCGAGCGCGTCCAGCGCAACGCGAAGATGCTGCTGGGTCTCATCAACGACGTGCTCGACATCTCCAAGATCGAAGCGGGAAAGATGGAGATCACCTGCGAGACGATCGAGGCCGGCGCCCTCCTGAATCAGATCCAGAGCGACTTCGCGCAGGCCGCCGCGAAGAAGGGGGTCAAGCTGACGACCGAAACGGCCCCGGATCTCGGCCGCGTCACGAGCGACTCCTCGCGGCTGACTCAGATCCTCGCCAACCTCGTCGGAAACGCCCTGAAGTTCACCGACCGGGGATCGATCCTCGTCCGCGCGGAGCCGCGCGAGAACGACCGCTGGGCCCTGATCGTGGCGGACACCGGCATCGGCATTCCGGAAGAGGAGCAGGAAACGATCTTCGAGGAGTTTCGCCAGGGCGAGCCGGAGGAGCACCGCGGCCGCGGCGGAACGGGCCTGGGCCTGGCGATCGTGCGCAAGCTCGTCCTCGCGCTGGGCGGCACGATTTCCGTCGAAAGCGCCCGCGGAAAGGGGGCGCGGTTCACCGTGCTGCTGCCCAGAGACCTGCCGGCCGAGGCGGCGACGCCCTCCCGGGATCTCCCCGCGCCTCCCGCCGTCCCGAACGGCCAGAAAACCGTCCTCATCGTGGACGACGACGAGGGAGTGCGCGAGTTCCTGGCGTTCGAGCTGAAGACCTACGGCTTGAGGATTCTCCAGGCCACCGACGGCCGGAAGGGCCTCGAGACGGCGCGGAAGGAGAAACCCGACGCCATCCTCCTGGATGTCCTCATGCCGGAACTCGACGGGTGGGAGACGCTGCGGGCGTTGAAACAACTCGAGGAGACGCGCTCGATCCCGGTCGTCATCCTCTCGGTCGTCGAGAACCGCGCCTTCGGCATTTCGCTCGGCGCCATCGAGCACCTCGTCAAGCCCGTGGACCGGTCGGCGCTGCTGCTGGCGCTGACCAGGGCCGGAGTGCTCGCGACGAAAGGGCATGTCCTCATCGTGGACGACGACGCGGACGTGAGGGCGCTTCTCGAACAGGAGCTCGTCGCGGCGGGTTACCGGGCAAGGACGGCGCCCGGAGGCGTGGAAGCCCTGGAACTTGTGCGGCGCGAACGCCCGAGCGCGGTCCTGCTCGATCTGATGATGCCGCCTCCCGACGGGTTCGAAGTCCTTTACCGGATCCGGCAGGACCCTCTCCTGCGCGATCTCCCGGTCATCGTCGTCACCGCCCGGGAGCTGACCGCGGCCGACGAGAAGATGCTCAACCACTCGGCCCGGCGCGTCATCCGGAAGAGCTCCGACAGCGCTCAACTCATCGAAGAAGTCCTCGAGACGTTGAGGGCCGGCTGATGGCCAGGATCCTCGTCGTGGAGGATTCTCCCGACATCCGGGCGCTCATCCGGATGTTGCTCGAGCCGGCCGGACACGAGGTGCGGACGGCCGCGGACGGCCGCGAGGGGGTCGAGGCGGCGCGCCGCGACCGGCCCGATCTCGTGCTGATGGACTTGTCTCTTCCCGTCCTCTCGGGCTGGGAGGCCACCCGCCAGATCAAGAGCGACGCGGCGACGTCCCACATCACGGTCCTCGCGCTCACCGCGCACGCGATGCAGGGGGACCGGGACCGCGCGCTCGCGGCCGGCTGCGACGGGTTTCTCGCCAAGCCGATTGACGAGGAGACGTTCGAGAGCGAGGTGGAGTCCTGGCTGCGCCGGGGCAGGAAGGAGAACACCGGTCAGGCCGACGCCTCCTCCCCGGCGGCGGCGCCTCCCGAGGACGCTTCCGAGAAACACGGCCGCGTCCTGGTGGTGGACGACAACCCGGAAGTCGCCGACCTGATCCGGGCCGATCTCGAAGTGGACGGGAACGAGGTCGTCGCGGTCGGGAGCCTGGCCGAGGTCTCGTCCCTCTTCACCCAGAACAGTCAGTTCGATCTCGCCGTCGTCGACGTCATGCTGGGAAGGGACTCCGGCTACGAGCTCACGGGCGAGCTCATCGCGCGCTCGGGCGAATACCTTCCGGTTCTGCTCGTGACCGCGGGCACAATCGACAGGGAACGGGGCTACGCCGCGGGCGCCGACGACTTCATCGGGAAACCGATCGAGAGCGCGGAGCTGCGCGCACGCGCCCGTTCCCTGATTCGCATCGGCCGCGCGATCCGCGAGCAGGGACGCGCGATCAAGGAGCGCGCGGAGGCGTACGAGAAGCTCGCGGCGCTCGACCGGCTGAAGTCCGACTTTCTCTCGACGGTCTCGCACGAGCTGCGCACGCCGCTGAACACGATCATCCTGCTCTCCCACGTCATCGAACGGGAGGGCACGACGCCGGCGGACGAGGAGCGGCGCCTGCACGACATCGCCGTCATCCGCGAGAGCGCGGAGACCCTGCTCCGCATGATCAACAACATCCTCGACCTCGCCAAGATCGAAGCGGGCCAGCGGGACCTCTATCCCCAGAAGGTGGAGCTCTCCCCCTTTCTGCGAGAGATGGCCGACCTGCTCGAGCCCCAGGCGCGCTCGAAGTCGATCGACCTCCTCCTCGAGGTCTCCCCCGGGCTGCCCGAGACGGCCGTCCTCGACCGGGAGAAGCTCTCGCGGGTGCTCTTGAACCTCCTCTCCAACGCGGTCAAGAACACGAAGAAAGGCCGTGTCGTCCTGCGCGCGTCGCCGTGGCAGGAGTCCATCGCGTTCGAGGTCGAGGACACCGGCGGCGGGATCCCGCCCCATCTCGTGGCGGCGGCGTTCGAGCCTTTCCGCCAGATCCGCACCGGTTCGGAGGATCCCGGACGCGGCACCGGGCTCGGGCTCCCGATCTCCAAGCAGCTGGTGGAGGTCATGGGAGGCGACCTCCTGCTCGACAGCCGCGTGGGGAAGGGCACGAGGGTCTCCTTCATATTGCCGAGCCTCGAGGAGCCGGCCGACACCGATTCTCCCGCGGCGCGCGAGAAAGGCCCTGCGGGCGCGCCTCCGGGAATCGACTCGTCGGGCAAGCCGCGGCGGATCCTCGTCGTCGAGGACGACGGCGCCTCGCGCTACGGATTGAAGAGCCTTCTCGAAACGGAAGGGTACGAGGTCCTCGAAGCCGCTTCGCTCGCCCGGGCCGAGGACGCGCTGCGCGACGGCCGGCCGGATATCGTCGTCGTGGATGTCACGCTCCCCGACGGCGACGGCGCCGAGTGGGTGAGGCTGGCGCGAAAGAAAGGCCGTCTCGGATTCCCCGTCATCGCGTTGACCGGCGTCACCGCCGACGAGGACCGGCGGCGGATCGAGCAGTCCGGCGTATCCGCCCTGCTGCAGAAGCCCGTGGACATCCCTCTTCTCCTGAAAGCCCTGAAGGATTGCCAGGAAGAGAACAGTCCGTAGTCCTTGGTCCCTGGTCTGGCCTACTCAGGACTCAGGACCAGGGACCAAGGACCAGAAACTAGGCGAGCACGTCGCGCCGCAGGAACACCACGAACGCAGCCAGGACGCCGGCGGCGGCCCAGATCGTGAGGACCGCCACCGCGAAACCGATCGTGATGCCGGGAATGGGCGGGGGCGAACCGGAGTAGTAGTCGGGAAGCGGGAGATTCGTCACGAAAAGGTACTTCTGTGCCTCCCACGACGGGGCCACCCGCGGCAGGATCGTTCCGGCGATGAGCGCCGCGAACATCGTCCCCATGGCGGCGGCTGTCGAGCGCAGCAGAACCGACGTCAGGAGCGCCAGGGCCCCGACCGAAAGAGCCGCGAACCAGGCCAGGCCGAACACGAGGAGCGTGTCCTTCCAGAGGACGAGAGAACGAACCGTCGTGACGTCGAACGCGTCGCCGCCGGTCAGGCGAAAACCCGTCAGGACCGGAGCGCCCCATCCGCGGTAGCCGAACGCCGCCCCTCCGAAGGCATAGGCGACGACTCCTCCGGCAAGCACCATGAGGGTGATCGCGAGAACGAGAGCGGCGAGCTTGGACGCCAGCACGGCGGCGCGGGAGACCGGCCGCGTCAAGAGGAGCTTGATCGTCCCCTGCGAGAACTCCGAGGACACGATGTCGGAGCCGAAGACCAGGGCCAGCAGCGGCAGGAGCAGGTAGCTCGAAGCGTTGGCGAAGAGCCGGACGAAGAGCGGCCCGCTGATCGCGTCGGGGTCCACGTCGCGGTCCACGTGATACTGGAGCCGGGCCATCTCGAACCGCGTCCAACGTTCGGCGGTCCTGGGCATCCTCCCCGAGCGCACCTGGTTCTGCATCCGGGCGATCCGCTCCTGGACGCGCACGCGCCAGTCCCCCTTGCCGAGGAAGCGTTCGCGCCCCTTGATCTGCGCAAACACGATCAGCCCGATCAGCGCGACCAGAATCAGGAGCACGACGCGGAAGCGGCGGCGCTTGAGTAACTTCAGCACCTCATTCTCGACAAGAGGAAGAAATCTCATTCGCTCATCCTTCGCTTCGACCAGCGATTGACGATTGATTGATTGAAGATTGACTGATTGTTGAATGCTTAATCGATCAATCTTTCAATCTTTCAATCGTCAATTCCTCAGACTGTTTCTCCTCCCGTTATCTCGAGAAAGACCTCTTCGAGGGAAGAGGCTCTTGGCTCGACGCTGTAGATCTCGATTCCTTCCCGGGCGAGCGCCGCGACGGCCAGAGGAAGCCTCTCTCTTGGAATCCGGGCGTCCACGGTCTCCTCGTTCTCGACGACGGGAACCTCCCCGCCGGCAAAAGGGAGAAGAACTTCCGCGGCCCGGGCGGCGGGGCGCACGCGCCATCGAGTCGCGCCGGAAGAGGAGCGGTCGAGCAGCTCCCGGACCGGGCCCGTGGCCAGCGCCCGGCCGCGGTGGATGATCGTGACCCGATCACACATCTGCTCGACTTCGGACAGGAGATGGCTCGAGACGAAAACGGCGATGCCCCGCTCCGCGGCGAGCAAGCGGACCAGGCGCCGGATCTCGCGGATGCCGGCGGGATCCAGCCCGTTGGCCGGCTCGTCCAGGATGAGCAGGTCCGGGGCGCCCAGGAGCGCCTGCGCGATGCCGAGGCGCTGGCGCATCCCGAGGGAATAGGTTTCGACTTTTTCCTCCAGCCGCTCCTCCAGCGCCACGAGCCTCGCGAGCTCCGGAATTCGCTCCTGCGCCGCGCCGGGGAGCATCCGCGCGAAATGCAGCAGGTTCTCACGCCCGGTCAGGTAGCCGTAGAGGTCCGGCGATTCGACGATCGAGCCGACGTGCGCCATGGCCCGGGCGAAGTCGCGCGACAGATCGAAGCCCCGGATGCGCACGCGTCCGCGGTCCGGCCGCGCCAGGCCGACGAGCATCCGGATCGTCGTCGTCTTGCCCGCGCCGTTGGGCCCCAGGAACCCGAAGACCTCTCCCGCATAGAGATCGAAGGAGACATCGACGACGGCCTGCCGCCGCCCGAAGCTCTTCGTGAGGCCTTCCGCCGATAAGACGACGTGCCGGGAAGGGATGACTGGGGGACTGGGCGACTGGGGGACTGGGGGAATGCTCGAACTGGGCTTCTCCCAGTCTCCCCGTCTCCCCGTCTCCCAGTCTGTCGTTGCCGGACAGGATCCCCTCCTCGCCAATTACGTATTATCCGGGCAAATGGCGAGGTCGCTGTCCCGGCTCTGGCTCTGGCGCCTTCCCGCCGCGATCGCGGTTCTGGCGGCTCTTCTTTTCGCGGGCGGCTTTGTTCTCGCTCTGCGCGGCTCGCTGGGCGAGCCTATCGGAGAGCCTCCCGCGCCGCCGGCGCCGAAGCCGGTCCGCGTGAAGCCGCCGGGCCGCCGCATCCTGCTCGTGCTCGGGGATTCTCTGGCTCGCGGAACGGGAGACGAGACCGGGAGAGGCTACGCGTCGGACGTTCTCGAGTCGGTCAAGAAGACGGGAGCCGCCGAAATGGCGAATCTCGCGGTGAACGGATCGGAGTCGGGCGACGTCGCGCGAGTCCTCGAGAGCGAAAACGTCGGGAGACTCGCCGCCTCGGCGGACTGGATCCTGCTGTCGGTGGGCGGCAACGACCTTTCGCACGCCGTTTCGCGCGAGACGGGAACGGCCGCCTCCGCTCTGGACTCGATCTCCGCGGCGCGCTCCCGATACGCGGGCAATCTCCGCCTCATCCTCTCGCGGCTGCGGGAGGTCAATCCCCGCTCCCCGATCTACGTCCTCGGGCTCTACGATCCTTTCACGCAAGAGGCCTCCCTGACCCGCGTCGGCTCCTCGGTCATCCTCGGCTGGAACAACCTCATCGAAGAGACCGCTCTCTCCTTTCCGCAGGTCTTCGTCGTTCCGACCTTCGATCTCTTCTATGGACGCGCCGACCGTCTGGGGGCCGATCACTTTCATCCCAACGCCAGGGGCCATGAGGCGATCGCGCAGCGCATCGTCCAATTGCTCCCGCCGGGCACATAAAAAAACCGCCCCGTTTTCGCGGGGCGGTCGGAAGAACTCGGAGTTCTCTCGTTACCAGCGGTGGCCGTGCGAGGAGTGCCGGGAATGCCGGTGATCCCAATCGTGCCGGGCAAAGGCGCGCCCGTAGTATCGGTAGGGCCGGCGCGTATCGATATCCGTAGTTGCGGACGATCGGCGCCCCATACACGATTGGATTGCCGGCGATGATCCAGCGGGAACCGTACCGTCTGCAGGGAATCCAGCGCGAGTCGTACACGAACCCGTAGCCGTAATCCGAACTCAGGTAGACCCGTCCGACGTAAGGCGCCGGAACGTACGCGCCCACGACCGGCACGAACGGACCTCCGACACCGATCGAGAAAGAACCGTGAGGACCGCGAAACGTGCCTCCGAACGCGACCTGCGCCTTCGCGGTGGCCGGCGCCGAGAGCAGAACGATCGCGATCGCGGAAGCGACGAGTATCAGACTCTTTTTCATGATCACCTCCTCCGCGGTTACGCCGCGGCCACAGAAGTCTAATCGCAAAGCCGGTGCCAGGCCCAGCCCACTGAAAAAAAAGGACTTAGCCAATAACCGTGTCCTTTCAGGGTGACACGATTACCCCACCCGGAACAACCAGCAGCGTGTCCAGCGATCGTCGTGCTGGCCCCGGTCGCGGAGCGAGGAGTCTCAGCTGCGGATGCGCCGGAGGAATCGAACCAGGCCCATGGCCAGCGAGACGACCGAGGCCGCCCTTCCGAGCTGAGCCGAGAGCGAATTCCTGCCGAAGAGTCTGTAGAGGACGGTGCCGGTCACGGCGATGCCCGTCGCGAGGAGACTCGCCGCCCTCCACTGCGCTTTCCGGCGCGCGACCTCCGCGCGGATCTCGATTGTCGCGGCCGCCAGCTCCTCGCGTTCCTGCCTGCCGCGGGTAACGAGAGCGGCGATCCGATCCTCCGAGCTCGTCATTCCGATCCCGCCCGGAACCGCTCCTCGAGATCGTCGCGGAGGGCTTGCGATTGGGCGAGCTCCGTTTCCCCCTGCGGAGCGGGGGGACCCGGCGGCTCCGGTTTCACGCTCGACTGCAGAGCGCTCCAATCCTTGCGAATCTCCTCCGACGTGACCGGAAAATCAAACGGCTTGACGCGCGAAAGCGCCTTCGTCCCGAAGAGGCCCGCCGCCACGGCGACCCCGGCAAACAGGGCGAACGCCGCCAGGACCCCCCAGACGGGGCTGCCGAGGAGTGCGGAGAGAAGAACCGCGATCCATGCCGTGAAGAGGAGGAGGGCCATGCCGGCGAATGCCAGGGCCACGACGAGGCCGATGATTCCGCGCGCCAGAAAGGCGCCCTTGGCGCCGAGCTCCTCGCGGAAGATTGCCGCGCGCGTGGAGAGCAGCCGCCGCCCGGCTTCCAGAAACGCCTGAAGCCTGCGGGACCACGTCTCCCGTTCTGTCTTGTCCGACTCGCTTCCGCCGTCTCTCATTGCGTTCCCTTCGCTCGCCGGCCAGAGGGCGTCTCGAGCGGGCCGACGGCGATCCCTTCCTGCCGGAACCGTTCCCGGATCCGCCGGGCGATCCCGGGAGCCCCGGGCGTGTCTCCATGCAGACAGATCGTGTCGGCCCGGACCTCGACGCGGGAGCCGTCCCGCGCCAGGACGAATCCGTCCCGCGCCAGGTGCACGGCCTGCTCGGCCGCTTCCTCCGGATCGGTCAGGAGCGCTCCCTTCTCCGAGCGCGGCACGAGCGTGCCGTCCGAGCGATACCGCCTGTCGGCAAAAGCCTCGGCCGCGACGGGAAGACCCTCCTCGCGAGCGGCCTCGAGCATCCGGGATCCCGGCTGTCCGACCACGACGAGGTCCGGCCCCGCCCTGTGCACGCCTCTGGCGATGGCGCGCGCGACCTCGGCGGACTCACCTGCGGCGTGATAGAGCGCGCCGTGGGGCTTGACGTGCTTCAAGGCCGCGCCGCGCGAGCGGACGAATCCCTCCAGGGCCGCGATCTGGTAGAGCACGAGACTCTCGACCGCCTCGGAAGGCATTTCCATCCGGACCCGCCCGAAATTCTCGCGATCGGCGTAACCGGGATGCGCTCCTACCGAGACTCCGCGCGCGAGCGCCTCCGCGACGGTCGTGTCCATCACGGCCGGGTCTCCCGCGTGGAGCCCGCAGGCCACGTTGGCGGAGGTCAGATACGGCAGGAGGGCTCGATCGTCCATCCCTTCTCCGACATCGGCGTTCAGGTCCACCGACATGATCAGGTGATCCTAACCCGAGCCGCGAGGGCATCGGCGAGGGTGACTTCCGCAAAGCGCAGGAGAGTCCCGGGCAGGGCCTGCGCGACCAGCGGGAAATCGGCTTCGATGACCGTCGCGATCTTGGCGTACCCGCCCGTGATCGGCCGGTCGGGCCCCAGGATGATGGGTTGGCCGTCCCCGGGCACCTGGATACCGCCGAGCGCCGTCCCCTCGGGCGGGATGTCGGGGCTCCGCCGGGTGGCGATCGCCGGCCCTTCCAGCCGGACCCCGCGCCGGTCGCTCGCCGCCGACACCCGAAAACGATTGCCGAGGAACGTCGCGAGTCCTTCACTCTCGAAATACTCCCTCTGAGGACCGGGAAGAACACGGATCACGATCTCGGTCGAGACTTGAGACCGGGCATCCGAGGGCCGCCTGGAATCTGGAATCTGGAATCTGGACTCATGGCGAGTCAGCGGCACCGCGATGAAAACCATCTCCCCGGAACAGAGCCGCCGGGAAGTATGCGCATCCGGCGCCTGAGCCAGGCCGCCGGCGACGCACAGGTAGGCGCGCGCTCCCCCGCGCAAGGGGCCCAGGCGCAGCCGATCGCCGATCCCGACTCGCCGCAGGGTCGCGGCCGCGACGGGTCTGCCGTTGATTTCCGGCTCAAGCCAGCTTCCGGAAAGAGCGATCGACGCCTCCGCCAGGACCTCGAGCTCCGGCCCGACCAGAGTCATCTCCAGAGCCGGAGCCGACGGAGGGTTGCCGACCGCCGCGTTGCCGCCTGCCAGAGCCTCGAGATCCATCGCGCCACCCGGCGGCACGCCGTAGAGCGCCCATCCCCGGCGCGGGCCCGCCTGCACGCTGGTGAAAACACCCGGGGCGGTGACGCGAAAGAGAGAGAGAGCCGAGGCGCCGGCGCTGGGACGCCCGGCTGAATTGGCCAGATCGATAGCCAGCCGCCGGCGCTCGAATTCCTCCCGTCCGATCGGCTGGAAGCGGACGCTGTCGCCCGGCAGGAGAAGCGCGGGAGGATTGCGTCCCGCGTCGAAGAGCCGGACCGGCGCCCGGCCGATGAGTCTCCATCCGCCCGGTGTCTCTTCCGGATAGATGCCGGTGTAGGTCCCACCGATTCCGACGCTGCCGGCCGGCACCCGGGTCCGCGGCGTCGCCAGCCGCGGCGCGTGAAGCTCCTCCGGGAGTCCTGTCATGTATGGGAAGCCGGGAGCGAATCCCAGAAATGCCACGCGGTACCGCGCCTGCGCGTGCCGCCGCGCGAAATTTTCGCGGGTGAGGCCGGCGCCCCGGGCGAGCTCGTCCAGGTCCGGACCCGTTCCCGGGTCCGCATCGTAGAAGACCGGGATTTCCAGAGCGCGGCGGGCGTCCATCGGCCCTGGTCCTTCGCCGGAGCCGCGCCGCACCTCTTCCGCGAGCCGCCGTCGCGCGAGCTTGCCCGGGTCGAAGAAGACCAGCAGATTGCGCGCCCCCGGCACCGCGTCGAAGAACCCCGCGGGCGGGCGTGTCATGAGCCGCCGCCCGATCGCGACCGCCCGCTGATTCGCCTCCTCCTCCGACGCCTCCGGGTACTCGACGAGAACCGCCCCCTCCGCCACGTCACGGAAAACGGGCGAACTCACCGTCAATCCAAATTCCAAAATCCAAAATCCAAAATCATCTGCGCCGCCGCCAGAGAAAGTAGACCGGCACGCCGCTCAACACGATCACGTATCCCGGCCACGTCGTGCGGGGATTGCCTGCGAGAAGGAGGGCGATGAGAGTGAGCCCCGCGGCGGCGTAGAGAAGCGGCAGGAACGGATATCCGGGAGCGCGGAAGGGCCGCGGCAGATCGGGTCTGCGCAAGCGCAGAACGATGACGGCCACGACGAGCAGGACGAAGAAGAGAAGGTCTGCCGAGATGACGTATTTCAGCAGGTCGCTGTAGCTTCCCGAGAGCACCAGGACCGCGGACCAGAAGGCCTGCGCCCAGAGGGCGTTGCCGGGGACCGACGCGGCGTTCAACCGCTCGAGGCCCCGGAAGAACATCCCGTCCCGCGCCATCGCGAAAGAGACGCGCGCACCCGAGAGGATCAGGCCGTTGACGCAGCCGAAGGTCGAGACCATGATCGCGGCCGCCATCACCGCCGCCGCGCCGGACCCGAAGAGCGAAGTCGCCGCCGCCGTCGCGACGCGGTCCTCGGGGGCATGCTGGAGCTCGCCAAAGGGCAGGACCCTGAGATACGAGACGTTGGCGAGAACGTAGATCACCGTCACGAGGAGACAACCCACGAGGAGCGCCCGCGGAAGGGTCCTGCCCGGGTCCCGGACCTCCTCTCCGGCGAAGGTCACGTTGTTCCAGGCCGACTGGGAAAAGAGCGGACCCACCATCGCCGTCGCCAGAGCCGCGACGAGCGTCAGGCCCACGCGTTGCTCTCCCGCCGGCGACAGCGCCTTCCAGAAGTCCGCCGAGGTCAATGCCAGCGATCCCGCGCGCCCCAGAGCCAGTCCGAGCGCCGTCAACGCGAAAAGCGCCGCGAACTTGGCGAAGGTGAAGATGTTCTGCGTGCGGGTCCCGGTCTTCAACCCCGTCGCGTTGGATGCGGTCAGGATCGAGATGACGAGAAGGCCCACTGCCTGGACCGCGGAAACCGAGAACCACCCGAGGGAGAGAATCTTGTTGCTTCCCGAGATCGCCGGCCAGAGAACGCCCAGGAACTTCGCGAAGGCGACCGACACCGCCGCGATCGTGCCCGTCTGGACGACGAGGAACATCGTCCATCCGAAAAGAAAACCGAAGACCGGCCCGTAGGCCTCCCGAAAGAAGACGTACTGCCCGCCGGCCTTCGGCAGCATGGCCGCCAACTCCGCGCAGGAGAGCGACGCCATCATCGTCAGGGTGCCGGCGATGGCCCAGGCCGCCAGCAGCCACCCCGGCGACCCGACGACGCGCCCGCTCTCCGCCGAGACGATGAAGATGCCCGACCCGATCATCGAGCCGACGACGAGAGTCGTCGCGTCCACGACTCCGATACCCCGCAGCAGATGCGTCTGTGATGTCAGGTCTGATCTCGGCTGGCGGGAGGATCGGGAGCCCGGCGCAGAAGCTTTTCCTCGACGTACATGAGGCCGCGCAGCGTGACCAGAGCGAGGACCGTGGCGCCGACGGCGAGCACGAACTGGCGCAGGCCGACGGCCGAGCCCACGGCCGCCGAGAAGAGCATCGCGGCGGCGGTTGTCAAACCCTCGATGTGTCCGACGTCGGAGCGTCGGATGATCGTGCCGGCTCCGAGGAATCCCACGGCCATGACGATCGCCGTGATGACCGGGACGGGGTCGGCGCGCACGAGCGGCGAGATCGCGGGAAGCAGAAACCGGTGGAGGAGCGCGTCCACCAGGCCCACCAGCATCGCCGCCGAGCCGGCGACCAGCATGTGGGTGCGCAGGCCCGCCGACTTGTGGGCGAGCTCGCGCTCGAGCCCCAACAACGCGCCGAGCGCCATCGCCAGCGCGACCTCTCCCAGCATCTCGAACTGCGATCCGATGGACACGGCCTTCGCTTTTCCGCTGGAGCTTACTCCAGCGTTACGAGCTGCGTCTCTGAAGCTGAATCTAATACTCCGCCCCGGCGTCGGGTCGCCTCCCTCGTCGGCACGCGACGGCCCGGCCGCGACCGAAAGCTCCGGGCCGTCGCTGGTCGCTCAGTCGCAGGATGAGCGAGGCGACAGTTTCTCTGTGGCGTGCTCCTTCGCTCATCGCCTCCTCCGGGAGGCGTCCCGCCGCCGGGGCTCTCAGTCCGGCTCAAGCCGAGTTCCGAGGGCCGACGGGTGGCGCCGGACGGAGACCTCGCGCGCGGGCGTTAAGCCTTACTCCCAGCCCTCGTTTGAACTCTCTCGACCGCCGTTCGCGTAGCGAACGCCTGCGGTCGAAAGCCGACGGCGACAGGACCCGGCGGCCCGGCCTTTCGCCGAGGTCTTCTTGAGATACTCCTCCGAGACCCGTCACCCGCTCCATGGGCTGATCTCCTTTTTTGTCAATGAGTTGTGGAACTCGACAAATATTATCGCGCCGCGAAGAAACCTTTCCGCGGCCTTCTGCGTACGAAACCTTTGATGAAGCTAAATTTTTAGCACCTGCTAAATTTTTAGCACTAAGATCCCTCTCCTCGGAGGTGACCCGAACATGAAAGCCAGAAGGGCGCTGACCAACCTCTCTCGCCGCGAGCGGCAGATCATGGACGTCATTTATCGGGAGGGACAGGCAACGGCCACCGAAGTCCTTGCCGCGATGCCCGATCCCCCGAGTTACTCGGCCGTCCGGGCGATGTTGCGCGTGCTCGAGAACAAGGGGCACCTGCGGCATGTCCCCGACGGCACCCGCTACGTCTACCGGCCGACGCTGACACGCGACCGGGCAGGCAAGCCCGCTCTGGCGAACGTGCTCGAGACCTTCTTCGACGGCTCGACCGAGAAGGCGGTCGCGGCCCTGCTCGACCTCTCGCGGTCGGAATTGTCTCTTGAGGAGCTCGACAGGCTTTCGGGCCTGATCGAACAGGCCAGAACGGAGGGACGGTGAGATGAACGAGACGATGGTTTCGGCAATCCGCTTCGCGTTGGACATCGCCCTGAAGGCGACTCTCCTCTTCTCGTTCACCGCTGTGGTGATCGGGCTGCTCCGGCGTTCCGGCGCCGCGGCGAGGCATTTCGCCGGCACGGCGGGATTGATCGCAGCCCTCACGCTGCCCCTCCTGACCCTGGCCCTGCCGCGCTGGGAAGTCCGCGTGCTTCCCGACCTCTTCAAGTCCTCTCGGGTCATCCCGGTTTCCACTCTCACCGCCGACGTCTCCGAGGGCTCGTTTCCCGCTTCGGAGCCGCGTTGGGAAACGGTGAGGACGAGCGCGAAGGAAACCGGCTCTCCCGTCACGCCTGTCAATCCGCCCGGCCGCTCCGTGCCCTGGCCTCTCGTCGCGCTCGCCGCCTGGACCGCCGGAATCCTTCTTGTGGGAGCCAGGCTCGCGCTCGGCATTCTCCGCGTCCACCGCATTCGCCTCGAGGCCGCGCCGATCCGGGACTCGGAATGGACTGAAGAGACGCGGCGCCTGTCGCACGAGCTGGAGCTCGACCGTCCCGTCGAGCTTCTCGAGAGCGCCAGGGTTCCCGTCGCCATGACTTCGGGATTGCTCCGGCCGCTTCTCCTGCTCTGCCGTCAGGCCCGGCTCTGGGAGGTCGAGCGGCGGCGCGTGGTCCTGCTCCACGAGCTCGCCCACGTGCGGCGCGGAGATTGGCTCTGGCTCCTCCTCGCCGAAGCGGCTTTCGCCTTCTACTGGTGGCACCCCCTCGCCTGGGCGCTCGAGCGTCAGGTCCGCCGCGACTGCGAACGGGCCTGCGACGATCTCGTCCTGGCGGCCGGCACGAAGCCTTCCGTCTATGCGGGACACCTGCTCGGCATCTTCCGCTCACTCTCGGCCGCGGCGCATCCGGTCGCGCCCGCGGTCGCGTCGGAGCGCACCTCCCATTTCGAGGGACGGCTGCGCGCGATCCTCGACCCCGGGCCGTCGCGACGCGATTTGCCGCGAGGGCGGGCTCTCGTCTCCGCGACGGGTCTCTTCGCCGCCGCGGCCGTGATCGCGGTCGTCCAGCCCTGGACGCCGGTCTGCGCCCATGCGGCGATCCAGAGCTTCTCGACCGATGGCGAGGAGACACTGGCGAGTCCGGCCGCCACGGCCAGGGCGACCTCACCTGCCTGCAAACAGTTCAAGAAGGCCAAGCCGAAGCCGGCCGGACGGGCGCACCCTGTTTCCACTTCCGCCACCTCGTCCGTGACCACTTCCGCCACCACTACTTCCACGACGGCTTTCGCGAAGACCTGCGCTTCCGAAACAACTTCCGCCTCGCCTTCCGCGAGCGAGGAGGATGTCGCGCCGGCCGAGCCCCTGCCCGAGTCCGGCCGAACCGTGCCGGCGATTCTGAAGGCAATCGGCGCCGTCAAGGAAGCGGCAAGCGGATTCGTCCGGGCTTCCAATCAGGGCCACGGCAAAGGCGCGCGTGACGGCAGCGACTGGTACAGCCGCGGGATGAGCCTCCATCGCCGCGAGCGTTACGACGAGGCGATCGGGGCGTTCCAGAAGGCAATCGAAGCGGGCTATCGCGAGGACGCCGCGTCCTACAACATCGCCTGCGGCTACGCGTTGAAGGGGGACCGGGACAAAGCCTTCGAGTGGCTCCGCCGGGCCGAGGAGGCGGGCTTCGAGGTGGCCTCCTATCTGGGACACGACGACGACCTGGACGGCCTGAAATCCGACCCGCGATGGAAGGCGATGAAGGCCGCCGTCGAGCAGCACCCCTCGGCGCGCCAGGAACGCGAAGCCGCGGCAGCCGTGAAGCGGTACGAACGGATCGCCGCCGGTCCCGGAAGCGGCGAGGCCTATTACGACGTCGGCAAGGAGCTCCTGGACGCCGGCCGTTTCGACCTTTCCGCCAGGGCCTTTCAGAACGCCGCGGACCGGGGCTATCGGGTCGGGACGTCGCTCTACAACGAAGCGTGCGCCCTCTCCCGAGCGGGACAGACGCGCGCCGCGCTCGACCTTCTCCAGAAGTCGCTCGACTCGGGCTTCGACCAGCCGGACATCTTCGCCAGGGACGACGATCTCGACAACGTGCGCGACGATCCCCGTTTCGCGGCGATCCAGCGCGAGGCGCGCGACCTGGCTTTGCCGGGCTACAACAGCTGGCTTCTGGGTTCCTCCCGGAACCGCTCGAAGTGGCGTGATGCAGCGCGGAAGTTCGAGGAGTACGCGCGCGCGCATCCGCAGAAGGGCCGCGCCTGGTTCAACCTCGGTTTCGCGTCGCTGGCCGGCGACCGGCCGGAAGCCGCGACGGAAGCTTTCCAGAAGGCGCTGGAACTGAACTATCGCAAGCCGACGACGATGTACAACCTGGCCTGCTCCTACGCCCGCCTCGATCAGAAGGACGCTGCGTTCGATTGGCTCTTCAAGGCGCTCGACGCCGGGTTCGACGCCAGCGGGACGCTTCGGGGCGACGAGGACCTGGACAACCTCCGCGGGGACCCTCGGTTTCGGAAGGCCCTGACCATCGCCAGGGCCCGCGAACAAGCCGAAGACGACTAGCCCCGTCCTAACCAAAGCCCTCCTGGAGACGTCCAACGTCTCGGAGGGCTTTGGACTGTGGACCTTCGACCCAGGACTCTCGACCGGAGGAACCTCCGTCCCCTCCGTGCGTAAGAAACACTAGGACGCGGCAATCCGCAACCCCCGGAGGCTGTATGCGTAAACTCTTCAAGACTCTGCTCATTCTCGTCGTCCTCGTGGCGATCGCCGGGGCCCTGTACGCCCTGGCCCGCTCCAACAAGGGGGACAAGGACGGTGTCAAGCAGGTGACCATCGAGAGCGGATCCATCACAGAGAAAGCCATCGCCGTCGGGCAGATCCAACCGCGCCAGAAGTTCTCGATCAAGTCCAAGCTCTCCGGCATCGTCAAGAACTGCCTCGTCAACGTCGGTGACCGGGTGCGAGCCGGCGATGCGCTCTTCGAGATCGCGCCGGACCCGACGCCGCAGGAACTGACCGACGTGGACAGGCAGCTCGATTCCGCCAAGGCTTCCTACGAGCGGGCCCAGGCCGACTTTGCCCGCGCCCAGGAGCTCGTCCGGCAGGGCCTCCTTCCCAAGTCGGACATGGACGTGCGGCGCGAAGCCTTCGAGCTCGCCAAGATCGCCCTCGCCAGGGCCGAGCAGGGCCGGGAGCTGACACGCCGGGGGCGAATCGCCGGAGCCGGCATCTCGATGGAGTCCATCGTCCGCGCGCCGGCCGCCGGAACGGTCCTGACGCGGGCCGTCAACCCCGGCGATCCGATCACGCCGCTGACGTCCTACCAGCCGGGCACGGAGCTCGCCACGATCGCCGACATGAGCGACCTGATTTTCAAGGGCACCGTGGATGAGATCGATGTCGGCAAGCTCCGCGTGGACCTGCCGACCCGCATCAAGGTGGGAGCGCTCCCGACCGATGTCGTCACGGGCACGTTTCGCGGATCGCGCCCCAGGCGCAGCAGAAAGAAGGCGCCACGCTCTTCGACGTCGAGATCGAGCTCCAGAAGGACCAGCGGCGATCGTTCTGCGTGCCGGATACTCGGCCAACGCCGACCTCATCATCCGTGAGAAGAAGGACGTCCTGATCGTGCCCGAGCGCGTCGTGACGTTCGAGGACGGAGGCAAGAAAGCGTTTGTCGAGATCCCGGGAGCCGATCCCAAACAGGAGCCGAAGAAGATCGAGATCAAGATCGGCATCTCCGACGGCATGAACGCGGAGGTGATCTCGGGGCTGAAGAAGGGCGACAAAGTGGTCGAGCGGCCGCCCAAGAAGATCAGCTGATCGTCTGTCATCCTGAGAAGCGAAGCGACGAGTATCTGCCCTTTCAGCCGGGAGCGAACAGCCGATCGCTCATGGCTGACAGCTGAAGAGCTGAAGGCTGAGAAGCTACAGATGCTCAACTTCAAGGACGCCTTGCGGCAGCTGTTCCGCGACATGCGGAGCCAGAAGCTCCGCACGCTGCTCACGGTCTTCGGCATCGTCTGGGGCACGGTGGCGGTCACGCTGCTCGGAGCGTTCGGGCAGGGTCTCCACAAGCAGATCGATCAAGAACTCGGCGGGCCTCGGCGACCGCATCGCCATCGCCTGGCCGAGCCTGACCTCGATCCCCTACGAAGGACTCGGCAGCGGCCGGCGCATCCGGCGTGCAGCGAGGAGAACATCGAGGCGGTGCGCCGCGAAGCGGCCGGCGTCGTCGCGATCTCCTCCGAATATGCGGACACGCTGAAGCTCCATTACGGGCTGAAGACCGTGGCGGTGGACGTCTCGGGCGTCTGCGCCCGAGTTCGGCTCGATGCGGAACCTGATTCCCCGAGGAGGGAGGCCGGTTCATCAACGCCGCTCGATCAGACGGACCAGCGGCGAGCGCTCTTTCTCGGCGACAAGATCGCCGAGGAGATCTTCGGCAAGACCTCCTCCGCGGTCGGGAAGACCGTGATCTTCGGAGGCTCGCCGTTCACGATCGTCGGCGTCCTCCAGACGAAGGTCCAGAACTCCAGCTACAACAGCCGCGACGAAGGCCGCGCCTACATGCCGGGCTCGACCTTCCGGGCCTTGACGGGCTCCAAGTACGTGAACAACTTCCTCTACCAGCCGGCCTCCCTCTCGCAGTCGGAGGAAGTGACCGAAAACGTCCGCGCGGTGCTCGCGCGGCAAATGCGGTTCGACCCCAAGGACAAGGAGGCGCTCTCCGTCTGGGACACGGCGCAGCAGTTCAAGTTCCTCGACATCTTTTTCCTCTCCTTCCGCCTCTTTCTCGGGATCGTCGGCTGCTTCACGCTCGTCGTCGGCGGGATCGGCGTCTCCAACATCATGAACGTCGTCGTCGAGGAGCGCACCAAGGAGATCGGGATCAAGATGGCGCTGGGGCGCGAAGCAGCGCTGGGTCCTGCGGCAGCTGCTCCTGGAGACGATCCTGATCACCGCGATGGGAGGAGCGATCGGGTTCGCGATCTCCTGGGGCGTCTGCGCCGTGTTCCCGAAGTTCGGAGTCGACGAAGTTCGTCGGCGACCCGGAGATCTCCCTCCCGTCGCGGCTCTGACGGCGGTCGTCCTCGGCGTCACCGGCCTCGCTGGCGGGCTACTTTCCCGGCGCGGGAAGCCTCGCGGCTCGACCCGGTCGTCGCGATGAAATTATGAGCCGGCACGACATCTCGGTCGTCCTCCACCTCTTCGCCCGCTCGGCGCGGCTCCAGAAGAAGCGCGCGACGCTGACGATCGCGTCGATCGCCTGGGGAACCGTGACGATCCTGATGCTCCTCGCCTTCGGCGAAGGGTTGAAGCGCCAGTTCTCCTCCAACGAGCGGGCGATGGGAGAGAACCTCGCCATCCACTGGCCGGGCGAGACCTCGAAGATCTGGAAGGGCTGCCGGAGGGGCGGCCGATCCAGCCCCGGATCGACGACATCGCGGCCTCTGCGCCAGCGGCTTCCCGAGTGCGACGTCTGGGGCGAGATGCGCAACGGCCGCGCGAACATGACCTACGGCCGCAAGACGGTCAACGGGCAGGTCTCCGGCGTCGAGCTGGATCTACGGCGACCCGCGCAAGCACTACCCGCGGCCGGGGGCAGGTTCTTGAACGCCAAGACGAGGAGGAGAAACGGCGCGTCGTATTCCTGGGATACGAGCTCGCCGAGGACATCTTCGGCAAGGAAGAGCCGGTCGGCAAGACCCTGCTCGTGAACAACTCCCCTTTCACCGTCATCGGCGTCATGCAGAAGAAGACGCAGACGACTCGGCCTACGGCGGGCAGGACAAGGACCACGCCGTCATCCCGATCACGACCTTCAAGGCCGTCTATCGGCCGCGACCGGCTCTGGGTCCTGGTCTCCACACCCGGCGCTCCGAGGACATGGAAGCGGCGCTCGCGCACGCCAACGACGTCATGGCCGCGCGCTACGGCTACGACCCGAAGGACGACCACGTCTGGGGGATCTGGAACACCGTGAAGGGACAGGAGACTTCGCAGAAGATCTACCTCGGGATGGAGATGTTCTTCGGGATCATCGGCGCGCTGACGCTCGTGATCGGCTGCGTCGGCGTCGCCAACATCATGTACGCCGTCGTCAAGGAGCGCACGCGCGAGATCGGCGTGAAGATGGCGCTCGGCGCCCGGCGCGGTTGGATCACCGGCCCCTTCCTCCTCGAAGGGCTCCTCTACACATTCCTAGGGGGGCTGGCGGGCGCGGCGATGGCGATCGCGATCGTGACTCTCCTCGGCCTGATCCCCCAGGAAGGGGCGAAAGTCCTGGAGTTCCTGGGCAAGCCCACCCTGTCCTGGCCGATCGGCGGCGCCACGGTGGCCATCCTTGGAATCGCCGGACTCCTCGCCGGATACTTCCCGGCGCGCCGCGCCGCGGCCATCGATCCGGCGGCGACGCTGAGGTACGAATGAGACCGATTCCAGATTCCACATTCCAGATTCCAATGGGCCACCTGGAATTTGGAATCTGGAATCTGGATCCGTCCCGGAGGAGAAGCGATGAGCGAGATCATCCACATGGAAGGGATTCGCAAGGTGTACGACACCGGCAAGGTGAAGGTCGAGGCCTTGAAGGGGATCGACCTCGTGGTCGCGGGCGGCGAGTTCGTGGCGATCGTCGGGCCGTCCGGCTCGGGAAAGTCCACGCTGATGAACCTGGTCGGCTGTCTCGACACCCCTTCGGACGGGCGCTACCGCCTGGCCGGCGAGGACGTTTCGAAACTCGGCGGGGACCAGCTGGCGGACGTGCGCAATCGCCGCGTCGGGTTCGTCTTCCAGGGCTTCAACCTGCTGCCGCAGATCTCCGCCTTCGAGAACGTCGAGATGCCGCTCGTCTTCGGCGGCGTCGCCCCGAAGGAGCGCCGGCGGCGCGTGGCGGAGCTCATGGAGCGCGTCGGCCTCTCCGACCGGATGGAGCACAAGCCGACGGAGCTCTCCGGCGGCCAGATGCAGCGCGTCGCGATCGCCCGCGCGCTCGCGATGCAGCCCGACGTCGTCCTCGCCGACGAGCCGACGGGCAACCTCGACACCGCCTCGGGGGGCGACATCATGGGGCTCTTCACGGACCTGTGGAAGCAGGGTCGCACCATGGTCGTCATCACGCACGACATGACTCTCGCGCGCCGCGCCTCCCGCGTCGTGCGCATCCAGGACGGGGTGATCGTCTCCGACGGCGCGGCCGACGCCGCGTGAAATTCGGAGGCCGATCGGGCCCGGCAGCGGTTCAGGCCAGGCGCATTTTCTTCAGGAGCGCGGTGAACCTCGGATGGTTGCGCAGGGGCTCGAAGAGAAAGGATCCCTTGATCCCGTACATCGGGCCGCCCCCCCGCTCGAAGGCGCGCTCCAGGCAATCCATGGCACGTTCGGTGTCGCCGAGGCCCGTGGAGACGTACGCCAGCTGATACGGCGAGGGAGGCACCGGGCGGGACGGATCTTCGAGCTTTCGAAGCACTCCTCGAGCCTTTTCGATCCTGCCCGCCAGGCCGTAGGCCTCTCCGAGCTGTGCCAGCCAGATGTCCTCGGAGGGCATCAGCGCGACGGCGCGCTCGAGCTCGGCAAGCCCCTCGTCCGCGCGTCCCAGCCGAAAGAGCGCCCACCCGAGCGTCGCGTGCGGCCGAGCGTCGCGCGGCTCGAGCCGGATGCTTTCCGTGGCCACGCGCGCCGCGTCTTCATTCCGCCCCGCCCGGAGGAGGGAGGTGGCCAGGTCGGTCCGATGCGTGACCGGATCCAGCCCGCGCGCGCGTTCTTGCAATGCGATCGCTTCATCGAACCGCGCGAGAGCGGCGCAAAGGCGGCCATAGAGATCGTACGAATCATCGCTGCCGGGGCTCAATTCGAGCGCCCGCTGGAAGCCCGCTTCGGCGCCCGCCCAGTCGAACTCGAACACGAAACGGGCGTAGGCATCCGCGCAGTGCGCTTCCCCGAGCTCGGGATCGAGCGTGATGGCCTTCGCCGCCGCCGACATCGCTCGCGTTCCCGCCTGCTCGCGGCTGAGCCCTTCGGTTTCCCCGAGCTCCGTGTACGCCTTGGCGATCCCGACGTAAGCCAGGGCGAACCCGGGGTCCCGGGCGATGGCCCTTTCGAAGTGCTCGATCGCCTGGAGAAACCCCTCCCGGGTCCACTTGACGTAGCAATGCCGCCCGCGCAGGTATTGCTCGTAGGCCGCCACGTCCCGGGTCGGCTCCCGGCGAATCCGCTCGCGCTCGCTGTGAGAGAGCTCCGCCTGGAGCGCGGACGCGATCTGGAGCGCCACGTCCGTCTGGATCGCGAAGATGTCCGTGAGCTGGCGGTCGTAGGTCTCGGCCCAGAGGTGCCGGCCGGAGAAGGCGTCGATCAACTGCGCGACGATCCGCACGCGGTCCCCGATTCTCCGAACGCTTCCTTCGAGCACGTTGCCCACGTCGAGCCTCGAGGCGATCTCCCGGAGGCTCTCCTCGCTCTTCTTGAACGGCATGACGGAGGTGCGGGAGATCACCTTGAGCGCGCGCATCTTGCACAGCTGCGCGATAACGTCCTCCGTGATCCCGTCCGCGAAGTATTCGTCCTCTTCGTCACGGCTGCGGTTGGCGAACGGCAGCACGGCGATCGAGGGAACGTCCGGCGCCGAGCCGCCGGGTTCGCGGCCGCGCATCGCCGGCAGGGCGCCCGACTCCACCGCGCGGCGCACCAGCTCCAGCTCGTTCCTCACGTCCTTCGCTGTCTGCACGCGCCACTCCGGGTCCTTCTCCAGGCACCGGGCGACGATCCGGCCGACGTCCGGCGGCACGTCGGGGCGCAGGGCCTGAACCGGCGGCGGGGCATCGCGCAGGATCGACGAGCTCAAGTCGGCGAACGTCGCTCCCTGGAACGGCCGCTGCCCTGTGAGGAGCTCGTAGAGCAGGATCCCGAACGCAAACAGGTCCGTGCGCGCGTCCACCGGCCCCCCGCGAATCTGCTCCGGCGCCATATACGGCGCGGTCCCCATGGCGAGCCCCGCCGACGAGAGCGGCGGCGCCTCCGTCGCCTCCTGCGTCGCGCCGAGCGGCGATTCCGGCGACCACACCTTCGCCAGTCCGAAATCGAGGATCTTGACCCGCCCCTCGCGCGTGACCATCACGTTGGCGGGTTTCAGGTCGCGGTGCACCACCCGGCGCTCGTGCGCCGCCGCCAGCGCGTCGGCCAACGGGATCGCCAGATCGAGCACCTGTTTCAGCGGCAGGCCGCCCGGTTTCACCACCTGGACGAGACTCTCGCCTTCGACCAGCTCCATCGTGAGGAAGCGAACGCCTCGCTCCTGCTCCACGGAATAGAGCACGACGATGTTGGGGTGGTTCAGCCCAGCCACGGTCCGCGCCTCGCGCTCCAGACGGGCCAGCCGCTCGGCATCGCCGGCGAAGGCCTCCGGCAGGACCTTCATCGCGACCTCGCGCCCGAGCCGGCTGTCCCTGGCGCGGTAGACCTCGCCCATGCCCCCCACGCCGAGCGGCGCGACGATCTCGTAGGCGCCGAGTCGGGTGCCGGGAGCCAGGAGCATCCGTGGAATCTATCGTAATGCGCCGAGAGGGAAAGGGTGTGGGCGCTCGCACCGCCACTGAGAACCTGTCCGAGGTCGATCCCGCAGCTCCTCCGCCCGTCCGGAGAGGAAGCCCTGACGTAGAATCGCCGCCGGGAGGAGACGCAAAGGATGACACTTCGAAAAGGATCTCGCCTCGCCGCTCTGGTTCTCGCCCTCTCTGGTCTCTCGGTCGGGGTCCTGGCGGCCGAGGAGACATACACCGCCACCGCCGAGGTCAAGAGCGCCTCGGGTGAGAAGAAGACGGCGCCGGTCACGATATGGATCGAACGCTTCCTGACGGACGCGGACCGCAAGACCGCCATGAAGACTCTCAGGGAGGGGGGCCAACCCGCTTTTCGAAAGATGCTCGAGTCGATGAAGGACATCGGCTGGATCGAGGCAGGCTCGACGAAGACGCCGATCAAGTACGCCTACGCGCGAACGATTTCCGGGGGGCGGCTCGTGACGGTCGTAGCCCCGAACGCGATCGCTCATCTGGGATCGGACCTCCCGGAGGCCAAACCCCGCGAGGGGTACGACGTGGCCACCGCGATGCTGGTGCTCGACGCGGGAGGCAAGGGCCATGGCGAGTTCGCTCCCGCCGGGAAGATCACGGTCAAGGAGGAAACGATCGCGATCCAGGATTACGGCGGGTCCGTGGTCTGGCTGAAAGGGATCACCAAGAAATAGCCGGCGCGCCGGCTAGCGGATCGTGAGGAGGGCGCCGGCCGAGTAGGCGGCAAACTCCGGGGCGTACATGGACTGGACGGTCGCCGGGCCGACGCGGAAGACCCCCGCCATGTTCGCGCGCAGGCGGTACTTGAACGTGTACTGCCCGGCGGGGAGCCGCTCGAAGAAGAAGTTCGTCCCGCTGTCGCGGATCTCCTCGTACCAGCCGATCCCGAGATCCCAGCGGTAACGCGAGAGGGCGTTCTCCGGCTCGAGCCCCGCCGCCCGCGGGTCGCGCAGGTGAACGTACTCCGCCTCGTGCTTGGACGAAAGAGAGACCTGGACCTCGACCTCGTCGCCCGGAGCGATCGCGGCCCCTTCCGCCAGAGGCTTCAGGACGAAGCCCGCGGAAGACGTCTCGCGCTTGAAGTACCTCCGCGAGACCGCGAAGAAATCCCCCCGGTCCTCCTCCGGAAGTTTCTCGGTCGAGAAATGCCATGTCGCCGACGCGAAGGCGAGCCCCTTGCTCTCCTTCTCGACGACGACCGTGGATTCCGTCTTCGGATCGAGCTTGTCGCCCGGAATGACCACCTGGTTCTTCTTTCCGGTGTAGTGGTCGGGCTCGAAGACAAACGAGGTCTTCCGCCCCCCGACAACGACCGTCGCGTCCTCGCGGATCCCGAGCGCCCCTTCCTTCTTCAGGTAGTGCGCGACCGAAAAGATGACCTCCGCGGTCGCCCTCGTGGACTTCCATTGATTCAACTTCTTGTTGAGGAAGAGCCACTGCACGAGCCCCGCGCGGCGCGCGTCGGAAGGAGCGAGCTCGTCCAGCGCGCGCAGCGCGAAGGCCTGGGTCTCGATCGTGTCGTTGTACCAGAGCCAGGAGCGGTCCTCCGGAGCCCAGTAGGTCCCGAGATCGCGGTCCGTCTTCGCCGAGTCCATCACGCTGTCCCAGACGAGCTTCGCGTCCGCGGGCCGTCCCATGCGTTTGAGCGTCAGCGCGAGCTGGCCCTTCAACATCGGCGGGTGATCCTTCCAGTGAGCGAAGGAGTAGTCGAGCAGGGAGCGCCGGTACGCGTCGTCGAAGGCCGGCTTGTACCAGCTCTCGTCGGGGTAGGAGGAGAGCGTGTAGTTGACGAACGTCACCATCGGGCAGAAGTGCCCGAAGCGCATGCATTCCGCGAGGTCCCGACGGACCTCCGTGCCGGCATACGCCCACGCCTTCTGCACCATGTCCTTCGGGACCTCCGCGCCGAACTCGAGCGCGTTGGCGAAGCCGTGGAGGATGTACACGGTCATGTAAGAGGAGGGCGGGCCGCCCGGCCACCACGGGAAGCCGCCCGACTCGGTCTGCGCCTTGCGCAGCTTGGCCAGCGCGGTCTCCCGTTCCGCCTTCGCGACGCGCGGGTCGAGCACGCGGGAGAGCGGCAGGCCGGTGTCGCGCCCTCCCTTCGCCGTCTCGAGCCAGGGCGTCTCCTCGAGGGCCATCTTGCGGTTTGCGTCAGTCGAGTCCCAGGTCTCCAGGCGCGTCTCCCGCTTGGCCATTTCCTCGGCCATCTTCGCGACCGCCGGGTAGTCGCGGAAGAGCGAGGAGACGATGCCCGTCGAGACGAACCGGTTCAGGGTCTGCTCCGTGCACTCGTACGGGTAGTTCACGAGGTACGGGAGCGCCTGCAGGACCGAGTCGAAGAGCTGCGCGTCCACCGTCACGACCATCAGCTCGTTGATCCGGGTCGGGTCGTCGTCGCGCGCCAGGTCGGCGAACGTCAGCTCCCGCCGGTCGCGGTCGTGGAGCGCCGCGAAACGGGACTGCATCAGGTGCATGCGTCCGGGCAGGAGCGGCACCGGCCGCAGCTCGCCATCCGACGTGTCGCCGGAGACGGCCGTCACCTTGAAGGCGTAGAGGCCGACCCGCTTCGGCGCCGCGAGGGCGACCGTCACGTTTGCCCCGCGGCCGGCGGCGGCCGTGAACGGCAGGCTCGCCCTGTCGGGCCCGACCCCGAAGGAGGCGAGCAGGCTCGCGTTTGTGTCGGGATCGAGGATGTCGATCGCGATGCGCCCGGACATCTCCTTGTCCGAGGCATTGTTCACGACGATCTTCAGGTCCGCCCGATCCCCTTCCCGGAGGAAGCGGGGAACGTAGGGCCGGACCATCAGGTCCTTGACGCTCTTCGCCTCTTTCTTGATCGAGCCCGACTTCCAGTCACGGGTGACTGCGTGGACGAACACGTTCCACGAGGTGACGGAATCGGGCACGGTGAACTCGATCGAGGCCGACCCGTCCGGATCCGTCAGCAGGTGCGGCTGCCAGAAGGCCGTCTCGGCGAATTCGCTCCGCAGCGGGACCGGCGCCGCGGGAGCGGGGGCGACAGCATCCGCCTTCGCCATCGCGATCTGAAACTCTGCGGCCGCCTTCGGCGCTGCCGGCGGGGCGGAAGCGAGCGGCGCCTCGCCTCGCACCATCATGGATCGCGCCTCCGGAACCCCTCCCACGACCCCGCCAACGACGCCTTGCCGTCCCGGCCCTCCGATGGGGTAGCCGCCGTAGAACTTGAGCGAGTCTCCGCGGAGAACGGGATAGTCCGGAAGGCCTGGAAACCCCCCGCGCACGTATTGAAACGCCGCCTCCCCGAGATTCGCCCGGCTCCAGTCGGTGCCGGTGCGCACCGGATAGACCGCGAGAGGATCGGGTGGTGAGTGCGGCGTGAACGCATCGAGGCTGCGGTCGTACATGTAGGCGAGCAACTCCGCCGCCTTCCGCTTCCGACTTCGACCCCTTCGGCGCCTCGACCCTCACCTTCCACGTCTCGCGCGCTCCGGGCCGCAGCCGGTCGCGGAACGTCGAGAAGCTGACTTTGAGCTTCTTGTCGTCCCACGGGACGAGCACCGACTCCGAGAGCGACATCCACTGGTGATCGCGCAGAGCCGAGAGCTTCACGGTGAAACCGCCGCGGTCCTTCTCCATGACCGGGATCTCGACGAGCGCCGGCGACCGGCCGGAAGAGAGCTCGCGCCGCTCGACGCGCCGGCCGGCGCTGTAGACATCGAAGAAGAGCGTCTGGTCCGGCAGGCCCGACGCCACGAGGAACCGCGCCGTCTCGCCTACGGAAACCGAGGCGTTCTCGACGGCGAGAACGGCCGGGAGGGCGAGCGTCGTCTTCCTGCCGCCGACCAGGAACTCCTTCGGCATTTCGAAGACCGCGCCGAACTCATCCACGGTGCGGTAGTGGAGCCGGTACGCGCCGGCGGGCAGGCCCGACACTTCGAGGGACGCCTCGCCTTTCGCGTCGTGCGTCAGCTCTCCGTGCGCGACCTCCGCGCCGTCCTTCCAGAGACGCATCATCCGCTCCGGCGCGTAGTCCGTGTTCCAGCGGGGCCGGAGCTCGTCCCCCGGAGTATGGAAGTCTTCGGGAGACGAACGCCCGCGCGGTACGGGCCCCGCCGACGTCGTGACCGTGGGAGGCTGATCGGCGGGAAGCATCGTCTTCTCGGGCTGCTCGAGCCGCGCGATGCGCCATGAGCCGTTGCCCTCGCGCGGCACGCCGTCGAGATTCGTCCGCACGATCCGCAGGCGTCCGGGCCTCGACTCGAGCAGGAAACCCGGCGGAGAATCGACGCGCGCCTCGACGGAGACGAAGCCCAATCGGAAGGAGCGCGACGCCGAGCGGGTCTCGCCCCCTTCGTCCGACGCGTCGGCTTCGACGCGGTACGTGTACGTGAGATCCTTCGAGCCCTTCCCCAGCCGCTCGTCCGCCTCCGGCGTGAACGCGACCTCGAACGTCCCATCGGGCTTCAGGTCCGCCTTGCCGGCCGCGATCGTCTGCGCGCGCGCGACCGGGCGCGGCATCCAGGACCAGGGCGACCACCAGAAGTATTGCGGCGTGCGCGTCACGCGCCAGCGCACCGAGCCGCTTGCGACCGGAAGTCCGAAGTAGTAGCGGGCCTCGCCTGTCAGCCTGGCCGGGCGGTTCAGCCTCAGCGGCTCCGCCGGATCCTTCCAGGTCACCTCAAACGTCGGCCGCTTGTACTCCTCGACCCGGATGCTCGCCGTGCCTCCCAGCGAACTCTCCAGGCGCCACGAGCCGAGCGTCCGGCCGGCAGGGATCAGGAACTCGCCCGCCGCCGATCCAAAGTCGTTCGTCGAGACTGTGCGGGCGTCGATCTTCTGGTTGTTCTGGTCGAAGAGCGTCACCGTGACCGGCGAGGCCGCGAGAACCTCGAACCGACCCGCACGCGCATCGCCCTGGTAGCCGAGCACCTTCCAGGAGATCTTCTGGAGCGGCCGGTAGATGCTCCGGTCGGTGAAGAGGAGCGATGACGACGTCTTCGGCGGCTGCGCGGCGCCGTAAGGGTAGTAGACGCTCATGTCGAGGGCGAAATCGCGGCCACGCCGTGCGAAGAGGAAGACGGCCCCACCGAACCTCGCCTCGGGAGACTCGAAGAGCGCTAGCCCTCTCGTGTCGGTCGTCTTCGACGCTACTCGCTCGATCCGCTCCGGGTTCCAGAACGACCGAAAGGCCACTGTCTCGACTCCCGCGAGCGGCTTGCCGGTCTCTCCCGAGAGGACCTGGACCTCGAAGGCGTTCGGACCGCCCGCGCTCCCGGTGACCGCGCGCGTGACCAGGACGAGGTCGCTGACGATGAAGTTCGCGGCCACGAGCGGAAAGCCGCTCCCCCCGAAGTTGACGGCGCCCGAAGCCGCGACGATGTAGAGGCCCGGTTCCTTCATGGGCGGCGTCACGTACGTCGAGTGCGAGCGGTAATCCGGAGTCGCCGGCAGCGCGACGCTCCATTCGGCGCGGGGAGTCATGCTGTCGATGAGCCGCCGAAGCTCGTCCCCGTTGGGGAGAACCGAGTACTGGTTCTTCGCGGTCTCGACGCGCTCTGCCAGGTCCAACGCGAAGGCACGGAACCGGAGGCTCCTCACGTTCTTGTGGCTTACGAGAATCGAGCGCCGCCCCGGGCCGTCGCTCTGCATCGCGTGGACCTGGTAGTCCGGCGCTTCGATGCGCTTGACGATCGCCAGGCAGCGCCGGCCGCCGATCGAGTCCGGATAGGCCCTGCGGCCTTCCTCGGCGATCGCGCGGGCGCGCCCGAGATCGCCGGAGAGGTCCGGGCGCTCGACGAACTCCGCCAGCTGCGCCTTGCCCACCGCGAACCAGGGCACGTCCGCCACGGAAGAGAGCCGCTCCTCGAGGTCTTTCTCGATCCGGCGGCGATCCTCCTCCTCCGAAAACGAAGCGAAGAGGCGGCGCAGCCGCTCGAGATACGCCTCGAGCGCACCTTCACGCTCTCCACGGCCCTGATGCCATGTCTCCAGGTCGTCGAGCACGGCTACGAGCCGGAGGAGAGGGTGCGCGCCGTCGTCGTCGAGTTTCACGGAGCGCGCCTGCCCCGAACGCAGGAGCGCCGGAAGGTCCAGGCGGAAGACCTCGTTGGACTGCGCCGGGCTCCATCCCGACGTGTCGGCCAGGAGCGCCGCGAAGAGGTACGACAAGGCGTCCCGCAGCGTGCCGCGCACGCCGCTCGGGTAGCTGTTTGGCTCGAGAAATTCGGCGAGCGCCTTCACGTCCTCGCGTCCGAGCGCCTCGCGCTCCGTCCAGAGTCGCAGGAAGGCCCGCTCGGCCTCGGCGTAGATCTGCGTCGCGGTCCAGGCCTTCAGGTCGACGGCGCCGGAAGATTCGACCCGTTCCCGCTGCTGGATCTCCCACGAGTAGGCGTGAAAGTAGTTGACGAGGGACTGCGCGTAGAAGAGCTCGAGCGCCGCGCGCCCGAGCAACCCCTTTGGCCAGGGCTCCGCCTTCAGGAACCGCACGGCCGTCTCGTAGCCATGGAGGCCCGTCCGCAGCTGAACCTCGCGAATCAGCGCGCGTGTCCACTCGGCTTCGTCGCCCCGCTCGACCGCGGCCTGCCGCAGACGGGCCACCGCGGCGGCCGCCTGCTCGAACTTCTGTTCCGAGACGAGCTGGTCTATCTCCTTCCAGTCCCCGGCCGGCGTCGAAACCGGCGCTACCCCGGCCTTACCTCTCGGCGACGTCTGGCGAAAAGCCTCTCCCCCGGCGGACAACGCGACCAGGATGAGGAGCGCGAGCGACTGGCGGAGCTTCGAGCTCTTCGACACAGGGGCCATTCTGTCAACAAGAGAACCCTCTTTCTTCGGGAGGTTCCCCGGAACTTCTCGGAAGGCCCCTCGTATCTGCTCAAAGGAAGATGCCCATCAACCGGCGCCGGATGCCCGTTTTGACGGGGGTTTGTCTCATTCTTGGCGCCGCGGCTCTCCTGGCCGCCGGCCCGAAAGCCGAGGAGGGCATCAAGCTCTTCGAGAGCGGCCGGTATGGCCCGGCCCGCGCGGCCCTGGAGGCGGCGGCGAAGCAGGATCCCGGTGACGCCCGCGTGGCGCTCTATCTCGGCCGGGTCCTCGTCAACGCCAACGACCCCGACAACGCCGTCGCCTGGCTCGAGAAAGCCGCCGCTCTCGACCCGAAGAGCTCCGAAATCGAGCTCTGGCTCGGCCGGGCCTACGGCTCTCAGGCCGTCAAAGCCAGCGTCTTCAAACAGGCCTCGCTTGCCCCCAAGGTCCGGAAGGCCTTCGAGAAGTCCGTCGAGCTCGACCCGGGCAACATCGACGGGAGGCTCTCGCTCGTCGACTACTACGTCCAGGCTCCCGGCATCATGGGTGGGAGCATCGAGAAGGCCCGCGAGCAGGCGGCCGAGATCGCTCGCCGCGACCCGATGCGGGGATTCCGTGCGCAGGGCCGCATCGCGGAATACGAGAAACACTTCGATGTCGCGCTCGCTGCCTACGAGCGCGCGGCGAAAGAGTTCCCCGGGAAACGAGAGCCCTTCTTCTGGATCGCGGGATGCTACTCGAAGCAGAAGCAGTACGAGAAGGCGCTCGACACGATCGAGAAACTGCTTGTCGAGCAGCCGGGCGAACCTTCCGCCCTCTTCCAGATCGGCATGTTTGCGGGGATCTCCGGCGAACGCCTCGAACGCGGGGAGGAATGTCTGAAGCTCTACCTCAAGCACAGCCCCAGGCCGGACGAGCCCTCTCTCGTTTCGGCCCACTACCGGCTGGGTCTCCTGTACGAGAAGAAGGGCAACCGCGATCTCGCCCGGCGGGAATACACGGCCGCGCTCGAGCTCGACCCGTCCCGCCAGGATGCGCGCGACGCCTTGAAGAGAATCTCCTAGCCCGGATAATTCACGGACACCCAGCCGAAACACGTGCATCTTGTTGAGAGATGAACGGGTTGCTGCCGAGACTTTGCGTCTTGCCGAAGTACACCTTGTTCCCGCGAGAGATTTTTCGTCGGGACGAGGAAGACCGACGACGGCGATGCCGAGGGCATCGCAGAGGAGGTCTGACGAAGTATCCGGCGGAAAAGATCCGCGGGACGGCTGGAGTCGTTCGTGAATTATGCGGGCTAGCCCGGATTATTCATGGTCACCCGGCCGAAACACGGGCAACTCTCTGCGCCAAAGAACGTTGTGACAGGAAACCGATGATCGCAGCCGGGGACAGGTTGTCCGCGACTGAGATTTTTCGTCGAGACAAGGAAGCGCGACGACGGCGATGCCGGGGCGCATCGCAGAGGAGCGCTGACGCCGTATCGGCGGAAAAGATCGGAGCGGCGGCCGGAGTCGTTCATGAATAATGCGGGCTGGAAACTAAGGGGCTGGCCTCGCTTCCAGCCCGCTCGGCGTCCGGTAGAGAGCCAGATCGGAAGAGACGGGCAGGAGCACCAGCGCGGGATAGACGCGAAACTCCCGGCGCCCGAAATCGAAGAAGCCGCCGGTCTTTTCGACGAAGTAACGGCCCTGCCGGAAGAAATTGGGATTCGGATGCGCCTCGAGAATCGTTCTGCCGAACAGGCCCAGGCCGTACCGGGTCCGAGTGAAGAGCCGGCCCGCGGGCGGAGCCTGTGTTTGCGGCGGCACGAACTTCAAGAGATAGAGGTCCCCCTGCGGCAGCCGCAGACGGCCGTCCTCCTCCGCCCGCGCGTTCTCGATCACCGTGAATCGGGCCTTCGGGTCGTAAAACTCGATCACCGGGAGATGGCTCTCGCCCATGTCGCGATCGATCAGCACGAGGTGCTCGGTCCCCGGCAGCTCGGCGGCTGCCTTTCCGAACTGCTCGAACTCGACAAATCCGCTCTTCATGGAAGTGACGTCAACAAGGCTCCAGAAACTCCCCGACACCGCGATCGCGGCAGCGCAGGCAACTCGCAGGCCGCGCGACGAAAATCGCGAGATGAGGCGTCCCGCAAGCGCGGCGCCGAAGGGCAGGACCGTCAGGAGGTAATAGCTGTGCTTGTGGGCGAAGAGGTAGAAGAGCGAAAAACCGCAGGCGGGAAAGAGCGCGAAGAGAGTCGCTCGAGACGGCGCCGGCACGGCGGTCACGATGCCAGCCGCCAGAGCCAGCGCGATCAACGGGGAGAAGGCCCACCAGGCTTCGGCGCCGATTCCTCCCCACTCCGCGCCCGTTTTGGGAAACGTCGTCGCCACGGCCGCTCCTCCCGCCACCTCGAGCCGCAGTTGCCCGAAACCCCGCAAAGCGTGGTAACCGTAGAAGACGCCCGGGAGCAGGAGCGCGATCCCCGCGGCCCGCCAGCGGGCGCTGTCCTTCAACCAGGCGAGCGTGCGCTTCGTCGCCAGCTCCCAGGCGAAGAGAGCGGCGACCGCGATCACGGCAAAGAGTTTTGTGAAGAGCGCAAGCCCGGCGAAGAGTCCCGACCGGAGCCGGTCCGCGCGGGATCCCGCTTCCTCGGCGCGCCAATGGAAGAAGAGGCCCGCGACGACGAAGAGAAGCAGCGTCGAATCGGTCTGGATGTTGCGCCCCGTCAGTACGGCCACGGGCGAGACCGCCACGATGAGAGCCGCCGTCAAGCCCCCGGACGAGCCAAAGAGCCTTCGGGAGAAGACGAAGGTCGCGACGACCAGAGCCAGGCTCGATGCGACCGAGAGCAGCCGCCCCGCCAGGATCGAGACGCCCGTCAGCCGGAAGACGACATGCAGTAGGTAGGAATAGAGTGGCGGAGTCTCCAGAAAGAGGTGCCCGCCCTCGGACGTCGGAAAGAGCGGCGAGCCGCGGAAGTAGTTCTTCGAAATGAGCGTGTAGTGCGCTTCGTTGTGGGAATGAAACCCGCCCACGGACGAGTCGAGCCACGCGCAGCGCAGTCCGATCGCGAGCAGCAGGATCGCGGCGAGCCAAATGCCGGTTGCCGGCCGCCGGGCAGACGGTGCCGCATTCTCTTCGGGAATCGCTTGCGGGAGGAGCGTTGCGGCCTTCCGCTCCCGCGAGTCCTTCTGTTTCTTCTTCCTGGACACGGCGTTTCTAAGTTCGGGCTAGCATAAGGCCATGCTGGAAGGCCCGGAGGTTCCGAGCGAGAACCTGACGGAAGAGATCCGCGAAGAGGTCGTGCGTGGGGGGGAGCGCTCTTGAGGCGCATCGCTCTCTCGACGGCGCTCTTCGCGGCGCTCGCCGCGCTTGGCGGTCAGCGATAGACTTTGGGTCCCCGATAGACTTGACAGGCGTTCCGTTGTCGGAAGGAGAAGTCATGCGCTCCCGAATGAAAATCCTTCTCTTCGAATCCGCTCTCGTGCTTCTGTCCGCACTCCTCTGCCTGCCGTCAGCGGCGCTGGCGGCGAAAGCGAAGGCCGCGAAGATCGATCTGAACACGGCCACGCAAAAGGAGCTGGAGGACCTGCCCGGCGTGGGCGAGGCGACCGCGAAGAAGATCATCGCCGGGCGCCCTTACTCCTCGGTCGGGGACCTCGAGAAGGCGGGAGTCTCCAAGGCAACGATCGACAAGATCCGTCCCCTCGTCACGGCCAGCAAGTCGAGCGTGAAGGAGGCCGCGCCGGCCAAGGCCGCTCCCGCCGAACCGGCGAAGGAGAAGAGCGCAACGAAAGAGAAGAGCGCCGCGAAGGAGATAGACCGGCGCGAAAGAGAAGAGCGCTGCGGCGGAGCCGGCCCGCGCCCCGGCCGGAGCGGCCAAGCCGGTCGATCTGAACACGGCCACGCAAAAGGAGCTGGAGGACCTGCCCGGTGTGGGCGAGGCGACCGCCAAGAAGATCATCGCCGGCCGCCCCTACTCCTCGGTGGACGATCTCGCGAAGGCGGGCGTTTCCAAGAGCACGATCGGCAAGATCCAGCCTCTCGTCGTCGTCGGCGCGGCGCCCGCTGCCTCCAGGCCCATGGCTCCGGCGGCAAAGCCAGCCGCGGCAGCCAGGCCGGCTCCGGCCGAGCCGAGCCGGGCGGAACAACCGGCGAGCAAACCGGCGCCGGCCTCGCAGGCCCAGGCAACGAGCCAGCCGGCGCCCCCGGCGAAGGGGATGGTCTGGGTCAACACGGAAACCAAGGTCTTCCACCGCGAAGGCGACCAGTGGTACGGGAAGACCAAGCAGGGCAAGTACATGACGGAAGCCGACGCCCTGAAGGCCGGTTATCGCGAGAGCAAGCAGAAACCGGCCGCGAAGTAAGCTCACGAATGCGGTTTCATATCGAAGGAGGTTTCGCATGCGCATCAGAAATCGGTCCCTGGCGGTTCTGCTCTCCCTCGGTCTTCTCCTCTCCGCATCGGTCTTCGCCGCGACGAAGACCTACCAGGTGACGGGTCCGGTCCTCGAAGTCACCGACACGATGATCGCCGTCCAGAAGGGGAACGACCGCTGGGAGATCGCGCGGGACGCCTCGACGAAAGTGACGGGCGACCTCAAGGTCGGCGCCAAGGTCACGATCGAGTACCGGATGACCGCGACAGCGGTCGATGTCAAGGCGGAAAAGGCGACCAAGAAGAAGTAGCCGGACAACCTTCGCTCTGTCATCCCGAGGAGCGAAGCGACGAGGGATCTGCCCTGGAAATGCTGGAATCGCCGGGGCAGATCCTTCGCTTCGCTCAGGATGACAGAAGGCCTCTGTTTGCGAACTTGCCTCAACGGAAATCGTGGCTCGGGACCCTCTCGAGCTGCGAGAGGCTCCAGAACTTTTCTCCTTTGACCGAGAGGGTGCCGTCCTGCTTCTGGAGGCGCCCCGAGACGACGAGCGATCCCGATCCGACGATCACGGCGCGGTTCTCGCGAAAGAGGTCCGGGCGCACGATCGCCTGGCACATACCGGTCTCGTCTTCGAGCGTCAGGAAGACGAATCCCTTCGCCGTGCCCGGGCGCTGACGGACGATGACGGCCCCCGCGGTCGTGACGCGCTCCCCGTCGGCGCGTCGCGCCAGCTCCGCGGCCGAGAGGATCCCCTGCGCGTCGAGCTTCCCGCGCCAGTGCTCCATCAGGTGCGGCCCCGTCGTCATCTGCGTCGCGCTGTAGTCGGCCGCGGTCTCTTCCTCGGGGCTCATTTCCGGGAGCGGCGAGGGATCATCGGCCGGCAAGTCGTCCAGGAGAGGGCCCGCCGGGCGCGCCACCTTCGCCACCTGCCAGAGCGCCTCGCGCCGCGTCTTGCCGAAGGAGGCGAGCGCTCCGGCGGAGGCCAGGAGCGTCATCTCCGCTGATCGCAGCCTCGTCCGGCGGGCCAGGTCTCCCGCGTCGGCGAAGGGCGCCAGCGCCTGTTCCTCCTCGATCTTCTTTCCCGTCGCCTCGCGCAGTCCCTGCACGAAGCGGAGTCCCAGGCGCACGCCTCCGTTCTCCCAGCGGCATTTCCATCCCGAATGCGCCACGTCGATCGGAAAGATGTCCGTCCCGTGGCGCTGCGCGTCCTTGACGAGCGTGGCCGGGTGATAGAAGCCCATCGGCCAGGCGTTGAAGATCGAGGCGTAGAAGGCCGCCGGGTGATGCGCCTTGAGGTAAGCGCTCGCGTACGCGATCAGCGCGAAGCTCGCCGCGTGGGACTCGGGAAATCCGTAGAGCGCGAAGGACGTGATGGATTTGACGATCTGCTCCTGCGCCTCCGCGCCGATGCCGCGCTCCGTCATTCCCGCGCGCAGCCTCGCCTCGATCGCCTCCATTCTCTCGACGGATCGCTTGAAACCCATCGCGCGCCGCAGCTCTTCCGCCTCCCCACCCGTGAAGCCCGCCGCGACCATCGCGATGCGCAGGAGCTGCTCCTGGAAGAGAGGGACGCCGAGCGTGCGCTTCAGGATGGGCTCGAGGCAGGGGTGCGGATATTCGACGGGGGCCCTTCCCTGCCTCCGGTCGAAGAAGGGGCGCACCATCCCTCCCACGATCGGCCCCGGCCGAATGATTGCCACCTGCACGACGATGTCGTAGAACTTCTTGGGGGCGTTCCTCGGCAGCGAGGCCATCTGCGCGCGGCTCTCGACCTGGAAGAGCCCGACCGTGTCCGCCTCGTTCAGCATCTTGTAGATCTTCGGGTCGTCCTGGGGCAGGTGCGCGAGGTCAAGCTCTACCGACTCTTTTAGGCGGATCATCGGGATCGCCTCCTCGATCGCCGCGAGCATCCCCAGGCCCAGCAGGTCCACCTTGACGATCCCCAGGTCCGCGCAGTCGTCCTTGTCCCACTGCACGACGACGCGTCCCGGCATCGCGGCCGGCTCGAGCGGCACGACCTCGTCCAGCCTTCCCGCCGCGACCACCATCCCTCCCGAGTGCTGGCCCAGGTGCCGCGGCAGGTTCTGGATCTGCAGGAAGAGCCGCAGGAAATGCTTCGAGCGGACGTCCTCGGGGTCGAGCCCCGCCGCGCGGATCTCGCTTCCAAGCTGCGCGATCGGCTCGCGGACCTCGCCGAAGCTCCAGCCGGAGAGCTGCTTGGAGAGGTTGCCCACCTGCTCGAGCGAATATCCCAGCGCCTTGCCGACCTCGCGCGCGGCCGAGCGGTCGCGGTAGGTGATGACGTTGGCCGTCATGCCGGCGCCTCGCGGGCCGTACTTCTCGTAGACGTGCTGGATGACCTTCTCGCGCTGGTCGCCGGAGGGCAGATCCAGATCGATGTCCGGCCATTCGCCCCGCTCCTCCGAGAGGAAGCGCTCGAAGAGCAGCTCCATCTTCACCGGGTCCACCGCGGTCATCGAGAGCGCGTAGCAGACGGCGCTGTTGGCCGCCGAGCCGCGCCCCTGCACGAGGATCTTTTCCTTCTGGCAGAACTGCACGATGTCCCACACGATCAGGAAGTAGCCGGCCAGAGAGAGCTTCTCGATCATCGCCAGCTCCTTGGCAATCTGCGCCTGCGCCCGCGCGGTCAGCGGCTTGAAGCGCGTCCGCGCGCCGTTCCACGTCACCTGGCGCAGGTAGGAATCGGGAGTCTCGCCCGGCGGGAGCGGGTAGTCGGGAAAGCGGTAGCCCAGGTTCGCAAGCGTGAAGCCGAGCCGCTGCGACAACTCCCACGCGGCGTCCAGGGCCTCGGGCAGATCGGCGAAGAGCTCCGACATCGCCGCGGCGTCCTTCAAGTGCCGCTCGCGCTGCGCGGCCAGCAGGTCCCCGGCCGCGTCGAGCGTCGTGTGGTGGCGGATCGAGGTCAGGACGTCGTGCAGCTCCTTGTCTTTCGCACGGGCATAGCGCGCGCCGTTGGTCGCGACGAGCGGGAGGCGGCCGCGCCGCGCCAGTTCGACGAGAGCCTGGTTTCGGTGCTCCTCCTCGCGCAGCCGGTGCCGCCCGATCTCGACATGGAGCCGCCCGGGAAAGATCCCCGCGAGCCGGCCGAGCGTCTCTCTCCCCGCTTCGGGCCCGCCCCGCGCCAGCGCCCGCGCGAGCGGGCCCTCCTCACCGCCCGTCAGGCAATGAAGCCCCGCCGCGTGCGCCGCGATCTCGTCGAGCGTGACGCTCGTCTCCCCCTTGGGCTTGCCGGCCGCCCCTTCCGTGATGAGGCGGCAGAGGTTCTTGTAACCGGTCCGGTTTTCTACGAGGAGAGTGATCCGAGGAAATTGATGACTGGGGGACTGGGGGACTGGGGGACTGGGGGACTGGGGCCTTCTTCTCCCAGTCTCCCCGTCTCCCAGTCTCCCCGTCTCTTTCTCATCCAGCGTGACCTCGGCGCCCACCAGCGCGCGGATTCCGGCGGCGTTGGCGGCTTTGTAGAAGCGCGGCGCGCCGTAGACGCCGTTGCGGTCCACGAGAGCCACGGCCGGCAGACCCAGTCTCGCCGCCTGCTCGACGAGATCCTCGGGAAGCGAAGAGCCGTCCAGGAAAGAGAAGGC
Source organism: uncultured Acidobacteriota bacterium (assembly GCA_963741435.1). GTDB lineage: Bacteria > Acidobacteriota > Thermoanaerobaculia > UBA5066 > Gp7-AA6 > JAWOLE01. The sequence continues at coordinate 80,035 of CAVUIX010000009.1, read as the reverse complement.
GGAGGCGACGCGCAGTTCCGCGTAAGGCCGGGGACTCCTGTGGAGGTTCCGGACGTTCCAGTCGCGCTGCTTGAGCCTCTCCTTGCGCGTTCCCGCCGAGACGATGAGCGACGCGTCGGAGGGTCCGACGTTGCGCGAAGGGACGCCCAGATTCCGGGAAGGAGGACTGCCGGCGGGGCCGTCGGAAGACCGGAGTCGCTTGTCGCTCACCCACCGATCTTATGGCGTAATAAAGGCGTAAATCAATGAGAGAAAAGGCCTGACTATAATTAAATAAGTCGTTTGACATTAACAGATATACCACTTTACCTGTCATCCTGACCGAAGCGAAGAATCTGCTTCCGTCGTTGCCTGGTGGACGAGGGCAGATCCTTCGTCGCTTCGCTCCTCAGGATGACAGGGGACGAGTCTTCCGGAAGTCCCGGATGGGGGCGATGGTCTTGCGAAAGACGTACTCCGAATGCCCCTTCACGATGTAGTCCTTCAGCTCTCCCACCAGCTCGTAGCCGAGCCTCTCGTACAACGCCTCCGCCCGCGGGTTGAAGGACGAGACGCAGAGGAAGACGTTTGGCGAGTCGCGGAAGATCCGCTCCTCGGCGAACCGCATCAGCCGGGTTCCGATCCCCCGGCTCCTGTCCGCCTCGCCGACGCAGATCGTCTGGATGTAGCCGACGAAGGCCCCCGCCATGTTCAGGATCACGAAACCGATCACGCGACCCCCGCCGAACGCCACGTGCACCTCGCGCGTCGCGTCTTGCAACAGGGCGAGCGATTCCTCGTACCCGCGCCCGAGCGTTATCCACGGCTCCGAGCCGGCCATCATCCGCGCGCACTCGCTCGCCTCCTCGGGCGACGCGAGTGGACGGATGTCGAGTGAGGACAACGCGCCAGTGCTCCATCAGGTCGGCCCCGTCGTCATCTGCGTCGCGCTGTAGTCGGCCGCGGTCTCTTCCTCGGGGCTCATTTCCGGGAGCGGCGAGGGATCATCGGCCGGCAAGTCGTCCAGGAGAGGGCCCGACGGGCGCGCCACCTTCGCCACCTGCCAGAGCGCCTCGCGCCGCGTCTTGCCGAAGGAGGCGAGCGCTCCGGCGGAGGCCAGGAGCGTCATCTCCGCTGATCGCAGCCTCGTCCGGCGGGCCAGGTCTCCCGCGTCGGCGAAGGGCGCCAGCGCCTGTTCCTCCTCGATCTTCTTTCCCGTCGCCTCGCGCAGTCCCTGCACGAAGCGGAGTCCCAGGCGCACGCCTCCGTTCTCCCAGCGGCATTTCCATCCCGAATGCGCCACGTCGATCGGAAAGATGTCCGTCCCGTGGCGCTGCGCGTCCTTGACGAGCGTGGCCGGGTGATAGAAGCCCATCGGCCAGGCGTTGAAGATCGAGGCGTAGAAGGCCGCCGGATGATGCGCCTTGAGGTAAGCGCTCGCGTACGCGATCAGCGCGAAGCTCGCCGCGTGGGACTCGGGAAATCCGTAGAGCGCGAAGGACGTGATGGATTTGACGATCTGCTCCTGCGCCTCCGCGCCGATGCCGCGCTCCGTCATTCCCGCGCGCAGCCTCGCCTCGATCGCCTCCATTCTCTCGACGGATCGCTTGAAACCCATCGCGCGCCGCAGCTCTTCCGCCTCCCCACCCGTGAAGCCCGCCGCGACCATCGCGATGCGCAGGAGCTGCTCCTGGAAGAGAGGGACGCCGAGCGTGCGCTTCAGGATGGGCTCGAGGCAGGGGTGCGGATATTCCACCGGAGCCCTTCCCTGCCGCCGGTCGAAAAAAGGACGCACCATCCCTCCCACGATCGGCCCCGGCCGAATAATTGCCACCTGCACGACGATGTCGTAGAACTTCTTGGGGGCGTTCCTCGGCAGCGAGGCCATCTGCGCGCGGCTCTCGACCTGGAAGAGCCCGACCGTGTCCGCCTCGTTCAGCATCTTGTAGATCTTCGGGTCGTCCTGGGGCAGGTGCGCGAGGTCAAGCTCTACCGACTCTTTTAGGCGGATCATCGGGATCGCCTCCTCGATCGCCGCGAGCATCCCCAGGCCCAGCAGGTCCACCTTGACGATCCCCAGGTCCGCGCAGTCGTCCTTGTCCCACTGCACGACGACGCGTCCCGGCATCGCGGCCGGCTCGAGCGGCACGACCTCGTCCAGCCTTCCCGCCGCGACCACCATCCCTCCCGAGTGCTGGCCCAGGTGCCGCGGCAGGTTCTGGATCTGCAGGAAGAGCCGCAGGAAATGCTTCGAGCGGACGTCCTCGGGATCGAGCCCCGCCGCGCGGATCTCGCTTCCAAGCTGCGCGATCGGCTCGCGGACCTCGCCGAAGCTCCAGCCGGAGAGCTGCTTGGAGAGGTTGCCCACCTGCTCGAGCGAATATCCCAGCGCCTTGCCGACCTCGCGCGCGGCCGAGCGGTCGCGGTAGGTGATGACGTTGGCCGTCATGCCGGCGCCTCGCGGGCCGTACTTCTCGTAGACGTGCTGGATGACCTTCTCGCGCTGGTCGCCGGAGGGCAGATCCAGATCGATGTCCGGCCATTCGCCCCGCTCCTCCGAGAGGAAGCGCTCGAAGAGCAGCTCCATCTTCACCGGGTCCACCGCGGTCATCGAGAGCGCGTAGCAGACGGCGCTGTTGGCCGCCGAGCCGCGCCCCTGCACGAGGATCTTTTCCTTCTGGCAGAACTGCACGATGTCCCAGACGATCAGGAAGTAGCCGGCCAGAGAGAGCTTCTCGATCATCGCCAGCTCCTTGGCAATCTGCGCCTGCGCCCGCGCGGTCAGCGGCTTAAAGCGCGTCCGCGCGCCGTTCCACGTCACCCGGCGCAGGTAGGAATCGGGAGTCTCGCCCGGCGGGAGCGGGTAGTCGGGAAAGCGGTAGCCCAGGTTCGCAAGCGTGAAGCCGAGCCGCTGCGACAACTCCCACGCGGCGTCCAGGGCCTCGGGCAGATCGGCGAAGAGCTCCGACATCGCCGCGGCGTCCTTCAAGTGCCGCTCGCGCTGCGCGGCCAGCAGATCCCCGGCCGCGTCGAGCGTCGTGTGGTGGCGGATCGAGGTCAGGACGTCGTGCAGCTCCTTGTCTTTCGCACGGGCATAGCGCGCGCCATTGGTCGCGACGAGCGGGAGATGCATCCTCTCCGCGCCAGCTCCACCCGGGCCTGGTTCCCGTGCTCCTCCTCGCGCAGCCGGTGCCGCCCGATCTCGACGTGGAGCCGCCCGGGAAAGATCCCCGCGAGCCGGCCGAGCGTCTCTCTCCCCGCTTCGAGCCCGCCCCGCGCCAGCGCCCGCGCGAGCGGGCCCTCCTCACCGCCCGTCAGGCAATGAAGCCCCGCCGCGTGCGCCGCGATCTCGTCGAGCGTGACGCTCGTCTCCCCCTTGGGCTTGCCGGCCGCCCCTTCCGTGATGAGGCGGCAGAGGTTCTTGTAACCGGTCCGGTTTTCTACGAGGAGAGTGATCCGAGGAAATTGATGACTGGGGGACTTGGGGATTTGGTGACTGGGGGACTCGGGGCCTTTTCTCCCAGTCTCCCCGTCTCCCAGTCTCCCAGTCTCTTTCTCATCCAGCGTGACTTCCGCGCCCACCAGCGCGCGGATTCCGGCGGCGTTGGCGGCTTTGTAGAAGCGCGGCGCGCCGTAGACGCCGTTGCGGTCCACGAGAGCCACGGCCGGCAGACCCAGTCTCGCCGCCTGCTCGACGAGATCCTCGGGAAGCGAAGAGCCGTCCAGGAAAGAGAAGGCGGAGGCGACGCGCAGTTCCGCGTAAGGCCGGGGACTCCTGTGGAGGTTCCGGACGTTCCAGTCGCGCTGCTTGAGCCTCTCCTTGCGTGTCCCCGCCGAGACGATGAGCGACGCGTCGGAGGGTCCGACGTTGCGCGAAGGGACGCCCAGATTCCGGGAAGGAGGACTGCCGGCGGGGCCGTCGGAAGACCGGAGTCGCTTGTCGCTCACCCACCGATCTTATGGCGTAATAAAGGCGTAAATCAACTTGAGAGGATAGGCCTGAGTTCTAACGGAATAAGCCTTTTGTCATCAATAAATGCATACCACTTCGTCCGAAGACACGCCTTGTCATCCTGAGCGAAGGCGAAGGATCTGCTTCTGGTTCGTTGCTCCGACGGACGCCGGAGCAGATCCTTCGTCGCTTCGCTCCTCAGGATGACAAGGGGAGCCTCGCTCCTCAGGATGACGGGTGCTTCCGGAACTCCCGGATCGGACCGATCGTCTTGCGAAAGACGTACTCCGAATGCCCCTTCACGAGGTAGTCCTTCAGCTCTCCCACCAGCTCGTAGCCAAGCCTCTCGTACAACGCCTCTCGCCCGCGGGTTGAAGGACGAGACGCAGAGGAAGACGTTTGGCGAGTCGCGGAAGATCCGCTCCTCGGCAAACCGCATCAGCCGGGTTCCGATCCCCCGGCTCCTGTCCGCCTCGCCGACGCAGATCGTCTGGATGTAGCCGACGAAGGCCCCCGCCATGTTCAGGATCACGAAACCGATCACGCGGCCCCCGTCGAACGCCACGTACACCTCGCGCGTCGCGTCTTGCAACAGGGCGAGTGATTCCTCGTACCCGCGCCCGAGCGTTATCCACGGCTCCGAGCCGGCCATCATCCGCGCGCACTCGCTCGCCTCCTCGGGCGACGCGAGTGGACGGATGTCGAGTGAGGACAACGCCGTCTATTCGACGACCGAGAAGACTTCCCGGTGTCCGCCCTCGCAGAGGGGAGTCAGGCGCGCGTACCACGCGTGCCATTCTTCGTTGCCCAGGAACTTCCGGGCCTCGCGCTCGAAATCCGTGAGGGAATCGAACGTCAACTCGTGGACGAGCGTGTAGAAGGGACCGGTGACGTCGGTCAGGAGCCGGGAGTTGTCCGCCGGCATCCCGAGCCGCTGGAAGAGCGACCGCCCTTCCTTCCAGACCGCGAGCGCGTCACGCGCTTTCCCGAACTTCAACTGAAAAACGTTCCGAACGACGATCATGGATTCTCCTTTCTCACAGGAATCGGTTTCAACCGAACCCTCTAATCTCCTTCGTCCTCGACCTCTTCCCGTGCCCAGAAGACGAAATCCGTCTGGGGCGGCTCGATGCCCGCCGACCGAAGCAGCATCGCGATCTGGCCGCGGTGGTACAGGGAGTGCCCGTGGAGCTGGGTCAGGATGTCCTCGACCGTGTCGCGGTACCGGACTCCTTCGGTGCTGCGGTACTCGAAGGAGCTCGCGATCTTCTTCTCGCCGATACGGGCGAGGTAGGCCGACCACGCCGCGTGCATCTCTCCGAAGCGCCGTGCGAGCCGGGACAGCGTCATGCCGCGCGGAAAGAAGTCAGACGGCGCTTCCTTCGCCGCTCCCAGCCGGAAAAGCCAGATCCGCCGCGCGGCGACGATGTGCGCAGCCAGCGTGACGGCTTTTTGGAACGGTTCCGTCTTGCGAACGCCCGCGCCGGCCGACTCGAGGGCCTCGAGCACCTTTGCGTGGCTGTCCTTCTCGTACTCGAACCAGCGCCGGTATCTCTTCGCCATGTCCCCGGCCATGAGTCAGCTCCTTTTCCAGATCCCGAGGAGGCGCCGGAGGATGACGAGCTGTCCGAGCGTGTAGGCGTTGTGGTCGGCGAGGAGCACGACCTCGCGCAGGAAGGTCTGCCCGGTGCCTCGCGGGACCGCGGCGAAAAGGTCGCCCTCCCGCGTGAGCCGCTTCATGTCCTCGAGGTCTGCGCGGAACCCGGCGACGCTCTCCTCCCAGGCCTCGGGAGTCGGCGGCGCCACGCTGGCCGGCCAGTACTCGGCCATGGATTTCGGATCGACATAGCCGGGATTGCGGCAGAACTCGAGGATGTCGCGCTGGCACAGACGCAGATGCTCCAGCAATTGCCATGCAGAATAGGGCAGCCCCCGCGGCTGTGCTCCGCGAAGCTCGGGAGGAATTCCTTCGATCACCGCCTCGAATCCGACGTGCGCGTCTTCCCAGTCGAGCAACCGCTCCAGGTGACTTCGGAGAACCTCGATCTCGCCCATGCCTACCTCCCTGCCGCCTCGACCCGGCAGAACCCTGGATACAGCGTGACGAACCCGGCCGCATTCACCTCGAGCTCGGCGACGAACCGGCCTCCCGCGCTCTCGTAGCGATACGTCGACTCCGCGAGGCGGCGATAGGACTGCTCGAGCGGCTCGAGCGCGAAGCTCGGGAAGCGAAGCCAGGCCGCGCGGACCTTTGCCTCGCCTCCGACGGCGAGATCGAGACGCCGGATCGGAAGGAGATTGGTCGAAGGGCTGAAGTTCAAGTCGAGGTCCAGCGAGCCTTCGACCTCGATGCGCTCCGATTCCATTCATCCGCCAGCGGCCGGAAGAGGCGGCGGCGATCTCGATCCGAACGGCCTCGCTTCCGACCCAGCCCTCCACGGCCGCCTCCGACGTCCGCCAGTCCGGATCGCAGAGAATCGAGTAGTCGAGCCGGCACGGCTCTCCTTCGTGGAGGAAGACCGCCGTTCCGGCGAGGTTCCAGTCTTCGCCCTTGCGGGAAAGGCGCGCGGCCTCGTGACCCGGGCGGTCGAGCCTTCGCCAGAGGATCGTCTCCTCACCGGCCATCGAGCGCTTCACCTCCTCCCGCGATTCTCCTACGAGATCGCGGGAGGAGGAACGCCAAGAAGCGCCGAACGAGCCTTAGTAGTCGATTCCTTTCTGCAGCGGCCTCGCCCCCGGAGCCGGCGCGGCGGGGTTCAGCTACCACGATGTCGGGCCGCATCATCTCGTTGTCCTCGTGGTCGATGATGTGGCAGTGCCAGACGTAGCCGTGCTGGAATTCGCCGCTGGGATCGAAGGGATAGTACAGGTCCGCCGCCGCCGTGCTCACCGGCAGGTAGATCGGGGCCCACCGGACGGCGATGCGCGTCACCTGGCCGGGACGCATCACCACCGTGTCCTTCCACCCGGCCTCGTTCGCCTCCGGAGGCCTCGCGGGACCCCTCAGGAAGGGACCCACCGCGGGATTGCCGCCCACGGCGCCGTCGGCGTTGGGAACGTTGTAGTCGTTGGGCGGGCCGAAGCCGTCTCACGACCGTGCCGCCGTAGGCCTGAGCATAGGCCCGCCATGTACTTTCTGGCGTCGAAGCTCTGGCGGTTGATGAGCTGGAACTGGGTGAGGTGCAGGTGGATCGGATGGGCGTCGGCTGTCGTATTGATGATTTCCCAGACCTCGGTGCTCCCCTTCCCTCGGAAGCTCCGAGTAGCCGGTGGTGATGCCGCCGACGGTGATGGGCGTGAAGTCGGGGCGGATGTTGCCGTTCTCGTCCATGCCTGACCAGAGAGTGTTGTTGACCAGCACTTCCTCCGGACCGCCCTCAAAGTCGATTCCGTTGACCGCGGTGGGCGGCTCTTGAACTTCGTTGAGCGTCATCTGGCGCTTCTTCTGAGCCACCACGCCCGGGGCCAGAGTGCCCGCCACGCGGATCGACCAGCCGGACCATGGGAGAGCGCAGAGCGCCGCCCCCCGCCGGGTCGTAGCTGGTGTCGACGCCCCCGCCGGCAATCACCCGGAACTGCATGATCCGGCCGAGGGTGCTCCCGTTGACCGTGTCGCCGGCCGGATAGGGCGTCTTGGCCACATTGCGCATGATCAGCCGTGTCCCCGGCGTCAGACCCGCAAAATCGATGATCACGTCGGCCCGCTCACCCGGCATGATCAAGAGCTTCTGCAATTGATTTCCGAGCGTTGGGGTCTATCTTGACCGGGAAGTCCAGGTAGCCGCCGTCGGTTCCGATCTGCCAGAGGGCCGGTCCATCGGCCTTGGTGACCTGGTTGGTGAGGAAGATCTCGTAGGTCCGCGCGTTGGAGCCGTTCACGAACAGGAAGCGATACCGCTTCGCCTCGACATTGAGGTAGGGCCACACGTGGCCATTCACCGCGACGGTGTCCCCTGTGAACTCGGGGACCCAGTAGGGATGGTCGGGGTTGGGAATGAAAGGCGTCCCCGCGGGAAAGTAGAGCTGTCCCTGCTCGTCGAACATCCGGTCCTGGATGACGAGGGGAACGGGCGCCGGGCAGGTTCGATGGGATGGAAGAGTCGGATGGATCGGTGATCAGGTAACCCCCGGCAAGTCCCGCGTACACGTTCAGCCGCGTGGCCCCCAGGGTGTGGTCGTGGAACCAGATCGGCGCCGGTTCCTGCCTGTTCGGGTAGCGGTAGACCGCCATGTTGCTGCCGGGGCCGCCGGTTCCGGGGAAGCTGTAGTAGCCGTGTCCATGGTGCAGTCCGTCGCTGGTGAACCAGGCGTCGGGGCCGCCGTCGATCTCGGGCGGAACGTCACCGCCGTGCAGGTGGACCACCGCCGGGATCGGGCCGTTGTAATTCTCCGCGCACTCTCCCGACGGGCGGCACCCCCTCGTGCAACTCCTCGTTGCAGGGGTTCTGCTCATTGTGCGAGCGGGTCGGCCCAGTGGAGCGTCTGATCGGTGGAGTTCTTGTAGGCCAGGACGTGCGAGGTGGAGGAGAATCCGAGTTGGTTGATGAACGTCGCCCGGGTCGGAACGTCACGCTGAGCGACGATCACCGGCCCGAGGTATGTGCTTCGGGTCGTGGTCGGGCACTGGGTCCCCACGATGTACCCCCACACCCACGTCTCCGGTGCGACCCCCGGCGCGAACGTCCCGGTCGGTAGCACGTTCGCCTTGAACTCGCACATCGTCAGGGTGACAGGCTGGGTGCCGTCAACGACCGCCAGGCCGGGCAGCGGGTCCACGAACTGTGGGATGTCCTTGCCGCGAAGCGGTATCTGCGCCCCTTGTCCGAGCAGAACCGAAGCGGGCAATACCGCGGCGATGAATCCTGCCATCACGGCAAGACGATGGATCAATCTCATGACTCTCACTCCTTCCTTCCATAGGGTGCTGTTCATGGGGTCTTGTGGCGCCGGCGTGCCCTGTTAATCGAGAGCAACGTATCGAAAGGGCTCACTTCGGCACATGATCCAGATGCACCATCTGGGCTGGATCTGCGGAGGCAAACCGGCCGCGCGGAGGAAACATGCACGCTCCGCGCGGGCCTCAGTTTGTTCAATCAATCATTGCCCACTCACCGACTTGTCATCCAGGCCCGTCGCTTCGCTCAGGACAGGCTCCGCGAAGGATCTAACTCATGCGCTTCCAACATTTCCGGAGCAGATCCCTCGTCGCTTCGCTCCTCGGGATGACAGGGCAGGCGCTGCGCCCGATGACAAGGCAGACGCCGCGCCCGAAGTGCTGATCGGCGGTTTTCCGACTCGGTGCTCTACGCGACGCGGACGTTCTGGCGTGTCGCCGGGGAAACCCGCTCGTCGGGGGTCAGAATTCCGCGGAAGTTCAAGGGATCGGCGGCAGAGACGGACAGCGGGGCGGAGGCCTCCCCGCGCCGGCGCACGGCGCGCAGGAGCGTCACGGCTTCGGGCAGGGCATACTGCTCGCCGTCGAAGCCGGCGACGAAGCGGCCGCCGCGAACCTCGCCGCGCGCTTCGAGCGTGCGGCAAACGCGGGCGACGTCGCGCCACGGGACGGGCAGCTTCTCGCGTGCGAGGGTCTTGCGGAAGACGACGCCGGTGCGCTCGAGGAGGCGCCGGGCGACGAACTCTGGCGAGGCGGGAGCGGCGGCCTCGCGCGGGAGAAGGCTCCAGCGGCCGGCGCCGGCGCCTCCCTCGCGGCGCTTCGACGACGGCACGATCAACCAGCGCAGTCCGCCGAAGGAGTCGCACGTCACGCGTCCGAGCGCGATGAGATCCGACAGGCCCGCCTCGAGAAACGCCGGCGGGAGCCTCGTCGCCCGGGAGAGCTCCTGGAAGAACATCGCGCCGCGCGAGGCGAGGACATCGAAGACCTGGAGCGCCGTGCCCGAAGGTTGCGGGACGGCCGTCTGCGCGGAGAGCGCGGCCCAGTCTTCCAGGTCCTTGCGTTCGACGAGACAGACCGGCGCGCGGCGCACCGCGCTCGCGCCGCCGCCCCAGAGCCTGCCCCAGGCCACCTCTCCCGAAAGCGTCAGCTGGTCGAGCCACTCGCGCCGGTAGCCGCGCACGCGCGCCGGCAGGACGCTCCCCTCCCACGCCGCCGCGGGAACCTCGAAGCCGGCGAGCTGGCGGATGACCTGCGCCACGCCGCGCGGGCCTTCGAGCTTGTGCTCCGGGTCCACGTGCTGCCAGCAGGCGAGGAAGCGCAGCAGCTGCGCCGCGGACACGGGCTCGATCTCCCGGCGCAGGCGGTCGAGCGTGTAGCGCTGAATGCGGGCGAGCAGGCGCCGGTCGCACCAGGCCTGCCGTCCGCCGATCCGGGTGCGCAGAACGACCCCCTCCGACTCGAGCTCGAGAAGGAGCGGATCGTCACCGCCGGCGAGAATCGGGCCGAGCGCCTCCATCCGCCCCTTCAAGACCGCTTTCGGGTCGCGCGTCGCCTCGACGGCGAACCAGCTGTCTCCTTCGCGGACGACGCGCCGCGCACTGGAGAGCTCGTCCAGCCACGCCCGCCACGGCTCCGCCTCCTGATCCGTCACGTATCCCATCCAGAGGAGCGCCTCGTGCACCTCCTCGGCGTTGGCGGGCTGCGGCCACGCCTCTTCCCGGACCCGCTCGATCGCCTCGGGATCGAGCGCGCCGATCTCGTCGGCGCTCTTCACGTCGAGCACGCGGCGGGAGAGGACCGCCTGCGTGCGCCGCTCCTCCAGCGGCGCGTCGTCTAAGAACGTGTAGGGCTGCGAGGCGAGGATCCCGCGCGCGAACGAGGAGGGCTCGGCCGTATCCACGGCGCGCCGCTCGATCGAGCCGTCCTTCAACCCGCGCAGCACCTCGAGGAATCCTTCGACGTCCATGGCCTCGGTCAGGCAGTCCTCGATCGTCTGCGCGACGATGGGATGGTCCATCGGAACCTCGATCGGGCCGCCCGGCAGTGTCTCGGGACAGGCGAGGACCTGCGGGAAGGCCCCCGCGAGCAGGTCGTTGGCGCGCATCCGCTGCAGGGACGCGGGAATCCTCTTGCCGTTGCGCGAGCGGTCCATCAGGAGCGAACGCTGGGCGTTCCAGCGCCACCGTGTCTCGAAGAGCGGCTGAGCAAGGAGAGCCTGGATGAGGACGTCGCGCGCCCGATCCGGGTGCAGGTAGTCGAAGACGTCTTCCAGCGCGAAGCTGTGCTGCGGCCCGAGCGAGAGGACGATCGCCTCTTCGTTCGCCGCCGCCTGAAGCTCGAAGCCGAAGCCGACGCAGAACTTCTTGCGCAGCGCCAGCCCCCAGGCGCGGTTGATCCGCGATCCGAAGGGAGCGTGCACGATGAGCTGCATGCCGCCGCTCTCGTCGAAGAAGCGCTCGAGGATCACCCGCTTCGGAGTGGGGACCGCCCCGAGGACGCGCCGCCCCGCCTCCACGAACTCCGCGATCTGGAGGGCCGCGGCCGGCGGCAGGGCGTCTCCGCAAACCGACTGGAGGAAGCCGGCCGCCGCGTCCTCCTGCGCCGCGCACTCCTCGCGCATCGCTCCGATCTCGGCCGCGAGCTCTCGCGTGCGGCCCGGCGCCTCGCCGAGCCAGAACGGCAGGGACGGCGGCGCTCCCTTCGCGTCGGCGACTCGCACGATGCCAGCCTCGATGCGCAGCACGCGCCAGGACGCGTTGCCGAGCTGGAAGATGTCGCCGCCGCTCGCTTCCACCGCCCAGTCCTCGTTCACCGTGCCGACGAGCGTCCCCTCCGGCTCCAGGCGGACCTGGTAATCGGCGGCGTCGGGGATCGCGCCGCCGGAGAGAAGCGCGGAGAGGCGCGCGCGCTTCGTGGCCATCAGGCGCCCTCCGACGCCGTCGCGATGGAGAAGCGCCCGGCGGCCCGAGGTGTGGAGCGCGACGACCCGGTCGAACTCCTCCCGCGTAAGATCGCGGTAGGGCCAGGCGCGGCGAAAGGCGTCGAAGAGCCTCTCTTCCTCCCACGGCCCGGCGACGCAGGCCGCCACGATCTGCTGGGCCAGGATATCGAGCGGCCGCGGGGGCACCGGCGTGCGGTCGAGAATCGATTCGCGAATGCACTTGACGAGCGCGGCCCCTTCCGCGAGCTCGTCGAGCGTCAGCGGGAAGAGCCGTCCCTTCGGAATCTTCTTCAAGGCGTGGCCGGCGCGCCCCACACGCTGGAGGAAGGTCGCGATCGAGCGGGTCGCGCCGACCTGGATGACGAGGTCCACGTCGCCGATGTCGATGCCCAATTCGAGCGACGCGGTCGCCACGAGCGCGCGGAGCTTGCCCGCCTTGAGTCTCTCCTCCGCGTCCAGGCGCCTGGCGCGCGAGAGGCTGCCGTGGTGGCTCGTGACCGCCTCTTCTCCCAGGAGCCGCGTCAACTGGGCGGCGATCCGCTCCGCCATCTTGCGCGTGTTCACGAAGACGAGCGTCGTCCGATGCTCGCGGACGAGGTCCGCCATCCTCGAGTAGATCTCCTCCCACTGCTCGTGCGAGCAGACTGTGGAAAGCGCCGAAGGAGGGACCTCGATGCCGAGATCGAGCTCGCGGAAAGTCCCCGCGTCCACGAGCGCGCACTCCCGGCCCGGCCCCACCAGGAACCGGCCCACTTCGTCGAGCGGCTTCTGCGTGGCCGAGAGGCCGACTCTCTGGACGGGACGGCCGACCAGCTCCTCGAGGCGCTCCAGCGAAAGAGCGAGGTGGCTCCCCCTCTTGTCCCGCAGGACGGCGTGGATCTCGTCCACGATGACAGTCGAGACGGTCCGGAGCATTCCCCGACCGCCTTCGCTCGTCAGGAGCAGGTAGAGCGACTCGGGCGTCGTCACGAGGATGTGCGGCGGCCGCTTCGTCATGGCTGTCCGCTCGCCCGACGGCGTGTCCCCCGTGCGCACGAGCACGCGCACCTCGGGGACCGACGGGTCCACGGCAGCGATCTCGGCGAGCGGCCCCTGGAGGTTCTTCTGCACGTCGTTGGAGAGCGCGCGCAGCGGCGAGACGTAGAGGACCTGCGTCTCGTCGGGGAGGCCAGGGCCCTGCCGGATCAGCGAGTCAATGGCCGAGAGGAAAGCCGCGAGCGTCTTGCCCGACCCGGTCGGCGCGGCGATCAGCGTGTTGCGCCCCTCCCGGATGACCGGCCATCCCTCGCGCTGCGGCGGCGTCGGCTCCCCCAGCCGCTCCGCGAACCAGGTCCTGACCGCCGGATGGAAGTCAGCCAGCAAACTCATCGAGGTCAATTTTAACCGCGCCCCGCGCGCTTCTCTTCCCGAATCCGGGCCGCCGGGTCCTGTCGTCGTCGGCTTGCGATCCGCGGCATTCGCTGCGCGAACGGCGGTCCTGAGACAAACGAAGGCTCTTGCGTAAGGTCCAAACGCAGGAGCGCGAGGTCTCCGTCCGGTCGCTACCCGTCGGCGCTCCTCGGCCAGCGGACTGAGAGCTCCTTAGGCGCTGGCAGATTGTCCCGAGGCGGTGCTGGGTGCCGAGCAGATCCCGCGCAAGCGCGGAGCGACGTTAGTCGAATACGACGGTTCGCCCGTTGTGGACGATGATCTTGCGCCGGATGTGGCTCCAGATGGCCCGGGCCAGGACCACTTTCTCGATGTCGCGCCCGAAGCGGATCAGGTCCTGCACCGAGTGGCGGTGGCTCACGCGCAGGACGTCCTGCTCGATGATCGGCCCCGCATCCAGGACCTCCGTCACGTAGTGGCTCGTCGCGCCGATCATCTTGACGCCTCGCTGCCGGGCGGAGTGGTAGGGGCGGGCTCCCGGAAAGGCGGGAAGGAAGGCATGGTGAATGTTGATGATCCGGCTCGGATAAGCCCGCACGAACCGGGCCGTCAGAACCTGCATGTACCTCGCGAGGACGACGAAATCGATCCGGTGGCTCTTGAGAAGCGCCAGCTGCTCCTCCTCGACCACGTCGTGGTTCTCCTTCGTCATCGAAAAGGCGCGGAACTCGACGCCGAATCTCGACGCCGCCTTCTCGAGGTCTGTGTGGTTGCTGACGATGACCGGCACCTCGACCTTCCATTCCCCGGAATGGCTGCGCGCCAGCACGTCGTAGAGGCAAGACGGGTCTTTGGAAACGAAGACCGCCATCCTCAGGACCTCGTCGGAGGAGTGGAGCGACCACTCGGTGTCGGATTCGCTGCCGATGAAGGTCCGCAAGTGCTCGGTGGTCTCCGCGTCCGTCATGGAGAAGTGCGAGACGTCCCACTTCAGGCGCGTGTAGTAATGGTTGCTCTCGGAGTCCACGTACTGGTCGTGGTAGAGGATGCGCCCACCGTGGGTGTAGACGAACTGGGTCAGGCCGGCGGCCATGCCCAGCCTCAGAGGGCAGTGCAGGAGCAGGACGACCGAACGGGGTTCCTCTTCTTCGTTCGCGTGCATGCTCATTCGTCCGCCAGGATCGCCCAGCGCTCGTGGTCGCGCCACCGCGAGCCGATCTTCAGGTAGCGCGGCGAGAACCCTTCGCGTCGGAAGCCGAGTCGGGAGGCGAGGCGAATCGAAGCCTCGTTGCCGGGCTGCACGTTCGCCTCCAGGCGGTGAAGACCGCGCCGGCGGAAGGCGTCTTCGAGAACGAGCGACAGTCCCTCGGTCATGAGGCCCTGCCGCTGGTGAGGCGCGAACACGTAGTAGCCGAGGTAGCCGCTGCGGAAGGCGCCCCGGACGATCTCGCTGATGTTCACGACGCCGACGAGCTCATCGCGGCCGCGAAGGCACAGGAAGTAGCCGGCGCTGTCGGCCTTTCGAATCCGGCGCAAGTAAGCGCGATAGGCCGCCGGAGTCGAGGGAGGCGAAACCCAGGGATGGTGGAGCGCCCGGCTCCGCCGCACCGCGGCCAGGAAACTCTCCTGCCACCTCGCCGAAGGCTTCTCCAGCCGGACCCGGCCATCACCGGCCACACGAGCAACTCTATTCCAGGAGTCGTGTTGTCAACGGGTCGTGACGAGCGGCAGCTCGATGAAGCTTGCCTGGTCCGGCGCGTGCGAATGGTAGACGCGCTGGACGGCCTTCCGGTAATCCTCCGGCTTCGCCCAGAAGATGTTGGGCACGAAGGTCTGCGGATTGCGGTCGTAGAGCGGGAACCAGCTCGACTGCACCTGGACCATCAGCCTGTGCCCCGGGAGGAAGACATGGTTGGCCGTCGGCAGGGCGAATCGGTAGAGCAGAGGCTTGTCGGGAGCGAGCGGTTTCGCCTTCTCCAGGCTCTCGCGGTAGCGGCCGCGGAAGATGTCGGCCGCGATCATCAACTGGTAGCCGCCCATCTCCGGTTGGGCGGCGACCTCGTCGGGATAGACGTCGATCAACTTCACGACCCAATCCGAGTCCGTGCCGCTCGTGGACGCGACGAGATTCGCG
Organism: uncultured Acidobacteriota bacterium; assembly: GCA_963741435.1. Classification (GTDB taxonomy): domain Bacteria; phylum Acidobacteriota; class Thermoanaerobaculia; order UBA5066; family Gp7-AA6; genus JAWOLE01. The sequence continues at coordinate 64,764 of CAVUIX010000009.1, read as the reverse complement.
ATCGGCTGGCCGCTGATCTTGACCGGCGCCGTGAGCACGTCGGAGACGAAGACCAGGACATCCGGGCGTCCGGACGCCTCGCGCTGGTCGTCCACGAGCCACCGCGACCAGCCGGCGCCCGTCTCCTCGATGGGACGCGCGCGGAAGGGCACGGGCTTGGCCGGGTCGGAGACGTACTCGTCGAACTCGGGCCCGCCCTGCTGCGGCGCGGCGAAGGTCAGCTTCAGGCCGGCCGAGAGATAAAGCGGCGTCGGCGCGATCGTGCAGCCGCCGGCGCTCGCGCAGCCGGCCGGCCACGCGGGCAGACGCAGCCACCGGTTCGTTCCGGTCTCGTAGGCCGAGACGGGCGAGACGTCGGATTTTGGCGCGCCGTCTTTCAAGTAGTGGTCCAGGAACGGGCGCAGGATCTCCCGGCGGAAGGTCAGCGCCGTATCGCTCCCGAATTTCAGCGCGCCGAGCGTGCTGCCGTCCCGGATCTCCTGGCCGTGATGCCAGGGACCGAGGACCAGGAACACCTTGTCGTTGCCCGTGTCCTTCGGCTTGATCGCCTTGTAGACGGCCATCCCGCCGTAGATGTCCTCCTGATCCCAGAGGCTGTGCACGATCATCACCGGCACGTTCAACGGCTCCGCCGCGAGCACGCGGTCCACCGCCTGGTCGCGCCAGAAGGCGTCGTAGCTCGGATGCTCGAGGAGCTTCCTCCAGAAGCCGATCTGCTCCATCCCGTGGCGCCGCCCGAGCTCCCCCGCCGAGCCCGCCTCGAGGTACATGTCGTAGTCGTCGAAGTGGTTCCTCCACCACTTGGCCTCCGACTTGCGCGTCGCCTCCTGCTCGTAGATGTAGCCCATGCCCTGCTCGCGGAAGGCGCCGTTGTGGAACCAGTCGTCGCCCATCCAGCCGTCCACCATCGGGTTCATCGGGACGGACACCTTCAACGCCGGGTGCGGATGGACCAGGGCCATCAGGGGCAGGAAGCCGTCGTAGGAGATGCCGAGGATGCCGACCCGGCCGTTGCTCTCCTTCACGTTCTTCACGAGCCAGTCGATGGTGTCGTAGGTGTCCGTCGCGTGATCCACGGGCGTCGGGTTCTGCGGCCCGTGCAGGGGACGGTTCATCACGTAGTCCCCCTCGGAGCCGTGCTTGCCTCGCACGTCCTGGACGACACGGATGTATCCGCCTTCGACGATGACGTCGGTGGCGTTGTCGTATCCGTCCAGGCTAGGCCCCAGGTGCGCGCTCGCGACGTGGGTCGTGAGCCTGGTGGCGTCGTAGGGCGTGCGCGTCAGCAGGATCGGAGCGCCCCTGGCTCCCTTCGGCACGAGGATGACGGTGTGCAGCTTCACCCCGTCGCGCATGGGGATCATGACGTCCCGCCGGACGTGGTCGAAGCCTTCCGTCGCGGGCTCGAGCTTCGCCGGCGTTTCGCTCGGCAGGGCGGGGTATTTGGCGGGTGGCGCCGCGCCAGTCTGCGCCGCCAAGCCGTCGGCAAACAACAGGGCGCCGAGCAACGGCGCGAGCAGGGTCACCGTCAATACGGGGCCGGTCGATTTCATGAGTGTCTCTCCCCTCTCGCCCAACGATATCCGGATCGCCCGTGAGCGCAAACGGTCGGGTAGCGGCCTAGTTCACCGTTACAACCGAATCGCCGGTGGCGGCCCTCAAGGCGCGTGTTCCTTCCGAATCCGCCCCGAAGCCGGCGGCGTTTCCCGAAGTCGGTGATGGGTGACGAGCATGGAAGGGTTCGACCGGCACCTCGGTCCGACTGCGAGGAACCCTCAGCGCCGGCCGGTTCTCTCCATCACGGCAGGCCGGCGCGTGCCGACGCAGGGAAACGACGCCGGCTCCGGGGCGAGTTTTTCGCCACACTCAATAGGAAAGGCCGCCGGCCAGGAACAGCGGCCCGGGCGCCTTGCCCTCCGCCGCGGCCTTCAGCCGGTACATCAACGCGCCCCAGGTCGTGTTGCACGAGACGAAATACTCGCTCGCCCTGGCCCAACCCGCGTGCGTGAAGCGAACCAACGTCCCCGACTTTCGCGCCTCCATTTCGAAGACCAGGCGCGTCCCGCGCCACTCCTCGCCGGTCTCGACCTGCCATACCGCCTTGCGCCCAGCCTCGAGGCTGACCGCACGCAGCCGGTAGACGGTTGCCCGGTTGAAAAAGCCCAGCTCCGCGGCTCCGTCCGCCGTGACGACCACATCCTCCGCCCACCACGCCTGGAATCCCGGGCCGCTCGATACGAGCGGATAAACCACGTCCGCTGCCGCTGCCACCTCGACACTGTGAACTATGTCTGCCATGTCTTCTCCTCTCCTCGGTCGCCGCAAGCGCCCGCGACCCGCCAATATCTAACGTCCGGCCGCGCCCAGGGTTTTCGGGATTCAGCGGCGAGCGGCGGGCCCCCGGGTCATGAGCCGGCGAAATACGGCCTTTCTCACCGAGCGACCCGTTTCGCGGGTCCGGGAAGATCTCTGGCCAGCTCGCGCGCAACCGGGTGATGCGGAGCCCAGACCCGCCACACCTCTGCGGCCCACTCCCGGACGCGCCGGGCATGCGCCTCCGGCGAGCCCGCGAGAGCCACGTCGCGCACCGTGAGCGAGGCGCGCTCCCCGGGAGGATCGAGGTGCGGCCAGCCCGCGCGGCTTGCGAGGTGTTGGAGTTGCCGCGGCACATCCACGGGCGCGACGCCGCGCTCGACAGCCAGGTAGAGCCCCACCAGATGGACGCACACGGACTTGTCCGGATGCCGGCCGCCGGCATGCTGAACGGCATAGGCGTCCACCGTCAGCTGGTGCACCTGTCCGAAAAGGACGGGGTTCTGGAACTCGGCCGCCAGCACCTCCTCGAATACCGACCAGCACTCCGCCGAGGCGTGAAACTTGCGGTCGTAGCTTCGCTCGCCCGGCGGCATCTCGAGCCCGCACCCCGGGCAGGCTCTCATCGGAAGTGACTCACGCCGCGACAACGCCGGCGAAAGTCAGGCGGCAACAACGTACTCGCTCTGAACCAGGCCGCTCGGGTAGTGCCGGGTCGCGACGTGGCGGAGCCGTATGTCGTGCGGCAGGGTGCCGAAGAGAGGAATTCCGTCTCCGATGAGGACAGGCACGCGAGTGATGATGAGACGCTGGATGAGCCCCGCCCGCAGGAACCGTTGAATCGTGACCCCGCCGTCCACGTAGAGGTGGTGAGCGCCGCTCGCGGCGAGCCGCGAGACGATCTCGGCCGGAGGCCCGGCCATCTGTTCCACGGCGCCTCCGACGGCCGCGGACAGGTCGACGGGGCGGCTGCTCAGGACCACGACGCGCCTGGCGCCATACGGCCAGGGCCCGAGGGTCAGGACCTTCTCGAAAGTCTTGCGGCCTATGACAACCGCATCGACGGTCGCCATGAACTCGTCGTAGCCGTGGGGTTCGCCACCGCCCTCCGGCAGAAAGTCGAGATCGTCGTTTCGCCGCGCGATGAAGCCGTCAACGCTGGCGCCGACAAAGACAGAAGCCGTCATCGCAGACTCCTTGACTTTAATTGTGGCCGCCCGACGCCTCGAAGCTCAGCGCGAGCGCAGCGTGTTGGGCCGCCTCACGATGGCGCAAGCTCCTTCGACATTCGAAGGCATTCTAGCTCCACGCCGGTTGGAAGCCGGTGAACACGTCCCGCCGGTAGACCCGAACCTGACCAGACTATGGGTGTGGAGCTGGACTGTACAGGCCACCGGTCTGTTCGAGCCAATCCGCTATGTGCGTGACCGCGAGAGCGACATCGCTGTTGGAGATGTCGAGGGTCAGGCTGGGAAGCCCTGAGCGGCGCACGAGGTCGCGGAGCAGCTCCTGTTCCGAAACGAAAGCCGTGAGGTCGGAGTACTGCTCGGGTTTGCCCGAGACGAGCAGCCGAGCCGCCCTGGCAGACTCAAAGGAGTCGGGACTGCGAACACAAAAGACGAGGCGGAAGCCAAGTGGGATGAGACGGTTCTCGAGCCAGGAGAAGTCGTAGACCTTCTGATGGGTGCGAAGCTGATAGGCCTGGGTTGAGATGTGAAAGCGGTCAATGATCCAGGAGTAGTACCGCTGGAGTTCGAAGAGCCTCACCCAGGTCTCGTAGGTTTCGAGCGCGAGGGCCTCTTCGGCTGGATCGAAGTTGATGAGGCCGCGGCCCCAGGGGAAGTCCGTGAAGGCGCACCACTCGGCCGAGATAAGAGGTGAATGGTACTTATACTTGCGAGGACCGACAATCCGAGGGTGCTCATTCAAGGCGAAGGCGATCTCGGTCTTGAGCGTGAGACGAGTGCCCTCAAGGATGACTTTGGGACACAACTTGCGACTCATGGTTGGACCCCCGAACCCCCTCCACATTGTTCTCTCAGGCCGGCCCGATATTCTGGTTCATGTGAAAGAGGTTGTTCGGGTCGTACTTGCGCTTCACCCGGGCAAGGCGATCGTAGTTGCCGCCATAGGCTGCGCGCACGCGATCGCCTTCGTCCGCGGTCATGAAATTGACGTAGACGCCGCCGGTGGAGAAGGGCGCCGTGGCATTGAAGAAGTCGCGCGCCCAGCCGATGCAGCGCTTGTCGTCGGCCGGGTTCTCCCAGCGGCCGTGGAAATTCATGACGAACCTGGCGTCGCGGTGCGGGTACGCCGCGGAGTCCGGGGCCGGCCGCGTGGTGGCGCCGCCGATGGCGCCGAAAAAGAGCTCGCACTGGGGTGACGGCAGTTTCCCGGCATGCTCGACGACAACATCGAAGAGCCCGTCCTGGAGAGTCGAGAAATTGTGGGACTTCCAGTAATTGCGGGCGCCGGGCGGTGAGCAGCGGGTCGAAGGTCTTCTGCCAGTCGACGTAGGGCTGGACGCCGATGTGTTCGCCCCAGGGGGTTCCGAACTTGCGCAGCGGCTGGATGAGCGGCTCGCCCTGCTTCGGGTCGCCCGCATAGATCAGGGCGAGCGCGATCATGTCCTGGCCGTGGAATTTCTCGGGAAGGAACGGCAGCGGCGGCGCCTTGCGCAGGACGTTCCACACAGTGAGCTCCTCCGGCGCCCTGGCCATGAACTCGCGGTACTGCTGCAACACCGACTTCGCCTCGGAGAGCGGGTACACGATGAGCCCGGAGAGCACGCCGGGGCCGACGGGATGAAGCCGGAACTCGAAGCGGGTGACCACGCCGAAGTTGCCGCCTCCTCCTCGGAGTGCCCAGAAGAGGTCGGGGTTTTCCTTCGCGCTGGCGCGCACCACTTGACCGGCCGCGGTCACGACCTCGGCGGACTCGAGGTTGTCCACGGTCATGCCGTACTTGCGGCTCAACCAGCCGAAGCCCCCGCCGAGCGTCAGTCCGGCGACGCCGGTCGTGGAGTTGATGCCGAGCGGCGTGGCGAGGCCGTGGGCCTGGGTCGCGGCGTCGAGGTCCGCGAGCGTCGCGCCGCCTTCGATGGTCACGCGGCGCGCGGCGGGGTCCACCCGCGCGGCTTTCATCTTCGAAAGGTCGATCACGAGCCCGCCGTCGCAGATGGCATTGCCGGCGATGTTGTGCCCGCCGCCGCGGACGGCGAGCAGGAGCCCGTTGTCCCTCGCGAAGTTCACCCCGCGGACGACGTCCGGCGTCGAGGCGCAGCGAGCGATGACCGCGGGGTGCTTGTCGATCATCGCGTTCCAGATATGGCGCGCGCTTTCGTACTCACTGTCGCCCGGAAGAAGAACCTCTCCCTTGAAGCCGCGCTTCAATTCCTCGATCTTCCCGCCTTGCAGATCCGCCATGGACTCCTCCTTACTCTGTGTCGCGACCGATAGCCTTCACGATGTCGAGCTCAGCGGCGGCGCTTGGCGCCGCCAGCCGCAGTCGGTTGTCGGGCGCCGTGCTCCGCGATCCGGGTCTTCACCAGCTTCCGCACCAGCGTGGCCGGCAAGGGATTCTCCGGTCGAAAGCGGATGGTGCCCTTGCTGGTGCCGTAGGCCTCGAGCTCCTCCCTGTGGGCTTCCACCGGATGAGCCCCCGGGTAGAAGGCGCAGTGCTTCGCGGCCGCGCCAAAACCCACGAGCAGCCTTCCGCGGAGACGGAGGGCCGGGATGCCGTAGCTGATGCACTCCTCGGCCCCGGGCGCCGCGGACCGGATGTCCCTCCGAAGCTTCTCGAGCGCGGCCCGCTTCTCCGAGCTTAAGGGCGCCAGGTACTCGTCGATGGTCCGTGGCTTGACCGGCATGGCTGCTTCTCCTTGAGAGATTGCCGGATCTCTCACGCGAAGGACGCGCGCTAGCGCCGACGCTAACGCTTGGGCGCGTAGAAGTAGTAGACGGCCTTGTAAGGCACCCGAAACACCTGCTGCTCGTTGTCACTGCCGCAGGGCGAGGTAGGCGCCTTTCCTCCAACAGTACGAACGCGCTGAATGCTCTTGACATTACTCAACACGCCGGCGCCGGAATTCGATTTCGCGGTCAGAAGCAGCCAGGGAATCGCCATGGGGTCCGGGCCATCGTCGCGGGCCTTCACCTCGCCGACGACCGTGCTTCCGTCAGTCGATTCCCACGTCGGGCCCCCGTAGTGCTTGCCGATCTTTCGATCGTTCCTGTCGAAGAGCTCGGCCTCGGGCCCTTTGAACGTCCACTCGAAGTGCCCGGAATGGTCCTGGCCGGACGAGCACGCGTAGATCTGCACTCCCCGGGCATGGGCCTCGAGCACCAGTTCCTGGTCCGCGGGCGGGCGCAACTCCGCGGGCGTGTCGGGCGCTCCGGCAGCCGGTGAACCGGCCGTACCGGAGAGCAGGACGATGACGGATAACGATCCCACGACCCTCGCGCTCAGGACTCTCATACTGGCCCTCCTCCAGAGGAGCGCGCGTCCATCGGCGCTCCTCGCATTACCGGTGTCAACGCTCAGGCTTCGCTCGTCGCGGACGTGCACCCCGGCCCTTCCGCATGCCAGGAGAATACGCTCGCCAGGCGCGACTCGATTCGCCCTCCCCTCCCGCCCGGTCATTGCGCGAGCGCCGGCGGATGCGCTTTCGCCGCCTGCGGATCGGCATGGCGAGAGCCGGCATGGTGCGGGGCGGTTCGGTAGTGCTCGGCCAGCAGGTCTTCGCCCCAGTCCCCCTTGAACTCTCGCCACACGCAGTGGATGTGGTTGGCGTTGTTCTGGGTGTTGTCGTACTCGATCAGGAAAGTGGAGCCCTGAATCCGGTAGTAGTGGCCCTGACCTTTCTCGAGCCCGCCCATCCACGCGAACTTGATGTTCGGAAGGTCGGCCTTGACCCGGGCCAATCGCGATTGCGCCACCGCCAGGGGCTGGGCGGCCGCGTATTCCTGGATCAACGAGAGCAGCAGCCCCTGTTGCTCCGGGGTCAGCTTGCCGTAAGGAGATCCCTTTGTCCTCCTGGATCGCAGCCTTCCGGGAGTTGCCGGTGAGAATTTCCTCCGGGGCGTCCTTGCTCAGGACAGCCTGTGCCCCCTGGCCGGCGTCGAACGACTTGACCAGCGCGCGCCCGAGATCCTCCTCCGCGGCCAGCGCTCGCGTCCCCTTCAAAGGCCCTTCGCGGACGTCGGCCGGGTTTGCGCCCAGGAACTGCGGTGTGCTGCCCACGAGCCTGCCATCCACGACCGTCCAATTGAGCGAGACGTGGTGACCCTCGTACCGCCAGCCCCAGGCTCCCCGCTCCGAGGGCTCCCCAAAGACCGTGAAGTAGTAGAGCCCGGGGTCGCGAACCGCGCTGCCCGAGGCCGCAAACAGCACCTCCTCGAGATGCGCGATCGTGTCCACCTTCGTGAAGCCCCTGGCCGACAAACCCGATCTCAAGAGTGTGAGCGCCGCCCGCCGTTCTTCGGACGACATCTGTTTGATGGGCACGCCCTGGCGTTCCCGCGGCACGAAGTTCCAGTTCAGGCGCTCCCCGGAGTTGAAGGGGAGGCGCGCCTTCGCGCGCTTGGCAGGATCAAGAGTCGCAAGGAAGGAGGTGGCTGCCTTTGCCATCGCGGACGCCCCTTCCGGCGCCGCCTCTGCTGGAAGGGGGCCGCCGGCCATGGCCAGCGCGCCGAAGGCAAGGAGGCACCGCAAATCATCGCAAGGCTCCTTTCCGATCTTACCTGCGCCTGTATACATCGGTGCTCAGGTACTTCAGCCCGGAGTCGACCATCAGCGTGACCACCGTAGCATCCGGCCCCAGACGCTCCGCCACTCCAATCGCGGCGACGACGTTTGCTCCGGAAGACGTCCCCGCGAAGAGGGCCTCCTCACGCGCGAGGCGCCTCGCCATCTCCTTTGCGTCGTCTGTCTTGACCGGCACGATCTCGTCCACGAGAGAGGGATCCCAGAGCGGAGGAGTGAAACCAATCCCTACTCCCTCGATCTGGTGAGGGCCTGCCGGGCCTCCCAGCAGCACCGAGGATTCCGCCGGTTCGACGGCAACGATCCTGATGCCCGGTTTATGGCGCTTGAGCACGGTGGCGACTCCCCGCGAGGAAGCCGCCGTGCCCACAGAGTGAACGAAGGCGTCGATCTTTCCGTTCGTTTGACTCCAGATCTCCTCGCCCAGCGAGTAATAGCCCGCGATGCTGTCGTGGTTATTGAGCTGGTCGGTCCAGTAGGTGTGAGGCTCCTGACTCAGCTTACGGGCGGCCTCGATCATGTCCAGAATCAGTTTCCTTGTGGTCCGGCCTCCCTCGCTTGGCACGAGCGTCAGCTCCGCGCCCAGCGCCGCCATGTGATCCAGCTTCTCCTTGCTGAACGCGTCGGAGGTGACGATCCGGAGGCGGTAGCCCCTGGCGGCGCAGACCAATGCAAGCGATGTCCCCGTGCTGCCGCCCGTGTACTCGAGGACGGTATCGCCGGGCTTCAGCCGGCCGTCCGCCTCCGCCCTCGAAATCACGTTCTGCGCCATCCGGTCCTTCATGCTGCCGGTGGGGTTCTCCCACTCGAGCTTCACCAGGATTTCCGCGCAACGGGGTGGAACGACCTTGCGAAGCCGAGCCATCGACGTGTTTCCAATGGCGTCGAGAATATCCACGGATTGCATGGCCTCCTGTTAGTGTCGGACCAGGCCCGGATGAGCCGGGGCATGTGACCACGATACGTCCGGGCCGGGAGAATGTTCAACGGGCCGGAGCTTGCGCGTGTCCGGCGGGCCGAAGGATCGAGAGATAGGCCCGCCACGGTCCCACTGCCGTCGAGTACTGGCGTGCCATCACGCGAACCGTCTGGCCGACGTGGCTCAGGTCGTGGGCCACCCATGTCGCCAGGTGCTGACCCAGAGTCACCACGCCGAACTCCGGGTGCCTGCCGCGACGTGCCAGGTCGGCGTCCGTCAGGCGCAGCGCGGCCAGGCGATCCAGGCTCTCGGTCCTCAACCGGCCGAACGTGTCGAGGAGTTGACTGAGCGAGAGCCCTCTGGACGCGGCGAACATCGCCTCGCGATCAAATGCCGGAAAGAGAACGGCGTCGCCGTGTCGCAGCATGTGCTCGACGCGCGGCATCCAGTCGGTGCGCTCGCCGTGAATCAGATGCCCGACGACATCGAACGGACTCCAGGTGCCGGGGCCCTCGGTTGCTCCGATCCAGGGAGCCGGAAGATCCAGGAGCAGCGAGCGCAAGACCGCGGGCGTCCGCCGAAGAACCGGCAAGGGCGTCGTCAAACTGAAAATCCACGGCTCTCCTCCTTACGTTCTGCCGACATGATCGATCCGCATGCTTTCACACGTATTTCAGGCGAAGCCGCGAGGCCTCTAACTCATCCAGGTCCCGGCAACGCACAAGACGTCTTTGACGAATGACGTGCCGGATCAAACGGATCGAAGTACGACTGGCCCGTCGCCAATATCCCGCGCTGGGGAATCCAGAAGTCTCCCAGGCGGGCCTGCGGATGCACGGGGCCGGGGGGACCAAGATCTTCTTCTGCGAGCCGTGCGCGGCTGTCGGCGAATACCCACAATTCGCGCGGGTTTGCGATGAAGCGCTGCCCGTTGGGAACCCTTCCATGCAGGCCAACACGCCCCGCTCCGAGCAGGAACCCCGCCGCCATGCCCATCGCCGCCAGAACGGCCGGGCTGCGCCACGCAACATTCGGAAGCAGCCGCCCCACGGCGTTGACCATCCGAGTCGCCGCCGTTGCCTGTAAGGTGATTTCCCACTCGAACCGTAGGGCCGGCATGGCAAGACGCAAACGAAAGGGCGCCGGCCACGTGAGCCTGATCTTTGTCTCGATCGCCTCCGAGGCGCTCGCGCCGAAGTACCGCGTGCACGACTGCCTCGGGTCGACGTTGGCGTAAAACACCCAATCGCCATGCGAAGTCCGGTGCCACACCGACGTATAGCCAGGCCCCACGGATGAAGCCCAGAACCGACGCATCGCCAATACGTGTCCTGATTTGAACGGCAGGCCCATCACGCCGTAACCGTTGAACCGTTCTTCCGTTCCCGGAGGGAGCGACGCTGTCGCCTCCAACTGCTCAACGACGCTGCGGGGGTCAGGCAGCATGGGGCGCCTCCGGCCGACTTATCTCGCTGTCAAATTCGCCGACCCGGCGGCCTTTTCGATGAGCGCGGCCACCGCATTTGGCTGCGATACGTAGATCGCGTGACTGCCCGCGACTTCCACGACTGTCGACCCCGCGCGCTTGGACATGAGACGCTGAGCCGATGGTGGGATCATCTTGTCGTCGGTCGCGACCAGGTACCAACTCGGCTTGGTCCTCCACGCCGGCTCGCTGATCGTCCCGCCCAGCGCGCCCACGCCCCACGGGACCTGGGAGTCGGCCATGAACGCCGCCGTTTCCGCGTCAACGTCGGCCGCAAATGACGTGTGGAACTTCACCTTATCGAGGAAGAGATAGCCGTCCTGCGGCGGCAGTATCGGCGGTACGGGCGCGCCGGGAGGCGGATCCTTGATCAGCTAGGAGACCGACTCGCCCCTGTCCGGGGCAAAGGCGGCGATATAGACAAGCCCGGCGACGTTTGGATCGTTGCCAGCTTCGGTGATCACCGCCCCGCCGTAGGAGTGGCCGACGAGAATCACGGGGCCACTCTGCGCGGCAACAACGCGCCTGGTTACGGCGACATCGTCGGGGAGTGAAATCGTCGGATTCTGAACGACGCTGACAAGATAGCCATCCTTCCTCAGGATCTTGTACACGCCCTCCCAACCAGAGCCGTCCACGAAGCCACCGTGAACAAGAACAACGGTCCTTGCTCCCAGACTGGATACATCAGCCATGACGCTCTCCTTTCACTGAAATAAATCGCATTAAATCAGCGCTTTAGGTTTCAACTCCGTCCCCTCCGGCCGCGTGTTAGGCGCGCGATTCATTAGGGCCTGAGCGCCGTGGTCAGGAAGTCCTTGACTGCTTTTCTGACCTCGGTAGACGCCTTCTCATCATAGGCAAGCGTCGGCCCATACTCCACGCAGTGGTCGGCGTAGGTGAAGGGCTGCTGCGTACTGCCATTGACGATAACGCCGCCCGGCGACTCGGCAAGCTGGCATCGCCTGGTTGTCTGAGCCTTATCGAGCTTCACTGGCTTCTTCAATGCCCGCGAGTCAAAAAAGTGCCCGGCGCCCGAGTACTCGGTCAACTGGACGTCCTTGCCTTTGGCTTTCAGGCGCTCGACGTATGTGCGGCATGGCGCGGCCGGGTTGTAGTCGTCGGCGCTGCCATGAAAGAGCCGAATTGGCTTCTTTGTCATGTCCTCGTCATCACGATAGGTCGTGCCGCAATCCGCATAGAACGGGATGTAAGCGGCGAACTCCCGGCCGGTCTGACCGTACACGAGCTGAAAGCGCTTCATGCCAGCGTAGAGCGCTGCCTGGCCTCCCCGCGAAAAACCCATGAGGGCAATCCGGGCAGGGTCGATCCGTGGGTGCGCCGCAAGGAGGTCGAGCGCCCGATAGGCATCGACGATCATCGCAAGACGGCCAAGTTGGGATTGATCGTTAAGGGTGTTGACGATGCCTCTCGCCGTGAAACTGTCGATGGCGAAGGTGGCGATACCGATCGCGTTGAGTTCCTCCTCCCAGTCGGGGATGTAGCCTCCTATCCCCCCCGAGCCATGTAGCAGGACAACGGCAGGCAGGCGATCATTTCCCGGACGTGGCAAGCGAAGCTCACCTGCGAGCGTAACCGGTTTGCCATCCTTGCGTCCGGCAAGGAACTCCTGATCCGTCAACGTCATGGACTGGAACGGGTGAATCTCGACTCGCGCGATCTGTGCCCTGCCCATAGCGGGGATTCCGGTAGCGACCGTGATGAGCATCGCGTAGGCGAGGGGGCGGCGGCTTGTCCATCCCAGGCTGGGGGTACGCATCCTGACTCCTTTCGATTCACGACCCTTCTCAGACCGCGGCTAACGACTTGCGGATCAGCAGCGAGCGAAGCGAGCCGGCTGCCTGCGCGTGATAGACGTGAGCAATTGGTTGAGGTGGGACATGGAGCCACGATACGCCTGGTTCGGGACGCTGTTCAACGGGCTGGAGCTTGCGTTAGCTGGAAACCGCTGAGCCGGAAGGCCGGGCGGTTCCTGCGGAGGACTCTCCACAGGCGACGACCAGGCTGGGAGTGAACGCAATCTCGCATTAACCGGACTTGAACCAGCGGTCGCGACGGCTGCTTTCAAACAACAGCTTGTCTGCGTGGAGCTCCGGGGAGGGGCCTTCAAAGGAGACCTGGGGCTTGTCGCCTCCGAGGTAGTTGGCGTTGACCTTCGCGACCTGGCCTCCTCCGAGCTCGATGTAGCACGCGCCGGCCGCGTTGAATTTGATCAGCGCCTCCGTGAGCCCTTCCTTGCGGAGGATGTCCGAGACCACGGTCCGGGCCGCGTCCTCCGCGAAGGCGCCCGCCTTGGGCACCATCTTGTCGCCCGCGGGAACACTGGAGACGTCGCCGACCGCATACACGTTCGGGACGACCGTCTCCAGGTTCTTCGGGCTCACCTGGATAAATCCCATCTGGCCGAGCTTCGAGCTCTCGATCACCCGGGGCGGTCTATGGATAGGGACCCCGATCAAGAGATCGTAGTCCAGGGTGATGCCGGCGGCGACCGCCTTCCTCGCGGTGGCGTCGATGGCCGTGATGGGGGTTCCCGGGATCAGCTCGATGTTGCGCTCAGCAAGGAGCGCTTCGAGGGCGTTGGACACCCCGGGGTTGTCCACAGCTCGTGGAGCTGGAATGACCATCTTCATCCGGATGGCGTCTCGATGACCCTTCCGCACAAAGAGGTCGTGGAGCTGGCAGGCCACCTCGTAAGGGGCGGGAGGGCATTTGTAGGGAGGCTTGAAGATGACCATCAGCAGGGTGCCGCGGGAGAAAGCCTCCACGACGGGCCTCAAGCGCGCGGCTCCTTCCATGGAGTAGTACTCGTGTGCGCCGCTTTCGACGAATCCCGGGACCGCGTGGTTGTCGAGCGAGGCGCCCAGAGCCACGACGAGGTAGTCGTAAGGGAACGTCCCCTTCGTCGTGGCGACGCTCTTCGCATCCGTGTCGATCGAAGTGATGGCGGCCTGGATGAAGCGCACGCCCTGGATTCGGAGGTTCTCATACCGGTACTTGACCTGCTCCTGCGTGCGGCGGCCAAAGAGGACGTCGATCTTGGAAAACCCTATGAAGAAGGCGTCGCTTTTGTCGATCAGGGTGATCTCATAGCCCTCCTTCATGACGACGCCAAGGCCAGTCGCTGTCTCCAACCCGCCGAATCCCGCGCCCAGAATCAGGATCCTCTTCACGCGTTTCTCCTTCATCACTCGGCCAGCACTCTATTCCCTGGGCGCGTTCCTCTCTGGAGACCCCTGGCCTCGACCAATGATCGCGCGGGCGCCCTTGCCGGCCTCGACGAGAAAGAGCGCCACGAGCGAGACGCCGGCCGCGCGCAGCCAGTCTCCGAGCGAGAGCGGGGCTGTTTCGAGGACCGATGCGAGCGGGGGCCAGTAGACGCCCAGGGCCTGTATGCCAAGACCCCCCGCGAGCGCGAGCCAGAAGGGCATCGTAAGGCTCCGGAGCATCCGCCAGAATGGTCGCTGCTCCGAGAGCGCGGCGAACATCTGCGCGAGCAGGGCCAGCGCCAGCACGGCCATTGCGAGCGTCCTGTCCCGGGGACCGCCGTCGCGGGCACCGGCCGACGTGAACACCCAGAGCGAAGCGGCCGCCACGATGGCGCTGCGGATCCCGATCACGCCCGCGGCGCGCCATGGGAGAAGGGGCTCCGCAGGATCGCGCGGAGGCCGCCGAAGGGCGTCGGGTTCGCCCTCGACGAGGACGAGGGCGATAGCCGGGAAGACGTGGACCACGAGGTTCAGCCAGAGAAGCTGCAGCGGGCTCATCGGGAGCGGCAGGTTGGTGACGACCGACGCGAGCATCACGCCGATGGTGGCCAGGCTGCACAGCAGGAGAAACTGGACCGCGCGCCGGATGTTGCCGTAGATCCGCCGTCCCTCGGCCACCGCCGCGGGAAGCGTCCCATAGTCTCCGCTCGTGACGATCAGGTCGGAGGACTCCCGGGCGACGTCGGTGACCCGCGCGCCGATGGCGATCCCGATGTCAGCGGCCTTCAGGGCCGGAGCATCGTTGACGCCGTCGCCCGTCATGGCCACGACGCGGCCAGCCGCCTGGAGCGCGCGCACGATCGCGAGCTTGTCCTCTGGCGACACCCGAGCGAAGACGGCGGCGCTGCGCAGGTCTTCCCAGCGGTGCTCGCGGACGTATTCGGAAAGCTCCCGGGCATCGAGGCACAGGTCGCCGGGCGACAGGATGGAGAGCTCCCGCGCGACAGCCATGGCCGTGCCTTTCTGGTCCCCGGTCACCATGACCGTCCGGACCCCCGCGGCGGTGAGCTCCTGGATGGCCTGCCGCACGCCGGCCCGAGGAGGGTCGATCAGCCCGACAAGACCGACGAACGTCAGGTCCCGCTCGGCCTCCTCCGGCGCGGGCGAAGGCCCAAGATCGCGAAATGCCAGGGCCAGCACGCGATGTCCGTCCTCGCCGAGTTCCCGCGCCCGGGCGAGAAGGCGGACCTGGTCCGAGGTCGCGAGCGGCTCTTGCCCTTGGCCCACGAGAACCTTCGTCGAACGCTCGAGGAGCACCTCCGGGGAACCCTTGACGAATGAGCGGAGGCGACCGTCGGGGTCCTTTGCGATCACGGCCATGCGCTTGCGGTCGGAGGTGAAAGCGAGCTGGCTCTGGCGCTCGAATCGGCGGTCCGGCGAAACCGGGTCCACGCCCCCCTTTCCGGCGAGTGCGAGCAGCGCTCCATCGGTCGGCGACCCATGGATGTGCCATCCGTCGTGCGATTCGATCCGGGCGTCGTTGCAGATCGCGGCGATCTCGAGAAGGGTTCGCAGCTCAGGGTCGCGCAGGGGCTCGACGGGGCTGTTGTCCAGTAGGAACTGGCCGGCGGGAGAGTAGCCGGAGCCGGTCACCTCGAGTGCCCGACCCGGCAGGAGGACGCGCGTGACCCGCATCGCGTTCTCCGTCAGCGTTCCGGTCTTATCCGTGCAGACGACGGAGGTGCAGCCGAGGGTCTCGACGGCGGCGAGGCGCCGCACGAGGCACTGCGCCCTGGCCATCCGGCGCACTCCTGCGGCGAGCGCCGCGGTGGTGACCGCCGGCAGGCCCTCCGGGATCGCCGCGATGGCGAGGATGACGCCGGTCTCGAGCATCAGCAGGAGGGGCCGGTGGCGCAGGAGCCCGAGGAGCGTGATCGCGGCCGAGAGGCCCACGGCCAGCATGGAGAGCCGGCGTCCAAGCTGCTCGGCCTGCCGCTCGAGAGGCGTGTCCTCCTTCTCCTGCTCCGCGACGAGCCGCCCGATGCGGGCGAGCTCCGTCTCGCCGCCGACGCCCGTTGCGATCATGCTTCCCCAGCCGCTGACGACGGTAGTCCCCGCATAGACCATGCTCGTGCGGTCGGGCAGCGGCGCCGATTCGGGCACCGGATCGAGTGTCTTGACGGTGGGGACGCTCTCGCCGGTCAGAGCGGACTCGTCGATCTGGAGGTCTCGAACGGCGGCGATGCGCCCGTCGGCGACGACGATGTGCCCGGCGGCGAGGATCCCGAGATCTCCGCGGCGGACGTCTCCCCCGGGGATCTCGAGCTCCCGCCCGGCCCGGATCACGCGGGCGGTCGGGGCGGAGAGGCTTTTGAGCGCCTGGAGCGCGCGGTCGGCGCGCCAGTCCGTCAGGAACCCGAACGCGACGGCGAAGAGGATCGAGGCGGCGATCGCGAGGGCGTCGCCGACGTGTCCGAGAAGAAGAGCGACGGCCGTCGCGGCAATGAGAACGAGGACGACGCCTCCCTTGAGCTGGCGCCAGAGAATGCCCAGGGCCGGATGCGACCGGCGAGCTCCGGAGAACGCCCGGGGAGCGAGCGCCGGTGAGTCCGCGGGCAGGCCGGTTTCCGGGTCCGTCGCGAGCTCGCGGGCGACGTCCGCGACGAGTCGACTGTGGAATGCCTCCATCTCCGAGGCAATGTAGCCCGACGCGGATCAAAAGGAGTGATGCAGGGGAATCACCGGGCTGAAGCGGGCACGGTTGGTGGTCCGCGTGTCAGACGACGCCGTCTTGTCACCGCGGCCTGTCCTTCCTTCGAAGACGACTATGCGCCCTCCTCGTGGCCGCGATGTCTCGAAGCTGGTGCTCCGCGTGCTCGCACTCTTCGTGGAGCACCTGTCCCAACGTCCTGCGGCGGGGTCGGGCGCCTGTGGAGCCCAGGAGTTTTACGTACCGTTTCTGGCCCTCCGGGACGCCTTGCGCGAGGCCCGCTACGTGGGCGCAGAGAGCTTCGAGCAGCTCGATAGCCGGCTTGAGCGGCGCTCTGTCGTACCCAAGCCGCCTCATCCACCGCTTGTCGGGAATCATCCAGGACCAATCGAACTTACAGCCCGGTCTGCCGAGCGCCGCGAGGACGATGGTTGACGCCACGAGATTCGCTTCAACCGGGTGGTGAACATACTCTCGGATCGACCATCCTTCCGAGCCGCCACGCGCCTTCAGATCTCGCGCCGAAAGGCCCGCAATCGCCCTCCGAACCTTCCGCGGAATCGAAGCCCACGCTGTCAGGGTCGTCGCCTGGTCCACGGAGCCTGCCCTCGCTATCGCCCGCCCCTGCACGCGTTAGCCGTCGGCGCTCTCATGTACCTGCGGCACAAAGCCAGCCGTGATCGCCCGAACGATCGATCTCGGGGTAAGCAACTTGACCCCCGTCTCCGATGAGACGTCGGCTGCAGGCCCATATCCGGCGAAGCTCCAGGGACGCAACTTGCCAGCCCAAAGCAGGTACGCGCGTCCTTCATGCTCCACGATGACTCCAGCAGGCAGAGACGACAGTATCGCCTCATATGTCCTCTGCCCTCGCCGCGCTGCACGCGCTCCGAGTGCAACACGCGATCGATCTTATCGGCGCTCAGCGGTGAGGCCCTCCAAGTGTGCGTTGCCCGCGGCCCACGCGGCGCAAAACTCTTTGAATCTGTTCCTTCTGCACTCCGCGCAAGGTCGATGCCGGCAGCCAGCGAAGTGGCCTCATCGAGGAAGAAGAGTTGCTGTATCTGTGGGGAGCAAACACCTCGCGCCGCCTGCCCTTGAAGCTCAGCGTGCAAGTGATCCAACGCGTGATCGCCACGCCGCGATGATCTGCTTCGCTCCGTTGTGCAGGATGCCCCGATTGCCCATCAATGCCCCACGCGCTGCGGCCACCTGCAACTGTCCGTATGGATCAACGCGATTCTGAAGCGGCATCAAACGTTTCTCCGGAAGCGAGCGCCTTGCGGCTCACCGGCGAGCGCGCAGCGCGAGGCCAGAGTGTCTATTCTATCGGGTCAACTGCCGAGCCCGCCGCAGCCGTTGGTCGTCGGAAACGCGCGTGGCCCCGCACCGCCGCTGGGATCGTGTACGATGTGCCGCAGGCATGACACGGTCCGCGGCGCCCGCGACGTACGTGTGGGCGGCTTTCTCGGCGGCGCTCTTCCTCACCGCGCCCGCGTTAGCATTCGACAGCAAGGGCCACGTCGTCATCGAGGCGCTGGCGTACCGGACGCTCGCCGAGGGGCATGACGGCCAGCCGCCCCGGCCGGACGTCCTGCGCGACCTGATCAACGACGGCGCCCTCGAACCGCCGCACTGCTTCGGGCGCGGCGACGCGCCGCCGAAGGAGTGCGTGGACGCGCCCGCTTCGAACCCGCTCCTCGAATGGCCGCAGCCCCTGACCGACCGTCCGGACGCGGCCTTCCGGCGCCAGTTCAGCGATCCGGGACAGTGCTTTCACTACATGGCGACGCTCGCCGACGCGCAGACGGACCCCCTGCCCGGGACGGCCGTCCCGCGCGGTCTCGCGGTCAACGCCTTCGTCCGCTGCAACGACCTGCTCGACGAGCTCATCCTGGAGATCGTCCTGGAGGGAGGGACCAGGGCGCGCCAGAGCTCGCGCGGCCTGTACGAGCTCATGCACGCCGTGGGCGACTCGTTCTCCGGATCGCATGCCGAGCGGACGGCCGACGGGAAGATTGACTACCTGCGGATCTGGCAGCCGATCGAACGCCTCGCCCGTCTACCCACGGAGCGCTCGAAGCGCATTCCCGACACCGCGTATCACAAGTGGGACGATCACCGGGACAAGACGTACGTGATCGAGGGGGGAGCCGCCCGCTGCGAGAAACGCACGGACAATCCCTACGACGTCCCCTACGAATGCCTTTCGCCCGAGGGGGACAGCGCGCGCCGCGCGCTTGCTGAGCTGCTCGTCGTCGTTCGGGACCTTCGCGCCGCGCAGCTCGCCGCGCCGAAGGGGACGTACACCCAGCCGGAGCACTCGGAAGCGTGGCGCGAATACAAGGCGAAATGGTTCACCGCCGCTCACCCGTGCGCGGGCGCGGCGTGCGCCGAGCGCCAGCCGCCGGACCCGCCCCCCGGCGCCTACGTGTTCCTCGGCCTCGACACGTCCTGGAACCCGACGAGAGACTTCGTCGACATCTCCGCTCGCGGCATGCTGCTGAAGTACGCCTGGGACTTGAACCCTTTCCTCTATGGGCTGAGCGGGAACGTCGGCTACCGGCAATACACGGACGGAGGGAGCGGCGCCGGCCTCGTCGGGCTCGGTTTCGACCTCGTGCTACAGGTCGGGCATCGCCTGACCGTCGGCCTCCAGCCTGTCGGCCTTCGCTACACGTTCGGAGACGAGAGGTCCGATTCGGAGCTCGTGTCGCGCCTCCTGCGTTTCAACTACAAGCTGAACGAACGGCTGTTCCTTTCGGTCGATGCGCCGATGGAAGTGAACTGGTTGAAGCCCAAGGTGGAATGGACCATCGGGCTCGGTCTCGTGTACGCCCCCATGTCCATCCGGCTCTCGCACGGCCGCGATCTCCTGGAGGAGGAGCCGACCGTCGAACGCCACGACGACACGTGGGTGCCGCCGCCCGCGCCCTACGGGCATCTGAAAGGGCGGGCGCGCACCTGGTACATCGTCACGGGCTTGACGGTGGACGAGAAGCCCGACAACGCCGTCGAGGGGCGCCGCTACGGGCGCGGCTTGCTCGGAGGTGAGCTTGCGTGGGACCGCGACCGCTGGGGCGGCCGGTTCGAATGGGCCCCGGCCGTGTCGCTCGGCGTGGGCAACCGGGTGACTTCCGGCGAGTCGAAGTACTTCACCGGCGTGTTCGCCGCAAGCCTCCGCTGGTACGCGCTCGGCCCCCTGGGTCTCGCGCTGACGCCCGTGAGGGTCGAGTACGGGCCGAAGGTCAGCGGGAAGTCGGAGGTCGACACGTCGCCGGGCGTCCACGGTTCGCCCGACAGCCAGTACTACCTGACCGCCGGCTCACGCCTCGGCTTCGCGCTGAACATCGGGATCGTGGACATCCTGATCGAAGGCCGGACGCTTTCCTGGGACTCCTCCTGGAGCGCGTCCAGGGAGCTCCTCAGTATGCGGATCGGCTTCCGCCTGCGCTGACGGCTCGCAGCGCACTTGCTCTTCAAGCCTTGCTAGAACAACACGCCGAACAGGGTTTTCAGCAGTGCTTCCAGGGGCATCATGGTCAGTGCCAGCGGCACAATCGGCGCGAGCGTGGCGACCACGATTTGCACGAGGGTCCCCCTCGTCACAGGCACGACGCGCATGGTCCGTACGACCTCGTAACTATTGCTCAGATCGGCCAGCGACTGGATGTCGGCGCTGCCCACGAACGGCTCATCGACGGGCGCGCCGCCGCGCAGCCACTTGGCGTCGAACTCGCGCGTGTAACGCTCCGCCAGGGTCCCGTACTCGCGAAGGCCGGTCCGCTTCGCCTCGGCAAGCTGAGGCACGAACACCAGCAGTGGCCCGACAACCACGCACAGCACGAAGAGGGCCATGACGGCGATCTCGGCCTTGTACTGAGGCAATGCGGCTCCCAGGAAGAAAATGCGGCTGGCGAGCACGCCGGCAAGCAGGGTTCCGTGTGCGACCGCGAGCAGGGCGAAGGCGTACACCGTGTTGGAGAGAAACCCCAGGCCGCCCGCGCGATCCGGATGGGTGGGAACGAGGCTCAAATCGATGCGCGACACCCGCCAGAGAAACCGAATCCAGATGAAGAGCCTGAAATACCAGCGGTACAGCAAGAACTGCAAGATCGGAAGGCTCAAGAAGCCATACCACATCCCGGCGAGCGACAGCTTCGAGCCGTCCGCGGACGGCGTCGCGTACCAGGTGGCGGTGCCGAGTGCCATGTAGTGGCGCCAGACGATCAAGATACCGACGACATACACGAAGGCGATCAGCAGCACCTCGGCGGGCAACGAGTTGCGGAGCTTGAATGCCGACGCGATGGCGGCATCGAAGCGCTTCCTGGCGCCCTCGGGAATCAAGTGTCGGTCCAGGAATACCCTCACCACGGAACGCAAGCGCCGGTGCACCACGAGCTCCGCTGCGATCAGCAGGGGCAGCGTCACGAGGAACCGGACGTGAACTTCCAGGTCGAGCAGGAAAGGTACGTTCGCTTTTCCCCCCAGAACCCGTCCTTCCAGAGCCGAGAGCACCAGGAGCGGCAGCCATGCAAAGAGCGTGATGACGATGATGCGTTGGCGCACCATCGCCAGGGCATCGTCGGACAGGTGCGCCCGACGCAGAAGCTGGAAGAGCGGCCCTCCCAGAACGAGGGAGAAGTCCTGCGGAGCCGGGACCGAACCCGATGCGTCCCCGGACTGTGATGTCCAGGATTTCACTTGTCCATCCGCACGGACGCAGAGCGCATTTCGTCAAGCGGGAAGGATGAGCGTGCCGGGGAGAAAGCCAGATGGATACGCATCGTAAGTCCCTCCGTAGCAGCGAACGGCTCAAAAGCTCAGCGCCATATCAGGTGGCGATAATCTCATTGAGGCCTTCCACGATGCGAAGAAGTTCCTCGGCCGTGACACGGCCCAAGCGCCTGCCGAGGCGCTCAACGGAAAGAGTGCGGACCTGACCAATCTTCACCCGGGACCTTTTCGGCAGACTACCGCTCATCAGCTCCACAGTGAGCGGAAATCCCGCCGCCTGTGGCTGACTGGTGATTGCCATGGCCTAACGATATCGAGTTCAGCGGCGGGCGCAAGCGAGTCCGCTGCACCGAGGGTCAGGCACCGGGTTCTCGGGCAATGTTCGCCACCTGGCCACCCGTGAGCCGGACCAGCTCCTCGGGTGTGAGCGCGAAGACCGTGGTTGGGGTGCCCGCCGCCGCCCAGATGGTTGAAAGGCTGAGCAGGTGGGCGTCGACAAAGGTGACCGGCGGCCTGTGGTGCGCCACCGGGGGAACGCCGCCGATCGCGAAGCCGGTGTTTTCCCGAACGAAGTCAGGGCTGGCCTTTTGAATTGGTTCGCCAAGGAGGTTCGCGATGACGGCCTCGTTGACCCGGTGAGAACCGCTAGCCACCACGAGAACGGGACGGCCGGACTGGGCTGCGCGAAAGACGATCGACTTGGCGATCTGGGAGACGAGGCAGCCAATGGCCTGGGCCGCTTCCACCGCCGTGCGCGTTCCTGCGGGCAGTTCCAGAACACGGGCCGGGGAACCTCGAGACGTCAGGTGCTCCTGAACCCGAGAGGCGCCTTCGGGAAGGGGTGTGGCCATGAGCCGCTAGAAAGATCGTTTCCCGGCATTGAACGGGCGGCGCGTCAGCGGCGAGCGCAGAGCCGCGGGCGATGAGCGAGTCCGCTGCACGCGGGTGTCAGGCGGCGGGGCGCCCCGCCGCGGCCAGGGAAGTGCCCCGAGAGGAGCGCCAAGGGTGCCAGCTGCCTCTTCCAGAGCCTTCCTGGCAGACGGAACGGACCGGATGGCGCTGCAGCCCACCCTCCGCGACCATGCATGCCAGGACTCGAGCGCCATTTCGTGACGACCCGAGGCCGTGTGGATCTCCTGAGTCGTGACGAGAAGGCGTGTTTCGAGTTCCTTGACCGGCGCCCCGACTGCGCGAACCGGGCTGTCTCTTCCGTCGGAACGCTCGAGCAGGCGTCCGGCCTCGCCCGAGAGCCCTCGCAGCTGCCACTGGTCGCGCGCGCTACCAACCGCGAGAACCGCGGGCCATAGGGACCGATGAACAAGCGTGTCCTTACGGTGGAGGAGTTTTGTGAAGAGGATGTCCGGGTGATCAGCGAGCTCCGACAAGACGGCGAAGATGAGATGAGCCTCGGGATGGCTCCACCATGAGGCACGAAGCGACTCACCTGTGAGAATTCCGACCACGCTCGGGAGAGTCTTGTCCTGCTTGAGGAGAAGGCCTTTGGTGGCGAGGGCTGTGAGGATACGGCTAACGGCCTGCATGCGACGACTTTACCTTCCCCGCCCGTCGTTAGCCGTGCCAGGGCAG
This sequence comes from uncultured Acidobacteriota bacterium, assembly GCA_963741435.1. Taxonomy (GTDB): domain Bacteria; phylum Acidobacteriota; class Thermoanaerobaculia; order UBA5066; family Gp7-AA6; genus JAWOLE01. The sequence goes on along the minus strand of CAVUIX010000009.1, from coordinate 42,016 downwards.
CCTCGGAGTTCTACCAACCTCGCGAGCCAGGAGCCCGCGAATTCGCGGATCAGCCGGGGCATGGCTGAACGAGCTGCGATTGACCTTCTCCTCAGTCAGCTACCGCATGACCTCATAGCGCAGCCGAACGACGCCGTCGGGGTACTTTCTGGCCGAGCGCAGGCGCAGCGGCACGTCCCGATGACGCGGCGCCACCAGTGGAATCCCCTCGCCGATGAAGACCGGAATGACGTGGATGTCGAACTCATCGATTTCGCCAGCGTCCAGGAAAGAGGCGATCAACTCTCCGCCACCCATCATCCAGATGTGTTTTCCCGGCTTCGCGCGCAGACGCTGCGCAAACGCCTTCACTGGCTCTGATACGAATTCCACGCCCGGCGCCCCCCGTTTTGGGGGCTTGCGCGAGAATACGTAGTTCGCGAGCTTCCTGTCGAACATCCCGGCCTTCTTACCTCTGTTCTTGTAATAGTTCAGAAGCCAGTCGTAGGTCTTGCGGCCCCACAGGATCGTATCGATTGTCAGGTAGAACGCACGCATGCCGTAATCAACTGTGGGAGGCCGGCGATTAAGCCAGTCGACGTCGCCGTCAGGCCTGGCAATGAAGCCGTCGGCGCTCGTTGCGATGTAAACAATCACCTTTCGCCTTGATCTCATGACGTAGCCTCAGATTCTCCTGCGCAGGCCGCCTAACCGGTGGCGCGTCAGCGGCGAGTCGAGCGAACGAAGCGAGCGGCCCGAGCGAAAGCAAGGGCGACGAGTCCGCTGCACGCACATGTCAGGCGTTGGCGCGGAGCAAGCCCGCTACTCCACGGAACGTTTCGCCCACTGCCACAGGCCGGCGGTCACTGCGGCTGGCAAGCGGGAGCCGATCTGCCTCGCCACCAACACGATCTGCCCACGGTGATGGCCCTCGTGAGCCACGAAGTAGGTCAACAGGTGACCGACGTCCAGCGGCAGATTCCGCCACACGTAAGCCGGGCTGGCGGGAACCTTGCCGCCGAGGCGACACCCCAGCCGTAAGAGCGCCTCGATGCCCCGGCTACTCTTGTTCAGCGCGGCGACCAGCTGGCGGCGGCTCACCTTCCGGCGGTCCACGGCGGACGGAACCGGGATGCCCTGGGGCCGGCCCAGGGTCTTGAGCCACATACACCGGCTGTTGTGGAGGTGGCCGGCTAGCATGCGAATCGTCTTCCGCGGGGCTCCGGGGACCGCAGCCGCCCAGACCGCAGGGGGGATCTGGCTCACGAGCCAGACGGTGACCTGATGATTGGTCCGCCAGGCCGCCAGGATGGTGTCTGTGAAATCACGGGTGGCGGGCATTTCGGGTTTCCCCCGCCGCGGCCGCGGGTCCGGCGAGAGCTGCTTGATGCGAAGAGCCGAAGGCGATGAGCGAGTCCGCTGCACGCGCATGTCAGGCAGCATTTCTCAGGAAGCCCGCAATCTCGGCCATGACTTCTGAGAGCGGAAAGCCCGGCTCCCAAGAGACTTATGAAAGTGCCGACTACCCGTCCCCGACTTCTGTTGGTACTTCATCCCTTGCCTGCTTCGAGGTCTAACGATTTGCGGCTCAGCGGCGAGCGGCCGTCCACAGGGCGGACGCGAGTCCGATGCAGCCGCGTGTTCGGCGAGAGCTGGTTGATGAGCCGGCACATGGCTGGACGATACGCTTGGCGAAGGTGCTGTTCAACGGGCCGGAGCTTGCGTTTGCCGGAAACTGCTGAGCCGGAAGGGACGGGCTCTCCTGCGGTGAGATCTCTGCTGGCGCGGGCCAGCACGGAACGGAAGCACGACGTTGGTGCGGGCCGAAACACCGATGGTTCCCTGCTCGGCTCCTCGCACTCCTCGCGAGCCGCCCAACGCTATGGAATTCAGCCGCAAGCGAAGCGAGTCCGCCGCAACGACGGGTTAGACCGCCGCGCGGCGTGCCGGCCTAAGCGAGTGACAGGTATGGCTTCACGCATTCACGAGCGCTGAGGAGATAGAACCGCGCCAACGAGCGCGAACATGGCCGCTCCGAGGAGTGCAGAGAGAACAGGGTCTGACGCGATACCGCGCTCATCGAGCTTGAGACCGCGCAGTTGAACTGCTACCGAAGCCTCGGGCACAACCTTGCCACCCATGACCGTGAGGATCTCCATCAATGACGCGTGCGCGGTGGTTGACGGAACGGACGTTTGGATGACCGCGATAGGCTTGCCGACGATCTCTACGCCACCGACCAACCAGTCCAGCGCGTTCTTGAGGACGCCCGGGACTCCATGCGCGTACTCGGGGCTGCAGATCACGAGAGCCGAGTGATCGCGGATCTGGGAGCGCCAATGTTCTACGGTCGGGGGTGGGCCTGCCTGCTCGATGTCCGGGTTAAAGAAGGGAAGGGAGTCGAGGGGAGCACGAAATGTGAATTCGAGGTCCGACGGCACGATCAGCGGCAACGACCGCAGAAGAGTTCCGTTTGACGAGGCAGCGCGAAGACTGCCGGAAATCGCGAGGATCTTCACAGCCTATTACGAGCATAACCGATGTTCGGCGGTCTAACGGCTTGCGGCTCAGCGGCGAGCGAAAGCGAGCCCGCCCAAGCCGCGAGCTCGGCGGCGACCCTTAGCGTTTCACGATCGCGGCGACAGCCGAAGGAGGCGCCAGGCCCAAATACCAAGGACCGCAGTAGCGATGGTGAGCAGAAGGTACCAGGGCTCCGTAGCCAGGCGGGGCCATTCCTCGATGATTCGCCAGATGTGAGCCAAGGTGACCACGCCAAAGACAGCGCAAGTAGTGATCAGATAGGCCTTCATGCGTCACCTCGATTCAAGACTGTGCCTGCGCCAACCACTGTCCGCCTGACGGCTGGCGGCTCAGCGGCGCGCGCAAGCGCTTCCGCTGCAGCCGCGGGTTCGGCGGCTGCGTCATTGCCACCACCCCGATCCAAAGGCGGGAGATGTCTGCATTAGCGATCAATCTGAGCCTTCAGAAAAGCCAGCACCGCATGGAACGCTTCGATGACTTTCGGATCCTTCAGTTCCGTGGGTGGCTCCTTCGACGGCCAACCTCCAGGAAAGACATCGAACAGGTGATCGTAGTTCTTCATGGCGATGAGCTGATGCGGAACCTGATGCTGCTTCAGGGCCGCCGCCATCCGCACGGATTCCTCGAACGGAACATCCGTATCCTTGTCGCCGTGGAGAAGGAGAGTCGGCGGGTACTCCTTGGTGACGTGGCGAACCGGGCAGAACCGCTCGAGCTTCTCGGGCTCCCTGTCCGGATCAAGTGCCGCCACTTCCCTTGGCCAGAGGCCGTTCTGCCGGCAGTAGTTGTAGAAAATGACCCGAGGAAAGATCGGACTTCCCGAGAGCACCTTCCCACCGACTACCTTGTAGGCCTCCTCCTTCTCGATCCTGTCCTGCTTGAGGTAATGCGGATCGGGCCGGCTCGTCCACTTCCCCGTGATGTCGCCGTAACCGTAGAAGGACACCAGGGCTTTGGGCCGAGGCTTCAGGCAGAATCCGCCCATCAGCGTCAGGTAGCCGCCCGCTGAGTCGCCAACGAGGGCAACGCGGTCCGGGTCGATCCTGAATAGCTCGGGACCTTTCTCGCGCAGCCACCGATGGGCATCCCGCAAGTCTTCGATGATCTCCGGGAGCTTCGTTTCCGGAGCGAGGCGATAGTCGATGGAAACAACCACGTACCCGGCCTGAAGATACCGCTGCAGCTGATGCTGTTTTACACTGCCCCGGTCGCTGAAGATCAGCGCGCCCCCGTGGATCCAAAGAATGACCGGCCGAACCTCATCACCCGGGAGCCGGTAGACATCGGCCTGGATCGTACAGTCCTTGACCGTCTTATACGCGTAGGTCTTCTTGGACAACTCGACGTCGGCGGACCGAGCGGCGAAGCGGAGCAAACCCTCCTCGAAACCTTGCGCCCTAAACGCCAGGCCCAAACACACAAGGAACGTGAACCAGAGACCGATGGCAACACGCTTGCTACCCATGCCGCCGCCTTCGATGGTCATCGCAGGAAGCCGCCGAACGATTTGCGGCTCAGCGGCGAGCGGCGGCGGAGCCGCCGGAGTCCGCTGCAGCCGCGGGTTCGGCGACGTGCGCTTCACTGGACGACCTCGCCCGTCCACCGGTCCCGGTTCGCCCAGTGGGGACACGCTGGGCACTTCTCGCCCGCTGGATAATCGACCACTTCCTCGTGTGGGCAGCCGATGATTCCGGGGCTCATCACCACGCTCTTCGCCTTATGCGCGGCGATGAACCCCAATACCGATTCACAGATCGCTTGGTCATACCGGACATCCGAGTCGGTTGAGTGCCACCGCTCGAGCGGCTCCGCCTCGCGGCCCTCTCCCGCAATGATGCCCACGGCAACCTTCGTAGCTCTGCCGCTCGTCAGGTCCGTAGTACGCTACCGTAGCAACCGGATACCCACGAAAGCCTCGCTTCGACTTGTCGCGAAGAGCGGAAAAGCGCCCGGAGCCCTTCCTCACAGACGGTGCCTTAGCGCCTATTCACGTCGCCGAACGGCTTGCGGCTCAGCGGCGGGCGGCCGCCCGCAGGGCGGACGCGAGTCCGCTGAAGCCGCGGGTTAGCGGGCACTCTGTTTCCAAGTCGCAGCCGTGAGGGCTTCGACCGCAGCGAAGTATCGGGGGTTCGGATCACCCCTTTCCTTACCTTTGGTCTTCACGATATCGAACACGTGCTGGGCCAAGACGGACCCTATCGCGTGAATCGCATCATGCCGGTCAAGGCCTTCCCGGACAAGCCGACGGAGCGTGCGACGCACGGGCAATTCGTCACCCATAGCTATTTGGGTCTCGACGGTCACATGAAACGTCGCGTGCAGCAGTTGATTTGGCACAATGATACCCGCATTCTCGTGATAGTCCTCTACCAAGGCGATGCGCTCCCCCTCATCCAATTCAAGCCATCCCACAGGATCGGGGTCCACGGTCGGGTCGTACTCAATCATGATTAAGCCTGCCCGCTAACGTCTTCAAGCTCAGCGGCGAGCGTAGCGAGTCCGCTGCAGCGCGTTGTTGGGCAGGGCCTCACCGGCATGCCTGTTCTAGCAGAATATCCGCCCATGGGGAAAGCCCTCGGCGAGCAGAAACGGCGCATCCGCCAGGTACGACACCACGACGCCGATCGCACGCCAGATTCGACCCGCCGCGCTGCCGCCGGTCACGAATGCCGCTGCACTTCCCCCGGACCCTGGAATCAACTGCTGGATCACAGCCCATTCGAACCACCTCACGAGTGGAAGCCCGGTGAAGTAGAAGAGGGGCACCTGATCGAGTCGCACCGCGACGATTACAGCAGGGGCAACTACAATGCCGGTGGCCCACCCCAGCACGAGTCGAGCAATCCCGAGCCCGACCGCTAACGCGACCGGCCGTCTCGAGCCGCGCCCGATCCACCGCACGCCAGCGTAGCTCCAACAAAGATAGCCACCGAGCTTCAGGCTCAAGTAGATGACCAGCCCCGACGTTCCCTCGAGAAGTTCCATTCAGTTCACTGCTGCCGGCCGACTTACCGTCTTCCAACACTCGGCATCAGCGGCGGCGCTCAGCGCCGTCCGCTGCATGCTGTTGTTGGGCGGCCTGTGATTACAGAGGCGCATCACCTACGTCGCTTCTGCCAAGCGCTTCGCGCCCTCAATGGTGCGCAATGCCCTGCGTGCCATGAGACGCCGCAGAAGGAGGGCGTTCAACACTCGCATCTTCCACCCAATTGGTTCGTAGTAAGCTTCAAGGACCACATCCGTCTCGAAATCCCCATGCGGCACGAGGACAGTATCCACGACAAAGTCCCGCAACATCTTGCTGATTCCCCAGGTGTCTTCAGAAAAAGCTGTGGCGAATCGTTCGCCTGGGACGTAGTCGACTACCTCTTCAACACAACTGCCTTTCCTACCCTCCAGTATCGTGCATCGGTACTTCACGCCAGTCGCCCTCGTGCTCTGCCCTGATAGGAGATCAACCTTCCCGACCTCCGCATGGTACTTGGGAATCAGGGGTATGTCGTCAACGATTGCCCATAGCCGGTCACGCGAGGCCCTGATCCTCAACGACGTTCTCCACTGAAAGCGCCCTCTCACCTCAGAGTTCTTTCCGATTCGTGACTGCCTTGTCCGCCCAACGGCTTGCGGCTCAGCGGCGACGGCGGCGAAGCCGACCGCGTCCGCTGCAGCCGCGGGTTAGGCCCCGGCCTCATTTCGTGGCCTTACCCTCGGGCATGGGCGTTGTGGGGCGTTTGGTGCCTAAGAGCTTGAACTCGGGAAGAGTTCCTGCCAGCGCCGTCCGGCTCGGGAGGACGCGAAAGCCGATGATGCTCTGGTTACCGGCGCTTTCAGCCTGAATGATGAACCCCGGCGTTTGCTCGCCCGACTCCGCGTCTATATGGACAGCGTACTGCGGAATCTCGAGCTTGAGTGGTGTGCCCACGAGACGGCCACCGGACCTGAGCACAAACACCGCATTCCCCGCTTTCACGTCCTCTTCGGTTGCGGGTCGGCCGGCCACAAAGCCGGAAGTAGGGAGTTCGGGCCACATTTTATTCTCCGGGGGCGAGGCACCGGCCACGGAAATGGCCAGGAGAGCGATCACCGAGCAGACGACACGGGCAGCGCGGTTACGAAGATTTCCCTTTCTGGGGCCTAACGTCTGAAAGCTCACCGGCGACGGCGGCGCAGCCGACGGCGTCCGGTGCAGCGTCGTGTTAGGCGGTTTCATCATTCCTACGGGTAAGCAGGCGGAGGAGTTCTGCACCGATCGATTTCTCCGAGTTCTCTATGCTGGCAAGCTGCAACCTTCGCTGCGCAACGCCGCAAGAAGACTGTGCAGATCGGCTACCCGATAGTTGACCATGAAGGAAGCCTTGCCAGGAGCGAACTGATCACTCTCGGCGGTGCCCACCGACCAGATCGTCGTGCCCGCCCTGGGAATGCCTTCTTCGTCGGTCCAACGAAACGCCGCGCCTCTCCAGTCTTGCACGTCGATGCCCAAGTGCTTCTTGTACCAGGCGCCGAGTGCTACGGGGTCCCTGGCGTTGAAGAAGATTCCACCGATGCCCGTGACTCTCTTCATGTGAACCTCCGAAGCGTGACGGTGAGCGAAGGGTACCTCTTCCGACGCCTAACGTCTCAAAGCTCAGCGGCGAGCGCGGCGGAGCGGAGCGAGTCCGCTGCAGCCGCGGGTTCGGCGAGAGCTGGTTGATGGGCCGGGACATGGCGGGACGATACGCCTGGGCCGAGCCTCTGTTCAACCGGTCGGAGTTTGCGTTTGCCGGAAACCGTTGAGACGAAAGGGCCGGGCACGCCCGCGGCGAGATCTCGGCCGGCGCCGGCCAAGACGGACGGGTGCACGATGCGGGTGCGGGCCGCGACGCGGGTGGTTGCCTGTCCGGCCCTCACATATCTCGCGTGTCGCCGAACGTTGCGGCTAACCGGCGCGCGAAAGGAGGCGGAGCCGACTGAAGCGCCTCCGGTTGAGCCGCGTGTTAGGCCCGACCATGTTAGATGTCGGGCCTGAGCTTACTTTTGCCTGACTATATCGACCGAGATCTCCACCGCCGGAATCGTTCCTCTGTTCTCAAGCCAGTGTGTGGTGTTCCTATCCTCGGGCCAGCCCACTCCCGGCCCATAGTCCGTGGCGACTCCATTTCGATGGTCAGTGATCGTTCCTTGCAGTATGTAGACGGTGCCCGGTCTGTCTTTATGGTCGTGAATCGGGCCGAAGACGCCTCCAGGCTCGATGGTCACCATACGCATTCGAAGTTGGCGCCCTGCCATGCCCTCGATCTCAGGGCCAAGGTCAACCGTTGCAAGTAACTTAACCGTAACACCTTTCGTCTCAGGTGCCACCTGTTCGTTGCCCATCGTGCTCTCCTCTCTGAACCGACGTGCCGTGCCAGCCGAGCCCTCAGGGCCGCCCCTCTCCCCTCGCGCTTCTGCCGCTCCGCCGCGATCTGAGGAATGAGAACGTCCCGCACGTTGTGCCAGTAGCACCTTGGCGAGCGCCCGCGATCGAAGCATCAGCGATGCTTGCCATCCGGCCGGGTTGGGGTTCGCCGTTCTGCAAACGACCAAAACGCTTGCGGGGCGGACGAGATCTCCCCGCGCCCGTTACGCTCCGGGCTTCTCCGCGGTCTTCTTGGCGGGGGGTTTCTTTCCCTGCATTCCGCTCGGATCGTCCGCGGGATTGACGTAGACGAGCTTGAACGGCGCGGGGCCGTTGACCTGGACGACCGTCTCACCCTTCGCGAAGGCATAGTGATGCATGTGCGGCGGTATCGAGATGAAGCTGCCTGGGGGGAAATCCTTGGCGCCGGTCTCGTCCAGCTTGTCGCCCATTCCCGCGTGGAAGTCGCCCGAGATCACAGTCACGCGCTCGGTCTTCGGATGCCAGTGTGGCATGATCTTGTAGCCGTCGGGCATCTTGAGCGCAACGGTGTAGTACCCGCTTCCGAATGGGTTTCCCTCGAGGACCGCGAGCTTGGCGCCCGGCGAGAACACCGGGGGCGCGTCGCCCCACTTCATGTCCTCGGGCGCGGCCATCACCATCTTCGCCACCGGCGCGGCCGCCTTGTGCATCGCCGGCTTCTTCGCCGTTTCCTCCGCCGCCCGGAGTGTCGAGACTGCCGTGATGGCGACCGCGGCCCCGATGAGAACGAGCCTTTTCATGGGTATCTCCTCCTCTTCTTTACACCTATAGTATATCGGCGAACAGGAGGAAGCGGCGCCGCGGTCGCCGAACATGGATGCGGGCTCGCTCCCTGCTATTTCCAGCGTGTCGCCGAACGGCTGGCGGCTCAGCGGCGAGCGCAAGCGAGTCCGCTGCAGCCGCCGGTTAGGCGGCGACAATTTCACTAAGACCTTCGACGATGTGAAGGAGTTCTTCCGGCGTGACACGCCCGATGCGCTTGCCGAGGCGTTCAAGGGACAGAGTCCGGATCTGGCCGACCTTGACCCAAGAGCGTTTCGGAAGAATGCCGCTCACCAACTCTACGGTGAGGGGAAACCCTGCTTTCTGCGGTTGGCTGGTGATCGCCATGGCTATCACGGTGCCGGATCGCTCGTTGAAGATGTCGTGGCTTATAACGAGAACCGGACGTCGCGCTGCCTGTTCCCGGCCCTGGGTCGGGTCGAGCTCTGCCCAGAGCACGTCACCCCTCAGTACTCTGGCCATGATTCGAGGTCGTAGGATGCGCCGCCTTCCGCCAGCTGCTGCTCGTACTTGGGATCCAACTTTGCGCACTCCCGGGCCAGCCTACGCCGATCGAGCCGATCGATCTGGGCCTTTACCGCGAGCTGAATCGCCCGGCTGCGGCTCGGGAATTTCCGCTCCGCAACCAAGCGATCGATCCGCTCCAAAAGCTCCTCATCCAGGGTAATGGCTACTTTGCTCGTGCCCATCGGATCCCCTGGTATGACATTCTATCATACCGACCCCACCGCCTAACGTCTCTAAGCTCAGCGGCGAGCGGCCGCCCGCAGGGCGGACGCGAGTCCGCCGCAGTGCCGTGTTGGGCGTCACTCGGACTCCCTATATCGATAGGACCCATTTAGCAGGAACGCTTGACCTTGCACCTTGAGATTGACGACGACTCTTTTCTTCGCCACGTCTAAGCGAATCTCGCCCTCGATCCTTTCGGCCGGCCAGGGATCGTCCCTCGCGTTCGTGAACGCCAGATCCTCTGCAGAATAGACAGGTCCTGAGCCTCGAAATCTGATCCAACGGGTGTCCTTCTTCATGCCCGGCATACGGAGTGACACAGGGCCCCAACAGGATGCCAGACAACGTTCTACGAAGCATCAGCTGACGGCCATCTTCAATTTGTTCAACGGTTGCCTTCTTACTACTGACACAACCGGGCATCAGGAGCGCGACCAATGCCGCCGCGACTGCAGCCGCACGTGCTACGCCACGGCACGTCAGACTTCCGCTGCCGCCGAACGCTCGAGTTAACCGGCGGTTGAACGAAGTGTCAGGCCGCAGTTCGCAGCCGTGAGTAACGAGGCTGCTCATTGGCCTTGAGGCGGCTGCCATAGCTCGACCTTGTTTCCCTCTGGATCAATGACCCAGGCAAACTTCCCGTACTCGGATTCGTCAATCTTCTCGAGCACATTGCAGCCTTCTTCCTTCAAGGCCTTGACCAAGGCGTGGAGGTCTTCCACTCGGTAGTTGACCATGAAGGGAGCAGAGCTCGGAGCAAAGTGATCACTTTCTTGCGGATCGATAAGCCAGGCAGTTGTGCCTGCAACCGGCTTGCCCTCGGCGTCGGTCCAAGTGAAGGCAGCTCCGCCCCAGACTTGGACATCGATTCCCAAGTGCCGCTTGTACCAAGCCTGCAGTGATGGAGCGTCTTTGGCCTTGAAGAAGATGCCGCCGATGCCAGTGACTCGTTTCATGTGACCTCCGATGCGTGGTGGTGGGAAGAGGAATGTTTCTTCTGCGGCCTAACGACTTGCGGCTCAGCGGCGAGCGACCGCCCCCAAGGCGGACGCGAGTCCGCTGCAGCCGCGGGTTCAGCGAGAGCTGGTTGATGAGCCGGGACATGGCTGGACGATGACGCCTGGGCCGAGCTGCTGTTCAACGGGCCGGAGCCTACGTTGCGCGGAAACGGTTGAGACGGAAGGTCCGGGCGCTCTTGCGGTGAGATCTCTGCCGGCGCCGGCCAGGACGCAACGGAAGCACGATGCTGGTGCGGGCCACACCGCGGGTGGCTGCCTGCTCGGCTCCTCCACATATTTCCAGCGAGCCGCCGAACGCTCGGCTTCAGCCGCGGTGCGACTGCGCCGTCCGCCGACAGTCACGAGCACGCGTCCATATCCGCACCGTCGAAATTCTCGCCAACAAGAGTCCAGCCAACGGGTCCAGCGTCGTTCCTGACCTTGACCCACGAGACTGTCTGGGGCAGCGCTTCGACGGATGGCTACCTTCTCGGCTCATACCGCATCGCCACCGCCCCCGAGCCGAACTCCAGCCGGCTCACGAGCTTCAAGTCGACATGCTTCGATAGCCCGGCGAACAACGTCGGCCCATGGCCCGCCAGCCTGGGCTGCACCACGAACTCGTACTCATCGATCAATCCCAGCTCCGCCAACGCCAGCGGGAGCCTCACGCCTCCCACGAGAGTCCCTTACCCGACTCCCGCTTGAGCTGCTGAACGGCCTTCCCCAGATCCCCGCGCACGAGCTCCGCGTTCCAATCCACCCGGTCCAGGGTGCTCGACACCACGTACTTCTTTGCCGCGTCGATCGTCCGGGCGAAGGGTTCCATCCAATCAGGCCTCGCTCCCGTCCGCGCCGACGACCGCCACCCTGCCTCCATCATTTCGTAAGTCACCCGGCCAAACAGGAGGGCATCGGCCCGGTCGATGTTCTCGACCGCGTGACGATGCACGTCTTCGTCCGCGATCATTTCACGATGATCGCAGCACCCGTCCAATGTGACGTTGATGGAATACCGAAGGGGTCGCATTACGTAAGAGTACCAATCGCCATAGGGCGGCCTAACGGCTTGCGGCTCAGCGGCGAGCGCAGCGGAGCGGAGCGAGTCCGCTGAAGCCGCGGGTTAGGCGGCGACAATCTCATTAAGACCCTCGACGATGCGAAGGAGTTCTTCCGGCGTGACACGGCCGATGCGCTTGCCGAGGCGTTCAAGGGACAGAGTCCGGATCTGGCCGACCTTGACCCAAGAGCAGTTCGGAAGACTGCCGCTCATCAACTCTACGGTGAGGGGAAACCCTGCTTTCTGCGGCTGGCTGGTGATCGCCATGGCTATGACGGTGCCGGATCGCTCGTTGAAGATGTCGTGGCTTATAACGAGAACCGGACGTCGCCCTGCCTGCTCCCGACCCTGTGTCGGGTCGAGCTCTGCCCAGAGCACATCACCCCTCAGTACTCTGGCCATGATTCGAGGTCGTAGGATGCGCCGCCTTCTGCCAGCTGCTGCTCGTACTTGGGATCCAACTTTGCGCATTCCCGGGCCAGCCTACGCCGATCGAGCCGATCGATCTGGGCCTTTACCGCGAGCTGAATCGCCCGGCTGCGGCTCGGGAACTTCCGCTCCGCCACCAAGCGATCGATCCGCTCCAGGAGCTCCTCATCCAGGGTTATGGCTACCTTGCTCGTGCCCATCGTGGCCTCCGGTATGACATCTTATCATACCGCGCTACCGCCCAACGTCTTGCGGCTCAGCGGCGCGCACAAGCGCGTCCGCTGCAGCCGCGTGTTGGCGGATGACTCATTCTAGGGCTTCGTCGGGAGCCGGAAGACGATTCCCCACACGCCTCGAGCGCCACGTGCTCAGGGTGAACAGAATGGCGCCGAGGTAGAACCAGGGCTCCCAGATCCCCATGTCCGCGAAGCGAAACCGACCAGTCGCGACCAATAGCGCTTTGAACCAAACTAGCCACCGATCGTAACACCAGCAGCGCCGAGCCAACCCATGCAAGCGATATCAGGCGCCGCGGCGCGTGCTGGCCCCACGACATCACGGGGGCCAGAGCGACCGGCACCGGATGACAGCATGCGGCTACCACCACATCGTAAGCCCATTTCCACGGGATCGCGAACGCAATACGGGCCTGCTCAGCGTCCAACAGCGGGTACCAGCCAGACGCCCAACTCAGCCACAGCATTCCATCCCGGCGCCTAACGGCCTGGCCCAGCGGCGACGACCGGCGAAGCCGACGGCGTCCGCTGCAGCCGCGGGTTAGGCCGCGACACCACCACCCCGCCAAGGGGGCAGCCGCGCCCAGGCAGCGAACCAAAGCAGAACGACCTGGAATACCAAATATGATGACCGCACCCACGACGCCAGCAAGAAGGGCGATCGACCTCTCGCTCGGCCAGGCGCCCACGACCGCACCGATCAGAGCACCGAGGAAAAGAAGATTGGCAACCGATCCAACCGCGCGCTTAAGGCCTCGTTGCAGCTGTCCTGAAAACGTGTACGCCAGACCGGCCAGCGTTGCAGCGCTCATGATAAGGGCACCAGGAATTGATAGCGTGCCGCGAATGACACCGAGGCACAGCAAGAAGAGCCATATCGAACTTAGAACAGCAAGGATCAACCGATTGATCCAAAGCACCTGAGCAACGGTAAACAGTGGAGCCGCTATCGCCGGCATATTCCTTCAGCGGCCTAACGGCTTGCGGCTCAGCGGCGAGCGCAGCGAGGAGCGAGTCCGCTGAAGCCGCGGGTTCGGCGACGGCCCAGACGAGCTGCTGGTTGGAGACGCATCATGGCCTGGATTCGATACGCCTCGACGCTACCGAGCTGCTGTTCAACGGGCCGGAGTCTGGTTTGCCGGAAACCGTTGAGACAGGGCCGGGCGCTTCTGCGGTGAGATCCACCCGGCGCCACCCGGGTGGATGCGCGTGCGGAACACGGCGCGGGTGGTTGGCTCCGGCCTTCATATTTCTCGCGTGTCGCCGAACGCTCGGCATCAGCGGCACCGGCGCGAAGGCGCCGTCCGCTGCATGCTGTTGTTAGGCGGGGCAAGGCCGGCACGCCGCAGCCGACTTGGCCTGCTATGCGTCATCGTATGCTCTTTCCAGTGCCGCCACGTCGAGCTTGACCATCTTCATCATCGCTTCCATCACAGCCTGTACCTTCCTTGGGTTCTTGTTTCTGATGAGCTCCATGAAACGCCTTGGGACGATCTGCCAAGTGATGCCGAACTGATCGGTGATCCAGCCACACTGCGATGGAGTTGCGCCGGCGCTGATGAGCTTGTTCCAGTACCCATCAACTTCTTCTTGGTCTTTGCAGTCGACAAAAAGCGAGAAGCCTTCGGAGAATTTGAAGTACGGGCCGCCGTTGTAGCCCATGAAGAACTGACCACCGATGACGAATTCGGCGGAAGTGATGGGGCCGTCCTTGCCAGTGCGGGCGACGTTCTTGATCTCAGAATCCGGGAATGTGCTGGTGTAGAACGCCATGGCAACTTCGAGCTGATCGTTGAACATCAGGAAAGGTGTCACTTTGGTCATCTGTGCGTCTCCTTTGATTTTCGGTCTCCGCCTAACGGCTTGCGGCTCAGCGGCGAGCGCAGCGGAGCGGAGCGAGTCCGCTGCAGCCGCGGGTTCGGCGAGAGCTGATTGATGAGACGGGACATGGCTGGACGATACGCCTGGGCCAAGCTGCTGTTCAACGGGCCGGAGCTTACCGTTGACGGAAACCGTTGAGACGGAAGGGCCGGGCGCTCCTGCGGCGAGATCTCGGCCGGCGCCGACCAGGACGGAACGGGTGCACGACGCGGGTGCGGGCCGCGACGCCGGTGGTTGCCTGCCCGGCCCTGCACATTTCTCGCGGGTCGCCGAACGGGTGGCGCGTCAGCGGCGAGCGAGGAGGCGAAGCCGACGAGCGAGTCCGTTCACGCGCATGTTAGGCGGCCGCAAATTCTGGGACTCTAGACCGCGCTGAGCTCTCCCGCGCGAGGCCGGCTTCCGCCACGATGCGACGTTTAGCATCCTGACTGGGTCGAGGTTTTCGCTCCCATCCGCGATGGATCTTTGCGGGCGCCGAACTGCTGCCGCACGTCGGTTGTCCCCGAGAAGAGAAGCGCGCCCTCGGGGACGACCGCCGTCGAAAACGCAGCCCGCGGTTGGGCTCCCCTTGCATGCCGCCCCCATGCGTCCTATACTGAACCTGATGGTTCAGTATATGCGAGCCCGCCTCGATGCCTCGTTCGCCGCGCTCTCGGATGCCACCCGACGCGGCGTTCTGGAGCAGCTGGGACGTTCCGACGCTTCGATCACGGACCTTGCCGAGAAGTTCCACATGACCCTCACGGGCATGAAGAAGCACGTCGGCGTCCTGGAGCAGTCCGGGCTCGTCACCACGGAGAAGCTCGGGCGCGTGCGGACCTGCAAGCTCGGCCCGCGCCGATTGGAGGAAGAGACAGCATGGCTCGAGAGGTACCGCCAGCTCTGGGACGCACGCTTCGACGAGTTGGACAAAGTTGTCGAGGAATTGAAACGGAAGGAGAAGGTCGATGGACGCAAGAAGAGAGAGTGAGGCCACCCCCATGAAGAACCGCACGACGGTGGAACGGAAGTCCGAGCGTGAGCTCGTCGTCACGCGAACTTTCAACGGCCCGGCGCGCCTCGTGTTCGAGGCGTGGACCAAGCCCGAGCTGTTCAGGCAGTGGTGGGTGCCGAAGTCGATGGGAATGTCCCTGCTTTCCTGCGAAATGGATGTTCGTGTCGGGGGCAGGTACCGTTTGGAGTTCGCACACGGGGACTCACAGCCGGCGTTCTTCGGCACGTACAAGGAAGTAACACCGCACTCGCGCCTCGTCTGGACCAATGAGGAAAGTGACGAGGGTTCCGTCACGACGGTGACCTTCGCGGAAAAAGGCGGCAAGACGTTGCTGGTCATGCACGAGCTTTATCCCTCGAAGGAAGCTCTCGACGCCGCCGGCACCGGGGCGGCGGATGCGATGGGAGAGACGTTCGAGCAACTGGACGAGCTTCTCGTCACCCTGGGCGCGAGCGTGGGACGGTCATGAACTCGTCGATCTCGCGGTCGGCCGCCTGGCTGATTGGTCCCGACCTCGATCCCTCGTGGCACACCATCAGCGAGTGGGCAATCGGTCCTCACGGCTGACCTCGGCGCGCTGCTCGCCCCGGCCGGCCTGGCTCACATGCTGGCCGGGGCTACGTGAAATTAGATAGTGCTTCGGTCCGCCTAACGTCTTTAAGCTCAGCGGCGCCAGCGCGCGAAGCGCGGGCGTCCGCTGAAGCCGCGGTGTTGGGCGACGCTACTTGGCCCGACACCGAAGGGTTTCAAGAAAAGCAATGAAACGGTTTGCCGGTTGCGCGAAATTGTCTTCCAAGGCGCGCAGCGTACAATACAGCCTTGGGCTCAGATCTGTCGGCCCATTTATGACAACTACATCCTTCGGGTGCTCAACCGCTTCCAACGTCGTTGCTGGAATGGAGCCACGTGAGAGCTACAACTTCCGGATCAGCCGACAGAAAAGTAGAAGGCCTCTGACAGCTTTCGGAAGCCATCTTGTTGGAAAAGATCCGCACCCGAGCCGATGCATTCGGGAACGGGCCGCCTCTGCCGAGCCTCGTCAAACCGCAGACCGCCCTCGAAAGCCTCTATCGAGAACCGGCAGGCAAAGGAATTCCGCATTGCGGCATGATTGCAGCCATAACGAGCGAAGGCCGCCCGGATTTGAGCCTCCGTGACCATCCGTTCCCGGACTGCCCATCCCAAGACCCCGGCCATTTGGAAGTGCGTTCCGAAGTCGTGCGCTAGTAACGCCTGGACCACAGTATCTATGGTGTCAGGACGGACATCCCTGCACCCATGTCAAGCAGAAGGAGCACCTCCTCGTCAGGAAAAGGCTCCGGAATCAGCGGCATCGTCGCGAGGGAGTCTTGTGTTGCCAGAGGAGGGCAACAACGCGCCGTGGAGAATGCAGCTGCATCGGTATCCTGAGCCCCACGCCCAACGTCTGAAAGCTCACCGGCGACAGCGGCGCAGCCGCTGGCGTCCGGTGCAGCGCCTTGTTCGGCGAGAAGCCGTCACCGGACCTTCAACGTCGCCAAATATGCATCAACATTTCCCTCAACAAAGAGGTCACTCCGCGAGATGAATCCGAAACTGTAGAGTCGACCGTTAGCTACGACCGCCACCATCTTGAGCTTGAACTCAGGCCGCCCCGGAGCTTGCGCCTGAATCAGGCAGACGACGCCGGGGAATTCGGCAACCTTTCAGGGATTCAGACCCCACCAGCCGGGAGTTCGGTAGATATCGCAGGAAGGTGGCTTTGGTCTTCTCAAGAAGTTCCTGTGCGGAGATTCTCTCCCGGACTTCCCGGGGGAGGTAGGCAACGCTCGCGATGTACGACTGATCTCCCTCTGTAAGCTGGAAGTTGGTTACGCTCGTCTCCGGATCGAACCGCTCTGTTGGTCGGCCTGGCATCCGGATCGAGAAGCCTGCCCCCACGGGTGCGAGCTTCAGGCCAGCTTGACGGTTCAGCTGCTACCGCCCAACTGGCGGAAAGACAGCACACGGTTGTGACAAGGACCCACACGAGCTTGCACGCCTCTCGCCACCTTTTGGCGCCGAACGGCTTGCGGCTCAGCGGCGAGCGCAGCGGAGCGGAGCGAGTCCGCTCGCAGCCGCGTGTTCGGCAAGAGAATGCTGGGACGGAACATGGCGGGACTATACGCCTTCGCCGGGATGCTGTTCAACGTGTCCGGGCTTGCCCGCCTGACGGAAACCGTTGAGCCGGAAGGGACGGACGCTTCTGCGGCGGGATCTCGGCCGGAGCCGGCCAGGACGGAACGAGTGCACGATGCGGGTGCGGGCCACGACGCGGGTGGTTGCCTGCCCGGCCCCTCACATTTCTGGCGAATCGCCGAACGGCCCCAAGCTCAGCGGCGCGCGCCTACACCCCAATGTTGAGAGTTCGCCATGAACGGACTGCAGCGACACTGCCGCGCGCGTCCGCTGAAGCGCGTTGTTCGGCGTGCTGTTCATTGATGAACCCCGACCGGCCCAACGAACGCCTTGGAGCGGTCCTCCGTCACTTGTCGTTCCACTCGAATAACGAGACGTCAACACGGTGTGTCGCCGCAGACTTCGTGACCAACCACGACGCGATCACCCTCACAAATCAGCCACTCCCCTCCGAAATCGCCAGCCCTGAAGCGAGACGTCCTATCGCCGTGTTGAAGGGTTATAATTTGGTCGCCGGGCGACAGCAACTGCCGCCGTTCCGGGGCGTCATGCGGTCTTAACAGGCTGCTGAAGAATCGGTGTTTTTCGCCGGCACGTGCGCATCTGAGAGATCCATGGAGTCAGTCTGGTGGGTTGGAGGGGAGAGATGAGCTCTTACTGCCTGGATTTTCGTCCACGTGTTCCATGAATCCACGAGGTGTCGCAGCTTGCTCATCCTGTTTCCAGCTGAAGCCTGGCGATTCGGACCAGGTCGTAGGTTGTCATCGCGAGGAGGAATTCAATGCCGCTCGGATCGATCCTCTGAACCGTGTCTTGCCCGCTCTCGCGATCGTCTTGGCCCAGCCGAAGATCTCCTCTACCTTCTTCCTCTTGCGCTGACTCAGCTGGTACCCGCGCCGACCCGTGGTCCGACGATCCAGAACCCGGATGACCCTCTCAAGCTGGGCGACGTGCCAGAGCACTCCTTCCTCGGCCAGTGCCACCTGAAAGTCGCCCGCGTCGTACGCCTTGTCGGCTCCCAGCGTCACCCGACGACGCGACGCATCCACGGATCGTCGAACCATCGCGAGTGCCGCCTCTCGTTCTGCTCGCCCTCCCGCCTGCGACACCAGCGCGTCCAGGCACATCCCGTTGCGGTTCTCCATCAAGACATTCCCGATGTAGCAGAGCTGCGAGGGACTCCCGTGAGCCTTCCGATACAGCTTTGCCTCCGGGTCGGTCGTCGAGCTGTGCGTTTGATTGCTGCGCTTCTGACCCTTCAAGTCCACCTCGGGGTTGCTGCCGCCACTCTTTGGCGGGTCATCTCCGCTCTTGGGGCGAAAGCTCTTCATCGACGCGCAAGCCTCGATCAGAGTCCCGTCAACGGTGAAGTGTTCGTCCGACAGCAGCCGCCTCCGTCGAGCCTCCTCCACACCTCCAGGAAGAACTCTCGGAACAGATCCGCGTCCAGCAGTCTCGCTCGGTTCTTCGTAAACGTCGTCGCGTCGAACGCCGTCCCGACTCCTGGAAGGTCCAGGAACCAGCGGAACAGAAAGTCGTACTGGAGCCGCTCACAGAACAACCTCTCCGACCGTACCGAGTAGAGGCAATCAAAATCTGCGCCTTCAGCAGCACTTCCGGCGGAATCGATGGTCGGCCCCGCTCCGAGTAGATCGCCGAAAGCAGCGGCTCCAGCCGCTTGAGCCCCTCGTCGGCCACCTTCTTGATGATCCGAATCGGGTGATCCCGAGGGACCAGCTCCTCCGGCGTCACTGTCACCATCAACGCGGGCTGCTTCTCTCTTTCTCCTCGCATTCCTTCAAGGTGCAGCCCAGCCTCTGCCATGTCAACTGAAAACCGCCTTTTTCAGCAGCCTGTTAGACGCGATTCCGACCATCTGCCATCGCTGTGCCGCCTCAGCTCTATCCACGAGAATTGAGGAGCAGCGCCCGAGGTACCGAGAACCAACACATCGTCGCCCAACCAACCTGCCTTCTGTACTCTTCTGGCCACAAGTATCTCGCTCCGCGAGTCGGATGGCGAGCTGTTCTCCGATGCCTGAGATGACACCTTCTCCCTTGGCAAGGGAAAGCTCCAGACTTCCTTGCCGTTCTTAGCATCAACCACCGAAAACGCATTGACACCACAGAAAGGACGATCCATGACCATGACGCACTGGTGTCGCGTTCCAAGTCCAAACAGGTGTCCGGCGGGCGACATCACTACCCGGCCGTCACTGCCTTCTAGGCCAACATCAATCCGTGTCTCTTCGCGGCTGGTTAGACTGAGAAAGACTAGGTCCCACGGCGCCGTAGCGTCGCCATATAGTTTTGCGACGATGAGACGGTCGCTTTCTCCCGGGATCGAAAAGACGCGGCCAATGAAAGCGGACTCGAAGCGAGCCACGATATGCGGGATTCCGTCGCTGAACGACACTCTTTTTAGCACCATCCCTTCGGTCCCGTTCTCTATGAAGTAGATAGCGGTCCGGTCGGACGCGATTTCAATATCCGAATGGGCGCCGCCGACCGAGAACGTGACTCGTTTCATTAGCTTCAGCTGCGACTCGACGCTCCGCGTGACACTTTCTGCATCGCTCAGGCCCGTCGCGAAGGTAACCACCGGTAGGAGGGCTACAAGTGCGGTCACAGTCTTCCGTAGCAGCCGGCTGAGGCCAAGATGCCTGTCGCCGAACGGCTTGCGGCTCAGCGGCGACGGCGGCGAAGCCGACGGCGTCCGCTGAAGCCGCTGGTTAGGCGCCCGACGCATAGTGTTCACTTTGCTGCCAGCCTTCGAACGTGAATAACGGTCGTCAGGCCGCTGGTCACGACCGAGCGCAGAGCAGATTGGACTAGGTGTAAGCCGCGCTCCATGTTCTCGAGCGTGCTCGCCTCCCCCTCCAGCACAGCGACCTGCTGCACGATGTGCTCTTCGAGCCGGCTGACTGCCACAAAGACCTTTGCTTTCATCTGATCTGGAGCCTGTGTCATGCCCGACCGGTTGATCAGCTCATCTACGGCAGCAAGAACCGAGGAGACGGGCTCCAAAAGCGGCGGGTCGGCTTCTGCCATGCGCCGTGCGTCCGCCAACTTGCCCCGAGCCTTGTCGAGAGAAAGGCTCGTAGAGAAGGTAGAAATAAAGTCTCCGGCATCTCCCAGGGTTCTCAGGACCTGGACCTTCCGCGAGAGCTCAGACTGCCGATTCTTTGCGTCCTCGGCGTAGATTCGCAGGTTCTCCCTGATGTCAGAAAGCAGCCTCGCAGAGTTAACAGGTTCTTCTGCTCGCATTACGGCGGAAGCTGCGGTGGCGCAGAGCAATATCAAGCCAGAAGTCCTTAGCATGCTCAACCTCCAGGTCTCGCGGTGCCGCTGCTGCCACGGGCGCCTAACGGCTTGCGGCTCAGCGGCGCGCGCAAGCGCGTCCGCTGCAGCCGCGGGTTAGGCGGCCAGCGCTTATCGAATAATGAACTCAGCAAGGTCGCTCATCACCGAAACGTTGGAGTACGAATCGAGCCCGATATGGTTGACCCGCATGTCCACGCGATATCGCCCCGATGTCCACCCACCCACCAACTTCCATTTCCGCAGGTCCACCAAGATCGAGAGGCTTCCGCCTGGCTTTATCGGATAGCGTGCCATGCCTTCCACGATTACGTTCCCGATATGGGGCATCCAGTCGGCCGGTCGGCTGACGGGATCGGGTTCGCGATAAATGTCTACGAGCGAAAGCGGCGCCGTTTCGCCGTTCCAGTCGTTCGGCGCGAGGGAAAAGGTAGATAAGCCTATCTCCCAGGCTAGTCCATTCGAGATGGTGACGTCGCACAGCAGCGGCTCACCGAGCCTGAAGGTCGCCATCCGCGGGGTGACTTTCACTGAGATTGGGAACTTTCGCTCGCCGAGATTGCGCGGATCGCCGCCAAGGAGGGTAGCGAGAGCGAGAGCAAACGCAACCACTTTGGACATCAATGTGACTTCTAGACGCCTAACGTTTCAAAGCTCAGCGGCGAGCGGCCGCCCGCAGGGCGGACGCGAGTCCGCTGCAGCGCCTTGTTCGGCGTTACGGTTGTGGAACCTCGAGATCCCGGCAGATCTTGCGCGCGAGGTTCTCGTTGATCTCGCGATGACGCGGCACCGTGGAGGACTTGCGAGCAGTTCGGTTCACGTATACCGAATGCCGTCCACCGTCGCGAAGGAATTCGCAGCCATGCTGTTCGAGATGGCGAACCAGGTCGGCTCGCTTCAACGCGTGACCGTGAAAGGTTCACGGATTACCTCCGCCCCCTTCAGTTCCTCCTCGGCCAGCGTCCGATTCGCCTCTAGAACCAGGGCGACCGCCTCCTCCAGGTTCGTCCGCGCTTCTTCCAAGGTGGAACCCTGGGTGTTCGCACCCGGGAGTTCTTCCACGAAGGCGATGAACCCCTCTGGGACCTTGCGGTAGACCGCGGTGAACTTGACGTCCATGTTGGAGGACATTCTACCGCGCCTCACTTCCCTGCCTCGCGTTGGCGCCGAACGGCTTGCGGCTCAGCGGCGAGCGCAGCGCAGCGGAGCGAGTCCGCTGCAGCCGCCGGTTCGGCGCGGCAAGGACTTGTGTGCTGGTTACAGCTTCGGCGTAGCCCTCCACTTCAGAACTACCACGTCAACAGTATCCCAACCGTCACGCCTTCCGCTGACCCGGACCACGACCGCGTAGTCTGGCAGGTTGTAGTAGACAACTTTTGCTGGTCCCTCGCCAAACAGCGCCTCGGGTGCCAGATCGACCGCCTGTCCCTCCCATGTTCTGCGCAACCTCAGGTGTTCCCCAGCGTAAACCCTCCAAACCGTTCCAGTCTGGGCCACGTACTTGCCTGTCGCTTTGCACCTCGTCCACGACGCATCGTCGCGCCGTCGAAATGCCGTCTCTACGCGGTTCGCAAGCACCAGCACGTCATCGCTCGTCCAGTCAACGTGTGTCGTGTCCGGTATCCGAACCCTAGCTTCTTCCGACTTCTCGTCGTTCGGCCCGGGGACCATCACTTGTTCATCGTGGAAAGGAATCTTGTAGACAAACTCTCGCTTTCCCGTCGCCAGTGAAAACACAGAGATCTGACTCGGATACCAGGGACCGTGAGGCGGCAGACTCACGGCGGCGGTGCCGGTCGCCAAGAAGCGACCGGATGGGGACACGTGAAGCCGGCCGTCGCCCCCGCTGCTCCCTACATCGAGCTTCTGCTCTTTGAGGCTGTTCAGGTCGAGAACCGAAACGCCATAGGGCGATGCGGCCCCGAGCCCTATCTGCCACCTAAGCACAAGACGGGACGGATCGCCGGGAATGGCTGCCAACCCGTAAGCCTCTTCCCCAGGCGTTCCAACTACGGTCACGACCGTACCGTCAGCCAGGGAGGCTCGTTTCAACGCAAGACCGTCGGGACCGTTTTCGCCAAAATACAGAAAACGACAATCCAGGGACGGTTCGAAATCACCGTGAGAGCCCCAAATCCGAAAGGTGGTTCGCTTCACTTCCTCGAACTCTGCCGGAAGCGCCGCCGCAGATCCTTGAGGTACAGGATCGCCGCTCGGTTCGACTCGCGCCGGAACAATAAGTACTAGCAACGCCACAATGCTTAGGAAGGACTTAGACGACATCTTGGCTTCGCACGCGGTCGCCGAACGGCTTGCGGCTCAGCGGTGAGCGCAAGCGAGTCCGCTGAAGCCGCGGGTTCGGCGCGTGAGTCATTTCAGGCCACCGGAACGGCGTTGACGCACGATGAAAACGAACCCGATGAAAAGGAAAGCCGCGCCGATCGCCACAAACGCGCGCTGCCCTGAGTACCCGATTGCGAGAAAGGCCACCCCGATAGCGAAGAACGCCATCGCGCCAGCTATCGACCTATTCACTACGGCATGCCCTTCGCTCGATGTCGCCGAACGGCTGGCGGCTCAGCGGCGAGCGTAGCGGAGCGGAGCGAGTCCGCTGAAGCCGCGGGTTCGGCGAGAGCTGGTTGATGAGCCGGGGCATGGCGGGACGATACGCCTTGGCCGAGCTGCTGTTCAACGGTCCGAAGCTTGCGTAAGACGGAAACCGTTGAGAAGGAAGGGCCGGGCGCTGCTGCGGCGAGATCTCGGCCGGCGCCCGCCAGGACGGAACGGGTGCACGACGCGGGTACGGGCCGCGACACGGGTGCTTCCCTGCCCGGCTCTTTACATTTCTCGCGTGTCGCCGAACGTCTCAAAGCTCAGCGGCGAGCGCAGCGAGTCCGCTGCAGCGCGTTGTTGGGCGGGGAGTCCGTCAGACGCTGACGAGCTCGGTCGATGAGCTTGGCTCAGGGATAGGAAGACCGTCCTCACGCATTCCCTCGAGATGGAACTCGATTGCCTCGCGAATCAAACGAAGTGCTTCCCGTTTCGTCTTTCCGACAGCCACACAGCCCGGGAGGTCCGGCACGTATGCACCGAAGCTCTTCTTGCCTTTCTCCAGAATAACGACGTAATCCATCTGGGACCTCTTTACGACTTCAGACCGGCCTGTTTCAGAATGCTCTTGAGCGTACCTGGCGGGACGTCCAGACTTGGCTTTCCAGCAACGGTGACCAAACCAGACTTCGAAGGATGCTTGAACTGGCGGTGACTGCCAGTCGTCCTCACCTGCCGCCATCCATCATCTTCGATCAACCTGATTACCTCCCGAATTTTCAACTGCACGATTCTACGCCCTAGCCCCCCGGGATCTAACGTTAAGCCACGGAGGCACTTCCGACGCCCAACGACTTGCGGCTCAGCGGCGAGCGCAGCGGAGCGGAGCGAGTCCGCTGAAGCCGCGGGTTCGGCGAGAGCTGGTTGATGAGCCGGGACATGGCGGGACGATACGCCTGGGCCGAGCTGCTGTTCAACGGGCCGAAGCTGGCGTTTGCCGGAAACCGTTGAGACGGAAGGGCCGGGCGCTCCTGCGGCGAGATCTCGGCCGGCGCCGGCCAGGACGGAACGGGTGCACGATGCGGGTGCGGGCCGGACGCGGGTGGTTGCCTGCCCGGCCCCTCACATTTCTCGCGAGTCGCCGAACGGCTGGCGGCTCAGCGGCAGCCGCAGGGCGGTCCGCTGCAGCCGCGGGTTAGGCGGCGGATTTCCCGTCACTTCGCCAACCTGCGGCGTGGCCGTTGCTTCGCCGATACGGACCGGATGATGAGCCTACCGCGCGCGGTGGCTGGGAAACGCGCCTTCGCTTGAGCAATTGCGGCAGTGATGCAGCGCTTCGACCTCCGGACGTGCCAGTACCCCGGCTGACTCAAGGCGAATGAAGCGAGTCTGATTGCCGGACCCGAGAAGCAACTTCTTGGGATCCGGAAGACCCGCGCCACGAATAAAGCAAAGGCCTAATCCGTTTGCCCGAGCAGCGATCGAGACAACGGCGTCGGACGGGCGCTCTGTCGGGGAGTACCCGATTACGAAGAAGTTGTAGCTTGTCCCAAACCAACTCGTTGGCCGTCGGGAGCCGCTTGCGTATCGTCTTTCGCACCGCGGAATCAGCTGTCGGTCCTTCGGGCCAAACTTGCCGATGAAGACCCTCAATTGCGCTTCGGCACCGGCAGGCGCGGAAGCGGTGGCCTTGGCTGCCTTCATCGGGTCTTCTCCTTGGCCCGCGACGACCGAGCGTGAGGGTCGCCTAACGTCTTAAAGCTCAGCGGCGAGCGGCCGCCCGCAGGGCGGCCGCGAGTCCGCTGAAGCGCCGTGTTCGGCGGGCTGCTGGTCATCTTGGCAGTAGCGTAAAGTCTACCCGCGTGCAGCACGGCCCTGTAACGGATTCGCCTTCCGCCGGTCCCGAGACAGTTCCTCGGATTACGTAACGTCCTGGTGTTCCAGGGTCGGGCTCGAACGTCCCCGTTCCCGTCAAGTCCGGTTTGCACCCACTGTTTGACCACGTGAAGGCAATCGAGTTTCCGCTTATCTCTCCACGAGCGCTGCCGCTGTCGAGGCGGAGAAAGAAACGGATCGTACAGCCATCCTGCAGAACGCCTGTGCCAAACGGAATCGGGATGATCAGGCACTTGTCCCCGCTCGCGCGAAGGTCGTAGCCTCCTGCCAAGCTGACGCAGGGCACTGGAGTTGGCGTGGGAGTCGGGGTCGAGGTTGAGGTAATGGTTGGCGTAACCATCTGAGGAGCGGTTGGAGGAGAATCCTCGTGGCAGGCATTAGCGAGAATAGCGAGGCCGGCAAGGGCAATTCGAGCGCTTCGCCTCATTAATGCGGCCACCTCTTTCGCTATTACGTACCAACAGGCCAGTCCGTCCTAGTCTTCCGCCTTCAGGGTCGCCGAACGGCTTGCGGCTCAGCGGCGAGCGCAAGCGAGTCCGCTGAAGCCGCGGGTTCGGCGCGTGAGTCATTTCAGGCCACCGGAACGGCGTTGACGCACGATGAAAACGAACCCGATGAAAAGGAAAGCCGCGCCGATCGCCACAAACGCGCGCTGCCCTGAGTACCCGATTGCGAGAAAGGCCACCCCGATAGCGAAGAACGCCATCGCGCCAGCTATCGACCTATTCACTACGGCATGCCCTTCGCTCGATGTCGCCGAACGTCTTGCGGCTCAGCGGCGAGCGCAGCGGAGCGGAGCGAGTCCGCTGCAGCCGCGGGTTCGGCGAGAGCTGGTTGATGAGACGGGACATGGCTGGACGATACGCCTTCGCCGAGCTGCTGTTCAACGGGCCGGAGCTTGCGCCGCCGGAAACCGTTGAGACGGAAGGGCCGGGCGCTCCTGCGGCGAGATCTCGGCCGGCGCCGGCCAGGACGGAACGGGTGCACGATGCGGGTGCGGGCCGCGACGCGGGTGGTTGCCTGCCCGGCCCCTCACATTTCTCGCGTGTCGCCGAACGGCTTGCGGCTCAGCGGCGAGCGCAGCGGAGCGGAGCGAGTCCGCTGCAGCCGCGGGTTCGGCGAGAGCTGGTTGATGAGACGGGACATGGCTGGACGATACGCCTGCGCCGAGCTGCTGTTCAACGGGCCGGAGCTTGCGCTTGCGCGGAAACCGTTGAGACGGAAGGGCCGGGCGCTCCTGCGGCGAGATCTCTGCCGGCGCCGGCCAGGACGGAACGGGTGCACGATGCGGGTGCGGGCCGACAACGCGGGTGGATGCCGTCTGCCCCGGCCCTCTCACATTCTTCGCGAGTCGCCGAACGGCTGGCGGCTCAGCGGCGAGCGCAAGCGAGTCCGCTGCAGCCGCGGGTTCGGCGACGCGCACTCCACGCCGCTACCCGAGACGCCCAATCCGATCACGGTTGAGCCACATGATGAGCGCCAGGACGACGAGAGCCCAGAACAGCCAATAGCCCGCCGTCTACGAACCGAGCCCACTGCCGGTCGGTAGTAGTACATCGCGGCCACCGCTCGCATGGACGCGGCACGGGCGCGCCGCATCCGGCGTCGGCAGCCCAGCACCGACTCGTGAAGCCCGAGAGCCAGAGCCTCCGCGAACAGGCGAACCGCAAAGAGGCCGACGATCATCGGTAAACGCAATAGGCTCGCGACCGGCAAGCGGTACCTCGGCGCCATCGATCATCTCAGCCCGACCGTGCCTTCCGTGTCGCCGAACATGTATTAGGCGTCCCAATCCTGGCGAGCAAACGCGACAATGCGTTGTCGCATAACATAGAAAGAGGATGAGTGGCGTCGGAGGGCTATCATCATGGGCCCTCTGGGATTATCTCGCTTGCGGCCGTGTTGAGCCTGGTTTTTTAGGCGACGGTTTTCATTAAGATTTCGGTCGCCTAACATTCGCGGAGACGAGCACCAATCGGCGAATTCTGCTCGTTGAGCGCAAGACCCACAGGGAAGCGGAATTGAGTCAAGGGGTTGGCTCGTTCAGTCCTTGCCCTCGAGAGCATCGGCGGGGCTCCGCACGCCCTGACCGCCGGAACGATTGAAAACGTGCGTATAGATCATGGTGGTTCTGAGATCCTTGTGGCCGAGGAGGTCTGAACCGTTCGGACATCATAGCCGTCCTGGATCAGGTGGGTCGCGAAGGAGTGGCGCAAGGTATGGCAGTCCGACCTGGCGCTTGACCCCGGCTTCGCGGACGGCTTCCTTGACGGCGCGTTGGAGCGATCGTTTCGTGCAAATGATGCCGCCGCCCGGCTTCCGAGCGCGGGTCCTCCGAAGTCTCTGGCGGGAAACACCCACTGCCAGCCCCATTCCCGGTCGGCGGACGGATACTTCCTCTCAAGGGCATTCGGCATGTAGACCGAGCCGTTCCCGCGGACAGATCCTTCTCGTGCAGCGCTTGACGCGAGCCAGGTGGAGGCGAGCGCTGGCCTGGCGACGATCGGAAGAGGAACGAAGCGATCCTTCTGGCCCTTCGCGTCCCGAACCATGATCCGGTTCAGCCCGAACTCGATGTCCTTGACCCGCAGCCGCAGGCATTCGAGCAGCCTCATGCCGGCGCCATAGAGAAGAGTCGCGATGAGCCGTTCCTCGCCGGAGAGGCGGTGGAGGAGCGAACGGACCTCCGCGCGAGTCATGACGGCGGGCAGGCGGATCGGACGCTTGGCGCGGATGAGGTTCTCGAGCTGCGGGAAGGGCTTCTCGAGGACGTGGCGGTAGAGGAAGAGGAGAGCGCAGAGGGCCTGGTTCTGAGTCGAAGCGCTGACTCGTTCCTTTACGGCGAGGCCTGACAGGAAAGCGTTGATCTCCGGCTCCCCCATTTCGGCAGGGTGGCGCTTGTTGTGGAAGAAGATGTAACGTCTTGATCCACCCGACGTAGGCCTCCTCGGTGCGCAGGGAGTAGTGGCGGGTGCGGATGGCGATGCGGACGCGGTCGAGGAGCTTGGGGGGCTGGTGCTGGCCGGGGACCGTGCCGGGGAATGGGGTGACGGTGGAGAGGGGCTCTTCCGTCATTTCGTCTTCTTCTCCGGGTGGCGTTCGTGGAGCTCGTCGCGGGTCCGGCCACGCTCGGAGTCTGCCTTCGAGTCGGCGGCGGACCGCGCGGCCACGACCTTCTGGCGAATGGCGCCGAGGTGATAGGCGGAATGAGCCACGGCGGCGAGCGCGCCCCCCATGGCTTCCGTGCTGGATGCGGCGTGAGACTCGATCGCGCGGCGCAGATCGCGATGACCGCTGCGTATCTCCTCTTGCAGACGGCGCCAGGCCTTTTCGTCCACGACGCTCATGCTCCAGCTCTCGCTCCAGTCGCGGGAGGTTCGGTCCCCGGCGATCCAGGCGGCGGACGCGGCCAGGGCGAAGCGCAGGTGGTTCGCGTGGGCCGCGATGGTCGAGCCGCTCCAGATATGCGAGGCGTCGGCGGCGGTCAAGCCCGCGAGCGTGCCGAGAAGGCCGGAATCCGCGCCGTGGTCGGTGAAGTAGCTCCACTCCTGCGCCGGGCCGTCGAAGGCCTCCGCCAGCACGGCCAGCAGTTGCTTGATCACTCCGTCTGTGGAAATGGTTGGCATCGACTGTCCTCCTTGTGCGCTCCGGTCACCGTCCTCTGGAACCCGCCGCGCGAGCATTTCGTTTCGGAAACTCCTCGCGAAGGACGCGCCGGAGCGTGGCCTCAAGCCAGCAGGTTCTCAGCTCGACTGGTGCATTTGTTCGCGGAGCCGCCGTGGAGATCGATCAGCTGGTCCATGGTAGGTCTTGCCGCAGTCGGCCGCGGTTGAGCCTTCTCTCGGTTCCGGCCATGCATCTTCGTGCGCCGACCGGACCGTGATCCTCGTTCTCACCCGGGAATCGGACGTGGAACCGCACTGCCTGCATAGGATTGCCGTCGCTCAGGTCTTCCTCCAGAGGATCCGCGCCGAAGCCGCTCGCTTCGACACTGGCTCCCGGAAACGAGACTCGCAGTTCGCGCGCGCCAAGTCGATAGCGGCAGAACAGGTTGCGGCTCCCGGAAGGTGAACGTTCCATCGGCAAGATCAGCGACACGCATCGTCGCTTCGGCGGATTCGAGAGGCTTGTGATCTTCCGTGTCAATGACACGAAGAGCTCCTGGAGGACCTGCATGCTCAGGCAGCCTTGCCGTGTGCAGAAGCTCGTCAGAGCTCCGGGCCTTGTCGTGTTTCCCCGGCGTACGGTCGTACGCGTAGACGAGGACGTTGGTGTCTACGAACTGCCTGCATTCTAGCGGCGCTCATGGAGCTCGTCTCGGTCCAGGTGATCTGCCGAACGTCCGAGGTCCCGGGGATGCTCAGGTCATGCCGACCGTCGCGCTTCTGCGTACGCGTCGTTCGCGACGAGGTCCTCGAGAGTCTCGGTGAGAGCGGAGACGGATCGTCTCGCTCGACAGCCAGATGCTTGACCTTCGGAGAAGTCACCTCGGGAGAGCTAGGGTGATGTTCGAGAGCTGCCTTCGTTCCGATCCCATTCACACATCGACCACGAGATTATATGTACATAACGTATCGATCGCCGTCAAGTTCAGTCGTAGATTCCGTCGGCGAACCAGGCGCCGGTCTTGCGGTCGCGGTAGATCCGGTAGAGGGCGCCATCGGAGAGCTCGACGTCCCAGTAGTCGCGGTCGCGCGGGCTCGGGGTCTGGGACCACCAGACGCGATTCGCCCGGAGCGGACTCAGCGGGCCTGAGCCTCGGCGATCTCGCTCCCGCAGCGCGAGGCTCTCCCCTCAGGGAGGACTGCGTTGTGATGTGAGCGGGAGTTGTCGAGCAGCCTTCCTGCGAGGTGACCAGGGGCCGGAGGCGACCTTCACGGAGCCGGAAATGGAGGGCTGGGCGTCAGGGGAGGATTGTCTTGAGTGAGAGGAGGCGGAGAGAAGGTTGTGATTGAAGAGTCGTGGGACCGCTGACGATCCTTCGCTGCGCTCAGGATGACAGGGAGGATTGGTGATTGCGGGAGAGACGGGAGCAGATCCTTCGTCGCTCCGCTCCTCAGGATGACAGGCGACTCTCGACGATCACCTCGAGGGCGATGGGGGGGCGGAGGACCCGGACGGCCAGGAGGCCTCGGCCGGTTCGGGGAGGGCGGGCGAGGGTGGGAGGGGGCGGCGGAGAGTAAGACACTTGCGTGAAGCGTTCGGGGCGGTGGCCGTTGACGGCTCGGGGGGAGCCGACGCGATCGGCGCCGAGCAGGGCGGCCAGGCGCGCGATCGTGGTCGCGAGGCGGTCGGGCGAGAGGGCGGCGGGGCCGAAGAGGGAGAGCTGGGCGCGGCGCGGCTTGTCCGGATGCGCCGCGAAGGTGAAGCCGGAAACGGGAGCGCCGGGCGGGCGGGCCTCGAGCTCCAGGCGCATGAGCGTCAGGAGAGTCTTGACCTCGCGCGTGGGCGCGGGCAGCGCGATCGAGCGCGCGTCGCAGCCGTCGGGATCGAGCTTCAGGGTGACCTCGAGCTTCACGCAGGCGAGGCCCTGGGACTCCAGGCGCGCGACGAGCCTCTCCAGCGCCGCGTTGCCGAGGAAGAGGAAGGGCTCGAGCGTGACGAGCGGCCATTCGAGGTCCATCCCCTCGGAGAGGCAGGGAGGAGGCATTCTCGGCTCGAGCGGGCGCGGATCGATCCCGCGCGCGGCGGCGTGAAGCTCGCGGCCGAGCTCTCCCAGGCGGCTCGCGACTTCGCCTTCCGGGAGGCGCGCGAATTCGCCGATCGAGCGGATGCCCCAGCGCTCGAGCGTTTCCGCGATGTCGATCTGCGGCGCGAGGCGCGAGAGAGGGAGGCGGCTCAGGAACTGCCGCTCTTCCCCTTCGGGCACGACGGTGGGCGAATCGGGGAGGCCGGCGGCGACGCGCGCGGCGAGCTTGGAATTCGCGATCCCGACGCGCAGAGGGAGAGAGGATTTTTCGGCGGCGTGGATGATGTCGCGGGAGAAAGAGAGTTGGAGATTTGTGATTTGTGATTTGTGATTTGTGATTGAGGTTACGGGAGCAGATCCTTCGTCGCTTCGCTCCTCAGGATGACAGTCACTGTCGACTGTCGGCTGTCGACTGTCGACTGCTCTTAAAGCGGGAAGACCTTCGAGGTCCAAATAGACGAGGCCTTCGCCGGCGTCTTCGACTCTGGGGGAGAAGGTGTCGGCGACTTCCAGGAGGGCTTCCTGGGCGGCGCGCTCGCTCTCGAGGTCGCGGGCGCGCACGGTCAGGCCGGGGCAGATGGAGCGGGCCTGGGGCAGCGTCATTCCGGGCTGGATGCCCTTCTCCCGCGCCCGGCGCGCGGCGGCGACGACGCGGGCGGCGTTGCCGTTGCCTTCGAAGATGGCGACGGCGTCGCCTTTCAGGTCCGGCTCGCTGCGCAGGCGCGCGGCCAGGGGGAAGAGAGGGACCTGGAGGCAGGCGAGCATCAGGGGGGAGGTGGTGGGTGGTAGGTGTGCAGGTGGTAGGGAGGGGCGGAGGAGATTGGTGATTGGTGATTGGTGATTGGTGATTGGAGTTCTGTCATCCTGAGCGCAGCGAAGGATCTGCTCCGGTCTCTGTCGGATTAGGGTGGGGGCAGATCCTTCGTCGCTTCGCTCCTCAGGATGACAAGGGTCGGCGTTCGTTGCGCCTCACCCCGGCCTCTCCCGGGGGGAGAGGCGAGAGTGAGGAGAGCGAGAGGTGGTGGCGGGGGCGGCTCGGGCGAGTTTCTGTAATGTCAGGCGGGAGGAGAGGCCGGCCAGGAGGCGGGGGGACTTGCCGGAGCCGCGCCAGAGGGGACGGGGGGCGTCGGCGGTGACGACCGCGTCGGCGGCGATGCCGCTCATGCGGTCGGGAGTCAGGAGAAGAAGAGAAGCGCCTTGCGCCTGCGACGCGCGCGCGAGGCGGATCCAGGCGGCGTCGGGCACGAAGCGTCCGCCGCGCGCGGAGAGACCCAGGTCCGCGACGACGAGCGGAAAGCCCGCCGCGAGCAGCATCTCCGCCGCGGCGAGCGTTTCCTTGACGCGGCGCGGGCGCACCCAGAGGAGAAGCTCCAGGTCCACACCTGCCGCGGCCGCGGCCTGAGGGTCCAGGTTCTCCTCCGGATCCAGGAGCGCGGCGGGCTCTCCGGCCGAGGTGACGGAGGCGAGCGCCGCGAGGCCGATCGAGAAGCGTCCGCTCGAGCGGCGCCCGACGAGCTCGACCAATCCCCGGGGCAGCCCGCCCGAGAGGAGGCGATCGAGCGGCTCGACGCCGGCCGCCAGGCGCTCCTGGATTTCCCGGCGCGGCGGCAGGTCCGACGCGACGGTGATCTTCGCGCCCAGGCCCGCGAGCAGGCGGCTCTTCGGCCTGGCGGCCAGCGCCTTCTCGACGATGTCTTCGAGTCGCAGAGGATTGGGCATACGAGAGAGTCCAAGGTCTAAGGTCTAAGGTCCCCGAAGAAACAAAAAGCCAACATAGGCGTAAAAAGAGCGTAAGTCAAGATGCGACGGATTCGAACTTGAGTCAGCGGTGACTTGATAACTTGCTGAAGGGCCTCAAGTTGTCGCATGTCAGCCACATCGCTGTTGCGGACGAGAAGAATTGAGAAATCTAAGGTCTAAAGTCTAATGTCGGGCCCCGGGACCTTAGACATTAGACCTTGGACCTCAAATGAAAGCGGCTTGACGTGAGCGACACGATCGGGGTCACAGCGACACCAGCGCCGCAAGGTCGGCCGGCCGGAGCGTGGGCGACGATCCGCGAGGCGCTGCGCGGATCGCGGCAGGACTACACCGAGGGGGCGATCGGGCGCGCCATCGTGCTGCTGGCCGTGCCGATGGTGCTCGAGATGGTGCTCGAGTCGGTGTTCGCGGTCGTGGACGTCTTCTGGGTGGCGCACCTGGGCGCGGACTCCGTGGCGACGGTCGGGCTGACCGAGTCCATGC
The DNA here is from genome assembly GCA_963741435.1 of uncultured Acidobacteriota bacterium. Taxonomy (GTDB): domain Bacteria; phylum Acidobacteriota; class Thermoanaerobaculia; order UBA5066; family Gp7-AA6; genus JAWOLE01. The sequence continues at coordinate 9,111 of CAVUIX010000009.1, read as the reverse complement.
TCGCGCTCATCTACGCGGTGGCGATCGGGCTCTCGATGGGGGCCGCGGCGACGGTGGCGCGCCGCGTCGGGGAAAAGGACCTGGACGGCGCGGCGAAAGCGGCGTTCTCTTCGATCGCGCTCGGCGTCTGCGTGGCGGTGCCGATCGGGATCGCGGGGTTCCTCGCGGCGCCGCGGCTGCTCGCCGCGATGGGCGCCTCGGGGGATCTCATCCGGACGGGCTCCGGCTTCACGCGGATCATGCTGGGATTCAACGTCGTCATCCTGCTGCTCTTCCTGATCAATGCGATCTTTCGCGGAGCCGGGGACGCGGCGATCGCCATGCGCGTGCTCTGGCTGGCGAACATCATCAACCTGGCGCTCGATCCCTGCCTGATCTTCGGTCTGGGCCCGTTCCCGAGGCTCGGCGTCATGGGGGCGGCCGTTTCGACGACCTGCGGCCGCGGCACGGCCGTCCTCGTCCAGCTCGTGATCCTGGCGCGCGGGAAGGGGCGCGTCGCGATCCGGCGGGAGCACATGGTCATCGAGCCCGCGGCGATGCTGCGCCTGCTCCGCGTTTCCGGCAACGGCATCCTCCAGGCCGCCGTCGGAACGGCGAGCTGGATCGGCCTCGTGCGCATCCTCTCGGGCTTCGGGAGCGCCGCGCTCGCCGGCTACACGATCGGCATGCGGATGATCGTCTTCGCGATCCTCCCCTCGTGGGGCATGTCCAACGCCGCGGCGACGATGGTGGGCCAGAACCTCGGCGCGAAGAAACCCGACCGCGCGGAGCGCTCCGTCTGGAAGGCGGCGCAGTACAACATGGTCTTTCTGGGCTGTGTCGGCGTCGTGTTCGTCGCGCTCGCGCGGCCGCTCGTCCGCCTCTTCACGAGCGACCCGGCGATCATTCCGTACGGCGTGGACTGCCTGCGCATCGTGAGCTACGGGTTCCTCTTCTACGCCTTCGGCATGGTCATGACGCAGGCCTTCAACGGCGCCGGCGACACCTGGACGCCGACGTGGATCAACCTCTTCATCTTCTGGCTCTGGGAAATCCCGCTCGCCTACGTCCTCTCCCACCGCGCCGGCCTCGGCCCGCGCGGAGTCTTCTGGGCGATCGCCATCGCCTTCTCGACCCTCGCCGTCGTCAGCGTGACGATCTTCCGCCGCGGCAGCTGGAAGGAGAAAAAAGTCTGAGTACTTCGTAGACAAGCGCTATCGCGATAGAATCGGGCCGACGGAGGCCTGTCGCCGGTCGGCTTTCGACCGCGCGTTCGCTGCGCGAACGGCGGTTGATGAGAGTTTGAAGACCAGGGTGTCTGAAGAAGCTGAAGGTCCATTGCGTCACGCGCGCGATGGTCTCCGTCCGGCGCCACCGTCGGGCTCCTTCACATCGGCGTAAGCCGGACTCATGAGCCACCTGCGAAGATGGCGGCGTTTCCTCGCAGGAGGTCGATGGGTGACGGAGCATGGAACGAGAGCGACCGGCGCCACGCTGCCTGTGCGAACGAACCCATCGAAGCGGCGGCCGGTTCTCTCGACATGCGAGTCAGGCACGCTCGCGGCCTTGCCGATCTTTCCGCTCCATTCGAAGGGAAACGACTGCCGACTCTCTCGAGGAGCGGCCGTTTCCGAGCTACCACCTACTCACCTCATTACTGCGAAGAGGTTGCTGTAGTCGTCGGTCCAGAGGCGGACGGAGGGGCCGGTTTCGCGGCGGGCGCAGGCGGCGGCGATCTCGGGGACGGCGAGGGCGGAGGGGTCGCGGGAGAGGAGGACCCAGGTGGTCGCCCAGGCGATGTCACCCCGTTCGTTCTTGTCCACGACGCACATCGGGAGGGAGAGGGAGCGGGCGACGCCGCGGACGACCGGCTCGAGGTCGAGCTGTCGGTTGGAGATGTGGAGCGCCAGGATCCCGTCGGGACGCGCGAGGCGGGCGAGATCGATGGCGATGGCTTCCTTCGTCAGCAGGTGCACCGGGATGGCGTCGCTCGTGAACGCGTCCACGGCGAGGACGTCGAAGGGGGCGGCGGAGCGGCTCGCGATCTCCCGCTCGAGGGAGAGGCGGGCGTCGCCGACGGCGATCTCGACCTTCGCCGGACAGTCGGCGAGGTATGTGAAGAGCCTCGCGGGGCCGGTCGAGAGGGCGATGACGGCGGGGTTGATGTCGTAGAAGCGGTACGTGTCGCCCACGCGGCCGTAGGCGGCGATCGTGCCCACGCCCAGGCCCACGACGCCGACATTCATCGGGCCAAATGCGCGGCGGGGATGGTGCTCGAGCGCGAGGCCGATTCCGCTCCCCTCCGTGTAATAGCTCGTCGGCAGGAAGCGCTTCCAGAGGGACTTGTACTGGAAGCCGTGCACGATCCGGCCATGCCGCAGGTCCAGGCGCTCGGCGTCCGTGTCGCCGGCGCCGAGCCGCTCGACGGTCAGGACGCCGTAGAAATTGCGCGACACGGAGACGGCCGACTGGAGAAAGGACTGGATCTCGGAGACGAGGAGCATGCCCGCGAAAGCGAGCGCTCCGGCCAGGAACGCCGCCGAGAGGTAAGGCCTGCCGCGGGCCGTCAGGAGGCGCAGCCGCGCCAGAAGAAGGATCGCGGCGGCGCCGGCGCCGACCGCGAAGATCCCGGAGCCGGAAGAGAAGAGAAGACGCAGGGAGAGCCGTCTTGCCAGGGCCGAGGAGAAGAGATCCGGGTCCCGCGCGTAATAGACGGCCGCGGCGGTCGCGGCCAGCGCGAGGAACGCCGGCCACGGCCGGCCGCGATGCAGCCATGACGTCTGGTCGCGGATGAGCGCGACGAGGCCGAGGACGCCGGAGAGAAGGAGTGCGGCGTGGATCTCCCAGAAGCCGCGGAAGAGGCGGGGCGCGATGAGCGCCACGAAGATCCCGCCGGCCGCGCCGCCGGCCGCGATCGTCAGGTAGAAGGAGGTCAGGCGCGCTGGCTGCGGTTTCGAGCGCGCGAGCTCGCCGTGGCAGACCATGCAGGCCGTGAAGAGGGCCGCGGAGAGAGCGGCGATCTGCACGCGGATCGGCACTACGAAGCCGCGAAAGAGAACGATGGCCGCCCAGCAGAGCGCGGCCAGGAAAGCGGGACCGAAGAGAGCGCGGTTGTAGAAGCGGTCGCTCTCGAAGCAGAGGACGAAGGAGGCGAGATACAGGCAGAGCGGCAGGACCCAGAGGAAGGGGATCGAGGCGACTTCCTGGCACATCTGATTGGTTGTCGCCATGAGCATCATGGAGCCGCAGGCGGCGAGGGAGAACCAGAAGACGAGATTTGTGATTGGTGATTTGTGATTTGTGATTGACGGAGGGACAGGAGATCCTTCGTCGCTTCGCTCCTCAGGATGACAGGGTGCGTCGGGAGGGAGAGGAGCGGCGCGGCGGATGCAGAGGAGGGAAGTAATGGCGAAGGCGGCGTAGGTTCCGGACCAGAGCCAGGCCTGGAGGCGTAGTGGGAGGAGGCGCTCGACGAGCGTCGGGTAGGTCACGAGGGCGGCGAGAGACGCGAGATTGGAGAGGGCGTAGAGGCGGTAGACGCGAGCTCCGGGATGGGTGCGCGCGGCCCACGCCTGCACGAGAGGGCTCGTCGAGGAGAGAAGCAGGTACGGGAGCCCGATGCTCGTCGAGAGCAGCAGGAGGATGCGCCGGACGGGGTGCCCCGGGTCGCCGGGCTTCCACTCCGGACCGGCGAGGATCGGGGAGCCCCACGCGAGCGCGAGCGCGCAGAGCGCGGCCAGCGAGAGCAGGAGGAGAACGCCGTGCAGGACGCGGGCCGCGCGCGGGCTCATGCGACTGGCGAGACCGTGCGCGTAGAGATACCCGGCCAGGAGCACGAGCTGGAAGAAGAGGAGACAGGTGGACCACACCGCGGGCGCCCCGCCGAACCAGGGAAGGATGAATTTCCCGATGAGGGGCTCGATCTGAAAGAGGAGGAACGCTCCGAGGAAAACCGTAAGAGCGTAGAGGAGCATCAGGTTCGGTGTGCGGTGTGCGGTGTGCGGTGTGCGGGACCGGGGCTGAGCAGGCCGGTCGCTTTGCGGAGGGCTCGGGCGAGGGAATCGTCGATGCCGGCGGCCAGGGCCTGGTCGAGGGTGAAGAGGGCGCAATCCTTCGGGAGAGGCGGGAGCGATTCCGGCGCGGTGAACAGGTGGAGGATGTCGTAGTGGAAGTGGGCGGGATCGGGGCCGTGCGCCGGGATGGGATGCACGTCCACGCCGAGGATGCGGTCGCCGATCGGGAACGTGAAGGATTCGATCCCGGTTTCCTCGCGCGCCTCGCGCAGGGCCGCGGCGAAGACCGACTCGTCGCCGGGCTCGAGGTGGCCGCCGGGCTGGAGCCAGCGAGCGAGCTTGCGGTGCCAGACGAGAAGGAAGGCGGAGTCTTCCGGCCGCGCCACGATCGCGCTCGCCGTGACGTGCCCCTCGGGATTGGCACGGGAACAGGCGTCCGGACAGCGGCTCACGAACTCGCGGATCCGGGCGAGCGAGGCTCGTTCCCGGCCATCGGATACCGCCGCGTCGCAGGCGTCCAGATCGGCGAGGAGCGCGGCAGCGAGCGAGGTCACGAACGCCAATTCTGACCGAAGACTCGTGTTGCTCCGCGAGGCGACTGGCATTCGAACATTCCTTTGCCGAATAACGTATTGACTGGTGTCCCGACCCAGGGAGCGCCGCCGAGCCTTCCTTGCACGAGGGACCACCCGAATTCATCGTAAGGCATAGACGGAGAAGGGGTTATGACAAAAGCCAAGAAGAGATGGATCTGGGGCCTGGCCGCCCTGATCATCGCGGGAGGGGCCATCGTCGCCATGCGGAGCCGGGACAAGAAGGATCCCAAGGCCGACGCGAGCCCGTTCCGGATCGGGAAGGTCCAGGAGGAGCCGCTGCAGGTCTCGGTGCGCGAGGTGGGCGTCGTGGACCCGGTCACCAAGGTGGACGTCAAGTCGGCCGTGTCCGGACGGATCCTCACATTGCGGGTGCGCGAGGGGGCGGTCGTCAAGAACGGCGATGTTCTGGCCGAAGTCGAGCCGGACGTCAACCAGGCGCAAATTCTCTCGGACACCCAGGGCGGCTTGACCCAGGCGAAGCTGAAGCTCGAAGACGCCGAGCGGACATTCGCCTCGCAGAAGGCTCTCTATGACCAGGGGCTCCTCGGCGCGGACGCTTTCAAAGGCGTGCAGAACCAGCGGGACCAGGCACTCGAAGCGCTCAAGGCGGCGCAAATGCGCTACCAGATCGTCGAGGACCGCGGCATCCCGATCTCGGGCAATGCGTCCTCGCAGAACGCGAGGGTCGTCGCCCCGATGAGCGGCGTCGTCATCAAGAAGGGGGTCGAGCTGGGAGAGACGGTGACTTCCGGCGTCTCCTCCTTCAACGCCGGGACGGTCCTCTTCACGGTCGCGGACCTGAAGTCCTTGATCATCCGCGTGAACTTGAACGAGGTGGACATCGCCAAGGTCCACGTGGGGCAGCCCGTGCGGATCACACTCGACGCCTATCCGCAGAAAATCTTCACGGGGAAAGTCACTTTCGTCGCGCCCTCGGCCGATCTGGTCGAGAAGATCAAGGTCTTCAAGATCGAGATCTCGCTCGACGAGCTCTCGGAGGCCTACAGGACCGGCATGAGCGCGAACGTCGAGATCCTGGGCGAGAAGCGCGACAAGGCGGTCTCGATCCCGCTCGAGGCGCTGCAGCGCAAGGACGGCGAGACCGTCGCCTATCGCTTGAAGAAGGACTTGAAGCCCCAGCAGATCGCCGCCGCGAAGTCGGGACTCTCCGGCCGGATGAAGTTCATCTGGCTCTCGGATCACTGGAAGGAGTACTTCGACGTGGTTCCGGTCAAGGCGGGCGTGGCGACCCTCGAGCGCGTCGAGATCCTCGCCGGCCTCAAGCCCGGACAGGAGGTCGCGCTCGAGGACCCGACCAAGAAGAAGGTCGAGAAGGACGACGACAATTAGCAGGTGTCAGGTATCAGGTGTCAGGTGTCAGGGACCGGAGCTCAACCGAATGCCTAGCACCTGGAACCCAGCACCTAGCACCTGATTTAGCGGAGCGGACATGAACATCATCGAGACTCACGGCCTGACGAAGACATTCGGCAGCAATGGCGTGGCGGTTCACGCGCTGCGCGGCATCGACCTGAGAGTCGCGCGGGGGGAGTTTGTCGCCCTCATCGGGCCATCGGGCTCGGGCAAGTCCACCCTGATGGCGATTCTCGGGTGTCTCGACTCGCCGACGGAGGGACGCTACCTCCTGGACGGCGAGCCGGTCGAGGGGCTGTCGGGACCGGCGCTCGCGCGAATCCGCAACGAGAAGGTCGGCTTCGTGTTCCAGAACTACAACCTGCTTCCGAAGGCCTCGATCGCGCGCAACGTCGAGTTGCCGCTGCTCTACGCGGGCGTTCCGCGCAGGGAGCGGCGCCGGCGGGCGCTGGAGCTGCTGGAGCGCGTGGGCATCCCGGAGAAGGCCAACGTCCTGCCGGCGGTGCTCTCGGGCGGGCAGCGGCAGCGCGTCGCGATCGCGAGGGCGCTCGCGAACAACCCGGCGATCCTGCTGGCCGACGAGCCGACCGGGGCGCTCGATTCGCAAGACGGGCGCCGAGGTGCTCGAGCTCTTCCAGGAGCTCCACGCTCACGGCAACACCGTGGTCCTCGTGACGCACGACGCGCACAACGCCTCGCTGGCGCAGCGGCAGGTGGAGCTGTACGACGGCTTGATCCGTGACGCGGAGGCCGCGTGAGGAAATCGTCATGCTGAGCGGCGCTTTTCGCGAGCGCACGCTCGCGGCATGGGTCGAGATCCGGGAGAACCTGGGACGCTCGATCCTCCAGACGCTCGGGGTGATGCTGGGCGTGGCGTCGGTGCTGGGAGGGTTTTCCATTTCCGACAGCCAGCGGCGGCACTCCGACGAAGCGTGGGCCAAGCGCGGCGGCTTCGACAAGCTGAACGTGCAGCCCTCGGCGGCGATCAAGGACGGCACGACCCCCTCGGCGCTCCAGAACGCGAACCTGGGGCTGCGGCGCGATGACGCCTCCGACGGAGAGAGGCTCGGCGCGAAGGTCGTGGACGCGGTCAGCGTCGAGAAGTTCGCGCGCCTGCGCGTGCGCTCCCCCTACGCCGACCAGGAGCGGCAGATCACCGGGATCGCGGCCGACTACCTGCCTTTGAACGGCTACGAGATCGAGCGCGGACGGGTCTTCTCGTCCGAAGACATCGCCAAGGCGTCCGCCGTGTGCGTCCTGGGAGCCCAGGCCGCGAGCGTGTTCTTCCCCACGGGAGACCCGGTCGGACAGGTGATCCGCGTCGGGGACATTCCCGTGACGGTCGTCGGAGTCCTGAAGGAGAAGATCTTCCACTGGCGCGAGAGCGAAGGCAACGTCTTCGCGTGGCGCAACCGCATCGTGGCGCTGCCGGCCCCCCTGGTCGCGCGGCGCATGCAGGGGGACGCCTACCACCGCGTCGACCGGGTCGTCTTCAAGATCCCGAACATGGACCTGATGCAGGACTTCACCAAGGGGTTGACCTCGGCCCTGAAGACTTCGCACCGGCTCCAGGAGGACGTCCGCATCGACGACATCGCCGCGCGCGTGAAGAAGCGCCGGAGCCAGGGGCAGGTCTACAACATGATCTTCATGCTGGCCGGGATCGTGTCGCTCGTAGGCGGCGGCATGGTCAACGTCAACATCCAGCTCGCCACGTTGAAGGAGCGCGTGCGCGAGGTGGGCGTCAAGATGGCGATCGGCGCCTCCGGCCGCGAGGTCTTCAAGGAGTTCATGACGGAGGCGATGCTCCTCTCGGGTCTCGGCGCGGTCCTCGGTTTCCTGGTCGGGGTCGCGTTCTCCAAGACCATCACGGCCGTTCTCGAGATCCCCCTCTACATGGACCCGAAGAGCTTCCTCTGGGCCTTCCTGCTCGCCGGCCTCTTCGGGTTCGTCTTCGCGCTCTATCCCGCCTTCAAGGCCAGCCGGCAGTCGCCGATGGAGGCGCTGCGCTATGAATAGTCAGGTTCCAGGTTCCAGATTCCAGGGGCCAAGTCCGGATCAGGGGCATACGGATCGCTGGATGGAATCTGGAATCTGGACGCGAGGTGCGCGTGAGTAGCAACGCGCTCCATTGACAGGCACCGCCAATCGAGCGGAAAGGCCACTCGATCAGCACGCACCTCGCTCTGTACCCCGAGGTGGTGCGGGGCGGGCTCCTCGAGCTGTGGGCCCACAAGCTGCGCTCCACGCTCACGCTCACGCTGTTGATGCTTGGCGTCTTCGTGCTCGTCGTGATGACTTCGGTCCTGGACGGCGTGATGGACAAGGTGACAACCGGGTTTGCGGGCATGAGCTGGGACGGCACGGCGGTCATCGTGCCGAAAGCGCCCGAAACTTCCGAAGAGCAGAAGCGCTTCGCGATGTCGCCGGGCCTGCGGTACGAGGACCTTCCCCGCGTCTGCGCGGAGAACCCGAAGGTGCTGGCCTTCCTTCCGCGCGCCACGCGGCGCTCCTCGGTGCGCACCCCGGGCGGCAACGAGCGCATCTTCGTCACGGGCGTGACCCCGCAGTACGGCCTGCTGATGAATCGCCCGATCGCGTCGGGGCGGGGGCTGACGGAGGACGACGAGAAGAGACGCAGCACGGTCGCCATCGTGGGCGCGACTCTCGGCTCCAAGCTCTTCGGAGGCGCGGACCCGGTCGGCCGCGACGTCGTCATCGAGGGGATCCCGTTCCGCATCGTCGGCCTCCAGGACAAGCTGCAGATCTTCTCCGAGGAGATCTGGTACGACGCCAACGGGCTGCAGATCCCGATCTCGACTTACATGACGCGCATGGACCCGGACCACAAGCTCACGCAGATCGCCGTCAAGCTCGGGAAACGCAGCGACCTGACCGAGGTCTCCTCGATGATCCTCGGGCGCGTCAAGCAGGCGCATCACGGGATCGAGGACATCGAGATCAAGGACCTGGAGGAGATCTCGGCCCGCTGGTACAACCAGTTCCTGAAAGAGATGCGAGGCTGGCGGATCGTGCTCGACAGCCTGGCGGCGACGGTCCTGCTCGTGGGCGGCGTCGGCGTGCTCTCCGTGATGCTCATCTCCTTCTCCGACCGCCGCTTCGAGATCGGCCTGAGGAAGGCGATGGGC
>CAVUIX010000008.1:0-211736 GCA_963741435.1 uncultured Acidobacteriota bacterium | reverse complement strand
CGGCAGAAGGCGAAAACGCGGGCGGCGGGCAGGCCGGGCCCGAGCTCTCTCCGGTGAAAGTCACGCCCTCGAAGCGGCTGAGCCGGTTTCCCGAAAAGCGTTCCGCCCGGGAGCGGCGGCCCCCGGCTGCCAGATCAGCGCGACGCCGGGTCTGACTCGGACGTCAACCGCCTCCCCATGGACCTGAGAGTGCGGGATGTCGCTCGCCTGCTGAACGTATCCGAGCAGACCGTCTACCGGTGGGCTCGCAAGGGCTCCCTGCCGGCCCACCGCGTGCACGACCAGTACCTCTTCAACCGGGTCGCGCTCCAGGAGTGGGCGGCCCTGCACAAGCATCGGGTTTCGCCGGAGCTGTTCACTCCCAACGGGACGGCCGAGCCGGCTCCCGGCCTCCACGCCGCGCTCGAGCGCGGAGGCATCGTCCACGATCTGCCCGGGGAGCGGCGCGAGGAGGTCCTGGCCGCCGTGGCGCAGCTGCCCGGGATCCCCGCGAGCGTGAACAGGCCGCTGCTGTATCAGCTCCTTCTCGCGCGGGAGACCCTGGCCTCGACGAGCGTCGGGGAGGGAATCGCGATCCCGCACCCGCGCGACCCGGTCGTGGTCCACGTCGACCAGCCTCTGGTCTTCCTCTGCTTCCTCCGCCGGCCCGTCGATTTCAGCGCGATGGACGGCCGGCCCGTGCAGGTCCTGTTCCTGCTGCTGACGCCCTCGGTGCGGGATCACCTGCGGATGCTCTCGAGGCTCGCCGCCGCGCTTCATGACGAGGCGTTGAAGCAACTCCTCCACGCCGCGGCGCCGCGGGACGCCATCCTGGATCGCATCGCCGTCCTCGAGAAGGAATCCCGGTAGTGCTGGGGCTCGTTCTCGCCTCGGTCGCCCTCCTCGGCGCGACCGCTGTCGCAGCCGTCCTCGCAGGCCGCTCGGACCGGACCGCGCTGCGTCTGGCGACTGCCGGGAGCGTCATCGCCTGCTCGGCCGGCGCGGTCGCCGCCACGGCGGCGCTTCTGCGCGGCGACCGCGGCTCGATCACGGCGGCGTGGGCGCTGCCGGTCGGACAGCTCCACGTCGCCCTCGACCCTCTCTCCTCGTTCTTCCTCGTCTGCGTCTTCGTCGTGTCGGGACTCGCCGCGGTGTACGGCGGAGGTTACTTCGCCGCCGACATCGGCAAGCGGCGGCTTGCGCCTGTTCTCTTCTTCTTCAACCTCCTGGTCGCCTCGATGGCGGCGCTCGTCATCGCGAGAGACGGGATCCTCTTTCTGATCGCCTGGGAGGTCATGTCGCTCGCCTCGTATTTCCTCGTCACGTACGAGAACGAGCGCGAGGAGGTCCGCCGGGCCGGGATGACGTATCTCGTCGCCTCGCAGCTCGGCGTCGTGTTCCTCTTTGTGCTCTTCGCGATCCTGGGCCGCGGCGGCTCCACGTACGACTTCGACGCCCTTGCCGGCGCGGCGGCGCCCGCGGCCGGACTCGCGGCGGCCTGCTTCTGGCTCGCCCTGGCGGGATTCGGCACGAAGGCCGGGTTCTGGCCCGTGCACATCTGGCTCCCCGACGCCCATCCCGCCGCGCCGAGCCCCGTCTCGGCCCTGATGTCGGGAGTGATGATCAAGATGGGGATCTACGGGCTGCTTCGAACGCTGACGTTTCTCGGCCCGCCGCCGGCATGGTGGGGCGGCGTCCTCATCGCGATCGGCGTCGTCTCCGGACTGGCCGGCGTCCTCCACGCGCTCGCGCAGCACGATTTGAAGCGCCTTCTCGCGTATCACAGCGTCGAGAACATCGGCATCATCGCCCTCGGCATCGGCGTGGGGCTCCTCGGGCAGAGCCACCACAACCCTTCGATCGCCTTTCTGGGATACGCGGGCGCCCTGCTGCACGTCGCCAACCACGGGCTCTTCAAGGGCCTCCTCTTCCAGGCGGCCGGCAGCGTGCTCCACGCGACCGGAACGCGGGACATCGATTCCCTGGGAGGTCTCTCCCGCCGCATGCCGGCGACAGCCGCGGCTTTTCTGCTCGGCTCGGCCGCGATCTGCGGCCTCCCCCCCTTGAACGGCTTCGTCAGCGAGTGGCTGATCTACGTCGGCGCCTTCCAGGCGAGCTCCGGGTGGTTCGTGGGGCCGCACGGTTCCCCGCCGGTGCCAGGTCTTCCGCATGTCTGGGCCGCAGCGGCTCTGGCCGTCATCCCGGCGCTCGCGCTCATCGGCGGTCTTGCCGCCGCCTGTTTCGTGAAGGCGTTCGGCGTCGTCTTTCTGGGCGAGCCTCGCACCGAGGCCTCCCGGACGGCGCATGAGACGGGCCTCATGATGCGAACGCCGATGCTCCTCGGGTCTCTCCTCTGCGTCGCGATCGGCATCTGGCCGGCTGCGGCGATCCGGCTCGTGGCGTCCGCGGCGACGCAGCTCGGCCGTCTCCCCTCGGTCCCGGCGGCGTCCGTGGGGCCCCTCGCCGCGATCACGCGCGTGGCCGTCGTCCTCCTGGCGCTCGTCGCACTCCTGGCGCTCCTGCGCCGGACCCTCCTGCGCGGGCGCTCCGTCGCTCGTGCGGCGACGTGGGGCTGCGGCTACGCCGCCCCGACACCCCGCATGCAGTACACCGCGGCCTCCTTCGCGGAGCCGGTGCTCGAGCCCTTCGGCGGCGCCGTCCCGCGGCGCGTGCACGAGGTCAGGCCGGACGGTTACTTCCCCGAGAAGGCCCGCTACGAGGAGCACGCGGGGGACATGGCCGGAGAGCGCTTCCTCGTCCCCGCGACACGGCGGGCGGTCAAGGCCCTGTCGCGGCTCAAGGTGATCCAGCAGGGCCGGCTCCAGCTCTATCTGGTCTACATCGCCGTGACGCTGGTCGTGCTGCTCGTCTGGCAGCTCGCGGGAGCCGGACGGCTGATCCGATGACAAACCTCGCCCTTCACGTCGCGCTCCTGATCGCCGTGCCGCCCCTTCTGCCAGGCGTGATCAACAGGACAAAGGCGCGGTTCGCCGGGAGAACAGGGCCGCCGCTCCTGCAGACGTACGCCGACGTGTGGAAACTCCTTCGAAAAGGGGCCGTTTACAGTCAAACGACGACCTGGATCTTCCGCGCGGGCCCGATCGTCTCTCTCGCGGCCGTGCTCTGCGCGGGCCTCGTCCTGCCGCTCGCGTCCAACGCTTCGCCGCTCGGCTTTCCGGGAGACGTCGTCGCCTTCGCCTATCTCCTCGGGCTCGGCCGCTTCTTCACGATGGCAGCGGCCCTGGACACCGGCTCGAGCTTCGAGGGGATGGGAGCCAGCCGCGAAGCCGCCTTCTCCGCCTTCGCCGAGCCCGCGCTCTTTCTCTCCCTGGCCATCGTCTGCATCCCGGCCGGGAGCGCGACGTTCGGGGACGCGCTGGGCACGCTCCCCTGGACGACATGGGGGGTCTCGCACCTGACGTTCCTGGCCGCGGCGCTCTCACTTTTCGCCGTGCTGCTGGCGGAGAATTCCCGGATCCCCGTCGACGATCCGAACACGCACCTCGAGCTGACGATGGTCCACGAGGTCATGGTGCTCGACCACGGCGGCCCGGACTTCGCGTTCATCCTCTACGGAAGCGCCGTCAAGCTCTTCGTGATCGGCGCGCTGCTCGTCCACGTTCTCCTGCCGATTCCGGCGGGAGGCGGATGGCCGGGCGTTCTCCTTCTCCTCGGCGGCGAGATCGCGCTCGCGGTCGCCGTCGGCGTCGTCGAGTCGGTGATGGCGCGCCTCCGGCTTCGCCGCGTGCCCGAGTTTCTCGTCGGCGCGGCCGTCCTGGCGGCCATCGGCCTGGCCGCCCTGTTCTACCGGGGCGCGCCGTGACCGAATATGCCGACTTCCTCCTCCTCCTCGTCGCGGCCTTGAGCCTCGCGATCGTCGCGACGAGCCGGCTGGCGAGCTGCGTGCGGGCCTCGGCGGCGCAGGGAGTCGCGCTGGCGCTCCTGCCGCTGGCGCTCTGGGGACGCGTGCTCGACCGGCACATGGTCCCCATCCTGCTCATGAGCCTCGGCGCGCTCGTCGTCAAGGCCGTCGTCATCCCGATTCTCCTCTCCCGCGCGATTCGGGAGGCCAACGTGCGCCGCGAGGTCGAGCCCTTCATCAGCCTGCATTTCTCGGTCCTCGCCGCGGCGGCGCTCGTGGGGCTCTCCTTCTGGCTGGCGACCGTGCTCGTCCTTCCCCGGCCCGCGCCGACGTCGCTCCTCGTGCCGGTCGCGTTCGCGACGCTCCTCGTCGGCTTCCTCGTCCTCGTCAGCCGCAAGCAGGCCGTCACGCAGGTGGTGGGCTACCTGATGTTGGAGAACGGCGTCTTCATCTTCGGCCAGACCCTGGTCGATGAGATCCCCTTCGCCGTCGAGCTCGGCATTCTCCTGGACCTGCTCGTCGGCGTCTTCGTGATGGGCATCGCGATCCACCACATCAGCCGGGAGTTCGACCACATCGACACCGAGCTGCTGTCCGCCTTGAAGGATTAGTTGTCCGATGGCTATTGTTACGGGCCAGGAGATGGCGCTAGCATTTCTCGTCGTCGCCCCCGCGGTCCTGGGGCTCGCGGCTCTCGCGATCAGGAGCGTGCGCGTCGGCCTGGCGATCCTTCTGGGCGTGGCGGCCGCGCACCTCTTGACGGTCGCCTCCCTCTGGGCCGGGGCCGCGGAACCCGGCCCGAATGCTCTCCTGCGAATCGACGTCATGGGCCTGCTGTTCCTGTCGATCACCAGCCTTCTCTTCCTCGCGGCTTCGCTCTACACCGTTCCGTATCTCCTCCAGGGCACTCACGACCCGCAGGCGGCGCCGCGCCGGTTCGTCCCCTGCCTGCTCTGGTTTCTCTCGGCGATGACCCTGGTGACGGCGACGCAGAACCTCGCGCTGATGTGGGCGGCGGTCGAGGGAACGACACTCGCCAGCGCGCCGCTCGTCTACTTCTACAAGCGCCGGGGAGCCCTCGAGGCGACCTGGAAGTACCTGCTCCTGTGCTCGGTGGGAATCGCGCTGGCCCTCCTGGGGACCTTCTTTCTCGGCATCGCCGCATCCGGCAAGCGCCGGGAGCGGCGCGGGCCTGACACTTTCCGCGTTGATGCAGGCGGCCCCTTCGATGGCGAAGCCGTGGTTGAAAGCCGCTTTCGTGCTGGCGCTCGTCGGCTACGGCACGAAGATGGGGCTGGCGCCGCTCCACACCTGGCTCCCGGACACCCACAGCCAGGCTCCGTCCCCCGTGTCGGCTCTCCTTTCGGGAGCGCTCTTGAATTGCGCCTTCCTCGCGATCCTGCGCTTCCACCAGGTCTGCCTGGCCTCCGGAGACTTCGCGTTCGCCCAGACGCTGCTCGTCCTGCTCGGCTTCGTCTCGATGGGAGTGGCCTGCGCGTTCCTGATCGGCCAGGGCGATTACAAGCGTCTCTTCGCCTACTCGAGCATCGAGAACATGGGGATCATGGCGATCGGCGTCGGCCTGGGCGGCGCCGCGAGCTACGGCGCGATGTTCCACGCCGTGAACCACTCCCTCTGCAAGGCCGGTCTCTTCTTCCTGGCCGGCAACGTGCTCCGCTCCTACGGGACGACCTCCGCGCGCGAGGTCCGAGGCATTTTCCGGAGGATCCCCTTCACCGGCATCCTGATGACCGCGCTTCTCCTCGCCATCGGAGGAGCGCCCCCCTTCGGTCCCTTCTGGAGCGAATTCCTGATCTTCCAGACGGCGATGAGAGGACCGCACGCGTGGCTCGGGATCCTCTTCTTCGCGCTCCTCGCGGTGGCGTTCCTGGGCATGGCGGCCGTGGTGTTTCCGATGCTGCAGGGGACCTCCGGCGGGCCCGGGACGCGCGGCAGGGACCCGGCGCTCTCCGTCGTCACTCCGATGGCCATGGCGTGCGGCGCCCTCGTCCTCGGCATTTTCATTCCACCCTTCCTCTCGGACGCGCTCGCCCGCGCGGCGAGCGCCCTCGGAGGCTAACGCGATGCTCCGGATTCGCAACAACGTGGCGGTCCGGCGGGAGGACCTGCCCGCGGTTACGCCCCAAGACTTCAAGAAGACCTGCGTCGAGGTCTGCTCCAGTGGGAGTCGGATCTCGTCCCTGTGCGCGTTGCCCCGGGCGAACGGCGAAGACGGGAAGGAAATCCTCGCCGTGCTCGCGGACGATTCACGCGGAAGCCTCGGGCTGCTGCGCACGCGGCTCGCGGACGACGGGACCTATCCGGCGCTTTCGACGAAGTTGCCGCAGGCCCAGGCGTTCGAGCGCGAGCTCTACGAGGAGCACGGAATCCACCCGGACGGCCACCCGTGGCTCAAGCCGCTGCGAAGACATCCCGATCTCGAAGAGCCGGCCGGCAGTCCGTACCCCTTCTTCCGCGTCGAGGGACCCGGGATTCACGAGGTGGCCGTCGGCCCCGTCCACGCGGGCATCATCGAGCCCGGTCATTTTCGTTTCCAGTGTCACGGCGAGACCGTTCTCCACCTGGAGATCCAGCTCGGATATCAGCACCGGGGCGCGGAGGCGCTCCTCCTGCGGTCAACGCCCGCTCGCCGGCTCGTTGTCGCCGAATCGGTCGCGGGAGACACCGCGATCGGGCATGGCCTGGCCTACTGCATGGCTCTCGAGACGCTCGCGGAAATGGAACCGCCGCTCTCCGCCCAGGCGCTCCGCGGGATCGCGCTCGAGCTCGAGCGCGTCGCCAACCACGCCGGCGACCTGGGAGCCCTCTGCAACGACATCGGGTACCTCCCCGGCGCCTCGTTTTTCGGCCGCCTGCGCGGTGAGTTCCTGAATCTCCTGCTGGAGCTCTCCGGCAACCGCTTCGGCAGGGGCCTGCTCCGGCCGGGCGGCGTCCGTTTCGGGATCACCGGCGGACAGCGAAAGGATTTCCTCGCCCGCCTGGCCCGCGCGCTGCGCGACGCCAGGGACACCGCGGAGTTGACATTCAACACTCCCTCGGTCGGGTCGCGGTTCGAAGAGACGGGGATCGTCACGCGGGAGACGGCGGAGGAGCTGGGCCTCGTCGGGCCCGCCGGGCGCGCCAGCGGCTGCGACCGCGACGCGCGACGCGATCATCCTTTCGGCGTCTTCCGCTTCGCGCACATCCCCGTGGCGCTCGCGGAATCCGGAGACGTGATGGCCCGCGCGCAGGTGCGGTGGCTCGAGATGCAGCGCTCGATCACGTTCCTCGAGGAGCAGATCGCGGAGCTTCCGGAGACCCGGGATCCGCTGTGGACGGACATGCCGCCCCTCCGTCCGGACAGCCTCGCCGTGTCGCTCGTGGAGGGATGGCGCGGCGAGATCGCGCACGTGGCCGCGACCGGCTCGGATGGACGGCTTGCGGGGTACAAGATCGTGGATCCCTCCTTTCACAACTGGTTCGGGCTCGCCATGGCGGTGCGCGGAAACGAGATCTCCGACTTTCCGCTCTGCAACAAGAGCTTCAACCTCTCCTACGCGGGCCACGACCTGTGAGCGAAGGACGATGCTCGACCTGTTGAAGGCCCGCCTGCGCCAGGGCAACCAGACGTCGGGGTTCCCCCGGGAGCTGCCCCGGCTGCCGGAGCGCTTCCGCGGACTCCCACGCCTCGACGAATCGAAGTGCCGGGACGGCTGCCGCGCCTGCGTGGACGCGTGCCCCACCGGCGCGATCTCGACGAACCCTCTCCGCGTCGACCTGGGCGCCTGTCTCTTCTGCCCACTCTGCGAAGAGGCGTGTCCCGAAGGGGCCGTCGTCTACACGCGGGACTACCGCCTGGCGGCGAGCGCGCGGGCCGATCTGGTCGTGTCAAGCCGCGAGGCAGAGCTGGCGGCCCGGCTCGACGCCCGGATGCGAAAGCTCTTCGGCCGCTCGTTGAAGCTGCGCCAGGTCTCCGCCGGCGGCTGCAGCGGCTGCGAGGCGGAACTGGCGGCGACGGGGAACGTCGTGTTCGACCTCGGCCGTTTCGGAATCCAGTTCGTCGCGTCCCCGCGCCACGCCGACGGCATCGTCATCACCGGCCCGGTCACGACGAACATGGCGCTCGCGCTGCGGACGACCTACGCCGCCGTGCCGGACCCGAAGATCGTGATCGCCGTCGGAGCCTGCGCGATCACCGGCGGCCCCTTCGCCGGCGCCGACGCCTCTCACGGCGGCGTCCCCGCCGACATCCCGGTGGATCTCCACATCCCCGGCTGCCCTCCCCACCCCCTGACGATCCTGGACGGCCTCCTCCGCCTCCTCGGCCGCGAGCTCCGCTTCGACGCCGGCTCATGACAGAGCAATCCCGGTCCCGTCGCTTCGCTCCTCAGGATGACAAAGAGCGGGCGCGGCGATAACATCGGAGGGGTGAGAGAGGTCGTCGTCTCCTCCTTCGAGAGCTGGCGGGCGGCGGCGCGGAGGCTGCTCGCCGACGGCGTGAAGCCCGACGAGGTCATCTGGCGGGAGCAGGCCGAATCCTCGGCCGAGCCGACCCTGTTCGACGCTCCCGCGTCACCCGAAGTGCCGGCAGCAGCAGCCTCCCCCTCCGGCCTGCGCGTTCCCGGCGCGTTTCTCGAGCTGGCGCGCGCCGTGGCCCCTCATTCCGACCCGCAGCGCTGGAACCTCCTCTACTCCGTCCTCTTCCGAATCGCGCAGGGCGACGCGGGCCTGATGCTGCGGCAGGGAGAGCCGCAACTGCAGCGACTGAGGAAGCTTGCCGAGGAGGCTCCGCCGGCGACCGCGTCTCCCGCGGTGGGCGCCGGCTCGTTCATACCGAAGACGTCCGACCTGGAAGAGCTGCGCCGGGCGGCGGCCTCTTGCCGCGGCTGCGACCTCTACCGCCACGCCACGCAGACCGTCTTCGGGCTCGGGCCCGGCACTGCCCGCTCCGTGCTCGTGGGCGAGTGTCCGGGAGACCAGGAGGACCTGCAGGGCGCGCCCTTCGTCGGCCCGGCCGGCCAGGTCCTCGACCGCGCTCTCGCGGAAGCCGGCATCCCGCGACAGGACGTCTACGTCACCAATGTCGTCAAACACTTCAAGTTCATCCGCACGCCCAAGCGCCGCATCCACCAGACGCCCGGAGCCGTCGAGATCGGCGCCTGCCGTCCCTGGCTCGAAGCGGAGCTGGCCGTGATTCGCCCCGAGATCCTCGTCTGCCTCGGCGCGACCGCGTCGAAGGCCCTCCTCGGTCCCGATTACCGCCTGATGAAGGAGCGCGGAAAGATCCTGAAGACCCCCTGGGCCCCGAAGCTCCTCGCGACCCTCCATCCCTCGGCCGTCCTTCGGGCAGAAGACCGTCCCGGCCAGGAGCGCCTCTACGGCTTCCTCCTGACCGACCTGAAGCTCGTCGCCGCCGAGCTCTTCCATCGCGCCTGATCCCAGCCGTCTTTCTCTCCCGTCATCGCGAGAAGCGAAGCGCCTCCACGAGACGGTGTTTCTGGATCTTGCCGAGGGCGTTCTTCGGGAGGTCTTCGACGACGCGGACTTCGCGGGGGCGCTTGTAGTCGGCGAGGGACTTCGAGCAGAAGGTCGAGAGCTCCTCGAGGAGAGAGTCCGGGGACGGGGCGGGGGCGGTGGACGGATGGAGGACGACGGCGGCGACGATGCGCTGGCCCCAGACGCGGTCGGGGGCGCCGATGACGGCCACGTCCTTGATGAGCGGGTGGCGGCGGAGGACGTCTTCGATTTCGCGGGCGGAGATCTTGAAGCCGCCGGACTTGATGAAGTCCACGGACTTGCGGCCGGCGATCGTCACGTAGCCGTCTCGGTCCCGGCGGGCGACGTCGCCGGTGACGAACCAGCCGTCGCGGAAGGAGGCGGCCGTCTCCTCGGGGCGGCCCCAGTAGCGGGTCATCATCCCGTTGCTTCGGGCCAGGATCTCGCCGGGCTCGCCGGGAGCGGCGTCGCGGCCCGACTCGTCCACGATCCGGATCTCGCAGCCGGGGACCGGCAGGCCCACCGTGCCGGGGCGGCGGTCTTCGTAGGGGTTCGACAGCGTGAAGAGCGTCTCGCTCATGCCGTAGCGCTCGAGGATGCGATGACCCGTCAGCTCTTCGAACCGCAGGAAGTCGTCGGCCGCGAGCGCGGCGCTGCCGGAAGTAAAGAGGCGGCCCCGCGCGAGGGCCGGAGCGGCTTCCGGCCTCCGCGCCAGGAGCTCCAGGATCTTGACGTACATCGTCGGGACTCCCTGGAAGAGGGTCGCGCGATCCCGCTCGAACGCCTCCACGATCCGGTCCGCGTCGAAGCGCTCGAAGAGCAGCATCGTCATGCCGTGGAGAAGCGCGCCGTGGACTCCCAGGCCGAGCCCGTGCACGTGGAAGAGCGGGAGCGCCAGCGCCATCCGGTCTTCCGGCGAGAACCGCCAGAGGCGCGTCACCGCCTCCGTATTCGCCACGACCGCGCGGAAGGAGAGTTCGACTCCCTTGCTCTTCCCCGTGGTCCCCGACGTGTAGAGGAGAATCGCCGGGTCTTCGTCGGCGGGGAGCGACGCCGTCTTCCGGTCGGGCGACGCCTGTCTCGACGAGCCGATCGAAGGCGACGTCCTCAGCGAGAGGCGCGGCGTTCTCAGCGCCGATCCAGATGCGGAAGGCGGGCCCCGGAGACAGCGCGAGATCCTCAAGGACGCGCGCGCAAGGCGAGCCGGCGCGCAGAAGGATCGCTCTCGCGCCCGAGTCCGTGAGGACGTGCGCGAGCTCCTCCCCGCGGTATCGCGTGTTGATCGGAACGTGAATCGCGCCCAGCCTGTAATGGCCGAGAAGCGCCACGACCACCTCGGGACAAGTCTCGGCGAAGACCGCCACGCGATCGCCGCGCTCGACCCCCTTCGCCGAGAGTCCCCGCGCGTAGGCCGCGGAGAGGCGGTCGAGATCCGCGAAGGTCCACGTCCGGCCTTCGAACACGATCGCCGGCTTCTCCGGATGGCTCTCCAGCGCCGCGAAGAGACGCTCGCGCGTGGCTCATACGGAACCGGCGCCCAGAAACTCCTCCGCGAGGCGCGGGTTCCGGGAGAGCTCCTGACAGGATCCGGTCAACGTCACGCGGCCCGTCTCCAGGACGCAGGCGCGGTCGGCCAGCTTCAAGGCGTGAAGGACGTTCTGCTCGACCAGCAGGATCGTGACGCCCTCTTCCCGGATTCGTCTCAAGGCGTCGAAGACCTCGCGCACGAGCAACGGGGCGAGGCCCAGAGTGGGCTCGTCCAGGAGAAGGAGGCGGGGGCGCGCCATCAGCCCCCGGCCGATCGCGCACATCTGCTGCTCTCCTCCCGACAGCGTCCCGGCCTTCTGCGCCGATCGTTTCTCCAGCTGCGGAAACATCGCGAAGACCCTCTCCAGAGTCCGCGCCCTCTCTCTTCGCGCGGAGCGGGAATACGCTCCCATCTCGAGGTTCTCGCGCACCGTCATGCCCGGCCAGAGCTGGCGCGATTCGGGGATCAGGACGAGGCCGCGCGCCACGAGCTCGTACGGCGGCAGACCGCAGACGTCCCGGCCCTCGAAGAGGATCTGACCCCGCCGCGGCGCCATCAACCCGCAGAGCGTCTTCAGGATCGTGGTCTTCCCCGCGCCGTTGGCGCCGATCAGCGTGACGACCTCAGATTCACCGACATCGAAGGAGACGTCCCAGACGGCCTGCACGTTGCCGTAGAAGACGTCGATGTTCTGAACCGAGAGGATTTGCTGATTTGTGATTCTGTGATTTGTGATTGACCGGAGCCCGGAGAACTGTCGTCCGGCCCTAATCACAAATCACCAATCACCAGAGCACGAACTGCTTTCGACGGGTTCCGTGCCCAGGTACGCCGAGACCACCTCTGGATCCCTGATGACCTCCGAGGGCGTTCCTTCCGCGATCTTCTGTCCGAAGTTCAGGACCAGGATGCGGTCGGAGACGCCGACGACGGCGTGGACGTGGTGCTCGATCATGAGGACGGTCACGCCCGAGTCGCGGATGGATCGGATGAGCTTCATCGCTTCCATGATCTCCGAGGGGTTCAAGCCTCCCATGACCTCGTCGAGGCACAGGACCTCCGGTTCCGTCGCGAGCGCCCGGGCGATCTCCAGGCGCTTCAGCTCTCCGATCGTCAGCGTCCCCGCGAGCGCTTCGGCCTTTCGCGCGAGGCCCGTCTTCTCGAGGATCTCTCCGACGCGCTGTCCGGCGTCTTCCTTGCGGCGGCGGCCCGAGCCGAAGTGGGCGCCGACCGAGACGTTCTGCTCGACGGTCATGTCCCGGAACGGTCTCACGATCTGGTGCGTCCGGACGAGACCCCGCGCCACGACGGCGTGATTGGGGAGGCCGTCGATCCGGTCGCCGCGGAACCGGATGGTCCCGGAGGTCGGGGCCGCCGCGCCCACCAGGCACGAGAAGAGCGTCGTCTTGCCCGCTCCGTTGGGGCCGATGACGCCGAAGATCTCGCCCCGAGCCACGTCGAAATCGATCCCCGCGAGAGCGAGAAGCCCCTCGTAACGCTTCATCAATCCCCGGACCGAGAGGATCGCGTCAGCCGGCATCGGGCACCGGTTTCGAGAAGGAGCGTGAGACCGCCCTGCGGAACCGCTGGAACAGGCCGAGCAGACCCCTGGGCTCGAAGAGCATCACGGCGATGAGCATCCCGCCGTAGATGAACAGGTACGAATCCCGCAGTCCGGGACTCGACAGAAGCTTGATCTGCAGATAGCCGAAGAGGAGCGCCCCGAGGACCGGCCCCGCGATCGTGCCGAGACCTCCCACGATCGGCATCAGCACGATCGACAGCGACAGGCGGAAGTCGAAGACCGAGTTGGGCGAGATGTACTGGAAGTTGATCGCGAAGAGGCCTCCCGCCACCGCGACGATCGCCGCCGACAGGGCGTGGACGAGGAGCTTGTACTTCGTGGAGTTGACGCCGAGCGCCTCGGCGGCGTCGATGTCCTGGCGGATCGCCGCGAGGGCCTGTCCGAACGGGCTCGCCTTGATCCACGCGGCGAGCGCCACGACCGCGACGGCGAGGATCACCATGGCGGCGTAGTCGCGCGTGAACTCGAAGGAGCCGGCGGGCATCCGGAGGCCGGAGGACCCGCCCGTGAATGAGACCCCGGCCGCGACCACGCGCACCGCCTCGGATACTCCGATCGTGGCGATCGTGAAATACGGGCCTCGCAGGCGGAAGGTCGGCAGACCCACGACGAAGGAGAAGGCCGCGGCGAGGAGAGCCGCCAGGGGCAGCGTCGCGTAGGGGTTGACGCCCTGGAGCGAGAGGAGAGCCGTCGTGTAGGCGCCGATCCCGATGAAGGCGGAGTACCCGATCGAGACCTGTCCCGCGAAGCCTCCCAGCAGGTTCCAGGCGGAGGCCAGGATGACGGCGAAGGCGACGTTCCAGATGTCGTTCAGCGTCCCCCGCTCGAGAAAGCGCGGCGCCGCCAGGAGAAAGACGAGAGCCGCAGCCTCGATCGCGGCGAGGCGGAGCCAGCGGGCGCCGGGTTTCACGAAATGCTCCGGTGGCGGGAGGCCAGGCGGCCGAAGGCGCCCAGCAATCCCTGCGGGAACGCGACGAGCGCGACGACGAGAAGCGTGAAGGACAAGGCGTCCTGAAACGATGTGGGAAGCGAGGTGTAGCCGCCGACGACGGTCTCCAGCAAGGCCAGCAGGAACGCCCCGGCCGCCACGCCGGCCACGCTCTCCATTCCCGCGAGCACGATGATGCAGAAGGACTTCAGGAGGAAGCTCCTTCCGAAGTCCGGCGTGAAGGCGTACATCGTCGCGAGCAGGGTCCCCGCGGCCCCGGCGAAGGCGGTCCCGATGCCGAAGGCGACGGCGGAGATCCGGTCCGCGTTGACCCCGGAGATCAGCGCGGCGTCACGGTTCTGTGTGACGGCCCGGATCGCCCTGCCCAGAAACGTGCGCCGGAGAATGACCTGGAGGATGAGCAGAGACGAGGCGCTGACCGCAAAGACCGCGACCGAGGGGATTCCGACCCGCACGCCGAGGAGAACGACGGACTTCATCGTGTAACCGGTCAGGATCGACTGCGTGTCGCCGCTCCAGATCGCGTAGGCGAGGTTCTGCAGCACGAGCCACGCGCCGAAGAGGAGCAGCAGCGACTCGATCGAAGGCCCCGCCTGGGAGCGCGGGAGGCGCCTGACCATCGTCAGATACAGAAGGACGCCGAAGCCGAAGAAGACGGGGATGACGACCGCGAGCGAGAGGAACGGGTCCAGGCCGAAACGGGAATAGAGCGTGAAGGTCGCGTAGGCGCCCAGCATCAGCACACCCGCGTGCGCCAGGTTGATGATGCGCATGACGCCGTAGATCACCGCGAGGCCGTACGACATGGTCGCGTACAGCCCCGCCGCCAGCAGCGAGTTGACGAGGACGGCGGTGACGTCCTTCACGCGAGAAAGCCGGAAGACGGGAGACGGAAGACGGAAGACGAAGGGAATCGGCGCATGACGTCTACCGTCTACCGTCTACCGTCTCCCGGCCCGAAGTTCTCCGTCCTAGCTCTTCGGCACCGGCGCGACCGGATCACCGGTCTTGGAGGAGACCGGCCAGACGATGTCCACCTTGTCTCCCGGCTTGTTCTGCGTCACGACGAAGGGGAGGATCGCCTGCCCCGATGCGCTGTACTTCAACTCTCCGCCGGGGAGGATGGAGTCCTTCAGGTCCACGGCGGCGAGCGCGCTCCGGATCGCCTCCGGTTTCAAGGAGCCGGCCTTCCCGAGCGCCACGGCGAGAGCGCGCACGGTCTCGTAGGCCAACGCGTGGTACCACTGGGGCTCGCTCCCCGTGGCGGCCTTCCACTTGGTGTTGAAGGCCTTGACCTGCGGGTACGGCAGGAGGTCGGACCACCAGCCGCTCGCGAAGATGTAGTCGGTCGCAGGACCGAGGGCCTTGCGTCCCGCCGCGTCCGCTCCCCGCGCGCCGTAGGTGATCATCTGGTGGTAGAGCCCCATCTGCGTGTATGTCCGGTGCATCGCGATGTAGTCCTCCAGGTGCGCGTCGGCCATGAAGAGGTCGGCCTTGGCGGCGGCGACGCGGGTCAGGAGAGGCTTGAAGTCCGGCATGTTCAACTCGAAGCTCTCTTCGACCGCGATCGAGAAGTCGCCCGGGTGCGCCTTGACGTAGTCGTGGACTCCCTGCGCGTAGTCCTTCCCGTGCTCCGTGTTCTCGAGCACCAGGGCGATCTTCAACGGCTTCTTCAGCTTCCCGGCCGCGACGAGGGAGGCGAGGAAGTCCATCTGCGTCTGCGACAGGACGTCCACCGGGGAGAGAGTGCCGAAGACCCACTTGCTGCGGCCGTAGATGCCCCGCGCTCCCGCGCCGCCGGAGATGTATGGAATGCCGTAGCGCTCGGGAACGACGCTCTGCGCCTGGACGAGATGCGAGCCGTACCCGCCGATGACGGCATCCACCTTCTGCTGCGTCATGAGCTGCTCGACGAGCTGCGCGCTCTTGGCCGCGTCGGAAGTGTCGTCCAAGAGCGTCAGGTCGATCTTCATCGCCTTTCCGCCCACCTTGATGCCGCCGGCGTCGTTGATTTCCTTGACCGCGAATTCCGTCGCCTGCTTGTAGGCGCCTCCGATCTTCGACTCCTTGCCCGTGACGGGCAGGACCGCGCCGACCTTGATGGTGGCATCCGCGGCGCGGAGAGCGCCGGGAAGCGCGCGGCGGCCAGCGCTGCCGCAAGAACGACCCGCAGAGTGACCGAGATTCTGTTCGAGATCATGGCTTCCCCTCCTCCAAAGGCGGCGCCTCTCGCGACGCCGCGACAGGAACATGATGAATCACAGGCGTCCGCAAGGATATTACGGAGTCGGCGCGCACAGGAGCCAGTCCGCGGCGAGGCCGACGGCCAGCGCGGCGAGACAGGCGCCCGCGACGCCCGGCCAGCCCCACGCCTGCCAGGCGTAGCCGGGAAGGAACGACCCGACGCTCGCGCCGACGTAATAGAAGGTCACGTAGAGGGCGCCCGCCGCTCCCTTGGCCCCGGCGGCATTGGCGTTGACGAAGGCCGGCGCGGTCGATTGCACGGCGAACATCCCGACACAGAGAACCACGAGCGAGACGACGATGGCCGGCAAGGAGTGCACGAGGGTGCCCAGGATCCCCGCGCCGGCGATCGCGAGGCCGGCGGCCATGAGGCCCCTCCGGCCCACGCGGCCGGAGAGCTTGCCGGAGACGACCGACGTGAACACGCCCGCGATGTAGACCAGGTACACGGAGGAGACGAGCGCCGTGGACAGCCGGAAGGGCGGACCCGTCAGGTAGTAAGGCAGGTAGGTGAAGACGCCGATGAAGGCGAAGAAGACTCCCCCGCCGATCACGAACGCCCCGATCAGGCGGCGGTTGCGAAAATGGACGAACATGCCGCGGTACGCGCTGCCGAGCCGAAGCCCGGCCAGGCCCTGTCCCGCGGGGAGCCCGCGGGCGATGGCGGCCGCGCCGACGAGGGTCACGAACCCGAAGAAGAGGAAGGGCGCGCGCCAGTTGGTCCCCGCCGCGAGGAGACCCGACAGGACCCGGCCGGTCAGGCCTCCCGCCACCGAGGCCGCGATCCAGCCGCCGACCCTGGGACCCAGGTCCGCCTCGCTGAAGGAATCGCCGATGTAGGCGACAGCGACCGCCGTGACTCCCGGCATGAGAAACCCCTGGAGGGCGCGGAAGACGAGCAGCATGCGAAAGGAGGAGGCGAGCGCGCACAGGAGCGTCGGAATCGCGAGAAGGAAGCAGCTCGCCACCATGACGGGCTTTCGTCCGACCGCGTCGGAGAGCGAGCCGTAGGCGCTCGAGACGACGGCGATCATCAGGACGACGACCGAGATGGTCAGCCCCGCGGTGGCGGGGGCGACGTGGTACTCCTTCGAGAGGAGCGGCAGGATCGGCTGCGTGATGTAGAGGTCCGCGTAGACCGCGACGGTGGCGAAGTTCAGCGCCCCGACCGCCGCGACGGCTCCGGGGGAAGCGATCCGCGAGGCGCCGGGGGAAGAAGACTCCATCGGCCCGTCGACCGCTACAGGCCCAGGTACGCCTGCCGGATCCGCGGGTCATCCAGCAGCTGCGGCGCCGTGTTCGTCTGGACGATCCGTCCCGTCTCGAGCACGTAGCCGCGGTGCGCGTGCTCGAGGGCGACCTGCACGTCCTGCTCGACGAGAAGCACGGTCGTGCCCTTCCGGTTGATCTCGGAGATGAGCTCGAGCAGCGTGTCCACGACGAGCGGGGCGAGGCCGAGCGAGAGCTCGTCGATGAGAAGCAGGGTCGGCCGGCTCATCAGCCCGCGGCCGATCGCGCACATCTGCTGCTCGCCGCCGGAGAGGCGTCCGGCGAGCTGGTTTGCCCGCTCCTTCAAGCGCGGCAGCAGGCCATATACCCAATCGAGGTCCTCCTCGATCCGGTCCCGGTCCCGCCGCAGGTACGTCCCCTGGAGCAGGTTCTCCCGGACCGTCAGCCCCGCGAAGAGACGCCGGCCCTGGGGCACGTGGACGATGCCGGCTCCCACGACCTCCTCGGGACGCGCGCGCGTCAGGTCACGGCCCGCGAACCGGATGGAGCCCGAGCGCGGCTTGATCAACTGGGAGAGCGTGTACAGGAGAGTCGACTTCCCCGCGCCGTTGGCGCCGATCAGGGCGACGATCTCTCCCTGCTTCACCTCGACCGAAACGTCCCAGAGGACCTGGACCTGCCCGTACCCCGAGGACAGGTCGTTGACCTCGAGGAGGGATTCCCCCGGCAGCGGCAGGGTCGGCTTCCAGGCCTCCTCCTCCTGGGAGTGGAGTCTTCAGGAAGATTCCTTCCGAGGTCAGCCGCTCCGGCCGGCCGGCCATCTTCGCGCGCTTCGCGAAACGCTCGCCCAGGTACGCCTCGATGACCTCCGGGCTCTCGACGATCTCCTCGGGCTTGCCTTCCGCGATCTTCCTGCCGAAGTGGAGCACGACGACGCGGTCGGAGATCCCCATGATCGCCTTCATGACGTGCTCGATGACGAAGAGCGTGACGCCCTCGCGGTTGATCTGCCGCAGAAGCTCCATCGCGCTCTCGATCTCCGTCGGGTTCAGGCCGGCCATCACCTCGTCGAGAAAGAGAAGCTCGGGGTCCATCGCGAGCGCCTTGGCCAGCTCCAGGCGCTTGAGATCCGGGATCGTCAGGTCCGAGGCGGTGTGCTCGATGCGGTGCTGGAGGCCGACCCTCGTCAGGACCTCCTCGGCCCGATCGCGCGCCTCTGCCGCCGTGCGCTCCTTCCCGCGCGCCCCGAACATGGCGCCGATCGCGACGTTGTCCCGGACGGAGAGCTGCTTCAAGGGCTTGACGACCTGGAACGTGCGGGCGATCCCGAGCCTCCCGATGGCGTAACTCGGCATCCTCGTGATGTCCTCTCCGCGATAGAGGATCGTTCCCGAAGTCGGCTTGTCGAGCCCGGTGACGCAGTTGACGAACGTCGTCTTGCCGGCGCCGTTGGGCCCGATGACCCCGAGGACCTCGCCCCTGTGGATCGTCAGGTCCACGTCCGCCACGGCGGCAAGGCCGCCGAAGCGCTTCGTGATCGAACGCGCGTAGCAGAAGCGGCCCGGCCGCGTCGCCGGAAGGCGGGAGGCGGGAGACGGGAGACGATGCGGCTGTCATTCCTGCTGCTCGTCTTCGGCGGTCACTTCGTCTCTCCGTTCGCCTACCGTCTTCCGTCTACCGGCTCACGTTCTCAGTCGAGCCGGCTCGCGCGCACGTTGGCGAGCAGGACGTCGGAGCCGAAACGCCCGCCGCGCGCCACGGCGGCGAGCCTGCGGAGGAGCTCCATCAGGCCGCGGGGAAGAAAGACGATGAAGAAAATGATGATCGCGCCGAGCACCGTCGGATGGAGCTCCAGGAAGTGGCTCCAGACGTAGGTCGAGAGGAGCTGGTAGACCGCCGCGCCGAGGAGCGGTCCCCACACCGTTCCCGTTCCCCCCATGATGCAGGCGATGATCATCTGGAGCGTGTACTCGATCTTGAAGAAGTCGTTGGGAGCGACGTGGATGTTCTGGTAGGCGATGATGCCGCCGGCGCAGGACGCGAAGACCGCCGAGAGGGCGAAGGCCGCCACCTTGAACATCGTCGTGTTGATCCCGAGCATCCGCGCCGCGTCCTGGTCCTCGCGGATCGCGACCCATCCGTAGCCGAGCTTGGAGCGCGCGAGCCGGGCCGTGACCACGATCCCCGCCACGACGAACCCGAGGGCCGTGTAGTAGAAGAAGGAGCTGTCGCTTCTCACCGGCAGATCGATGCCGGTCGCGCCCTCCGTCACGCGGTCCCAGGCGCCGGCGATCTCCCGGAAGGACTCCGCCACGCCGAGCGTCGCGATCGCGAAGTAATGCCCCTTCAGGCGAAGCACCGGGATCCCCACGAGCGTGGCGACGAACGCCGACAGCAGCGCCCCCGCGAAGAGCGCCGGGAAGAAGGAGAGATGCCACTTCGACAGCATCAGGAGGCCCGTCGTGTAGGCGCCGATCCCGAAGAACGCGACGTTGCCGAAGGCGGCGTAGCCTGTGTACCCGCCGATGAAGTTCCACCCCTGCGCCATCAGGGCCAGGCACAGCACCGTCGTGTAGGTCAGCAGCTTGTAGGAGGAGACGAAGCGCGGCAGAAAAAGAAGCACGGCAAATACAGCCACGAAGAAGAGCAGGCGGACCGCTTTCATGTTCCGCAGACCGCTAGCTGAACGACTTTCCGGCGATTCCCTGGGGACGGACGATCAGCAGGAGCACCAGGAGCCCGAACGTGACCGCCTGGGAGAGAGCCGGCAGCCGCGAGCCGACGAAAACCTCGATCACGGAATAGACGGCCGCGCCGATCAGGACGTTGACGACGTTGCCGAGGCCCCCGAGCACGCAGATCACGAAGGCCCGCTCCGTGTAGCCGCCGCCCAGGTTCGGATCGAACGGCACGACCATCGAGAGGAGCGACCCCGCCGCGCCCGCCAGCGCCGCGCCGATCCCGAAAGTCAACGCGTAGATCGTCGTCACCTTCACGCCGGTCAGCCGCGCCGCGTCGATGTCCATCCCGGTTCCCCGGATCGCGCGGCCGAGCCGGCTGCGCGTCAGGAACGCCGCGAGGAGAAGCACGAGGATGATCGAGACCCCGAGCGCCCCCAGCCGTATGTACGGGACGCGGACCGGCCCCAGGGCGAAGCCCGTGCCGCTATAAGGCGTCATGACCGACCGCGTGTCCGCCTTGAAGAAGAAGTTCAGCAGATTGACGATCAGGATCTCCAGGCCGAAGGTCAGGAGAAACGTCGCCAGCAGCGGCGCGCGGATAACCTGATTGATGAGAGACCGCTGGATCAGGTACCCGAGGCAGAAGAGCGCCGCCATCGAAAAGGGAATCGAGAGGAAGGGATCCAGCTTCCAGAACTCGTGCATCCCGAAAGTCAGATAGGCGCCGATCACGATGAAGGCGCCGTGGGAGATATTGACGATGTTCATGATGCCCCAGACCAGCGAGAAGCCCAGGGCGACGAGCGCCAGGATCCCGGAGAGCAGCAGCGCGTTGACCGCGATCTGGCCCAGCTCGGCGCCGCTCATGAGGGTGGAGGTGTCAGGGAACAGGTGTCAGGTCAAATGCAGGTGTCAGGTGCCAGGGATCAGGTGTCAGGGACGGGAGCAGGCGCCCGCGGGCTTCACCTGACACCCGGCCCCTGAAACCTGACACCTGCATTTCCCCTGATCCCTCAAACCTGACACCTTGTCCCTTCCTTACCTCTTGTCCCAGGCGGGCATCGGATACAAGCACGCCTTCTCGGCCACGTCCCACGGCCAGACCGTGTACTTGTTGCCGTCGGGCTGGTATTGCTCGGCCGCCATCGATTTGTAGATGTTGACACCGCGGGAGTCGAACTTGATCTTGCCGTAAAAAGTCATCATGTCGAGGGCGGCCAGCGCGTCGCGCACCTTCGTGGGCTCGATGGTGCCCGCCTTCTCGATCGCTTTCTGATAGGCGACCACGGCGACGGCCGACTCGGCGACCTGGTACGGGACGATCTTGTACTCGGGGTGCCTGGCGCGGAAGGCGGCGCCGAAGGCCCTGGGCGTCTTCCAGGCATCCTCCCCGTCGTACTTCAACGCCTCGGTCCACTGCGTGGCGCCGAAGATGTAGTCGGCGGCCTTGCCCAGATTCGCGCGGAACTCCGGCGACGAGGGCCCCACGGAGAAGCCCATCGCTCGCGGGTTGACGTTCAGATCCTTGGCTTGCTTGACGATGAGCAGGGAATCCTGCAGGTGCCCGGAGCCCAGGATGATGTGCGGGTTCTTTCCCTTGATGGCCGTCAGCAGGGCGCTCACGTCCTGCGAGTTGGTCGGATAGAGCTCGTAGTAGACGACCTCCAGCCCTTTTTCCTTGGCGTACTCCGCCGCCCCGCCCGCGACCTCTTTCGAAAACGCCTCGTTCTCGCCCAGGATCGCGACCGTCCTGGCCGACGGGTCCTTGGCGATGATCGTTTCGAGGACGCCCCGCAGGTAGTTTTTTGCGGGCGAGAGAATCATGAACGTGTACTTGTAGCCCTTCGAGAAGATGGCCTCGGCCGAGCCGTTGGCCTCGACCATCGGGATCTTGTACCTCTCGCAGAGAGGCGCCGCGGTGCCTGTCGGCGACGAGCCGTATGGCCCGAGAATCAGGTTGACCTTGTCTTCGTTGATGAGCTTCTCGATCAACTGCGCCGTGCGCTCCGGCTTGGTCTCGTCGTCGTAGTACTTGAGCTCGACCTTGTAGGTCTTGCCGCCGACCTTGATGCCCCCCATCTCGTTGATCTTGTCGATGGCGAACTGGTATCCGTCCAGCGTGTACCCGCCTTCCTTGGCCGTCTTGCCCGTGATCGAGATCGCGGCGCCGAACACGATCGTGTCGGCCGCCAGCGCCGTCATGGCGCCGAGCAGGAGAGCCAGCACGAGCGCCGAAAAAAGCGTTTTCCCCATCGAAGCCTCCTTTCCGCGAACGGATCGTCGTCGTGTCGGAACTATATTCCCGGTCGCGGCGGCGAAGACGGAGCGGACGGAGGTTGGCGATGAATGGTGGTCCGGCGATGGCGCGTTTCATCGGAGTGTGGAGCCTGGAGGCGATCCGAGACCGTCTCCCCGACGGCCGCATGGAGGACCATCCCGACTTCGGCTCGAACCCGAGCGGCCTGATCGTCTATACCGGGTCCGGGCATGTCGCTGTGCAGTTCATGCGAAACGGTCGTCCGCGGTGGCGAAACGAGGACGGCCCGACCGACGCCGAGCGGGCCGAAGCCGCGCGCGGTTACGGCGCCTACGCGGGGCGCTATGAAGTGGACGAAGCGGCCGGCGTCGTGCACCACCACGTGGAGACGGCGCTCATTCCCAACCGGATCGGAGTCACGCTGACGAGGTCTTTCTCGTTCGAAGGCGACCGGCTGATGCTTTCACCACCGCGCTTTTTGCGCGCCGGCGTCGAGGTGGATCGAACGCTCGTCTGGCGCCGCCTGGCCTAGCTTCTACTTGTCCGAGCAGTCCCTGCCCTGTCATCCTGAGCGGAGCGAAGGATCTGCCCCGGCGCAATCAGCCGACCCGACCAGAGCAGATTCTTCGTCGCTTCGCTCCTCAGAATGACAGGGGACCGGCTTTGCTCCTCAGAATGACAGGAGGAGATCTACGGAATGAGCAGGACCTTGCCGGCGGTCTGGCGGGCTTCGAGCAGGCGGTGGGCCTCCGCGGCTTTCTCGAGCGGCATCTCGCGGATCGAGATCTTCAAGACGCCGTCGCGGACCCAGCCGAGGACCTGGCCCGACCGCTCGACGAGCTCCTCGCGGAGCGCGATGTAGTGGAAGACGGTCGGGCGCGTCAGGTAGATCGAGCCCTTCTGGTTCAGCACCTGCGGATCGATCGGACCGACAGGGCCGCTCGACTGGCCGAAGAGGACCATCATGCCGCGCCGCGCGAGGCAGTTGAGCCCCTTCTCGAAGGTCGCCTTGCCGACGGAGTCGTAGACGACCTGGACCCCCTTGCCGCCGGTGATGCGCTTGACCTCCGCCTCGAAGTCCTTCGCGTTGTAGTCGATCACCTCGTCGGCGCCGGCTCCGGCGGCGATGCGCGCCTTCTCCGGGCCGCCGGCTGTCGCGATCACGAAGGCGCCGCGGATCTTCGCGACCCGGCAGAGGAGTTGTCCCGCGCCGCCGGCCCCCGCGTGAACGAGGCAGGCGTCGCCGGGCTTCAGGGGATAGGTGGAACTGGCGAGATACTGCGCCGTCATCCCCTGGAGCATCGCCGCGGCGGCCTGTTTGAAGCCGACACCATCCGGAATCGCCACGAGCTTCTCCGCCGGCGCCGCCGCGTATTCGGCGTAAGACCCGGCCAGGTTGACGGACGCGACGCGGTCGCCGACGCGGACGCTCGTCACGTCCTGCCCGACGGCCGCGACGGTCCCCGCTCCCTCCTGCCCCAGTGTCAGCGGAAAAGGCACCTTGTAGGCTCCGGTGCGGTGGTAGACGTCGATGTAATTCAAGCCGGCGGCCTCGATCTTGACGACCGCCTCCCCGGCCTTCGGCTCCGGCCGGGCAACGTCTTCGTATCGGAGGACCTCGGGGCCTCCGGGCGCGCCGGCGCGAATGGCTTTCATGACCGCGTCGGGAAACGGAAAACGGGAAACGGAAAACGACTCAGGCACATGATGAGATCATTTCACGCTTCATGCTGAGTCGGTCAAGTTTCCCATGAGACGACGCGCCATCGCGCTGCTCGCCACGGCGCACCTCTTCGACGACGTCAACCAGGGCGTCATCCCGGCGCTTCTCCCCTTCTTCATTACCGAGCGCGGCTTCACGATCGCGGCGGCCGCCGGACTGGTCTTTGCCTCGAACATCGCCTCCTCCGTCCTCCAGCCTCTCTTCGGTTTTCTCGCGGACCGCAAGAGCGTGCCGTGGCTCGTCCCGACGGGGCTGTTCTTCGCTGGCACGGGCGTGGCGCTCGCGGGACTGGCGCCCTCCTACGCGCTCGTGCTCGCCGCGGCCGCGGTGACCGGGATCGGCGTCGCCGCGTTTCACCCGGAGGCGGCCCGGCAGATCTATGCCGTCTCCGGCGAGCGGCGCGCAACCGCGATGAGCTTCTTCGCCGTCGGCGGCAACCTCGGCTTCGCCCTCGGCCCCGCTCTCGCGACGCCGATCCAGATCGCCCTGGGCCTGCGCGGAACGATCCTGCTCGTCCTGCCTGCCCTGGCGATGTCCCTCGTCCTGGCGCGAGCCGGCGTCTGCGGCGCGAGTGATAACGCGCGTGACTCGGAGCGCCGGCAAGCGTCCCGGCCGGACCGGTGGGCCGCGTTCGCCCGGCTCTCGGCGCCCGTCGTCTGCCGCGCGATCGTCTTCTACGGTCTCAACACCTTCATCCCTCTCTACTGGATCCATGTCTTCGGGGCCTCGAAGGCCGCCGGCGGCGCCGCGCTGACCCTGATGCTCGGCTCCGGAGTCGCCGGCACCCTGGCGGGAGGGTGGCTCGCCGACCGCTTCGGACGGCGCGTGGTCGTCCTCGTCTCGATGATCGCTCTGTGTCCGTTGATGGCCGGGTTCGTCGGCACGGCGAGCCGGGGAGCGGCGCTGGCGCTGCTCGTTCCCATTGGCCTGGCTCTCTATGCTCCGTTCTCCGTCATGACGGTGATGGGTCAGGAATACCTGCCCGGGCGGGTCGGAACCGCCTCGGGGCTGACGATCGGCCTCGCCGTGACGCTGGGAGGCCTGGCGGCGCCGCTGCTCGGCCGTTTCGCCGACCTCCACGGCGTGAAGGCGGCGGTGTCACTGCTCGTCTTGATCCCGCTTGCCGGCGCCGCGGCGACCCTGACTCTGCCGCGCGAGCTGTCCGGGCCGCTGGAGCCTGACGGTAGGATGACCTGATGGATCCTGTCGAGCGCGTGCGCGTCCGGGCCCGCGAAGAGGGGGCCGAGGTGGAGCGCGAGGACGCCCTGGCCGTCGAGGAGCCGCTCGAGATCCGGATCGGCTCGGAAGATGGCGGGCCCGTCTCCTCCTTCGTCACGACGATGCGCACGCCGGGAAACGACGAGGAGCTCGCGGCCGGACTGCTCTTCGCGGAAGGGGTGCTGGAGGACCGATCGGATCTTCGAGGCGTCGAGAGGCCGGCGGACCCGAGGATCGACCCGGAGCTGAAGGCCAATGTCTTGATTGCCACGCTTGAACCGGCGGCCTTCGACCGCGCGGCCAAGCTGCGCCGAGGGACCGTCATGGGCTCGGCCTGCGGGGTCTGCGGCAAGACCTCGATCGAAAACGTGATCCCTTCCGATCGCCCGCCTCTCACCTGTTCCTTCACGGTGTCGCCGGAGCTTCTCTACGAGCTGCCGAAGCGCCTGCGCGAGCGCCAGTCCCTCTTCGCCAGGACGGGCGGTCTCCATGCGGCGGGCCTGTTCTCCTCCGCGGGCGCGCTCCAGGAGGTCCGCGAGGACATCGGCCGGCACAACGCGACCGACAAGCTTGTCGGAGCGCTTCCTGCTCCGGGGAGAGCTTCCCCTCTCCGACCGGATCCTCCTCGTCTCCGGCCGGGCCGGTTTCGAGATCGTCCAGAAGGCGTTCGCGGCCGGCATCCCGGTCGTGGCCTCCGTCTCCGCCCCATCGAGTCTCGCGGTCGCCCTGGCCGAGACCGGCGGCGTCACCCTCGTCGGGTTTCTTCGCGACCGGCGGTTCAACGTCTACGCGAACGCGGAGCGCATCACGAGGAACACGCGTTCGGAGACCTGATCAAACTTCGGACAAACGGCCGGCAAACTCTCAAGAACCGATTAACTGTGCTTGACAAGACTGAGACGAAGTTCTGAAATACCGCTCAAGACGCCTATAGCGCTCCCGCGAAGGAGGACCTGATGGAACTCACACGTCGCGGATTCTTCAAAGCAACAACCATCGGCGGAACCATCGCCCTCGGCTTCGACGTCTCGAAGGCGAAGGCGGAGATGCGGGAGTTCAAGATCTCCCGCACGACCGAGACCCGCAGCATCTGCCCCTACTGCGCGGTCGGGTGCGGCGTGATCCTCCACACGCTCGGCGACAAATCGAAGAACGCGAAGGCCGCGGTCGTCCACGTGGAAGGCGATCCGGATCAGCCGGTCTCCCGCGGCACTCTCTGCCCGAAGGGGATCACGATCAAGGACGACATCTCCCACAAGAACCGGCTGACGAAGCCGATGGTGCGAAAGCCGGGCTCGGACAAGTGGGAAGACATCTCGTGGGACGAGGCGATCTCGAAGATCGCCCGCCACATCAAGACCACGCGCGACAAGTGCTTCGTCACGAAGAACGCCAAGGGCCAGGTCGTCAACCGCAATCCCGGCATCGCCTGGATCGGGGGGTGCACCGATACCAACGAGTTTAACTTCCTCCAGTGGAAAGTCATCTCGGCCCTGGGGGTGCCGTACCGGGACAGCCAGGCCCGGGTTTGACACGGCCCGACGGTGGCCAGTTTGGCCGCCACGTTCGGGCGCGGGGCGATGACCAACGGATGGGTCGACATCAAGAACACCGACGTCATCCTCGCCATGGGCGGCAATCCCGCCGAGAATCATCCCGTCGGCTTCAAGTGGTTCCTCGAAGCGAGGAAGACGCGCGGCGCCAAGATCGTCGCGGTTGATCCGCGCTTCACGCGCACGGGCGCCCTCGCGGACGTCTACGCGCCGGTCCGCGCCGGTACGGACACCGCCTTCCTCCTGGGAGTCATCCGGTACGCGATCGAGACGAAGCGCTTCCACGAGGACTACGTCAAGCTCCACACCAACGCTCCCTACGTCATCGGCGAAAAGTTCTCCTTCAGCGACGGCCTCTTCTCCGGTTTCGACGAGGCCAAGGGGGATTACGACAAGACCAACTGGGCCTACGAGGCGAATCCCAAGACGAAGGCTTACGAGGTGGACCCGACGCTTCAGAACCCGCGCTGCGTCTTCCAGCTCCTGAAGGATCACGTGGACCGATACACGCCCGACATGGTCGAGCGGATCTGCGGGACGCCAAAGGACAAGTTCCTCAAGATCTGCGAGATCGTGACCTCGACGGGGAACGCCGAGCGGGTCGGCACGATCACCTACGCGCTCGGCTGGACGCAGCACTCGACGGGCGTGCAGATGATCCGGGCCGCCGCGATGCTCCAGCTCCTGCTCGGCAACGTCGGCCGGCCCGGCGGCGGCGTCAACGCCTTCCGCGGGCACTCCAACATCCAGGGCGCGACCGACATGGCGGGGACGTTCGAGATCCTCCCCGGATATCTCAAGACGCCGGCCGGCCCTCAGCAGTCCCTGAAGGAGTACCTCGAGTCCGCGACGCCCACGACGCTCAACAAGGAGGCGTGGGCCTCGATGAACTACTGGTCCAACTACCCGAAGTTCATGACGTCACTGCTGAAGGCGGCCTGGGGCAAGGCGGCGACGAAGGAGAACGACTTCGGATACGAGTGGTTGCCCAAAGTCGACGGCAACTACTCCTGGATGTACATCTGCGACGACATGTACCGCGGCAATTCGACGCGCGCCGGTGGCAAGGAGCCCGGCCCCGAGGGGTTCATTTCCTTCGGGATGAACCCGGTGGGTCTCGGCCCGAACTCGAAGAAGTGGATCGCGGCGCTCTCCAAGCTGAAATGGCTGGTGCTCGTCGAGAACGTCGAGACCGAGACGGCCTCCTTCTGGAAAGCGCCGAAGGATTACGACCCCCCCGAGGCGTCCAAGATCCCGACGGAGGTCTTCCTGCTCCCCGCCGCCGACTTCGCGGAGAAAGACGGAAGCTTTACCAACTCCGCGCGCTGGATCCAGTGGAAGTGGAAGGCGCTCGATCCGCCGGGACAGGCAAAATCCGACCAGGAGATCGTGGCGCGGATCTTCCTCGCCGTGCGTGACCTCTACAAGAAGGAGGGGGGCGCGTTACCCGAAGCGCTCACGAATCTCTCCTGGAGCTACACCAATCCCGTCGAGCCCGATCTTGGCGACGTGCTGAAGGAGATCAACGGGAAGGCGCTCACGGACATCCCGGATCCCAAGGACAAGACGAAGACGCTCAAGACGGCCGGCCAGCAGGTGGACGGATTCGGCCAGCTCCAGGACGACGGGTCCACGATGTGCGGGAACTGGCTCCACTCGGGCGTCTTCACCGAGGCGGGCAACAACGCGCAACGCCGCTCGACCGCCGACCCGACCGGCCTCGGCATGTACCACAACTGGGGATTCTCCTGGCCGGCCAACCGCCGCGTCATGTACAACCGCGCATCCGCGGACAAGGACGGAAAGCCCTGGGATCCCAAGCGCCCGGGGATTTCCTGGAATGGCGAAAAGTGGGTGGGCGACGTGCCCGACATGAAGCCCGACGCCCCACCGGGCACGTTCGGCGCGTTCATCATGCTGCCGGAGGGCGTGGGCCGCCTCTTCTCGGCGGCATTGAACGACGGCCCGTTCCCGGAGCACTACGAAGCGATCGAGGCGCCCATCGACAACCCGCTCCACCCGAAGGTCTCGTCGAATCCGGCGAGCAAGAAGTTCTCCTCCGACAAGGACCTCTACGGCAGGAAGGAGGACTATCCGATCGTCTGCACGACCTACCGCCTGACCGAGCACTTCCACTACTGGACCCAGCACCAGCACAACGGGGTCTTGAACGAGCTGCAGCCCGGCTTCTTCGTCGAGATCCCGGAGGGACTGGCGCAGCAGAAAGGGATCGCGAACGGCTCGCAGGTCAAGGTCACGTCGGCCCGTGGATCGATCCAGGGCACCGCGATGGTGACCAAGCGCCTCTACCCGATGAAGATCGACGGAAAGGAGATGTGGCAGATCGGTTTCCCGATCCACTGGGGCTACGCGGGAGACCCGAGCCACACGGGGCCGCTGGCCAACCTGATGACGCCGTCCGCGATGGACGCGAATACCTGGACCCCGGAGTTCAAGGCGTTCCTCGTGAAGCTCGAGAAAGCGTGAGAGGAGGACGATCATGAGCCAGAACCTCGAGATCCGCCGCTCCTCCGCTTCCGTCTGGGGGAGCCTGTCGGGGATCCGCAGCGTCCCGACGGTTGCCAAGTACGTCGACACGACGACCTGCATCGGCTGCAAGGCCTGCGAGGCGGCCTGCATCGAATGGAACGACCTCCGGCGCGTCGGGACGAAGCAGACCGGCACGTACCAGACGCTGCCCACGCTCCACGCCGAGTACTGGAACCTGATCCGCTTCAACGAGCGGGACTTCGACGGCGGCATCGCCTGGCTGATGCGCAAGGACCAGTGCATGCATTGCGACGAGCCCGGATGCCTGGCCGCCTGCCCGGCGCCCGGCGCGATCGTGCAGTACGCCAACGGCATCGTGGACGTGAACCCGGACCAGTGCATCGGCTGCGGCTACTGCGAGACCGGCTGCCCCTTCGACGTTCCCCGCTTCCACCAGACGACCGGCAAGATGGCCAAGTGCACGCTCTGCGTGGATCGCGTCGCGGTCGGACTCGAGCCCGCCTGCATCAAGGCCTGCCCGACCGGGTGCCTGCAGTTCGGCACGAAGGACGACATGGTGGCGATGGGAGTAAACCGCGTCGCCCAACTCAAGGCGTCCGGGTTCAAGGAGGCGGCGCTCTACAACCCGACGGGCGTCAACGGAACCGGAGTCGTCACCGTGCTCGCGCACGGCGACCATCCCGAGTGGTACGCCCTGCCCGCCGACCCCCACGTCCCGCTGCTCGTCAAGTTCTGGAAGTCGGTCCTTCGCCCGCTCGGCGTGGTCGCTGTTTTCGGGGCGGTCATCGGCGCCTTCGGTCATTACATGAACGTCGGGCGCAAGGGGGTCAAGGGCGCGGCCGCGCACGACGCGAACCTTCCCGACGAGATCAGCCGAAAGGGGGAGCACGAATGAGCGCCGCTCACCGTCCGATGGATCCCGCGGTCGTCGTCGCGCGCAAGAAGGAGGACGTCCTCGTCGGCGAGGAGATCGTCCGGCACAATCTCAACTCCCGGATCATTCACTGGTCGGTCGCGGTGACGTTTTTCGTCTCCCTTTTCACGGGGATGCCGATCTGGACGCCTCTCTTCGGATGGATGGCCGCCTTCTTCGGAGGCCTGTCGGTCTGCCGCGTCATCCACCCGTGGGTCGGGGTCGCCTTCTTCATTGCGTCGGCCTTCATGTTCTTCGACTGGGTGGGCGACATGTACATGAGCAAGCGCGAGAGGAAGGGGTGGTGGGGCCCGGTGCTTCTCCGGTACCTGCGCTGGGAGGTCGAGGACGTCGAGACCGGAAAGTACAACGGCGGACAGAAGTTCTTCTTCTGGACCGTGGGATTGGGCGCCCTGGGACTGCTGCTTTCCGGGCTCATCATCTGGTTTCCGCGGTCCTTCCCCCAACTTCTCCGTGAGTTCTCCTATCTGATTCACGACATCGCGTTCATCCTCTTCGCGGCTGCGATCGTCTGGCACATCTACCTGGGCACGTCGGCGGAGCCCGGCACCTTCCGCTCGATGACGCGGGGCACGGTGACTCCCAAGTGGGCGCGGCTGCATCACCCGAAGTGGTTCCGCGAAGTGACGGCCAAGAAGCACGATTCCCACCACTAATCGGTCGAAGGTCGTCTCGGAATTCGAGCGCCGGGCGGCGCGGGCGGAGTCGCTGGCGCGCGAGGCTCCGGCCGCGGAGGAGCCGCTCCTCTTCGCGGCCGGCCTCTACCGCGTCCAGGGACGGATGGCCGGCGCCCTCGAAGGCGCGCACGCCGAGGAGCCGCTGACCGGCCACCTCGACGAGGATGCCGAGCGTTTTGCCGATCAGATCCCGTCGCTCCTCCGCTACGCGCTCGAGAACGGGCCGCAAGCTCTCGCCGAGGACGCCCGAACCAGGAAGGAAGACCTGCCTTCGACCGCTCGGACCCGGCTCCTCGTCTACTGGGCGGGAGACCGGCCGGCGTCGGAGGACTATCTCTCCCGGGCGATCCTCCGCCCCTATGTCGAGTTCCTCCGCGCGGTCAATCTCGCGCCGGACCGCGTGCACCGCCGCGGCCAGTGTCCGTTCTGCGCAGGAGGGGCCTGGATCTCCGCGCGCCGGGAGGGCTCTCTGATGGAGGGGGCGCGCCGGATGCTCGGCTGCGCGCTCTGCGGAGGAGAATGGCTCTTCGGACGGATCCTCTGCCCCTCCTGTTCCGAAGGGGACCCTCACAAGCTCCCCTCCTTCCAGAACGACAGGCATCCCTCCGTCCGCATCGAGGCGTGCGAGACCTGCCACCGCTACGTCAAGTCGCTCGACCTCTCGGAGGACGCCCGCCCGATCCCCGAGGTGGACGACCTTGCGTCGATCGCGATGGATCTCTGGGCGGTGGAGCAGGGGTTCACGCGAATCGAGCCGGGCCTTGCGGGCATCTAGAAGAAGAGTCCAAGGTCCAAGGCAGCGTGGAAGCATCCCTCGAGGGGCTCATGGCGGCGCAGGCATCGTTGAGGAGCCGGTTCGACGACTTTCGGCGCGCCCTCGACCGGCGGGACGAGGAGGCGTACCGGCTCGGGCTCACGGACTTCCATCAGGCTCTGCGGCGCTGGACGGAGGCCGAGGAGACGGCCCTTCTACCCGCGGTGCTGCGGGCAAACATCGCGGGGCGGGACCCACGCCGGGAGTTGCGCCTCGAATGGGTGCAGTTGCGGGAACTGACGCGATACCTGCTCTCGCAGGTCAACGATCGGGCGCCGATCGGGGACATCCTGGGGTTTACCGAGAACCTCGAGCGCCGCTTTGCCGCTCACGAATCGGAGATGGAGAGCGTCTATTACCCCGCCGCCGCTCCCCTGCTCACCGGCGACGAGTGGACGCTTCTGAGCCAGGCGTCACCCGGACCTAGCCCGCTGTGACGATCGGATTGTCATCGCGAAAATCCGGGTCGCCGGGTCCTGTCGCCGGCCACCTCGCGCGCGGACTCCGGCTACCGGATCAGAGTCGGACTAAGGGAGGGCTCCTCCGCCCGCGCGCGAGGTCTCCGTCCGGCGCCACCCGTCGGCCCTTCACTTCGGCCTAAGCCGGACTGAGAGCCCCGGAGCCGGCGGCGTTTCCCGCAGGAGGTGATGGGTGAGGAGCACGGAAGACACCAGCCGGTGACGCGCTGCCTGTGCGACGAACCCTCAGCGGCGGCCGGTTCTCACAACCTGCGGCCGGCCGCCGCGTGCCGACGGAGGGAAACGACGCCGACTCCGGGGGCGGCCTTTCAGCGCAATTGATTCAATCGCTCAAAGGCAACCAGTCCTCATCCGAGCTGGTGCATCTCGAATCCGTCCGCCTCCGGCTTCGGAAGGAGCGCCTGGTAAGCCGCCGCCATCCGATCCTGCGTCCAGCCGAGAAAGATCCCGTCGCCGCGGTAGAACACCACTTCGGGCGGGATTTCGACGGCGATGATCGCCCCCTGGCCTTCGTCGCACGTGACCGAGAGCCGCCAGGCGGACTGCGTCGTCGCGCCCTCTCGAAGACGTATCAGGAATCGCTCGAGCCCGAGCGTCTTCGGATTCGTCAGCCCCGGCACCACCACATCGGAACCAGGCTCCGTCGGCCGCTCGTCGCTCAACGCTCCACCTGCAACCTGGAACCTGAAACCTGGAACCCCAACTTCACCCTCCCCGCGTGTGCATTTCCAGGTGAGGGTCGCGCCGGAGCGTCGTGAGCGGAACGAGGGCGGCGCGGTCTCGCAGCGCCAGCCGATCCTCCGCGCCGCGGTCCGTCCGCCCGTGCCAGGCCGCCTCGATCAGGGCCCGCAGCTCCTGCCGCGTGGAGCCTGCCCGAAGAGGCAGCGCCAGGTTGAGCCCGCGCGCGGCGTAGAGGCAGAGGTACCAGAGGCCGTCGGCGGTCAGCCGGCTGCGGTCGCAGGAGCCGCAGAACGGGGCCGTTGTCGAGGCGATGATCCCGAAGACCGTCCCGTCGGAGAGCCGGAACCGTTCCGCCGGGGCGGAAGTCTTCTCGGCCAGCGGTTGGATCGGCCCGTAGTGACGAGCCAGCGTCCCGAGCATCTCCGCCCGCGGGACGACCTTGTCCCGCGACCAGCGCGTCGCGCCCCCGACGTCCATGTACTCGATGAAGCGGACTTCGGCGCCGACTCGCCGGCCGTGCTCCAGGAGCGGCACCAGCTCGTCCTCGTTGACTCCGCGGATCACGACCGAGTCGATCTTGACGGCGGAGAATCCCAGACCCGACGCGACCTCGATCCCCTTCAGCACCCGCGCCAGATCGTCGAACCGCGTCAGGGCGTGGAAGCGCTCGGGCTTCAACGTGTCGAGGCTGACCGTCACGCGGCGCAGACCCGCGTCCTTGAGAGCCCCCGCGTTCTCCGCCAGGAGGACTCCGTTGGTCGTCATGGCAAGGTCCCGGATCGCGGGCTTGCCCGCGATCATCCGGACGAGCTCGGGCAGGTCGCGCCGGACCAGGGGCTCGCCTCCCGTCAGGCGGACCCGGTCCACCCCGAGGTCGGCGAAGACGTCCACGAGGACGCTCACTTCCTCGAAATCCAGAATGTCCTTTCGAGGCAGCCAGACGTAGTCCCTCTCCGGCATGCAGTACTGGCACCGCAGGTTGCACCTGTCCGTCACGGAGAGGCGCAGGTTGCCGAGCGGCCTCCCCCATTTATCCGATAACAGCCACGGGAGGATTCTACCGTCAGCGACTGTCAGACGTTGCGCCCGATCCGCAGGTCCAGGTCCCATCCGAACGTCCGAACCCGCTGCGGGGGTCCCCAGGCGGCCGCCAGCTCCTCGCGGACGAGCTCCAGAGGGTCGTGGCCTGTGGCCGCCTCGTAGCGCTGCGTTGCGGACCAGGTCCGCAGGTAACCGATCAGGGCGGGCAGATCCCAGAGCTTCTCGAGCGGGAACGCGGGCGGCTCGACCGGCGTGAACGGGAATTCCAGAGCGCCGTATCCCCGCTCGACCAGAGCCCGCTCCGGCGGCCAGTAGGGACCGACGATGTCCTTGTAGAAACGGTGAACGACCGCTTCCACCTCGGGGCCGGCGTGAAAGCCGTGGTAGGACCAGACGGCGATGACTCCGCCGGGGACGAGAACCCGCCGGACCTCTTCCCAGAAGCGGGCGCGGTCGAACCAGTGGAGGGCCTGCGCGGCGGCAACGAGCGCGACCGAGCCGCTCGCCAGGGGCGCCGCCTCCGCCGCCGCGACGGCATAGTGAACGCGGGCATGGCGCGCGGCGCTCGCGATCTGATCCATGCTGGCGTCGGTGGCGACGACCGCGTCGAAGCGCTCCCGCCAGGCCCAGGGCGGCCTGGCCGCTCCCGGTCGCGCAGTCCCAGGCGGTCCTGCGGTCCGGAGCCAGACCGGCGAGAAACTCGAAGAGCGCCTCCGGATAGTCCGGGCGATACCGCGCGTAGTCCCTTGCGCGCCCCGAGAAATGGTCCGCGAACGTGGTCACGGCAAGACATTACACGGAGACAAAAGAGAGGGCCGCAGCGCGCTTGCGCGAAGCGACGAGAGCAGATCCTTCGCTTCGCTCAGGATGACAGGGTGGACCCCGCCCCGGTGGCGTTAAGCCCCGGTCGCGGCGCGAGGAGTCTCCCGAGTAACCGCAGGGAGGAGCCTCGCGCCGCGGGAGCGCAGCGCTTGCGCGGAATCAGGCGAGCGGTCGAGGCCGCATCCGGCCGAGCCGCTCGCCGGTGCGCCGACCAGGGCGCAGATCCCGCGCAAACGCGAAGCGACGGCTACCCGACGGCCTCCCGGTCGAGTCCCGTGGCCTCCCCGTCGAACTGCTCCTCTTCGGTCGAATCCTTCATGGCGGACGTGCTCGCCGCTCCGCGCGTGATGACCTCGCGCACGAGGTCGAAATAGCCTGTCCCGACTTCGCGCTGGTGCCGGGTGGCCGTGTATCCCTCCGCCTCGGCTGCGAACTCGCTCTGCTGGAGTTGCGAGTAGGCGAGCATCCCGCGCTCCCGGAAGTCGGCGGCGAGCCGGAACATCCCGTAATTCAACGCGTGGAAGCCCGCCAGCGTCACGAACTGGAACTTGTAGCCCATCGAGGCCAGCTCGCGCTGGAACTTCGCGATCGTCGGCCGGTCCAGGTGCTTCTCCCAGTTGAAGGACGGCGAGCAGTTGTACGCCAGCATCTTGCCGGGGAACTCCGCATGGACGCCCTCGGCGAACCGGCGGGCCTCCTCGAGGTCCGGATGGGATGTCTCGCACCAGATCAGGTCCGCGTACGGCGCGTAGGCGCGGGCGCGCGCGATCGCGGCGTCGAGCCCTCCGCGGAACCGGTGCCACCCTTCGCTCGTGCGCTCCCCCGTCAGGAAGGGCCGGTCGCGCTCGTCCACGTCGGATGTCAGGAGCTTCGCGCTGTCGGCGTCGGTGCGCGCGATCAGGACCGTCGGCACGCCCAGGACGTCGCAGGCCAGCCGCGCCGCGACGAGCGTGTCGATAAATTGGCTGACAGGGACGAGCACCTTTCCGCCAAGGTGACCGCACTTCTTCTCCGAGGCGAGCTGGTCCTCGAAATGAATGCCGGCCGCTCCGGCCTCGATAAGCGATTTCGTCAGCTCGTAGGCGTGGAGCGCACCGCCGAACCCGGCCTCGGCGTCCGCGACGATCGGAGCCATCCAGTAGGTCGAATCGTCCCCCTCCGCGTGGTGGATCTGGTCCGCGCGCTGCAGCGTCTGGTTGATCCGCCGAACGACGGCCGGGACGGAGTTGGAGGGATAGAGGCTCTGATCGGGATACATCTGGCCCGCCAGGTTCGCGTCGGCGGCGACCTGCCAGCCGGAGAGGTAGATCGCCTTCAACCCGGCCTTGACCTGCTGCATCGCCTGGTTGCCCGTCAGCGCTCCGAGAGCGGCGACGTAGTCTTCGGTTTCCAGGAGCCGCCGGAGCCGCTCCGCCCCCCGCTCGGCCAGCGAGTGCCGGATCGGAAAGCTGTTGCGCAGCTTGAGAACGTCCTC
Organism: uncultured Acidobacteriota bacterium; assembly: GCA_963741435.1. Lineage (GTDB taxonomy): Bacteria > Acidobacteriota > Thermoanaerobaculia > UBA5066 > Gp7-AA6 > JAWOLE01. The sequence goes on along the minus strand of CAVUIX010000008.1, from coordinate 175,998 downwards.
CGGAGAGTAGGGGCGGCGGATCCCCATCGCGCCCGCCTCCCTCTCCCAGACCGCCGCCAGTTTCCGCCTCCCGCCCGGGTGCCCCTGTTCTCTCATCGCCGCTCCTTTCCGCGGTCCGTTGCGTCCCGCGTCGGCGGCATTCTGAGTCAAGCGAAATATCAATTGCAAGCGAAAATTCGCTGCTGGTAACATGCTAATATTTCGCGACCAGCGAAATGAGCAGCGATCACGACGCCCCGTCCCCGCCACTCGATAGCGAGCACCTCCGCTACGTGCTCGGCCTCAAGCTGAGGAGCCTTCGCAAGGAAAAGGGAAAGCCCCTGAAGGCGATCGCGGCGCGGTCGGGCATGTCCGTCTCCTACCTCTCCGAGATCGAAAAGGGAAAGAAGTACCCGAAACCGGGGAAGTTGATCGATCTCGCCCGCGCCCTCGAGGTCCCCTTCGACTCCCTGGTCTCCCTCCAGGTGGACGAGGAGCTGAATCCCGTCAAGGCGGTCTTCTCGTCGAGCCTCCTGCGCGAGTTCCCCTTCGACCTCTTCGGTATCCAGCCGGAAGACCTCTTCGACCTGGTCACGCAGGACCCGGCGAGAGCCGGAGCCCTTCTGCGGACGTTTCTGGAAGTCGGCCGCCTCTACGACGTGCACGCCGAACATTTCCTGCTGGCCGCGCTGCGCTCGTACCAGCAAATGCACGCGAACTACTTCGAGGACCTCGAAGAAGCCGCGGCTTCGTACCGTCGGGCCCGCGGCTGGTCCGGACGCAAGCCCCCCGCCTTCTCGCGCCTGCGCGCCATCCTCGAACGGGAGCACGGCTACGTCCTGGACGAAAAGACGCTGCCCGCCCACCCGCAACTCAAGAGCTTCCGTTCGGTCTTCCAGGACGGTCAGCCCCCGACGCTCCTGATCAACGGACGCCTGATGCCTTCGCAGAAGGGGTTCGTTCTGGCGCGGGAAATCGGATATCGCGTGCTGGGCCTGACCAAACGGGCGTTGACCTCGACCTGGATCAAGGTCGAATCCTTCGAGCAGGTGTTGAACAATTTCAAGGCCTCCTATTTCGCCGGAGCGCTGCTCATCGACCGGGACGTCCTGCGCGAGGATCTGCGCCGGTTCTTCGCCAAACCGAAGTGGGACGGAGCCGCGTTGCTCGAGGTGATGCGGCGCTACGACGCGACGCCCGAGACGTTCTTCTACCGGCTCACGCAGCTGATTCCCCGTTTCTTCGGCCTGCGCGAGATCTTCTTCATGCGGTTCAGCCACGCGGCCAGGACCGGCAGCTACGAGCTGACCAAGGTCTTCAACTTGTCGCGCGTACCGGTGCCGCACGGGGTGGGGGCCGGCGAGACCTACTGCCGGCGCTGGCCCGGCCTGCGGCTGCTCAACGAGATGGAGCGGGCCGGCAAGGCACGCACCGCGCGCCCCGTCGTGGCCGCCCAGAGGTCCCACTTCCTGGACGACGACGCGGAGTTCTTCGTGATCGTGATGGCGCGTCCCCTCGCCTTGAGCGATCGCGCCAACTCCAGCGTCTCGCTCGGGTTCCTGCTGGACGAGACCTTTCGGGAGCGCGTTCGTTTCTGGAACGATCCGGCAGTCCCCCGAGTCGAAGTGAACCTGACCTGCGAGCGGTGCGGCCTCTCCCCCTCACAGTGCCGCGAGCGCGCCGCCCCGCCGGCCCTCCACGAAAAACAGGAACAGCAGAACCGCAAGGAAGACGCGCTCCGTCGCCTCCTGGAAGACCCGCAGCGATCCTAGGGAAGGGTTCTTCGCTCGAAAATCCGCGTGATCTGCGCCTGCGCTGCCTGAACTGCGTCCTCGGGCGAGGCTTCGTCCCGGGCGACCCGCGCGAACATCGTCGGGAATGACGAACGTGTTGAAGACCTCGTCCACCGCCGCTGTGGCGTAGCCGGGGAAGCCGACGTTCGTGGACCAGTCGAGCGCCGTCGCGAGGACGGCGTACTTGCCCGGCGGCTGCGCCTTCGGATCGCCGGCGATCCGGGAGGCGAGATCCGGCACCGTCGCCGGGTAGCAGGGAAAGCTGTAGAACTCGCTCTCGCGGAAGACATCCTCGAAGGCGTCCACCAGGTCCACGAGGAACTGTTTGGCCGCGTCCGGGTTCTCGGCGAACTTCCAGATGACATAGCAGCTCATCAGGTGCTCCGCCGCGATCCGGCGGACCGGGCCTTTGAGAGCCGGCGTCAGGCCGATCTGCCGCGCCATCTCGGGGTTCTCCTTCTCGGCGGAGCGGGTCACCGAGATCGCGTTCTGGACGAAGGAGGCGCGGCCGGAGAGGATCGCGCGGTTGTTGGAGGAGGGGTCCCAGGTGAAGACCTCCGGCGCCCCGGCCTCCCGGTAGAGAGCGCGCGCGAACTTGACGGCTTCGATCGTTTCCTTCGAGGCCAGCGCCGGGCGGCCCTGCTCGTCCTGTTCCGCGCCGCCGAAGGACCAGAGCAGCGCGCGCAGCGCCATGTTCGAGTCCATCTCCTGCGAAAAGCCGATGCCGACCGGATTCCCGAATCTCTCCTTGATCTTTCGGCCACCGACACGCAGGTCTTCCCAGGTATCGGGTCCGTTCGCGAATCCCACCCGGCTCCAGAGATCGATCCGGTAATTGCCCGGGTCCGGCACGTAGGAGTCCGAGAACGCGAACGACCTCCCCGAAACCGGATTGAACGTCGACTTGCGCGCCAGCGGAATCATCTTCCCGTGGCGTTTCTCGACCTCGGCGACGACGTCCGCGTGATCGATCGCCTGCCTCTCGAAAGCCGCCGGCGGCGACAGGAAGTGAAAGAGATCGTGCCCCTTGCCGGCCGCCGCTTCGGCCGCGCCTCGCGCCGCCACCTCGGTCGCCGACATGTGATCCACGATCACGTCAATCCCGTTCTTCGCCCCCCACTCCTTCGTGAACACGCCATCGAACCACCTGTCGTAGCCCGGCACGTAGTGGCTCCACTGGATGATCCGCAGAGTCTTCCTGCGCGCCGCCCGCCGCGCGCAGGAAACCGGCAGCGCCCCCGCCGCCAGAGCCATCCCCGCCCCCTTCACGAGCTCCCGCCGTGTCAAGCCGCGGGACTTGCGCTTTCTCATGTCTCTGGCGACAGAGTCCGACACCCGGATCTTCGCGTCAAGTCTGTCCACGTCGCTGCCGGACCCGTGAGCTGCGGCCTTCGCCCCACCATTTATACTTCACGGGTGGCCTCTCTCGATCCCGGAACCCCGTTCCCTTCCATCGCTCTCCAGGACGACAAGGGTCGAATCGCAGAGATTCCGCCGGGCGAAACCCTCTACGGATTCTTCAAGACGACCTGCCCGACGTGTGAGCTCGCCTGGCCCTACTTCGACCGCATCCGAAGGATCGGCGACGGAGGCTCGCTCTCGGTCCTGGCCGTCTCGCAGGACGATCCGGAGACGACCCGGCGCTTCTACGAGGACCTCGGCCTCCAGATCCCGACGCTCTACGACGCCGAGCCCTGGGCCGCTTCCGAAGCCGTCGGGCTGACGAGCGTTCCGACGTTCCTGGTCGTGGGACCGGGCGACGTCCTGCGCGACTCGGCCGTGGGATTCCAGCGGGACAAGATGGAGGAGTTCGCCGGCCTGGCCGCGCGCCTCGCCGGCCGGACGGCGGTCCCGCTCTATTCTCCCGGCGAGGACGTGCCGGCGTGGAAGCCGGGTTGAACGTCCCGCAATGCGGGCAGTTAGCCGTTGAGGTTGTGGCTGGCAGGCGGTCGGTGGTAGAGACTAGGAGTCTGGTGGGAGATGAATAGACCACGAACATTACGAGAGCTGAAAGAGAGCGGGTATCGGCCGCGGGGCGTCAAGGAGGAGCTGCGCGAAAACCTCCGGCGGGCGCTCGCCGCCGGCGAGAACCCGTTCGAAGGAATCCATGGGTACGAGAGGACCGTGCTCCCCTCCCTTCACAACGCCATCCTCTCCCGGCACGACTTCCTCCTGCTGGGCCTGCGAGGACAGGCCAAGACGCGGCTCCTGCGGATGCTCGTCAACCTCCTCGACCTCGAGATCCCGGCCATCGCCGGCAGCGAGCTGAACGAGGATCCCTTCGAGCCGATCACCAAGTACGGCCGCCGGATCCTCGCCGAGCAGGGGGACGCCACGCCGCTCGCCTGGATCCCGCGTTCCGAACGCTACCGGGAAAAGCTCGCGACGCCCGACGTGACGATCGCGGACCTGATCGGAGACGTGGACCCGATCAAGGCGGCCACCGAGCGCCGCTCCTATTCCGACGAGGAAGTCATTCACTTCGGCATCGTGCCGCGCACGAACCGGGGGATCTTCGCGATCAACGAGCTGCCGGACCTGCAGCCCCGCATCCAGGTGGGACTCTTGAACATCCTGGAGGAGCGGGACCTGCAGATCCGCGGGTTCCCGATCCGGATCCCGCTCGACATCCTGCTGGTCTTCTCCGCCAACCCGGAGGACTACACCAACCGCGGCAACATCATCACGCCGCTCAAGGACCGCATCTCCTCGCAGATCGTCACCCACTACCCCGACGACGTGAAGACCGCGGCGAAGATCACCGCGCAGGAGGCGTGGCTGGAGCGCGAGGACGAGCCGCGGGTGGAGATCCCCGACTTCTTCCGGGAGCTCGTCGAAGAGGTCGCCTTCGCGGCGCGCTCGAGCGAGTTCGTGGACCAGTCCTCGGGCGTGTCGGCGCGCATGCCGATCGCCGCGGTCGAGATCCTCGCCTCGAACCTCGAGCGCCGCGCCTTGAAGCACGGCGAGAAGCGCGTGGCCCCGCGGCTCTGCGACCTGCCCTCGACGCTCCCCGCGATCACCGGCAAGGTGGAGATGGTCTACGAGGGAGAGCAGCAGGGGGCCGAGGTCATCGCGAAGCGCCTGATCGGCATCGCGGTCAAGAAGCTCTTCGACGCGCGGTTTCCGGCGCCCGACTCCGGCCGTCCCACGCAGCGGCGCCGCGACGAGCAGGAAGAATTGTCCGACGAAATCCCGCCGGTCCGCCGCGCCCGCGCCAACCCCGCGCCGGACAAGATCCATCCGCTCTACGAGCCGATCGTCGAGTGGTTCGCCGCCGGAAACAAGATCACCCTCTCCGACGACACGTCGTTCTCCGAGCACCTCGAGACGCTGGAATCCGTGCCCGGCCTGAGAAAAGCCGTCGAGGAGCACTTTGCCCCGGCAACTCCGGAAGAGCGCGCGGTCGGCATGGAGCTCGTCCTCGAAGGCCTCACCCAGCACCTGAAGATCGCGCGCGAGGACCTCGACTCCAAGGTCTCCTACACCGAGATGCTGAAGTTCAATCTCGTCCGGTCGAGGACCAGCTAGGGCCCTGTCATCCCTTCGCTATACTCTCTGTCATCCTGAGCGAAGCGAAGGATCTGCTCCGCAACTTCAAGGGGAGAGTGCAGGCGAACGAGCCGCTCCTCGGCTGCTTTCTCAGCTGGCCGACGGCGGGCGTCGCCGAGCTGCTCGCGCTTGCGGGGTTCGATTTCGTGGTGCTCGACGCGGAGCACGGGTTCTTCTCGATCGAGTCCATCGAGGCGATGATCATCGCGGCCGATGGGGCCGGATTGCCGGCGATCGTGCGCGTGCCGTCGTGCACCGCGGCCGAGGTCGGTCGCAGCCTCGACGCCGGAGCGGCCGGACTCCTGTTTCCTCGCGGGGACGGCTGCGCAACGGTGCGCGGCGCGATCGAGAGCGCGAAGTACCCCCCCATCGGCAAGCGCGGCCTCGCGGGCGTGCGAGCGAATCGCTACGGGGCGATTCCCCTGGACCGTTTCGTGAAGGAAGCCAACGAGCAGACGATCATCGTCGTCCAGATCGAAACGGCGGGAGCGCTGGCGGAGCTCGAGGCCATCTCGGCGGAGCCCGGTCTCGACGTCCTCTACGTGGGGCCCAACGACCTGACGCAGGCCCTCGGCGTCCCCGGCCAGTACGCCGACCCGCGTTACAGGGAAGCGCTCGCGAAGATCGCGGGCCAGGCGAAGACCTCCGGCAAAACCGCCGGCATCATGCTCGGGCGCGCCGACCAGATTCCATCCCTCCGGGACCTTGGCTACACCTTTTTCACGACGAGCGACCGGACCCTGGTCCTCGAGTCCGCGCGAGCCTGGCGGCAGGCGCTCAAGCGTCAGGCATAGAATCCGAGCCGCTGATGCGGTATCGCTACTCCGATTACCCGGTCGATCTCCTGCGGGCGCTGCTGACGTACCAGGAGCTGGTGAAGCTCTTCCTGCAGCTCGTTCTCCAGACGGGAGGCGACGTCGAGGAGGCGCTCCGTTGGATGAAGTACCTGCAGGAGCGCGGGATCATCGATCCCTCGATCGATCTCGAGGAGTTCGCGAAGGCTCTCCAGAAAAACGAGATCGTCGAGGATCGGGACGGGCAGCTCGCCCTGTCCGCGGCCGGCGAGCGGCAGATCCGCCGCTCCGCCCTCGAGGAGATCTTCTCGTCGCTGTCCAAGTCCGGGGCCGGCTATCACTCCATTCCGCGCGCGGGCTCGGGCGGCGAGCTCCTGCCCGAGACGCGCCCGTACGAGTTCGGCGACAACCCGACGGCGATCGACGGCGTCCGCACGATCGGCAACGCCGTGCGCCGCGACGTCGAGAACATCGCCCTGCAGGCAGAGGATTTCGAGGTCCACGAGGAGGAACACCTGACCTCCTGCGCGACCGTGCTCGCGATCGACATCTCCCATTCGATGATCCTCTATGGCGAGGACCGCTTCACGCCGGCGAAGAAAGTGGCGCTGGCGCTCGTCGAGCTCATCCAGTCGAAGTACCCCAAGGACTCGATCGACGTCCTCCTTTTCGGGGACGACGCGAAGCGCGTCCCGATCTCCGAGATCTCCAAGACCCAGGTCGGCCCGTTCCACACGAACACGCGGGCCGGGCTGGCCCTCGCTCGAAAGGTCCTGCAGCACAAGAAGAACCCGAACAAGCAGGTCTTCCTGATCACCGACGGCAAGCCCTCGGCGATCTGGGAGAGAGGAAGGCTCTACAAGAACCCCTTCGGCCTCGATCTCAAGATCGTCAACCGCACGCTGGAAGAAGCCGACGCCTGCCGCCGCGACGGGATCACGATCACGACCTTCATGATCGCGACCGACAGCTACCTCGTGGACTTCGTGGACAAGCTCACCAAGATCAACCGGGGCCGCGCCTATTACGCCTCCCCCTACAACCTTGCGGAGTTCCTCTTCACCGACTACATCCGCAACCGGAAGAAGTTCCTCCATTGACTCTCCTCCTGTGGGGACTCATCGCCGCGATCGCCGCGCTCATCGGGCTCGTCCTCGTGCCGCGCGCCCTCCTGAAGAGCGCCCAGGACCGTCTGGCGACGGCGGCCATCCTGCGCGAGGGGGAGAACTTCAAGCTCCTGACCAGGGCGGATCTCGTCACGGGCCGGTACCGCCGGATCCCCGGCGTACTGGGGATGACGCCGCAAGCGCTGCTGTTCTCGGGCCTCTTCGGCGAATCGGTCACCGTGGCAACCGACCACATCCGCAAGATCGAGACGGGCCGGCGGCTGGCGTCGGGCCGCAAGCTCGTCCGCCTGGAAGCGCTGCGGATCACCCGCCCGGCCGGCCCGGACGTCGAGTTCGTTCTTTCGCCCCTCTCCGCGCTCGCCTGGAGGAGCCATCTCGGCGCCTGGGCGGTCGAGGAACGCCGGGCCGATATGGACCGCGTTTCGCCCGGACGGTAAGCCGCCGCTCCGCGCTTGCGTGAGATGTGCGCCTGCGGCGCACCTGCGGGCGGCTCGGCCGGATGCGGCCTCGACCGCCCGCCTCATCCCACGCAATCGCTACGCTTCCGCGGCGCGAGGCTCCTCCCTGCGGTTACTTGGGAGACTCCTCGCGCCGCGACCGGGGCCCTCGTCCGGCGTTATCCTTCTGGAACAATGATGCGAGGTGCGAGAAGCGGTGCCGGGACTCTCGCGCTCGTGCTCTTGTTCCTGGCGGCTTCGGGGCCGGCCGCGGAGTCGAAAAGGCGGCCCGCCAGGCTCAAGGCTGCTCCGACGAACCCGCTCGACACGGATTCGCGATTCGTCGGCGAGAGGATCTCTCTCGACTTGAAAGACGCCGACTTGAAGGACGTCCTGCGTACCTTCGCCGAGCTGACGAAATTGAACATCGCGATCGACCCCGACGTGACGGGCTCCGTCACCGTCCGCCTGCATGACGTGCCCTGGGACCAGGCGCTCGATCTGATCCTGAGGATGAACGGCCTGGGCTATGTCCTGGAGGGCAAGATCCTCCGCGTCGGCAAGACCGAAAGACTCCTCTCCGACGCGCTCTCTTGACTCAGGTCGCGTCCCGTTCCGGAGCGGGAGGCGCCCGGTTGGCGGAAGGAGTCATGCCAGAAACGCGATCACGCGGTCGGCCAGGGAGTCCGGCAGGGACTGGAGGGCCTGGCGGATCTCTTCGACGCGGTAGCGCTGGGAGAAGTGGGTCAGGACGATCGCCTCGTTCCGGAAATCGGAGGCGCGCTCGATGAAATCCTCCAGGTGGAGGTGCGCGTAGACCCGGGCCCGCTCGCGGTCTTCCGGGAGCACGAACGAGCACTCGATGAGGAGGACGCGGGCGAGGAAGAGCTCGGGGGCGGCATCGAAAACCGCCGGCGCGCAGTCGCCCGGATAGGCGAGGAGCGCCGTCTCCTGGCGGCGCGTGACCTCGACGCCCTGCGCGCGCAGGGCCGCGATCTTCTCCCCCGGCAGGCCGAGGAACTCTTCCCGGAGCTTGTGCTTGATCTCGCTGAAGAGGTACCCGACCGTGGGAACGCGGTGGCGGCCGGGGAGGATCTTCAGCTCCAGGTCGTTTCGGAGCCGGAAGGTCGCCCCCGGCGTCGCGGGAGTGACGTGGAGGCCGTAATCCACGTTCTCCAGGCGTTGGGAGAAGGCGAGCCACGCCTCCAGGTCCGGGACGGCCTCTTCGGGCGCGAAGATCCGGGCGGCGGGCATCCCGTCCAGCCGCCGGCGGGAGGCGTGGTGCGCGAGTCCCGCGGCGTGGTCGAGGTGGCCGTGCGTCAGGCAGACGGTCGCGTAGGAGACCGTGTCCTCCGGAGCGCGGCCGAATTCCAGGAGGGTCCGGAACCCGGGGAGCTTGTAGAAGGACTCGCGGCCGGCGATCGAAACGCCTTCGATCGCGATGCCGGACGCGGTGACACACACCCGGCCGCGCCCCTCGAGATAGTCGCCCGACATGGGCCGCAGATTACTGCAGACCCAGACAGCCCTGTGTCATTCTGAGGAGCGAAGCGACGAAGAATCTGCTCCTCGCCCTCGACAGGGCAGATCCTTCGCTGCGCTCAGGATGACGGCGTAAACAGATGCGCGTCGACCTCTTCGACTACTTCCTTCCGGGAGACAGGATCGCGCAGACGGCCCGGCCTCGGGGCACGAGCCGGCTCCTGGTCCTGGACCGAAACACCGGAGCCATCGTTCATCGGAGGTTCTCCGAGTTCCCCGGGCTGCTCGGAGAGGGGGACGTCCTCGTCCGCAACGACGTGCGCGTTCGCCGCGCGCGGCTCTTCGGGCGGGACGAGGAAGCGAGGCTGGTCGAGGTCTTCCTCCTGCGGACGGTCGGCGGAGACTCCCGCCGTTGGGAGGCGCTCGCCAAACCGGGACGGCGCGCCAGGAAGGGAAGAACAGTCCGATTCCCCGAAGGACTCGAAGCGCTCGTCGAAAGCGTCGGAGACGACGGCCGGCGCCAGATCCTTTTCGGCCGCGAGATCGACGAACCGCTTCTCGAGAGGATCGGCAACGTCCCCCTGCCTCCCTACATCCGGCGCGAGGCGGGCGCTCCGGACAGGCCGGAGGACCGCGAAGCCTACCAGACCGTTTTCGCCCGGGAGCCCCTGGCGGTCGCCGCCCCGACCGCGGGGCTGCACTTCACCGAGGAAGTGCTGGGAAAGATCCGGGATCGTGGCGCCGTTATTGCGGACCTGACCCTCGCCATCGGCCCGGGGACGTTCAAGCCCGTCACGAGCGAGGACACAGGCAGTCACTCTTTCGATCCCGAAGAAGCGGTCGTGCCCGCGGCGACTCTCCGGGCCATCGCGCTGGCCCGGCAGCAGGGACGCCGGGTGGTTGCGGTCGGGACGACGGTGGCGCGCGCGCTCGAAGCCGCGGCGCTTCTGCCCGGCGGCCTGGCCGCGGGTGAAGACCTGCGCTTCGCCGCGGACATCTTCATCACGCCCGGTTTCAAGTTCCGCCTGGTGGACGCCCTCCTCACCAACTTCCACCTGCCCCGCTCGACCCTCCTCATGCTCGTCTCCGCTTTCGCCGGGCGCGAAAGAACTCTCGACGCCTACGAAGAGGCGATCCGACAGGGCTATCTCTTCTACTCCTACGGCGACGCGATGTTCATCGCCTAGCGAGGCTGAGAGTCGAGCATGCGGCGCAGGGCGACGGTGTGGGCGGTCGTCGTGCCGCAGCAGCCGCCGACGATGCGGGCGCCGGCCGCGAGCCAGTCGCGGGCGAGGATGGCGTATTCCTCAGGCGAAACGTCTTCGGTGAAGACTGTCCGATCCTCGCCGGTCGGCGGGCCGAGGTTTCCGTAGGCGGCCAGCGGCGCTCCGAGGGCGGCGTGAGCAAGAACGGCGAGATCACCGCCGAGACGGCGGGCGGGAACGCAGTTGATCGAGAGAGCTTCAAGCTTGAGCGACGCGAGAGACCGGACGGCTTCTTCGATGGTCTCGCCCGAAAGGAGACGGCCCTGTCCGTCGGTGATCATGGACGCGATGACGGGAAGGCCCGTGGCCTTCGCCCACCGTGTCGCCGCGCCCATCTCCCGGACCGTGTTCTGCGTCTCGACGAAAATGCCATCAACACCCGCGGCGGCCAGGGATTCGGCCTGCATCGCGTGCTCCCGCTCGAGCGCCTCCCCGTCCGGCGTGAGATCCGGCCTGTAGCAGTCTTCCAGCGGCGAGAGGGACCCGGTGACGAAGACGAGGTGCCCGGCGCCGCGGGCCGCCTCGCGCGCGAGAGCGACCGCCGTGCGAGTCAGCTCCGCCGAGCGCGCTTCGAGGCCCTCCCGGGCCAGCGTGCGGCGGTGGGTCCGGAACGTGTTGGCTGTCAGGATCTCGGCGCCGGCGGCTGCCTCCGCCCGATGAATCGCCAGCACGAGTTCCGGGTTCTCCATCAACGCCCGGGCGCTCCAGAGGGGCAGGCGCACCGGCGCCCCATTTCGCTCGAGCTGGGTTCCCATCGCCGCGTCGAGCAGAATCGGGGGACCTTCGCGAATCCGGCTCCGAAGCCCCTCCGATCCCGCAGACGGCTGCATCGAAAGATTAGCCATAAAAAATAAGGCCAGAGATCACTCTGGCCTGAATAGCTTAGGCTTTCTTGGCGCCTTGCCTTAGTAGGCTTCCAGGTATTTGTCCACCTCCCAGGGCTGAACCTTGGAGATGTACTCCGCCCATTCGCCCCGCTTGGCTTCCAGGAAGTGCGACAGGATGTGCTCGCCCAGCGCTTCGGTCACAACATCGTCTTTCTCCAGGTTGTCGAGAGCCTCGGAGAGGTTGGCTGGAAGCTGGTCGATCCGCAGCCGCCGCTTCTCGCGCTCGCTCATCTTGAAGACGTTGCGGTCCACCGGCTCGCCCGGATCCATCTTGTTCTTCACTCCGTCGAGGCCCGAAGCGAGCATCACGCCGAAGGCAAGGTACGGGTTGCAGGAAGGATCGGGCATGCGGACCTCGATCCGCGTGCCCATCCCGCGCCGCGCCGGCACGCGCACGAGCGGCGAGCGGTTCCGCATGGACCAGGCCACGTTGACCGGCGCCTCGTACCCGGGTACCAGCCGCTTGTAGGAGTTGACCAGGGGATTCGTGACCGCGACGAACGCCCTGGCGTGGCGCAGGATGCCGCCCGTGTAGTGAAGAGCGGTCTTGCTCAACTGGTACTTGGCCTTCGAGTCGTAGAAGACGTTGTTCCCCTTGGCGTCGAGGAAAGACTGGTGCGTGTGCATTCCCGAGCCGTTGATACCGAAGATCGGCTTGGGCATGAAGGTGGCGTGCAGGCCATGATCCATGGCCACCTTCTTGACGATGAACCGGAAGGTCGAGACCCGGTCGGCGGTCGTCACGGCGTCGGCGTACTTGAAGTCGATCTCGTGCTGGCCGGCCGCGACCTCGTGGTGGGCCGCTTCGACCTCGAACCCCATCTGCTCGAGGGCGAGCACGATGTCGCGGCGCGCCTCCTCTCCCCGATCCACGGGGGTCAGGTCGAAATAGGCGCCCTGGTCGTGCGTGTCCACGATCGGGTCGCCGTTGGCATCCCGGCGGAAGAGGAAGAACTCCGCCTCGGGACCCGTCACGAGGACGTACCCGAGGGCCGCCGCCTTGTCCATCTGTTTCTTCAGCGTCATGCGCGGGCAGCCGGGGAAAGGAGTTCCGTCCGGGTTGTAGACGTCGCAGATCAGGCGGCCGACCTTCTCCCCCCCGTTGTGGGCCCAGGGGTAGATGGCGAAGGAGTTCAGGTCCGGCACGAGGTTCATGTCCGACTCCTCGATGCGGGTGAAGCCTTCGATCGACGAGCCGTCGAACTGGATCTCGCCGTCCAACGCCTTCTCGAACTGAGAACGCGGGATCTCCACGTTCTTGATGACGCCCAGGATGTCGGTGAACTGGAGCCTCATGAACCGGACGTTTTCCGAGGTGCACACTTTCAGGATCTCCGGCTTGGACAGGCCCGGTCCCGCGGCGTCGAACTTCAGAATCTTCGCCTTCGCCATTTGCTCTCCTTTTTTTGACAATTTCCGCAAGATTCTAGTGTCATTTTTCAAAAACTCAACCTGTTTCTTGGAAAAAAGGCCGAAAATTATGCAGAGATGCACAATTCTCTGTGCAAACGGCTCGAAAACCGGGAGCCGGGAACGCGGCCGTTCGAATGATGTAATTTATTCTTGTTCGAAGGGGGACGAATGGGCACGGTCGAAACTCTCTCGCCGCGAACCGTCAGGGCCAGGACGATTCTCAAGGACCTGTCCGGGCAGCGTCTGCGGGAGCTGGCGAGTTCCGGGGAGAAGACCACCGAGTACGGCTCGCCGGTGTATTCGACGCGCGTCAAGAACCGCTCCGCCAGGAACACCTACATCGTCTCGGACGTCGCGGTGGGAGTGATGCAGCAACCCATGGATCCGGCGAGGGCCCTCGAGACGGTCCGCCGGGTCCAGGAGGTGCTCTCCGGCATGGACCTGATCCAGGTGGACCGCCGCATGGGCGACACGCCCGACGCCACGCTGCGGTGCCGCCTCTTCGTTCCCCGCGACTACGCCCGCATCGCCTTCATGTGGCACAACATGCTCTTCCCATCCGATTCTTCATTCGAGCCGGACTTCGTCTCCGTCTACGCGCCCGACTGGCCCGAGAGGCTCATTTTCTGCGACGTCACGCAGCGCTACACCTACATCCTCGGGACCGACTACCCGGGAGAGGCCAAGAAGTCGATGCTGCGGCAGGCGATGTACTGGATCAAGCGGCGCGGGGGCCTGGGACTCCACGCCGGCTCCAAGGTCCTGCGCGTCCTCGGGCCCGATGGGGCGCTCCGGGACGTGGGGTTCCTGCTCTTCGGACTCTCCGGAACGGGCAAGACCACTCTGACGCTTCACGACCACGGGCTCAAGGAGCCCGAGAAGGCGATCATCAAGCAGGATGACGTGGTGCTCCTGAACGCGAAGGGGGGCGCCTATGGCACGGAAGACGGCTTCTACATCAAGACCGAGGGCCTCGAGCCCACCCAGACCGTTCTCTGGGGCGCGGCGACGCACTCGACCGCGGCCTACGAGAACATCCGCGTGGACGACCAGGGGAAGGTGGATTTCCTGGACACGTCGATCACGTCCAACGGCCGCGGCGTCGTTCTGCGCCATTTCATCCGGGGAACGGGCGAGGGGATCGACCTCGCCAGGGCGAACAAGATCGTGTTCATCACGCGGAGGAACGACGTGGTGCCCGTCTGCGCGCGGCTCTCCTCCGAGCAGGCGGCCGCCTATTTCATGCTCGGCGAATCCATCGAGACATCGGCCGGTGATCCAGCCCGCGCCGGCCAGGCCAAGCGCGAAGTCGGAACGAATCCCTTCATCGTGGGACCCGAGTCGGAGGAAGGCAACCGGCTGCTCGAGATCCTGCGCCGGAACCCGGACATGCAGGCGTACCTCCTGAACACCGGCTCCGTCGGCGCCGGCGACGGCTCCCCCGGCGAGAAGGTCTCGATCAAGGTCTCCACCGAGATCATGAAGGAGATCGCCAGGGAGAGGATCGTCTGGCGGCGGGATCCCGACTGGGGTTACGAAGTGCCCGCCCACGTCCCCGGTCTCGACCTGGCCAGGTACGCGCCGGACAGCTACTACTCGCCGCAGATGTACCGCGAGCTCGTGGAAAAACTGCGCTCCGAGCGGAGGAGCTGGCTGTCGCAGTTCCCCGACCTCGATCCCGTGATCCCGCGCGCGATCGAAAGCTAACCAGCGGCAATCCCGATGGTCGCGGTCCGGGGCCTGGAAGGCGTCGTCGCGGCGGACTCTTCGATCTGTTACATCGACGGCGCGCGGGGCATCCTCTCGTACCGCGGCATCGACATCCACGATCTGGCGCAGAGGTCGACCTTCGAGGAGGTCTGCTTCCTCCTCTGGGAGGGAAGGCTCCCCCGGCGGGAAGAGCTCGCGGCCGTGCGCGGCGCGATCGGCGGGCAGCGCGCCGTCCCGCCGCACACGCTCGAGCTCATTGGCCGGCTCGCCGCCCGCTCGGCCCCCATGGATGCGCTGCGCACCGCCGTCTCCGCGCTCTGCGAGACGGACCCGGACGCCCGGGACATGAGTCCCGAGGCCAACCGCCGCAAGGCCGTGCGATTGACGGGGCAGATCGCCACGGTCGTGGCCGCGTTTCACCGGCTGCGTCAGGGCAAGGCGTTCGTGCCTCCCGACCCGGGCCGTTCGCACGCCGACGACTTCCTGAGAATGGTCAACGGCGAGACGGCCCCCTCATCCGCCGTCCGGGCTCTCGACACCGCGCTCGTCCTCCATGCCGACCACGAGTTGAACGCCTCGACCTTCGCGGCGCGCGTGACCGCCGCCACTCTCTCCGACATTCACTCGGCGATCACGTCGGCGATCGGAACGCTCAAGGGGCCGCTTCACGGCGGCGCCAACGAAGCCGTCCTCCGCATGCTCATCGAGATCGGCTCCCTGGATCGAGTGGACGAGGATCTCCGCGCCCGGCTTGGCCGCAGGGAGAAGATCATGGGTTTCGGGCACCGCGTCTATTCGACCGAGGATCCGAGGGCGACGCACCTGCGCGACATGTCCCGGGCGGTGGCGGAGTCCTCCGGAGACACGCGCTGGTACGACATGTCCCGCCGCATCGAGACGATCATGAACGAGGAGAGGAAACTGAACGCCAACGTGGACTTCTACTCGGCCTCGCTCTACTCCATGCTGGGTCTGCCGCCCGACCTCTTCACGCCGATCTTCGCCGTCTCGCGGATCTCCGGATGGACCGCCCACGTCCTCGAGCAATACGCCAACAACCGCCTGATCCGCCCGCGCGCCGAATACACCGGCCCGCCCTATCCCCAGCCCTACGTCCCGCTGGACGCCCGTTAGGACGCTTCTCCGCTCGAGGTCAGGACAGGCGCCGGCGGCTCAGCCGGAAGCCTCCTCGCCGAACCTTCCGGGCGCCAGCATCGCGGCGAAACCGGCCGGGTTCTTGATCTTCTGCTCCCGCATCCAGGCGTCCGCGGAATCCACGAGGGCCTTTCCCTTCTCTCCTCCGAGGATCGTTCCGAGGCATCGCCGGCTCACGGCGGCATAGAGAGCCATGTCGGTCATCGCGAAGTAACTCGCCGCGAAGCCGAGTCGCCGCGCGGCCTGCTTCCAATCTCCCCGAACGGACGCGATTCCGGCCCGCGCGAGAGCGGCGAGAGCATCGGCCCAGCGGACCCGTTCGCGCTCGAGTCGGCGCACATCGGAGAGGGCTTCCTCGAGGAGCGACTCCGATTCCGGGCGTCGGCCAGGGCGGCCGTGGCGATCCGGATGCGGGCGCAGAGATGAAGCCACTCGACCCGCAGGTAGTGGACGCGCATCAGCCGGGAACGCCGGAGCGCCTCCCGCCTCTCCCGCACGAGACTCAAGGCGACGCGCGGTTCCCTCATGTAGAGGGCGATATCCGCTTGCGCGAAGAGGGCGTGGTAGTGCTGCACGTAGAAGCCCCGCTTCGACCAACGCGCGACGGCATCCTGCGTATCCGCCCGCGCCTTTTTCGGCTCGTCGGCCGCGAGCCAGGCGACGTAGCCGTGCCGGGCGCGCAGACTCGTCTCGGCGAAGAGGTCGTCGCGTTCTCTTGCCTCCCGCAGAAGAGTCGGAAGACGGGAGGAGAGCTCGGCGATCTCGCCCAGGTAGAAGAGGGCCCGCAGGGAGAAGATATGAAACGTGTCGAGCTCCCAGGCGACGCCGGTGCAGCGCTCTCGCAGGATGGCCTCTCCCTTCTGGGCCAGGTCCCAGGCCGTCTTCCACCGGCCCTCGGCGAACGCCGTGATCCCCACGGCGAGTTGAGCGACCCCGATCGCCTGGGGATGGCCGACCCGCGCGGCAAGCTGTGTCGCCATCTCCACCAGCCGCGCCGTGCGCCGCGCGTTGGGAGGTCCTCCCATCGCCGAGTAGCCCGCCTCGTTGGAGATCGCCCGCGCGACCCGGTAAGGCTCGCCGGTCTTCAGCGCCAGCAGCAGGTGACGCGCCTGGTAGTCCCGGCCCCGGGGCGTGTCGATGATGCTCAAGCCCGACGACAACGACCAGAGGGTGTCGATCCGCATCAGCTGCTCGGGAGCGACCTGCGAGGCGTCCCGCTCGCGGAATTTCAGCCCGCGCAGCCGGATCCGGAGCCGGTGATAAAGGAACGAGAAGAATGGATCCCAGGTTGCTCTCGAGGTACCGGAATCCCAGCGTCGCGAGGACGCTGCGAAACACCGGCATGCTCTGGTCGATGTGCCCGCTCAAGAGAAGCTGCTCGGCGGCGCGACGCTGAAGCTCGAGACCCTCGGCCTTGCTCGCCCCCCGCGACGCCGCCATGTAGGAGCCGGCGGCCTCCGCGCCACGGCCGGCGTTGGCCAGGGCGTCTCCAAGATCGACCTGCAGCGCGCGGCGGGCCTCCGGATCGGCCCTGGCGGAGAGTTCCAGGGCCATGAGGTAGAGCCGCGCCGCCTGATCGAACGCCAGAGTCTCGGACGCCCGCTTGGCCGCGGTGGCCGCGTACTCGGCGGCGCGGTCGAGATCTTCCGCTCCCTTCCAGTGCATGGCGAGCCATTCGGGGTCCGCCTGCCCCGACGCCTCCAGATGCGACAGCCAGCCGCTGGTGTCGCGCCTTCAGCTCCTGCGGCGAGAGGCCGTCCGCGACGGCTTCGCGGATACGGTCGTGGTAGGTCTCGATCTCCTCGCGGGTCTCGGTCTCGCGCGTCCGGATCAGGTGTCCGATTCTCAGCCCCTGGACGACGTTCTCACGCGGATCGGGCTCCGCGGCATCGCGGATCACGTCGAAACGGACCGGCCGGCCCGCCACGGCCACCATCTCGAGAAACCGTTTCGCCCCCGGCGAGAGGCGGGAGACGCGGGCGCGAATCACGCGGTCCAGAGTGATCGCAGCTTCCCGGTCTTTGTCCGCCGAGACCACGATGGGCTCATCCTCTCCCTCTCCGCGCGCGGAGCGCGCCAGCTCGGAGAGGAAGAACGGGTTTCCCGACGACTCGCGGGCGACGGACTCGGCCAGCGCTTCCGTTTCCCGGCGCGAGTCGGCCAGGAGCGCGCGGGCGAGATCCCGCGCATCCTCCGGATCGAGCCGATCCACTTCGATCTCCCGCCACTCGGGCGACCCGAGCCTCTGCGGCAGGAGCTTCAAGAGCGCCGGGCTCGTGGCGGCCTCCTCGCTCCTGTAGGCCACGATCAGCAGGAGCGGGGGCGACTCCGGAGGACGCATCAGCTCCTCGAGCATCGCCGCGCTGTCCACGTCTCCCCAGTGCAGATCGTCGATGAAGAGGACGAGCGGGCTCTCTTCCGCCAGGCGCGCCGCGAGCTCCCGGAAGGCGCCGAACGCGCGCCGCCGCAGCTCCTGAACATCCCGGATCTCGAGCACGCGGCGCCGCGCGCCCGCCACGGCCTCCACGCGCCGGAGCACCGGAAAGAGGCGCGCCAGGGCCAGGACGTCCCTGGGCATGAGCGCCTCGGCCCTTGCGAACGGCAGCCGCTTGAGATGGTTGCTCAAGCCGTCCATCAGGCTGTCGAGAGCCTTGTAGGGGACGGACTCTCTTTCGTAACAGCGCCCGGCCAGGATGACCACCGGCTGGCTCGCGCGCAGCGTGTCGAGGAAGCGGCGGACGAGCGCGCTCTTGCCCACACCCGATTCGCCGTGGAGGGCGACCGTGACCGCCTGTCCCTGTTCCGCTTTCCGGAACGCTTCCAGAAGCCGCTCCAGATGGCGTTGCCGCCCGACGAAGGGCCCCGCGACGTCGCTCCGGGAGGTCGGAGACTCCGCGTGCGCGAGCGGCCCGCCGAGCCTCCGAAGAATCTCCGCGCCGTCCGGCCGGCGGCCGGGATCCCGCCGCAGCAGCTCGCAGCACAATTCGTCCAGATCCTCGGGGATGCCGGAGGCCAGTTCCCGCGGGGGCTTCGGCTCCCGGATCTGCTTCTCCCGGAGGATCTCGGCCGAACTGCCCGCGAAGGGACTCCTTCCGGTCAGCGACTCGTACAACATCACGCCGAAGCTGTACCAATCGCTGGCCTGCGAGACGGGCTGACCGGCGCCCTGCTCCGGAGACATGTATGTCGGCGTGCCGGCCAACGCCATGCTCTGATCGCCTTCGGCCAGATCGAGCTCGGTCACGAGACCGAAATCGAGGAGAACGACTCGATCGGACTTCGTCACCAGGACGTTGGAGGACTTGATGTCGCGATGGAGCTTCCCGGCCGCGTGCAGCGCCCGAATGCCGGAGGCCGCCTGGAGGAGGGCGGACCGCAGGCGCGCGACATTGACACGGGTAGGACGGGCAGCCATCTTCCCGGGCAGGAGCTTCCGCGCGCGCGGAGGCATCGGCCGGCAATTCGATGGTTTGCGTCTCGACCATGGAGCCGAGCCGGCGCCGTGCCTTCCGAATCCGTGTCGCAACCCTCACGGGAGTCACAGACATAGTCGTGAAAGCTCTTTCCCTCGACCAGCTCCATCGTGAAGAACCATTGCCCGCCGTCGGACAGCAGCTCGTAGAGAGCCGCCAGATTGGGATGCGTGATGTCCGCGAGGGACCGAAACTCCTTCTTCAACCGGTAGAGAGCCTCATCGCCCGCCCGCCGCAGCGTCTTCAGCGCGACGACGCTCGACCGCTCGCGGTCGTACGCCTCGTACACGACCCCGAAGGCTCCGGCGCCCAGCCGCCGCCGCAGCTGGAATCGCGCCGTTCCTGCGAACGGCTCCTCCCCCGCGTCCGCCATTTCTCCGCCGTTCTCGCCGCCGGGCCGCCGCGCGTCTTGGGCCGGTATTCTACTCGCGATGAAGCGGCTGCCGGGCCGAGGCGCCTTCGCGCGTCTCGTCCACGAACGGCCGGCACGCGCGGGCGTCTCTACTCGCCCAGGTAGGCTTCCTTGACTTTGGGGTTGGCGGCGACCTCGTCGGAGGTGCCTTCCAGGGAGACCGTCCCGGTCTCCAGGACGTAGGCGCGATTGGAGTGCTTCAAGGCGGCCATCGCGTTCTGCTCCACCAGGAGCACGGGAGTTCCCTGCCGGTGAATTTCCTCGATCGCCTCGAAGATCGCGTGGACGAGAATCGGCGCGAGGCCCAGAGAGGGCTCATCCAGGAGCAGGACCTGTGGCCGGGACATCAGGGCGCGCCCGATCGCGAGCATCTGCTGCTCCCCGCCCGAGAGAGTTCCGCCGGACTGCTTCTCCCTCTCCTTCAATCTCGGAAAGATCCCGTACACCTTTTCGAAATCCTTCGCGGCCGGGCGGTCCCGGCGCGCGTAGGCTCCCATCTCCAGGTTCTCGCGAACCGTCAGGTTGGCGAAGATCGCCCGCCCCTCCGGCACGAGGATCAGGCCCTCGCGCACGAGGCGGAACGTCGGCCGGGAACGCGTCGGTTGCCCTCGGAACCGGACCTCGCCGCGCCGCGGGGCAACGAGCCCCATGATCGCCCGGAGCGTCGTGGACTTGCCGGCTCCGTTGGCCCCGATGAGCGTCACGATCTCTCCGGCACCGAGCGTGAGGGAGATGCCCCGCAGGGCCTCGATCGCGCCGTAGGAGACGCGCAGGTCGCGGACCTCGAGGATCGGCTGGCCGTTGCCCTGCGCCCCGCTCACGCGCCCCCCAGGTAGGCCTCGATGACCTTCGGATTCGACTGAATCTCGGCCGGCTTTCCGATGGCGACCGTCGAGCCGTAGTCGAGCGCGTGGACGGTCTCGCAGATTCCCATGACGACCTTCATGTTGTGCTCGACTAAGAGGATCGCCATTCCGAATCGGTCGCGCACCCAGCGGATGAGATCCATGAGCTCCTTCGCCTCCTGCGGGTTCATGCCGGCGGCGGGCTCGTCCAGGAGGAGCAGGCGCGGCGAGGTCGCCATCGCGCGCGCGATCTCGAGCCGCCGCTGGCTGCCGTAGGGGAGGTTCCTGGCCTTCTCCTCGGCGGCCGCCTCCAGATGGAAGATCTTCAACAGCTCGCGGCTCTCCCGGTCGACCCGGACTTCTTCCGAAGAGTGTTTCGGCGCGCGAAAGACGGCCGCGGCGAGACCCGCTTCCTGCCGGCAGTGGAAGGCGACCTTGACGTTGGCGAGCACCGTCATGTCTCCAAAGAGCCGGATGTTCTGAAACGTGCGGGCGACTCCCCGGCGCGTGATCCGGACGGTGCGCTCTCCCGCGATGTCGGCTCCGTCGAACCGGATCGCCCCCGAGGTCGGCTTGTAGACGCCGGTGATGACGTTGAACACCGTGGTCTTTCCGGCGCCGTTGGGGCCGATCAGCCCGTAGAGACACCCGGCGTCGAGCGTCAGGTGGACGTCGTTGACGGCAATGAGGCCGCCGAACCGCATCGTGACGCCGGAGAGCTCGAGGAGGGCCACCGATCGGCTCCGGTCAGCTCTGCAGCGGGGCGGAAGGCGCCGCCGGCAGCCGCCGGCGCCGGATCAGGAAGGAGACGAACTCGCGGTGGCCGAGGATCCCCTGCGGCCGCACGATCATGATGATGACGAGCATCAGGGAGAAGAGGACCATCCGGTACTGCGCGAACTCCCGGAATCCTTCGGTCAGGGTGATGTAGAGCACGGCGCCCAGCACCGAGCCGGTGATCGAGCCCAGGCCGCCGATGACGATCATGATGATGATCTCGATCGACTTCAGGAACGTGAACGAGTTCGTATGGAGGTACATCAGGTAGTGCCCGAAGAGGCCCCCTCCGACGCCGGCCATCGCGGAAGAGACGACGAAGGAGATGACCTTGCTGCGGGTCGTGTCCACCCCCATCGCCTCCGCGGCGATCTCGTCCTCGCGAATCGCAATGAGCGTGCGTCCGAAGGAGGAATGGACGATCCGGTAGACGACCACGATCGTCAGCGCGGCGAAGAGGTAGATCCAGAAGAAGCTCGCGATCTTCGGGATCCCGGAGAAGCCGCGAGCGCCACCCACCGCGTCGATGTTCAGGATGAAGACGCGGATGATCTCGCCGAAGCCGAGCGTCACGATCGCGAGATAGTCCCCGCGCAGGCGAAGCGACGGAACTCCGACGAAGAACCCGGCAATCGCCGCGAGCAGCGCCCCCGCGGCCAGGGCGACGAGGAGGAGCGCGCCGTCGCTGGCGGCGGAAGGCAGGAACGAGAGGACGGAATGAACGCGATCGCCGAAGTTCACCGTCACGTAAGCCGAGGTGTACGCCCCGATCGCCATGAACCCGGCGTGGCCGATGGAAAACTGCCCCGTGAATCCGTTGATCAGGTTCAGGCTCACGGCGAGGATGATGTTGATGCCCGCCAGGCAGATGACCTGGAGGAGATAGGGGGACATCGCGAGGCCCGCGCCCAGCGCCCCGGTGAACACGGCGTTGGCGGCGTAGAGCACGGCGACGACGGCGACCGCGAGGAGGAATCCCTTCAAACCTTCTCCTTCTGGACGCGCCCGAGGATCCCCTGGGGCCGCAGGAGCAGGACGAGGATCAGGATCCCGAACGCGATGGCGTCACGGTAGGTCGACGAGAGGTAGCCGACGACCATCACCTCGGAAACCCCGATCAGGAGGCCGCCGAGAACGGCTCCCGGAACGTTGCCGATCCCTCCGAGGACGGCCGCCACGAAAGCCTTCAACCCGTAGATGATCCCCATGAGCGGATCGATCTTCGGGATCTGCATGCCGATCAGGACACCGCCGGCCGCGGCCAGGGCCGAACCGAGCGCGAAGGTCACGGCGATGATCCAGTCGGTGGAGATCCCCATGAGCTTCGCCGTGTCGAGGTTGAAGGAGACGGCGCGCATGGCCTTGCCGGTGCGCGTCTTCATGATGAAGAGGCGCAGCAGGATCATGATCAGGAAGGAGACGCCGATGACGGTGATCTGTTCGCTCGTCAGCCGCACGTCCGCGACGAGAAAATCGAAATGGGGGGCGAGCGAGGGGAAGAACTTCGGGTCCGGGCCGAAGACGAGCTGTCCTCCGTTCTCGAGGAACAGCGACACGCCGATCGCCGTGATGAGGAGGGTCAGGCGCGAAGCCCGGCGCACGGGGCGATAGGCGAGCCGCTCGATGACGAGCCCGAGGAGGGCGCACGCGGCCATGGCGCCCAGCATGACGATGAACGCCGAAACGAACGACGGCTCCCGCCCGGCCATCTTCCGCGAGAGGTAGTACCCGACGTAGGCGCCGACCATGTACACGTCGCCGTGCGCGAAATTGATGAGGCGCAGCACGCCGTACACCATCGTGTATCCGAGCGCGATCAGGGCGTAGATCGACCCGAGCGAGAGCCCGTTGACGATCTGCTGGAGAAAGGTGTTCATGAGGGAAGCTGTCAGCTCTCAGCTGTCAGCTCTCAGCTCCGGGCAACGTGAGAAAGCCCGCCCCTCGGCGGCATCAGCGGCTGATAGCTGATAGCTGACAGCTGAGAGCTTTCTACGGGGTCACCGTCTCGACGTAGACGAACTTGCCGTTCTCGACCTTGAGGACCACCGCGGGCTTGATCGCGTTGCGATCCTTGTTGATGGTGATCTTCCCCGTCACGCCCGAGAAATCCTTCGTGGCGGCGAGAGCGTCGCGCACCTTGGCTCCATCCGTCGAGCCGGCCCGCGACATCGCGTCCGCCAGGATCTTGGCCGCGTCGTAACCCAGGGCGGCCAGGGCGTCGGGCACCTCCTTGAAGCGCGCCTTGTAGTCCGCGACGAACTTCTGCACGAGCGCGGAGGGGTCGTCGACCGAGTAGTGGTTCGAGAGGTAGCAGCCGTTCAGGGCCGTTCCCCCGATCTCCCAAAGCTTGGGCGAATCCCAGCCGTCGCCGCCCAGGAGAGGAACCGTCGAAGGGATGCCGAGCTCGCGGGCCTGCCGGGCGATCGTGCCGACCTCCGTGTAATAGCCGGGGACGTAGATCGCGTCGGGATTGATCGCCTTGATCTGGGTCAGCTGGGCGCGGAAGTCGGAGTCGCCCTGGCTGTACGACTGCTCGGAGACGATCTGGCCGCCGAGCTGCTTGAACTGCTCGCGGAAGAAGGTCTGCAGGCCCACGGAGTAATCGCTGCGCACGTCCACGAGGATCGCGACCTTCTTCGCCTTGAGCGTGTTCGTCGCGAACTTCGCCATGACGGCTCCCTGGAAGGGATCGATGAAGCACACGCGGAAGATGTAGTCCCCCACCTGCGTCACGCGCGGGTTCGTCGAGGAGGGGGAGACCATCGGGATGTTGTTGGCCTGGCAGATCGGGGCCGCCGCGAGGGAATGGGAGGAGGCGACCTGCCCGATGATCGCGAGGACGTGGTTCTGGTTGATGAGCTTGGTCACGACCGTGCCGGCTTCTTCGGGCTTGGACTGGTCGTCCTCGACCAGGAGCTTGAACTTCTTGCCGAGGATGCCGCCGGCGCTGTTGATCTCGTCGAAAGCCATCGTGGAGCCGTTCCTGGTCGAGATCCCGAAGGTCGCGATGCCGCCTGTCAGCGACCCGTATTCGCCGATGAGGATCTCGTCCGTGGTCCGGCCCTTGCCGCAACCCAGAGCCGGCAGAGCCATGGCCGCCGCCGCGACCCAGGCCAGTGAGCGCAATCGCATCGTGAAGCCTCCTCGCGCAATGTTCTCGAAACGGGCTATTCTTTCGCAGAGCCCGAAGCAAAGTCAAAACATCAGTTCTTCCAATGATTTCGGATAGAATAGGGACTCCCGCGACGCTCCACGGGGAGACGAGCGATTAGCGAAACGATTTCAGCAATTCAGACCCCAGACTCCAGAATCGAGACACCTCCGGAAACACCGCCGCGCATCCGCCCGCGCGGCGAGCACCCCATCTCCCGCCGGCAGATCGATCCGGACGCCTTGAAGGTGCTCTACCGGATCTCGGGCGCCGGCTACAAGGCCTACCTGGTCGGAGGCAGCGTCCGGGACCTGCTCCTGGCGCGCAAGCCCAAGGACTTCGACATCGGGACCGACGCGCATCCGCAGGCGCTCAAGCGTCTCTTCCGCAACTGCCGCCTGATCGGACGGCGCTTCCGGCTCGCCCACATCCTCTTCGCCGACGGGAAGGTCATCGAGGTGGCGACGTTCCGGCGGCGGCCGGAGCCGCTCGATCCGAACGCTCCGGAGCTCCTGATGACTTCCGACAACGTGTTCGGCACCGCCCGCGAGGACGCCCTGCGGCGGGACTTCACGATCAACGGGCTCTTCTACAACATCGCCGACTTTTCCGTCATCGACTACGTGGGCGGCCTGGAAGACCTCGAGTCGGGCCTGGTCCGCACGATCGGCGATCCGGAGATCCGCTTCCGGGAGGACCCGGTCCGCATGATGCGCGCGGTGGAATTCGCGAGCCGCCTGGGCTTCGCGATCACGCCGGACGCCTACGAGGCGATCCTGAATCACCGCCGGGAGATCGCCAAGTCCGCGCCCCCCCGCGTCACGGAGGAGCTCTCGCAGTCCCTGAAGGGAGGGCATGCGCTTACCACGTTTCTCCTGATGCGCGAGGTCGGGCTTCTGGATATCCTCCTTCCCGAGCTGGCCGAGGTCCTCCGGGAGACAGACCCGGAGCATCCCCACGGCACCGGCCACCTCTTCTGGGGGCTGCTCGACGTCCTGGATGCCGAGCGCCGGCGCGGCCGGGTCTACGAAGACGCGGTCGTCTTCGCTCTCTTCTTCCTTCCGATCGTGCGGGCCCGGGTCCGCGAGGCCGCTCCCGACGGCGAGCCCTCGCCGGCCCTGCTTTCGACGCTGCTCGAAGACCTCGTCACGCCGATCGCGATCCGCATGGCGCTCCCGCACGCGGTCTCGCACCGTATCAAGCAGGCGCTCGCGATCGTCGGAAGGCTTTCGCACCGGCCCGATTCGCGTCTGGCGACGCCCCGCCTGGCGCTGCGGGAGGCCTTCCCGGCCGCTCTGGAGCTGTTCGAGCTGCGTGCGATGGCGACGGGGCGCGGCGACGAGCTCGTGCGCGAGTGGCGGGCCCTCGCGGCGCGGGTGGAAAGGACGCGGCAGGCCTATGCCGCCGCCCAGGGCGAGGCGGCGCCGGCGGCCGCGCGGCGTCGGCGCCGCCGGCGCGGCGGACGCGGACGGAGGGCCGGGCCGGTGCCGGTCCAAGGAGAACGTCGAGACTGTCCTATCCCCTTGAACTTTGGACTTTGGACCTCCCCGAACATTTTTGGCCAGAGTGCGTTTTGAGTGGATGAACACATGAACGGCACCGATGAAAAAGCCCTCGTCGAGCGGTGCCGCCGGGGCGAAGACGAGGCCTGGAGAGAGCTGGTGGACCGTTTCGGCCAGAAGATCTACTCGGTGGCCTATCACTTCACGTTGAAGCGAGAGGACGCCGAGGAGCTGGCCCAGGAGATCTTCCTGAAGATCTTCGAGAACCTCCACCGATACGACGGCGGCTTCCCGCTGGTCGCCTGGATCGTGTCGCTTTCGCGAAACCTCTGCATCGACCGCTACCGCCGCAAGAAGCGCGAGAAGTCCTTCCGCTTCGTCTCCGACGACGCGGTCGCGCCTCTGCTCAAATCGCAGGACGACCCGGCGAGCGAGGCCCTGAAGAAGGAGCGCGCGAAGCTCCTGTTTTCCGCGCTGGCCGAGATTCCGGAGGACCTCTCCGAGATCCTGGTCCTGCGGGACCTGGACGGGCTGGCCTATGAGGAGATCGCGAGGGCCCTGGCGCTTCCGGACGGAACGGTCAAGTCGCGCCTCTTCCGGGCCCGAGCGGAGGTCGCCAGGGTCATCCGGGAACGCCACGAGAGCCGGCCCGGCGGGACTCTCGCGTCGCTCGCGCTCGCGGCGGGAGCATTCGTATGAGCTGCGCGGAGCTGGAGCGGCTCTTTCTGGCGGACGCCTCCGGGGGGGAGATGTCTGCCCACCGCGCCGCCTGCGGGTCCTGCGCGCGGCTCGCGGCGGGGCTCGATCGGGTCGAGGCCGCCCTGTCGGACTTGCGTCCCGCGGCCGTGAGTCCGGCGCTTCGCGAACGGTTGCTCTCCATCCCGGCGCGGACCGTCTCGTGTGAGCGCGCGGATGAGCTCGTCGCAATCGCTCTCGAAGACGCGTTGCCGCCGGCGGACCTCGCTCGCCTCGAGTTCCATTGCTCGCGTTGCGAAGCGTGCGCCGAGGCTTCGCAGACCCTTGCCGGTCTTCGTGAGCTCGCCCGCCCCGAGCCGGCCCCGTGGCTTGGCGGCCGCATCGTCGCGAACCGGCCCCGGCGTCGGGAGCGCCGCGGTTGGCGCGTCGTGGCGAGCCCGAAGGTGGTCATCGCGCTGGCCTATGCCGCGGCGGTCGTCGTGATGCTGGCCGGCTTCAACCCGGCGGACCTGGCGCGCAAGGCGGGTGTGGGCCGGATCGAGGAAACCGCCCGGGCGTCGGTCCAGGTGGCCAGCAACTCGCTGGCGGACCGGCTGGGCGCGGCCGAGGAGAACGCCCTGCGCACGCTCGCGAGGTGGAAAGGCCACGTGACTGGCTACAGCCGCGCCGCGATTTCGACCGCCATCGCGCTCGTCATGAAATCAGAACCGCAGCGTCCCCCGAACCGCCCGCGCAGCGGCGAGGACAAGGGCGTTCTTCAGAAGAACGAAATCGAGACATCGACATGGCGCGCGTAAGAGCCGCCTCAGAGGAGTAAAGATCATGGATCCCAACAGCCCGGCGACTTCGCCCGCACCGCAGCCATCACCGCCGCCGCCGCCCGCGCCTCCCCCGGTCGCGCCGGTACCCCCGGTAACGCCGGTCATCGTCGAACGAAAATCCCCCGGCCTGGCCGGCTTCCTGTCCATCTTTCCCGGCCTGGGCCACCTGTACCTTGGTCTCTACCAGCGCGGGTTCGCCTTCGCCGGCGCTTTCTGCCTGTTGATCTTCTTCAATTCGCACGGCCGCATAGCCGTTCTCTCCGGTCCCGCGACCGCCTTCCTGTGGTTCTTCGCGATCATCGACGCGGTGCGCCAGGCCAAGGCCATCAACCGCGGCTATGTCTCCGAAAGCGGCTTCGCGGCCGAGACCCAGCTCCGCAAGGCGTCGGAAGGAACCGGCTCGCTGACGTGGGGCGTGATCCTCGTTGGCCTCGGCGCGCTCTGGCTCGTGGACCGCTACGTGGACATCGATTGGTCTTTCATGGAGAACTGGGGAGGGCCGGCGGCGCTCATCCTGCTCGGCTTGATCCTCGTCATCTCCCACGTGCGCCGCAAGCGGACCGAGCACGAAGCCGGCGTCGGAATGCCCCCCCGCAGCCTCGTACGACGCCAGTCTCCCAGTCTCCCAGTCCCCCAGTCCGTCGCTTCGAGAGCGGACTGGGGGACCGGGGGAAACGGGGACCGGCGACCGAGACCCGATCAGCGCCGTTTGAAGTACTTCTCCAGATCCTCTTCCGTCATCGAAACACGACGGGCCGGCCGTGCGGACAGGTGAATCGGTCGGCGGCCTTGACCCAGTCGGAGAGCAGGTGCCGGATCTCCTCCGGCGCCAGGTGGTAGCGGATCGTCACCGCGCTGCGGCAGGCGAGCCTGGCCGCCAGCCGGTCGCGGCGGTTTGCGGAGTCCCCGGGGCCCGGTTGCGCCAGCGCCTCCAGGGCCTCGTGCAACGTGTCTCCGGGATCGCGGTTGGTGGTCTCCGCCGGAAGGGCCGCGATGGCGTAGGAATTCCCCGACATCGGCTCGATCTCGAATCCGGCGGCGGAGAGGTCTTCGAAGGCCGAAGCCAGCGTCTCCGCCTCCTCCGGAGTGGCCTCGAAGAGGGCGCGCATCAGGAGCCTCTGGGAGAGAACGCGCCCGGAAGCGATGCGGTCCCGCAGCCGCTCGTAGAGGACTCTCTCGTGGGCCGCGTGCTGATCGATCACGAGCAGGCCTTCCGGGCCCGAAGCGAGGATGTAGGACTCGCGGTGCTGCCCGATCGCCACGATCTCGGGCGGCCGCTTCTCGGCGGGAGCCGAGGGGAGGAGGAGGAGGAACCGGAGGCGCCGGGACGGGCGCGCGGGGTGAGACGGGCGGCGTCCGGTCCTCGCCGTAGGAGGCAACCGGCTCGGCGACGGATGGCTCGTTGGAAACCGGCCGCAACCTCCGCTCCTCCTTGCCCGAGATCAACGCCGAAGAGAGCGCGTGGTAGACGAGGCGATAGGCCGTTCCCGAGTCCGCGAACCGAACCTGCGTCTTGGCCGGGGAGACGTTGACGTCCACATCGCCGCCCGCGGCGGCCAGGAAGAGAAACACCGCCGGATGCCGGTCGGTTCGGATCGCGTCGCGCGAGGCCTGTCCGACCGCCCGTGTCAGGGCGCGGTCCTCGATCGGACGGCCATTGACGAAGAGATACTGGAACCGGCGGCTGGCGAAAGTGACGGAGCCGCGGGTCACGAACCCCGTCAGCCGCAGGGCTCCCGAGCGCGCTTCGAACTCCTCGAGGTCTCCCAGCGTCTCGCGGCCGAAGACCTGCAGGATGCGCGCAGCGCGGTCCACGGCGGAGGGCGCATCCAGGGTCTCCCGGCCGTTGGACCGCAGGGAAAAAGCCACGGACGGATTGGCCAGGGCAGCGCGCATGACGGCCGCAGCGGCGGCGCGCGCCTCCGCCTCGGGCTTCCCGAGGAACTTCCGGCGGGCCGGGGTATGCGCGAAGAGCCCTTCGACGAGCACGTCGGTTCCGCGCGGCCGGCCGGCCGGCTCTTCGACGGCTTCCGCTCCGTACTCGATCCGGAGGCGGATCGCCTCGGGAGAAGAACCGTCGCAGGTGGTCAAGGTGAGTTTCGACACGGAGGCGATCGAGGGAAGCGCCTCGCCGCGGAAACCGTAGCTGTGAATCTCCGACAGGTCTCGATCGGAGGAGATCTTGGACGTCGCGTGCCGCTCGAGAGAGAGCCGAGCGTCCTCCGGCGACATCCCGCAGCCGTCGTCGCGCACGAGGATGCGCTCGGTTCCTCCGCCCTCGAGATCCACCTCGATGCGAGATGCTCCGGCGTCCAGAGCATTCTCGATCAACTCCTTGACGACCGAGGCCGGGCGCTCCACAACCTCGCCGGCGGCGATCCGGTCGATGACCTCGCTCGAGAGCCGGTGGATCTTCGGCATTTCGTTGGTCCTGAGTCCCTGATCCTTGGTCCCTAGTCTAAGACCAGAGATCAGGGAACTCAGGACTAAGGACTCTCGTAAACGACCCGCCCGCCGACGACGGTCATGACGACCGTAATCTTCTCGATTCGTTCCGGTTCGATGGAGAGCGGGTCGCTGGAGAGGACGACGAAATCCGCGAGCTTCCCGACAACGAGTGTTCCCTTCTCGTTCTCCTCGAAGGCGGCGTAGGCGGCGGACGACGTGTAGGCGCGCAGGGCCTCTTCGGCGGAGATCTTCTGCTCCGGAAACCAGCCTCCGGGGTTCTTCCCGTCGATCGTGCGGCGGTTCACCGCGGCGTCGATCCCCGAAAGCGGCGAGAGCGAAGCGACGTCCCAGTCGGAACCGAAGGCGAGACGCGCGCCAGCGTCCAGGAGCGAGCGAAAGGCGTAGGTCATCTTGCAGCGCTCGTGGCCAATTCGCTTTTCCGCCCAACGGCCATCGTCGATCGCGTGGTAGGGCTGCATCGAAGCGACGACTCCCAGTTTCGCGAAGCGGGGAATGTCGGAGGCGCGCAGATGCTGGGCGTGCTCGATCCGGAAGCGCCGGTCCTTCGCGCCATTCTTCCTCGCGACCCTCTCGTAGAGGTCCAGGATCTCGGCGTTGGCGCGGTCCCCGATCGCGTGGATCTCGACCTGGAGACCGGCCCTGTCGGCCGCGGCCACGCGCTCCTCCATCTTCGAGAGCGGGATCGCCTCGGCGGCGGCGACACCGCGGTTCCCCGGATCGTCGTCGTACGGCTCGAAGAAGAGGGCGGTTCCCGAGCCGAGCGAGCCGTCGGCGAATCCCTTTACGCCTCCGACGCGCAACCACTCGTCGTTCTTCATCGCCGCCCGTCTCGCGCGCGCCTTCTCCCAATCCGTCAGGGAAGGCCGGTAATTGACCCGCACGGTCATCTCCCCGCGCTCCCGCAGCTTTTCCCATGCGTCGAGGTCCCGCGAGTTGCCCGGAAGATCCTGGACGGAGGTGACGCCGTTGCCCGCAGCGTGTTTCATCGCGGTCCGCAGGGCCTCGGTCACTTCTTCGGGCGTACGGGGCGGGCGCACGGCCCAGATCGCGTCCATCGCGGCGTCTTTCAGGACGCCCGTCGGCTCGCCCGAGGCATCCCGCACGATGACGCCTCCCGGCGGGTCCGGGGTGCCGCGCGTGATCTTCGCGAGCTTCAACGCGAGACTGTTGCAGACGACCATGTGGCCGTCCTGCCGCGAGAGGCAGGTCGGGCGGTCTCCCGTCGCGGGATCGAGGAGGGCGCGCGTCGGGAGACGCGGAACGGCCCATTGCTGATGGTCCCAGGCCCCGTCGGTGATCCATTGTCCGGCGGGCCGGGTCTTCGCGAACCTTGCCAGCCGCTCGGTGAAGTCGCTCTCGTCCTTCGTGTGACGGAGATCCACCGCCAGGAGGTTGAAACCGCCCATCGACATGTGCGTGTGCGCATCGATCAACCCGGGCAGGACCCGCCGGCCGCGCCCTTCGACGACGCGCGTCGCCGCGCCCCGAAACGCCTCGATGTCGGCGTCGGTTCCGGCGGCGACGATCCGGCCCTGGCGAACAGCGAGGGCTTGCGCCGACGGACGCGCCGGGTCTCCCGTCCAGATCTTCGCCGACAGCAGGACGAGATCGGCCGGGACAGGCGCTCGAGCGGCCGCTGCCATGAGGAAGAGGAGCGCGAATGCGCTCACGCCGTCGAGGAGATACCGACTCTCCCGGCGAGGGCCGCTCGCGCCGCCGCCAGACGCGCGACCGGAACCCGGAATGGCGAGCAGGAGACGTAGTCGAGGCCGGCCTTGTGGAAGAACTCGATCGAACGCGGGTCGCCGCCGTGCTCTCCGCAGATGCCGACCTTGAGCCGGGGGTTCGCCGAGCGCCCTCGCTCGGTCGCCAGCGCGACGAGCTCGCCAACGCCCGCCTGGTCGAGGCTCGCGAACGGGTCCTCCGGGAGGATCTTCTTCTCGATGTACGCGGGAAGGAAGGAAGCCGCGTCGTCGCGCGAGTAGCCGAACGTCATCTGCGTCAGGTCGTTGGTGCCGAAGGAGAAGAAGTCCGCGTTCCCGGCGATCTCCTTCGCTTGCAGCGCCGCGCGCGGGATCTCGATCATCGTTCCGACCTTGTACGCGATCGTCCGTCCCGTCTCCTGGATGACGCGGCGCGCCACGTCGTCCACGAGGATCCGCAACCGGTCGAGCTCCGCCTTCGTGCCGATCAGGGGGATCATGACTTCCGGGTTCGGCGAGAGCCCTTCCTTGACGGCCGCGGCGGCGGCCTCGAAGATGGCCCGCACCTGCGTCTCGTAGATTTCCGGATGGGTGATGCCGAGCCTGCAGCCGCGGTGCCCGAGCATCGGGTTCGCCTCGTGGAGCTGCGCGACACGTTCGCGGATTCTCTCCACCGGCACCTTGAGATCCGCCGCGGTCTTCGCGAGCGCCGCCGGCTCGTTGGGGAGAAACTCGTGGAGCGGCGGATCGAGCAACCGGATGGTCACGGGCCGCTCCCCCATCTCCCGGAAGATGCCGAGGAAGTCGTCCCGCTGCATCGGCAGGATCCTCTCGAGCGGCTCCCGGCGCCCCTCGGCCGTCTCCGCGAGGATCATCTCCCGGACCGCCAGGATGCGGTGCTCTTCGAAGAACATGTGCTCCGTGCGGCAGAGCCCGATCCCCTGGGCGCCGAAGCGCACGGCCACGCGCGAGTCCGTGGGCGTGTCGGCGTTGGCGCGCACGCCCAGCCGCCGCCGGGCGTCAGCCCATTCCAGAAGCCGGGTGAAGGCCCTGGCGAGGGCGGAATTCTCCAGGGGCAGTG
Source organism: uncultured Acidobacteriota bacterium (assembly GCA_963741435.1). Lineage (GTDB taxonomy): Bacteria > Acidobacteriota > Thermoanaerobaculia > UBA5066 > Gp7-AA6 > JAWOLE01. Next base: position 143,477 of record CAVUIX010000008.1, on the reverse strand, counting down.
TCCCGTCGATGACGACCTGCAGGACTTCCGACGGCTGCGTCGGGAGTTTCCCGAGGAGGACCTCCCCCGTCGTCCCGTCAATCGAGATCCAGTCCCCTTCCTTCGCCTCGAGCTTCTTCGCGCGGACCTGCCGCAGGGCGGCGTCCACCGTGATCTCCCCCGCCCCCACGACGCAAGTCTTTCCCATTCCCCGCGCCACGACCGCCGCGTGACTCGTCATCCCCCCGCGGGTCGTGAGGATTCCGACGGAGGCGTTCATGCCGGCGATGTCCTCGGGCGAGGTCTCGACCCGCACGAGCACGATGGGATGCCCTCCGGCCGCCATCTCCACCGCCTTCTCGGCCGTCAGGGCGATTCGCCCGCAGGCGGCGCCGGGGCCGGCCGGGAGACCCGTTCCCAGGAGGCGCCCTTCCCTGACCGCGGCCGCTTTTTCCTTCATCGGGAAAATGGGGGCGAGGAGCTGGATCAATTGCTCCGGTTCGACGCGCAGGACGGCCTCTTCCTCGGTGATCAATCCCTCGTCCACCATGTCGGCCGCGACCCGCACCGCCGCGAAACCGGTGCGCTTGCCGCTGCGCGTCTGAAGCAGGTAGAGCTTGCCTTCCTCGATCGTGAACTCGAGGTCCTGCATGTCGCGGAAGCTCTTCTCCAGGAGGTCCCGGACGCGCAGGAGTTCCGCGTGGGCCTGCGGCATCGTTTCTTCGAGCGAAGTCCCGGAGCCGTCGCTGTTCAACGGCCGCGGCGTGCGGATGCCCGCCACGACGTCCTCCCCCTGCGCGTTGGGCAGGAACTCGCCGTAAAACCGCTTTTCTCCCGTCGAAGGGTCGCGCGTGAATGCGACGCCGGTGGCCGAGGTCTCGCCGCGATTTCCGAAGACCATCGCCTGCACGTTGACAGCGGTCCCCCAGTCGTTGGGAATGTGGTACAGGCGGCGGTACTCCTTCGCGCGCTCGTTGTCCCAGGACCGGAAGACCGCCCCGATGGCGCCCCAGAGCTGCTCCTGCGGGTCCTCCGGGAACTCGCGGCCCGTGTGCCTGCGGATGATGTCTTCGAAGCGGGCCACGAGGTCCGCGAGATCCGCCGCCGAAAGCTCCGCGTCCGACGCGACGGCCTTCTCCCGGCGCTTGTCCGTCAAGGCCTCCTCGAATTCCTTCTTGCCCGTGTCGAGAACGACGTCGCCGTACATCTGGAGAAATCGCCGGCGGCAGTCGAGCGCGAAACGCTCTCCCGCGGCCGCGGAGAGGCCCTTGATGGTCGAGGAGTTCAGGCCCAGGTTCAGGATCGTGTCCATCATTCCCGGCATCGAGGAGCGCGCCCCAGACCGCACCGAGACGAGGAGCGGGTTGGCGGGGTCGCCGAAACGCCTCCCGGCCGCGGCTTCCACTTTCGAAAGAGATTCCGCGACCTCGCTCTTCAACCCGTCCAGGCTAACGCCCCGCGAGTACTCGGCCGAGACCGACGTCTCGATGGTGAAACCGGGAGGCACCGGAATGCCGAGCGCCGTCATCTCGGCCAGGCCGGAGCCCTTGCCGCCGAGGCGTTCCTTGCCGAGACCGGCGCCCTCTGCCCGGCCGTTCCCGAAGTAATAGACGCGCTTCATTTTTCCTTCTCCACCACGATCTCGGAAAAGTCCGCGATTCGCGAGAATTCTTTCTGAATCGAAGCCAGGAGGGCAAGACGATTTCGCCTCAGATCCTCCTCCGGGCAGTTCACCAGCACTTCGACGAAGAACCGGTCGAGGGAGGGAGCGATCGAGGCGATCATCTCCAGCGCCTCCCGGTAACGCCGCGAGGCCGCGAAATCCTCGATCACCGGCCGCGCCTGGAGAAAATCGGACGCCAGCCGCCTCTCCGCGTCCTCCACGTAGAGGCCGGCGGAGGGAGCGGGCGGATGCTCCTCGCCGAGGATGTTGCGGATGCGCTTGAAGGCGAGGATCAGCGAACGGAAATCCATCTGCTTTCGCGCCTGAGAAAGGGCGAGCGCCCGGTCCGCCACGTCCGCGAAGTTCCAGGCGCCGGAGCGGGCGACGGCCGAGATCTCGTCGTATGCCTGCCCGCGCCGCTCGAGAAGGTGGCGCAGCCTTTCCGCGAAGAACTCCTCGAGCGCCGCGAGCGCTTCGTCCGGGCCGGCGGCGCCCGCGGCGCCCGGAAAGAGCGCCAGGGCGTGCCGGAGGACCGGCTTCCAGTCCAAACGCCAGCCTTGCGCCAGGATGATCGAGACGGCGCCCAGGGCCGCTCGCCGCAGCCCGTAGGGGTCTTTCGAGCCGGTGGGAACGAGGCCGATCTGAAAGAGGCCGGCCAGCGTGTCGAACCGGTCCGCGAGAGAGACGATGCCTCCGGCGGCCTCGCGCGGCGGATCCGCTCCCGCCGCGGCCGGCCGGTACTGGTCGTAGATCGCCTTCCAGACCGGATCGGGCTGTCCCTCGCGGCGGGCATAGATGCCGCCGACCACTCCCTGCAGGTCCGTGAACTCCTTGACCATGCGTGTCGTCAGGTCCGCCTTCGAGAGACGCGCCGCCGCGCGGACCGTCTCGACCAGATCGGGCAGCCCGACGGCGCGCGCGATCACCTGCGCGAGCTCCTCCAGGCGCGCCGTCTTCTGCCGGTAATCGCCAAGGCGGTCCTGGAAGGCGAGTCGCGCCAGCTGCGGCAGCCGCGACTCGAGAGTCTCCCGGACGTCCTCGTCGTAGAAGAAGCGCGCGTCGGCGAGGCGGGCGTTCAGGACCCACTCGTTCCCCCTGGCGATCAGACCCTTCGGGTCATCGCGGTTGTCCATCACCGCGACGAAGTAGGGCATCAGGCCCGACGGCCCTCGGACCGGCAGGTACTTCTGGTGGGTGCGCATCGCCGTCGTCGTGATCTCCTCGGGCAGATCGAGAAACTCCGGCGCGAAAGAGCCGCGCACGGTCCCCGGCCACTCCACCAGGTCGGCCAGCGTCGCGGCGAGGTCGGCGTCCGCTTCGATCGAGCCTCCGACTTCAGCGGCCAGCCGGCGCGCCGATTCCAGGATCGCGCGGCGACGCGCGTGCCCCTCCGGCTCGACGCACCGCGCGCGCAACTTCTCCAGGTAGTCGTCCGGCCCGCCGACGGGGAATTCTCCGTCGGACAGGATGCGGTGGCCGCGGGTCGAATCCGTCGCCGCGACTCCGAGGATCTCCATGGGAACGACGTTGCCGGCGAGAAGAGCAAGAAGTCCGCGCACCGGCCGGACGAAGGCGCGCTCGCCCGAGCCCCAGCGCATCGTCTTGGGGAACGTGAGCGTGGAGACGGCCCGTGGAACGATCTCCGCGAGCACTTCCCCGGCCGGACGTCCGGGGATGCTTCGGCGCGCGGCCGCCGTCGCCCCTCGCGGGGTCTCGACGACGACCAGGTCGGCAGGGTCCACCTTCTGGGCGCGCGCAAAGCCCTCTCCCGCGCGGGTCGGCTTTCCGTCGGCGTCGAACGCGACCGCGGCCGGCGGGCCCAGGACCTCCGACACGCGGTCCTCCTGGCGTTCCGGAAGGCCCCGCAGGATCAGGATCAAACGCCGAGGAGTGGCGAGCGATTGGGAAGACTCCACCACGAGCCCCTCCTCCGCAAGCCCCTCCGTGACGCGCGTCAGAAGATCCTGGCGGGCGCCGGCGAGCGAGGGGGCCGGGATCTCTTCGGTCCGGATCTCGAGAAGAAAGTCGTGCCTGTTCATGACGGGAGAATCGCGAGGCGTGAGGCGTGAGGCGTGAGGCGAAGCGCCAGGAAGAAACGTGATCTGTCGCTCAGCTCCACCGGTCTCCGCCTTACGCCTTACGCTTTACGCCTCACGAGAATCAGACCGCCGCCGGCTCGGGCTGCGAGACGGCGCGAGCCGGCCCTTCGCGGGCAGCGAGGTATGCACGGGCGCAGGAACACGCGAGATCGCGAACGCGGCGGATGAGTCCCACCCGATCGGTCGCGGACACAGCGCCGCGAGAGTCGAGAATGTTGAACGCGTGCGAGCACGCGAGCGCCGCCTCGTAGGCGGGCAGCACGAGACCGGCTTCGAGCGCCCGTTTCGCCTCCCGCTCATTGCGCTCGAAGATGAGCGTCTGGAACTCCACGTCCGCCACATCGAAACAGTACCGCGACAGCTCCACCTCTTCGGACCGGCGGACCTCTCCGTAGGAGAGCGTGTCGTTCCACATCACGTCGTAGATGGAATTGACCTTCGAAAGGAACATCGCGATCCTCTCCAGCCCGTAGGTGATCTCCGCGGTGATGGGAGCCAGATCGATTCCGCCCGCCTGCTGAAAGTAGGTGAACTGCGTGATCTCCATGCCATCCATCACGACCTGCCAGCCCACGCCCCAGGCTCCAAGCGTCGGGGATTCCCAGTTGTCCTCCTCGAATCGGATGTCGTGCTCGGGCAGCGTGATCCCGAGGGTCTCCAGGCTGCGCAGGTAGGTCTGCTGCACGTCCTCGGGGGAGGGTTTCAGCACGACCTGATACTGCTGGTGTTTGTGCAGGCGGAAGGGGTTCTCGCCATAGCGGCCGTCGGCGGGGCGCCTCGAGGGCTGAACATAGCCGCACCGCCACGGGTCGGGGCCCAGCACTTTCAGGAACGTCGCCGGGTGCATCGTGCCGGCGCCCACGGGCATGTCGTAGGGCTGCTCGATCAGGCACCCCTCCTCTTCCCAGAAGGCCGCGAGATTCGCGATCAGCCGCTGAAGCGTGAGCATGAGGTGAAGCAGTTTAGCAGTTCTCAGTTCCCCAGGACTTCCCCGAGCACCCTCTGCGACTTGAGCTCGTGCCCGAGGAAATGGCGGCGGGCCAGGCCTGCCACGGCGGAGATCTCCGGGATTCCCCCGTACGGCCTCGCGGCATCGAACGGCGCGGAGAGAAACGCGCGCAGGGTCTCCGCGGCCGCCGGTGAGATCCGCACGGCTTCGCCCGCGCGGCACTCGGGGCCGACGAAACCCGGCCGGGCGCCGTCGAAGAGAAGCGGGAGTTTCGGATCGAGAGGCCGCTCGCAACCGGCGCAGACCGCGAGCGCGGGAAAGAGACCCGAGAGCTTCAGGATCCAGACGTCGAAGTAGGCGCGGACGGCCGCCGGAGTTCCGCCGGCGAAGAGGGCATCAAGGACGTGCCGCGCAAGCCGGTAGAACGGCTCGGCCGGATCGGAGTCGGACACGAAGGTCTGCAGGCTCTCCGCCAGGGCCGAGAGAAGGAGCGCTCGGTCGAGATCCTTCGAAAGGGAGAAAGAAGGGCGGATGGCGTCGAGGGAATTGATCGAGACGAGCTCCCGTCCTTCCTTCTCGAAATAAGCGACTCGGCCTTCCGTCATCGGCTCGAGCAGTCCCGCAAACTGGCTGCGGGCTCCGCGCGCGCCACGAGCCACTCCCCGTTTCTTCCCCGCGTCGCGGGTCAGAAAAGACACGATCCGGTCCTTCTCTCTCAACGGATGAGTGCCGAGAATGAAGGCGTCCGAGACGCGGTGTCGCATCGCGTGATTATGATGAGCCGGTGGGCGGTGCGCGGTATCGGTGTGCGATGTGCGATGTGATCCGGCCGGTACCCTCCCGCAAACCGCATCCCACATACCGCATGCCGACCTTCTCCTAAATAAGTAAGGATCTTGAGCAAAGAAACCTTAAATAAGTCGGAACGCTCTCCTGGCAAGGGGGTCGTAACCCTGGGCTGGGTGTCGTTCCTGAACGACAGCGCCTCGGAGATGATCTACCCGCTCCTGCCCGATTTCATAACCCGGGTTCTCGGGGCCGGCCCCGCCGCCCTGGGTCTCATCGAAGGGATTGCCGAAGCCACGGCGTCCCTGGCGAAGGCGGCGGCGGGATGGTGGTCGGACAGGGTCAATCGGCGAAAGCCGTTCGTCGTCCTCGGCTATTCGATCGCCACGCTGGCGAGGCCGCTGACCGGCCTCGCGGTTTCGTGGTCGCAGGTCCTGGCGATCCGTTTCTCCGACCGGCTCGGCAAGGGATTGCGGACGCCTCCGCGCGATGCGCTGCTGGCGGACCTCGCCCCCTCGGACGGCCGCGGCCGGGCGTTCGGCATTCAACGCGCCATGGACAACGCCGGAGCCCTCGCCGGGCCGATCCTGGCGGCGCTGCTGCTGCGCTTCTGGATCACGGAGGAACGAACCCTCTTCTTCCTCGCCCTCGTGCCGGGTCTTCTCGCGGTCGCCCTGCTCATCGCGCGAGTCCCCGAGAAGAAGAGAGAAGCGCCGCCGCCTGCCGCTCACGCCGATACCCCCGCGCGTCTTTCGCGCTCCCTCCGGACCGCCATCGCGATCTTCTCCCTGTTTACTCTCGCCAACTCGACCGACGCGTTCCTCCTGCTCCGCGCCCGCGACTGCGGCGTGCCGGTCTGGCAGCTTCCGCTTCTGTGGGCGTACTTCAACGGCGCGAAGGCCGCGTTCGGAGTCCCGGGCGGCGCCCTCTCGGACCGGATCGGACGGCTCCCGACGATCGCGCTCGGCTGGCTCATCTACACGCTCTCCTACGCGGGCCTCGCCTTCGCGGCGGCGCCGCTCCATGTCTGGGTCCTCTTCGGTTTCTATGCCCTCTTCTTCGCGGCGACGGAGGGGGCCGAGCGCGCACTCATCGCGGACCTGGCCGGAGAGAGAACGCGCGGCCGCGCCTTCGGGGTCTTCCACGCCTCTGTTGGTCTGGCCGCGCTGCCGGCTTCGATCCTGTTCGGATTGTGGTGGAAGCTCTTTGGGCCGCGCGCGGCCTTCCTGATCGGCGCGGCCATCTCGCTCGCCGCGACCGCCGCGCTTTTTCTCTTTCGGGGAAGAATGCTCGCTTCCAGGGAATCGAGCCGGAAATGAGCGCTCTCTTGCTTTCCGTCGTCATTCCGACAAGGAACCGAAGCGAGCATCTTGTCCCTGACGCTCCAAGCGCTTGAGGCGCAGACCGGGCTCGATGGCGCCTTCGAGGTCATCATCGCCGACGACGGCTCGACCGACGGCACACCGGAGCTGCTCGAAGGAGACCCTCGGTTCCGCTTCGCGCTTCGGTCCATTCGCCTGACTCCGGGAGGGCCCGGCCGGGCGCGCAACCGGGCGATCGCCCTCGCGCAGGCGGCGCGCGTTCTCCTGCTGGGAGATGACATGCCTCCTCGCGCCGACGCGCTCGCGCGTCACGTCGAGGCAGCGACGGGACGCGAGGTCGGCGTGCAGGGCCGCATTGAGTGGGATCCTGGCACCCCCATCACGCCCGTCATGCGCTTCCTCGCGCCGGCGGGGCCGCAGTTCTACTTCAAGGGCCTCCTCCACGGCGAAGCGATCCCGTACACCGCGTATTACGCCTCGAACTTCTCCGCTCCAACGGAGTGGTTCCTCGAGGATCCGTTTGATGAGGAGTTCACCGCGGCTGCCTTCGAGGACACGGAGCTGGCCTACCGATGGGCTCGCAAAGGCCGCACGACCATCTACTGGGAGACCGCTGTCTGCGAGCACCGGCACCACTACGAGCGGATTGAGACCTTCCTCGCGCGGCAGCGCGCGGCGGGGGTGGGTGCCCGGCGCGCCGCCCGGCTTCACCCCGGCCTGGCGGTGAAAACGATCCTCCAGCCGCTCGCCGTCGGCCTTCTCCATGGAGCCCGGTACGGCCTGCGCCGATTGCGGGGGAACGCCCGCGACGAAGACCGCTGGGACCTCCTTTGCCGCGCCGCGTTCTTCAAGGGCCTCTTCGCGAGCCCGGGAAGCTAAGCCAGAGATGGACCGATTCCCTCGTTCCGAGGAGGCCTCTTGAGGGTCTCGGTCGTCGTCCCGGTGCGCGACGATCCCCGCGTGGACGGGCTGCTCGCCTCGCTCGACGCCCAGCGCAACGCGCCCGAGTTCGAGGTGCTGGTGGCGATGGATGGATCCCGGCGCGAGCCGCGGGTGCCGGCCACGCTCCCTGCAAGACTCTTGCGGCTGTCCGCGCGAGGACCGTATCCGGCTCGCAACGCGGCCGTCCGTGAAGCGAAGGGCGAAGTGCTTCTCTTCACCGACTCGGACTGTCTTTGCCCTTCCGACTGGCTCGCGACCGCCGCGCGATTCTTCGAAGACGAGACGGTGGCAGCGGTCCAGGGATCCTCGCGGGCGAGCGAGGAGTCCCGGCTGTCTCGTCTCATTCAGCTCGAATACGATCGATACGTGGCAAGCCACGCGGCGGCCGGCTACCGGCACTTCTGCAATACCCGGAATTTCGCCATCCGCTCCGCTATCGCCCGAGAACTGCCCTTGCCGGAAGTTTTTCCGCGCGGCGGGGACGCCGTCTACGGCTGGCTCCTCGAGAGGCGCGCCATCTCGATTCGCTATGAGCCTGCCTGGTGGGTCGCTCATTGCCATCCCGCATCCCGGTGGGACGAGGGACGGCGAGCCTTCGCGCAGGGAAGAAATGGAGCCCTCTGGAGCCGCGAGCTGGGTCTCGACCTGTTCGGACCGACTCACGCGGACGATTCGAGACGGAGAGGGCCCGGCGCAAGGCTGCTCTCCCTGACCCGCGGTCGTCCGGTTGCTCGCAGGGCCGCCGCCCTCGCCCTTCTGCCCTCCGCCGCGCTCTTCGCCGCTTTGAGCGCCGTTCTTCCGGGTCACGCCGGCGCCGGCGCATTCGGCCGCTTCCGACGCGCGGCCCACCTCGCCGGACGGCTCTCCGCGGAGGATCGAGCCGATGAAGGAGAAGCCGTGAGTTCTCCCGAGCCCGACGTTTCCGTCGTCTTCGAGACCGAGAACGAGGAGCCGAACCACCGCATCCGCCTGACCGACGTGATGGAGTCCTGGCTGCGTCAGACCGCGCGCTCCCGCGTCGCGGAATGGATCGTCGTCTCGCCCCGCACGGCCACGCCCGAGGAAGAGGCGCTCCTGGCGAGGGCGCCCGCGCGGTGGATCGAGCGGTCCGGAACCCGCTACTACGGCCTGAAGAACGAGGGGATCCGCCAGGCCCGCGGACGATTCATCGCGCTCGCTGACTCCGACGCCCTTCCCGCCGACGACTGGCTCGAGACCGCCCTGGCGGTCCTGGAGCGATCGGACCCGAGCGTGGCGCTCCTCACGGGCCGCAGCCGGTACCTGCCGGGACCTTTTTCGCGAGAGATGGCGATCGCGCAGCTGCCGAACCAGGCGGACCTGCCGCACGACACGACGCACTTTCTCGCTCACAACGTTCTCCTGCGAACCGAGATCGTGCGTCCGCTCCTCTTTGCCGGGGACGCGATCCGTCTCGGATCCGACACGCACCTGGCCGGGCGGTTGATCGAAGAAGGATACCGGCTTCGATACGATCCGTCTCTTCGCGTGACGCACAACTACTGCCGGCATTGGAAGGAGCTCTACCGGCACTGCGTCGTCCTCGGCTACGCCTACGGACGCTTTCAGGAACACACTGGAGGACCGCACCCGAACCGGCTCCCGGACTTCGCCGGAAGATTGCGAGTCCTTCTGGCCCGATGGCGGGAGTTTCGACGCCCCATGGGAATCCCGCTCCGGCGCCTGCCCCTCTCGCTCTTCTTCTTTGCCGGGTTTTCCACGGCCGTCGCTCACGGTTACGAAATGGCTGTTCGCGGAAGGCCGGAGCCCTTCGCCCGGTTTTAGTCGGGCCTGCGTGACCTTCGGGCGCCATCGGATATAGGATGGTCTCTGTATGGGTCCTGTCTGGAGACTGATCCGAGGCCAGAAAGATACCTGTCACCGCTGCGGCAAGGAGATTCTCGATTTCCCGGCGGTCGGGCGCGTGGTGGACTTCCAGTTTCAAGCCGAAGAGAAGTACTGCTGGGAGTGCTACCGATACGTCCAGCCCTTCGTGGACGACATCGCGCCGGAGTCGCGGGAGCCGTACCAGCGCGTGACCAAGCCCGCCATCCCGTGAGCGGGGCGGAGCCGTTCCGCGGGTCGGACCTCGCGCCGCTGGCGGAAAAAATCGCTCGCCCGGGAACGTCTCTCCTTCGAGGACGGAATCCGTCTCTTCCGCTCGCGAGACCTGCTCGGCCTCGGCCGGCTGGCCAACCGCGTCCGCGAGGAGCGGCACGGCAACCTCGCCTTCTACAACGTGAACCGGTACCTGAACCCCACCAACCTCTGCTGGGTGGACTGCGCCCTCTGCGCCTGGGCCAGGAAGGTGAACGAGCCGGGCGGCTACGAGATGGCGATCGAGGAGTGCGTCGAGGAGGCGGGCAAGGGCTACAGCGAGGCGGTCACGGAGTTCCACATCGTGGGGGGCCTCCATCCGACCTGGCCGTTTAACTACTACACCGGCCTGCTGAAGGCCCTCAAGGCGCGGTTCCCCTCGGTTCACCTGAAAGCCTTCACGATGGTCGAGATCGACTGGATCGCGCGCGTGGGAGGCAAGTCCATCCCGGACACGATCCGCGAGCTGCATGAAGCGGGGATGGACTCCTGTCCCGGCGGGGGCGCGGAGATCTTCGAGAAGCGGGTCCGCGACGTGATCTGCAGGAACAAGATCTCCGGAGAAGAATGGCTCGCGATCGCGCGCGAGTGCCACCTCCAGGGCATTCCGACCAACGCCACGATGCTCTACGGCCACGTCGAGACGATCGAGGACCGCGTGGACCACCTCCTGCGCCTGCGCCGGCTTCAGGACGAGACGGGCGGCTTCTCGGGTCTCATCCCGCTCGCCTTTCATCCCGAGAACACCCCGCTCGCCAACGTGCCGCCCGCCTCCGGGCAGACCGACCTGCGGGTCATCGCGGTCTCCCGCCTGCTGCTCGACAACATTGCGCACATCAAGGCCTACTGGATCCAGATCGGCGTGAAGCTCGCTCAGATCGCGCTCTTCTTCGGCGCGGACGACCTCGTCGGGACGGTGGTCGACGAGACGATCACCCACGCCGCGGGAGCCACGACGGCTTCCGGGCTCTCCCGCGTGGACTTCGAGCGGATCATCCGGGAGTCGGGGCGCGAGCCCGTCGAACGCGACGCGTCCTACCGCCGCATCGTGCGCGCGGGACCGAAGGCGGAACCGGTCGCCGTACCGGTGTGAACCGGTGTTCGGTGCCCGGTGCCCGGCGCTCGGTCTGGCCCGACGGGCCGTTTCAAGGCTGCTCGTCGTGGCGGCCGCGGCCGGGGCGGCCGGCTGTTTCGCGCATCAATATCGCTCGAAGCCGCGCGTCGCCGTCGTGGACGGCGACCCGATCGTGCAGATGAGACGGCCGGGAGAGTTTCCGGCGGTCACGAAACCGAGTCTCGTCGCTCCCGACCAGCACAGCGATCCTCCCGACGAGGACTCCCAGATCCTCGGCCTGACGGTCGGCGCGGTCCCTCGGGCTTATCCCATCGGCCTGCTCGACCGCTTCGAGGTCGTCAACGACTCCGTGCCGGATTTGCCCTTCGTCGTCGCCCGCTGCGCCCTGACCGGCGTGACCGCCGTCTACGACCGGCGCGTGGGGCAGCGCGTGCTCGAATTTCAGAACTCCGGCGCGCTCTGGCGCGACACGCTCGTGCTGCGCGACCGCGCGACGGGCACCGACTGGTCGGCCGCGACCGGAAAAGCGCTCCACGGCCCGCTCGCCGGACAACGCCTGCGCCCGATTCCGGCCGTCGTCGTTCGCGCCGGCGACTGGCAGAGCGCCTTCCCGGCGTCCCTGATCATGGATCTCGACAGCGACACCTCCGTGCCCCTCTTCATGCGGATCTACGGCGCCTCGCCCTGGCAGGGCATCTCGGGCGAGAAGACGGCGGATTCGCGCCACAGGCCGAAAGACGAGGTCCTCACCATCGGCGAGGACGACGAGGCGGTCGCCTTCACGGCCGGCGAGATCGAGGCCGCGGTCCGCGTCGATACGATCCTTCGAGGAGAGCCGATCTCGATCCGATGGGACGCGACGCTCGAAGCGCCCCGCGCGTACGGACCCGGAGGAGACGAACGGGCCGTCGTCCCCATGTACTGGTTCGCCGCCGCCCGCAACTTCGCGAGGGTCAGGACTCTCCTGGAGCAGGCCGAGAACGGGAGCCGGTGATCGGTTCGCGGAATGCGGTATGCGGTGATCGAACCACTCACCGACTCTGACTGAACCGCAGGATGACGGGGCTCTTCAGCGAATCCGCCTCTTCAATCAAAAGCTCCTCGAATCCCGGAATTCGGGCCTCGAGACGGTACGAGGCGTGCCGCCAGTGACCCCGGAAGTTGATCGAAAAATTGCCCTGTGCATCCGATTGTGTCTCCGCGCGCTCGACCGCCGTCTCCTCCTCCGAGCCGCTCGGAGAGACCTCGAGCGTCACCCGGACGCCGGACAGCGGCGACCCGCCGGGCCCGACAGTCCGCCCGGCGATCCGGACCGTCCGCGGCGATCTCTCGCGCACGACGAAGATCCCGGCGGCGATGACGACGATCGCCGCCGCCGCAGCCAGGGCAAGACGCGCCTTCGTTGTCATCGCGTGACCTTAGCAGACGGAGAGGGAGGGTGGATTCCGGCGGCGGCGTCCGCCTGCGCGGTCGCGGCGTCGAGCGCCGATGCGATCCGCGCGAGAGCGGCTTCATCGGAAACGTCCGGGGGGATCGGGAAGGAGCCGCCGTACGCGACGACGGCCTTCGAGAAGGGGTACGGCAGCAGGTAACGGTCCCAGGAGGCGAGGAAGCGCGGCCTCGAGCAGGACGACGTGATCGGGAGGATCCAGGCGCCGGTCAGGCGCGCGAGCTGGACGACTCCGGGGGCAACGACCCGGGGAGGTCCCTTGGGGCCATCCACGGTCAGCGCGGCATGGCGGCCGGAGCGGACCAGGCGGACCATTTGGCGCAGGGCCCGGCTGCCTCCGCGCGTCGTCGAGCCCCTCACGACGGCGTAGCCGTTCTTCTCGAGCCAGCGGGCGATCCACTCGCCGTCCTTCGACTGCGACGCCATCGTCGCGATCCCTTCGCCGCGGTGCGCCTGGATGGAGAGAAACATCCTGCCGTGCCAGAGCGCGAAAAGGATCGGCACGCCGCGCGCTTTGAGGTCCTTGTAATGCTCGAAATGCAGCCGCTCGACCCTGATCGTCGCGCGGTGCAGGACGATCAGGGCGCCCAGGAGACGCGAGAGAAGGCGCGACATCATCTCGAGAGCGCCTGAGGATCCTACCGGGCGTAGCGCGCGCCGACCCTCTCGAAGACCCGAGGGATGACGCCGGGCACAGTCTTGACGCCCTTCGTGAAGACCGCGAGCACGATGTCGGGCCCGCCCGGGAGGGCCGCGCGGGCCACGAGGTGATGGACGTCGTAGGCGTCGCCGGACTTCGACCAGAAGCGCGTGCCCGGCGGGAGCCTCTGTCCCGCCAGGCGCGCGTCCTCGAGCTCGAGGTCGTCGAACGGCCTGGCGGGCGTCGTGTCGCGGGAAAGGAGCGCGAGCATCTCCTGAGTCCCGGCCGGACCGGCGATCTCGCCCCGCGCGATCTCCTTGAAGAGACGGGCGGCCAGGTCGGCCGTCATGCGGTTGCGGTTCTTCCCGCCGTCGCGGAAGACCTGCTCGCGCCCGTAGGCGTCCTCGCAGAACGTCTTCTGATTGGCGTTCAGATCCCGGTATCCCCGCGCCGCGAAGAAGCGGTTCACGGCGTTGCGCCGCTCCTTCCATTTCTCCCAGTCCCGGCCCGACATCTCCGGCCCGGACGTCGTCCCCGTGATCGAGTCCACGACGAACCCGGTCGCGTCGTTGGAGGAAACCGTGATCATGTCCTTGACCGCGCGCACGAGCTCCGGCGTGTCCTTCAACTTCCCCGCCTGCTTCTGAGACTCGTAGTACGCGAGGTAGAGAGTCTTGACGACCGACGCCGGGTAATAGGCGGCATCGCCGCGGAAGGACCCCGCCGCAGTTGCGGCCCCCGAAATCTCGGCGAGGGAGATCGAGAGCCCGTCCTCGGTCAGGCCGCTGGAAGCGAACTCCGCCACGACCTCTTTCGCGACGTCGGAAAGGAAGCCGTCGAGCTCCGGCGAGCCGGCGAGGAGCGGTGGGGCTGTTGTGAGAACGAGGAGAAGAAAGGCCGCGAGCCGCTTCAGGGCTGCGCTCCCCCGGAGTCGGGAACGAGCCGCGAGACCGGCGCCGGCCCCGCGGGTTCTTCCGCGGGAAGCGCGGCCGCCCGCCGGCGCGCCATCGCGATGCGGAAGATGAGCCCGCCGACCACCAGGAAAGGCGCCGCGACCATGAGCAGGATCGAGTAGTAGAACCCCGAGGAGAGAGAGGCCGTTCCGCCGGGATAGTCCGTGTCGGACCTGGCGTCCTTGCAGAGCGGGCACGCGGAGGCGAGTGCCGGCAGCAGCACGGCGGCCAGCAGGATCACGAGCGCGATGCGAACGGCGAGCCGCATGGTGGCCGGATCTTACCGGAGGGCGGCGGGAGGGTAAAGCCGGTAGAGCATGACGTAGACGACGACGCCGGTCACCGAGACGTAGAGCCAGATCGGATACGTCCACCGCGCGATCCGGCGGTGTTTCTCGTCCCGCCGTTTCAAGCCCAGGAAGAGGGTCCGCAGGGCCAGCGGCAGGACCGCCGCCGCGAGGATGGTGTGCGAGATCAGGATCGTGAAATAGACGGCGCGGATCGCTCCCTGCCCGGAGAAGTGCACCGACCCCACCTTCGCGTGGTAGGTCAGGTACGAAACCAGGAAGACCGCCGAGGTCGCGGCCGCCGCGATCATCAGCCGCCGGTGCCTGTCGATCTCGAAGCGCCGGATGGCCCGGTGCCCGAGCACGAGCAGGAGCCCGCTCGCCGCGTTAAGACAGGCGTTCAGGGTCGCGAGGTCGCTCCAACGGAACACCACGCTGTCATCCCGAGCGAAGCGAAGGATCTGCTCTTTCGGTGAAACGGAGCAGATTCTTCGTCGCTGCGCTCCTCAGAATGACAACCGGGGCTTCGCCTTACGCCTTACGCCTCACGCCTCACGATCAAATCAGGTAGATGATCGTGAACAGGACGATCCACACGAGATCGACGAAGTGCCAGTAGAGGCCGAGCGTCTCGATCCCCTGATGGCTCGCCTGCGTGTACTTGCCGAGAAAGGCCTTGCCGGTGACGAAGGCCATGCAGACGACGCCGCAGAAGACGTGGAAGCCGTGGAACCCCGTCGTCGTGAAGAAAACGGAGCCGAAGAGCGACACGTGAGGGTTGAACCCCTCGTGCAGGAGCTTCCAGTATTCGACCCCCTGGATGGAGAGGAAGGTGGCGCCGAAGAGAAGCGTCAGGCAGAGGAAGAGCTTCATCTTCCGCGCGTCTCCGCGGCTTGCCGCGGCAAGGGCCTGGACCATCGTGACCGAGGAGCAGATCAGGATGAATGTGTTCATCGCCGTCAGCGGGATGTTCAGGACCGACGCGGGGGGCGGCCAGAGCGGCGTGGCGAACCGCAGCACGATATAGGAGCCGATCAGGCCGGTGAAGAACATCACCTCCGAGCAGAGGAAGACCCACATCCCCATCTTGTCGTGGGGAATCCCGGTCGTCGTGTACTCCTCTTCGTGCCCGTGCGCCGGCGCATGAGTCAGTGCGATCGCTTCCATATACTCCGTCGTCATCGTGTGTCCCTGAACGGCAAATCACAAATCACCAATCACAAATCATAAATCCCTCTTCAGGGTCTCGGCAGCCAGTGCTCCGCCATCCCCACGGACACCAGGATGACGCCGAGGATGAGCGTCGAGCCCACGATGATGCCGAGGGTCTTGCGCTCGAACTTCAGGTGCATGAAGTAGAGAGCCACGAGCGTGGCCTTGATCGCCGCGAACCCCACGAGCCCCAGGATGAGCAGCGCCTTCATCGTGTGCGGGAGAAGGGAGGAGTAGGCGACCTCGACCGCCGTGAAGGCCGCCAGCCACCAGAAGATGGCCATGTAGTTGGGGGTCTTGTGCTCGGATGACGTCATCGCGTTTTCCTTCGTTCGCCCTAGTGCGGCGCCCGGGAGAGGATGAACAGAATCGAGCCGAAGAAGAGGCCGGCCATGATCAGGACGAGCAACAGCAGCAGCCGGCGGTTCTCCAGGCGTCCCATCGTCTCTCTCTTCATCGGTCGAAGACCATGAGCCCCAGGAGAAGCGGCAGGTAGAGGACCGAGATCAGAAAGAGGACCTTCGCCGCCGCGACCGACCGGGTCCAGGCGAACCGGAAGGAGGCGCCGAAGAACACGAGCCCGAGCGCCAGCGCGCTCCAGAGATAGCCCGCCCCGGCCGTCGCCGCGGCGCCCGCGACGAGGGTGACCGGAATCAACGCCGCGGAATAGAGCATCATCTGGCGGCCGGTCGAGCGGCCGTCGCGGTCGAGCACGGTCAACATCGGGAAACCCGCCCGCGCGTAATCCTCCCGGTAGATCCAGCCGATCGCGAGGAAATGAGGGAGCTGCCAGAGGAAGAGAACCGCGAAGAGCGACCAGCCCCCGGAGCCGAGCGTCCCGCGCGCCGCGGCCCAACCCATCATGGGAGGAATCGCGCCGGGGACGGCGCCCACGACGGTGCAAAGCGAGGTCAGCCGTTTCAACGGCGTGTACAGCAGGACGTAACTGGCCAGAGCGGCGGCGCCGAGCGCGGGCGTCAGGACGTTGATCGTCGAGAGCAGGACGATCCCCGATCCTGAAAGCGCGAGGCCGAAGGCCAGCGCTTCACCGGGAGTGAGGCGGCCGGCCGGCAGCGGACGGTGCCGCGTGCGCTCCATGCGGGCATCGAGCTCGCGCTCGGCGTGCTGATTCAAAGCCGATGCTCCGCCCGCGACCATCGCGGTGCCGAGAAGAAGCGCCGCGAAGAAGGCCGGTTCGAATCCGCGGGCGCCGACGGCGTATCCCACCGCCGCGGTGATGACCACGAGCGTGGTGATGCGGGGCTTGGTCAGCTCCAGGAAATCGCCCACGCGCGTCGGAACCGCGGCCAGGACGGTCGCGTCGGCTCTCACGCGATGGCCCTCCGCGCGAGATTCGCGGCGCCGCGCCGGGCTTCCTCGGGCTTCCTCTGCGCCAGCGAGGCGAGCGTGAACGTCAGGGCGACGGCCAGGAGCAGTGCCCCCGTCGCCACGTGGGCCGTCGTCACGGCGACGGCCTTGCGGGAGAGAACCGTGATGGCTCCCAGCGCGATCTGGACGGCGACGAGCCCGACGGCGAGCAGCGCGAACATCCGGAGCCCGGGCCGCCGGGAACGAAACGCCTGGATCACGCAGCCCGCCACACAGGCCGCGACCACGATCGCTCCCAGCCGGTGAGCGAAGTGAACCGCGACCGGAAACGAGGTGATCGGCGGAACGACGCGCCCGAGCGCCAGCGGAAAGTCGGGGATCGCCAGCCCCGCCTTCGTGTGCCGCATGACCGCGCCGACGAGCAGCTGCAGGAAGATCGCGGCGACCGTCGCGGCGCCCATCCGGAACGCGGGATCCCGCCTCGCTTTCGACGCCTCGCGCCACGCCGGCGACGTCACGACAGCGACCGTGACGATCAGGCAGAAGAAGGTCTGCGCCAGGCAGGCGTGGGCGACTGAGACGGCCGTGGGAAGCAGGAAGATCACCGTCAGGCCTCCGAGGACGCCCTGTGCCACGACGGCGGCCAGCGCCGCGTAGCCCAGCCGCCGGACCCACGCCCGCGGCTCCCGGCGGGAGAGCCACACGGCCAGGATGATCGTCAGGATCCCCACGGTCGTGGCCACCATGCGATGGCCGTGCTCGTAGAAAACGCCCCCGACCATCGGCGGCATGAGCCGCCCATAGGAGAGCGGCCAGTCCGGGACCGAGAGACCCGATTCCGTCGAGGTGACCAGGCCTCCCGCGAAGATCAGGAAGAGCGTCGCCCCGGCCGTGGCGATCGCGAAGCGATGGAGCCCGGTCTTAGCCATGTCCACCCGCGCGTGCCGGCACCGCGCCGGCAGGAGGCTCGTTCTGCGGCCAGTGATCGTCCGAACGCTCGGGAACGCTGTACTCGTAGGGGCCGCGATAGACCGTGGGGACCTGCCCTGTGAAGTTCTCGTGCGGCGGAGGCGACGCCGTCTGCCACTCCAGCGTGTTCGAGCGCCACGGGTTCGGACCGGCGACCTTGCCGCGGCGCATGGACAGGAAGAAGTTCAGCACCAGGATGATCTGCGCGGCGCCGAGCACGAAGAGCGAGATCGTCATGAACTGGTTCATCGGCTGCAGGCCCTTCAGGTGCGCGTACTGGGAGTAGTCGTAGATTCGCCGCTGCATCCCGCGCATCCCCAGGAAGTGCATCGGGAAGAAGACGAGATTGAACGTGACGAAGGTGATCGCCCAGTGGATCCTTCCCCACGTCTCGTTCATCAGCCGCCCGAACATCTTCGGGTACCAGAAATAGAGCCCGGCGAACGCCCCGAAGAGCGAGCCGCCGAAGAGGACGTAGTGGATGTGCCCGACGATGAAGTAAGTGTCGTGGATGAAGATGTCCACGGGCGTCGAGGCCATGAAGATCCCGGACAGCCCGCCGATGACGAACATGGCCACGAAGGAAATCGCGTTCAGCATCGGCGTCGTGAAATGGATGTTGCCCCCCCACAGGGTTCCCAGCCAGTTGAACGTCTTGATCGCGGAGGGCACCGCGATCACCATCGTCGAGATCATGAACGTCGTGCCGAGAAGGGGGTTCATGCCGCTCTGGAACATGTGGTGGCCCCAGACGATGAACCCGAGCCCCGCGATCCCGAGCATCGAGTAGGCCATCGCGCGGTATCCGAAGATCGGCTTGCGGGAGAAGACCGGCAGGATCTCGGAGGTGATCCCCATGGCCGGGAGGATCATGATGTACACCTCCGGGTGCCCGAAGAACCAGAAGAGATGCTGCCAGAGGAGCGCCTGGCCGCCGCCCGCGTTCTTCCAGGCCTGTCCCGAGACGACGAGCCCGGCCGGGAGGAAGAAGGTCGTCCCGAGTACGCGGTCGAAGATCATCATGATCAGGGCGCCGGAAAGGACGGGCAGCGCGAGGAGCAGGAGAATCGCCGTGATGAAGAGAGCCCAGACGGTCAACGGCAGCCGGAAGAACGTCATGCCGGGCGCCCGCATGTTGATGATCGTCGTGATGAAGTTGACCGAGGTCAGGAGCGAGGAGAGCCCGAGGATCAGGAGCGCCAGCGCCCACAGCGTCTGGCCTCGGGTCTGCACGATGGCCAGAGGAACGTAGGACGTCCAGCCCGACTGGGCGGCGCCGCCCGTGACGAAGAAGGACCAGATGATGATGACCGCGGCGGGCACCGCCGTCCAGAACGAGAGCATGTTCAGCGTCGGAAACGCCATGTCGCGCGCGCCGATCTGGATCGGCACGACGAAGTTGCCGAACGCGCCGATCAGGATCGGCATGATTGCGAAGAAGATCATGATCGTCGCGTGCATCGTGAAGAGCGAGTTGTAGAACTCCGGCAGCATCTGGCCGTTGGGCATTCCCTCGGGGAAGAGCTTGCCCATGAATCCGATCGGCTTGCCGGGCCACGCGAGCTGCCAGCGGACGAGGATGGCCAGGAGCCCGCCGACGATGAGCATCATCAGCGCGTAGAACATGTACTGCTTCCCGATCACCTTGTGGTCGAGCGAGAAGATGTACTTGCGCCAGAAGGACGTCGGCGCGGGATGGACGCCCGGCAGGTGCTCCGGGACGGCCGCGACCAGGGGTTCGGGCGCCGCAAATTCGCCCGGTGTGACTGTGCTCATGAGGCTTGTTTCTCCTGGGCGGCCGAAGCGGCCTGTCCTGGCTGCGCCGCCTGCTCGGCCAGCCATTTCTCGAACTCCTCCGGCGTTTCGACCGTCACGAACCCCTTCATCCGGTAGTGCCCGAGGCCGCACAGCTCGGCGCAGGCGATCTCCCAGTGGCCGACCCGCATCGCGTCGAACCAGATGCGGGTGGACATGCCGGGAACGGCGTCCTGCTTGACGCGGAACTCGGGGAGGAAGAAGGAATGGATGACGTCCTTGGAGCGCAGCGTCGCCACGACGGGACGCCCGACGGGAAAGTGGAGCTGGTTCAACGTCACGATATCGTCGGCGGTCCCGAGCTTCCCGTCGGGACCCGCGTAGCGGATGTTCCAGGCGAACTGCTCCCCGACGATCTCGATCGGTATGGCGTCCCTGGGCATCTGTTGCTTGATTTCGGCCCAGCTGCGCCGCGAGAGAAGGGCCAGGACCACGCAGATCACCGCCGGAATGATCGTCCAGATGACTTCGAGGCGGTTATTGCCGTGAGTGTAGTGTGCGCGCCGGCCCTCGCGACGACGATAGCGGAACAGGAAGAAGAGGAGCAGGGCCTCGACGACCACGAAGATGATTCCGGTGATCCAGAGAATCAGGCGGAAGAGCGTGTCGATCCGGCCGCTGTAGCTGGAGACCCCTTCCGGCAGGCGCAGCCAGAAGGGCAGAGCCCCGCCGGCGGACGGGAGAGCCGCCAGGGCGAGAAAGAGAAGCGAAGCGCGGAAGGTTCTTCCGGCGCGGCGAGGACGCTCTGAGGAAGCCAGGCATCTGCCCGGGTTAACCCTTGAAGGAGAAATCGACCGTCTTCGTCTCCGAGCCGGAGACCGTCACGTTCTGCGTCTGCGCGCCGTACTTCTCCTGCCAGGCCTCGATGACGTAGTTGCCCGGGGGGAGATTCTTGATCTCGAAGGTTCCCTGGTCGTTCGTCGTCGCGAAGAAGGGGTGGTTGAAGACGCCGCAGTAGGCGCCCATCCACTTGTGCACGTCGCACTTGAACCGGACGGGCATCTCGGCCTTGTCGAACTTCTTCAACGTTTCCATCTTCTGGAAGGGCTGCCCGATGTTGAATTCGGCGTTGACCTTGGGGAGCGCGTGGATGTTGTGGAGGGTCCCGTCGCTGTTGATGATCTTCAACGACTGCCCCGCCTGGATCCCGAAGATGTGGGGATGGTACTCGCACCCTTTCTGATCGAGCGTGACCGGAGTGGCGGGAGGCGGGTAGCTCCCCGTCACGCCTTCCTTGACGTACACGAGCACCCACTGAAGCGTTCCGTTGGAATTGACGACGACCTCCTGCGTGTAGACAGGCTCGGAGTGAGCCCCCTTGCAGTAGGCGTCCGCGTCCATCTTGATCTGCTCCTTGGCCGGGGCCGTTCCGGTGAAGGACGACCTTGCCGGTGATCGTGGCGCCGCCGGTCGCCGGGGCAGCAGCCGCCGGGGCAGGCGCGCTCGCCGTCGCCGTCGAAGCGGCCGGCTTCGCGGCCGTCTCCTCTTCCTCGTCCTCCTTCTTACCGCCGCAGGCGGCGAAAGTCAGGGCAAACGTCAGGCAGAGCAGAACGTAGGTCGCGCGCTTGAGCATCAAATCTCCCTCCGAGTCGTCGTTTCCGAATGTCCGGCGCCTGTCAGCGCCCACCCGAGAGCGCCGCGCGCCAAAGACGAGTGGAACATGAATCCGGCGGACTATATAGAAGGCAAATAGACGTTTCAAGCCATCGTCTGACTCCGGAATCCGGAGTTCCGGTCGCGGCGCGAGGAGTCTCCCGAGTAATCGGAGGGAGGAGCCTCGCGCCGCGGGAGCGGAGCGCTTGCGCGCGATCAGGCGAGCGGTCGAGCCGGCATCCCGGCGAGCCGCTCGCCGGTGCGCCGACAGGCGCAGATCCCGCGCAACCGCGGAGCGACGTGCTAGTGTCTCGTGCCGACGTGCTCGCGACGACGATCGAGGCCCGACAGCTCGCGAAGGCCTTTGCGGGTCCGCCGCTCTTTTCGGGCCTGTCGTTCCATGCCGAAAAGGGACTCGTCGCGGTCAAGGGCCGCAACGGCAGCGGCAAGACGACTCTGCTCAAGATCCTCGCTTCGCTCGCGCACCCGAGCTCCGGCTCCGTCTCGGTCCGGCAGGGCGATCGAGAGCTGTCCGGCGACGCGCGCCGGCTCGCGGTGGGCTGGTCGGGGCCGGACCTGGCGTTCTACGAGGATTTCACGGCTCTCGAGAACCTGCGGTTCCTTTCCCGCGCCGGCGGCCGCGCGGCCGGCGACGCAGACCTCCAGCGGCGCCTCGAAGACGTCGGCCTGTCGGGGGCTCTGGGCAAGCGCGTCGGCGCGTTCTCGACCGGGATGAAGCAGAGGCTGAAGATCGCCTTCGCGCTCCTCTTCGATCCGCCCGCGGTCCTCTTCGACGAGCCCATGATCGGGCTCGACACCGATGGCCGGGCGATCGTCGAGCGGGTCGTCGCGGCCCAACGCAGAGAGGGTCTCGTCATCCTCGCCTCCAACGACCAGCGCGACTTCGTCGAGCCGGACCAGGTCGTCGAACTGGGCCGCTGATGGCTTCGACTCGCCCAGTCTCCCGCTCCCCCAGTCTCCCGGTCATCAGGAGACTGGGGGAGCTGGGTGACTGGGGGACTGGGAGAGCAGACGAGTGAACTCTCTCTCGCGGGCATGGGCCATCTGCGCCAAGGACGCGGCGCAGGAGCTGCGCCGGCGCATCGCGATCGCCTCGATCTTCTTTTTCGCGGCGACGGCCGTCACGCTGGTCTCCTTCGGGATCGGGCCATTTGGATTGCCCGCCGAGGCCCGCGACAGGGTCTGCTCGGCGCTCCTCTGGATCATTCTGTTCTTTTGCGCGGCGACGGGCCTGCCTCGCGCCTTCGTCCGCGAGGAGGAGACCGGAACGGCCTTCGCGCTCCGGAAGGTTGCTCCGGCGTCTCTGACCCTCGCCGGGAAGACCCTCTTCAACTACCTCCTCTTTCTTGCCATAGCAGTGGTCACCGTGCCGGCCTTCTCGGTTCTTCTCGAGTGGCGCCTCGGGTCGTTTCCGGGCGCTGGCCGCCCTCCTCGCCCTCGCGGGCTACGGCCTCGCCGTGGTCTCGACGTTCCTGGCGGCGCTCGTGGCCCGGGCATCCCAGAAGAACGTCCTGTTCGTCGTGATCTCCTTCCCGCTCCTCCTGCCCCTGCTTCTCTCGGCCATCGTGGCGACCGTGGAGGCCGCGGGCGGCTCCGTGCCTTCCACGCCGCTGCGAGTCATCGTGGCCTACGACGGCGCCGCCACCTGCGCGGGCTATTTGTTGGCGAGCGCCGCGTGGGAGGACTGAAGAGAGATTGTGATTGTGATTGGTGATTTTGTGATCAGCCTGACGGCCGTTCTCGCCAGATCACAAATCGACAAATCGTTAGAATCAACGCCCGTTCGAAGGCCGATGAAACTCTTGAAGCTCCTCTTGCTCCCCTACATGGCGGCGATCATCGTGGGGGCGTTTCTGTGGCCGGCGCCCGCGCAGGGGTTCATCGGGGAGTCCTCGCGGATCGTCTTCTTCCACGTGCCGTGCGCGTGGACGTCGGCCCTGGCTTTCCTCGTCGCGGCCGGATACTCCGCGGCGTACCTGGCCCGGCGAAATCCCCTCCACGACGACATCGCCGCCGGCGCCGTGCGCCTGGGGCTTCTCTTCGCGGTCCTCGCGCTCGTCACCGGCGCCCTCTTCGCGAAGATCATGTGGGGCGCCTACTGGAACTGGGACCCGCGGGAATCCTCCTTCCTGCTCCTGATCTTCCTCTACGCCGCGTACCTCTTCCTGCGCGCGGCCGTGGAGGACCCGGAGCGGCGGGCCAGGATGTCGGCCGCCTATGCCCTCTTCGCCGCGGTCCTGATGCCTTTCCTCTTCTTCGTCGCTCCCCGGGTCACATCGTCGCTGCACCCGCAGACGGTCATCAACCCGCAGGGGAAGATCCTGATGGACGCGCCGACGAAAGCGGTCTTCTTCGGCGCCCTGATCGGCTTCTCGTGGCTCTTCCTCTGGATGCTCGGGCTCGAGACCCGGGCCGCGCGCCTGGAGCGCCGCGACAGAGCCCGGGGGCCACCTAAGGCCCTCCAGGCACTCGCCCCGGTCGCGGCGCGAGGAGTCTCCTGAGGTAATCGAGGGAGGAGCCTCGCGCCGCGGGAGCGGAGCGCTTGGCGGGATCAGGCGAGCGGTCGAGGCCGCATCCGGCCGAGCCGCTCGCCGGTGCGCCCAAGGGCGCAGATCCCGCGCAAGCGCGGAGCGACGGGAATCAACCCCGCGGTTGATGCATTTGCATCATGAGGGCCGGTGGAAAGGTTGATTTCCTAGCAGAGGAACGAAACAATCCAGATATGAGCAGTCTCGCCTTCCTCGCCGGTGTCAACGTCGTGATCTGGGTGGGGCTCTTTTACTACCTCTGGCGGCTCGACCGCCGGATAACAGCCCGGGAGCGAGAACAATGAAAAAGGGATACTGGGTCGCCGCGGTCTTCGCGCTCGTCTTCATCGTCCTCGGGGTGACGGCCTTCCAGAAGACGCTGACGCCGTACCTCTCCTTCGACGAGGCCCGCAAGGCCAAGGGGGCCGTCCAGGTCATGGGGAGCCTGGACAAGGCCAGCGACCAGTACGATACGGCAAGCCAGGAGCTTCGCTTCGAACTGATCGATCCGAGCGGAAACCGGATGCCGGTGAGCTACCGGGGAGTCAAGCCGGGCAACTTCAAGGACGCCATCTCCATCGTCGCGATCGGGCCCTACCGGAACGGCCGGATCGAGGCCGAGAAGCTCCTGGTCAAGTGCCCTTCCAAGTATCAGGGCGCTGAAGTCGAAAAGTCCTACGCCTCGGCGCCCAAGCCGGCGGCTGCCCGGAGCTGACAAACATGTACTTCTGGCCAGGCGTCGTCGCTCTCTGGGGAGGTCTGTTCGCGGGTCTCGCCTCGATCTACTTCTACTTCCGGGCGGACCGCGGACACGCGGAGGCCCTGCCCGTGGCGCGCAGCGCCTACGCGGCGTTCGCGACCTGCATCGTGGCCGCGGCCGGGACCCTGATGGCGCTCCTGCTCCAGCACCGGTTCGACGTCTCCTACGTCAACTCCTACTCGAGCCGCGACCTGCCGCTCTACTTCCTCGTCTCGACGTTCTGGGCGGGACAGGAGGGCTCGTTCCTGCTCTGGTGTTTCTGGGGAGCGATCATCGGCCTCTTCGTCTGGCGCTCGGCGCGGGAGCAGGAAGCGCCCGTCATGATCGTCTACCTGTCGACCTTCGTCGGCATCGTCGCGATCATCTGCAAGCAGAGCCCGTTCAAGCTGCTTCCTCCGCCGGTCCCGCAGGACGGCGTCGGGCTGAACCCCCTGCTCCAGGACCCGTGGATGGTGATCCACCCGCCCGTGATGTTCTCGGGGTTCGCATCTCTCTCGGTCCCCTTCGCCTTCGCGATCGCGGCGCTCTGGAAGAAGCGCTGGGACGGCTGGGTCGTGCGTGCCATCCCGTGGGCGCTCTTCACGTTCCTCGCGCTCGGCACGGCTGTCCTGATGGGCGGCTACTGGGCCTACAAGACGCTCGGCTGGGGCGGTTACTGGGGGTGGGACCCGGTGGAGAACACGAGCCTGGTGCCCTGGCTCTGCACCGTGGCCCTTGTGCACGGCATGTTCCTGCAACGGGCCAAGAAGCGCCACCGCAAGGTCAACCTGATCGTCGCCTGCTTCGCCTACCTGACGATCCTCTACGGCACGTTCCTGACCCGCTCGGGCATCCTCGCGGACTTCTCCGTCCATTCCTTCATCGACCTCGGAATCACGGCGTGGCTCGTGGGAATCCTTCTCGGGTTCGTCGGGCTGTCGGCGGTGTGCCTGGCCTGGCGCTGGCGCGAGATCCCGGTCACGGAGGAGGAGGAGCCGCCTCTGCTTTCCCGCAGCGTCCTCTTCATCCTCGGGATCGCGGTGCTCTGCGCGATGGGCTTCGTGATCCTGCTCGGGACCTCGGCGCCTCTCCTGACGCGCCTGACCGGAAACCCTTCGCAGGTCCAGACCTCCTTCTACACGAACACGACGATCCCCGCCGCGATCCTGCTCGTCCTGCTCGCCGGGCTCGTGGCGTTCGTGTCCTGGAAGGGAGAGACCTGGAAGAACCTCGCCGCGAGCGCGCGGCGCTCCCTCCTCGTGGCGGCGGCCGGAATCGTCGTGGCCCTTCTCGTCGGGGCGCGGGAGCGCACGAGCCTCATCATCCTGTTCTTCGCCCTTTTCGCGGCCGACATGAACCTGCGGGCGGTGGTGCGCAAGGTTCGGGGAGGCAAGTGGAACGGCGCGGGCGGCTACCTCGCGCACGTGGGCCTGGGCATCATGCTCGCCGGGATCGTCGTGTCGGGAGTCTACGCGCGCTCGACACGGCTCACCCTGCCGGCCAACCAGCCGGTCCCGGTCGACGGCACCAAGTTGACGTTCGTGCGCGTCATCCCCGGCACGTCCACGACCAAGCAGGCCATGGAGGTGCGGGTCGAGACGCCGAAGGGAAAGACCTACTACCTCTACCCCAAGATGTACGTCAACACCAAGACGAACCAGCTCATGGCCAACCCGGCCATCAAGAACGCCGCGCTCTTCGATTTCTACATCGCGCCGCAGTCCTACGATCCCGGACAGCCGGAGCAGGTCGGGCGCGAGGTCAAGCTCACCAAGGGCACGACCACCGCGATCGACGGGACGGGCTTCACGTTCCGCGATTTCAACGCCGACCGCTCCTCCATGATGCAAGGCGGGAAAACGGTCCTCGTCCTGACCGACGTGACGATCACGCCTGCCGACGGCACGAAGCACGACGTCACGCTGCGCTACGTCTATCACCTGGACGGCTCGGAAGCCGAAGCGGAAGAGGCCGATGTCCCCGGAGTCCCGGGAGGCAGGATGAAGGTCGTCGCCGTTTCTCCCAAGGACGAAGCGGTCGTCCTGAGGATGCTCGGAGTCTCGAAGGACCGCGCTTCCGAGTACCAGGCGGCGACGTTCGAGTCTCTCTCGGTCGACGTCACGCACAAGCCGATGATCGCCTTCGTCTGGGGAGGCTTCTACGTGATGATGGCCGGCGGGTTCCTGGCATTTCTCAAGCGCGCCCGCGAGGCGCGGCATGCGACGCTCCTCGCCGAGGCGAAGGCCGCGGTTCCGGCTCGGGAGGCGGTCGCCTCGACGGGTCCGGCGATCCCGGTCCACGGCCGTTCGCGCCTGTAGCCTGCGGAGGACACCACTTCTCAGGATGTTTTCGGCCGTCGATCTTGTTTACAAGATCGGGGGTGGTGTCATGAAGACACGTCTGATCCTCCGAGAAGTCCCGTTCGTGATCGGTTTCTTCGCCGCCGCGGCCATGTCCGCGCAGTTCGTCAGCCTCTCGCGCTGCCAGGCGGCGATCCCGTGCTCGATTCCCTTTGCCGTGCAGTACCGGCCTGACCCGTTCCTTGCGGGCCAGTACGGTCGTGTGCCGGACTCGGCAGTCTCCGTTCGACTTCCGCTCGAGACTCCGCTGATGCCGGAGCTCGACAAGCCCAGGCAGCAGGACACGGCAGCCGTGGACGCCGCCGTGCGCAAGTCTCTCAAGCTGCTTCCGCCGCCGAAAGTCCGCGACACGCAAACGCGCACCGAGAAGCCGGGCGCGCAACCCTCCGTCCGACAGGATCGCTAACTCGAGTCCCCGATCGCGAGGCTCAGGCCGTCGCGCGCGGCGGCCACCCGGCATCCGGGCGCCTTCTCGGTTGCCAGATCCTCCAGGGCTTCCTTCAACGCAGGCTCCCCCATCTCGATGGGGCCCTTGCCGAAGTGGGAGAAGATCGCGCGCGCGACGCCGTACTTGCCGAGCCAGCCGAGCTGCGCCCGCACGGTCGTGTGGCCCATGAGAGCGCCGGTCGCGTGCCGGCGCACGAGCGAGCCCTTGAGCGTGGAGCCGTCCCCGATGTAGAGACCGGCGCCGGCAAGCGCGGCCTCGGGCCGCTCGAAGGCGACGATGTCTCCCGAATAGACCAGCACGAGGTCCCCCAACTCGATCCGCGCGGCCACGCACGGACAGCGCACCGAGTGGATCACCGGGAACGCCGTCAGGCGAAACGGCCCCACCGACACGGTCCGCTCCGGCTCGAGCGTGACTCGATTGCGGATCGGAAGGTCCTTCGTGATCTCGTGCGTGATCGCCGAGGCATGGACCGGGATCTTCGTTCCCTCCTCAAGACCCAACGCGTGGTCCGGGTGCGCGTGGGAGACGAAGATCGCGTCGGGCCGGATCTTCGTGAGCAAGCCCTTTCCGGTTCTGGCCGAAGTCGCAGAGCAGCCGGAACCCCTCCGCCTCGACCGTGAAAGCCGAATGCCCGGAATGCGCCCGTGACCTCTCCTCGACATACCCCTTCGTCCCGTAGAACCGCAGCCGCATGCCGGCATCGTAAGCCGTGAGACGCGACGCGTAAACCGAGCGTGTATCGGGCGGGCCCGCCCGACCATTCAGATTTCTCTGAGGGCGTTGATGATCTTGAGCCTTGCGGCGCGGGCGGCGGGGAAGAAGCCGCCCAGCAGGCCCATGGCGAGGGAGAAGACCAGGCCGCCGATCATGAGCGGCGGCGTCAGGCGGAAATTGAAGAGCACCTCCGAGAAGGTCCTGAAGTTCATCGTGCCGGTCGGCTTCGTCAGAATCAGGTTGAAGAGGAGGAAGGCGAGAACCGTCCCGATCACGCCCCCGATGAGACAGAGGAGGAGGGCCTCGAAGATGAAGGAGGCGAGCACCGAGCGGCGGGAGAAGCCGATGGCCCGCAGGGTCCCGATCTCCCGCGTCCTCGCGGCCACCTGGGCGTACATCGTGTTCATCGCCCCGAAGGAGGCCCCGATCGCCGTGAAGATGCCGACGAGGATTGCCAGGATCTTGATCGGGGCGCCCGTGACCATCTGCTCCTCGTAGTACTTCTTCTCCGTCTTTCCCTCGAGCTTCAACCTCTGGTCCCCCTTGACGGCTTCGATGTAGCGGGCGGCCGCCTCCGGGTCGCTTGCGCGGACGAAGATCGAGGAGAAGATCTGCCGCTTGGTCTGGCCCTGGAGGTCTCTCGCGTCCGTCCAGATTTCCGACTCGTAGGCCGAGCCCGAGGCGTCGAAGTGGCCCACCACGACCCACCGGTAGGAGCCCGTCTTGATCGTGTCACCGATTTTCATCCCGGCGAACCGGTTCGCGAGGTTCTTCGAGACGACGGCCTCGTTGGTCCCCACGGTGAACATTCGCCCGTCCACGATCCGGACTCCCGGCCGCATCGAGAAGCCGATCGGGTCCATTCCGCGGACCTGGACGTTGGCCGTCTGGCCGTCCTCTCGCGGCAGGTTCACGAGGCTGATGAGCTCCGCCGAGACGTACGGCTCCCCCGACGGACTCCTCTCGATGCCCGGCAGCGAACGGATCGTCTCGTAGGCGTCCTTCGTCACGACGCTTTGCATCTCGGCCTGCGAGCCGACCCGCATCGTGATGACATTGCGCGTCGAGGCCGTCACCGAAAGAGTCCGCGACACGCCCTGCCACAGCGCCAGCACGAACAGGAACACGGTCACGACCAGGCAGACGACGAACACCGTCATCGCGGTCGAGACCTTCCGCACGAAGAGATTCCGAATGCTGTACTTGAGCGGAATCGCCATCGTCAGACCACCTGCCTCAACCCGTCCACGATGCGCACCTGTGAGGAGCGGATCGCCGGGACGAAGCCGGCCAGGACGCCCACGCCGACGGAGATCCCGAAGGCCGCCGCGAGCACCATCCACGTGACCCGGAAGTTCAAGAGGAAGGGCGCCATCGGCGTCGTCTGCATCCCCTTGACCATGCCGGGAATGAACAGGTACTTCGCCAGGATCACGCCGATCACCCCGCCGAGAAGCGACATCAGGACGGACTCGGAGAGGATGAAGCCGAGGATGTGAGTCCGGCGGAACCCGAGCGTGCGCATGACGGCGATCTCCGTCACCCGTTCGCGGGCCGACATCGCCACGGTGTTGGCCACGATCAGCGTCACCGCGAAGAGAATGACGATCGAGATCCCGTGGATCAGGCCCTTGACGTTCCCCATCATCTCCATGAACTGGAGCTGGAACTGCTTCTCCGTCATCGACTTGGTCGGGGCGTCGCTGTTCTCGAACATCCGGTCGATCGCGGCGATGACGCGCGGGATGTCCTCGGCGCGGGCGATCTTCGTGTAGTAGAGGCCGGTGACCTTGTTCGCGCCGAACCACTTGCCCTGGTTCAGGACCTCGTTGGAGAAGAAGATGTTCGACTCGTCCCCCGAGTGATAGCTGCCGGCGTACACGAGATCGAGGGTCATCGGGATGTAGGTTCCGCGCAGGATGATGTGGTCGCCCGGCTTCCAGTGGAACTTCTCCTCGAGCTTCTTGCCGGCGACGAAGGAGTTGCGGTTCGCCCGGAACGTCTTGTCCACCTCCGGGTCCATCGTGGAGTCGTCGAAGATCTTGGAGAAGTAGATGTCCGGGTCGCAGGAGAGCTGTCCGAAGAAGTTCTCGGGCCGGTCGTCCTTGTAGATCCCGCCGAACCAGATCTCCGGCGATGTGGCCACGACTCCGGGGATCTGCTCGATGCGCTGCCTCTGCGAGAGAGGAAGGAAGTTGCCGAGGCCGGTCGCGTGCTGAACGACGATCCGGTTCGACCCCTTCCCTCCCGAGGGATCCGCCTCCATGGCCCCGAGCAGCGACACGAGCACGACGATCAGGACGAGCACGAGGACGATCGAGCTCGTCGTCAGGACGGTGCGCGTCTTCTTGCGGAAGACGTTCCTCCAGATCAGCCGAAGGTACTTCATTCGACGCTCCGGACCTTGCCGATGAGAGTTCCGGCTTCCGTCAGCTCCTCGGCGTGGAAGACCCCCTTGTCCAGGTGGACCATGCGGTGCGCGCGGCCGGCGGCCTTCGGGTCGTGCGTGACCATCACGATCGTCTTCTTGTACTCCTGGTTCAGGCGGTTCAAGAGCTCGAGGATCTCCTCCGCCGACTTCGCGTCGAGGTCTCCCGTCGGCTCGTCCGCGACGAGGATGGCCGGGTCGGAGACGATCGCCCGCGCGATCGCGACCCGCTGCTCCTGGCCGCCCGAGAGCTGCCTCGGGTAGTGGTCCATCCGGTCGGAGAGGTTGACGATCGAGAGCGCCGCCTCGACGTGCTTGCGGCGCTCCGCCTTCTTCAGGCTCGTCAGGAGAAGCGGAAGCTCCACGTTCTCGAAGGCCGTCAGGACCGGGATCAGGTTGTAGAGCTGGAAGATGAAGCCGATCGTGCTCGAGCGCCAGCGGGCGAGCTCCGTCTGCGACATCTGCGAGATGTCGCGCCCCCCGATGACGATCCTGCCGCGCGTCGGCACGTCGATGCCGGCGATCAGGTTCAAGAGCGTCGTCTTCCCCGAGCCCGACGGGCCCATGAGCGCCACGAACTCCCCTTCCGGCACCTTCAGGTTGACGTCGTTCAAGACCGGGATCTCGAGAGCGTCCCGGTGGTAGACCTTCTCGAGGTGCGAGATCTCGATCAGCGCGTCGTTCATGCCGCTCCTCCTCCTTCGACCTTGATCCGGTCTCCGTCTCGGATCCCCGCCTTGTCGGGCTGGGAGACGAGGGTCTCTCCTCCCTGGAGTCCCTTTGTCACCTCGACCTGACCCTGGACCTCGCCGGCCGTCTCGACGGCCTGGAAGTTCGCCCTCCCCTCGACGATGCGGAAGACACCCGTCCGGCCCTCGCGCGTCGCCAGGGCTCCCTTCGGGATCAGCACGCGCGACCGGCTCGTCTTTCCCTGCGTGGGCGCCACGGTGAACGAGACGCGGGCCGAGAGGTCGGGCAGGATCTTCTCGTCGGCGTCCTCGAACGCCACCTTGACCCGCACCGTCCCCTTCTGCCGGTCGGCGGCCGGAACGATCTGGCGCAGGTGCCCGTGATATGTCTTGTCCGGGACGGCGTCCAGGGTGATCTCCGCCGGCTGCTTCGGCCCGAGCTTGCCGAGGTTCGATTCATTCACGTCGGCTCCCACGTAGAGGCTCGAGAACTCGACGAGGGTGACGATCGCGCCGCCCGACCCTCCTCCCGATGGAGATGAGCCGAAGGGCGAGACCGCCTCTCCGACGAAGGCGCGCTTGGCGGTGACGACGCCGGCGAAGGGCGCCCGGATCTCCGTGTAGTCGAGGAGCGCGCGGGCGTACTGGACCTTGGCCCGCGTCGAGGCCTCCTGTGCGACCGCGGCGTCCACCGTGGACTGCGGCGCGAGGCCCTCGGCCCGGAGCGCCTTCTGCCGCTCGAGCTCCGCCTTTGCGTTGACCCAGCTCGCCTCCGCGTCGGCGAGCTGGGCGTCCAGATCGGTATGGTCGAGCCGCGCGATGACTTCTCCCGCCTTCACCCGCGTGCCTTCGGTCACGTTCAATTGCGTGATGCGCGAGGTGATTTTCGGAGAAAGATCCGCCTTCCGCTCCGCCTCGACGTACCCGGTCGCGGAGAGGAGCGTGGTGGCCTGCCCCTCCGTGACGACGGACGCGGTCACCGTCTCCACCCTTTTCCCGCCCAACGTCCGCCCCGCCGCGAAGAAGGCGGCGATCCCCGCCGCGACGACGAGGACCGCCGCGAGGAGCAGCCACCCGCGCAGGCCGCGGGCCTTCTCGGGCTCTCGCCGGATGCGGAGCGCCGAGAGGTCGGCCGGTGTTCGTTCTCTTTCCTGGCTCATGGGTCGAGAACTTTCCATTCTATTTCGTCTCCCCGGGGGTTTCCGGCGGCCGAGCGGTCCCTCGTGGCGACGACTCGGACAGACTCCTCGCCTGCGTGGTGCGCCCGGCCGAAGCCGCGGGCCGTCTTTTTGCCCGTCGCAGCCGCCACGGTCCGCGATATAATCTGCATCGTGCTGTGGCACAACGCTCTGCTCGCGGCCGTGATTTCAATCCACGCCGCGACGCCGGGGACGATCTACAGGATCGAGCTTTCCGGAAACCAGATCGTCTGGTCGGAGGATCTGCCGCGAGACTCGGGCGCCCTCGTCCTCTTTCACCGCTACCCGGGCGGTATGCTCGTGAGCGTCAAGAAGACCGACGTGCGGCGCATCGCGGCCGCTCCTCGGGTTACCGAAGCCCCCAAGAAAGTGCAGTCGGGAAGAAATATCATGATCGGGACCCTCGGCGCCGGGACGGCATCGGGATCCGGCGCGGCGAAGGTCTTCCCCGGAAGGATTCCTGCTGCCTCCCGGAGGAGAGCCGCTGCGTCCTGGAGAGCGCCCGGATGGAACCGCCCTCCTGAATCCCGACCGCCCCTACCGCCCCGAATGGGACTCCACACGGGTGCCCGGACAGGATATTCCCTTCCCCAATTCCCCCAACGACTACAAAGAGGGCAAGACGTTCGCCTACCCGCCCGCCAGCGCCGTCCAGGAAGCTCCGGGCGAGCCACCCAAGATGCCGCCGAGCAGCGGCGAACCGCCCAAGGCCCCCCAGCAATTGACCAAACTCGAAGATTCAAGGATCCAAAGATTAGCCCGCGCGATAACGGCGTTCGGTTGCTCATTCGGACCAATCGTCAATCCTTGGATCGTCGACTGCCTTAGATGTGGATCGGCTTTCCTTCCACGGCCTCCGCGGCTTCGTGCATCGCTTCGGAGAGAGTCGGGTGCGCGTGAATGGTCCGGACGAGCTCCTCGGAGGTCGCTTCCAGCTGTAGCGCGGCGGCCGCCTCGGCGACGAGCTCGGTGGCTCTCGGACCGATGATGTGGACGCCGAGAACCTCGTCGTACTTCTTCTCGCCGACGATCTTCACGAAGCCGCTCGGCTCGTTCAGGATCCTCGCCTTCCCGTTGGCCGAGAAGGGGAATTTCCCGACCGCCACGTCGTAGCCGCGCTCCCGGGCCTTCGCCTCCGTCAGGCCGATGGAGCCGATCTCCGGCGAGCAGTACGTGCAGCCGGGCACCTGGTCGTAATTCAACGGCCGTATCTGCCTGCCCGCCATGTGCTCGATCGCCACCACGGCTTCCGCCGAGGCGACGTGCGCGAGCTGGGCGGTGGGGACCACGTCGCCGATGGCGTAGATCCCGGCAACGTTCGTCCGCATGGCGCCGTCCACCCGGATGTATCCCTTTTCGGTTTCGACTCCCGCGCCTTCCAGCCCGATCCCTTCCGAGAGAGGCTTCCGGCCGACGGCCATCAGGATCTTCTCGGTCCGGAAGCTCTCGGTCTTTCCATTCGAGCTGCGCGCGATGACCTCGACGCCCCCCTCGGTCTTCGTGAGTTTCTCTATCCGCGTGTCCACGTACACGGCGATCCCTTGCCGCTTGAACGAGGCCGCGAGCTCGCGCGAGATCTCCTCGTCTTCGATTGGCACGACGCGCGGCAGGATCTCGACCACGACGGTCTTCGAGCCGAAGCGCGCGAACATCGAGGCGAACTCCACGCCGACGGCGCCCGAACCGATGACGAGCAGCGACTTGGGAACCTCGGTCACCTCCAGGATCGAATCCGAGGAGAGGATGGTCTGGTGATCGATCTCCATTCCGGGCAGGGAGCGCGGCGTGGATCCCGTCGCGATCAGGATATTCCTGGCCTCATAAAGGGTCTGCGACCCGTCGCTGCCGGTGACGGAGACCTTGCCCGCGCCGGCGATCCGGCCGAATCCGTTCACGACCTTGACGTCGTTCTTCTTCATCAGGAACGCGACGCCGTTCGAGCTCTGCCGGACGACTTTTTCCTTATGCTTCATCGCCGCGGCGAGCTCCAGCCGCACTTCCCGGGTCGAAACGCCGACCTCGGCCCCGTGGCGCGTCTCTTCGAGCAGGTCCGCCGTATGGAGAAGAGCCTTGGTCGGGATGCACCCCCGAAGCGTGCAGACTCCGCCGAGCCTCGAGTCCTTCTCGACGATCAGCGCGGACAGGTTAAGCTGCGCCGCTCGAACCGCCGCCACGTATCCCCCGGGACCGGACCCGATGATGACCACGTCGTAAGTTTTCTCTTCGTTCATTGTTCTCTCCTGTTTACGTCCTTCACGGCGGAATTCGGTGCTAGGCTATCAAGGGAGAAGGTGTCAGGGGAAAGGTGTCAGGGGAAATGCAGGTGTCAGGTGCCAGGCGCCAGGTGTCAGGGACCGGAGCCCCACCTGATCCCTGACACCTGATACCTGATACCTGCCTTTCACCTGAAACCTTCAACCTGACACCTGCGAACCACTGCGCGCGCATAGAATCCATCGCGTGAGACGCCGACTCTTCTTCGCCGGATGCTTCCTATCTGCGGCCTCCTCGCGTCTCGATGCGGGGGGGAGAGGGCGCCGGCTTCCCAGGGAATCGAGATCGGCTTCTTCGGGGCGCTGACGGGCCCGCAGGCGACCTTCGCGCTCTCGGGAAAAAACGGGGCCCGGCTCGCCGCCGAACAGATCAACCGCGCGGGAGGAGTCCTCGGAAAGCGGCTGGACATCCTGGTCGAAGACGACCACAACGAGGCGTCCGAAGCGGCCTCGGCGGTGTCCAAGCTCATCACGCGCGACCACGTCGTGGCGCTCATCGGTGAGAACGCCTCCTCGCGCAGCCTGGCGGCGGCGCCGATCGCGCAGAGCTACCGGGTCCCGATGGTCTCGCCTTCCTCCACGAACGTCGAGGTGACGAAGAAGGGGGACT
Source organism: uncultured Acidobacteriota bacterium (assembly GCA_963741435.1). Classification (GTDB taxonomy): domain Bacteria; phylum Acidobacteriota; class Thermoanaerobaculia; order UBA5066; family Gp7-AA6; genus JAWOLE01. The sequence goes on along the minus strand of CAVUIX010000008.1, from coordinate 108,287 downwards.
ACATCTTCCGCGTCTGCTTCGTCGACTCCTATCAGGGCAAGGCGCTCGCGACGTTTGCCCGCCAGACCCTGAAGGCGGAGACCGCGGCGCTCCTCGTGGACTCCAAGAGCGATTACAGCGTCGGCCTCGCCGGAGCATTCCGCGAGGCGTTCACGTCGATGGGTGGACGCGTGATCCAGGAGTCGAAGTATGCGGAAGGCGACAGCGACTTCTCCGCCCAGCTCACCGCGATCCGCCCGGCCAGGCCGGACTCCATCGTGATCCCCGGTTACTACACCGACGCCGGCCTGATCGCCCGGCAGGCCCGGTCTCTCGGAATCGAAAGCGTTCTCCTGGGCGCGGACGGCTGGGATTCCCCGAAGCTGACGGAGATCGGAGGGACGGCGGTCGAGGGCGCGTATTTCACGAACCACTACTCGGTGGAAGACCCGTCGCCGGCCGTGCAGGCGTTCGTGGGCGATTACCGCCGCGCCTACGGCGCCGACCCCGATTCGATCGCGGCGCTCTCCTACGACGCTGTGCGACTGATCGCCGACGCCATGCGCCGCGCCGGCTCCGCGGAGGGGAAACGCGTGCGCGATGCCCTCGCCGGGACCAGGGACTTTCCCGGCGTCTCCGGGAGGATCACCATGGACGCCGACCGCAATCCGGTCAAGCCCGCGGTGATCCTGAAGGTCGAAGGAGGCAGGTTCCGTTACGCCGCCACGATCGCCCCTTGAGGCCGTGAGGCGTGAGGCGTCAGGCGGAGATCTCCGGGGCTTCGCCTTGCCCCTTACGCCTTACGCTTTACGGACCCGCGGGCTCGAGGACGAATTCGTCGAAGGAGACAAACCCCGGACCGGCGGTGGCCATGCCCGAGCGGCCGGCCGCGGGGTTCGGATCGACCGCCTGCAGGAGAGGCTTGTCATCCCACTCGGCGGAGATCTGCGGTCCGGCCGCGCTGATCTTCAACACCCCCCACTCGCTGCCGATCTTCGCGGTGGCCTTCGCAAGCTCCGTCGACCGGCCGTTGCGATAGGCGGAGAGGCGCGCGTCGCCGCTGGCCAGGTCCACGAGCAGGACGAGAAAGTCCCTCTCGCCCGCCATCCGGAGCACGATGCCGCCGCGCCCCTCCCCGCGGCGCATCGCCAGAGACCAGGCGCCATCCCGAAAGAGAGAATTGCGCCGCAGAGCGGCGGCGATCGAATCGTTCGGCCGCGTGGCGACGGTCTGGGTCACGTGGTTGGGAGCCGACGGCGGGTTGAAGCCGCTCACGACTCTCCACTGAGCCGAGCCGGGAGAGCCGAGGGCGACGAAATCGAAGAAAGCCGGCTCCCGAAGCAGCGCGTCGGAGTCGAAATGGTTCCTCAGCTTCCCCGCGCCCGCGCCGTCCTGCGCGCCCGCGGCGGCCGCGCAGAGGAAAAGCAGAAGCGCCCACGAACGATTCTTCCTCATCGGCTGGCGCATCGAGGCGGAAAACAGGCCGATGGCATTAATATTCCCCCATGACCGACGGGTCTTCCGCTTCCAGGCCCTACCGAATGGCCAGAGAAGGCTACACGTTCGTGCTCGACCACGCGAACGTCGAGAAACTCAAGGCACTCCCGGATTTCGAGGGGCGGGAGGAGCCCGCCCTGCCCGAAGACTTCCTGAGATTCCGCGTCGAGACGTGGGCCGAGAATCTCAGCGACGCCGGGGCCGCTCCCGGGGAAGTCTCGGTATCGCTCGACCTCCATCAGCGCAAGGCCCACCTGATTCGCGGCGGGACGAAGCTCTTCAGCGCCGACATCTAGCGCCCGCGCGCATTCCAGATTCCACATTCCAGATTCCAGGAAACCCTCGCCACGGCCTGGAATTTGGAATCCGGAATCTCGTCTAGAAGCTGACGATGCCCCGGATCGTCTTCCCCACCGCCAGGAAGGCCTGCCGAGAGTAGGGATCCACGACGACCCGCAACTCCGCGGGAACGGGAACATCCCCCGACACCGCTCCCGTCAGCCGCGCGACCTGGCCGTCGAGGAACAGCTCGCCGAGCTCTCTGTCGGTCTTTCCCTTCGAACCGGGAAGCTCCCGCAGCCTCGCGAGGTCGGGCGGATCCAGCCTGAGCGTGTACCCTCCCGACTCGCGATAGAGCGGCTCGCGGGACTCGAGCATCTCGGGCCGCGGCCCGCGCATCCGTTCCGCGCGGATCTCCGGAGGCCTCGGCGGCGCGGGCGCGGCGGGAGGTTTCGTCTCCGGCGGTTGCGGCGGCACGGCCGGGGGTTCGGCCGTCATCCCCGCCTCCGTGGCCGGCTTCTCCTCGTCCATGGACTACCTCCCCGCCAGCAGGTTCTTGGCGACGACCATGCGCTGGATCTCGCTCGTGCCCTCGTAGATCGTGGTGACACGGGCGTCGCGGTAGTACCGCTCGACCGCATACTCCCGTGAGTAGCCGTAGCCTCCGAAGATCTGCACCGCGCGCGCGGCGATCGCGTTGCAGGCCTCGGTCGCGTAGACCTTGGCCATCGAGGCCTCCCGCGAGATCCGCACGCCGGGAATCTCCGATCGGGCCGCGGCCCGGTATGTCAGCATTTTCGAGGCCTCGATCTGGACTCGCATGTCCGCGACCTGAAAGGCGATGATCTCGTGCTCCGCGAGCTTCTTTCCGAACGTCTCGCGCGTCGCGGCGTATTCGACCGAGGCCTCGTAGCAGGCGCGGGCGATCCCGATGGCCTGCGCCGCGATGCCGATGCGCGAATGGTCGAGGGTCTTCATCGCGATCGTGAAGCCTTCCCCTTCCTGCCCCACGCGGCGGGACGCGGGCACCCGGACGTCGTCGAAGAACGCGGCCGCGGTCTTCGACGCCCGCAGTCCCATCTTCTCTTCCGGGGCACCGACGCGGAAGCCGGGGTCTTCCGAGGAGACCAGGAACGCGGTGATGCCGCGCGTTCCCGCGGCCGGGTCGGTCATCGTCATGACGAGATACCACTTCGCCTCGCCAGCGTTGGTGATCCAGGCCTTGGCGCCGTTCAAGACATAGGAGTCGCCGTCGCGGACCGCTCGCGTCTTCTGATTGGCCGCGTCGGAGCCCGACTGTGGCTCGGTCAGAGCGTAGGCCCCGAGCGCCTTCCCGGAGGCGACCTCCGTCAGGATGGTCCTCCTCTGCTCCTCGGAGCCGAACTTCCAGAGCGGATAGCAGAAGACCGAGTTGTTGACGGAGACGATGACCGCCGTCGAGGCGCAGACGCGGGCCAGCTCCTCGAGCACGAGAATAAAGGAGAGGGCGTCGGCTCCGGCTCCGCCGTATTCCTCGGGCACCATCATGCCGAGGATTCCGAGCCCCGCCAGGCCGGCCAGGACCTCTCTCGGAAAGCGCTCTTCGCGCTCCCGCTCGACAACTCCTGGAGCGATCTCGGTCTGCGCGAAGTCACGCACCGCGTCGCGAATCCGGGCCTGCTCCTCCGTCAGCTCGAAGTTCATGGCGTCCGCGCCGGACCGGACGGGCCGGGGAGAGCGGGCCCGCCCGGGCCGCGGCCCCGGCGGCGGCGGCGGAAGCGCCGTCTCCGGCGACCCGCCTGCGGTCTCGCAGCCTCCTGGGACGCCGGGCCTGCCACCGGCACGGCCGGCGGCTGCGGGCGGCGCTCGCGCGCCGGCGGCGCAACCCGCTGCGGCGGGAGCGGCGCGGGCCTGCCGGGCGCCGGAGCGGGGGACTCGCGGCGGCCCTCGCGCCTTCCCCGGTCGCCGCGGCCCCTGCGGCGTTTCTTCTCGCGGCGCGGCTCGAGAGTATCCACCCACCCTTCCTCGAGATGCCGGAACGTCACCACGATTTCGGGACGGCCAGACCGCGAGCGCAGGAAGTCCACGATCCTCGACCGCAGCGCCGCAACGGGATCGCCGGAGAGCGACGGAATCCGCTCCGCGTCGAAGAGCATCATGCGAGTCCAGCAGATCCGCTTCGTCCGGCCGTCCGGCGCCTCCAGGACCATGACGAAGACGTCGCGCTCGTGGTCGAGCGTGTGCTCGCGGAAGGTGAACTCGGGCAGGGCCTCGCGACAGAGGGTCTTCAGGAGCTCGAGGTTCTTCTCGCCCCCCTCGAGGGTTTGTTCCATCGAAACCACGCGATCCCGGAACAGGCGTGTCTGCGGCATGGGTCTAATTGGAAAGTTTCATCCGATCATCACCCCGGCGTCCTTGAAGATCTCCCTCGCGATGATCAACCGGTGAATCTCGCTCGTTCCTTCATAGATCTCCGTGATCCGGGCGTCGCGGAAGTTTCGCTCGACCGGGTACTCCTTGGTGTAGCCGTATCCTCCGTGGATCTGGAGCGCCTTCGTGGTCACCCGCTGCGCCATCTCGGCGGCGATAGAGCTTGGCGACCGCCGCGTCGAACCCGTAGCGTCCCCCGGTCCTGTTCGCGGCGTCCTTGGCGGCGGCGGCCCGGCGGGTCAGGAGGCGAGCCGCGTCCAGCTCCGTCGCCATGTCGGCCAGATAGAACCGGATGGCCTGGAAGTCCGCGATCGGCTTTCCGAAGGCGTGGCGCGCTTTCGCGTACGCGAGGGCCGCCTCGAGCGCCTCGGTCGCGATGCCGACGGCCTGCGCCGCGATCCCGATGCGCCCCCCGTCCAGCGTGGACATCGCGATCTTGAACCCCTCGCCTTCCTTCCCCAGGCGGTCCTCGGCCGGCACCTCCACGTCCGTCAGGAAGATCTCGACGGTGCCGGAGGCGTTGACGCCGAGCTTGACCTGGTGATGCGAGCGGTCGAAGCCGCGCGTTTCGGTGTCCACGAGGAAGGCCGAGATCCCCCGCGCCTTCTTTTCCGGATCGGTCATCGCGAAGAGAAGGCACACGTCGGCGGCCTGGCCGCAGGTGATGAAGACCTTCTGGCCGGAGATGCGGTAGCGGTCCCCCTCGCGCACGGCCCGGGTCTGCTGATTGGCCGCGTCGGAGCCGGCGTTGGGCTCCGTCAGCGCGAAACAGCCGAGCTTCTCGCCGCGGGCGAGCGGCTGGAGAAAGCGCCTCTTCTGATCCTCGTTCCCGTACTTCTCGATCGGATCGCAGACCAGGGAGTTGTTCACCGAGAGGATGACCCCGGTGTTGGCGCAGACGCGCGAGATCTCCTCGATCACGATGGCGTAGGACACGACGTCCATGCCCGAACCGCCGTGCTCGACGGGGACCGAGACTCCCGCCAGCCCCAGCTTTCCGGCCTCGTAGAAAACGTCCTTGGGAAACTCGCCGCTCTGATCGATCCGGGCCGCCCCGGGTCGCACGACCTCCTGCGCGAACTGCCGCACCGTGGATTGGAGCAGCTCCTGGTCTTCGGTGAGGTCGAAGTTCATCGCGGCCGGAGTATACGGCGGCTCACGGCTCGCGGCTCGCGATCCCTGAAATGAATTCGAGGATCCGCCCCGCGTAGCGAGGCCAGGACGTCTCGCGAGCGGCGCGGTCGAGTCCTGGGGCATAAGCGGCGGGGCCGCGCGCGAGGATCCGCGCGACCGCGTCCGCGAGCCCGCCGGCGTCGCCGGGTGCGAAGAGCTCGCCGGTGACCCCGGGCTCGACCAGGTCCTTCAATCCGCCCACAGCCGACGCGGCCACCGGGCGGCGCGCTCCGATCGCACGCGCCGCGATGGCGCTGCCGGAAATCTCCCGGTACGGCAGGACCACGACGTCACAGGCCGCGAGCCACATCCCCATCTCTTCTTCCGACACGTACTGATCCTTCCAGAGAATGGACCCGGCGACGGGGCTCGCCTCGCGCAGCCGGACGAGATCGCTCGCGTCGGGAAACACCTCGCCGACGACCGCGATGCGCGCGCCCGACTCCCGGACGATCCGCGGGGCCGCCTCGAGCAGCGTTTCCACCCCCTTGTAGCGGCGCACGAGGCCGAGAAAGAGAGCCAGAGGCCCGTCGACGCCGAGGCGGCGCCGCGCGGCGACCCGGTCCTGGCCGGGGTCGAGAGCGGGAAGCGGAATCGCGGCCACGGGCCGGCGCGGAAAACGGCGGGAAAGCTCTTCGCGGTTCTCCGACGAATGGACGACGAAGGCGTCCGCCGCCGAAAAGACTCCGAGCGTCAGGAAACGCCGGAAGGCGCCGCTCTCGTGGTCTTCGAGGTTGTGGCAGAGCAGCACGCGCCGCGTCTGCGGGCGGCGCCTCGCGAGGTGACGGAAGAGCGCCCGGACGGGAAGCCGCCCAGAACGAAGTCCACCACGGCAACGATGACGGCGCGCGACTCTCTTGTCGCGCGATCGCTCAGCCGCGCGCCGCCAGGAAAGGGGCGAGAGATAGTCGAAGACGGGCGTCGCGGGCGCTTGTCCGAGTCGGAGGTCGCGGCTGAACCGGCGCGGATCGAGCCAGCGGGGATAGGGACGCGAGTAGGTCAGGTAATCGACGGAAGCGAGGCGGGAAATCTCCTCGGCCAGATGACGGGTCTCGTGGGCGATCCCGCCCCGGTCGGGAGGCGCCGGCCCGAGGATCGCGATCGGTCCGCCGGCCTCCGTCAACGCCGCGGCTGCACCGAGCGGGCCGCCGGGCAGATCTCGGGAAAACCCGCGGCGAACTGGATCCCTCCGAGCAGGTGCTCGAGGAAGAGCGGCTCGGCGTAACTCTCCCGGGTGTGCCCCAGGGCCGTGTACCACGCGCGCCCGCCGTCGTGGAACTGGCACCAGGCGATCGGGTGATCGCTCCCCATTTCGCCGCCGGAGTAGGTCTTCTCGTCGAGCACCGCCAGCACATGGACTCGGGCGCGCGGGTCTTCCCGGAAGTTGTACCACTCGTCGGTCCGGTCCCAGAGCGAGGGCAGCCCGCGTGTCGAAGCGTGGACCGGATCGGCGATCGCGATCGTCGCCGGCTGGATCGCGGGATGGCTCTTGAAGTACGCGCCGATGAGCGCCCCGTACCACGGCCAGTCGTACTCCGTGTCGGCGGCGGAATGGATGCCGACGAAACCGCGCCCTTTCCGGATGAAGCGCTCGAAAGCCGCCTGCTGGCCGTCGTCCAGGACATCGCCGGTCGTGCAGAGGAAGACGACGGCGGCGTACGGCGCGAGCGCCGCATCGGTGAAGACCGAAGCGTCTTCGGTCGCGTCCACGGCGAAGCCCCGCTCACGCCCGAGGCGCTCGACCGCGGCGATGCCGTCCGGAATCGAATCGTGACGGAAACCCGCGGTCTTCGAGAAGACCAGGATGCGGGTGCCCAGCTCCCCCGCTGGCACGCTCGTGAAGAGAACGCCGAGTGCGGCCACGACGGCGAGACCCCTCATGTCCGTCGGGAAAGCCATAGCCCCTTCAAGTATTCCCCTTCCGGGCACTCAAGGGAAACCGGATGATCGGCCCCCGCCCCCTGCCGTGCCGCGATCGAGAACGAGACTCCGGCGTCCACGCCGGCGGCGAAGACGATCTTCTGGAAGAGGTCCGCGCCGACATGACCCGAGCAGGAGCACGTGAGGAGCCACCCGCCCGGCCGGACGAGATTCATGGCGAGGCGGTTGACGTCCTTGTAGCCGCGCGCCGCCCGGTCGACGTCCCCGCGTCTCCTGGCGAAGGCGGGAGGATCGCAAACGACGATGTCCCAGCTCTCGCCCGCCTCGACGCGGCGGCGCAGGTCCTCGAAGACGTCGGCCCGGACGAAGTCGCTGTCTCCGGCCGGAAAACCATTGGACCGGCGGTGCTCCCGGGCAAGATCGAGCGCCGCCCCGGAGGCGTCCACGTCCACGGCGCGCGCGGCCCCGCCCGCCAGAGCCGCCACGGAGAAGGCCCCGCTGTAGGAGAAGAGATTCAGGACGGTGCGGCCGGCCGCGAGGGACCGGAGCCGCATGCGGTTGTCGCGCTGATCGAGAAAGAAGCCGGTCTTCTGTCCGCCCGCGATGTCCGCGAAGAAGGTCAGACCATTCTCGGAGAACGGGATTGGACGGCTCGAATTTGCGCCCTCACCCCTTCCCTCTCCAGTGGGGAGAGGGGGAAGGCCGCGATCGCGGATTGAACCCGTGCGGCGGACGACGATTTCGCGCGGCGAGAAGACGTCTCGGGCGGCCGCCATCAGATCCGGTTCCCACTTCTCGGTGCCTTCGGTCAGGAGTTCCAGGACGGCGGTGTCGCCGTAGATGTCCATTAGGACTCCAGGGCACAGGTCCCCCTCGGAGTTGATCGCACGGAATCCGGTCGTCTCGGGTCCAACGATCTCTCGCCGCAGCCGCCGGGCGGCCTCGAACCGTTCCCGGAAGAGGAGCGCATCGGGAGGCCGTCCGTCGAAGGTCCACAGGCGGGCCACGATCTGGGATTCCGGCGAGTAGCTCCCCCGGGCGAGAGGCGTGCCCCGGGAGTCCACGATCTCGGCGTGGCCGTCCGACCCGTCCCCTTCGAGCGAGGCCAGCGCCCCGGAAAAGAGCCACGGATGGCGCCGGGCGACGGAGGCCTCCCGCCCCGGCCTGAGCCTCAACCGGATCATTTCGTCAGCGTTCCCTCAACGCTCCGATCCTCGCCTCCGTACACAAGACAAACGCATCGATCTCCTCCTTCGCGGCCCCGCAAGGGGCCCTTTTTTTGAATTGTGAATGGTGAATCGTGAATTGTGACTGAGAGGCCCCGGCCAACTCACAACTCACAATTCCCCTCAGGGCTGGTTCGGCGACCAGTCGTAGGCGAGGAAGTCGGGATCCTTCGTGAACGTCGCCAGCCAGGACGCGGTTGACGCGTCCCTGGCGTATCTCGAGACGAACTTGAGCAGGGTCCCGCCGTCCCGCTCGAATTCCTTGCGGTCCCAGTGAAAGATCCTGGACAACGCCACGCGCCCCCGGGAGCGGTCGACGACGTTCTTGGAGGGATCGTTGAAGAAGGCGCGACCCTGTCTTTCGAGAGCCTCGTTCAATCCTGCCGCCGTGTAGGCCCGGGGCGCGAGCGGCGGGCACGACCTGGACGCGCAGACGATCGCGAAGTGGATACGAGCGTCCCGCATGTCGCGCAGCCTGTTCTCGATGTCGTCGAGGGTGAGCGTCTCCCCTCCGACGCGGTGTTTCATCCTGTTGAAGGCGCCGGAAATGTCCGTGATCTTCCTGCCCGGATTCTCCAGGAGAGTTTCGATCGCGATCGCGTTGTACGCGTTGATGTAGAACGCCTTCTTCTCCTCGGCGGTCATCGCCGCCGGCGCCGCGTCGCCCAGGTTCGAGAGATAGGCGGCCAGCCGCTTGCGGTCCTGGCCATCCGCCCCGGCGTAGTCGAAGCCCCCGTTCCTCGCCCGCTTCTCGAGCACGGCGTCGAAGGGCGCCGGGTCGGGAACGCCGGATGCCAGGGCCAGCGGCTCGAGGGCAAAGCAAAGAACAAGGACGGAGACGAGGCCTTTCACGCCGGGTTCCTCGTCGTCAGGTCCGCAACGCCTGAACGATGCCATAGGCGATCGCGCCGATCGCCCCGGCCATCGGGATCGTCAGGATCCAGGCGTAGACGATCCTCTCGGCCACGCCCCACCGGACGGCGGAGAACCGCTGCGTGGCGCCGACTCCGATGATGGATCCCGTGATCGTGTGCGTCGTCGAGACGGGGATCCCCCAGATCGACGCCAGGATGACCGTCGCCGCTCCGCCCGTTTCGGCGCAGAACCCGGAGAAGGGCTTGAGCTTCGTAATCCGCGTCCCCATCGTCCGCACGATGCGCCACCCCCCCGTCAGCGTTCCGAGGCCGATCGCGGCGTGCGCCGAGAGAATGATCCAGATCGGGACCTCCTTCAAGTCGGGCAGGTACATGAAATGAAGAGGAGACGCGCTGTCCGCGAAGAGCTTCTGGTTCGCCACGAGGAGTCCCGCGATGATGCCCATCGTCTTCTGGGCGTCGTTGGTGCCGTGAGACAGCGAGAACGCGGCGGCGGAGCCGAGCTGCGCCCTGCGAAACCAGCGGTCCACGGATCCGTACGGCACGTTCCGAAAAATCCACGAGACCGCCGTCATCATCGCGAAGCCGCAAACCATGCCGATGAGCGGCGAAAGGACGATGAAGGACAGCGTCTTGACCCAGGCCATGCCCGGCACGATGGCGCGCACGCCCACGTGCGCCACCGCGGCTCCCGCGTACCCGCCGATCAGGGCGTGAGACGACGAGGACGGAATCCCGAAATACCAGGTCAACAGGTTCCAGACGATCGCCCCGATGAGGCCGCCGAGCACGATGTCGGAGTTGACGACCCGGACGTCGATCAGTCCGCTGCCGATCGTCTTCGCGACGGCGGTCCCGAACGTGAAGGCAGCGATGAAATTGAAGAAGGCGGCCCAGAAAACGGCCATCAGGGGCGTGAGCACGCGCGTCGAAACGACCGTCGCGATCGAGTTGGCGGAGTCGTGCATCCCGTTGATGAAATCGAAGGCCAGCGCGATCGCGATGATGATGAGGACGTAAGTCATCGGGGGCTCGAAGGACAGGAGACGGGAGACGGGAGACGAATCTTCTGATGCTTTCCTTCCATGTCTTCCGTCTTACCGCCTTTCGTCTTCGTCTCAGGAGTGCTTGAGCACGACGCTTTCGAGAACGTGGGCGACCGCCTCGGCCATATCGATGCATCTTTCCATGTTGTCGTAGATGTCCTTCCACTTGATGACTTCGATCGGCGCGATCTGCTCGGAGAAGAGCGAAGCGACCGCCGCCTGATAAGCGACGTCCCCCTCGTTCTCGAGCTGCTTCATCCGGATGCAGTGCGCCACGACCCCTTTCTGGCTGCGCAAGTCGGCGACGGCTTCCACCATCTCCCGGGTGATCTCGACGATGATCTCGGAGAGTCTCCGGGAGAGCGGGGTGGGCTCGGAGATCTTGAAGAGCGCCAGGCGGCGCACGGTTCCGTCGATCAAGTCGATCACGTCGTCCAGCCGCACCGCGAGATGGTGGACGTCCTCCCGGTCGATCGGCGTGATGAACGTCCGGTCGATCCCGCGCAGGATCTCGTGCGAGATCTCGTCGCATTCGTGCTCGAGACGCTTGATCTGGTCGGCGACCGTGGCGACCGGCGCCTTCCCGTCGAAGAAACTGTTGAGGATGCGCGCGCTCTCATGGATGCGCCGCGCCATGTCGCTGAACCGGTCGAAGTACTTCTCGTCCCGCGGTAACAGGTTGAGCATGCTCTCCTCATCCTCCCCTCTCCCGCCGGGAGAGGGAGAAGATGCTATCTCACCGCACCGGGAGCGCGACGGTCTTCGGCCCCGTGCCTAAAGCCCCGGTCGCGGCGTTTGCGCGGGAGCAGGTGAGCGGTCGAGGCCGGACGGTCTTCGGCCCACGGTCGCTTAAAGCTCCGGTCGCGGCGCGAGGAGTCTCCTGAGGTAATCGAAGGAGGAGCCTCGCGCCGCGGGAGCGCAGCGTTTGCGCGGGAGCAGGTGAGCGGTCGAGGCCGCATCCGGCCGAGCCGCTCGCCGGTGCGCCCGAAGGGCGCAGCTCCCGCGCAAACGCGGAGCGACGGTTACGCGTCGGAATTGCCGGCGTCGCAGTAGTGGCCGAGGGTGTCGAGGAGCACGTTCAGGTCGATCGGCTTGGTGATATAGCCGTCGGCCTCGAGCCACAGAGCGTGCTGCTGGCTGTCGGACTTCGCGGAGACCACGACGACCGGGATCTTCGCCAGGTCCGAGTCCTGCCGCTGCTCGTAACGAAACTGCCATCCGTTCATGATCGGCATCATCAGGTCGAGGAGGATCACGGACGGCCGAGCCCCTCCCCGCAATCGACCGAGAGCCTCCAGGCCATTGCGGGCGCCGGTGACCCGATAACCCTCCGACTCGAGGACCTCGGACAACGAAAAGAGCAGCTCGGGATCGTCTTCGACGACAAGGACGCTTCCACGCATGCGGGCTCCTCCTCGAGGCCCTCCTTCGCGTTTTACGTGCCGGGGCCGGCGCGACCCCCCGATTTCAGTGCCTATTCTACCCGGCGCCTCCAGGCTCCGGCGCGTCGCCTCCGCGCCCCGCCGGCAGCCGGATCCGGAAGAGGCTTCCCTGCCCGGCCTCGCTCTCGATCTCCACGGTTCCCTGGTGCAGATGAACGAGATGCTTCACGATCGCCAGGCCGAGTCCCGTGCCGGGCCGCGTCTTGGATCGCGAGCGGTCGACCTGGTAGAAGCGCTGGAAGACCTTCTCTCTCTCCGCTCGCGGGATCCCCGGCCCCTTGTCGGAGACGGAGAAGCCCGCCCAGCCCGGACCGCTCTCGGCGCCGAGCCGGACGGTTTCGCCTTCCGGAGAGAACTTGATCGCGTTGTCCAGGAGATTGCGGGCGATCTGGAGAAGCCGGCGCCGGTCGGCGAGCATCGAGGCGTTCGCGTCTCCCGTGACGGCGATCCGGACGCGGCGCCGGGCGGCATCGGCGGCCAGGTCCTGCGCGACCTCGCGCAGGAGTTCGGTCACCGGCACGGCTTCCAGCGCCAGCTCCACGGCGCCGCTCTCGATCTGCGCGAGATCCATCAGGTCGTCGATCAGCTCCTTCATGCGGGCGGACTGGCGCTGGATGAGTCCGACGAGCTCCCGGCGCTCGGACTCGTCCGGCGCCGCTTCCTCGAGCGTCTCGGCCGCGGCGGCGATCGAGGCGATCGGGGTGCGCAGCTCGTGCGAGACGTCGGCGACGAACGTGCGCCGCATCGACTCCGTGCGCTCGAGGCGCGTCACGTCCCTCAGGACGCCGACGGCGGCGGCGCGCGACCCCGCCGGCAGCGGCACGACCAGCACCTGCCAGACCAGCTCGTCCGCGAGCCGGACCGTCCTCTCCGCTCCCTCGCCGGACTTCAGCGCCGCCTCGAACACCTCGTAGAGCGCGCGGAGCCGGACGACGTCGTAGAGCGCGCGTCCCGCCGGAGTCGGCACGCCGATCATCTGCGAGAACCGTTCGTTGGCCTCGAGGACGTGAAGCCGCGAGTCGAGGACGACGAGGCCGTCGGGGAGCTTTTCGAAGACCTGGGCCGTCAGGCGCCTCTCGGCCTCGGCCCGCTCGGCCGCGCGCGCGAGGGAATCCTTCATCCTCTGAAGCGCCGCCGCCAGGAGCTGGACCTCCTCTCCACCTTCCCGCGGCAGCTCGCGCGGCAGCCCCGCGGCAATCGCCGAGGCCGCCCCGGTCAGGCGCGCGATCGGCTCGGAGAACCGCCGCGAGGCGGCCGTGCCGATGGCGAAGAGGAGGACGCAGGCAAGAACAACCGCGGCGCGCGCCGACCAGAGATAGCCGCTTTCGAGCTCCCGGACATGGGCCGCCGCGACCGAGATCCGGAGCACGTTCCCGTCGGAAAGCAGCCGGGCGAAGTAGAAGCGGTTCTCCTGCTCTGTCGCCGAGAACCGGCGGGAATCTCCACGCCCGGAGCGGCGGGCCTCGAGGACTTCCGGCCGCCGGCCGTGGTTCTCCATCTGGGGAACTTCGGCCGGCCGCAGGTCCGTGTCGTTGGAGACGCTCCCGTCGGGGCGAATCAGCGTGATGCGGCAGGCGAGCTCGCGGGCCGACCTCCGGAAGAACGCGTCCAGGTTCTCGGGCGCGGTCCCCTGCATGTCCTGCGCCACGTGATCGATCTCCCGCTCGATCCGCTCCGTGACCCTGTCCTCGACGGCCCGGCGCAGCGTCGCGTCCATGACCAGGATGAGCGAAAGCGCCGCCGCCGCCGCCAGGACGCCGAAGAGCACGGTGAAGCGGGAGCGGAGTCTCATGCGGGGCGTAAGGCGTAAAGCGTAAGGCGTGAGACGCGACAGACCTCTCTGGTTTCCGGGCTTCGCCTCACGCCTGACGCCTCACGCCTTACGGGGCGGCCGCGTCGCGGTAGCGGTAGCCCAGGCCGACGACGGTCTCGATGCGCTCGTCGCCGAGCTTGCGGCGGAGTGACCGGATGTGGACGTCCACCGTGCGCGTCTCGACGTCGGCATCGTAATCCCAGAGGCGCGCGAGGATCGCGTCGCGGGTGACGACCCGGCCGCGGCTGCGGATCAAGAGCCAGAGCAGGTCGAACTCCTTCTTCGTCAGGTGCACGCGTTCCCCGTTCAGACGCACCTCGAATCGCGCCCGGTCCACGTGGAGCGGACCGTCGTCGAAGACCTCCTCATCGGAAGTCTCGAAGGACGCCACGCGGCGAAGCTGCGCGTGGACCCGGGCGAGCAGCTCGCGCATCGAGAAGGGCTTGGTGATGTAGTCGTCGGCGCCGATCTCGAACCCGAGCAGCTTGTCCCGCTCCTCGACCCGCGCGGTCAGCATGATGATCGGCACGCGGCGCGTCTCGTCCGCGCGGCGCAGCTCCCGGCAGAGGGCGAGGCCGTCGATGTCCGGGAGGTTCAGGTCCAGGATCACGAGATCGAACGGCTTCTCCTGGAGGGCCGCGAGGGCCGCCAGCCCCGAGATGTAGTGCTCCACCTGGTAGCGCTTCTCCTTGCGCAGGTTCAGGCGGATCGTGTAGGCGATGTCCGCGTCGTCCTCGATCAAGCGCGATCCGCTTGACCGCGCCCGCCTCCCTCGGAGGAGGAGGGAGCGTGGCCTCGGCTGCGCGAAGAGGATGTCTTCATTTCCGCCGCCTATCCGAACCGCCCGGTGATGTAGTCCTCCGTGATCTTCTGCCCCGGGTTCGTGAAGATCTTCTCCGTGCGGTCGTGCTCGACCAGGCGGCCGAGCATGAAGAAGGCGGTGTACTCCGAGACCCGCGCCGCCTGCTGCATGTTGTGCGTGACGATCGCGATCGTGTAGTCCCGCTTCAGATCGTAGATCAGCTCCTCGATCTTCTGCGTCGCGATGGGATCGAGCGCCGAGGCCGGCTCGTCCATCAGGAGGACCTCCGGCTCGACGGCGAGGGCCCGGGCGATGCAGAGGCGCTGCTGCTGTCCTCCCGAGAGACCGAGCGCGGACGTGTTGCAGCCGCTCCTTGACCTCGTCCCAGAGCGCCGAAGCGCGCAGGGCCTTCTCGACGCGCTCCGGCAGCTCCGAGCGCCGGCAGAGCCCGTTGATCTTCAGGCCGTACGCCACATTTTCGAAGATGGACTTGGGGAACGGGATTGGACTTCTGGAACACCATGCCGACGCGCCGCCGCAGGTCCACGACATCGGTGCCGGGACCATAGATGTCGTGGCCGTCGAGGAGCACCTCTCCCTCGACGCGCGTGTCAGGGATGATGTCATTCATGCGGTTCAGGCAACGAATGTAGGTCGACTTCCCGCAGCCGGAGGGGCCGATGAAGGCCGTCACGGACTTCTCGGGGATTCTGAGGGAGATGTCATGAAGCGCCTGATTCCCTCCGTAGAAGAACGAGAGCCCGATCGTCTCCATGCGGATCGTCGCGTCCGGCGGGAAGGGACCGGCGGGCCGCGGCGGCGCGGGAGCGGAGACCTCCGGGGCCGTTACCATCGAAGAAGGGCCTTGTTCTATCACGGTCGTTGTCCCTTCGCTCATGTTCGATGCATCCTTTCGAGACGCCGGGTGACCATCCTCGCGAGAACCGAGAAGACGAAGACGAGCGAGACGAGGACGAGCGCGCCGGCCCAGGCCTGCCGGTGCCAGTCGTCGTAGGGCGAGATCGCATAGGTGAAGACCTGGACGGTGAGCGAAGCGATCGGCTGATCGAGGCGCGTCGAGAAGAAACGGTTGTTGAACGAGGTGAAGAGGAGCGGCGCCGTCTCCCCGGAGATGCGGGCAAGAGCCAGAAGGATCCCGGTCAGGATGCCGGGAAGCGCGGCCGGCACCATGACCCCGAACGCCGCGCGGCCACGCGTCGCGCCGAGCGCGAGCGCCCCTTCCCGCAGCGTCGCGGGGACGAGATTCAAGAGCTCCTCGGTCGTGCGCGTGATGATGGGGATCATCATGAATCCGAGAGCCAGACCTCCGGCGATCGCGCTGAACCGATGGACGGGAAGAACGGCCAGGCCGTACGCGAAGATGCCGATCACGATCGATGGGACGCCGTTCAGAACGTCGGCGGTGAAACGAACGAGCGTCGCGAACCGGGCCTTCCCGTACTCGGAGAGGTACACGCCGGCGATCATGCCGACGGGGATCGCCACAATCGAAGCGATGGCGATCAGGAACAACGTCCCCAGGATCGCGTTGGCCATGCCTCCGCCCGCTTCGCCGACAGGCTTGGGCATCCTCGTGAAAAACGCCCAGTTGAGCGAGGCGAATCCCTGCTTGACGACGTAGAAGAAGACCAGAACCAGCGGGACGAGGGCGAGGAGCACCGCGAGTCCGCAGAGCCCGACGACCGTCTTCGAGACGATCCGGCGGCGTGCCGCGAGGTTCACGCGGCAGGCTCCGGCACCGCGGGGGGCACCGCTTTCTTCTCCTTGATCTTCACTTCCCGGGTGACGCTCCAGATCGAGCAGCCGCGAAAGAGCATTGATGACAAGGGTGATGACGAAGAGCACGAGCCCGATCTCGATCAAGGCGTTCAGGTAGATGTCTCGTGCCGGCTTCCGTGAATTCGTTCGCGATGACCGCGGCCATCGTGTGCTGCGCCGCATAGAGAGAGGGGCTGATTCTCGGGTTGTTCCCGATGACCATCGTGACGGCCATGGTCTCCCCGATCGCGCGGCCCGAAGCCGAGCATGATCGGCGCCCATGATGCCGGTCCGGCCGTATCGGATGGCGGCCCGGATGGCCTCCCAGCGGGTAGCGCCCAGCGCGTAGGCCGCCTCGCGCTGCGTCGCCGGCACCGCCTTCAGGACCTCCCGCGCGACCGAGGACGTGAACGGGATCACCATGACCGCCAGGATCAGGCTCGCGGAGAGCATGCCGACACCGAGCGGCGGTCCGGAGAAGAGAGGGATCTTCTTCATCCAGTCCGGCGTATGGGATCTCGAGCTGGCGCACGATGGGAACCAGCACGAAGATCCCCACAGAGCCCGTACACGATGGAGGGAATCGCGGCAAGAAGCTCCGTCAGAAACGTCGAACGGCGTCCGCAGCCGCCGCGGGAGAGAGCTCCGAAAGGAAGATCGCGATGCCCAGAGCGATCGGCGTCGAGAGGACCATAGCCGCAAGCGACGAGTAGAGCGTGCCCCAGATGAACGGCAGGGCGCCGAAGCTCCCCGGCCACCGGGTCCCAGTCCGTCGTCCGCCAGAAATCGAGCCCGAACTTCGCGATCGAGAGCCGCGAATTCCGGTAGAGCTCGCAGGCGATCCCCGCGACGAGGACCACGACGAGGAGCGCGAAGAACGCCCGTCCCCAGGCGGAAGAAGCGGTCGTCGGTCGCTCTTTCGCGAGAACGGGGTCTTCGGCATGTCGGTCCCCCGCAATCCCGGCCTAGATCTTGATCTTCTTGAGAGCGTTCGTCTCCAGAGCGACGACCTCTTGCGGCAGCGGAGCGTACCCCAGCTCCGGTGCGAATCGCTGTCCGTCCGCCAGACGCCCAGTTCATGAAGTCCACCATGATCCGGGCCATCTTCTTGTCCTTCGGGTTCTCGTAGAAGAGGAGCCACGTGAAGGAGGAGATCGGATAGACCCCGTTGCCCGGAGCGTTCGTGATCGAGACGCGGAAGTCCGGGGGCATCTGCTTGCGGCGGCGGCGGCGGCCGCGGCCGAGACGGACTCGGTGGTCGCCCTGACGAATTCGCCGGCCATGTTCTGGACCGAACCGTAGTCGATCTTGTTCTGGAGAGCGTAGATCAGCTCGACGTATCCGATCGAACCGGGAGTCTGTTTGACCAGGCCGGCGACGCCCTCGTTCCCCTTCCCGCCGATTCCCACCGGCCAGTTGACCGAGGTCGCGACGCCGACCTTCTTCTTCCATTCCGGCGAGACCTTGGCGAGGTAGTCCACCCAGATGTATGTCGTCCCGGAGCCGTCGGAGCGGTGGCACGACGGTGATTTCGGTCGCCGGGAAGCTTCACACCGGGATTCAACTTCACGATGGCCGGGTCGTTCCATTTCGTGATCTTGCCGAGGAAGATGTCGGCCAGAACCGGGCCGGTGAACTTCAGCTCGACGTCACGCCCGGAATGTTGTAGACGGGCACGATCGCCGCCGAGCACCGACGGGAAGTGGAGGACCTTGCCGGGAGCGGCCTGTTGCTGCTCGTCGGTCATCGGGCCGTCGGTCGCGCCGAAGAAGACGGTCTGGTTGGTGACCTGCCGGATGCCGCCGCCCGAGCCGATCGACTGGTAGTTGATCTCGATCTCCGGGATGGAGCTTGTTGTACTCCGAGAACCACTTCGAGTAGATGGGATAAGGGAAGGTCGCTCCCGCGCCGTTGATCTGGACTTTCTGGGCTGTCGCCGGCGCAGCGGCGAGTGACAGAGCCGCCAGGGCCAGGACCGCGAGCCGGAGGATTCTCGACATATTCACCTCGTTCGAAAGATGAAGTTCCAGCGTTAAATCCGCGTGAACTCCGCGTTAATTAGAAGTTGAAGAGCGTGTGGACCGCGTAGATCTTCGTCTTCCCGGGATCGGGCGCCGTGTTGCTGAACTTCACCTCGCGAGTAGTCCGCCAGGAACGAGATCGTCTTGCCCCCCAGCAGCGGCGGCCAGTAGGCGATGCCGAACACGGACCTCTTCTTCTTCGGTTTCGGAGAGGCGTTCTTGTTCGTGACGAGCTCGTCGTAGCGGAGCAACGCCTCGAGCCCGAACAGCGTCCGAGGGGTCGCCCACACGGAGAACCCGTCGCGGTCGAGCTCCGGGGCGACCGAGGTCACCTGGTCCTTGGCATCCATCTACTCGAAGCCCGCGTTGACGTAAGGGTTTTCGAAGGTGAGGTTGCCGATGATCCTCTCGCGCTTGGCGTCCGCGAAGTAGTGGTCGGTGTCGTAGAAGCCCGTCAGCCGGATGCCCTTGCGATGGCGATGTCCGGCAGCGGCCGCAGGCGTGCCGCGGATCTGCACCGACTTCTGGTTGTTGATCGATCTCTGGTCGTTGGTGCTCTGAGTAGCCGTCGCCGTTGTAGACGCCCACGTGAAAGTCGCCGAAGTTACCGGGAAAGTTCAAGTGCGGTGCTCAAGCCGTAGTCGGAGGAGGTCAGGAACCCCTCGACGTCGGTAAACGTCGGTCCCTGGAAGCGGTAGCGGTAGACGCCTTCGATGTAGTCGATCCAGGGAGTCTGCTGCAGCCCGATCCGCGCCCACGAGCCGCGCGGCAGGAAGTCGTCGAAGTTGACCTGGCCGTAGCCGTACTTGATGCGAAACGTCTGGCTTCCCGCAAGCGAGCTTCCGGTTCCCGTCTCCCGGGCGATGTCCGGCGTGATCCGGAACGAAAACCAGTGTGAGAGGCTTCCCGTCACGTTGATGTAGGCGCGATTGACGTCGAAGGAGTTCGGGTTGATGCTCCCCTTCTGAGGCGACCCATCCGAGACCTTGGGCGAGTCCTGGTAGGAATAGTTCGCGAAGAGCGTGATGCCGACGTTGATCCTGGGCGTATCGTCCGGAGGCGTGTACCCGGCGGCGACGGTGACTTGCGCGCGAGCTTCCATGGCGACCATCAGCGCCCATGGCCGCGGCGCAGGCGGTCGTGAACCTCAATAGGCGATCCTTCATGACTCTTGATCCTCCTCTCTGTTGGCTGGCGACTTGTAAAGTGCGGCAGTCAACGGCGAAGGAAGTTCCTGTAAATTTGACCTGAAGCCGCCGCGCCGGCGGCCGCCGGTTGCGGTCCGGACCGCCTTCACGCCATCTTCATCCGGGTGGACTAGCGTCGCGCCATGAACGAGAGAAATTTGATGTGTTCGCTCTGCGTCTGTGGAAGGCGTCTCGAATGGGAGAAGACCGCGTCTCCCGCCGAGCAACAAGATCTCGCCTGCGCCTGCGGTCGTGTGTACGAGCTCGAGTTCAAGGAAGCGGGATGGGACCTCAGACTGAATCCCCTGACTCCGGAAGCGCGGCAGCCTCTCGCCGGGTTCTCGCGGGAGATCCGGCTGCGGGAAGATTGCCTGCGCTATTACTTCATTCACTCGATCGGGCCGGGGCACCGGCTGCCCGTCCACCTGCTGTACTCTCCGTCGGCGCGCGAGGCCGAAGTCAAGTTCGGCGACGCGAAAGCCTTCAAGGTGACGGCCGTGGACTCTCCGGGTCAGGCGCGGCGCCGGTGGATCGAGTGGTTCGATTCCCGGCCGGGAAGAACGGAACACTTCCGGCATGTCCACCGTCCGCGAGTTGTCCCGACCGAAGCGTCGTCCTGAGGGCGAGCCGGGCCGCAGCCACCGCTAGCGA
Organism: uncultured Acidobacteriota bacterium; assembly: GCA_963741435.1. Taxonomy (GTDB): domain Bacteria; phylum Acidobacteriota; class Thermoanaerobaculia; order UBA5066; family Gp7-AA6; genus JAWOLE01. Next base: position 88,227 of record CAVUIX010000008.1, on the reverse strand, counting down.
GAGGCGGCGGCGGCCTCGATCACGGCGTCCGGGATCCCGGCCTTCGTCCACTCGATGATGTCTTCGGCCGTCATCTTCCGCGAGAGGCGCTGTCCTTTGACGTAGGCGAGGAGGACGTCCGGCGCGACCCCGGCGCGGGTCATCTCGAGGAGTTTTTCTTTCAGCTCGCCCGGAGCGAGCGCCGGGCTCGCCGGCGTCTTCGGCGCCGAAAGCGGGATCACAATCCCGCCGTGATGCGGCTCGGGACCGAGGTCGGCGAGCTTGCGAGTCGCCTCGGGCGCGCAGGCGTACTCTTCGAAACTCACCCGGTACCAGCTCTTCGACCGGCTCAGGCAGTCGGGGGAGGTGTCGCCGGAGGGGCAATCCAGATTCGGCCGCGTCACGGTTCGCTCCGAGAGCACGAGAAGGACGTTGCCCCCCTTGTCCGCGGTCTCGCGACGCTGCCGCTTGTAGGGATCGTCCATCGCGCGCTCGCTCTCCATCTGGTCCACCGGCCCGGACTGTCCCAGGAGGCTGCACCCCTCCGGGAGCCGTCTCGCGGCCGGAGCCGCCGCGCCGTCGGCCTCGTAGACTGCGACGGAAGGCCCGGCCTTCCGCGCGCTCGCGCATGCCATTCCGACCGCGGTCAAGAGAACGAGAGAGAGTCGGGGGATCGTCATTCAACTCCTCCGCCGGCGTGGATTCTAGGCGAAGTCATGCGCCCGTCTCCGCGCGAAGCGGCATCTCCGCTTTTCTTTACGCCCTCTTCATCCTCTCTTTACGCGACGCTTCGCCGCCCTCTGCTCCAATGGCGTCGCGCGGAAAAGAGACAGAAGGAGCCTTTCGAAGATGGAGCTGACCTATGAAGACCTGGACGACGGCGTGCGCCGCGTTCGACTGTCGGGCCGCATGGATGTCGAGGGATCGCGCGAGATTGACCTGAAGTTCACGAGCCTGACCGCTTCCAGGCAGGCGTTTGTGATCGTGGACCTGGCCCTCGTCGATTTTCTCTCGTCTCTGGGCCTGGGCACTCTCGTCCGCAGCGCCAAGGCGCAGATGTCGCGGCAGGGCAAGATGGTTCTCCTCTCCCCCCAGACCCATGTGGCGAAGGTCCTCGAAACGACGCAGGTCGATCGGATCCTGCCGGTCCTGTACGATTTCGAGGAGGCGCGGCGCGCGGTTCGGCCGGAACAGAGACCGCCGAGCTGACGGCGTTCCGGAGCGCGCGCCTCCCCGCACCGACGATGCCAGAGCCCTCGAAACCCTCGCGCTCGCCCGAACGGGCCGAGCGCTCCTTCCGCAACGACGATGCCGAACTGGGCCCGCTCTCGGAATGGTTCCGAGGTTTCGCGCGGGAAAACGGCATCGCGGGCGCTCGGGCACTCGACTTCGAGCTCTGCTTGAACGAGATCGTCACGAATGTCATCCACTACGCCTACGCAGACCGGGGAGCCCACGAGATCCGGATCTTCCTCAAACGAGAGAGCGGAGAGCTTCGGGCTACCGTCGAGGACGATGGGCGGCCGTTCAACCCGCTCGAGAAGGAGGCGCCCGCGATCCCCGCTTCGCTCGAGGAGGCCCGAGTGGGAGGATGGGGAATCCCGCTCGTCCGCGCCTTCGCCGACGGTCTTTCCTACGAGCGGCGGGACGGACGCAACCGGCTCACGATCATTTCGCGGGAGCGCCCCCCGTCTTCCTGACTCCGTTCCTCCTCGAATCTTTACGGCGAACTCATGGCGTGTTCATCCGAAGGCAGAAAGGTTGCACTTCTCTGACGAGATGGGAGACTTCGTGACATTTCCAAGGGCGATGGGTTGAGGCCAGGCGGGGACGAGCGGCGTTCCGCCGCCTGCCTCAAGGCTTGCGAAGGGATTCCGACCGAGCTTCTCGAGAAGGGAATCCTCCTGAGGCTCGTCGCCGCGTGCGTGCACGTCTCGGATCGACGCGTGCGCCAGGTGCTGGAGGAATTGGCCATGCATCGCCTCCGCCACGCCGACCATGAGAATGCCGCTCGCCGATCAGGGGGGAGGCTCATGCCGGGCCCGCCGCCTGGCCGTTAGATCCTGGTTCTCGATTCGCACCGGGGCCTCTAAGCTCCTTTGCGGCATGGAGTTAAGCGAGCCCATTCCCGCTTAACGCCCTCTTCGAACGAAGGTGATAGCCTCTCTCTCCCTCGCCATGACGGAAGTTCGGCTCGTCGATTCCCCCGCGCCCGAAGACCGGTTGAAGGACCGGTCGCTCTACTTCAACCGGGAGATCTCCTGGCTCGCCTTCAACCGGCGCGTGCTCGAGGAGGCGCTCGACACGAACTGGCCGCTTCTGGAGAGGCTTGAAGTTCCTCTGCATCTTCCATTCGAACCTGGACGAGTTCTTCATGATCCGCGTCTCGGGCCTCCACGACCAGCTCGAGGCCTCCGTGACCGAGAGGAGCGCGGACGGGCTCTCCCCCATCGAACAGCTCCGGGCGATCGGCGAGATCGTGCGCCGCGACCTGGAGCTCGCCACGAAGACCCTGACCGAAGACGTTCTCCCCAAGCTCGCCGAGAAGGGCGTGCGCATCCTGGCCTGGGACGCGATCGAGGCCGAGCGGCGCAAGGAGCTGACGGCCTACTTCGAGAGCGTGGTCTTTCCGGTGTTGACGCCCCTCGCGTTCGACCCGGCCCACCCCTTTCCCGTTCGTCTCGAACCTCTCGCTTTCGCTCGCGATCGAGCTCTCCGAGAAGGAGGACGGCCGCACCCGCTTCGCGCGCGTCAAGGTGCCCCCTTCGCTGCCGCGGCTCGTGCCGGTGCCGCGCGGAAGGCGGGGCCACGGACTTCCTCCTCCTCGAGAACCTCGTCGAGGCGCACCTGCCGCAGCTCTTCCCGGGCATGAAGATCCGCGGCGCGTCCTCCTTCCGCGTGACGCGCGACGCCGACATGGAGATCCGCGAGGACGAAGCCGCCGACCTGCTGCGCTCCGTGGCGGAGAACGTGCGCCGGAGGCGCTTCGGCGCGGCCATTCGCCTCGAAGTGGACCGCCGCTGTCCCGCCGCGGTGCGGGAGCTCGTCCGTCACCACCTGGAGCTCGACCCCGAAGACGTCTACGAGGTGGACGGGCCGCTGGGCAGGGCCGACCTGCTGGCCCTCGGCAGGCTCGAGCGCCCCGACCTGAAGGACGCCGCGTTCCTGCCGGCGTCGGGAATGCTCTTTTCCAAGTCCGGTTCGGCGTTCGAGGCGATCCGCAAGGCGGACGTCCTCCTTCACCACCCCTACGACTCGTTCGATCCCGTCATGCGTTTTCTGGAAGACGCGGCCACCGACCCCGACGTCGTCGCAATCAAGATGACGCTGTACCGGACGGGGACGGACTCTCCGATCGTCGCGGCGCTCGCCCGGGCCGCCGAGAACGGCAAGCAGGTCGCCGTCCTGGTGGAACTGCAGGCCCGCTTCGACGAGGAGAAGAACATCCAGTGGGCGCAGTCGCTCGAGCGGGCGGGAGTCCACGTCGCCTACGGCGTGGAGGGATTGAAGACGCACGCCAAGATCGCCCTCGTGGTCCGCCGCGAGGGAAACGTCATGCGCCGCTACGTCCATTTCGGGACGGGCAACTACAACCGGGTGACGTCGAAGGTCTACACGGACCTCGGGCTCTTCACAGCCCGCCCGGAGTTCGGCACCGACGCGTCGGAGCTCTTCAATTACCTGACGGGCTTCTCCCGGCGCACGCGCTACAAGCGCCTGACCGTCGCCCCGTTCACCCTTCATGAGAAGGTCCTGTCGCTCATCGACCGCGAGGCGGAGAAGGCGCGTCAGGGGAAGCCGGCGAGGATCGTCGCGAAGATGAACGCGCTCGTGGACGCCAACCTGATCCGGGCCCTCTACCGGGCTTCCGGCGCGGGAGTGCCGATTGCCCTCGCCGTTCGCGGGATCTGCTGCCTGCGGCCCGGCGTGCCCGATGTCTCCGACCAGATCTCCGTCTCCTCCGTCGTCGGGCAGTTCCTGGAGCACAGCCGCTGCTTCTCCTTCGGCGTCGGCGAGGAAGAGGAGATCTACATCTCGAGCGCCGATTGGATGCCCCGCAACTTCTTCCGACGCGTCGAGTTGATGGTGCCGATTCTCGACGAGAAGGCGAAGGAGAAGATCCGCCAGGAAATCCTCGAGCCGATCGCCAAGGACAACTCCCGCGCCCGCGACCTGCAGGCGGACGGCAGCTTACCTGCGACGCGTTCCGCCCGCCGGCGAGCCCGCCTTCGACGCGCAGCAGACGCTTCTGGACCGCCTCGCCCGCCGCGGACTCCACGCTGTCCCCGACGACCTGAAGAGCTAGCCTAGCCCTGCTCGGCGGCCTGATGGGCCACGCCGGCGAGGCGGCGGGCCTGCCCCGGAGCCTGTCCGATCAGCGTGTCGCGGCCGACCCGGAGGGCCCTGCCTCGCCAGGAAGTCCGCTGTCCGAAGAGTCCCGCCCAGAAGAGCGCCGCGGCCGCGAGGTCCCGAAGGGGAACGAGCGCCCAGTCCGCCGCGGAGAAGCCTCCCGGCCGCGCCGCGGTGAGACTCTCGAGGCCGATTCGCAGGAGGTAGAGCGCCGCGGCGCAACCGACGAGGCGGGGCTCGTTGCGGGCCGCGAGGAGGACTCCGGCGAACCAGGGCAGCGGGCTCGCCAGCAGTTCCGCCGCATAGGAAGGGCCCCCCAGCCGCTTGCGCAGGATCGCCCAGCGGCGCTGCCGGCTCCACGCGGCCGACAGCGAGCGCGAAACCTCGGCGGTCTCGATCTCGTCGCCGGACAGGACGACACGGTAGCCCGCCCGCGAGATCATCCTGCCGAGCAGGTAGTCCTCGGCCAGGTGGTCGCGCAAGGCCTCGATGCCGCCGATCGCGTTCAATGCCTCGCGCGACACGAGGATGGACTTCCCGACGACGCAGGGCATTCGAAGGATTCCCGCCAGGGCGGCCGTTCCCGCCTGGAGCGCGCCGTTCAAATGGAGGGACTCAAGCCGCGAACCGAGGGTCCGGGCGCCTCGAGCCCGGAAGAGGTGGGACACGAGGCCCACGGATCGGTCGGAGAAGAAGGAGATCGCGCGCGCGAGGAACTCCGGATGGACGCGCACGTTGCCGTCGGCCATCAGGATGTGCCGGAAGCGCGCGTGCCGCAGAGCCGCGGCCAGGCGGCTGACCTTCGAGTTGCCGCCCGGCTCCCGGGCGTCGATGACGAAGACGCTCGGGATTTCGGGGTGGCGGTCGGCGACCCTTCTCGCGACGGAGAACGCCGGGTCGCTGCGCCGCGCCAAGGAGTAGATGACTTCGTACGCCGGATACTCGATCCGGTAGAACGACTCGAGGTTCCGTTCGAGCTCGTCGTCCAACCCCGAGAGAGGTTTCACGATCGACACCGGCGGGAAGAAGCCCGGGAGCCTCGCGCCACGCCGGCCGCGCCGCGACGCCGCGAGCGACACCGCTCCGGCCGCGTAGACGGCCACGGAGAGGAGAAGCACCAGGAGGAAGAGAATCGCCGGCGTCACGCGGTCGCCTCCGCGCACTCCGGCGTGAGCCTCAGGACGCCGATGCCCGCTCTCTTCCTCAACGCGTTCAGGACGGCGCCGACCGACTTTTCCGCCTGGAGCAGCGTCTTCCAGGCGTAGAGATGCTCGGGGCGGTGGAAATCGCTGTTGGCGATGTGCGGGAGCTTCTCGCGCGAGACCACCGGGAAGAGATCCCACCGGCAGCCCACCTCCCAGAGGTCCACGAGGGGCGCGACGATCCTGCGCCTGTTCCAGAGGTAGTACGTGTTCGCGTAGAACTCGCTCATCTCGTGCGGGTGGCAGGCGACCGACACCGCCTCGCGGGCGCGGATCTCGCGCAGCATCTCGATCGGGTCCCCGTCGGCCGAGAGGTATTCGTTCAGGCCGAGGGCGAGGATGTGGACGGAGGTGTCGCGATTGACCGTGTTGCGCGTCATCTCCGCGCCGGGGATCAGGAGCATCCCGTAGGTCCTCCAGGCTCGCTCGGCCTCCCGGCTGACCTCGTCGAAGTAGCGTTTCCAGGTCTCGGGGTTCAGCGAATGGCGGATGGCGTGCGCGATCCGGCCGAGGCCGTTGTCCCGGTTGACGATGTGGTCGGTGATGGCGACGACGTCGTGGCCGCTCCGGCCGAAGAGGTCCACGACCTCCGGTAGCGGAAGGTCGCCGTCGGAGTACGTCGTGTGCACGTGAAAGTCGCAGAGAAGCATCTTCGTCACCGAGCCCGAATCTTCGTCCGGTGACAAGAAGTCCCCTCGGGGACCGGGAGAAGCCCTGGAGAAGCCGCCGTAAACGAGGTGTGAAGCGGGTTTCCCTCGGGGTCAGGCCTTCCATCCGCTCGGGACGGCAGGCGAGCGGCGTTGGCGTCGCCTCCCGCCGCCGGGATCCAGGAGGGAGCGCCGGAGGATCGCGCGGGCGCGCGCGACACCGAAACGGCCGAGCGCCTGGAACCGCCGCCCTCCGCCCTGGTTCGACGCCACGAAGAAGCGCTCGATCCCGTCGACGGCCGCCTTTCCGAGGTCCCGGAGGCTGCGGACGTCCCGGTACACGGCCGATTCCGACGCGACGGCGATCAGCCGGTCATCGCGCACCATGTGCCCTTTCTTTTTCTGCTTCGCCTCGAGAACGCCCAGGAGCCTCGACCGGACGACACAGCCGGGAAAGCCCGGCCCCTCCATCAGGAGCACTACGTCCAGGGCGTCGCCGTCCCCGGCGCGCGTGCCGGGAACGAACCCGAAGTCGAACGGAAAGACGAGCCCGCTCGGAAGGAACCGCGCGATCGTGAAGGCGCGGCGCTCCTCGTCGTACTTGAACTTGACCGCGCTGCCCCGCGGCGTATCCACGACGACGAGGAGGTCGCCGCTAATCCTCATCGGCGGACCGGGTCGGCCGGGCGAGCGCCTTCGAGGTCAGGAGCAGCGTCAGGGTCCCGGGAGGCTTCGGAGTTTCGCCGTCGAACTCGACGCGGGCGAGCGCCCCCTTCTTTATCTCGACCGGAGTGTTCGGACGCCCGGTAAGGAGGTATCCGAGCAGCTTCCCGAGGTGGGGCATGTGCCCGACCAGGAGAACCCGCTTCCTCCGCCGCCTTTCGATCTCCCGAAGGACTTCTTCCGGGTCGGCGTACGGCGCGAGCGCGACGGTTTCGATCAGATCACTCCCTTGACCCATCGCCCGCGCCACCGGCTCGGCGGTCTGCCGCGCTCTCCGAAGCGGGCTCGTCAGGATCGCGTCGAACTTCGGCGCGAGGCGAGCGATCGTCGTAGCGGCGGCGCGCATCCTCTTGCGCGCGGCGGGAGTCAGGGCCCTCTCCTCGTCGGGCGTGCCCGGCCCGCCCTCCTCCGCTTTCGCGTGGCGCAGGATCCAGATTTCCATACTCGGCCTTCTCCGTTTCTCACCGGCCGGCGAGGCCGGACGACGAGGCGTCGGGCAAGGATATCCCCGAGGCGGTGAATCTTCGCCCGAGCGCGGCGAAGAGATCCGCCGAGGGCCGGCGGCGGCGCGCGAAGGTCGCGTAGTCCACTTCGAAGAGGCCGAAGCGGGGACGGAAGCCTTCGAGCCACTCGAAGTTGTCGAGCAGCGACCAGTGAAAGTACCCCTCGATCCGGGCGCCGGCGGCGATCTGGCCGGACAGGATGAGGCAATGCTCGTGGAGGAAGGAGCGGCGGAGCCGGTCGTCGGTCGTCGCGATCCCGTTCTCGGTGACGAGGATCGGCAGACCGGCGCCGGCGGCCGAACGCAGGACCCGGCCGAAGCCCTGCGGATGGATCTCCCAGCCGGTGTCGGTCAGGCCGCGCCCGCCGCGGTCACGGTAGGAAAACTCGCCGACCGCTCCAGGCAGTCCGCGGAACCGCAGGTGAACCCGGCTGTAGTAGTTGACGCCGAGGTATGCCGAGGCCCCGGGAAGGTCGGGAAGCGCGAACTCCACGCTCCCCTCCCCGGGAAACGACCACCGCATTTGCCCCGTCGCGATCGCCTCGATCAGGGCGAGGTTGTAGAGGGCCTCGCCGGCTTGCACGAGCCTTCGGTCGAGCGCGCTGTCCGGCCGGTCCGGAGCGAAGTCGAGCATGTTGTGAGCGATCCCGCAGCGTGCGCCGCGAGGGCGCCCGCGGAGCGCGAGCGCGGCCTCGGTCTGCGCGCGCAGCAGGTGCTCGAGGGCCTTCGCAGCCGCGGCGAAGCTCTTCTTTCCGGGAGGGATGAGCCCGCCCAGGTAGCCCCCCAGGATGAAGGTGATCGGCTCGTTAACCGTGACCCACAGACGGACGTCCGGCAGGGCGGCGCCGACCCTTTCCGCGAGGCGGCGAAACCAGCCGACGCTCTCCCTGTTCTCCCATCCCCCCGCTCTCCAGAACCACGCGGGATGCGTGTAGTGGAGAAGCGTGACCACCGGCTCGATTCCGAGCGCGCGCAGAAAGCCGGCTCTCTCGGCCTCGCGCTCCAGCGCCGCCGGATCGAATTCGCCGGGACGCGGTTCCAGCCGGCTCCACTCGATCGAGTAGCGGTAGGCGTTGGCGCCGACGGTCGGGAGGAGGTCGAAGGTCCTGACGCCAGCGCTCCCGGTGGCCCGAGGCCGTCCCGCAACGGACCTCCCGCTCCTTCAGCTTCCCGAGCCTCTCCCACTCCGTCCAGTCGTTTTCGGGGGCGCCCTCGACCTGATACGCCGAGGTCGCCACGCCCCACAGGAACATGCACGAGGGCCGTCAGGACGTTAGGCGTCAGGCGTCAGGCGAAGCCCGTCCGTCTCACGCCTTACGCCTTACGCCTCACGCCTCACGTCAATTCGGTGGCGTGGTGCTTCACCCAACGGGCCTCGGCCATGTAGATGGTGTCCTCGCAGATGTTGGACGCGAGGTCTCCCACCCGCTCGAGGTTCTTCGAGATCGAGATCAACTCGATGCAATAGGTGATGAGGTTCGGGTACTCGGCCATGTAGGTCAGGAGCTCCCGGATGAGCGAGATGTTCTTGTCGTCGAGGATGTCATCCTTCTTGATGACCTGCTTGGCGAGGTTCGCGTCCCGGTTGACGAAGGCGTCCAAAGACTGCTTGAGCATGGACATCGCGACCTCCGCCATGTAGTTGATGTCGATGAAGGGCTTGAAGGGCTTCTGCGCCGCCAGCCGTTCCGCGCCTTCCGCGATGTTGACGGCGTGGTCGCCGATCCGCTCCAGGTCGTTGTTGATCTTCAAGGCGGCGACGAGGAATCGCAGGTCCACGGCGACCGGCTGCTGCAGCGCCAGGAGCTGGACCGCCTGCTCTTCGACCACCATCTCCATGCGGTCGATCTCGGCGTCGGCGGCGATGACGTCGGCCGCTTTCTTCTCATCGACCTCCGTCAGCGCCTCGATCGCGTGCTGGATCTGGCGCTCGACCTCTCCCCCCATCAGGATGAGGTTGCGCCTCAGGTCCTCGAGTTTCTCGGAAAAGTGTTCTTTCACAGGATGTCTCCCTTCTCGATCGCTAGCCGAAGAGGGCCTCGGCCGAGATGATCTCGAGGTCTCGCTGAAGAACTGTCTCGTCCCTTCCCGTCGGCACCGCGCGGAAGGCGGGCTCGCGGTCGAAGACCCGCTCGAACAGGTTCGCCTTGCTGCGCGCGGCATCGAGCTCCGCCTCGCAGTCGCCGCGCGCGACGGCGTCGAGCTCGACCTTCCGCGGCCGGACGCGGCAGACGACGTCGGTCACGAGCTGGCGGTGGCTGCGATCGAGGCCGTCGGCGATCCGCAGGAGAGCCGCCAGCTTCTCGACGACCGGCCGCATGTACGGGTCCAGGCGCTTCCAGTTCTCGTGCGACCCCTTCGGGCCCTTCCCCTTGTGGTAGCGCGCGACGGAAGCGATGACCTCGATCTCCTCGGCGGAGAAGCCCGTCAGGTCGCCGTGCGTGATCAGGTAGTAGGAATGCTGCTGGTGCCGGGAGAACCCGATGGAGCAGCCCACGTCGTGCAGGAGCGCCCCGTACTGGAGCCACTCCCGCTCGGCCGCCGTCAGCTGGTGGAGGGCGTGCGTCTGATCGAAGAGCTCGAGTGCCAGCCGCGCGACGTGCGTGGCATGGACGACCTCTGCGCTTGTGCGGCGCAGGAGCCGGTCCACGCTCCGCGCCCGGACGTCCCGGTCGCCGGCGCGCTTCTTCCCGTGCCGTGAGGCGTAGTCGAGGATGAGCCCCTCCCGCAGCCCCCGGTCGCCGACGACGATGCCGTCGGCCCCCGTCCTCTTGAGGATCCAGGCCAGCAGGATGCCGCCCGGGACAGCGATGTCCCGGCGGCGCGGGTCGAGGCCGGGCACGCGCAGCTTTTCCTTCTGTGTCGTCTTTCGCAGAATCCGGTTGACCCTCTTCAAGCCGGCGCGCGTGAGGGTCCGGTGCCCCGAAGGGATCGGCTCGCGCCCCAGGATCGCCGCCTCGTGGACGAGCGAGAGGGACTGGATCGTGCCGGCCGATCCGACGCAGGTCTTGAATCCCGTCTTGCGCACGGCCTGCGCCGCTCTCCTGGCGACGGCGCGGATCGCCTTCTTGACGGCCTTCCGGTCCCTGTCGCTCGGCGGGTCGTCGTGAACGAGGTCGGCCAGCCGCACCGCTCCGAGCGGCAGGCTCTCTGTCAGGAGGACCCGCGACCCGTTGGAGACGACGAATTCCGTCGAGCCCCCGCCGATGTCCACGAGGAAAAGGGGATCCAGACGCGAGGAGAATTCGCTGCGGGCGGCCAGATGGATCAGCCTCGCCTCCTCCTCGCCCGAGATGACGTCCACCTCGACGCCGGTCCTCCGTCGCACGGCCTCGAGAAACTCCTGCGAGTTCTCCGCCTCGCGCACCGCGCAGGTGGCGACGGCTCGCACGAGCTCGGCCTGCTGCGCCTCGACCGACCGCAGGAACTGCTCGATCGCGCAGACCCCCGCCTCGATCGATTCCGGCGACAGGCGTCCCGAGGCGAGTGTGTGGCTCCCCAGCCGCACCGGGGACTTCTCCGGCGAGACGACCTCCAGCACACCCCCCTCGTCCGCCGCGGCCACGAGCAGTTTGATGGAGTTCGTGCCGATGTCGATCGCGGCCAGCTTCTTCATGCGGGGCCCATTGTCGGCAAGCCCCCGGGGGACTGCCTGAACTTCGCGTGAAGACGGCGTGAAATCGGACACTTCTTTGTCTCTCTATAATAGCGCCCCCGTGTCGGAAATCCTCTGGTCTCTTCGCGCCCGCTCCCTCTCGAAGGCGAGGAAATTGTTCCTGGGATCCGAGCCCGAAGGACTGCATGACTTGCGAGTGGCGCTGCGGCGGGTGGAGGAGACGGCGGCGGCGCTCGGGAAGAAGAAGATCGAGCGGAGATCCCGGTCGCTCGCCCGCTCGCTCTCGCCCCTGCGGCAACTCGAGGTGGACCGTCGACTGCTCTCCCGCCTGCGTGAGATGGGTCACGTGCCGGAGAACTTCGCGGCGGGCCTCGAGGCGCGGTGGGGTGCCGAGTACGCGGAGCGCGTCGAGAAGGCGGCCCGCGTCGCGCGGAGCGGAAAGTGGCGCCGACTGGAGCGCCGGCTGCGGCGCGCGGCGCGCCGAACTCAGGACGACATCCCGCTCCGGCTGGAGATCGCGCGGAGACGCCTCGAAACGCGCCTCTCCCCTCCGGCCGAGGACGCGACCGACAAGCGGCTCCACCGCTATCGCATCGCAGTCAAGCGCGCGCGCTACCTGGCCGAGGACCTCGCCGCGTGCGGTGTCCCGGGGCTCGAAGGCCGGATCGCGCGCGAAAAGGAGCTTCAGGACGCGCTCGGCCGCTGGAACGACATCGATCTCTTCCGCGAACGCTTGAAGGAGACCCGCGAGGAATCGGAAGTGAGGGGATCGGTCGGTCTCGTCCTGGAGCTCGATCACCTGATCGCAGCGCTCGAGGGGACGGTCGCGTGGGCGCGCCGCGAGGCCCTCGCCGTCTCCGGCCGCTTCGCCCGGGTGCTCCCGTTTCTCGAGCGGAGCGCGTAGAGCGCAGCGCGCGGCCCGGCCGGAGAGGGAGAGACGCCATCGGCGCAGAGGTGGGGCAGGCGCCGGACCGGGACCGGGCCTGGAGCCGGCCGCTCGCTCTTCTTCTCCTGTCGACCCTGGCGGCCAGGCTCTGGCTCGCCTGGCGGTTCGAGGGGTTCCTGACCGGAGACGACCTGGAGATCGTGCAGTCGGCCGCGAAGTACGGCCTCGGCGTCACGTATCAGCCCTGGTCCCTGCGGTGCCTCTTTCATCCGATCGTTCTCGTCGCCCCTGCCTTGAAGCTCGCCGCATTCTTCGGAGCGCGCGACCCCGGAGTTCTGCGCTGGGTCGCCACGCTCCCGACGGCGGCCTTCGCGACCGCGGCCATCGGCCTGACGGCGGCGCTCGCCCGCCGCTGGGGGTGGCCGCCGCGGGCGGCCGCTGCTGCCGCCTTCTTCTATGCGTTCGCGTGGCTGCCGCTGGCCTACGGAGCGACTCCGTTCCCGCGCCCCATCTCGACGGCGATGCTGGTAGCCGCCTTTCTCCTCGCGGCCGACCCCGGCGACCGGGCCGCGGTGCTGCTCTTCAGCGGGAATCCTGGCCGGCGCCGCGTTCGCGGTGCGCTGGAGCGAGGGGGTCGTCCTGATCCCCCTCTGCGCCTGGACGGCATGGAGGTTTCGCAGCGCCCGGAGAGTCCTCCTGATCCTCGCGGGATTCGCCGCCGGCACGCTGCTCTTCGCGGGGGTCACCGACTGGCTGACCTGGGGCGCGCCGCTCAAGAGCCTCGCCGAGTATTTTCGGATCATGTACCTCGAACGCCCCGACGTGGACGATCAGCCGCTCTACGAGTATTTCCACGACGTCTTCCACTGGGCCGGGCCGCTCTACATCCTTCTCCTGATTCCGGCCTGGAAGGAGCGCCGGACCCGGCCGGCGATCGCCGTCTTCGCGTCCATCGTCGCGCTCCTGTCCGTCTTCAGTCACAAGGAGTGGCGGTATCTGCAGGCCGGGATTCCATTTCTCGCGCTCGCCGCCGGAGCCGGGTGGGAGAGGCTCCGGGCGCGGGGCAGGCGATTCCTGGCCGCCTCGGCTCTCGTTCTGGCGGTCCCGTACGGTTTCGAGCGCACCGTGGCTCTCCTGTCCCACGCTTCCTCCGCCGGGATCGACGCCTCCCGATTCATCAAGGGCCTGCGCCCGGAGCCGCGCGTCCTCGCCCTCGAACAGATGTGGGCGTACGGCGAGCACCTCTACCTCGGCAACGGCGTCGAGATCCGCGAGATCGAGCTGGCCCGTCCCCTTCTGCCGCGGGCAATCCATGCGGCCGCCTTGGGCGCGGATGTCGCGGCCGTCTATGCCATGCACCTGGACGAAGCCGGCCGGCGGGAGCTCGAGAGCCTCGGGTTCCGGCAAATCGCCGACTTCAAGAAACGGAGAGCCTACGAATGCCTCGTCTTCGGGCGAGGGCCGTTTGCCGGGGGCGCCGCGGGCCGGCCGGGTAGAACGTCCGAAACGCGTCCGCCGGAGGCGCCGGCCCCCGCCGCCACCGCTCCACCCGCGTCTGAAAAACTCCTCAGGGATTGAGCGAAAGGCGACCCTCGGGAAGGCCGGGGGCGAGAAACCAGTTCCGGTCCGACTCGAGGGCGAGCGTTCCGCGGCGTCTCGCGTCTTCGATGAGGAGGTCGCGCAGAGCCTTCGAAGACTCGGCCACGCGGGGACAGTTCCTCCAGACGCCGTATCCGCTGGAGCCGGCGGCGCGGTAGGAATTCAGAGCGACCGTAAACGAGTCGTCGTCGCGGACTGCCTGCTCTCCTCGCTTGAGAAAGAGCACGCGGCTCCCCTCCGGGCGCATCGGGTCGAGCGCGTATTCCGCGCCTTCCAGCGTGTCGCAGTTGTACGCCCACAGGGCGGGGTTGCGCTGCCAGACGGGCTTACCCTCCACGACCGCGACGCCCGACACGCAGCGGGCGGCCGCCTCGAGCCCCTCGCGGACCTGCCGCCCGGTCGCCCGCACCGTCACGAGCGTGTTCTCGTAGGGATAGAACTCCCAGATCTGCGCGACCGTCAGGGGACCTGCCGGCCAGTCGGGCAGGGAGAACGGCAGGAGCGAGGCGAAGGAGAGGTCGGCCTTCCCCTGCTCCCTCTGGACCGCGTGCAGCCAGTCCACGATCGCGGAGTCTTCGGTCCTCGCCCCCCGGGCCGACACCGGCTTCGCGAGAGTCGCCACGACGGTGGACAGGATCTTCGAGGCGGCCTCGTGCTCGGGCGCGACCGCCGCGACGACTTCGGGATCCGGGCGCACCTCCTTCATCGGGAGGTTCCTGCCTTCGATCGAGGCGACTCTCCAGTGTCCGCCGGACTTCTCGAACGCGAGATCGAAACGGGTCACCGTGTTGCCGAACCGGCCCGGCTGCGAGATCCAGGTCTGTCCGAGCCGCCGGGGCTCTATGGCCGTATGCGTGTGGCCGGTCAGGAGCAGGTCGATCCCGGGCACTTCCGTCGCGATGGCGTAGGCCCGGTTCTCGGCGGCGGAGCCGTTCTCCTTGGCCGTAGTCAGGTCCCGTTCGAAGCCCTCGTGGGTGAGGACGATGACGGCGTCGCATCTCTCCTTGCCCCGCAGGATCGGGACGTAGCGCTTCGCGGTCTCGACCGTGTCGAGAAACGTGAGCCCGGCGATGTGGGCGGGCGGCTCCCAGAACGGGATGTTCTTCGTCGTCAGTCCGAGAATGCCGACGCGCAGCCCCGCGACGACCTTGACGACGTAGGGCGCGTACGCGGGTTTCCCGGCCTCCCGGACGGTGTTCGCCGAGAGCCACGGGAAACGGGCCTCCCGCCGCGACTTCTCCAGCCTCTCGAGGCCGAAGTTGAATTCGTGGTTCCCGATCGCCATCGCGTCGTAGCCGACGAGGTTCATGGCCCGCACGATCGGATCGCCCCTGTCGGGGATGGCCCCCGAGAAGACCAGCGCCTCCACCGGAGCGCCCTCGATCGTGTCGCCCGAGTCGAGCAGGAGCATCGCCCGCCCCTCGGCCCGGACGGCGCGAACCGCCGTGGCGACGCGCGCGAGACCTTCGCCGTACTCGTTCGACCGCGGGTTGTCGCGGGGATCCACGTGGCCATGAAGATCGGAGGTGTGAAGAACGGTCAGGGTTGCCGGCGCCGCGCCGGCCAGCGGCACGGCGAGCACGAACAGGAACACGGCGATCGCGCGGGACAGACCGCGAATGGTTGTTTCCTCCGAGTCCGGCGTTGATATCACCGCGCCGCGTTCCCGGTCAATGCAACCAATCCTGTGCAGGATTCGACTAAGATCCTCGCCGATTGAAACAAGCGCCGAAGAGGAAGAAGACCCGGGAATCTCTCGAGGAGAAGCGGCGGCGCGCGGCCCGGGTGTTCCGGCGGCTCGGCCGGGCCTATCCGGACGCCCGCTGCGCGCTCGACTACTCGAGCCCGCTGGAGCTGCTCGTCGCCACGATCCTCTCAGCCCAGTGCACGGACGTGCGGGTCAACATGGTCACGCCGGCACTCTTCCGCAAGTACCGGACGGCGGCCGACTACGCGCGCGCGCCGGCCGGGGAGCTCGAAGACGCCATCCGCCAGACCGGTTTCTTCAATTCCAAGGCGAAGAGCCTGCGCAAGACCGGCGCCGCGATCGCGGCCGAGCACGGCGGGAAGGTCCCGGACACGATGGAGGATCTCGTGGCGCTCCCCGGCGTGGGGCGCAAGACCGCCAACGTCATCCTGGGCAACGCCTTCGGCAAGGACGAAGGGTTCGTCGTGGACACGCACGTGGGCCGCCTCGCGCGGCGCCTGGGCTTTACCCGGCAGACGGACCCGGTCAAGGTCGAAGAGGACTTGAACGCGATCGTTTCGAAGGGCAAGAGGACGCTCGCCGCCCACCAGCTGATCTTCCACGGCCGCCAGGTCTGCCTCGCCCGGAAGCCCCGCTGCGAGGCCTGCCCCGTTCTTCCCCTCTGTCCCCGGATCGGCGTCGAATGAAGGGGCGGCGGGTCTATCTCTCCGGCGCCATCGAGCACGCGAGCGACGGCGGCAGAGGATGGAGGGAGGAGATCGGCCGGTTCCTCGCGGAGGAGCTCGGCGAAGAGGTCTACGATCCGGCCGCGGACGAAAAGAAGGATTTGACCGAGGAGGAGAGGCGTCACTTCCGCCGATGGAAGAGCGAAGCCCCCGGGCGGTTCCGGGAAGTGGTCCGCAAGATCATCGCCTGGGATCTCGAACACATTCAGACGCAGAGCGATTACGTGCTGGCCTTCTGGGACGACTCCGCGGCGCGCGGGGGCGGCACGGCGGCGGAAATCACACTCGCCTACCGGCTCGGCAAGCCGGTCTATCTCGTTCTCGGAATGCCTCTCGAGTCCGCCTCCGGCTGGGTCCTTGCCGCCGCCAGCGAAGTCTTCGAGGACTTCGAGACGCTCAAGGAATTCCTCGTGAAGCGTGAGGCGTAAGGCGAGACAACGGCTTGCCGCACCGGCTTCGCCTCACGCCTTACGCCTTTCGCCTTACGGCTTCGGATAACATCCCGGCGCCATGTCTCTCATCAAGACCCACCTGGGATGGATCGAGGTCATCTGCGGCAGCATGTTCTCCGGCAAGAGCGAGGAGCTCATCCGACGACTGCGCCGCACCATCATCGCCAAGCAGCGGGTTCAGATCTTCAAGCCGGTGATCGACTCGCGATCGGATGCGGAAATCGTGTCGCACAGCGACATGCGGCTCCCGTCGATCAACGTCGCATCGAGCGCGGAGCTCATGGAGAGGCTCGACCACCGCACCGAAGTCGTTGGCGTCGATGAGGCGCAGTTCTTCGACGACGGAATCGTCGCCGTGTGCCAGCGGATGGCGGACCAGGGTAAGCGAGTGATCGTGGCCGGTCTCGACAAGGACTATCGCGGAGCGCCCTTCGGGCCCATTCCGACTCTGATGGCCGTCGCGGAGGACGTGACCAAGACGCTGGCGATCTGCGTGCGCTGCGGTTCTCCGGCCAACAACACACAGCGCCTGGTCGAGAGCAACGAGCTTGTCGTCGTCGGCGCCCAGGGCCTGTACGAGGCCCGCTGCCGTCGATGCTTCGAGCCGCCAAACCGGACCTGACCGGAGATTTCTCAATATCCACCGATGCGAAATCAGTTTTCCGGAGATCTGGCGGAAAACCCTGTCGAAATGCCTGTGGAAAGCAACGAAAAATGACCAAATCGAGCGGTCCTCGTCCGTTTTGCACCGACTCCTGTGCGACTGGATAAGTCGAAACCGGTCAGCGATTTAGAGAATCGAGCCTAAATCAAGCCAGGACGCCCGGCCGCGACCAATTCCGTTTCGATCTTTTTCCACACGGCCAACCGCCTTCACAGATTGAACTTAGCGGTTTTTGAGGCCTCGCCGGCCGCACTTCACAAGGATCTCACGCGCCCGGACGGTACTCTCCCCACACAGTCTTCAAAGCGCCGATGACCTCTCCCAGAGTGGCCGAGGATTCGACCGCCCGGAGAATCGAAGGGACGAGGTTCCTCTCCTCCCGGGCGGCAGTCTTGAGCTGTTCGAGCGATTCTTCGCATGTCCGCCGGTCTCGAGCTGCGCGAAACGCCCGGAGCCGCTCGACCTGTTCCTCCTCGAGCCTGGGATTGACCGTCAGCAGCGGCGGGCCCGTCTCCTCCTTCTCCCGAAACGCGTTGACGCCGATGACGAGACGGCGCCCCTCCTCGAGCTCCCGCTGTGCCGCGTAGGAGGCCTCTTCGATCTCGCGAGCGAAGAATCCCGTTTCGATGGCCGCCACCGCTCCGCCGAGCGAATCGATCCGGGCGATGAGCTCCCGGGCGCGGTTTGCAATCTCCTCCGTCCAGGCCTCCACGAGGAAGGATCCGCCCAGCGGGTCGGCGATCTCGGCCACGCCCGTCTCGTGGGCGATCACCTGCTGCGTTCGCAGCGCCAGCCTCGCGGAAGATTCGGTCGGAAGCGCCAGAGCCTCGTCCGCGGCGTTGGTATGAAGCGACTGGGTTCCTCCGAGGACGGCGGAGAGGGCCTGAAGCGCGACGCGCACGGAGTTGACATCCGTCTGCTGCGCGGTGAGTGTCGAGCCGGCCGTCTGGGTGTGGAACCGCAGCTTCCAGGAGCGCGGGTCCTTCGCGCCGAAGCGCACGCGCGCGATCTCCGCCCAGAGCCGGCGCGCCGCGCGGAACTTCGCGATCTCCTCGAAGAAGTTCGCGTGCGCGTTGAAGAAGAAGGAGATGCGGGGAGCGAAGTCGTCGATACGGAGTCCGCGCGCCAGGGCCGCGCCGACGTAGGCGATCGCGTTGGACAGTGTGAATGCGACTTCCTGCACAGCCGTCGAGCCCGCCTCCCGGATGTGGTAGCCGGAGATGGAGATCGTGTTCCAGCGCGGCACTTCTGCCCCGCAGAACTCAAAGATGTCCGTCGTAAGCTTGAGCGAGGGGCGCGGCGGGAAGATGTACGTTCCGCGGGCGACGTACTCCTTGAGCAGGTCGTTCTGGACCGTTCCGGAGAGCTTCTCCCAGGCGACGCCGCGCTCCCTGGCGACGGCAAGCAGGAGCGCGAGCAGGATCACGGCTGTCGAGTTGATGGTCATCGAGATGGAAACGGACTCGAGCGGGAGACCCTCGGTCAGGGCCCGCATGTCTTCGATCGTCGCAATCGCGACTCCGACCTTTCCGACTTCCCCCCGCGCCATCGGATCGTCCGAGTCGTACCCCATCTGCGTCGGCAGATCGAAGGCGATCGAGAGGCCCGTCTGCCCCTGCTCGAGCAGGTACCGATAGCGACGGTTCGAATCGCAGGCGGACCCGAATCCCGCGTACTGCCGCATCGTCCAGTAGCGCTCCCGGTACATCTCCCGGGAGATCCCCCGCGCAAAAGGGAATTCGCCGGGCGCCGGCTCGCCGTAAGAGCCGCGGATGGGGATGCCAGAACTCGTTGTCGCCGCGGGCGCGGGCCGGGCGTCTTTCTTCTTCATCGACGCGATTCTACGCATGGATTCCAGATTCCAGCTTCCAGATTCCAGGATCTGGCGTGAAAAGCCTCGTGGAATGTGGAATTTGGATCTGGAACCGCTTGGCATCAATGGCAAACCGGCTAGAATATCCATTCGTCTCATGGCAGAGAACTTGCGCGGCAACCTGGAGGTCTTCAGCTTCGCGGACCTTCTGCAGTGGATGGAACTGAATCGCCGTTCCGGCCGCCTGACGATCTCCCGCGGATCCGACCGCCGCGTCCTGGATTGGCGCGACGGGGAGATCGTCTATGTCTCGGGTTCCCTGCCGCGCAACCGCCTGGGGATCCACCTCTTGCGCAGCGGCGCGCTGCTGGCTCCGGTTCTCTATGAGCTTCTCGCGCGGAGCTTCACCGGAGGCGGCAACCTTTCGCGCCTGATCCTGGACTGGGGACACGACACGCACGACGGCCTCTCGCTTCGCGTCGAGGAACTGGCCCGGAAGCTGCTCTTCGAGATGTTCGACTGGCGCGAAGCGGGTTTCACCTACGATCCCGATTACCGCGTGGAGCAGATCGTCCGGATCGGCCTCTCCATGCGGGGGCAGGTCCTGGCCTTACAGGGCGCCAAGGACGCGGACGACAAGAAGCGCCATATTCGCGACCGGCGGCGGACGAGCGCCCTCGATCCCCGCGACCCTCCTTTCGGGCAGCGCGACGTCTCCGAGCGCTTCTGGGATCTGCTGGAAGAGATCGGAACGCCGACTCCACCCGAGGAGGGACGGAAGCTGTTCCGGGTCTTCCATGAGTTCGTGCGGCGGATCCGAGGACTCGCCGGAGAAAGAACCGTGATGCGCCCGGTGTACGAGGACAGCGCTTCGATGCTCGCCGAGATCGCCCGCCAGTCCCCGTTTGACGCCGCCGCCGTCCTGCCCGTCGCCGCCCTCGACCCGGATCTGACCCTGGATCTCCTTATCCTGGCCAACGCCCTGGCGGCGGACCGCGAGCACGCGGTCGGCACCGTTCCGGACGCGGTGGAGCGGCTCGGTTCGGGACCCGTGCGCGTGCTGATCGAAAGGCTCTGCGACCCGGAATTCACGCGGGATCCCGGGAGCAATCGGGTGGCCCGGGCCCTGCGGCGGGCGAGCGTCGCCGCGGCCATCGCAGCGGGCCGCTATGCCCAACGCTTCGGAATCGGGCGCGAGCGCGGCTACACGCTCGGGCTGCTCCACGGCGTCTGCTACGGCGAGATGCTCGAAGTCCTCGGAACGACGGATTTTGCCGCGGGCCCGTTCCGCGTCGCGGCACTGGAGGCGTACCGGCCGATCCTGGGCGCCCGGCGAGCCGAGGCATGGGGACTGCCGCTGGACTTCCAGGCCGTGATCTCGGACGACGGAACCGATCCGGGAGACGCGGCGACGCTCGTGCGGACGGCCCGATCGGTCGTGCCCGCTTGCGCTCTGGGCCACCTCGGCCGCGAGAACCCCGACCCTCTCCTGGCCGAGGAGATCCTGGCCGAGGTCCAGCTCGTCTTCGAGTTCCTGGGCCTGGGCCCCGTCGAAGCCCGCGTCTAGGTCGGAGGGGTAGGTGGCAGGGAGACCACCTAACACCTTTCTTAATGGCGGAATCGCCGCATGAGCCGCCGCGTTTGGTGAGGACATGAAGAAGCTCATTGCCTCTCTGGCAGCGGCGTTCGCGGCGGTCGCCTTCGGTCAAGACCAGCCCCTTCCGACGTTCCGTGAAGCCGTGGAGGTCCGGGTCATGGACCTGGACGTGGTCGTCACGGACTCCAGAGGCCGCCCCGTGCCGGACCTCGCACAAAGGGAGTTCAGCGTCAAAGTGGACGGCAAGACCGTGCCGATCGATTTCTTCACTCGGGTGGAGGAAGGAACGATTCATGCCCCGGACCTCGCGTCCGCGTCGCCGGATCGCGTGCTCGCGGAATACCGCAAGGGCGAGGAGGCCTACGTTCCGCGGCACTTCCTGGTCTACGTCGACACCGGGCATCTTTCGCCGGGCTATCGCAACAGGGCGCTCGAGGCGCTCCGGGACTTCGTCACGCGCCTGGGCCCCGGCGACACGGGACGGATCGTTCTCTTCGACCGCCGCACCAAGGACCTGACGCCCTGGACGGCGAGCAAGGAGACCATGCTCTCCGCCCTGTCGGGAATGGAGTCCGGCGTGGGTATGTCGCGATTGTTGACGGAGCAGCAGACGCTGCGGGAACTCGATTCCACGCGCTCGCTGCAGAGCCGGCTCACCACCGCCCGCAACTACGCGCAGCAGGAACTGATCGAAGTCTCCCAGATGTTGAAAGACATGAGCGCGGAGCTCACGACGCTGACCGCGCTCCCGGGAAAGAAGGTGTTCCTCTTCATCTCCGGCGGCTTCGAAACACAGCCCGGCTTCGCCATGACGCAATATGCCGCCGGCAGGTTCAACACGCCGCTGCAGGCCTTCGACACGCGGACCCTGGCGCCGGAGCTCGACGCTCTCACCAAAAGAGCGAACGCATCGGACGTGACTTTCTACGCGGTGGACGCGCGAGGCCTGGTCGCCGAGGGGACAACCGCCTCCAACGACGACCCGCTCGCCAACCGTCCCGGCGTCGCGTTTACCGCGCGGACGGACAGCCAGGCGGGAATGCAGCTTCTCGCCCGCGATACGGGCGGGCTCGCCCTGATCAACACCAACGACTTCGACAGGGGGCTCAGCCGCATTTACCAGGACACGTCGACTTACTACTCGATCGGTGTGAACCTCTCGAAGCTCCCGGCCCCCGGGTACCGCGACGTGCAGGTCCAAGTCTCGCGGCCGGGCCTGACGGTCCGGGCCCGCCGCGGCTTCGCCGGACGCTCCGGGGAAGAGAGGGCGAGGGACGTGACCATCGCCGCTCTGCGGACGAACGTCGAATACCGGGCCATCCCGGTGACGCTGCGCCTGGCGCCCGCCCGCAAGGAAAAGAAGTACTACTCGCAGCCGATCTCCGTGACGGTGCCGGCGTCCTCCCTGACGCTCATCCCCCAGGGCGACGCCTCTCAGGCCAGGGCGGACATCTACATCGGCGTGATCGACGACAGCGGCAACGTGAGCGACGTCGGGCACGAAGAGACGACGTTCAACGTGCCGAAGAATGCCCCCGCCGACGCTCCCTTGAACACCATCGTGACACTCCAGACGCGCAAGGGGAACCAGCGGATCGTCGTCAACGTCCAGGACAAGACTACGGGGCGCATGGGAACCGCCAAGGCGGACGTCCGGGTCGAGTAGCCGGAGAACGGCACCGCCGGTCCGCGGCTGAATATCCGGGGCGGCGGGTCCTGTCGCCGGCCATCTCGCGGGCGCGACTACGGGCCGGATTGCAGCCGAGCTGCTGAATCAGAGTCCTCGCCGGCCCTTCGCCGCGGCCGCGAGAGCTTTGGCCGGCGCCACCCGCCGCCCCTTCAGCGTGGCCTACCAGTTTCGGAGTCGCCGGCTCCGCCCGGAGGACTCGCGCAAGGAAATGGCGGGGAGGTTAAGACGGATCCGCCCGGAGGCCCGCGCACGAAACCGCGAGCGTCCGGGCGGATGAGAGAGGGAAATCAGCCCTTCTTCGATGGGGCCTTCTTGGCGGCGGGTTTGGGGGCGGGCTTTTCGGGGATCGAGCCGTCGGGCTTCAGGACGACGAAGTCCTCTTTCCGGTCGATCCCCTTGAAGGCCTCGGAATCGCGCGGCGCGTTGAGATCACGCACCGTCAGCGTGAAGGTGTAATAACCCGGCTCGAACGTCTGCAGGGGGATCTCGCTGCCCGTGGCGTAGTAGCCGGGAGCCAGAGCCTGCATCTCGGCCGGCGCCGTCAATGGTGCGAAGGCTGGCTGTCCATCCTTCAACACCCCGATTCGCGCCTGGATTCGAGGTTTGGCTTCCGCGGGCGCCGGCGCGCCGGCCGCCGACCCCGGAGCAGGGGGGGCTCCCGGAGGTGGAGCCGGGGTCGGGGAGGCCGCCGGTTCGGATATCTTCGGATTCCAGACCGCGTAGAAGTACCAGAGGCTGTCTTCCTTCGCGAAGAGTCTGTTGCCCTTCGGCTCGACGCGGATCGGTTTCTCGACACCGAACACGAAGGGATCGGTCGGACCCGGACGCTTCGTGAGGGGCGTCAGGGTGTTGGCAAGGATCAGCGGGGAGAGCGAGAAATCCGCCGGCTTCGCCTGGACGCGGAAGGTCGCGGAAGCGGAAGCGAGCGCCGTCCCGCCGTCGGCGGAGAAGAGGCCGAAGGCGCCGCGATAGCTGCCGGGAGGCAGAACGATCGAGCGCTCGAAGACCTTGTCCGAGCGCGACCCGGTCTTCATGTCCGCCAGCGTCGCGTCTTCCCAGTACGTTCCCGCCTCCTGGCCGGAATCGCTCGTCACGACTCCTCCGAACTTCACGGCGCCCGCTGGGGCCTTGTCGCCGGCAACGTAGAACTGCAACGCGTAGAAGCCCTCTCCCGGGACGCTGTTGAAGCTTCCTCCCCAGAAGACGGGGTTGATCTCGTCCTTCTTCTCTTTCGTCAGCGCTTCGAGCATCGACCGCGAAGCCGCGGGAAGCACGGCCGCCGCGGGGGCGGGAGGCGGAGGCGCTGCGGCGGCGGCCGGACCGGTGGCGGCCGGCGGGACCGCCGGTTTGGCGCTCGCGGCCGGCGGCGCAGCCGCGACGGCCGGCGGGGCCCCCACGGCACCGCTCGGATTGACGATGCTCTTCTCGGCGACCGTTGCCATCGCGCGATCGACGAGAGGGTCCTTGACCATGTCATCGGAGCCGCGCAGCGGATCAACGGTGAAACGAAGGTGCATCTCCGGAATGCCCCACGATGGATCGAAGTGGTCCTTGTCGTAGGTCCAGTTGACGGTCACGGAGCTCGTCGAGGCGCCTCCGAATCCGCTGCCGCCTTCCGGCCCCGTCGGAAGCCCGGAATCACCCAGGGCCCCCCCGACGCGGTCCTGCGGGCGGGACTGCGAAGCCCGGCTGGGCGCGCCGAGCGTCACGAAGACGCGGCCTCGAAATGATTCCGATCCCCTGTTGTAACGCCGCAGCTTGAACTGCTCGTCGGCGGCGGCGATGCGGCGCATCACGCCGTCCTTGAACTCGTTCTGCGGCGTGGCCGGAGTCGGATCCCGCTTGGCCCAGTACATCGCGATGAATTTCTCGGCGTCCGCGTCGTTGCCGACTCGCGACCATTCCTCGCGCTCGGCGGGCGTCAGGAAGTACGCCTCGGGGGACTTGGCCCAGTCCTTGTACTTCGAGAGCTGCGCCAGCGCCAGCGACGTCATCGCGAGGCCGGCGAGAAAAAGCACTATTCTCTTCACAATTCCTCCTCGGTTGTTACCAGGCGCCGCATTCTATAAGGAAAACTCCAACATTTCAGATTCCAGATTCCAGGGGTCCGGAGGAGAGCCACCTGGAATCTGGAATCTGGAATGTGGAATCTGGAACCTAACGCTTCTCGAGCTTGGCGAGGGCGAGGCTCTTCGAGACGGTCGTCAGGGCGTAGCGGCGGTCCGGCTCCACGCGGCGCGCTTCCACGTCTTCCCGCAGGACCGAGAGCAGGTGATGCACGTCCCCCTGCATCCTCTCGATTTTCTCCTTCATGTGGAGGATGACCTCGACGCCGGCGAGGTTGACGCCCAGGTCTCGCGTCAGGGTGAGGATGATCTCCAGTCGCTCGATGGTGTCGGAGTCGTAGAGCCGCGTATTGCCTTCGGTACGGACCGGGCGCAGGAGGCCCTCGCGCTCGTAAAGGCGCAGCGTCTGGGGGTGGATTCCGAATCGTTCGGCGATGGCGCCGATGCGAAAGACTCCCGGCCGGCGGCGGCCCGTCACCGCGCCTTCCCCGGAACCGCGGCCTGGTCCCGATCCGATCTGGCGGCCACGATTTTCAGGATCCCGGCTCTCAAGCTCGCCTTGATCCTCGATGGGTCGATCGAGGCGGGAATGACAAACTCGCGGGAAAAATTGCCATAGATCCTCTCCATGCGCACGAAATGCTTGGGCTCGACATCCGGGTTCGCCCGACGGTGGCCGGAGACTCGCAACTTTCCGTCGAGCGCTTCCAGATGAACGTCGGCGAGGCGGACGCCGGGCAGCTCCACCTGCAGGATGATCTCTTCGGGAGTCTCGTAAACGTCCGCGGCCGGGGACCAGAGCGCCGTCTCGACGCCCTCGTCGGGAAACTCCGTCCGATGGATGGTCTCCTCGAACAGGCGATTCATCTTCTCCTGTATCGCGACCAGGTCCTGGAGCGAGTTCCACTGGAAGGTGCTCATGAGATTAGTCTACCGGAGCCGCTGCGCGGCGTGCGGTGCGCGGTATGCGGGCCGGAAGCTCCACGCGCACCGCATCCCGCACACCTCTCACCGATTCCTCATTTCTTCTCGGTGTCCACGTACTCCGTATCAATGACCTCGTCCTCCTTGCCCTGGCCGCCCGGCTCCGAGGTGTCCGGAGGAGGTCCCGCCGACGGGCCCTGCGAGGCGGCGCCCCGGTACATGGCCTCAGCCAGTTTGTGGGCGGTCTGCTGGAGAACCTCGGCCGCCCGGTTCAGGTTCTCGGTCCCGCCGGATTCGAGCGCCTTCTTCGCGTCGGTGAGGGCAGACTCGAAGTTGGAGATCTCGCCGGGATCGAGCTTCGACTTGTTCTCGGAGAAGGACTTCTCCGTCGAATAGATGAGACTGTCCAGACGGTTCTTCGCCTCGATCTCCTCGCGCCGCTTGCGGTCCTCGTCCGCGTGCGCGGAAGCGTCCTTGACCATGCGGTCGATCTCGTCCTTGTTCAGGCCCGACGAAGCCGTGATCGTGATCTTCTGCTCCTTCCCCGTGCCCAGGTCCTTGGCCGACACGTTCAGAATGCCGTTCGCATCGATGTCGAATGTCACCTCGATCTGAGGCATGCCGCGCGGAGCGGGCGGAATGCCGACGAGGTGGAAGACACCGATGGGCTTGTTGTCGCGCGCCATTTCGCGCTCGCCCTGAAGGACGCGGATCTCGACGGAAGTCTGGTTGTCGGAGGCCGTCGAGAAGGTCTCGCTCTTCTTGGTCGGGATCGTCGTGTTGCGCTCGATCAAGCGCGTCGTGACGCCTCCCAGCGTCTCGATGCCCAGCGAGAGCGGCGTCACGTCGAGAAGCAGCAGGTCCTTGACGTCTCCCGCGAGCACCCCTCCCTGGATCGCCGCTCCGACGGCAACAACCTCGTCCGGGTTGACTCCCTGGTGCGGCTCCTTGCCGAAGAGGTCCTTGACGAGCTTCTGGATGCGCGGCATGCGTGTCTGGCCGCCGACGAGCACGACCTCGTCGATGTCTTTCGCTTCCAGGCCCGCGTCCTTCAACGCCTGTTTGCAGGGACCGGCAGAGCGGTTGATGATGTCCTCGACCAGTTGCTCGAGCTTCGATCGCGTCAGCTTCAACTGGAGATGTTTGGGCCCGGACGCGTCCGCCGTGATGAATGGAAGATTGACCTCCGTCTCGACGACGTTGGACAGCTCGATCTTGGCCTTCTCGGCGGCTTCCTTCAACCGCTGCATCGCCATCGGGTCCTTGGAGAGGTCCACACCCTGGTCCTTCTTGAACTCCGCCAGGATCCAATCGATGATTCGCTGGTCGATGTTGTCGCCGCCCAGATGCGTGTCGCCGTTGGTGGACTTGACTTCGACGACTCCCTCGCCGACCTCGAGGATCGAGATGTCGAAGGTCCCTCCCCCGAAGTCGTAGACGGCGATCGTCTCGTCCTTCTTCTTGTCCAGCCCGTAGGCGAGGGCCGCCGCGGTGGGCTCGTTGACCAGCCGCTCGACTGTCAGCCCGGCGATCTGTCCCGCGTCCTTGGTTGCCTGGCGCTGCGAGTCGTTGAAGTACGCGGGAACGGTAATGACGGCCCGGGTGACCTTCTCTCCCAGGTACGCCTCGGCCGCCTCCTTCAGCTTGCCCAGGATCATCGCGGAGATCTCCGGCGGCGAGTACTCCTTGCCGCTGGCCTTCACCCTCACGTCGCCGTTGGACGCCTGGACGACCGCAAATGGAACCATCTTCATCTCTTCGGTGACTTCGGGGTACTTGCGCCCCATGAAGCGCTTGATCGAGAACACGGTGTTGGCGGGATTGGTAATCGCCTGTCTCTTGGCGACTTGTCCGACCAACCGCTCGCCGGTCTTGGAAAACGCGACGACCGAAGGCGTGGTGCGGTTGCCTTCGGCGTTGGGGATGACGATTGGGTCGCCTCCCTCCATCACGGCCACGCACGAGTTGGTCGTGCCGAGATCGATTCCGATAATCTTGCTCATGCCTCTCCCCTTCTTCAGCTTTTGGATTTCCGGGGCCTTAGCCTCACTCAGGAGAAGACATCGTAGGATCTTAGTGGGATATTGTCAAGTGTTATTCTACGAGACTTAAGCACGACCGACTCAAGTATTTAGCCTACTGGATGATCCGAACACCCGGCCTCTGCTCAGGAGGCTTGAGATTCCTGGCGGGTCGAGATTCAGAAACCGGAGCCAGCGACCTCTCAAAGGACAGGTCGAGGTCGATGTTTCCCTGGGCGTTGCGGCCGTACAAACTGTATTTCCCGACCTCCGAACGCAGGATGT
Organism: uncultured Acidobacteriota bacterium; assembly: GCA_963741435.1. Classification (GTDB taxonomy): domain Bacteria; phylum Acidobacteriota; class Thermoanaerobaculia; order UBA5066; family Gp7-AA6; genus JAWOLE01. The sequence goes on along the minus strand of CAVUIX010000008.1, from coordinate 60,778 downwards.
AGCGATATGGACGGCCGTACGGGTCGGTAATCGCCTCCCGGGTCAGAACGCCTGAGGCGAGGAGATCCTCGACACGCTTGGGGTACTGTCCGGAAGAGTCGTAGTAGACCCTCAGCGCGCGCTCGATCGCCGCCAGCCTGCCCAGAGAAACGGCCTTGAGGAGATCGGCGGTCTCCCGCCTCTGGCCCAGCGGGCGCAGGGTTATGTTCCAGGGATTGCGCGGCACCTCCCGAACAGCCAGAGCCGCAATCAGCAGGAAGACAGCCCAGAGCGCGACCGCTCTGGCCGAGATCCAGGGACCCCGTTTTTCCGGCTGCGTTTCGGTGGCGGCCCGCAGCCGCGCTTGCACGATGAGATTCCGGTCCTGAAGATCCGCGAGGCCCCGGTAGGCATCAATGTCCGGCAGGAAAGCCCGTTCCAGGATCTCTCCGACGGGCCGGTTGCCATCCACCCACTTCCAGGCTTCCGCCTCTGGCCCGGACACGACCAGAGCCCCCTCTCCGTTCTCCTCGGCCGACAACACCAGACGAAGGTCCTCGAGCCCCGTTGCGCGGCGGTAAACCAAGTCGCGGGAGGGTATCTTCTTCTCGAGCTTTGGCCACTCGTCGAGGAATTGCACGGCGTCCATCAGGAACGCCTCGGCCGGGATCGGGGAAAGCAGAGGCGCAAAACGGTCGATGACCCCCTCCTGGTGGAATCGGAACCGTCCCTCGGTCCATCGGAACGCGGCGAAGATGATCCTGCCGATCTGGAGCCGCAGGGCTTCGCGCAAGACCTCGGACGAAACCAGGTTCTGCCGGACGAGCAGGTGAGCAAGCCCCTGCTGCGTTTCTTTCTGAGCCTCCCGGGCGCGCGCCAGATCTTCCGGAGTAAGCCTTCCACTGCGGACGAGAAGAGTTCCGACGCTTTCTTCGAGACCATGGGACGCAGCATCCGCCGAGACGACCTCGCCTCCAAGGAGCGAGACGACGATCGTGTCGTCCTTCCCCTCAACCGTCAGTGTCCCTGTCTTTCTCTGCAGGCCCAGGACCTGAAGGATGTCGGTCACCGAGAATTCGGCGAGCGTGCCTTCAAGCCCCATGCGGATGCCTCCAGGACGACCGGAGGGACAAGGCCCAGACGAGCACCGCGGCGACAAGCGCCGCGAGCGAGAGACCCGTCCATGTGCTCGTTGGCGCGAGCTGCCGCGGGCTGAAGAGCCGGCTGTTGATCACGGCGGACGCGAACAGAAAGAAAAAGAGCAGGAGCGTCAGAAAACCGGAAACGGGTCTCTTCGAGAAGAACCCGTGCGCTCCGGGGAAAAAGACGGAGAGAACGCGGCAGAGCATTACCCGGCGCCGCGCCAGACGCCGTGCCTCGCCGGCTCGCTTGACCTGGACTTCTATGACCCGGGACTCCTTGCGCTGGCGCGAGCAGGCGCTACAGAGCCCCAGAGGATCTCCGTAGCGCCTGCAGTACTTGCATGTGGGCCGGCCGCACCCAACGCACTCCCTCGCCATGCCGCGCCACGTTCGCAGGAGCCTCAGGGCCAGAGCGAGAACGAGCACCGCCCACGGCCCGAGGGTGAAGGGAGAAATGAACGCCTCGATGACGCCGAAGAAGGGGGCGTAGCCTGGCAGGCGGCGCCCCCGCGGCTGACTGTTCCACTCCTCGATCTTGCGCCGCGCCCGGGAGACCGGATAGGAAACGGAAACGACCCGCGCCAGAGTCGGATGGTCCGACCAGTAGGCGACGTCGCGCGCCGAGATCTCGCGAGCCCGCCGCAGCGCCGCCGCCTGCCCCTCGAAGTCATACGCCTCGGTGCGCGCGAGCGCGAGGTTGTAGTAGACCTCCGCCGCGTGCGGGGATTTCTCCGCCGCCGCCTCGTAGTCTCGAATCGCCTGCGCGAAGTTTCCCTCCTGATAGTGGATGTTCCCGCGGTTCAAGAGGGGTGGTAGTCGTCGGGTCCCGCTCGCACGGCCCGGTCGTATTCGGCCAGGGCGCGTTCGGGGTCCGCGTACCGCTCCGCATAGATCCCCAGGAGCAGCCAGACATCGGAGTCTTCGCCGAAAACAGTGGAGGCCTGCCGCAGGCCGTCTTCCGCGCTCGCGTCTTCCCGTCTTTCGTCCAGGTCCACGGCCGCGACATAGAGAGGCGACCTTTCGAGAATGTTCTCCCGGGAGACCAGCGCCATCAGAACGGGGATCAAGCCCACGGCGACGAGCGCGGCCCCGAGGACGCCGCGCTCTTTTCGGTGGCAGGAAGGATAAACGAGAGCTCCCCAGTAGAGGACGAGCCAGAGGGGGCCGAGGCCAAATGCCAGAGGGAGAGCCGCGAGGACCAGACCGAGAGGGGCCGCCGACCCCGGCCCGAAGAAGCGTCCGGCCATCTCCCGCAGGTCGTGGATCCAGAGCCGCGCGTGCCGGACAATCAGGATGACGATCGAACCGAGCGCCGCCGCCGCCAGACCCGCCGCGGCCCAGAGCAAGAGCATGGACAGGAAGGAAACGCGGGACTCGTGCGTCGCCAGGAGCGAGCCCGCCGCCCCGGGAAGCGCCGCCGCGGCCTTCTGAAAAGAGCGTTGCCGCAGCAGGAATCCAACACGCGAGAACTGGGCCTCGCAGTTGCCGTCGTCCAGGACGAGAGCGGCGTCGTAGGCGCGGGCCGCGCTGTCGAACCTTCCCTGCGCTTCCGCGTGGCGGCCCTCGTAGGCCGCGGTGCGCGAGAAATCGGACAGGGAGCGGATCCCCACCATCTGGGCCGCTCTTTTCAGCTCCGCGAGAGCCACTGCGGCGGCTCGCGAATCGTCTTCGAGATGGGCGTCCAGGAACTCGAACCATCGCGAGCGGTAGAGCCCGCGCGTCATCGGTGGGGGAAGGGGAGAAACGGCGTCCTGTGCCTGCGCGAGCGCTCCCCACGCGAGACTGCCCGAGACGAAGAGAAGGGCCATGAGACGGGAAACGCGACAGCGGAAACGACGAGAAGACATCAACTGACGCCGGATTCCCTCATGCTCTTGGTCCCCGTCTGGTCTTCCGTCTGCGGATGCTCGTTTCTACTTGGCGGGTGAACGGGTTATCTCGACAAAGGCGAGCCGGAGCTCATAGAGGACCTTGGCGAGAAGGTCGGCTTCCTCGAACGAGATGTTCCCGCGGGTCTTCAGCTCCAACGCGGCCAGCCAGTCGATCATCTGCCTGGCAACGCCGACGTCCCGCCGCCGGCTTCCGGAAGGATCCGGCAGCAGTCCCAGGGCCGAGTAGGCGGTGGTCGCGAGCGATCGGACAAGCGACGCAAAATCGCTCCTGGGTTCCTGCGATTCGGGCCGCGGTTCCTCCTCCGCGGCGACTGTCTCCTCGCCGGCAGGCGGGCTCGCCGGCTCGACGGGACGGGCCGGCCCGGGCGCGGGAGCGGCGGCGGGGCGCGACGCCTCCTCGGCCTGGAACTCGGGACGCAACTCCCCGTCAGGGGTGAACATGCGCCGGTCCACGATCCGGATCGGTTTCTCTTCGTCCTTTGCCATCTCTTTTTCGCTCGCGGTGTCAATCCCGCCGCGCTCATCAAATTTTAACCTAGGAGCCCGTCCGAGTAATCTCCTGCTGCGCGCGGCGATCCGCTCGCACGGCCTCCGAGCTGGCCGGCAGCGCGCCCGAGTGAGGGAATCCGGTCTCCGGCGAATATGATCGGGACATGTCGCAGACGCTGGCCGAACTGTTGTCTCTCGTGCAGAAGCTGAGGCGGGAATGCCCCTGGGATCGGGAACAGACACCCGAGACCATCCGTACCTATCTCCTCGAGGAGTGCTACGAAGCGCTGGAGGCGCTGGACTCGGGAGATCCCGCGGCGCTGCGGGACGAGCTGGGGGACCTCCTCTTCCAAGTCTTTTTCCTGGCCACCCTCGCGCAGGAGCGCGGCTGGTTCGATCTCGAAGAGGTCGCCGGCACGGTGGCGCGCAAGATGACCGACCGCCATCCGCATGTCTTCGGCGAAACGAAAGCCGCCAACGCTGCCGAGGTAAAGCAAGGATGGGAAACGCGAAAGCGCGGGCAAGCCGATGCCGGAACGGACCCGCTCGGCAGTATCCCGGTCTCTCTCCCGGCGGTCGCCGCGGCCTACCGAATGACTTCCCGCGCCGCCGATCTCGGGTTCGACTGGGAACGGGACTCCGATGTCGCAAGAAAGATCGAGGAGGAAATCGAGGAATGGCGCGAAGCGGCCGCGCAAGGGGATAGTCAGGCCGAGGAGAAGGAGATCGGGGACCTGCTCCTGTCGGCCGTCAACCTCGCCCGCCGCCGATCGATAGACCCGGAGTCGGCGCTGCGAAGGACCAACGCGCGATTCCGATCGAGGTTCGCCGGCGTCGCCCGCCGTGCCGCCATTTCGGGCCGTCCCTTGAATGAGATTCCTCTGGCCGAGTTGGATGCCTATTGGGAGGAGGCCAAGAAAGAAGAACGATAGGTGTCAGGGTTGAAGGTGCCAGGGGAAATACAGGTGTCAGGTATCAGGTGTCAGGTGTCAGGGACCGAAGCTCTCGTTGGTGCTCAACCTGATACCTGAAACCTGGCACCTGGCACCTGCATTTGACCTAGCACCTCTAACCTGACACCTAGCGGGCTAGATCCCCGACGGGCACCAGCTTCACGCCGCGCGCTTCTAACCCGGGCAGTTCACGCTCCAACACCGAGAGGGTGGCGGGGTAGGGATGACCCAGTCCCACCGCCGCGCCCTCGGACCGGGCGCGGGCGATGAGCTCCTCCAGGGCCTTGCTGACCTCGACTTCCGTCGCCACGTCGTCCAGAAAGACTCGCCGCGAAACGACCGGCACTCGCTCCTCTCGCGCCACCTCGCGCGCGACCGTCGCGCCGGTCGTCCGGCTGTCCAGAAAGAAGAGGCCCCGTTGCGCGAGCACGCGCGCGACGGTGCGCATCACACGCGGGTCGGCCGTCGCCGCGGAGCCCATGTGATTGCTGACGCCCGTCGCTCCCGGGACGGAATCGAGGTCGCTTTCGAGCGTCCGGGCGATCTCCTCGTCGCTCTGCGAGCGCAGGACCACGCCCGGTCCGGGGCGCATCCGCGGATTGCGAGGCTCCATCGGCAGGTGGAGAAGAACCTGTTTGCCGGACTCCTCAAGCTGACGGGCCGTCCGGCCGCTGCCCGGGAGGACGGGAAGAACGGCGCCGCACACCCTGTACGGCCAGCCGGCGATGCGCTCCATCGCCGGCACGTCGTTTCCAAGGTCGTCGATGACGATGGCGATGCGGGGGACGCCCGGCCGCTCGCGAGAAATGGCGGCGGTCGGCGAGACCGTGGGACGGGGAGACGGGGAGACGGAGGGACGAGGAGAACGGCGAGGAGACGGGGAGACGGGGGGAGGAAGAGGAGGAGAGGGGGGCGACGGACGGGTCTTCAGGTAGAGAGCGATTCCCAGCGCGAGGGAGAGGAGGACGAAGAAAACGGTGACCGGAGAGATCCGGGAGCGCGACCGCTTCAAGCCGCTCGGCGAGCGGGGACGGGGCCGCGCGCCACTTCGAGCCCGCGGTCGAGAATCGCGTCCTTGCCTCCCGTGTCACCCGGGAAGACGACGACCCTCTCGTCCGGCGTGAGCCCCTTTCCTCCCAGAGTAGCGCCCGACGGCGAAACGTAGCGACCCACCGTCATGAAGAGCGTGCCCCCGGACTGAGTCGGCACCAGACGCTGAACGATTGCCATTCCAACGGTTGTCTCCCCTACGGTCGTCGCTTCCGCGCGGTCACGGAGAGCCGCGGCGAAGACCTCGGCCGCGCCGCCTGTGGCGTCATCCGTCAGAATGACGGTGCGCCCGTTCCAGAGGCGCTCGCCGCTCGACTCCAGGGGCGCCAGCGAGACCTTGCGCGCCACGACCTTGGCGACGAGGCCCTTTCCCGTAAAGAGAGAAGCCGCGGGAGCGGCCTCCGAAATCTCTCCGCCGATCGCTCCCCGCAAGTCGAGGACAATTCGCTGGATACCGCGCCGGTTGGCCTCTTCGACGACCTTGCGCAGACCTTCTGCGGTCGCCCGCGTGAAGGAAGGAACGGTGACCACCGCGACATCGCCCTCCCAGCGCGTCGACAAGGCAGGCGCCTCGAACCGCGCCCGGGGGATCGAAAGGGTCACCCTCTTCTCGTCGCCCCCCCGAAACAGGATGATCTCCACGTGCGAGCCCTCCGGTCCCTCCAGCGCCGCCTTGACTCTCCAGAGCGACGAGTTGCGCACCGGTTTGCCGTCCACGATGTCGATCAGGTCTCCGGGATGGACGCCGGCCTTCTGGGCCGGAGATCCGGGCAGGGGCGCGACGACGTAAGGGAAGCCGCCGCGGCGAGCAAGCACGATGCCCGGACCGACCGCGCCGGAAGCCTCCTGCGCCCGGTAGGCGGCACGGTCCGAGGCCGCGACGTAGTAGGAGAAGGGATCGAGCGCATCGGACATCCCGTCGTAGGCCCCGTTGAGAAGCGTCTTCGAGTCGGTCGGCTCGACGTAATTCTGCCGTGTGAGCGAGAACACGTCCGAGAAGATCGAGAGAGCCCGGGTGGCCGGGTCCCTGCCCGAGCCGCCGGAGTTGGAGACGGCCCGCAGGGAAACCAGAGCCGCCACGGACCCGATGACGAAGAGGATTCTGGAGCGGTTGGATCTCATCAGGAGGATGGTAACAGATCGAAGAGAAGGGCTGTTCCCACGAAAGGTGTCAGGGAACAGGTGTCAGGGAAAATGCAGGTTTCAGGTGCCAGGTGTCAGGTGCCAGGTTGGGAACGTGGCGCTCCGGCTTTGGTCCCTGAAACCTGATACCTGAAACCTGGCACCTGCATTTCCCCTGACACCTTCAACCTGAAACCTGTGGCCTACCTTAACCAGGCGACGGGGTCGTTGGCCTTCTGATGGTCGCGGACTTCGAAATAGAGACCGGGCTCGTCCCGGCCGGGTCCCCAGCCCGCGGCTCCGACGGAGCCGCCGGCGGCAACGGACGCGCCGGCGGGAACCGCGACCGACTGCAGCCAGGCGTAGAGCGTGAAGACTCCGTCGCCATGGTCCAGGATCACGAGGTTCCCGTATTCCGCGAGCCATTGCGCGTAGATCACCCTGCCGCCGTAGACCGCCCGCACGGGCGTGCCGGCGGGCAGCCCGAGAGCGACGCCGTTGGAAAAAGTCCAGGCGTCGAACCTCGGATGCCGGTGACGCCCGAAGGTCTCGATCAGCGTCCCGCGCGCCGGCCAGTCGAGAACTCCCTTCCAGGGGCGGATCCCTCCGGAGGGATCGGGAGCCTGGGCCGCCGACGCCTGGGCCAGTCTCTGAAGGAGCCTCTCGAGGCGCTCCGCCTTGTCCGAAAGGGCAATGACTTCGTCCCGGCGGGACGTCGTGGCGCTCTTCTCGCGTTTGAGAAGAGTCTCGCGCTCGCGCCGCAGGGTTCCCATCCGGGCGACCTCCGCGTTGCCCTGCGCGTAGAGCCGGTCGAGCTCCGACTTCAACGCTTCTTCCCGCGCGATGTCGGCCTCCTTGCGGGCCTCCACCTGCCGGTAGCGAGCGAGGAGCGTTCCGTCGCGCCGGGCGAGCGCATCCAGCCGCTCCAGGCCGCCGAGAAAATCGCGCACGTCGTTGGACTCGAGCAGCACGCGGAAATAGCCGAACCGGCCGAACCGGTGCAGGACTCTCGCACGAGCCAGGAGAGCGCGCGCGAGCCGCTGCGAAGACTCCGCGGAGGCAGCCCGCTCGGCCCGGGTCACGGCGAGCTGCCGCGTGAAGTCATCGCGGGTTGCCGCGACGAGCTCCGCCTGCTTCTGCGCGATCTCGAGCTTCAGGTCGAGCCGCTTGACCTCCTCCGACAGCGTCGCCACGTTCTTTTCGCTCTCGGCCAGCTTGCCCTGAAGCGCCGAGATCCGCGACCGGATCTTCGCCAGGTCGGACTCGCGCTGCTGCTCGGCCGAGGGCGTCTGAGCGGCAACGCTGGCAGCCAGCAGAAGTGCCGCCGCCATCGGCAAATGACGATTGACGATTGACGATTGACGATTGAGCACCACGATAGCCATTCGTCCGATCATCAATCCTTCAATCTTCGATCTTTCGATCTTCAATCACCAGAGGGATTTCCCGGCGGCGTCGGGCGGCGCGGGAGCGCCGATCAAGGCCCTTACCGAAGCTGTAACATCGGCGATGCCGGGAACCGGCGCCGCCCGAAATGCCCTCGAAGCAAAGAAGACTCCCCTCACGAGCTCGGGATCCAGCGAGCAATGGTCGCCGCTCCACACGTCGCGGTTGTCCTCGAAGACGTTCTCGGTCGGGACACCGAGAGAGGCCTGCCACGAGACGCGGTACCCGGGGCGGTTGGTCACGATCAGATCCGGAATGAGACGCGGGTTGAAGCGGCGGTAGACATCCTCGCGCTTGAGCACCCGGGAAACCGCCCGCTCGCCGTTCTTCGGGTCCGTCAACCCGGTCAGTCGGCGGATGAGCTCTTCCCGAAGCGTTTCGTAGGCGGCGCCCGGCTCGACGATGCCGTTCTTCTCGCGCCCCTTCAGATTCACGTAAACGTCTCCCAGGCCCATCGCGTACGCGCGGGACTTGCTCCAGTCCACCGACTCCCAGAACTGTCCCCTGGAAAACAGCGCCTCCAGATTCTGCCGGCGAGCGCCGCCGGTCAGGACCAGGTATCCGTTCTCGACGAGCCAGGAGTTGTAGTTGACGGATCGGCGCCACGTCGCGAATCCGTGGTCGGACAGGACGATCAGAACGTCGTCCGGCGCGAGCGCGCCCATCGTCTCCCCGACGATCGAGTCCATCGTCTCGTAGGACTTCTCGACGGCGTCCCGGTAACGCGGCGCGAGAGAGGCATCATAGGCGGGATGCCCCGGATCGCGGAATCTCCAGAAGACGTGCGCCACGCGGTCGGGAAACTCGAAGTAGTGGACGGTCAAACGCTGCCGCTCCTTCAACAGCGCCGCGAGCATCCGCCGCTCCTGCGCCGCCGTGGCCGCGACGTCCTCCAGAAAAGCGTCTTCGCGGAGCGTGCCGGACTGGATGGACCAGGTATCGATTGCCCAACCCATCGTCTTGTAGCGGCCGAAGCGGACGGCGAGCTCTCGCGCGAAGCCGGCGGGCGAGGAGAGGGCGAGACCAGGGGGAAGCCGGTCGGGATCGAACTGGATCGGCGAGAGGTACAGCGCGATCTCCGGAGAAACCGACTGGAGGCGAAAGCGGGCGTAGCCGTGCAGGGCAATGAGGGGATTGACGCGGAACTCCAGCGAGACCCAGTCGCTCCACTGCCCCGCCGTCAGCTCTCGCCTCTCTCCGCCGGCTTCGATCGCGAGCCGATCGCGCGAAGGCGCCACGGTCAGGGTCATCGGCAGATCGATCGTTCCTTCGCGGCCGAAGGGCTTTCCCGGAGGGCCCGAGATCCTCGTGGCCTGCCGGCCCGTGTTCGACTCGAGCCGCACGAGATCGATCGAGAAGTCGTTGCCTTCCCTCGCCGTGAAGAAGGGATCGGACGTGTAGTAGGAGGGCCTCCCGATCCGGCCGGACAGGTCCGGCACGCCCAGTCCCGAGAGCAGTCTTCCTTCCGGAAAGGACTCCGGCGGGAAGGTCACGGGCATCCGCATGACGGTCGCCGGCCGGCCGCCGTCCTCGCTCCAGAAGGTCTTGCCGAGGCGGTTGTTCCTGACCGCGGGCCGCTCCGGCGGGACCCAGGCCCTGACGGCGGCGAACGCGGCCCCTCCCGCGGCGAGGCCCAGGAAAACGAGGACCGCGAGCGGAGCAAAACGGCGCTTCCCGATGAAGAAGATTGCCGCGCCCGCGCCGATGAAAACGAGCGCGGCGGCGCCCGCGAACACGAGAGGATTCGCCCGACCGAAGAGGATCGGGACAGCCGTCTCTTCCGCGACGGCAAATGTGGGAACGAGGTCGGAGGGGTCGCGCTTCAGGAAGTCGAAAATTTCGTGTCCCCCCGGATCGAGACCCGTCGAGAAGGTCGCCCAGGAGACTGGCGTTTGAGCGGGAACGGTCGGGATGAGCGGTGAGTAGCCGCCGCGCGCCTTCAGGGCCGCCAGGTTCGGCAAGCCCCGGGCCGCGAGCATTTGTTCGACGACGTGGGAGTCCACGCCGTCGAATCCGAGGACGACGACGCGCGGCCGCGAAACCGCGGCGGCGAGGGCCGTCGCGGCGGCAATCGCGATCGCGGCTCCCGCGAGGAGGTTTTTCATGGACGGACATCAGTTTACAGGCAGCTCCCGTAGAATCCTCGCGTGGCGACGCGCACCGAGGAGCTGCGGACGCTCCTCTCCCGCATCCCGGATCTGGAGGTCCGGTCTCTCTTCACTCCGGAGTTCATCCTGTGCTCCGAGCACTTCGACCGCTTCACGACCGACATGGTCCTGAGGCTCGTCCACCGGCTCGGGCTCTCGGAGTCTCTGGCGCGCGGGACGACCGTGGCGAGGGTCGCCGCGGAGAAGGGGTACGCGCCGCGCGCCGAGATTCCGCTTTCCTGGTTCTTCCGCAAGCTCGCCGCCGAGGGATATCTCTCGGCGGAAGGGGCGCGGAAGGAAACCGTCTACCGCGCCGGGGCGTCCCTTCCCCCGGGCGATCCCGACCGGGCGGAGGCCGCCTCGCGCGCCATCGATCCCGGCTCCCTTCCCCCCTTCGCCGTCGTCCGCGCGATGGTCGAGCACGTTCCCGAATTTCTCCGCGGAGAGAAGACGGGCGAGGAGATTCTCTTCTCGCCGGCGAGGCTGCCGCTCTGGTTCGAATACTTTTCCAACGACAACCTTCTCTACCAGATCAACAACCGGCTGGGAGCCGAAGCGGTCGAGCGGGCGCTCCCGCGCGGCGGCGACGGCGACCGTCGTCGAGATCGGAGGCGGCTCGGGGTCGGCCGCGCTCGCGGTCGCGGAAAGGCTCTCGCGGGACGCCCGGCTCTCGCGCGTCGGCCGGTACGTCTTCTCGGAGATCGTGCCGACGTTTCTCCGGCGCGCGGAGCGCACGCTCAAGTCACGGTATCCCGGGCTCCCGGTCGAGTACGTCCGGCTCGACATGGACCGCGACTTCGAGGAGCAGGGCGTACCGCGGGGAATTGCCGACGTCGTCTATGCGGTGAACACGGTCCACATCGCCAAAGACCTGAACGCGACGCTGTCCCGCATCCGCGAGACCCTGAAGCCCGGAGGCGCGGCCGTGTTCTCCGAATGCGTCCGCCTCTTCGAAGGCCAACCGATCTACGTCGAGTTCGTCTTCAACTTCCTCGAGAACTTTACCGGCGTGACGACCGACGCCGCGACGCGCCCCAACCACGGCTTCCTCACTCCCGAGAACTGGAGAAGCGCCTTCAAGAAGGCCGGCTTCGAAAAGCCGGCGATCCTCCCCGACGTCGAAGAGCTCGCCCGCCATTACGACGCCTTCTTTGTGGCGGCCGTCACCGCCCGGAGGCCTCGCTAACGCTCGGCCTCAGGTGACAGGTGGTCGGTGTTAGGGACGAGGGGCTCAAGAAGCGACCCCTACCACCGACGACCTACCAACTACGACCTATCACCTGCCACCTCGGAAGGCGCAGCCTTCCGGGACGGGTCGTCCCAGAAGGGGTAGAAGCAGTACCACTGCTCCGGGTAGGCCCGGACGTAGCGCTCCAGGACGGCAACGTAACGCGCGAGGTTGCGCGCCAGAGCCGCGTCGCGGTCCCCGGAGCTGTCGATCTCGAGCGGCTCCTCGATGATGGCGCGGTATCGGCCGTCCGGGACGCGCACGATGAAAGCCGGAAGGACCGCGGCTCCGGTCGCCATGGCGACGCGAAGGGGACCGCGCGGGAAATAGGCCTCGCGCCCGAAGAAGGGAACCGCGACCCCCGTGTTGTCGAAGTCCCGGTCCCCCTGCATCGCGACAATCGCGTTTCGGTCGAGCGCGCGGAGGACCGACAGCGTCGGCACGAAACTCCGGTCCACCGGGATCTCGATGACTCCTGCCCGGGAATGCAGCCGCCGCCGCGCGCGCTCGACTCCCGAGAACATGTCCGGCACGAGGACGACGTGGATCGGCTGCTTGACCTCTGCCAGCATGAGACCGCCGATCTCCCAGTTGCCCAGATGAGCGGTCACCAGCAGCACGCCCTTCCCCTTCAAGCGTCCCTCGACCAGCCGCGAGAATCCGACGACGCTCTCGACGAGCAGGGCGGCCTCCTCGGGCGGACGCGAAGCGAAGGCAAGGAAGTCGAACCAGACCGACGAGTGGCCGCGCACCATCTCCGCGGCGGCGCGCCGCACCGCTTCCGAGTCGGGCGCCTGGCCGAGGATGACGGAGAGATTCGCCCGGATGGCCCTCCGGTACCTGGGCCGGAACCGGAAGTACGCGCCCCCCACTCCGCGAGCCAGCGGCGTGGCAGCCCGGCGAGGCAGACTGCGGGCGACCAACAGAGTCGCCGGGAACCAGAGGTGCGACGTGGCCGAGGCCACGGCCCGCACCAGCCGGCTGCGGCTCGCCATCTTCTCCTGCACGCGGCTATCGTATTCTTACGACGGCTTGTCGCGGAGCAGGCGCAGAAGCGCCCGTTCGGAGCGGTGGAGTCCGGGAGAGCGCCGGACGGCGAGCTCCTCGATGGTGTCGAAGCACCGGTCGATCACTCTTCCTTTTTCGAAACCACGGAGCACCGAAGGGGAGATGTAAGACGAACGGCAGATCGCCGGCGTGTTGCCGAGCTTCTCGGCCGTCTCGTGGATCGCGGCGGCGATTTTCTTCTTGCGCGCGGTCCTGGCCTCGGAGGGATCCGCCCCGGCCCGAGCCAGCGAGCAGGCGCAGAGGAGAGTCCCCGCCCAGGTTCGAAAGTCCTTGGCGGAGAAGCTCTCGCCGATCGATTCCTTGATGTACTGATTGATGTCGCGTCGGCGGATGTTGACCCATGCCCCGCTCTCGTCTCGGTACTTGAAGACCTCTCCGGGAGCCCTGGCGAGCTCCCGCACGATCCGCGCGACCGTCCGATCCCGGATCTGCCGCCGCTGCCGCTTCCCGGACTTGCCGGGAAAATCGAAAGACACGAGGTCCGCTGAGACCGACACGTGGCGGCGGCGCAGCGTCGCCAGCCCGAAGCTGCCGTTCTCCTCGGCATAGACGCGGCTTCCGGGCCTCAGGAAACAGGAGGAGAGGATCCGCAGAGTGCAGGCGAGCACCTTCTCGCGCGGAAGACCCGGCAAGCCGATGTCGTCCATCATTCTCCCCCGCATCTTCGGGAGCATCCGGGCGAAGCGCAGCAGGCGTTCGTACTTCCTCTTCTCCATCCGAGCCGCGTGGGCCTCGTGGTAGAGGTATTGCCAGCGGCCGGCCGCGTCCCTCCCGACCGCCTGCACCGCGCCGCGGCGCGAAGGGTGGATCGCGACGTCCCTCCAGGCGGGCGGGATCTTCAGAGCCCGGATGCGGGCCAGATCCGCCGCGGCCGGCGCCTTCCCGGCGCTGCTCTCGTAGCGGAAACCGATTTTCTTATCGCCGAGTCTTCGGATTCCGGTCTTCTGAATCCGCTCCACCAGCGTCATTGCCGGCTCCTCATGCGAGGAGAAATGCAAGAGGCTCGCCGCCGACCCGCGAAGGCCGTGGGCTACCATTCCCTCTCGTGCGGCCGCTCTCTCCTCCCGCGACGCCCTTCTTCGGGCTGTTTCCCGCCCGGAACGGACGCCATTGAAACGATCGCTTTCGGCCCTCCTCCCGTACGCGGTCTTCCTCATTCTGGCCCTGGTCTCCTGGAACCGATGGATCGAGCCGTACGTGGATTCCGGGCGAGAGCTGATGGTCCCTTGGCGCCTCTCCCGGGGCGAGGCGCTCTACCGGGACGTACGCTTTTACTACGGCCCCCTCGCGCCCGTGCTCGCGGCTGGCGCCGACGCCCTGGCCGGACGCTCGTTGCCGGTGCGGATCATCCTCGCGGCCGTCATCGCGCTTGCCCACATCGAGGCCTTGCGCCGCCTGGCCGCCCGGTTTCTCTCCACCGGCCGCGCCTCTCTCGCCGCGGCGCTCTCTGTCGCGCTGTTCTTCTTCCTTTGGCCGGGCGGCTGCCATCTTTTCCCCTACAGCTTGGACACCTCCATCGCCGTCGCTGCCGCCACCTGGACGCTGGTGCTCGCCGGAGGACCTCGACCCCGTTCGCCTCTGCTTATCGCGATCAGCCTGCTCGCTGCTTTCCTCGCCCGCCTCGAGACCGGTATTGCCGCTAGCTTCGCCGCAATGCTCCCGGCGTTGGGTCCTGTACCCCGCCCGGACTATCGCCGGCGTCTCGCCTCGGTTCTGGCGCCAGCCGGTATCGCCGCGGCCGTCTATGCTCTGTTTTCGGCGGGAACTCCGCTCGCGACGCTGCGGCAGGAAGGGTGGCTCGCCTTCTTCTCCCTTCCCTCGGAGTTCCGGCACGTTTACTTGAGCTTCTCCGGACTGGACCGGCCCGGGCTGCGCCTGACCGAACTCGCGCTCGCAGCGATCGTGCTGGCTCTCGTGGCGGCCTGGCTCCTCGCCGTGGGATTCCTGGCCTCCCGTTTTGGGATCGTCCGGCGTAGGCGCCTGGCCGAGATCGCGGGTCTGGCGGTCTTGGCCGCCGTTTCGGCACTCTGGTTATGGCCCCCGCCGGAGATGGCAGCAAATCTCTCGCTCTTTCCGCCCTTGATCCGCCCTCTCCCGCTCTTTGTCATCATCGGGGGCCTCTGGCGCCTGCTCGAGAGGGTCCGGGGCGCGCACCGATGAAGGGATTCTTGGCGCCGTCCCCGACGAAGCACTCTTTCTCTCGGTCATTTTCGCCGGCCGGCTGATTCTGGCCGCTGGCTACGTGGGACCCTACGCGGCCTTCTATCTTCCATTGGCGCTCTCGTGGCGGCGGCCGGACTCCTGCGCCTCGCCGATCGTGCCGCGCGATCTCACGGTCTGGCAAGTCTGCCGAAGCTCGTGACGGGCGCCCTCATTGTCTTCCTCGGCTTCCGCATCACAGCGCTCATAGCGATCTATCGACAGCCTGGCTGGTCGAAAGTCGGTACGCCAGTCGGATCGCTCTATCTCCTGCAGCCCTACGCTGCCACGTCGCGGCTGGCTCTGGCCGAGCTCGCGCGGCGGACTCCCGCCCGCGGAGCCCTGCTCGGTTTTCCCGAGATCGGCTTTCTCCAGTACGTCCTCGGCCGGGCGAGTCCGCTTCCGCAGGATCAGTTCTTCCCGGGTCACCTCGACAGGGCGGCCGAGCAGGACGCGATCCGCCGCATCGAGCGGCACCCTCCCGACGCATTCGTCTACGTGAACGTCCTGACCATCGGACACGGAGCAGTTGCCTTCGGATCGGACTACCTCGAGCAACTGGACGCCGCCGTGCGGCGTCTCTCGCGTCCCGTCGCCTCCTTCGGTCCCGGGGCACGGGCTGGCGAACGAATCGGCGACCCGGGCTTCTTCATCGAGGTGCGGGTGCCCGACCCTCCATGAGGCTCGACCTGGCCGTGTCCCGCGCCTTCGGTCTCTCGCGCCGCGCGGCGCGCGATGCGGTGCGCGCGGGACGCGTGGACGTGGAGGGAGCGGTTGCCGACGAGCCGGGGCGCGAGGTGGCCGGGAACGCGAAGCTCGCTTTTCACCCGAGCCGCCCGGCGCGGTACCGGGTCCGCTCGCGCCTCGCGGTCCTCGCCGAGGACGCCGACTTCCTGATCGTGGACAAGCCGGCCGGCCTCCTCTCCGTCCCCACGGCCGAGCACGAGCGGGACACGCTCCTCGCTCGCGTCCTCGACTACCTGCATCACCGCTTCGGTCGGCGTCCCACAGCGTTCGTGGCGCACCGCCTGGACAAGGACACCTCCGGCGCCGTCGTCTTCGCGCGCAACCGTCCGGCGCTCCATTTCCTCCAGGACGTTTTCCGGCGCCATGCGATCGAGCGGGAGTACCTGGCGATCGTCGAGGGGGGTCTGCCCGATTCGGGCAGCTTCACCGCCGACCTCGTTCGGGACGGCGGGGACCTCCGGCGCGGCGTCGCGCGTCCCGGCCAGGAAGGAAAGAGGGCCGTCACCCGCTACCGCTCCCTCGAGCGGCTGGACGGTGCGACTCTCGTCTCCGTCGAGCTGGAGACCGGCCGTACGCACCAGATCCGTGTCCACTTCGCCGCGGCGGGCCATCCCGTGATGGGCGACCGTGTCTACGGCGAGAGAGGTCGAGAGTCGAAGGCTCAGGTCCCTCGCCAGATGCTCCACGCGCGGCGCCTGGGATTCGCTCATCCGCGGACGGGCGCCCCGGTCAGGGCCGAGTCCCCACTCCCCGCGGATTTCTCGGCCGTCCTCGATTCGTTGAGAAGACACTCGAGAGTCAAAGACAAGAAAAAAACGCCCCGGGTTGCCCCGGGGCGCTCGAAAAACACTCGACCCTAGACTCTCGACTCTCCTCGCTACGCGAGAACGATCACGACAACACGGCGGTTCTTGGCGCGGCCGTCCCTGGTCTTGTTCGAATCCACCGGCTCGTCCTTCCCGTAGGAGATCGTGGACATGCGGTTCAGGGCGATCCCCTGCTTGCTCAGGTAGCGGCGGACCGCCTCCGCCCGCGCCTCCCCGAGCTTGTAGTTGTACTCGTCGGCGCCGGTCGCGTCCGTGTGTCCCTGGATCTCCAGGTACACGTTCTTGTTCTCCCCCTTGAGCCGCTCGGCGAAGTCCTTCAACTTGTCTTCCGCCTCCTTGGACAGCTCGTACCGGTTGACCGGGAACTTCACCGCGTCGTCGGAGAGGACGAGAGAGTAGACGAACTTGCCTTCGGCCAGCTTGCCCGCCGCCGAAGCGCGGTCGAGCGCCTCCCGCGTCGTCTTGTCGAGCTCCGCGATCTTCGTGTCGTGCTCCTTGACCTTGGTCTGCGTCGCCTCGACCTGAGACTCCACCTCGTTGATCCTCTTCTCGGACGTCGCGCTGCTTTTAGAAACCTCCTCGCCCACGTACCGCTTGGTCGCGCACGCGTTGAGCCCGAAGATGCCTAGAAGAAGCGCCCCGCCCGACGAGACCCCGTTGGTACCACCTTCGATTGACCATGAAGACCTCCATCCTCCGTTGTTAATGTTCCGCCGCGGCGGCCGGAGCCGTGCCCCGGTACCCTCGACGGGCCCGAACGTCCCATGTGCCTGGCTTGACGACCGTGACCACCAGGATCCGGTATTTTACCTCTCCCTGGCCGGAGGCCGTAAATCCCAGCAAATACTGCTTCCGGACCTCGGCGCCGATCTTCTCGGCGACCGGGCCCAGGTCCTCCTCTCCCCCCGGCAGGTACATCTTTCCCCCGCTCGATGCCGCCAGCATTCTCAGGTTGTCAACGGACAGCTGGCTGCGTTCCTCGTCGGTCAGGCGGTCGAATGAAGCGTTCTTCATCCCGACCGCGTACACCGGCACGGAGACCTGTTGCAGGATCTCTGCCATCTCGGCCGGGGACAGCCGGCTGGCGTTGTCCACTCCGTCGGAAAAGAGCACGATCGCCCGCTTGCCGTTCTTCCCGGCGAGCATCCTGGAGGGAGTGGCGGCGACGGCGTCGAAGAGGGCCGTCTGCCCCGAGGCTTCGAGCCCGTCCAGGGCCGCGAGCAGCCGGGCCGGCTCCTGCGAAAAATCCGACACCAGACGCACCTCCTCCTCGGCGAAGGCGAACAGGGCGAAGTCGTCCCCGGGCTTGCGCTGGCTGACGATGTGCCGCACGGCCGCCTTGGCGTAGTCGAGCTTGCGGGCGAGCTTCATGCTGCCGGAGGTGTCGATGAGGAACGCGAAGGAGGCGGGAGCATTGTCGTCCTTCTCGAACGTGTCGAGATCGACGCGGACGCCCTGAACGCGGAGCTGGAAGTTCTTCTTCTCGAGCCCCTCGACGAACCGGCCCTTCTTGTCCAGGACGACGACGGGCACGAGAACGTATTCCGAACCGGCGCTTTCGGTGTAGGCGGGGAGCTTCTGCTGTGTCTCCTGGCGGGCGCTTCCCGCGGCCGCTACGAGCAGCAGGAGAGCCACTAGCGACGTCAGCCGTTTCATCCGTCTCCTATAAAGGACGCTCCGGCCTGATAATTCCGTTCCGTGGATTCCCGCCGTCTCGCCGTCATCGTGGTGCGCCCCATGCTCCCTGCCAACCTGGGATCGGTCGCGCGCGCGTCGAAGAACTTCGGCGTCCGCGATGTGCGGCTGATCGAGCCGGCGGCGCCGGTCGACGAGGATTCCCACCGTCTCGCTTCCGGAGCCAACGACGTGCTGGAAGCCATGCGCCGCTTTCCCTCCCTTCCCCTGGCCGTCGCGGATTTCCAGGCGGTCGTGGCCACCTCGTCGCTTCGAGGTCGGGGCAGGCGCAAGGCGCTCGGGCTTTCCGAATTGCCCGCTTTCCTGCAAGGGCTCCCCCGGGCGCGCGTGGCTCTCGTTTTCGGCCCGGAGAAGAGCGGCCTGACCGAGGAGGAGATGTCGCACGCCTCGGTCTTTCTTCGGCTCCCGACCGAGCCCGACTTTCCGACTCTGAACGTCTCGCACGCCGTCGCTGTCGCGCTGGCAGCCTCGCGGCTGGCCGGAGAGGGCGACGGAGCGGGCCGGCAGGAACCCCTGGCGAAGGCGGAGGAGATCGAGGGGGCGATCGGCCACTGGGATCGCGCGCTCGACGCGATCGGGTTCTACGATACCGGACACAGGGATCGGACGCTGAGGGACTGGCGCCGCATCGTGGCCGGCAGGCCCCTCTCCGAGCGCGACGTCAAGATCCTCCGAGGAGTGGCGAACCGTGTCCTGGTCTCGCTGAGAAGAAGGGAGAAGAGAGATTTGTGATTTGAGATTTGTGATTTGTGATCGAGATGACGGTGCGTTCTGTCCCAATCACAAATCACCAATCTCTTCAGATCAGCTCCGCCTCGGAGAAGAAGAAAGCGATTTCCTTCGCGGCGTTGTCCGGCGAGTCGCTGCCATGGATCGCGTTTCGCTCGATGTCGGTCCCGTGGAGGTTGCGGATCGTGCCGGCGTCGGCCTTTTGCGAGTCGGTCGCGCCCATCGTCGAACGCAGGTGCGCGACCGCGTTGCGGCGCTCCAGCGCCGCTACGACGACAGGGCCCTCCGTCATGAAGCGCACGAGGCCCTCGTAAAAGGGGCGCTCCCGGTGAACCTGGTAGAAGGCGCGGGCCTGCTCCGGCGAAAGCCGGAGCTTCTTGACTCCGACCAGGCGGAATCCCTCCTTCTCGAGGTGCGCCAGGATCGCGCCCGCCTTGCCGGCGGAGACGGCGTCCGGTTTGATGATGGTGAGAGTTCTTTCCATATTGATTGAAGATTGAAGGACTGATCAGATTGAAGGATTGAGCACGTGCCCAATCTTTCAATCTTCAATCTCTCAATCTTTCAATTCTTCCCCAGGACTTCCTTCATCCTGGTTCCGATGTCGGCCGGCGAACGCACGACGGAGATCTTCGCGGCTTCCAGAGCCTTGACCTTGTCGGCGGCGGTGCCTTTTCCCCCCGCGATGATCGCGCCCGCATGGCCCATGCGGCGTCCCGGCGGGGCGGTCTGTCCCGCGATGAACGCGACGACCGGTTTCTGGAAATTCCCGGCGACGTAGCAGGCCGCCTCCTCCTCCGCCATGCCCCCGATCTCTCCGATCAGGACGACGGCCTCGGTGCCGGGGTCTTCCCGGAACGCCCGGAGACAATCGATGAAGCTCGTGCCGTTGACCGGGTCCCCGCCGATGCCGATGACCGTGGATTGCCCCAGTCCCAGGCGCGTCAACTGATCCACCGCCTCGTAGGTCAGGGTCCCCGAGCGGGAGACGACGCCGATCGTGCCCGGACTGTGGATGCGGCCGGGCATGATCCCGATCTTGCACTCCCCGGGCGTGATGATCCCGGGGCAGTTGGGGCCGATCAACCGGACCATTGCGTCCGTCGCGTTGACTTGCGCCAGGAAGGCCTTGACCCGGACCATGTCGTTGGTCGGGAGCCCTTCCGTGATGCACGCGATGATCCCCACGTGCGCGTCCGCCGCCTCGACGATGGCATCGGCCGCGAACGGCGGAGGAACGAAGATCACCGAGGCGTTGGCCCCGGTCGAAGAGACCGCTTCGGCGACCGTGTTGAAGACGGGGATTCCTTCGTGGGTCGTCCCCCCCTTGCCCGGCGTGACCCCTGCGACGACCTGCGTGCCGTAGTCGCGGCTCGCGAGAGCGTGGAACGTCCCCTCGCGGCCGGTGAGCCCCTGGACGAGCAGGCGCGTTTCCCTGCCAACCCAGATGCTCATCGCGCGGCCTCGACGGCTTTTCGGGCCGCGTCGGCCAGACCATCGGCCGGAGTGATCTTCAGTTTCGACTCCCGCAGGATTCTCTTCCCCTCGTCCACGTTCGTTCCTTCGAGGCGCACGACGACCGGCGTGGCCAGGCCCATCTCGGTGACGGCCGCGACGACCCCCTTCGCGATGATGTCGCAGCGCATGATGCCGCCGAAAATGTTGATCATGATGGCCTTCACGTTCTTGTCCGTGAGGATGATCCGGAAGGCGTTCTTGACCTGCTCCTCCGTGGCGCCCCCGCCCACGTCCAGGAAGTTCGCCGGCTCGCCGCCGGCGAGCTTGACCAGGTCCATCGTTGCCATTGCGAGCCCGGCGCCGTTGACCATGCAGCCGACGCTGCCGTCGAGCTTGATGTAGTTCAACCCGAACTTCGAGGCTTCGACCTCGAGCGGATCCTCCTCGGCGAGGTCGCGCATCTCCTTGATGTCGGGATGGCGGAAGAGAGCGTTGTCGTCGAAGTTCATCTTGGCGTCGAGCGCCAGGACGTCCCCCTGCTTCGTCACGAGGAGCGGGTTGATCTCCGCGAGCGACGCGTCCGTCTCGACATAGGCCCGGAACAGGGACTGCATGAAGCCGACGCCCTTCTTGAAGGACTCGCCCGAAAGTCCGAGCGCGAAGGCGAGCTTGCGCGCCTGGAAAGGGAACATCCCCAGCCCCGGGTCGAGCACCTCGCGGACGATGGCTTTCGGGTCCCGGGCGGCGACCTCCTCGATCTCCATTCCGCCGGACCTGGAGACCATCATCGCCGGCAGACCCCTGCCGCGGTCGAGCGTGATGCCCAGGTACAGCTCCCGATCGATGTCGAGAGCCTCTTCGACGAGGACCTTCCGGACGGCGCGGCCGGCCGGCCCGGTCTGCGGCGTCACGAGGATCATGCCAACCATCGTCTTTGCCAGCGCGTAGGCCTCCTCCGGATCCTTCGCGAGCTTGACGCCGCCGCCCTTGCCGCGGCCTCCCGCGTGGATCTGCGCCTTGATAACGCACCGCCCGCCCAGCCGGTGCGCGATTTCCCTCGCCTCGGCCGGGCTATCGGTCACCTCGCCCCTCGGCACCGCCACCCCGTAGCGAGCCAGAATGGATTTCGCCTGGTACTCGTGGACCTTCATGCGCTGGCCTTCATGGACGAGTGCGGATTATATGGGTCCATCGGGTTTTCGGTGGCTCCTAGGTTCCGAACAGCTTCTTGAAGCCGTGGAGGGTGCAGGCGCGGTAGATCTCGGCGATCGCGGTCGTGAGCGGAATGGACTTGGGGCAGGCGCGGACGCAATTCTGCGCGTTGCCGCAATCGTCCACGCCGCCGTCCTCCATGAGAGCCTCCAGTCGCTCTGCAGCGATGATCGCCCCCGTCGGATGCGTGTTGAAGAGCCTGGCCTGCGCGATGGCCGAGGCGCCGATGAAGTTGGAGCGGCCGTTGACCTGCGGGCAGACATCCAGGCAGTTCCCGCAGGTAATGCACTGGGAGAAGTGGTAGGCGATCTCGCGTTCGGGCTCGGGTATGCGCGGGCCCGGACCCAGATCATAGGTCCCGTCGATGGGAACCCAGGCCTTGACCTTCTTCAAGGCTTCGAACATCTGCTGCCGGTCCACCGCGAGGTCGCGCAGGACCGGGAATTTCCCCATCGGCTCGAGCCGGATCGGCTGCTCGAGCGAGTCGATCAACGCCGTGCACGCCATGCGCGACACTCCGTTGACGCGCATCGCGCAGGAACCGCAGACCTCCTCGAGGCACGCCCGGTCGTACACGACCGGCGAGGTCGCCTTGCCTTGCCGCGTCTTCGGATTCTTCTCGATCTGCATCAGGACCGATATCACGTTCTGCCCGGGCCGGGAGGGGATCTCGTATTCCTCCCAGTAAGGGTTGGACGTCGGAGAGTCCTGCCGCTTGACCTGAAGCTGGATCTTGTCAGGCATAAGAAGATTTGTGATTTGTGATCTGTGATCTGTGATCCGGGTAGCACGACCACCCGCCGGACTCAGACCTCTTGCCAGTCCTGATCACAAATCACCATCACAATCACCAATCATAAATTCAGTATTTCCTGGGGCGCGGCTTGATGAGAGAGATGTCGACCGGCCGATAACTGATTCTCGGACCGTCGGGCGCGTGCTCGGCGATCGTGGTCTTCAGGAAGTTGGCGTCGTCGCGGGGCAGCGCGTTGTCCTCGGCGACCCCCCTGGAGAGGTCCCTGACCTTGTAGTGGGCGCCGCGCGATTCGTCCCGCAGGAGCGCGCCGCGGGTCATGACGCGGGCGATCACGAGCATGTTGCGGAGCTGGTTGACGAAGGAGAGCTCCCGGTTGCCGTAGGCGCTCTTGTCCGTCAGGCCGATGCGGTTCCAGCGGTCGGCCAGCTCCTGGAGCTTCGTCTCCGTCGCGCCGAGCTTGCCGTTCTCGCGGACGACCGTGACGTTGTCTGTCATCCAGTCGCCCATCTCCTCGGCGATCACATGCGGGTTTTCGGGCCCGTTCATGCCGCCGATCTTCTTGAATTCCTCCTCCCACCGCTGCCTGGCCGCGGCGATGGCCCCGCCCGGCGCGGGCAGCTTGCCCGCCTTCTCGCGGGCGTAGCGCACCATTGCCGGGCCGCCGATCCTGCCCGCGTAGAGGCAGGAAACGAGCGAGTTGGCGCCGAGGCGGTTGGCGCCGTGGATGGAAAAGTCCACCTCGCCCCCCGCGTAGAGGCCCGGGACGTTGGTCGACTGGTTCCGGAGCGAGCCCTCGTCGATCATCCCGCTCTTCTCGTCCCGGGCGAAATCCACCCACAGGCCGCCCATCGAGTAGTGCATTCCCGGGAAGACCTTCATCGGCACTTCGCGCGGGTCGTCGCCGACGAACTTCTCGTAGATCTCCAGGATGCCGCCGAGCTTGACGTCGAGCTCCTTTTTGGGGATGTGCGTCAGGTCCAGATACACCTGCCGCTTCCCGTCCACGCCGTACCCCGAGAGGCAGACCTGGAAGATCTCGCGCGTCGCGATGTCGCGCGGAACGAGGTTCCCGAGCGAGGGGTATTTCTCCTCGAGGAAGTACCAGCGCTCGTTCTCCGGGATCGAGCGCGGATCGCGCTTGTCCCCCTGCGTGCGCGGCACCCACAAGCGCCCCCCCTCGCCGCGCGCCGACTCGGACATCAGCCGCAGCTTGTCGGCGCCGGGAATCGCCGTGGGGTGAACCTGGATGAACTCGCCGTTGGCGTACCAGGCCCCCTCCTGGTAGGCGATGGAAGCGGCAGTGCCGGTGTTGATGACCGAGTTGGTGGAGCGTCCGAAGACGATTCCCGGCCCGCCGGTGGCGAGCATCACGGCGGCCGCGGGGAACGCCTCGACCTTCATCGAGTACCAGTCCAGGCCGACGATGCCGCGGCAATTCCCGTCGGCGTCGCGCGCGAGCCCGAGAAACTCCCAGTACTCGTACTTGCGGACGAGGCCTTCGACCTCGTAGCGGCGCACCTGCTCGTCCAGCGCATAGAGGAGCTGCTGGCCGGTGGTCGCCCCCGCGTAGGCCGTGCGGTGATGTTTCGTCCCGCCGAACCGGCGGAAATCGAGGAGCCCCTCCGGCGTCCTGTTGAACATCACTCCCATCCGGTCGAGCAAGTTGATGATCGCGGGGGCCGCGTAGCACATCGCCTTGACCGGGGCCTGGTCCGCCAGGAAGTCGCCCCCGTAAATCGTGTCGTCGAAGTGGACGTCGGGCGAGTCTCCCTCCCCCTTCGTGTTCACCGCGCCGTTGATGCCCCCCTGGGCGCAGACCGAGTGGCTCCGCTTGACCGGCACGATCGAGAAGAGGTCCACGCCCATCCCCATCTCGGCCACGCGGACAGCGGCCATGAGGCCCGCGAGGCCCCCTCCGACGATGATGATCCGTTCCTTCTCTGCCATCGGATCGCTACAGGCGGAATGCCTGGATGCCCCGGACGCCGATGTAGGAGAGGACCAGGAAGACGGCGGCCGAGACGTACAGCATGCGTCGCTGCGCCTTCGGTCCGATCGTCAACCCCCACACGATCGAGAAGGACCAGACTCCGTTGGCAAGGTGAAACGTGGCCGAGAGAATGCCGGCGAGATAGAAGGCGTAGATCCAGGGGTTCTCAATCGCGGCCTGGACCTGACGGAAGAGGTCGAGGCTCTCGTGATCCTGGAGCTGGACCAGCCGCGTCGTCCAGAGATGGAAGAGGATGAAGGCGAACACGATGACGCCCGTCGCACGCTGGATGAAGTACATCCAGTTGCGGATGTACGGGTTGGAAATCATGTTGGGCTTCGCCGTCGAGGTGACGAAGAGCCCGTAGATCCCGTGGAAGAGGAGCGGCACGATGATGATGGCGATCTCCATCGGCACGGCGAAAGGGAGATCCTGCAGCGTTCGCGCCATCCTGTTGTAGGCATCGGCTCCGCGCGTTGCCGTGTAGTTCTCGTACAGGTGGAACGCCAGGTACCCCCCGATCGGGAGGATGCCGGAGAGAGAGTGGAGACGCTTCAGCCAGAAGTGCCGTTCGGCCGTCAAGGGACCCGGACCGTCAAACCTTCAGGATCTTGAAGAGCTCGCGGACGGCGCCGGCGGACTTCTCGAGCGCCGCTTTCTCGTCCGCGGTCAGGGCAACCTCGATGACCTTCTCGACGCCGCCGGCCCCGAGCTTGACCGGCACGCCGAGATAGATGTCGTTCATGCCGTATTCCCCCTGCAGGTACGCGGCGCAGGGGAGGATCTTCTTCTTGTCTCGAATGACCGCGTCCACCATCTCGACCGCAGCCGAGGCCGGAGCGTACCAGGCGGATGTCTTCAGGAAGTTGACGATCTCGATGCCGCCGTCGCGCGTCCGCTTGACGATCGCGTCGAGCTTCTCCTTCGGCAGGAGCTCCGTC
This sequence comes from uncultured Acidobacteriota bacterium, assembly GCA_963741435.1. GTDB lineage: Bacteria > Acidobacteriota > Thermoanaerobaculia > UBA5066 > Gp7-AA6 > JAWOLE01. The sequence continues at coordinate 35,707 of CAVUIX010000008.1, read as the reverse complement.
ACCGGCACGCCGCCGACCGTGGAGTAGCGCGTCAGGGGCACCATCGTGTCGCCGTGCCCTCCGAGCACGAAGGCCTGCGTGCTCTCGACGGAGACGCCCAGGGCCTCGGCCAGGAACCAGCGCATGCGGGCGGAGTCGAGGATGCCGGCCATTCCGAAGACCCGTTCCCGCGGGAATCCGGAGACGCGGCGCGCGACCTCGCACATCGCGTCCAGAGGGTTCGAGACCACGATCAGGATCGCGTCCGGGCATCCCGGCAGGAGCTTGCGGACGACGTCCCCAACGATCCCCTCGTTGGTGGCCACGAGATCGTCCCGGCTCATCCCGGGCTTGCGCGGCACGCCGGCCGTGATGACGACGAGGTCGGACCCCGCCGCCTCCTCGTAGGAATTCGACCCGACCATCTTCGCGTCGAACCTCTCGACGGGAGCGGACTCCAGCATGTCGAGGGACTTGCCCTGCGGGAGCCCCGGGATGATGTCAATGAGGACGACGTCGGCGATCTCTTTTTCGACGATCCGCTGGGCGACCGTGGCGCCGACATTGCCCGCGCCGACGACCGTGACTTTCTGTTTCATATGGCCCGATCCTACCCGAACCGACGGCTTGTCAAGGGATGCGAGTTCATCATTCGGAATCGCTTTGGTAAGCTTCAAGCTTGCCCTTGACGTCGCCACGGAACTCTCGACTCCTGAGCCCTCAACACTCGATGCCCGAGCGCCCCGCCTACAAGAGTCATCCCCTGTGGGAGAGCGCGATGGCCCTGGCCCGGAGCGCCTACGCGCTCGCCGAGCGGCTCAAGCGTGTCTCCCCCGATGCCGCCAGCCGGTTGCGCAAGGCCGCCGTGGCCGTGCCCGCGCACGTCGCCGGAGCGCTCTCGGATGGCCCGGACAAGCGGCGGGAGCACGTCCTGGCGGCTCGCGGGGCCATCGCCGAGGTCGCGCGCCAGGCGGCCGCGTCGCGTGGCGAGTCGTCGCGGGAGCTGGAGCGGCAGGCGGAGACTCTCGACCTGTCGGTTCTCTTCGAGTTTGGTGCTGGCGAGTCGGCCCGATGAGCGAGGAAAGAGGCCCGCGGACTTCTCTCATCATCGCCCTGGCCTTGATTCTGGTTCTGGTCGCCGCGGCCCTCTGGCTCCCGCGCTGGTGGGAGAACAGGCTCTTCCGCCAGGCGGAAGCCCTGACGGGCGTCGGCTCACGCGTAATGCCCGGCGGCGTGACAGGGTCGCGCGGCAAGATCAACCCGGGCGATCCCGGCCGGCGCGTCATCGAAGCGATTGGCCGCCCCTCCATTTCGATCGCGACCGAGGGCAGCTCGACGCACGAGATCTGGACGTATTACTTCGCCGACGGCACGATGACGGTCAACCTGACGGATGGCTTCGTTGCCCGCATCTCGATTTCCTATGGGCCTCCGAAGATCCCCACCTCCGCCAGACCGTGAAGAAGATTGGTGCCGTAGCGGAGCCGCGCATGAACTCGAAGCCGGAACCCTCCATACGCGTCATCATGATGCCGAAGGACACCAATGCTCACGGGACGATCTTCGGCGGCGTGATCCTCTCGTACATCGACCAGGCGGCAGCGGTGGAAGCCAAGCGGCACGGTGCGTCCTTCGTCGTGACGGTCGCGATGCGGGAAGTCATATTCCACGAGCCCGTGTACGTCGGAGATCTCGTCTCCTTCTACACACGGCTCGTCAGGATCGGCAACACCTCGATCACCATCGGCGTCGAGGTCTTCGCGCAGCGCGGCGAAGCCGGCCGGGAACGCGTCAAGGTGACAGGCGCCGAAGTGACCTTCGTCAATCTCGACGAGAATCGCCGGCCGATCCCGATTCCGACTGCGCGCGGCAGCGCCCGATAATCAGAAGGTCCCGATTGCTCGGGACCTTCTCGTCGGCCAGCCGGACAAGAGTCCGGCAATGAGTTCCAGTGCTTCCGATTCTACCACTCGGCATCTTCCTCGGGAACAGTTGTCTCCGGGACTTCTCCTTCTTCCGCCTCTTCCGCGGCTTCCCTGGCGAGCCTCTCGGCCTCGCGCTCTTCGGAGAGTTCCTGCCCCGTTTCGAGCGCTTCCTCCGCCTTCCAGCCGGCATCGGGCATCTCGCCCGTGGTGGGAGCGATCAAGGGTTTCGCCTTGGGTCTGGCGGCCGCGGGCTTCTTCGCGGACTTCTTCGCGGGCTTCTTCGCCGCCGCCTTGACGACCTTCCTGCCCGCCGCCTTCCGCGAGGCCGCCTTCCTGGCCGCGCCCGCGCGGCCCGCTGCCTTCTTCGAAGTCTTCTTCGCCCGCGCCGGCGCCTTCTTTGCGGCCCTCTTCGCGCTCTTGCGCGCTCCACGGCGCGCGGCCTTCTTTGCCGGTTTCTTTTTCTTCGTCGCCACTCTTGATTCCTCCTCTTGCCCGGGCGTGCCGGAGCTCCGATCATACAATTGCCTCCGTGTCGAATCGAGTTGAGGGACGGGTTCGCATCCTGGCCTCGTCCGGTGGCCTTCGCATCGAGATCCTGCCGCTCGCCCGTACCCCGGGCGGCCGGGCTCGCCTGGCGGCGATTTCCGCCGTTCTGCTGGCGGCCACCCTCTACGGAGCGGCGCACCTGGGGGAAGCATGGGAGTCCGGACTGAGGAGAGGCGAATTCGCCGATCTGCCCCTGGGAGTCCTCGTGGCTCTGACGGCGGCCATCGCGGTCTCGACTCCCCTCGCCTTCGTCGGGCTTACTGCCCTGGCTTTCTCCGAAGAGATCATCGCCGTGGGACCGGAAACGGTCACGATCGAGACGGCTGCCTTCGAGAAAACACGAGTACGACGCCTCACCCTGAACGAGATCGAGTCCTGGCGGGAGACATATCTGCCGCTTCCCCCGTGGTGGACGTGGGCGGTCAAGCGGCTGGCGGCCCGGGTGGGAGGCACCTTCGAGCCCGTGGCGGGAGCCGCTGGCCCCAAGGAAAAGAGACTCATAGGGATAGCCCTGGCGCGGGCGACCGGGAAGCCGTTGCTGGACGACTGGGGACGGACCCTGGGCGGGCCATGAAACGAAAACCGGCTATCGGTAAACTGAACCGGGGATCCCTCGTCGCCAGTTTCCGGCCCCTGATTCCAGGATCTGATAAACTCTTTTTGTGTCTATGACTTCCGCTGATCCGGGACACCACCTCACGACGACTCCGCTGGTCGGTTACGACCTTCCCGAGCAGGTGCGGCTCGGCATTTCGGAGGCAGGCTTCGTTTTCGCGACCCCCATCCAGGCCAGGACCCTGCCGATCAGCCTGGCCGGACGCGACGTGGCGGGACAGGCCCAGACCGGTACGGGAAAGACCGCCGCCTTCCTCATCACGATTTTCACGCGGCTCCTCCGGCAGCCTCGTAGCGGGCCCGGCCGCGGCCCGCGGGCGCTCGTCGTGGCGCCCACCCGGGAGCTGGTCATACAGATCCGCGACGACGCCGAGAAGCTCGGGCGCCATACCGGCTTGAAGACACTGGCGGTGTTCGGCGGTATGGACTACCGCCGCCAGCGCGATGCGTTGCGTCAGGTTCCGGACCTGCTCGTCGGGACGCCGGGACGGCTCATCGACTACGAACATCAGAGAGCCACGACATTCGCGGAGATCGAGATCCTCGTGATCGACGAGGCCGACCGGATGTTCGACATGGGCTTCATCCGGGACCTGCGCAGGATCCTCCGCCGCTGCCCGCCCTACCATCGTCGGCAGACGATGCTCTTTTCGGCGACCCTCTCGGTGCGGGTGATGGAGCTCGCCTACGAGCACACCAACAACGCCCAGAAGGTGGAGGTCGAGCCTGAACGCGTGGGCGCGCACGGGATAACCGAAGTGCTCTACCACGTGTCTTCCAGCGAGAAGTTCCGGTTCCTGCTCGGATTCCTCGAACGCGAAGGAGGCAAGCGGGTTCTGATCTTCGTCAACCGCCGTTCGACCGCCGTGGAGCTCGTTCGCGGCCTGTCGGCCAACGGCTACCCGACCCGGGCGCTTGCCGGCAATGTTCCTCAAGAGCGGCGCGTGAAAATCCTGAACGAGTTCAAGGAGGGGCGGCTCGCCGTGCTCGTCGCGACCGACGTGGCTTCCCGCGGGCTCCACATCGAGGGAGTGTCGCACGTCATCAACTATGACCTGCCGCAGGACGCGGAGGACTACGTCCATCGCATCGGCCGGACCGGGCGCGCCGGCGCACTGGGAGCCGCCGTTTCGCTGGCGTGCGACGACTATGTCTTCTCCCTGGACGCGATCCAGAAGTTGATCGGCCGCGAAATCCCGGTCGAGTGGCCTCCCGAGGAGCTCTTTCGCAGAGGGCCCGCGGCCTCCGCCCCCCGCGCCCACGTGTCGCACCGGCCCCCGCACCGTCAACCCGCACGCCGCGCCGAAACAGCACGTGTGCGCATTCCCCTCGCATCGCCGGCTGCGGACGATCCGGACAATTACGGCCGTACCAAGAGGAAGAGCCGGCGCCGATAAGGAGCGCAACGGGGTTGTCAGGTTCCAGGAACGGATCTCCTCCTGAAACCTGAAACTCGAAACATGTCAGGCGCTCGTGAGGGCGCCCGTCTCCATCCAGTGTGCGAGCTGGCGGCGGATCCGATAGGAATCAGCCTTCAGGGCGGCCTCGCACTCGCTGGGCGTTGCGCCGCCGGAGGCCAGCTTCCAGAGCCCGTTGACGAACATGCCGTCGAGCTCGTCGGCATGGTGCTCGGGCCGGACTTCCGTCGGTTTCAGCTTCAGATCGTCCGGCACGAGCGCGGCGGCCTGCTGGAGCTCATCGTAACGTCGCATGCCTTCCAGGCAGAGAGTCAGAAAATCGGGAAGAGAATCCGGCGTCTTCTCCCCGGACGCCTCCTTGGGCCGCCGTTGGAATACGAACGACCCCGCGAAAGGCCTTTCGAGCAGCTGATAGAAGGCCTCCTCCCCTTTCAGGCCTCGGGTATGGCAGGCCTTCATCTTCCCCCCCGATAAGACGACCTCCCCCACGGCCTCTCCCGCGTCGTCCTTGAAAGAGATCGATCCGGAGAGTCCGGAGTCCCCCAGGTCCTGGATCAGTCTTGGCAAGCCGAAGAGTTCGAGCTCGCCGGATCGGGTGCCATCCGGCGCTTCGGGTATCCGGGCGCAGCTGTCCAGGCTCGCGAGCGCGCGTGATGCCGCCGTCCCCACGTCCAGGTTCGGAAAGCGCCTGGCGAGGTCCTCGAGAGCCTGCCGAACGGCAGGAGCGGGCGTCGTCGAGAGGGCCTCGATCAGGTGCTTGGCATTCTGGTCGTTGGAGTGGAGGGCGATGCCGAGGATTCTGCGGGGCGCGTTGGCTTTGAGCGCTGCCAGGAGGCGTTCCACGACTTCCGTATCGGCGGAGAGGTCCTGTCCGGCGAGCTCGGAGAGCCGCGCGATCGTGTCCCCCAGCTCCCCCTTCTTCTTCAGCCCGTGCTCTACCACGGCGTGGCGCGCCTTGGCGGAGCCGAATCGCGCGAGGGCCGCCACCACCCGATCGAGAATGAGGCGGATCTCGCGAGGGTCGTAACCGGACTCTCCGGGCTTGAGCAACAATTTCTCCAACTCGCCGAGCAGCGTCAGAAGCGCGGTCTCAGCCCTCTCGTGCCTCAATTGCCCCAGGTTCGCCACCGCCTCCTTCACGAGAGGCGCGGGAAAACGCAGAACGGCGTGCCGCACCGCCGTATCGAGGTCTTCGTCGGACGGGAAGTCGACCCTGGCCGGTGGGATCCGGCGCAGCAGGTAGAGAAGGTTGCGCCGGAAATACCACTTCGCGTCCCCCTCCCCCTGCCCGAACGCGGACCGGAGCCGCTCGAGCGCCTCAAGGCGCGCCGCTGGACCGTGCACCTCGAGCAGTTGGAGGATCAGCTTGCGGCGTTCCCGCTTCATCTCTCGCAGCAGCTCGGTCAGCAGCCCCTTCGGGCTCGTCGCCGTGAAGAAACTGAGGACACGCCGCAACAGGGCGTGATCGCGTTGCGATTCGGCGTAGGTCCGAAGGCGCTCGAGGTCCAGGGATTCATCCCCCTTCAACCGGACGGCCTCGACGATTCCGGCGTCCACGGCCTGCTCACCGACGATACGATCGGCCAGCTCGAGCATCGTGACGGCCTGGGCAAGAGATCCTTCATTGAAGCGCTCGATCGCGGCCTTGACCATCTCATTGAATCGCTGCGCGACCTGGGCGGGATCCTCCGCCTGGACGACGATCCGGTGCATGGCATCGACGGCACCGCTCTCCGGCGGCGGCGCCGGCGCGTCCTGCTCGGCGCTTTCGGCGTCGGAAACCGGGCGCGGCTCCGGAGGGGCCCAGCCCGGAAGACTGCTGGCGAGCGTGCGGAAGATGTCCGCCGTTTCGATCTCCAGGCCGATCTCGCGCAGCCTTTCGAGGTTCTTATCGAGCTCCCGGGGGTCGCGCGAGCTTCGGGCCGCGGCGGCGAGGACCTGGGCGAGCGTGACGGGCATCCCTCCCGGCTCCGAAACGCCGACACCCGGTGCTTGCAGCACGAGCCGTTCGAGTAGCAGCGAGAAGCGCCGGAGGTTGCGCATGTCCTCGGCGGTCAGGGGCGGCCCGGTCGCCGCCGGGGCTGTCCCCCAGGATCCCGATTGCCCGCGGATCAGCGCGTCCACCGAGGCGGTCAGCGCGCCGGTGCTCTCGGCAATCCGCTCCAGGCTCTTTCGAAGACTCTCACGCTCCCCCTCCGGGCAGAAGTCGAGCACCAGTTTCTTCAGCTCTTCCAGGAACGTCTCGAACGGTAAGAGCGGCACGAGCCGGAACTCGCCGATCAGAAAGACCTTCTTGACGGCGTAGAAGATGTAGTCCGACAGCTTGATCGGCGACCCGGCGCGGAACTGCCCGGCGGTCCACTTCTGGATGTGGGAGGCCGTCATGCTCGTCGGGAATTTCATCAGCACCTTGAAGGCGTCCGCCACGACCAGGGGAGGGAGGATGTCGGAGAGGTAGAGCTGCAGCTCTTCGAGCGCCTCGCGGACTTCGGGACTCGACGGATCGGCGACCATCACCTTATGACTTTAGGCTAACCCACTCTTGAAAGAATCGGATAATCGGGTGATCGAGCCATCGGGTGATTGAGGCCCCGGTCAATCGCAGATCACCCGATCGCAGATCACCCGATCGGATTGGCGCGAAGACCCTAGAAGCTCTTGAGGAAGTCGGCGTTGGTGCGGAACTTGGAGAGCCGGCCGAGCACGAGCTCCATGGCCTGGATCTTGTCCACCGCCGCCAGGGCCCGGCGCAGCTTGACGATCTTGGGCAGCTCCTCCGGGGCGTAGAGCTTCTCTTCCTTGCGTGTCCCCGACTGGGGAATGTTGATACAGGGGAAGATCCGGCGGTTGAAGAGGTCCCGGTCCAGGACGAGCTCCGTGTTGCCGGTGCCCTTGAACTCCTGGAAGATGATCTCGTCCATCCGCGACCCCGTGTCCACCAGGGCCGTCGCGATGATGGTCAGGGATCCTCCCCCCTCGGCGTTCCTGGCAGCGCCGAAGAAGCGGCGCGGCTTCTCCATCGTGCGGGCGTCGATGCCGCCCGACATGATCTTGCCGCCCCCCTTCTGCATGTGGTTGTAGGCGCGGGCCATCCGCGTGATCGAGTCGAGGAAGATGATGGCGTGTTTGCCGCATTCGACCAGGCGACGCGCTCTTTCGGCGACGATCTCGGCCACCGCGATGTGGTTCTCTGCCGAGAGGTCGGCGGAGGACGCGATCACCTCACCCCGTACGCTGCGTCGGAAATCGGTGATCTCCTCCGGGCGCTCGTCGATCAGGAGGACGATGACGTAAACGTCCGGGTCGTTGACCGACACGGCGTGCGCCATCCGCTTCAAGAGCGTGGTCTTGCCGGCCTTCGGAGGGGCCACGATCAGGCAGCGCTGTCCGCGCCCGATGGGCGCGAGCAGGTCCACCACGCGGCCGCACATCTCGTCCGGCTCCGTCTCGAGCTGCAGGTGGTCGTGCGGGTCGATCGAGACCAGCTCGTTGAAGGCCGGACGCTGGCGGAAGGCCGCCGGCTCGAGACCTTCGACCTTCTCGACCCGTTTCAAGACCGGCCGGCCTCCCTCGATCCCGATCCCCGTGATCATCGCCCCGGCCTCCAGGCCTTCCCGCGTGACCAGGTCGCGCGGGGCGAGCGGGTCGCCCGGCGTCGGAAGATAGTTACTCTTGGCCGAGACGAGTACTCCCGGCGCGTTCTCGCGGGGAGGAAGGAAGAGCACCCCTTCGACCGGCCGTTCCGGACCGGTGACGGGAAGGTCGTCCAGCCGCTCGGAAACCCCGTTCGAAAAAGGAGGACGTCCGCCCCCGCGCCGGCGGCGGCGCCGGCGCCGGCGATGGGGCCGGGCCGGACCTTCGCCCGGGGATGGAGCTTCCGTCTGAACGGAAACAAACGCGGAACCTTGCGATGACAAGGGGTCTTCGGACATGAACTCCCAAACGCCCGCCGCGCTGACACGATGTCCGGGCGGGAAAGCATGATTCTATCCGAGATCAGGTCAAATGGAAGGAAAATCGTGCGGGACCGGAAAAGGGCCCGGAAAGCCCGGAGTCCGCCTCTTCAGCCGAAGAGCGCCAGGACCCTGGCGGGATCGGCCGGTTCGACGGCCGACAGCGCGAAATTGTCACGCGCGTGACCAGGGTCGGACACGCCGACGAGGCTCGTGGTCATCCCCGGCGCGGAGCGCGAGAACTGGAGGGCTCTCTGGCTGCCCGAAAGGGCCTCCGGAAAAGCCTCGACGATCTCCTCGGGCAAGTCTCCGGCGAGCCGGCCCTGCAGGAGCGACGCGGAGCCGAAAACGGCGAGGTTGAGACTTGCCGCGGCGGCGAGGGCCGAGACCCTTCCCCCTTCCGCCTCCTGCGACGAATACGCGACGGCTTGCGCCATTGCGAGATTGAGCGGCATCTGGACGGCCGCGAAATGGTGCCTTCCACCGCCGGCCTCTCCGGCAATTTCAAGCGTGGCCTTCATCGAGAGATGCTCCGGATGCTCGGGCGGAACGCGCAGCCCGTCCCAGGTGGCGAGACCCCATGAGCCGATCTTTCCTTCGGCCGCGGCTTCTTCGAGGACCTCGGCGGCGGCCCTCAGGCGCCGCCGGAAGGTCACCGGGTCGACCGACGTCCTCTGCGCCTCGACGTTGTGAAGGTAATAGAGGTCGATCGTCTCGAGTCCCAGGTTCTCGCGGCTGCGGTCGATCTGGTCGCGCAGATAACCCGGCGCCACGCAATTGCCCCCCGGAGCGATCTCGCTCCGGGGCGCGAGGCCGGACTCCACGAAGGTCTCGAGAATGTAGCGGCGCGGGTCGCGCGGGTCCTCCGCGTCGTGAGGAAGGTAGCCTCCCTTGGTCGAGACGAAGATCTCGTCGCGCGCGGCCCCGTCTTCCCGGATGGCGCGAGCGATCGCGCGCCCGATCGCGCGCTCGCTCCTCTGCCCCCTGTAATTGATGGCGGAATCGAAGACGTTGGCTCCGCAGCGGAGGGCCACGCCGATGGATTCCTCGAACCCCCGGTCGGTCGCCGAGTCCTCGTTCCCCAGGTAGGTGCCGAGCCCGATCGAGGAGAGCAAGACTCCCATTGCGGAACGGAAGTGGCCCGGAGCCGTCGAAGAACGTTTCCGGAACCTCGCTGTTCCTTCGAGGGTGGCCCGGCCTGCAATCATCGAACGAGGCTATCAGAGCGGATTGGTGCTTGGTGATTTGCGATACCGCAATCACGGGCCGAGGCTAAAAGAAGTCGTGAGTTCTGAGTCACAAGGTCCAAGATCCTGTCATTCTCAAATCACAAATCACAAATCGGCTAGACGTAGCTGGTGTTGATGAACCCCAGGTTCGGATATCCGGGTCCGAGGATGAATCCAGAGCCATTCGCGGCCAGGACCAGCCTAGCAGGAGCGGAAAAGGGTGTCCGTTGCCATTTCAGATTGCCGTTGGGGTCGGATGCAAGGAGCCGCGACGAGGGCGATGCCGGAGCGCATCGGAGAGGAGCGACGACGCCGCAGACGGCCCCGCGCCGCCGCAACCGTTGCGGTGGCTGGCCTTCTGCTCGTTCCAGGGCCGCAGCCTTCGCGGCCTGGATCAGCCTAGATGTAGGCCTTGTTGACGAACCCCAGGTTGGGCCAGCCCGCGCCGAGAATCGCGGAGGAGTCGGCCTGGAGCCAGTCTGACAGGATCGTCCCGTAGTAGGAACGGAAGTCGTTCTCGATCTTCAAGTTTCCGTTCGAGTCCAGGCTCGTCAGACTCGGCGGATTTCCGTAGATGCCCGGCGCGATGGCGTCGCCGACGACGAAATGCGGGGCGGAAGTCCCGTGGTCGGTTCCGCGGGAGGCGTTGTCCTGGACCCGGCGTCCGAATTCGGACCACGTCATCAGGACGACGTCGTGGGACTTTCCGTGGCCGTCCAGGTCGTCGAAGAACGCCTTGATCGCGTCCGAAACGGTCTTGACGAGCGTGTCGTGATCCTGGTCCTCGTTGGCGTGGTTGTCGAAGCCTCCGTAGGTGACGTAGAGGATCCGGGCGCCCACGTTGGCGTTGATGATCTGCGCGATGAGAAGAAGGCCAGCGCCGAGGCTCCCGGCGGGGTATGCGCCGGCCGGCACGTACCCGCTGCTGACCGTCTGCAGGATGTTGGACGAGGAGATCGCGGCATTGCCCAGACCGGTGACCTCCGAGACCGTGTTCTCGATTTCATACTGGTCCGCGCCCTGCGCGAGAAACGCGCCGAGCTGGTTGTTGCGGTCGCCCGGATAGGCCCCGTCCGTCGAATACGAATAGGTCGCGATGTTGACGAAGGAGGGGACGCTGACGCTGTCGGCCAGCAGCGTCCGGGGGAGGGATTGCGAGATTGCCGCGCACGCGAGCGGATTGCCGTTGTTGCCGATCGCGGCGTCCGCCCAGCGGCCGAGCCAGCCCCGCCGCTGCGCGAGCGTGGGATCGGCCGTGTGCCAGATGTCGCGGGAGGAGAAGTGGGAGAGGCTCGAATTCGGATAGCCGACGTTCTCCAGAACTGCGACGCGATTCTGGTCCCAGAGGGCCTTGAGTCCGGTCATCACGGGATTCAACCCCAGGCGGCCGTCGAGCGCGAGCACCGTGTTCTGGGGGATGCCGATCCGCGACCGCACCAGCGGGTACGCCGAATCGGTGTAGGGAACGACCGTGTTCAACCCGTCGTTGCCGCCCATCAGCTCCAGGACGACGAGGGTGCGGTTGGCGGCGCCCGCTCCGACGGACTCCTCGAACACCTTCGTCCCGGCAACGGCCCACCGCGGCACCATGGCCGACACCGACACGAAACCGGCGCTCCGGAGCAGGAAGTCGCGTCTGGAAATTGGCATGTCCGGTTCTCCTCTCCTCCTCGAGAGCGGGAGGCGCAAGCCCCTCCCCTACGCGAGATGGAACGCCGGGCTCGTGAGCATCAGGTGCACGAGCCCGCGGACCTTCTTGTCCACGTTGGCGGTCGTGTTCGTCCACGTCCCTCGCGACCCGTCGTCGTTGGCGTTCATGTAGGTAATCCACGCGGCGCGGACGTCGGGCGCGACGTCGGAAATGTTCAGGCGGTCGGCCAGGATGTCCACGACCTTTTCGGCCGTCGAGGCGTCGTTGTCGGCGAGAAGCCTGCCGGGATCGAACCGCGTCCCGGCCGCTCCGCGGTTGGTCGCGAGCGCGTTGGCGAGCGTGGCTCGGGCGAAGAGGGTCCCGGTGTTCATCCATGAGAATCCCCAGTCCCAGCCCTTGGCGTCTTCGGGGTTGTACAGGACCTGCCCCATTCCCGAGAGAGAGTTCGTGGCGCTCTGGAAGTCGGTCGTGCCTTCGAGCATCCGCACCTGCGCCACCGCGTACTCGACGGGACTGCGAACCCACGTCTTGCGCGTGTGCGCCTCGTAGAACTCGGGAGAGAGGAAGATGGCGCGCACCACCTCCCTGACGACGTGGCCCGAAGAGACGTAAACGGACGCGAGCCGATCCACGATGAAGTCGGGCGGGTCGTCATAGGCGAAGAACCTCCAGAGCCTGGCTGCGAGGAAGCGCCCCGAGACCGAGCCCCGCGCGTCCGCGTGATCGAGGATGATCCGGATCGCATCCAGGCCGTTCCAGTTTCCCGTCTGGCCGAGGATCGTCTTCGAGCCGTTGTCGTGGAACGCGGCGTTGTCCACGAAGAAGGCGCCGTTGTAGTTGTCCGCCTGGGTGTATCCCTGGATCGTCCAACCCGTCAGAGCCCGCGCGACCTCGGTCACGTCGGTCTGGGTGTACCTGTCCACGCCGAGCGTGAAGAGCTCCATCAGCTCGCGCGCGTAGTTCTCGTTGGGCCGCGCCGCGCGGGAGAGCCAGTTGTCCAGCCAGTAGAGCATGGCCGGGTCCTGAGAGATCTTGACGGCCAGATCGTCGAACTTCCCGACGGCGTACCGCCGCTCGGTCTTGTTCTGATTCAGGATGAGCGTGACCCCTTTGACCTTGGCGATTCCGGAGGTCCAGTGGAGGTTCCAGAAGTAGGTCATCTTCTCCTCGAAGGGGCGGGGAGAAAACGCCATCCGGTCCAGGAACCATTGCTGGATTCCGCGAGTCGTCACGAGGTTGTAGCCCCTGGCGGCCAGGCTCGCCTCGTAGGCGGAAAGGTCAACCGATTCGAAGTCCACGAGCGAGGAAACGGCCCCCTCGAGGCCTCTGGCGTGGAGAGCGTCGATTTCCGAGGGAGTCCCGCCGAACCCGGCCCTTCGGAGAAGGTGAGCGGCGCCGTCTCTCGTCCAGTTTATCGAGCTCATCGGGCCCCCTTGATGGCCTTCAATGCGGTATAGACGAGAACCGGGGTTCGCGAGTTTACCGACGGGAACCGGTGGCCGGTGATCGGCTCAGACAACGGGAAGGGGGATTCCGTGGGTCCGGGTCGTTCCTTCGACGTTTGCGTTCCAGCGGCCCGGGATGGGGGTCGAACAACGGGGACAGGCTCCCGCCGCCAGCCGGTTCTGAACGACACGGAAGCCGAAGCGCTCGATGACTTCCAGCCGGCACTCGGGGCAGCGCGTGTTTTCCCACTTCCCCACCCGGCCCGGCAGGTTCCCCGCGTAGACGTAGCGCAGCCCCTCCCTGGTTCCGATCTCCGCGGCTCGCGCGAGCGTCGCCGCCGGAGTCGCTCCCCGGTCGGTCATCTTGTAGTCCGGGTGAAACGCCGTCACATGCCACGGGAATGTCGCGGGAGATCGAGGCCACGAAGCCGGCCGCCCGTGTCGAGCTCCTCCTCCGAATCGTTGAAGCCGGGGATGATGAGCGTCAGGACCTCGAGCCAGATGCCGCGCTCGTGGATTCCGGCGATCGTGTCCAGAACGTTCTGGAGGACGCCGCCGAGCTGCCGGTAGTGCTTGTCGTCCATGGACTTCAAGTCGACCTTGTAGAAGTCCACCCAGGGCCGAATGTAGTCGAGCACTTGAGGCGTGCCATTTCCGTTGGAGACGTAGGCGGTATAGAGGCCGCGCTTCTTCGCCTCCTGGAAGACGGCGACGGCCCACTCGGAGGTGATGAGCGGCTCGTTGTACGTCGAAACGACGGTCGGCACGCCGCTCTCCAGCGCCAGCCGTGCGAGAGTCTCGGGCGCGATATCGCGCGGCTGCGCGACCGCCTCGGGATCCCGGATGGACTGCGAGGTGAACCAGTTCTGGCAGTAGGCGCAATGGAGGTCGCAGCCGAGCATCCCGAAGGACAGAGCATCAGACCCGGGGAGGGCGTGGAAGAACGGTTTCTTCTCGATCGGATCGCACTGGAGCGCTCCGACGTAACCCCACGGGACGCGCAGCGTGCCCCCCTCGTTGTAGCGCACCCGGCAGACGCCCTCGCGGCCCTCCGGGATCGGGCAGCGGTGGCCGCAGGAGTAACAGCGCAGCCGCCCGTCGGGGAGCGTCTCGACGAGCTCGGGCGCCGCGGGCGCCGTGCGGCGCGCCAGAGCGGGTGCGATCGCGGAGGTGGGAGCCATCCAGTTTCCTCGAAGAGGATAACCCCGGCCGCAGACCGGAAATGTCCTCGAGGACCGCCGCGTTATGATCGCCCGATGTCCAATCAGCGCCGTTACTTGCCTCTGCTCCTCCTCTGTCTCGTTTCCAGCCCGGCGCTGACGGCCCAGACCGCCACGACGGTCCCGGCCGGCATACTGCTCGCGGTGGAGAACTCCAGGGCTGTCAGCGGGGTAGGGGTCCAGACGCAGCCCGACGGGACCGTCTGGTTCCTCGTGCCCTCCAACGACAGGATCGTGCAGCTCCAGAGCGACGGCGTGACGATGAAGCAGTGGCAGATCCGGGAGGACAAGGACCTCGGCGCAAACCCGGTGGACTTCAAGGTCGACGGCAACATCGTCTGGTTCATCGAGAACGGGGAGAGTCTGATCGACGCCGGACGCTCGGTCTTCGCCCGGCTGGACACGACGACCGGCCAGCTCCGGGAGTGGATCCTCCCCGGATCCGTCCCGGCCGCCTTCTATCTCGCGCCCGACGGCAAGGTGTGGATCCCGCAGACCAACGGCCGGCTCCAGTCCATGGACCTGGCGACGCTCGACGTCGTGGACTACCGCTCGACGCAGACCTTCGCCTACAGCGACCTGGTTGTCGCCCCGGACGGGACGTTCTGGATGAGCGACTTCGGCAACAACCGGATCGTCCGATACACGCCTGGAGCGTTGACCGAGACCTCCTGGGCCTTCTTCGATCCGAGCGTCCGGTTGAACCCGTCGCAGATCGGGTTCGACGACCAGGGATTTCTCTGGATCAGTCTGCTCACCGGCGGAACGATGGAGAGGTTCAACACGGCGACCGGCGAGGTCACGGAATACCCGGGCTTCACCGACCCGATTCACTTCGAATTCTTCGGCGGGCGCGTTTATGTTTCGGAAGCGCCGGCCACCAACGGCCGCATCGTCGTGCTCGACCCGCTCCTGGCCAGTCACTCGGCGACCACGCTCACGCCGACGACCCTGATCGTCGGGGCGGTGCCGAACAATCTGAAGGGGCTCGTTCGAGACTCGGTCATCACGCCCACCACCTTTACCGCCAAACCGCAGGTGCTTGCGCCCGCGGACCTGACGATGACCGGCGACAGTCTCGGCATCCTGCGCATCCAGTACGGCCTGAGCAACGCCTACGGGATCACGGTGGACGGCGGAGTGATCTGGGCCGGCGCGGACGGGGGTCTCCAGCGCTTCGTTCTTCAGACCATCGGCAATGCCACGGACCTGACGACCCCCGTCGCGGCCGCGCGCGGGATCCTCGGACCTCGAATCAAGACCGACATCACCCTCTACAACCGGGGCGGCGCGCCCATCTCCGGCGACATCCTCTTCCTGTATTCTCCGGCGGCCTTCGCGGCCAGGTCGACCTTCACGGTCGCGCCGGGCGAGACGAAGCTGATCTCCGACGCACTCGCGGGCGCGAGCTCCGACCTCGTGGCGCTCTTCGGACCGGTCCGGTTGGACATCACGAGCGGGGCGGCGGCCGACCTGGCCGCCACGGTGCGCTCCTATCGCTCGCGCGATGACGGCTCCTCCGTCGGATTCTCGATCCCGGCCCTCTCCGCCGCGGACTCGATGGGGCAGGGCGCGACGCGGGTCCTCTTCACGGGCAGCCGCTCCTCCGAGGTCTCGGTCTTCGGTCTCTTCAGTCCCACCGGCGCCAGGGCCACGGCGAAACTGGTTGCGCCGGATGGAACCGTGCGCGGAACGCGGGAGTTCTCGCTCGCCTCCAACATTGCCGAGGAGTTCAACCCCGCCGCCACGGCCTTTGGAGTCCCGTCCGAGCCCGGGGACGTGATCCTGGTCTCCGTGGCCTCGGGTTCGCTGCAGCCGTATGTCAACGTCGTGGATACCGGCAGCGGCGACGTGGCGACATCCTTGCCGGTCGCGCCAACGAGCGACGCGGTGATTCCCAACCTGGGTACGCTCGTCGGATACGGAGACGCGAGCTTCGTGTCCGACCTGAACCTGGCCAACCCCGATCTCTCGAACCCCGCCAACGTCACCATCTCCTATTTCCCGGGCGACTCCGGGGACCCTCCGCTCGTCTCGACCGCCTCGCTGGCGCCGGGAGAGAGCCGCGTCATCGCGGATGTTCTCGGGACGCTCTTCTCGGTCTCCGCCGGGCAGGGCGCGTTTCTGGTTTCCTCCGATGCCGCGGTGGCCGTGTCCTCTCGCATCGCGTCCCGCCGCAGCGAAGGAGACTACGCCACGTTCGCGGCCGCCCTGGATGGCGGGGAGGCCATCCCGGACGGGGCAACGGCGACCGGGTTCGGGATCGCGCAGACCGACACCCGGCGGACGCACCTTCTCCTCTTCAATCGCGGCGACGCCGGAACGGTGACCATCGTCGGTTACGATGCCCTGGGCAACGAGATCGGCAGCCTCTCGGCCGACGTCGGCGCGTCAGAGGCCGTTCGGATCAATTTCGTGATGCAGCAACTGGGAGTCTCCGACCTGGCCACCGGCCGGATCGCGGTGACCGCCACTCCCGGCATGCGTGTCTACGCGCAGACCGCCCAGGCAGACGCCGCCACGGGCGACATCGAGATCGCCGGCCTGAAGTAGCTCGCAGCTTTCCGCTCTCAGCTCTCCGGCTGTTTGGCTGTTGAGATCTGCCCGACAGCCGACAGCTATAATTTCAGAAGTGAATCCCCCGAAGACAGTCATCCGGGGCTCCGGCATGTTCGTGCCCGAGGGCGTCGTCACCAACGCCCGGCTCTCGCGCCTGATGGACACCACCGACGAATGGATTCGCCAGCGCACCGGCATCGAAGAGCGCCGGCTGGCCCGCAGGGGCGTTTCCTCCGCGGACCTCGGGTTCGAGGCGGCCAGGCGCGCTCTCGCCGACGCCGCGATCGAGCCCGGCGATATCGACCTGATCGTGTTCGCGACGATGACGCCCGCCCATTACTTCCCCGGAAACGGCGGCCTTCTCGCGGCCCGCCTCGGCCTCTCGAAGACGCATGCCCTGGACATCCGGATGCAGTGCGCCGGGTTTCTCTCCGGCCTGCATGTCGCGGACGCGTTCATCCGCTCGCGGACCTACCGGCGCGTGCTCCTCGTCGGAGCCGAGTGCCATGCGTCGCTCTATCCCTGGACCGACGCCGAGTGGGCGATCATGTTCGGCGAATCGGACGGACCGGTCACCCCCGAGGCCCACGCCTGGGGCACCGCGCACCGCGACCGCGCGGTCATCTTCGGCGACGGCGGCGGCGCCTTCGTCCTCGAGGCCGACGATTCGGGGGATGGGCGGGGCTTTCTCGGTTTCGAGATGCGCACCGACGGAGCGCACTGGGACAAGCTCTACGTGCCGGGGGGCGGATCGGCGAGCTTTCCGTACTTCTCGCCCGAGATGTTCGCGAAGAACCAGACCATCCCGGTCGTCGAGGGACGGCAGGTCTTCCGGCTGGCGACCACGGCCATGCCGCGGATCGTCGAGGAGACGCTCGAGAAACACGGGCTGACGCTGGCGGATCTCTCCCTGCTCCTGATGCACCAGGCGAACCTGCGCATCAACGAAGCGGTCCAGAAGAGCCTCGGCCTGCCGGACGAAAAGGTGTTCAACAACATCCAGAGGTACGGCAACACGACCGCCGCCACGCTTCCGCTCGTTTTCCACGAAGCGAAGCGGGAAGGAAGGATCCGGCCGGGAGACCTCGTCTGTTTCACGGCTCTCGGCGCGGGACTTCACTGGGGAGCCGGACTCCTCCGCGCGTGACGACCTCGACTCTGGCCATCCTGCTCGCGCTGTTCGCGTTTGCGGGCGCCCTCGCACTCGCGGCCTGGTGGCGGTTGCGCAGCCGGTACCGGCAGGACCTTTCGGACCGCGACGCCAGTTACAAGGCGCTGCTGGAAATCAACGTCCGCCACTACCGGGACATCGCGGAGCGTGACGCGCGCTACAGGAATCTCCTCGAGCAGGCGCGCGAGGGGGTCGTCGCCGAAGCCGAGGGGCGCATCGTGTTCGCCAATCCGGCCGCGATGAAGATCTTCCTGTGGACCCGCGAAGAAGAGTGGGCCGGCAAGAGCTTCCTCGACCTGGCCGTCCCGGAAGCGCGGGAGGCCCTGGCCGCGATCCTCGGCGCTTCCGCCGCGAGCGGCCCTCCGGAGCGGCACGAGGTCGTGGGACTCAAGGCGGACGGTTCTCGCTTCGAGATGGAGGTCACGCCGGCGCGCATGACGTTCCAGGGCAAGACCGCGACCCAGGCGATCCTGCGTGACATCACCGACCGCCGGCGGGCCGAGCAGGCTCTGCGAGAGTCCGAGGAACGGTACCGCCTGCTCTTCGAGAACAACCCGCAGCCGATGTGGGTCTTCGACAACGAGACCCTGGCCTTCCTGGCCGTCAACGAAGCCGCCTGCCAGCATTACGGCTACACCCGGAAGGAATTCCTCGCGATGACGATCCGCGATATCCGGCTCGCCGAGGAAGTCCCCGCGCTCCTGCAGAGCCTCGCCTCGCAATCCGACGAGTTCCACAAGGCCGGCATCTGGCGTCACCGCAAGAAGGACGGGACGGGGATCGCCGTGGAGATCGCTTCGCACCCTTTGCTGTTTACCGGGCGTCCGGCACAGCTCGTACTCGCCACCGACGTCACCGAGCGGATGCGCGCCGAGGAGGCGCTGCGGCAGTCGGAGCAGAAGTACCGCGACATCTTCGATTTCGCCACGGTCGGGATCTACCAGTCGCGCCACGACGGGTCGCTGATCACCGTCAACGCGCCGCTCGCCGAGATTCTCGACTACGATTCGCCGGAAGACCTCCTGAGACACAACCTCGACGGGATCTACGCGGACCCGGCGGAGCGGCGGGCGCTGATCGCGAGGTTCGAAGCGGCGGGAAAAGCCCACCGGCAGGAGGTGCTCTGGAAGAGGAAGGACGGAACGCCCATCTGGCTCGAGCTCGACGCCCGGGCCGTGCGCAATGCCGACGGCACCACCCGCTACTTCGAAGGGTTCGTCCATGACGTCTCGGAACGCAAGAAGAGCGAAGAGGAGAAGAGGCGTCTCCAGGAGCAGCTCGTCCAGGCCCAGAAGATGGAGGCGGTCGGCCAGCTCGCGGGCGGCATCGCCCACGACTTCAATAACCTGCTGACGGCGATCACCGGTTACAGCGAACTGCTCCTGGGAGAGCTCCCGCCCGAGGACCTGCGCCGCAGCCACGCCGAGGAAATCCGCAAGGCGGGAGAGCGGGCGGCCTCCCTTACGCAGCAGCTCCTGGCCTTCAGCCGCCGGCAGGTCCTCGAGCCCAAGGTCCTCGACGTCAATGTTGTCGTGTCGGACATCGAGCGGATGCTGCGCCGGCTGATCGGCGAGCACATCGAGCTGAAGACCCGAAAGGCCCCGGATATCTGGAAGGTCAAGGCGGACCCGGGACAGATCGAGCAGGCCATCCTGAACCTGGTCCTGAACGCCCGCGACGCGATGCCGAGCGGAGGCACGCTGGCGATCGAGACGTCGAACGCCGAGCTCGACCAGGAGTTCGCCCGCAGCCATGTTCCGACCCAGCCGGGCTCCTATGTGATGGTCGCCGTCAGCGACACGGGCGTCGGCATCAGCGACGACGTCAAGGCGCGCCTCTTCGAGCCATTCTTCACGACGAAGGAGCGCGGGAAGGGAACGGGCCTCGGGCTCTCGACGACGTACGGGATCGTCAAGCAGAGCGGCGGTTATCTCTGGTGCGACAGCGAGGTCGGCCGCGGCACGACGTTCCAGGTCCTTCTTCCACGCGTCGAAGAGCCCGTTTCGGAGGTTGTGGAGCGCAAGACCTCCCCGCCGATCCACCCGGGCGACGAGACCGTTCTCCTCGTCGAGGACGAGCCGGAGGTGCGCTCGCTCGTGCAGCGGATCCTGAAGACCCAGGGATACACGGTCGTCACGGCCGCCAACCCCGACGAGGCTCTGGCGGTCGCCCGGGAGTTCAAGGGCCCGATTCAGCTCATGGTCACCGACATCGTGATGCCCGGGATGAGCGGCCTGCAGCTGGCGGAGCGGCTCAATCCGACTCGCCCGGACATGAAGGTGCTCTTCGTGTCGGGCTACACCAACGACGCGATCGGCCACCAGGGGGTCCTCGACCCGGGCACGGCCTTCCTTCAAAAACCCTTCACGCCCAACGCCCTGGCCCGGAAAGTCCGGGAGGTCCTCGAGGCTCCTCCGTCCCATCTGAAGAATCCGTAAAAGCGAGCAGCGCCGGGTCGGCGCGGCTATACTCCGCGCGGGCCATGAGAGCAGCATGGAGGTTGGCTCCGCTTATCCTCGCCGCCGCCGCGCCGGTCGCCGCTCAGGAAACGCCCCCCGCCGAGCCGGCCCCCCCGCCGGAAGGAAGCATCATCATCAACCTTCCCTCCGCCGATTTGCCGAAGCTCGGAACGCTGACGCTGCTCATCTCCCACCGCTTTTCTCAGTCCGTCCCGGACAGCGATTCTCACACTCTCTTCTCCTTCGATTCCGCGGCGAACATCAATATCGGGTTGGCTTACGTCCCGTTGCAGAATCTGGAGGTCTCTCTCCAGCGCGCTCCGGCGCGCTGCTTCTGCGGCTTGAGCGGGGCCACGTCCGCGAAGTCCCAGCGGGGGCTCGAGATCTTCGAGTTCGCGGCGAAGTACCGCTTCCTTTCCAGCGGCCCGTTCCGCCTCTCCCTGCGATTAGGGGAGGATTGGCGAACCGCGGAGGGACTGGAAGACCGCAGCGGCTTTTTCGCGCAGGGGGTCCTGGGCCTTTCAATCGGATCCCGGGTTCGGCTCACCGCGGTCCCCACCTATGTCTCCAGGACCTCACATTCGCTGCTTGGCGAGTTTCCGAATCCCTACACGGACGTCTTCAACGTTCCGTTCGCGGTCTCGGTCGGCGTGACCAGAACCGTCAACGTTCACGGAGAGGTCGTGCCGCGAGTCGGCGACGCGGGCGCCCGGGGCACGGGCTGGATCGCTTCGGTCGAGAAGACCGTCCTCCGGCACCGCTTCGCCTTCACCATCGGCAATCTCCGCGCGACGACCGTTGACCAGTACATCGGGTCCGATTTCCGCGCCGCGGCCGCCCTCCCGGCCTTCAGGTCCCAGGACTACTTCCTCGGTTTCAACATCACCCGGCTGTGGAATTTGAAATGAGAGCGCGGCGTCATTGCAGCCGGAGCCGGCCGAACCGGTCCGGCCGGTGGAAATCGGGAGGCTCCGCGAACGTGGGACTCCACGCCGAGTACTCGTCCGGTTCGCCGCGATCGATCCGGTAGAAGTTGGCGCGCCAGCCGGCGGGCACGTCCGGGCAGAGCGGAGCCAGGGGGATCCGGAACCGCGCCCACCAGTGATCCTCCCGGCGCCCGACGCGGGCGGAAAACCCGGGGCAGTTCCAGGATACGTCGGCGCGCATCGTCTCGCGCCGCCCCTCGGGAGACTCGATCCGCGCGTCGAAGAGGGCGCCGAGCGGGTTGACCTCGAACTCGTAGTAGACGCCCGGCGACCCGTCCGGCGAGAGAAACACCTCGAAGACATCCTCCTTCCAGAGCGGTGCGTCTCTTTCGGTCAGCGTCGCGACCACCCCGCGGTCGCGGCCGTCGAACCGTACCAGGAGCGCCCCGCCGCGTGTCGCGACGCGCACGGCCGTGGAAAGGCGGGGCGCACACCCCGTGCACGAGTCGACGAGTCGCAAGGGGCGCAGGCTGACCAGGCGTTCGGTCGGATCCATGCGCGGCACCTCGGGCATACGGAAGATCGGATCCGCAGATCGCCCGATCACCCGATCGCTCGATCACCCGATTCTCCCTACGGTTCCCGCTCCGGCTTGCGAAACGGGATCCCGATCTCCGCCAGCCAGGCCTGCGCCCTCTTCAACGCCTGGTGCTCCTTGAACTGGAAGAACCTCGCTTCTTCCCTCGGGAACCGCATCAGCGTCTCTCGATAATCTGCGGAACCGCTGCCGGCCAGCGCCTTCGCGAGCTCCCGGCGGCAGGCCTCGTCCTCGCACTGCGCCAGGAACTCCTGGAGGTCTCCGAGACTGCGCTCGCCCTGGTCCCGCGGCAGCGCGATGTAACGGGGATCGCCCGACACACGCGCGTGCCGCTCCGCGTCGCGCACGAGCACCTGCTCGACGTCTCCCGTCTGCCGGTCGAAGAAGTGCGTGATCTGCCGGGACCGGCTCTCGAAGCCGACGATCAGGCCTTCCCAGTCGATGCGCATCAGGCGCTCCGCCAGTTGCGAGTCGTGAGTCGTGTGTTGTGAGTT
Organism: uncultured Acidobacteriota bacterium; assembly: GCA_963741435.1. Classification (GTDB taxonomy): domain Bacteria; phylum Acidobacteriota; class Thermoanaerobaculia; order UBA5066; family Gp7-AA6; genus JAWOLE01. The sequence continues at coordinate 13,519 of CAVUIX010000008.1, read as the reverse complement.
GTCGACCCGAGCCATTCGACCGTGGCTTGAACTCTCAACTCATAACCTGCAACCCACAACCTTCTCGACCACGAAGGTCCCCCTGCAGGCATAACCGCTATGATAGAGATGTTGGTGGGATTATGAAAAAGATCGCGACCTTCGACGACTGGATCGACGCGTTTCGATCCTGGCAGAAGGACATCGGGCTGCGCCTCGCGCCCGCGTTCGCCGATTTTCAATTCGACGCGAAATACGGCGACTTGAGGACCGACGAGATCGAGTTCGGGGATTTCAGGGGGGCGAGAAAGTGGGAGCGGGTCACCCAGATCCCCCACCAGCCGATCCGCGACGCGCTCTTGAACCTCATCGTGTACCAGGGCGACACGGAGTTCGCCTCCGTCGAGCAGCAGAGACACCTGATGGAGACCTCCCCTTCCGATTACGACACGGAGAGCGTCTCCCGGATCATGGTCGAGGAGATGCGGCACGGCTGGCAGATGTGCCATCTCCTGGTGAACCATTTCGGCGAGACCGGCAAGGTCGAGGCGCGCAAGCTCCTCGAGCGGCGGTCCTGGCAGAACACGCGGCTCCTCGGCTCGTTCAACGTGGACGTGGACAACTGGGTGGACTTCTTCACGTACACCGAGTTCGTGGACCGGGACGGCAAGTTCCAGTTGAACATGCTCTCGACCTGCGCGTTCGCGCCGCTGGCCCGATCGATGGGCCCGATGCTGCGGGAGGAAGGCTTCCACATGGGCACGGGCCACATGGGGCTTCAGCGGATCGCGCGCGCGGGAAGGGTCTCCCCGGCCCTGATGCAGAAGTACATCAACAAGTGGCTTTCGACGGCTTACGACCTCTTCGGGAAGGACTCCTCCTCCTCGGCCGAATGGTTCTACGTGTGGGGCTTGAAGGGGCGCTACGACGAGGCGAAGCAGCCTGAGAATCCCGATAAGGCGCACTTGAACGAGCTGTCGCGGGAGATGTACCGCCAGGAAGTCGAAAAGCTGCTCCAATCCATCAGCAAGCACCTGCCGGCCGGCACCCCGCCGCTCACGGCGCCCGACCTCAAGTTCCACCGCGCCATCGGCGAGTTCGCCGGCCAGACCTATTCGGTGACCGGAGAGCGGTTGACGCCCGAGGAGTACGCGCGGCATGCGGCGGAAGCCCTTCCCAACGAGAAGGAGAAGAAGTTCATCGCCGACCTGATGCACGAGCCCGGCTGGATCGCCCCCCGAGACGCCGTCAGTCCCTCATAGAGAAGGTCGGGTGATCGAGCGATCGGGCGATTGACCAGAGCCCCAATTCACCCGATCACCCGATCGCAGATCGCCCGATCGGATTACCCGATTCGTCGGAAGCTGCTTGCCTGGTCGCGACTCCAGAAGCGAGAGCTGCCGTGGCGGAAGACGCGCGATCCGTACCGCATCTGGGTCTCCGAGGTCATGCTCCAGCAGACGACGGTCGCGGCGGTCCGCGGCAGATTTGAGCGGTTTCTCGCGAGGTTTCCGGACCTGCCGGCTCTCGCCCGCGCCCGGGAGGAGAGCGTCCTCGCCGCGTGGTCGGGCCTCGGCTATTACGCCCGGGCCCGCAACCTTCACCGCGCGGCAAGAATGATGCTGCGGGAGCACGAAGGCCTGGTCCCCCGCGATCCCGCTGATCTGCGCCGGCTGCCCGGATTCGGGGACTACACCGCCGCGGCAGTGGCCTGCCTCGCCTTCGGGTCGCGCGAACCCGCCGCCGACGCGAACGTCACGCGCGTTCTCTCGCGGTTGTTCGCGATGCGGGGAATCGCGGGCCGGAAGAACCATCGCGCCGCCGTCGAACGGCAGGCGCGAAGGCTGCTGTCCTCCGGGCCACCCGAACGGCTGACCGCCGCGCTCATGGACCTGGGCCAGCTCATCTGCCTTCCCAGACTCCCCCTCTGCAATGTCTGCCCGCTCGCGGAGGGCTGCGCCGCCCGCCGCCGGGGGTCGCCCGAGGACTATCCGCGTCGCGGGAGGAAGCCGCTGCCGGTCAAGGTCTTCCTCGCGGCGGCCTCTGTGCGGCGCCAGGAGCGGACGCTGCTCCTCCGGCGCCGGGCGAGGCTCCTCGACGGGCTTTGGGAGTTTCCCTGCGCCGAGGGAAGGTCCCCGCTGGCGGCCCGCCGACGCCTGGCCGAAAAACTCCGCCCTCATGGCCTCGTTCTCGAAGACCGCCCCCGGGGAAAGGCGAGGCATACTGTCGTCAACCGCCGCATCTGGATCGAGGTCTTCCCGGCGTCACCGGATTCACGCCGCACGATTCCCGATTCGCGGTTCCCCGATGCCCGCTGGTTTACCCGGCGGCAGCTTGACCGAGCCGCCATCCCGACCCTGACACGGAAGGTGGCGCGCGCCGCCGGCTTCCTCTGACCCGCAGGTCCGGTCACTCGTCTTGCCCCGGTCGCGGCGCGCGAAGTCTCCCGAAGTAACCGAAGGAGGAGCCGCGCGCCGCGGGAGCGCAGCGCGGAGCGGGCGACGAGGCGGGCGGTCGAGGCCGCATCCGGCCGAGCCGCCCGCCGGTGGCCGCAGCCACGTCGCACGCTTCGTGCTGCGCGACGGTTAGCCAGAGGCGATGTCCGATTCGGAGCTTCCCGACGGCTTCGAATCCGAGCGGTCGAGCAGGCGATAGAGGGTCGCCCGGCTGATCTGGAGGGCGCGCGCGGCACGCACACGATTGCCTCCCTGCTCTCTCAAGACCTGCGCCAGCTTTTCCGGCGTTATCTCCTGCGCGATCGGGCGCGTGCGGACACGACGGCTCGTGGCGGCGGCACCCGGCCCAGACGCGCGCACCCGGGCGAAGGGGAAGTCTTCCGGGCGCAGGAGGCCGTCTTCCGAGAGGATGCCGGCATGCTCGATGGCGTAGCGCAACTCGCGGATGTTGCCCGGGTAGGAGTAGCCGACCAGCAGCTCCAGGGTTCCGGGGGCGAAGGCACGAGGCTTGCGGTGCCGGCGGACGGATTCCGCGAGGAAGAGCCGCGCCAGCGGTTCGATGTCCTCGGGCCGCTTCCGCAGCGGAGGCACGACCAGGGTCACGACCGAGAGCCGGTAGTACAGGTCTTCACGGAACTCGCCCGCGGCGGTCAGGCTGTCGAGGTCACGGTTCGTGGCCACGAGCAACCGCACGTCCACCTTGGTCGCCCGCTTCTCGCCGAGCCGCCGGACGGCTCCCTCGTCGAGAACCTTGAGCAGGTTCGTCTGGGCCGGCAACGCCATGGAGCCGATCTCGTCCAGGAAGAGCGTGCCGCCGTGAGCATCCTCGAAGAGGCCGGCCTTCGAGCTGTGAGCGCCGGGAAACGCCCCCCGGGCGTGACCGAACAGCTCGCTCTCGAATTGGCTCTCGGGAATCCCGGCGCAGTTCATCGTCAGGTAGATCTTGTCCGCCCGCGGCCCGGTGGACTGGATGTACCGCGCGATGACGTCCTTTCCGATTCCGGTCTCCCCCAGGATGAGCACCGTCGAAGAGGACGCCGAAGCCTTGCGCGCGCGCGCCAGGAAGTCCTGCATGATCGGGCTTTCGCCGATCGGCGGAGCGAGTCCGTGGCGGCGCCGCACCTCTCCCGCCAGGGCCCGGCACTCGCGCCGCACGCGCCTCAAGTCCAGCACCAGGCCGATGCGGTGGGCCAGCTCTCTCGGGTCCACCGGCTTGCTCACGTAGTCGGATGCCCCCAGGCGCATCGCCTCGAGCGCGGCGCCGGCGGAGGCAGGCATCGTCACCAGGAGAACAGAGGGCGGATCCGGCACGGCCCGGCAGGCCTTCAGGATGTCCGCCCCTTCGGTTCCCTCCATCGGGAACTCGGTCACGATCAGCTCGAAGGTCGAGGCGGACTCGGACCCCAGGAAGTCCTCGGCGCTTTCGAAGACTTCGGGCGGATAACCGGCGCGCGAAAGCATGCCCGTCAGAGAGCCTCGCAATTCCGCTTCGTTTTCGATCAGGGCCAGACGCACCATGAGAACTCCCTCAGGAATAGAGCCCGGACGTTGTCGCTAGACGAACCATATCTCTCATGGCGACAATCCTGAAACAATTCGGGACTCCAGGGCAAGTCGGCCGATCGCGCAACCGTGCCCCATGCCCTCGGAGCCCCCCTCGCAGAAGCAGATAACCCGGGCCGGCCAGCAGCAATCCGAATGCCATGCATCCGACCCCGCGACGCTCGCAACGCCACCCCAGCCCTTTTCAGCAGCTGGCTGGAGACACCACACCCAGGCCTGCAAGGGGCTGCCCCGGGCTTGCCGTATCTCACAGTTCTTGCACTCCTCGTCGGACCGGTCCGTGATTCCGTTGTACTAATGAAACTCTTAGAACCCTTGACTCCCACCGGATCGAGGCCAAACAACACTTCTCTGCCGAAGGAGTTGCCCTTGACGATCTCTGGACCTGTCGGTCGGCGCGACCGGCTTGCCGGCCGATTTCACCCACAACTGATCCCTTCTGAAACACCTGGCCGTATCATTGATTTTTCGGGAGGGTTGATGCGGCTCGACTGGAAGGGACAGCCGGTCCAGATTCGGGAGCTCGGTCAGGGACCGGCGGTGGTCCTGGTCCACGGCTATCCGCTGGACGGCGCGATGTGGTCAGGCGTCGCTCGAACGCTCTCGAGCCGTTTCCGTGTTCTCAAGCCGGATCTGCCGGGGCGCGGCGAGAACCCGACGCCCCCGGAAGGAACGATCGACAGCTATGCGGATTTCCTTCAGGCGCTCCTCGGGGAGATTCCGCCTCCCGCCGGCCTGGCCGGATTCTCGATGGGAGGCTACGCTTCGCTGGCGCTGATGAAGAGAGGGCCGGGCGGCGTGGGCGCCCTTGCCCTGGTGGACACGCGCGCCGGAGCCGATGACGAAGCCGGGAAGGCCGGTCGGGAAGCGGCGATCGCCGCAGTCCGCTCCGGCGGGGCGGCCGCGATTGCGGACGGAATGATCGCCAGGCTGCTCGCGCCCGGTTCAGCGCAAAACGCGAGCCTGGTCGAGCGGCTCAGGCGGATCATCCTGCGGCAGAAGCCGGAGACGATCGAGTCCGACCTCACGGCGATGCGCGACCGCCCGGACTCGACCGGGCTCCTTCCGCAGATTGCCGTGCCGGCGATCGTTCTCGCGGGAGATCAGGATGTCATCTCGCCGCCCGCCGAAGGCCAGGCGATGGCGGCGGCGATTCCCGGAGCCCGCTTCGTCTCCATCCCCGCGTCGGGTCACCTGACGCCAATGGAAAGACCCGGCGCCGTCGCCGCCGCCCTCTCGGACTTCTTCGCGGCAGCCCTCTCGTAAGTCTCGCCGAGGTCGACGTTCGACCAATCCTTCGGCCGGCAGGGCGGATGCGATAATCGACAAGTGTCACGACCTCTGAACGTCATCCTCGACGTCACCTCCCGCTGCAACCTGAAGTGCGTCATGTGCTACTTCGCCGGAACCGACAGGCTGAGCTTCCCGCCCTTCGGAACCGAGCCCCCTGACGGCAATATGCCCGTCCCCGTCTTCGAGAAGATCGCCGCGGAGATGTTCCCGCGAGCCTGGCGCGTGGCCCTGGGTTGCGCGGCCGAGCCGATGATTCATCCGAGCTTTCCGGAGATTCTGTCGATCGCGGGCCGTCATGGGGTGCCCGACCTCTGGTTCCCCACGAACCTGCTCGCGCTGACCGAAACGAGCGTCCGGGCGATTCAGGACGCCGGAGTGCGGACGGTCGCCGCCTCGATCGACGGAACGACGAAGGAGACCTACGAGAAGATCCGCGTGCCCGCGAAGTGGGAGCGGCTTCTTTCGCGTCTCGAGCTTCTTCGCGAATCGAAGCGATCCTCGGGGCGGAGGCTTCCGCGCCTGCGCATCATCTTCACGTGGATGAAGTCCAACCGCGCGGAGCTCGCCCATCTGCCGTCCTTTGCCCGGCAGTGGGGCGCGGAAGAGCTCGACGTGCGCTATGTGTCGCCGACGGTCGGCGTGGACGTGAGCCGGGAGCTGCTGTCCGGCGAAGACCCGCGGCAATTGAACGCGGAGCTGGCGAGCGCCGCAAGAGACGCCGTGGGGCAAGGCCTGCGGCTCTCTTCCTATCCCGAGTTCGAACCGCCGGCCGATCGCCCGAAGGCTCTCGTGGCTCGCGTCAAGCGGCGGCTGTGGCATCTCCGGGCCGGGCTCGACCGCTGGGAGCATCGCCGTCACGCCGTCGCCCAGCGACTCCACGGCTGCGCCTACCCGGATCGTTACTACGTGATTCGGCCCAACGGCGCCGTCGCTCCGTGCATCTACTGGGAAGGCGCCCCGATCGGCGTCTATCCCGCCGAGGGTCTGGCCTCCATCTCGCAGGGCGCGCCGCTCGCCCGGATCCGCGAGGGCCTGCGCGGCGGCGAGCCGGTGGGGACCTGCGCCACGTGCGGCGAGAGGCGGACGGCGCTCTACCGGCTGCGCGGCGCCCCCGCGCCTCCGCCCCCCTCACAGAGGCTTCCCACGCATCCGAAATAGCCAGCGCGGCGCTCAGGCTGTCAGCGGTCCGAATCGAGCCGCCACAGGGTGATGTCGCCACGAGTTCCCATCCTCGTCCATCCCCAGGGCAGGCGCATTTGAAGCTCTTCGTTTTCGAAGGGGGCGAGGAGCGCGAACCACTCGTAGCCCTCGGCACGGGCTCGCTCGCGCAGCAGAGGGACCTGGTCGGGCTGAATCCAGTCCCAGCGAACCGGCGTCAGGTCGGTGTAGTACTTCAAGGCCCCGCTCATCTGCATCGAGATCACTAGCGAGCGCGGAGGGACCTGCGACTCCGCCCAGTGGCTTGCGTCGGGGTAGATTCTCTCCCCCTCCCCGAACCGCAACACGTTCAGATCCCGAATCCAGTAATGCTCGAATGCGAGGACGATCGCCAGGGCGAGGACCGCGAGAACGCGACGCAGCAACGCGCCTCTGCCTCCTTGTTGCGGAGAAAGGCCGTCTCGCGTGACGAGGAGGCTCGCGACGATAAGCGCCGGCATGGCGGGGAGCAGGTACCTCGTGTACCACCAGGCCCCATCCACTCCCCAGAAGCAGAAGAACACGAAGAAGCACCCGAACCAGAGCAGGAGCAAGCAGCGATCTCGCAGCGCGACTCGGCGATCCACGCTCACCAGGGCCCATCCCACGGGAAGCAGCGGGGTCATCAGCTTCGCGATCCAGGTGCCGTAGTGACGGAACCGTCCGGAGAAATTCGACAGCGCGAATCCCCCTAGGCCCGAGTAGCCGGTGCGAAACGGATTGCCGAACCCCAGTTGATTCCAGACGAGGTAGGTGGCCGCGAAGGGAGCGCCCCCGAGCAGGAACCAGAGGAGCGCTCGCGGCCGGAGGCGGATCGCGAACGCCACGGGAACGACCAGGAGCGCGTCCGTGGGGCGAACGAGGACCGCGAGCCCGAACGCGGCGCCTGCCGCGGCCGCCCAGGTCTCACGCCGCCGGGAACGAAGCGCGAACAGAATGGCCGCGAGCGACCACATCGTCGCGACGGTGTCGCTCATCGGCTGCTCGGCCATGAAGACGAAGACCGGGCAGAGGGCGAGGACCGCGGCCCCCGCGGTCGAAAAGAGGCGCGAGAGGCCGAGCTCGCGACCGAGCAGATAGGCCAGGAAGACGCTCACCAGGGCTGCGAGCGGACTCACGACGAAGGGCCCGTAATTCCAGCCGGCGACGAGACCCGCAAGCGCGACGTGAAGCGGCATGCCGGGCGGATAGAAAGGCACCATCGTGCCGGGCCGCGGCCCCGGCACGAAGGCGAGCGGAATGAAGGCGCGCACGAAACCGGGGGGCAGCCCGAGGTGTTTCAAGGCTTCGACCGGTTCGACGACACGGCCGGTCAGGATGAGGCGCGCGGCGTTGGCATAGCCGGAGCTGTCGGATCCCCCGACGGAAAACGAAGCGTGCCAGAACAGCAGCCACGCATAGCCCAGGTACGCGGCGGTGGCGGCGAAGATCACGGCCGCGGTCCTCCCCCGCCTTCCCATGGGTCTGTGCGCCGGCACGGCGTCGCTCACCCGAAGGAGCTTATTGACTCAGAGGAGAGGAGTCGAGAGAGGAGTCAGGCAATCGGGTGATCGGGTGATCGAGGCCCAGGTCAATCGCCCGATCAGCCGATCGCAGATCACCCGATTCCTTCTACCGGATCACGCGGGCCGAGACGACGACGACGAGTCCGCGGTCCTGCACGGTCGAAGTCCCCACGACCACCTTCTCGCTGTCCCGCAGCGTCACGTCGGTCTTGAGTTGCGCCCGGCCGTCGCCCACGAGCGAAGGCGCGAACCCGTCGAGCCTGACGACCGACCCCGCCGATTCGCCCGCGTCGAGTGACAGCGTATTGATTGCGTACTCGAGCTGCATCTTCCCTCCGGGCGCCTTGCCGGGGCTCGCCTGGGCCAGATCGGTCACGCCCCCGCCGCGGATCCCCCTGGCGCCGTCGCGGACCCGCTGGAAGAAGCTGCAGCGCCGGGGCGGCCTCGCTCGACATGAGGATGTCCGGTCCATGCTTCCTTCTACTGGCCGGGACGGGAAAACGTTGGGCCGGGTTGGACTCTGGCGAAAAATGTGCAAGGCTTTGGCGCGTGCAGTGGAAAGAGGGACGCGAGAGCGATAACGTCGAAGACCGGCGGGGGTTCCCTATCGGCGGCCGGGGGGCCTCGCTGGGCTGCGGTGGTCTGATCCTTCTCCTCGTCGTTTCCTGGCTCACGGGGGTCAATCCACTCCAGCTGCTCAACATGGTCCAGCAAGAGCTCTCCGAGCACTCCGGCCAGCGCGCCCGCCGCTCCGCCCGGGCCGGCCGGCTCGTCGGCCCCGGCGCCGGGCGACACGCTCGGCAAATTCGCCTCGGTCGTGCTCGCCTCCACCGAGGATGTCTGGTCGGATCTTTTCAAGCGGAGCGGACGCACGTACGAGAGACCCAAGCTCGTGCTCTTCACCGGGGCGGCGCGTTCGGCCTGCGGCCTGGCCTCGGCGGCGGTCGGGCCCTTCTACTGCGCGGAAGATCGAAAGGTCTACCTCGACCTCTCCTTTTTCCAGGATCTCTCGAGCCGGTTTGGAGCCTCCGGCGACTTCGCCGACGCCTACGTCATCGCGCACGAAATCGGCCACCACGTGCAAAACCAGCTCGGTCAGTTCGGCGGGCGGGGTGGAAACGCGGCGTCAGTGCGGATCGAGCTCCAGGCGGACTGTTACGCCGGCGTCTGGGGCTTCCACGCCAACCGGGACCGGCACATGATCGAGCCGGGCGACTTCGAAGAGGGTCTGCGCGCTGCGGCAGCGATCGGAGACGACCGCCTTCAGCGGATGTCGCAGGGCTATGTCGCGCCGGAGTCCTTCACGCACGGCTCCGCGCGGGAGCGCGCGGGCTGGCTGCGGCAGGGGCTCGAGACCGGCGACCCGAACCGCTGCGACACCGCCCGGTAACGGCCCGAGAAGCCAGCGGAAGGCGGTTGCCGGGCGGCCTCCCGAATCCCGGGGATGCTCGCTGATGCGAAGCGGATAATTCTGGACATCGCGCGGAACGTGCATGACTCCAGCGCCTCGGACGCCCTGCGACGGCCGGAGCTCGGAATCTGCGGGTTAAGCCGTCTCTTCGGCTAGCCAGCGATAGAGCAAGCCGCCGATCACGGCGCCGATGATCGGTGCGACCCAGAACAGCCAGAGTTGCTCGAGCGCCCAGCCGCCGACGAAGATGGCCGGTCCCGTGCTTCTCGCGGGGTTCACCGAGGTGTTCGTGACCGGGATGCTGATCAGGTGGATCAGCGTCAGCCCGAGGCCGATGGCGATCGGGGCAAACCCGTGGGGCGCGCGCTTGTCCGTCGCTCCCATGATGATGAGCAGGAAGAAGCAGGTCATAACGAGTTCGGTAACGAAGCCGGAGCCGAGCGAGTACCCTCCAGGCGAATGCGCTCCGTAGCCGTTTGAGGCAAAACCCTGCGAGACATCAAACCCGGCGGCGCCGCTGGCGATGACGTAAAGCACGCCGCCCGCCGCAATGGCGCCGAGCACCTGCGCCACGATGTACGGCAGGAGCTGGCCGGCAGGGAATCGGCCTCCGGCCCAGAGCCCGACCGACACGGCCGGGTTCAGGTGACAGCCCGAGATATGGCCGATGGCAAACGCCATGGTCAGCACCGTCAGGCCGAACGCCAGCGCAACGCCAAGCAGGCCGATGCCCACTTTCGGAAAAGCGGCAGCAATGACAGCGCTGCCGCACCCGCCAAGAACGAGCCAGAACGTTCCGAAGAACTCCGCACCGTACTTCTTCACCTTCTCTCCCTTCGTCAGTGAACGTACTGTAGCGGTTCTCCTACAGCCGATCGCAAATCGACTTCAATGCGCCAGCCGGAGGATCACCTGGCCCCGGTCCGGTCAATACCTGGAGCGCGCTCCGCGAGACGGACCTGCGGGTGCCGCTCTTGCGGACGCCCGCAGGTCGCGCTCGTCTGGATTCGAAACTTCCCTACTCGGAAAGGATCAGAACCTCGACCCGCCTGTTCTGGAACCTGCCCTTCTCCGTCGAGTTGTCCGCTATGGGATCGGCCTCCCCGTGCCCCGAGGTCTGGATCCTCGCGCCATCGATGCCATGTGCCGCGAGGTAGGCCTTCACGGCCGCGGCTCTTCTCTCCGAAAGGCCCTGGTTGTACTTGTCGCTGCCGATGTTGTCCGTATAGCCCTCAAGGGAAATCTTGTAACCCGGGTACTTCTTGATGAAAGCGACGGCCTTCTGCAGTTCGGCATCGTCGGACTTTCTCACCGTCGACTTGTTGAAGTCGAAGTTGGCATGAAGAGTCAGACGGTCGATGGCCCTGGGCTTCACGGTAACCGTCGTGGACGCGTCGCGGGACCCGCCCGCGCCGACCGCGGTGATTCTGTATTCCGTCGTCCGATCGGGGCAGACCTGCCGGGACCCGTCGGGATCCGCCCTGATGGCTCCCGGGTCGATCGTAACGCTGGAGGCGTTTGACGACGACCACGTCACCGTCGCGCACTGGCCCTCCGTTACCGAGGTCGGACTCGCAGAGATAGACACGGTGGGCATGGGCGCGGCAGGGGGTGGAGGCGCCGGCTTGGGAGGCGCCGGCCGAGTCTCGACCTCGGGGGCGACTGCCTTCTTCGGGCACAGCGCGTTCGCCAGGCGGATCGATTCATTGGCCTTCGCGATCGCCTCGTTCCTGTAGCAGTGGTTGCAGATATCGTGGGCGTCCTTGTTCAGCTTCGCCGCCGCATTGAATTCGGCCGGGCATTGCGTGTCCTTGCCGGCTGCTCTTGCCGCCGCGATGGCTGCCTCCGAGTCGTTCAGCTCCTTGGGATATCCCGCGCACCCGATGAGCCCGCTCACGAGAAAGAGGGCTGCGGCTATCGAGAGCCACGGTCTGAGTCCCCTTGATTCACGCATCGTTTTCTCCTTCCTTTCAAAATCCTTCGTCATGCGAACCCTCCCCTTTCCTTACCGACTCACTTCATCCCGGACACGGTCACGTCCGCTTCCCCCCTGGTTGTTCGAAGTCGTCACAGTCTCAGTTCCTCGAGAGATCCATGAAGGTGGGAACGAGGACGCTCGTGCCCACCGAGGCGAGAAGCCACTTCGCCCTGCGCGAGGGCGCGGCCGGGCAACAGGAGCCCGCGGCCAAGCCAGTGAGCTGGCATACGAAATCCGTCGGAGCATCTTATCTCCCCCTGTCATCCCCCGCGCAAGGGGAGAATGTACTGGGAACCTGAGGTCGTTAACCTGTCCCGCTGATCGGCGTCCCATCCCCGGTTGGAGGGTCTGGATGTCGTTGATCAAGGCGAAATTCATGCTCTACGCCGCGGGATCGGAGGCCTGGCGGGCCGGCTCGTCCCGCTGGCTGACCTCGTGCCGGCGGCTGGGACTCGGAGGGCGATCGCCGCCGGGATGGCCGGGAGGAGCCGGAAACTGCCGGCTCGAGGGCGAAAACGGAGCCGCCGAGCGGCTCGGCATCAGCCCGAGCACGCTCCGCAGCCGCATGCGCAAGCACGGGATCCAGGAGCCTGGCCGCCGCCCATCCGAGGAAGCCTGGCGCAAGGCGTAGCCCGGTCTCGCCAGAAAAAAGAAAAGCCCAGGAACGAGTCCTGAGCTCACAAATAATTCCCCGGCGACGTCCTACTCTCCCACGAGGTCTACCTCGAAGTACCATCGGGGCTGAAGGGCTTAACTGCCGTGTTCGGAATGGGAACGGGTGTGGCCCCTTCGCTAGAATCACCGGGAAAACCTCTTAAGGTTTCACCAGCAAGAGAAGTCGGTCATAGAGGTGGAAGGTGGTAGGTCGTAGGTCGCAGGGAACGGAGCCAAGCCCTCGTCCCTGACACCTGGTGCCTGACACCTGACACCTGCTCGATTCGCGCCTTAAATATTTTATGGTCAAGCCGCTCGGCCGATTAGTACTGGTCAGCTTCACGCCTTGCAGCGCTTCCACACCCAGCCTATCAACGTGGTCATCTCCCACGGGCCTTCAGGGGATTGCTCCCGGGAAATCTCATCTTGAGGAAGGCTTCCCGCTTATATGCTTTCAGCGGTTATCCTTTCGAACATCGCTACCCGGCCGTGCCGCTGGCGCGACAACCGGTGCACAAGAGGTTCGCCCCTCCCGGTCCTCTCGTACTAAGGAGGGATCCTCGCAAATTTCCTGCGCCCACACGAGATAGGGACCGAACTGTCTCACGACGTTCTAAACCCAGCTCACGTACCGCTTTAACCGGCGAACAGCCGGACCCTTGGGACCTGCTTCAGCCCCAGGATGCGATGAGCCGACATCGAGGTGCCAAACCTTGCCGTCGATGTGAACTCTTGGGCAAGATCAGCCTGTTATCCCCGGCGTACCTTTTATCCGTTGAGCGATGGCCCTTCCATGCAGAACCACCGGATCACTAAGCCCTACTTTCGTACCTGCTCGACTTGTCGGTCTCGCAGTCAAGCTCCCTTCTGCCTTTGCACTCTACGGCTGGTTTCCAATCAGCCTGAGGGAACCTTTGGGCGCCTCCGTTACAGTTTAGGAGGCGACCGCCCCAGTCAAACTACCCACCAGACATGGTCCTGGTCCCGGATCACGGGACTCAGTTAGAACTCCGGTGCCGTCAGGGTGGTATCTCACCGTCCGCTCCACCGAGGCCGAAACCCCAGCTTCAAAGCGTCCCACCTATCCTGCGCAGACAACACCAAAATTCAATGCCTGGATATAGTAAAGGTGCACAGGGTCTTTCCGTCTACGTGCGGGTAACCGGCATCTTCACCGGTACTACAGATTCGCCGAGCGCGTTGCGGAGACAGTGCCCAAATCGTTACGCCATTCGTGCAGGTCGGAACTTACCCGACAAGGAATTTCGCTTGATCTTGTTGCTCCACGGTTGTGGGGGCCGGACATTTCTGCCGGCCTCTGCATGTCGCCATGCAGTCCGGACTTTCTCTTCGAACTGACCTCGGCAGATCAGATCGTCTGGCGTTAAGTCTCTGAGGATTCCGCATCAGATCCTCCTCGATGCGGTCTTTCCTGCTGATTATCTGCGCTCCAGGCTTTGTCACTGCCGCTTGCGCGGCGAGT
>CAVUIX010000007.1:0-16639 GCA_963741435.1 uncultured Acidobacteriota bacterium | reverse complement strand
GAAGTACCGCTTCCTTTCCAGCGGCCCGTTCCGCCTCTCCCTGCGATTAGGGGAGGATTGGCGAACCGCGGAGGGACTGGAAGACCGCAGCGGCTTTTTCGCGCAGGGGGTCCTGGGCCTTTCAATCGGATCCCGGGTTCGGCTCACCGCGGTCCCCACCTATGTCTCCAGGACCTCCCATTCGCTGCTTGGCGAGTTTCCGAATCCCTACACGGACGTCTTCAACGTTCCGTTCGCGGTCTCGGTCGGCGTGACCAGAACCGTCAACGTTCACGGAGAGGTCGTGCCGCGAGTCGGCGACGCGGGCGCCCGGGGCACGGGCTGGATCGCTTCGGTCGAGAAGACCGTCCTCCGGCACCGCTTCGCCTTCACCATCGGCAATCTCCGCGCGACGACCGTTGACCAGTACATCGGGTCCGATTTCCGCGCCGCGGCCGCCCTCCCGGCCTTCAGGTCCCAGGACTACTTCCTCGGTTTCAACATCACCCGGCTGTGGAATTTGAAATGAGAGCGCGGCGTCATTGCAGCCGGAGCCGGCCGAACCGGTCCGGCCGGTGGAAATCGGGAGGCTCCGCGAACGTGGGACTCCACGCCGAGTACTCGTCCGGTTCGCCGCGATCGATCCGGTAGAAGTTGGCGCGCCAGCCGGCGGGCACGTCCGGGCAGAGCGGAGCCAGGGGGATCCGGAACCGCGCCCACCAGTGATCCTCCCGGCGCCCGACGCGGGCGGAAAACCCGGGGCAGTTCCAGGATACGTCGGCGCGCATCGTCTCGCGCCGCCCCTCGGGAGACTCGATCCGCGCGTCGAAGAGGGCGCCGAGCGGGTTGACCTCGAACTCGTAGTAGACGCCCGGCGACCCGTCCGGCGAGAGAAACACCTCGAAGACATCCTCCTTCCAGAGCGGTGCGTCTCTTTCGGTCAGCGTCGCGACCACCCCGCGGTCGCGGCCGTCGAACCGTACCAGGAGCGCCCCGCCGCGTGTCGCGACGCGCACGGCCGTGGAAAGGCGGGGCGCACACCCCGTGCACGAGTCGACGAGTCGCAAGGGGCGCAGGCTGACCAGGCGTTCGGTCGGATCCATGCGCGGCACCTCGGCATACGGAAGATCGGATCCGCAGATCGCCCGATCACCCGATCGCTCGATCACCCGATTCTCCCTACGGTTCCCGCTCCGGCTTGCGAAACGGGATCCCGATCTCCGCCAGCCAGGCCTGCGCCCTCTTCAACGCCTGGTGCTCCTTGAACTGGAAGAATCTCGCTTCTTCCCTCGGGAACCGCATCAGCGTCTCTCGATAATCTGCGGAACCGCTGCCGGCCAGCGCCTTCGCGAGCTCCCGGCGGCAGGCCTCGTCCTCGCACTGCGCCAGGAACTCCTGGAGGTCTCCGAGACTGCGCTCGCCCTGGTCCCGCGGCAGCGCGATGTAACGGGGATCGCCCGACACACGCGCGTGCCGCTCCGCGTCGCGCGCGAGCACCTGCTCGACGTCTCCCGTCTGCCGGTCGAAGAAGTGCGTGATCTGCCGGGACCGGCTCTCGAAGCCGACGATCAGGCCTTCCCAGTCGATGCGCATCAGGCGCTCCTCCAGTTGCGAGTCGTGAGTCGTGTGTTGTGAGTTGTCGACCCGAGCCATTCGACCGTGGCTTGAACTCTCACCTCATAACCTGCAACCCACAACCTTCTCGACCACGAAGGTCCCCCTGCAGGCATAACCGCTATGATAGAGATGTTGGTGGGATTATGAAAAAGATCGCGACCTTCGACGACTGGATCGACGCGTTTCGCTCCTGGCAGAAGGACATCGGGCTGCGCCTCGCGCCCTGCGTTCGCCGATTTTCAATTCGACGCGAAATACGGCGACTTGAGGACCGACGAGATCGAGTTCGGGGATTTCAGGGGGGCGAGAAAGTGGGAGCGGGTCACCCAGATCCCCCACCAGCCGATCCGCGACGCGCTCTTGAACCTCATCGTGTACCAGGGCGACACGGAGTTCGCCTCCGTCGAGCAGCAGAGACACCTGATGGAGACCTCCCCTTCCGATTACGACACGGAGAGCGTCTCCCGGATCATGGTCGAGGAGATGCGGCACGGCTGGCAGATGTGCCATCTCCTGGTGAACCATTTCGGCGAGACCGGCAAGGTCGAGGCGCGCAAGCTCCTCGAGCGGCGGTCCTGGCAGAACACGCGGCTCCTCGGCTCGTTCAATGTGGACGTGGACAACTGGGTGGACTTCTTCACGTACACCGAGTTCGTGGACCGGGACGGCAAGTTCCAGTTGAACATGCTCTCGACCTGCGCGTTCGCGCCGCTGGCCCGATCGATGGGCCCGATGCTGCGGGAGGAAGGCTTCCACATGGGCACGGGCCACATGGGGCTTCAGCGGATCGCGCGCGCGGGAAGGGTCTCCCCGGCCCTGATGCAGAAGTACATCAACAAGTGGCTTTCGACGGCTTACGACCTCTTCGGGAAGGACTCCTCCTCCTCGGCCGAATGGTTCTACGTGTGGGGCTTGAAGGGGCGCTACGACGAGGCGAAGCAGCCTGAGAATCCCGATAAGGCGCACTTGAACGAGCTGTCGCGGGAGATGTACCGCCAGGAAGTCGAAAAGCTGCTCCAATCCATCAGCAAGCACCTGCCGGCCGGCACCCCGCCGCTCACGGCGCCCGACCTCAAGTTCCACCGCGCCATCGGCGAGTTCGCCGGCCAGACCTATTCGGTGACCGGAGAGCGGTTGACGCCCGAGGAGTACGCGCGGCATGCGGCGGAAGCCCTTCCCAACGAGAAGGAGAAGAAGTTCATCGCCGACCTGATGCACGAGCCCGGCTGGATCGCAGGACGCGACGCCGTCGCGTCCTAGTGAATCGGGTGATCGAGCGATCGGGTGATTGACCGGAGTGCTCTTCACCCGATCACCCGATCGCGATCGCCCGATCGGATTCCCGATTCGCCGCAAACTCCTTGCGTGGTCGGGACTCCAGAAGAGGAAGCTGCCGTGGCGGAGGACGAGAGATCCGTACCGCATCTGGGTCTCCGAGGTCATGCTCCAGCAGACGACGGTCGCAGCGGTCCGCGGCAGATTTGAGCGGTTTCTCGCGAGGTTTCCGGACCTGCCGGCTCTCGCCCGCGCCCGGGAGGAGAGCGTCCTCGCCGCCTGGTCGGGCCTCGGCTATTACGCCCGCGCCCGCAACCTTCACCGCGCGGCAAGAATGATGCTGCGGGAGCACGAAGGCCTGGTCCCCCGCGATCCCGCTGATCTGCGCCGGCTGCCCGGATTCGGGGACTACACCGCCGCGGCAGTGGCCTGCCTCGCCTTCGGGTCGCGCGAACCCGCCGCCGACGCGAACGTCACGCGCGTTCTCTCGCGGTTGTTCGCGATGCGGGGAATCGCGGGCCGGAAGAACCATCGCGCCGCCGTCGAACGGCAGGCGCGAAGGCTGCTGTCCTCCGGGCCACCCGAACGGCTGATCGCCGCGCTCATGGACCTGGGCCAGCTCATCTGCCTTCCCAGACTCCCCCTCTGCAATGTCTGCCCGCTCGCGGAGGGCTGCGCCGCCCGCCGCCGGGGGTCTCCCGAGGACTATCCGCGTCGCGGGAGGAAGCCGCTGCCGGTCGAGGTCTTCCTCGCGGCGGCCTCTGTGCGGCGCCAGGAGCGGACGCTGCTCCTCCGGCGCCGGGCGAGGCTCCTCGACGGGCTTTGGGAGTTTCCCTGCGCCGAGGGAAGGTCCCCGCTGGCGGCCCGCCGACGCCTGGCCGAAAAACTCCGCCCTCATGGCCTCGTTCTCGAAGACCGCCCCCGGGGAAAGGCGAGGCACACTGTCGTCAACCGCCGCATCTGGATCGAGGTCTTCCCGGCGTCACCGGATTCACGCCGCACGATTCCCGATTCGCGGTTCCCCGATGCCCGCTGGTTTACCCGGCGGCAGCTTGACCGAGCCGCCATCCCGACGCTGACACGGAAGGTGGCGCGCGCCGCCGGCTTCCTCTGACCCGGCTCCGGTTACCCGTCTTCCCCGGTCGCGGCGCGCGAAGTCTCCCGAAGTAACCGAGGGAGGAGGCGCGCGCCGCGGGAGCGCAGCGCGGAGCGGGCGACGAGGCGGGCGGTCGAGGCCGCATCCGGCCGAGCCGCCCGCCGGTGGCCGCAGCCACGTCGCACGCTTCGTGCTGCGCGACGGTTAGCCAGAGGCGATGTCCGATTCGGAGCTTCCCGACGGCTTCGAATCCGAGCGGTCGAGCAGGCGATAGAGGGTCGCCCGGCTGATCTGGAGGGCGCGCGCGGCACGCACACGATTGCCTCCCTGTTCTCTCAAGACCTGCGCCAGCTTTTCCGGCGTTATCTCCTGCGCGATCGGGCGCGTGCGGACACGACGGCTCGTGGCGGCGGCACCCGACCCAGACGCGCGCGCCCGGGCGAAGGGGAAGTCTTCCGGGCGCAGGAGGCCGTCTTCCGAGAGGATGCCGGCATGCTCGATGGCGTAGCGCAACTCGCGGATGTTGCCCGGGTAGGAGTAGCCGACCAGCAGCTCCAGGGTTCCGGGGGCGAAGGCACGAGGCTTGCGGTGCCGGCGGACGGATTCCGCGAGGAAGAGCCGCGCCAGCGGTTCGATGTCCTCGGGCCGCTTCCGCAGCGGAGGCACGACCAGGGTCACGACCGAGAGCCGGTAGTACAGGTCTTCACGGAACTCGCCCGCGGCGATCAGGCTGTCGAGGTCGCGGTTCGTGGCCACGAGCAACCGCACGTCCACTTTGGTCGCCCGCTTCTCGCCGAGCCGGCGGACGGCTCCCTCGTCGAGAACCTTGAGCAGGTTCGTCTGGGCCGGCAACGCCATGGAGCCGATCTCGTCCAGGAAGAGCGTTCCGCCGTGGGCATCCTCGAAGAGGCCGGCCTTCGAGCTGTGAGCGCCGGGAAACGCCCCCCGGGCGTGACCGAACAGCTCGCTCTCGAATTGGCTCTCGGGAATGCCGGCGCAGTTCATCGTCAGGTAGATCTTGTCCGCCCGCGGCCCGGAGGACTGGATGTACCGTGCGATGACGTCCTTTCCGATTCCGGTCTCCCCCAGGATGAGCACTGTCGAAGAGGACGCCGAAGCCTTGCGCGCGCGCGCCAGGAAGTCCTGCATGATCGGGCTGTCGCCGATCGGCGGAGCGAGTCCGTGGCGGCGCCGCACCTCTCCCGCCAGGGCCCGGCATTCGCGCCGAACGCGCCTCAAGTCCAGCACCAGGCCGATGCGGTGGGCCAGCTCTCTCGGGTCCACCGGCTTGCTCACGTAGTCGGATGCCCCCAGGCGCATCGCCTCGAGCGCGGCGCCGGCGGAGGCGGGCGTCGTCACCAGGAGAACAGAGGGCGGATCCGGCACGGCCCGGCAGGCCTTCAGGATGTCCGCCCCTTCGGTTCCCTCCATCGGGAACTCGGTCACGATCAGCTCGAAGGTCGAGGCGGACTCGGACCCCAGGAAGTCCTCGGCGCTTTCGAAGACTTCGGGCGGATAACCGGCGCGCGAAAGCATGCCCGTCAGAGAGCCTCGCAATTCCGCTTCGTTTTCGATCAGGGCCAGACGCACCATGAGAACTCCCTCAGGAATAGAGCCCGGACGTTGTCGCTAAACGAACCATATCTCTCATCGCGACAATCCTGAAACAATTCTGGACTCCGGGGCAAGTCGGCCGATCGCCTAACCGTGCCCTGTGCCCTCGGAGCCCCCCTCGCAGAAGCAGATAACCCGGGCCGGCCAGCAATCCGAATGCCATGCATCCGACCCCGCGACGCTCGCAACGCCACCCCAGCCCTCTTCAGCAGCTGGCTGGAGACACCACACCCGGGCCTGCAAGGGGCTGCCCCAGGCCTGCCGTATCTCACAGTTTTTGCACTCCTCGTCGGACCGGTCCGTGATTCCGTTGTACTAATGAAACTCTTAGAACCCTTGACTCCCACCGGATCGAGGGCAAACAACACTTCTCTGCCGAAGGAGTTGCCCTTGACGATCTCTGGACCTGTCGGTCGGCGCGACCGGCTTGCCGGCCGATTTCACCCACAACTGATCCCTTCTGAAACACCTGGCCGTATCATTGATTTTTCGGGAGGATTGATGCGGCTCGACTGGAAGGGACAGCCGGTCCAGATTCGGGAGCTCGGTCAGGGACCGGCGGTGGTCCTGGTCCACGGCTATCCGCTGGACGGCGCGATGTGGTCAGGCGTCGCTCGAACGCTCTCGAGCCGTTTCCGGGTTCTCAAGCCGGATCTGCCGGGGCGCGGCGAGAACCCGACGCCCCCGGAAGGAACGATCGACAGCTATGCGGATTTCCTTCAGGCGATCCTCGGGGAGATTCCGCCTCCCGCCGGCCTGGCCGGATTCTCGATGGGAGGCTACGTTTCGCTGGCGCTGATGAAGAGAGGGCCGGGCGGCGTGGGCGCCCTTGCCCTGGTGGACACGCGCGCCGGAGCCGATGACGAAGCCGGGAAGGCCGGTCGGGAAGCGGCGATCGCCGCAGTCCGCTCCGGCGGGGCGGCCGCGATTGCGGACGGAATGATCGCCAGGCTGCTCGCGCCCGGTTCAGCGCAGAACGCGAGCCTGGTCGAGCGGCTCAGGCGGATCATCCTGCGGCAGAAGCCGGAGACGATCGAGTCCGACCTCACGGCGATGCGCGACCGCCCGGACTCGACCGGGCTCCTTCCGCAGATTGCCGTGCCGACGATCGTTCTCGCGGGAGATCAGGATGTCATTTCGCCGCCCGACGAAGGCCAGGCGATGGCGGCGGCGATTCCCGGAGCCCGCTTCGTCTCCATCCCCGCGTCGGGTCACCTGACGCCAATGGAGAGACCCGGCGCCGTCGCCGCCGCTCTCTCGGACTTCTTCGCGGCGGCCCTCGCGTAAGTCTCGCCGAGGCTCGACGTTCGACCACTCCTTCGGCCGGCAGGGCGGATGCGATAATCGACAGGTGTCACGGCCTCTGAACGTCATCCTCGACGTCACCTCCCGCTGCAACCTGAAGTGCGTCATGTGCTACTTCGCGGGAACCGACAGGCTGAGCTTCCCGCCCTTCGGAACCGAGCCCCCTGACGGCAATATGCCCGTCCCCGTCTTCGAGAAGATCGCCGCGGAGATGTTCCCGCGAGCCTGGCGCGTGGCCCTGGGTTGCGCGGCCGAGCCGATGATTCATCCGAGCTTTCCGGAGATCCTGTCGATCGCGGGCCGTCATGGGGTGCCCGACCTCTGGTTCCCCACGAACCTGCTCGCGCTGACCGAAACGAGCGTCCGGGCGATTCAGGACGCCGGAGTGCGGACGGTCGCCGCCTCGATCGACGGAACGACGAAGGAGACCTACGAGAAGATCCGCGTGCCCGCGAAGTGGGAGCGGCTTCTTTCGCGTCTCGAGCTTCTTCGCGAATCGAAGCGATCCTCGGGGCGGAGGCTTCCGCGCCTGCGCATCATCTTCACGTGGATGAAGTCGAACCGCGCGGAGCTCGCCGACCTGCCGTCCTTTGCCCGGCGGTGGGGCGCGGAAGAGCTCGACGTGCGCTATGTGTCGCCGACGGTCGGCGTGGACGTGAGCCGGGAGCTCCTGTCCGGCGAAGACCCGCGGCAATTGAACGCGGAGCTGGCGAGCGCCGCGAGAGACGCCGTGCGGCAAGGCCTGCGGCTCTCTTCCTATCCCGAGTTCGAACCGCCGGCCGATCGCCCGAAGGCCCTCGTGGCTCGCGTCAAGCGGCGGCTGTGGCATCTCCGGGCCGGGCTCGACCGCTGGGAGCATCGCCGCCACGCCGTCGCCCAGCGACTCCACGGCTGCGCCTACCCGGATCGTTACTACGTGATCCGGCCCAACGGCGCCGTCGCTCCGTGCATCTACTGGGAAGGCGCCCCGATCGGCGTCTATCCCGCCGAGGGTCTGGCCTCCATCTCGCGGGGCGCGCCGCTCGCCCGGATCCGCGAGGGCCTGCGCGGCGGCGAGCCGGTGGGGACCTGCGCCACGTGCGGCGAGAGGCGGACGGCGCTCTACCGGCTGCGCGGCGCCCCCGCGCCTCCGCCAGCGGTCTCGCCGAGACTTCCCACGCTTCGGAAGTAGCGCGGAGCGACGTTCCGCGCGGTCAGCGGTTCGAATCGAGCCGCCACAGCGTGAGTTCGCACAGAGTCCCCATCTTCGTCCAGCCCCAGGGCAGGCGCTTTTTGAGCTCTTCGTTTTCGAAAGGGGCCAGCAGACGCGAACCACTCGTAGCCCTCCGCCCGCGCTCGCTCCCGGAGCTGTGGGACCTGCTCGGGCTGGATCCCGTCCCAGCGCACCGGGGTCAAGTTGGTGTAGTACTTCAGGGCCCCGCTCATCTGCATCGAGATCACCAACGAGCCCGGCGGGACCTGCGACTCCGCCCAGCGGCACGCGTCGGGGTAGATTCTCTCCCCCTCCCCGAACCGCAACACGTTCAGATCGCGGATCCAGGAATGCTCGACGGCGAGGACGATCGCCAGGGCGAGGACCGCCAGAGCGCGCCGCAACGGCGCGCCCCGGCCTCCCTGTTGCGGAGAAAGGCCATCTCGCGCGACGAGCAGGCTCGCGAGGATCAGCGCCGGGATCGACGGGGAGCAGGTACCTCGTGTACCACCAGGCCCCATCCACTCCCCAGAAACAGTAGAACAGGAAGAAGCAGCCGAACCAGAGGAGGAGCAGGCAGCGATCCCGGAAGGCGACGCGGCGGTCCACGCTCACCAGGGCCCAACCCGCGGGGAGCAGCGGGCTCATCAGTTTCGCGATCCAGATGCCGTAGTGGCGGAACTGTCCGGAGAAATTCGACAGCGAGAATCCGCCCAGACCCGAGTAGCCGGTTCGAAACGGATTGCCGAACGCCAGCTGATTCCAGCCGAAGTAGGATGGCGGCGAACGGAGCGCCCCCGAGCAGCAACCAGAGGAGCGACCGCGGCCGGAGGCGGATCGCGAACGCGACGGGAACGAGCAGGAGAGCGTCCGCGGGGCGAACGAGCACGGCGAGTCCCAGCGCGGCGCCCGCCGCGGCCGCCCAGGCCTCACGCCGCCGGGAACGGAAGCGCGAACAGAATGGCCGCGAGCGACCACATCGTCGCGACGGTGTCGCTCATCGGCTGCTCGGCCATGAAGACGAAGACCGGGCAGAGGGCGAGGACCGCGGCCCCCGCGGTCGAAAAGAGGCGCGAGAGGCCGAGCTCGCGGCCGAGCAGATAGACCAGGAAGACGCTCACCAGGGCCGCGAGCGGGCTCACGACGAAGGGCCCGTAATTCCAGCCGGCGACCAGGCCCGCAAGCGCGACGTGAAGGGGCATGCCGGGCGGATAGAAAGGCACCATCGTGCCGGGCCGCGGCCCCGGCACGAAGGCGAGCGGAATGAAGGCGCGCACGAAACCGGGGGGCAGCCCGAGGTGCTTCAGGGCTTCGACCGGTTCGACGACACGGCCGGTCAGGATGAGGCGCGCGGCGTTGGCATAGCCGGAGCTGTCGGATCCCCCGACGGAAAACGAAGCGTGCCAGAACAGGAGCCACGCATAGCCCAGGTACGCGGCGGTGGCGGCGAAGATCACGGCCGCGGTCCTCCCCCGCCTTCCCATGGGTCTGCGCGCCGGCACGGCGTCGCTCACACGAAGGAGCTTATTGACTCAGAGGATGGGAGTCGAGAGAGGAGTCAGGCAATCGGGTGATCGGGTGATCGAGGCCCAGGTCAATCGCCCGATCAGCCGATCGCAGATCACCCGATTCCTTCTACCGGATCACGCGGGCCGAGACGACGACGACGAGTCCGCGGTCCTGCACGGTCGAAGTCCCCACGACCACCTTCTCGCCGTCCCGCAGCGTCACGTCGGTCTTGAGTTGCGCCCGGCCGTCGCCCACGAGCGAAAGCGCGAAACCGTCGAGCCTGACGGCCGAACCCGCCGATTCGCCGGCGTCGAGCGACAGCGAATTGATTGCGTACTCGAGCTGCATCTTCCTTCCGGGCGCCTTGCCGGGGCTCGCCTGGGCCAGATCGGTCACGCCCTCGCCGCGGATCCCCCTGGCGCCGTCGCGGACCCGCTGGACGAAGCTGCCGGCCAGCGAGTAGCTGCTGTAAGTGAGCGTTGACTTCAGGGCGCTGACGGCCTCCTTCAGATCCTCGGGGAACCGCCCCGCCGCCGGCTCGCCGTTGGAGGCGACGAGCACCCAGAGACGCAGCTCCACATCCTTCTTCGCGGTTTCCGTCACGTCGAGGCGCTTCAACGCCGCCTCGATCGTCGCGATGTTCTCGGGGAAATCGCGCACGGTGATCGTCTTGAAGTCACGGTTCGCGGAGACCGTCGCGCCGCGGTAGCCGCTCCCGAGCGGGCGCAGCACGGCCGCCAGGTCCCCCGGGTCCCGGTGCTTCACCTCAAAGACGCGGCTGGCAAAGCCCTTCTCGGTGACGTAGCTCTCCTCTCTCGAAGCCTCTGGAGCGCGCGGCGCGGGCGAGGGCTGGGCGAGGAGCGGCCCGACGGAGCCGGACAGGAGAACGGCCAGAGCCGGAGCGAGAAAACGCGGAGTCTTCATGAGACCTCCTGACTGCGGCCCGCGGCGGCGGAGGGGACTCCGTCGCCCTTTTTCACGAGCCAGATGATGCGAACGCCGGGGTTCGCGGTTTGGAACTCGATCTTGACGACGCTCGGCGAGACTGCAAGCGCGGCAGGCCGGACCCGGGCGCGCGGGATGGGGCGAATCGTGTCGCCCGGAGCAGCCTTGGGCGAGATCTCGGCAATCTGAACCGGAACGACAGTTGGCGCGGTCACGGGAGAAGCGGCAAGCCGTTAGGTCCCGGGCTGGAAACTTTCGGAGCGCGGACGCACGAAGAGAAACACGGCCAGCAGCGCACCCGCGAGGAGGCCCCCCGCCAGGACGAGACGGCCAGCTCGAAGAGCACGTTGTCCCGGGATGCTGCCTTCGGCTTCGATTTGCCGCCAGACGCCGCGGCGAACCGCGGAGTAGTCCGACTCCTCCAACGGCGGCCGCGGAGCTGATTCGAGCCAGGCGCGGCTGTCCCGCAGGCCGGCCTCGAGCGCCCGGCATCGTTCGCACGACGCCAGATGGGCCGAAACCTCCCGTGACCCGCCCGCATCCAGATCGCGTCCGACGTACAGGGGCAAAGCCTTCTCGACCTTCGCGCACCTCATCGCGGATCTCCCTTCTCGCCGCCCAGCAGATCGACGCAGAAGCGGCGGATCTTGACCCGCGCCGACGCGATCTGGCCGCGCACGGTCGCCGGGCGTGAGCCGAGCGCGCGCGCCACCTGCTCGCTCGTCAGCCCTTCGAGATCGCGCAACACGAGCGCCGCGCGCTCCTTCGCGGGCAGCGACGCGAGCGCTTCGAGCAGCCGGTGCCACCGCTCCGCGCCGAGCAGCTCCTCCTCCGCCGCGGCCGGCCGTCCGGGATCGGCGTCCGTCCCGTTCGCGACCGGCGCGCGGCGGCGCCGCCGGGCCGCGTCGCGGCAGACGTTGACGGTGATCCGGTAGAGCCAGCCGCGGAAATCGTGCTCCGCGCGGAACCGGTCGAGATGCCGGAAGACCCGCAGATAGACCTCCTGCGCGGCGTCCCGGGCGTCTTCCCGGGAGCCGAGCAGCCGCCAGGCCACCCCGAGGACCCTCTCCTGCGTTTCGAGCATCAGCCGGTCGAAGGCCCGGCCGTCGCCCTCGCGGGCTCTTTCGACGAGCGCCGCCAGCGGAGACAGGATGTCGGTCCCGTCACGGCCCATGCAGGCCCCGCCGGTCACCAGCGCCGGGGCGGCCGCGCTCGACATGAGGATGTCCGGTCCATGCTTCCTTCTACTGGCCAGGACGGGAAAACGTTGGGCCGGGTTGGACTCTGGCGGAAAATGTGCAAGGCTTTGGCGCGTGCAGTGGGAAGAGGGACGCGAGAGCGATAACGTCGAAGACCGGCGGGGGTTCCCTATCGGCGGCCGGGGGGCCTCGCTGGGCTGCGGTGGTCTGATCCTTCTCCTCGTCGTTTCCTGGCTCACGGGGGTCAATCCACTCCAGCTGCTCAACATGGTCCAGCAAGAGCTCTCCGAGCACTCCGGCCAGCGCGCCCGCCGCTCCGCCCGGGCCGGCCGGCTCGTCGGCCCCGGCGCCGGGCGACACGCTCGGCAAATTCGCCTCGGTCGTGCTCGCCTCCACCGAGGATGTCTGGTCGGATCTTTTCGAGCGGAGCGGACGCACCTACGAGAGACCGAAGCTCGTGCTCTTCACCGGGGCGGCGCGTTCGGCCTGCGGCCTGGCCTCGGCGGCGGTCGGGCCCTTCTACTGCGCGGAAGATCGGAAGGTCTACCTCGACCTCTCCTTTTTCCAGGAGCTCTCGAGCCGCTTTGGAGCCTCCGGCGACTTCGCCGACGCCTACGTCATCGCGCACGAAATCGGCCACCACGTGCAAAACCAGCTCGGTCAGTTCGGCGGGCGGGGTGGAAACGCGGCGTCAGTGCGGATCGAGCTCCAGGCGGACTGTTACGCCGGCGTCTGGGGCTTCCACGCCAACCGGGACCGGCACATGATCGAGCCGGGCGACTTCGAAGAGGGTCTGCGCGCTGCGGCAGCGATCGGAGACGACCGCCTTCAGCGGATGTCGCAGGGCTATGTCGCGCCGGAGTCCTTCACGCACGGCTCCGCGCGGGAGCGCGCGGGCTGGCTGCGGCAGGGGCTCGAGACCGGCGACCCGAACCGCTGCGACACCGCCCGGTAACGGCCCGAGAAGCCAGCGGAAGGCGGTTGCCGGGCGGCCTCCCGAATCCCGGGGGATGCTCGCTGATGCGAAGTCCTACATGAAGAACGCGGCTTAAGCCGTCTCTTCGGCGAGCCAGCGATAGAGCAAGCCGCCGATCACGGCGCCGATGATCGGTGCGACCCAGAACAGCCAGAGTTGCTCGAGCGCCCAGCCGCCGACGAAGATGGCCGGACCCGTGCTTCTCGCGGGGTTCACCGAGGTGTTCGTGACCGGGATGCTGATCAGGTGGATCAGCGTCAGCCCGAGGCCGATGGCGATCGGGGCAAACCCGTGGGGCGCGCGCTTGTCCGTCGCTCCCATGATGATGAGCAGGAAGAAGCAGGTCATGACGAGTTCCGTAACGAAGCCGGAGCCGAGCGAATACCCTCCAGGCGAATGCGCTCCGTAGCCGTTTGAGGCAAAACCCTGCGAAACGTCAAACCCGGCGGCACCGCTGGCGATGACGTAGAGCACGCCGGCCGCCGCGATGGCGCCGAGCACCTGCGCCACGATGTAGGGCAGGAGCTGGCCGGCAGGGAAGCGGCCGCCGGCCCAGAGGCCGACCGACACGGCCGGGTTCAGGTGACAGCCGGAGATATGGCCGATGGCAAACGCCATGGTCAGCACCGTCAGGCCGAACGCCAGCGCAACGCCAAGCAGGCCGATGCCCACTTTCGGAAAAGCGGCAGCAATGACAGCGCTGCCGCACCCGCCAAGAACGAGCCAGAACGTTCCGAAGAACTCCGCACCGTACTTCTTCACTTGCTTCTCCCTTCGTCAGTGAACGAGCTGTAGCGCTTCTCCAACAGCCGATCGCAAAGGGACTTCAATGCGCCAGCCGGAGGATCACCTGGTCCCGGTCCGGTCAATACCGGGAGCGCGCTCCGCGAGACGAACCTGCGGGTGCCGCTCTTGCGGACGCCCGCAGGTCGCGCTCGTCTGGATTCAGTACTTCCTTATTCGGAAAGGATCAGGACCTCGACCCGCCTGTTCTGGAACCTGCCCTTCTCCGTCGAGTTGTCCGCGATGGGATTGGCTTCCCCGTGCCCCGAGGTCTGGATCCTCGCGCCATCGATGCCATGTGCCACGAGGTAGGCCTTCACGGCCGCGGCTCTTCTCTCCGAAAGGCCCTGGTTGTACTTGTCGCTGCCGATGTTGTCCGTATAGCCCTCGAGGGAAATCTTGTAACCCGGGTACTTCTTGATGAAGGCGACGGCCTTCTGCAGTTCGGCATCGTCGGACTTTCTCACCGTCGACTTGTTGAAGTCGAAGTTGGCATGAAGAGTCAGACGATCGATGGCCCTGGGCTTTCACGGTAACCGTCGTGGACGCGTCGCGGGACCCGCCCGCGCCGACCGCGGTGATTCTGTATTCCGTCGTCCGATCGGGGCAGACCTGCCGGGACCCGTCGGGATCCGCCCTGATGGCTCCCGGGTCGATCGTAACGCTGGAGGCGTTTGACGACGACCACGTCACCGTCGCGCACTGGCCCTCCGTTACCGAGGTCGGACTCGCAGAGATAGACACGGTGGGCATGGGCGCGGCAGGGGGTGGAGGCGCCGGCTTGGGAGGCGCCGGCCGAGTTTCGACCTCGGGGGCGACTGCCTTCTTCGGGCACAGCGCGTTGGCCATGCGGATCGCTTCATTGGCCTCCGCGATCGCTTCTTTCCTGTAGCAGTGGCTGCAGATCTCGTGGGCGTGGGCGTTCAGCCTTGCCGCCGCGTTGAATTCGTCCGGGCATTGCTTGTCCTTGCCGGACGCCCTTGCCGCCGCGATGGCTGCCTCCGAGTCGTTCAGCTCCTTGGGGTATCCCGCGCACCCGATGAGCCCGCTCACGAGAAAGAGTGCAGCGGCGATCGAGAGCAACGGTCTGAGTCCCTTCGATTCATGCATCGTGTTCTCCTTCCTTTCAAAATCCTTCGTCATGCGAACCCTCCCCTTTCCTTACCGACTCACTTCATCCCGGACACGGTCACGTCCGCTTCCCCCCTGGTTGTTCGAAGTCGTCACAGTCTCAGTTCCTCGAGAGATCCATGAAGGTGGGAACGAGGACGCTCGTGCCCACCGAGGCGGAAGGCCACTTCGCCCTGCGCGAGGGCGCGGCCGGGCAACAGGAGCCCGCGGCCAAGCCTGTGAGGTGGCATACGAAATCCGTCGGAGCATCTTATCTCGCCCTTTCATCCCCTGCGCAAGGGGAGAATGTACTGGGAACCTGAGGTCGTTAACCTGTCCCGCTGATCGGCGTCCCATCCCCGGTTGGAGGGTCTGGATGCCGTTGATCAAGGCGAAATTCATGGTCTACGCCGCGGGATCGGCCTGGCGGGCCGGCTCGTCCCGCTGGCTGACCTCGGTCCCAGCGGCTGGGACTCGGAGGCGATCGCCGCCAGGATGGCCGGGAGGGAGCCGGAGACTGGCGGCTCGAGGGCGAAGGCGGAGCCGCCGAGCGGCTCGACATCAACCCGAGCACGCCCCGCAGCCGCATGCGCAAGCACGGGATCCAGGAGCCTGGCCGCCACCATCCGAGGAAGCCGGGCGCAAGGCGTAGCCCGGTCTCGCCAGAAAAAAGAAAAGCCCAGGAACGAGTCCTGAGCTCACAAATAATTCCCCGGCGACGTCCTACTCTCCCACGAGGTCTACCTCGAAGTACCATCGGGGCTGAAGGGCTTAACTGCCGTGTTCGGAATGGGAACGGGTGTGGCCCCTTCGCTAGAATCACCGGGAAAACCTCTTACAGTTTTCACCAGCAAGAGAAGTCGGTCATAGAGGTGGAAGGCGGTAGGTCGTAGGTGCAGGGAACGGAGCCAAGCCCTCGTCCCTGACACCTGGTGCCTGCACGCACCGCTCGATTCGCGCCTTAAATATTTTATGGTCAAGCCGCTCGGCCGATTAGTACTGGTCAGCTTCACGCCTTGCAGCGCTTCCACACCCAGCCTATCAACGTGGTCATCTCCCACGGGCCTTCAGGGGATTGCTCCCGGGAAATCTCATCTTGAGGAAGGCTTCCCGCTTATATGCTTTCAGCGGTTATCCTTTCGAACATCGCTACCCGGCCGTGCCGCTGGCGCGACAACCGGTGCACAAGAGGTTCGCCCCTCCCGGTCCTCTCGTACTAAGGAGGGATCCTCGCAAATTTCCTGCGCCCACACGAGATAGGGACCGAACTGTCTCACGACGTTCTAAACCCAGCTCACGTACCGCTTTAACCGGCGAACAGCCGGACCCTTGGGACCTGCTTCAGCCCCAGGATGCGATGAGCCGACATCGAGGTGCCAAACCTTGCCGTCGATGTGAACTCTTGGGCAAGATCAGCCTGTTATCCCCGGCGTACCTTTTATCCGTTGAGCGATGGCCCTTCCATGCAGAACCACCGGATCACTAAGCCCTACTTTCGTACCTGCTCGACTTGTCGGTCTCGCAGTCAAGCTCCCTTCTGCCTTTGCACTCTACGGCTGGTTTCCAATCAGCCTGAGGGAACCTTTGGGCGCCTCCGTTACAGTTTAGGAGGCGACCGCCCCAGTCAAACTACCCACCAGACATGGTCCTGGTCCCGGATCACGGGACTCAGTTAGAACTCCGGTGCCGTCAGGGTGGTATCTCACCGTCCGCTCCACCGAGGCCGAAACCCCAGCTTCAAAGCGTCCCACCTATCCTGCGCAGACAACACCAAAATTCAATGCCTGGATATAGTAAAGGTGCACAGGGTCTTTCCGTCTACGTGCGGGTAACCGGCATCTTCACCGGTGCTACAGATTCGCCGAGCGCGTTGCGGAGACAGTGCCCAAATCGTTACGCCATTCGTGCAGGTCGGAACTTCATGTTCGTCCACGGTTTCCCGCGGCACAGACTATACGTTCACCTGACCGGAGCGAGTTGAGAGCTCGTTCCATTTCGCGGTCAGGGCCAGCGTCTTATGAAGCCTTTCGGCCCCATCC
>CAVUIX010000006.1:0-90955 GCA_963741435.1 uncultured Acidobacteriota bacterium | reverse complement strand
GTGGCGACCTCGACGGCGTCCATCAGGATCGCGCGCAGGCGGTTTCTCTCCAGGCTGTGCAGCGCGGCGATCGCCGTTCCTCCCGGCGACGTGACGGAGTCCTTGAGGATGCCGGGATGCGTTTTCAGCTCTTCGGCCATCTTCGCCGCCCCGACCAGCGTCTGAACGGTCAGGGCCGTTGAAACGTCGCGGGAGAGGCCGACGCGCACTCCCGCGTCGGACAACCCCTCGATGATCTGGAAGACGTACATGGGACCCGAGCCGCTCAGGCCGGTCACGGCGTCCAACTGGTATTCGGGCAGCTCCACGACGAGGCCGATCGACTCGAAGATGCGGCGCGCGTCGGCCATGTGCTCCGCTCCCGCGTGCCGGCCCGCGCAGAGGACGGTCGCGCTCGCCCGAACGACCGCCGCCACGTTCGGCATGGCCCGGACGACCGGGACCGAGCCTCCGAGAGCCGCCTCGATGCGGGAGGTCGGAAAGCCCGCGGCGATCGAGATCAGGAGCGCGTCCCGGCGAAGGGCAGGCCGGATCTCGGCGAGCACGGACTCCAGGATCTGGGGCTTCACGGCGAGGATGACGATCTCCGCCTGCCGCGCGGCCTCGTCGTTCTTTTCTGTAACGGCGATGCCGAGCTCCGAAGACAGCGCCTCGCCCTTCGCTCGCTTGGGATGCGAGGCGATCAGGTTCCCCTTCGTCCCCCACCCTGAACCGAGGATGCCCCGCAGGAGCGCCGTCCCCATGTTCCCCGCCCCGATCACCGCGATTTTCTTGGCGACCATTCAGCCCTCTCTCCCACGCCGCCGTCCCGATCGACGAATCACATTCCCTCTTCGGTGCGCCAGAATCGCCGTCGCTCGCTGCACGCGATCTTGTCACGGCAAACGAGTTCCTCGCCCTCTTCGAGCGGTTTGCCGCACAGCTGGCACGTCGGCGGGGGGTTGTCGGGATCGGCCATCCGGGGCCCTGCTTCGCGCCGATCATACACAACAGGGAGGGATGAAGGACGGCGGATCCGAGTGCCGCGCATCAATCATCGCCGACTCGTATCTGGCTGATCGGATTCAGCGGCGCTTGACGGAGAGGGTCAGGGTAAAGCGGGCGACAGGCTCGGAGCCGAAGAGCTTCGGCACCGTCGCGAGCACGCGGACCGGCAGGTTTTGACGCTCGCCCGACACGTCCGCCTTCTCGATGAGCTCCGAGATCTCCCGTCCCTGCTCGCAGGCGAAGTGAACGTCGGCCTCGGCGCGCTTGACAAACTCCGCCTGCATGTCCTTGAAGATCACGGCGACGCGGCCGCCGGCCTTCCGCGATGCTCTGAGCGCGGCCAGCGCCGCGGCGGCGTCGGCTCCGGTGCAGAGCGCGCCGAAGTACATCGAGCGCAGGTGATTGCGCGTGCGCCGGGAGAGCGGCACGACGATCTCGCAGCGCTCGCCGGTCAGGTCGACCACGCGCGGCCGCACGTAGGAGATCAGCCGGATCTTCGTGAACGCCCACGCTCTCAAGGCGAGAGTCTCCCGGATGAGTCGCAGACTCGGCATGAAGCCGCCGATTATCGGTCAAGGAAGAGACCGGGAGAGCGGGAGACACGGTATATGCTGCGCGCGGGCATCATGAAGAGAGCGCTCGCGGCCATGATGGTCCTCCTCGCCGTTTCGAGCTGCAGCACGACGCAGTGTGACCGTCGCCAAGCTCGCGACTCCGACTCCGACTCCGACTCCGACCCCCGTTCCTGCGAGGCCGGCCGGCGGCGCCTCCTCCGACGAGCACTCCGATGCCCGTCGTGACGGCGCCCCCTTCCCGCTCCGACAGGACGCCCGGCGTCCTGTACGAGGAGAAGCGCTTCGCCCGCCCCGACCGCGGCGGTCACTCCCCTGCCCCGCCAGGCCGTGCCCGCGACCGCCCCGCCTGTCCGCGCCGACGGCGACCGCGCGTCCGCCGGCGACCGCCGTCAAAGAAGCCGCGCCAGCCGCGCGTCCCACATCCACGCCAACGCGCCCCGCGGCGACGGCGACCCGTCCGGTCGCGACCGCGACGCCCGTTCCCGCGACGGCAACCTCCGTACCGCCGACGGAAACCCGAGTCCCTCCGACGGCGACGGCGACCGCGCGTCCGCCG
This sequence comes from uncultured Acidobacteriota bacterium, assembly GCA_963741435.1. Taxonomy (GTDB): domain Bacteria; phylum Acidobacteriota; class Thermoanaerobaculia; order UBA5066; family Gp7-AA6; genus JAWOLE01. The sequence continues at coordinate 88,837 of CAVUIX010000006.1, read as the reverse complement.
GCAACCGCCGTCAAAGAGGCCGCGCCTGCCGCGCGTCCCACATCCACGCCAACCCGCCCCGCGGCGACGGCGACCCGTCCGGTCGCGACCGCGACGCCCGTTCCCGCGACGGCAACTTCCGTGCCGCCGACGGAAACCCGAGTCCCTCCGACGGCGACGGCGACGTCCACGCCCACCCCGACCGTTTCCGTCCGGCCGACCGCGACCCGCAAGCCGGGCGTCTACTACGAGGGCGAGGAAGTGCCATTCCGCCTCGCCGTCACCTGGACCCCTACCGTAACGCCTCCCGACAAGCGCCGTTAGCGCGATTCAGTGAGAATGAGGGCCGTGGAGAGCGGCCTCGAGAAGACACGGGCGCATTTCCGCGCGGCCTTCAGGACTAATCCGGCCGACGCCTACCGCGACTGGTTCCGGCTCCAGGAGGAGCTGCGCGAACGCGAAGACGCGGAGACCTCCCGCGCGCTCGCCGACGACCTCTGGACGTTCATCCGCGACTTGCCGTTTGCCGCGGAGGAGGAGCGGGCTCGCTTCTTCCACAACGTCGCTGTCTTCTTCGGCAGCCCCGGCCCCGCCGCCGACCTCGCGCGCGCCCGCGAAGGCTTCTCCGCCGCCCTCGCGCACTTCGACGAGCACGAAGAGAGCGGCTGGCACGCCCGCGTCCTCCACAACTTCGGCACGGCCTTGAGCAATCTCGGATCCACGGCGGCCGATCTGTCGGAAGCGGTCGTCCTCTTCGAGCAAGCGCTCTCCTGGCGGACCTCGGAGCGGGAGATCGCCCGAGGCGTCACACTCCACAACATGGGCATCGCTCTGCGCCGTCTGGCCGAGCTCGACCCCGAGCCCGCGGCCGATCACCTCGGACGAAGCGCCGCCGCGCTGCGCGAGGCCGCGGAGATCCGAGGCCGCCACGGCCTCGCCGAGGGACACGCCCTCTCCCTATTCCACCTCGCGCTGACCCTCGAGTCTTTGAAGCGTACGGAGGAGGCGCGACTCTGCTTCCGCAGCGCCGCTGACGAGTTCGACGTGCTCGGCAAGAAAGAGTCCGCCGCCATCGCCCGCGAACGCTCCGCCGCGTTCGAGCCCGTAGCCCGCGTCGCTCTTAGCCGGGGTCGCGCGGAACGAGGAGCGGAGCGACGGTCACCAGATCTCGCAGCGTTCGGCGCGGACCATCGGGTCGCCGGTCTTGCAGGAGAAGGCGCGGGCGAATTGCTGCAGGTTCGAGGGAGGGCCGATCGCCCGGAAGCGGCCGAGCGGGTGCGGGTTGGTGTTGACGATCAGCTTCGCGAACTCCGGGCCGGTCGTTGGTGGCCCAGATCCGCGCCCAGGAGAGGAAGAAACGCTGGTCGGCCGTCAGGCCGTCGATCGGCGGCGGCGCGGGCTTCCCCTCGAGGCTCCTGAGGAAGGCGCGGTGGGCGATCGCGACGCCGCCCAGGTCGGCGATGGATTCGCCGAGCACGAGCTTGCCGTTCTCGTGGAGGTCCCCCTCGACGACATAGGCGTCGAACTGCTTCTCGACGCATTTGGCCCGGGCCTCGTAGTTCTTCAGGTCTTCGGGCGTCCACCATTCCCGCTGGTTCCCCTGCGCGTCGAACTTGCGGCCGGAGTCGTCGAAGCCGTGCGTCATCTCGTGGCCGATGACCGCGCCGATGCCGCCGTAGTTGACCGCATCGTCGGCGGCCGCGTTGAAGAACGGGGGCTGGAGGATCCCGGCGGGAAACACGATCTCGTTGCGGGCGGGCTGGTAGTACGCGTTGACCGTCGGCGGCGTCATCTCCCAGTCGGTGCGGTCCACGGGCTTGCCGACCTTGGCGAGGTCGCGGCGGAAGTCGAAGACCGAGGCCGGCGAGAACGTTGGCGCGCGTAGGGCCCGCGGGACGACCGAGAGAGAGGAGTAGTCGCGCCACTTGTCCGGGTAGCCGATCTTCTGCGCGAAGGCGTCGAGCTTGGCGAGCGCCGCCTTCCTCGTCTCGGCTCCCATCCAGGGCAGGTTCTGGAGGTCGTCCCGCAGCGCCGCGACCAGGTTCTTGACCATCCGGTCGGCGCGCTCCCTCGCCTGCGGCGGGAAATGGTCGCGGACGTAGATCTTGCCGAGCGCCATCCCGAGGGCCTGGTCGGTCGCGGCGACGCAGCGCTTCCAGCGCGGGAGGTTCTCCTCGGTCCCCTGGAGGGTCTTCTGGTTGAAGTCGAAGTCCTCGTCCACGAACTTCTTCGAGAGGGACGGAGCCGCGGCGTTGACGAGCTGCCAGCGCAGGTAGGTCTTCCAGACCGGAAGGGGCTCCGAGTCGAGGAGCCCGTTGACCGCCTCGAAGAACTTCGGCTGCCAGACGTTGACCGTGATCCCTTCCGGCACCCCCTCCCCGCGCAGGTACGCCGTCCAGGAGAACCGCGGCGTGAGCTTCGCCAGCTCCTCCCCGCGGTAGGGATGGTAGGTGTTGTCCGGATTGCGCCGCTCGACCCGCGTCATCGCGGGAACCGCGAGCTTCGTTTCGAACTCGAGGATCGTCTTCGCCTCTTCCGCGGCCGTCGCGGGCGCGTCGCCGGCAAGCTCCAGCATCTTCGCGACGTGCGCGACGTATTTCGTCCGGAGTCCCTTCGATTCCTCGTCGGTCTTCGTGTAGTAGTCGCGGTCGGGAAGGCCCAGGCCGCCCTGGAGCGCCGCCATGATGACCTGGCTCGAGTTCTTGCGGTCCTCCTCCGAGCCGACCTGGAAGAGAGCGCTGACTCCCCGCTCCTGGAGGCGCGCGATCTCCTCCTGGAGCGAGGCCTGGTCGTGAATCGCGGCGATCCGGTCGAGCTCTCCCTTGAGCGGCGTGATCCCGGCCGCCTCGATCGCGGGCTCATCCATGCAGCTCCCGTAGAAGTCGGCGAGCTTCCTCTCCTCGGACCCTGCCGGCGCGGGAGGTCCGGCGGCGAGCTTCTCCAGGGTCTGGTGCAGGATCTCGCGGTTCCTCTCGTCCAACTCGTTGAACGCCCCCCAGCTCGGGTAGTCGGCCGGGACCGGGTTCTTCTTCAGCCACCCGCCGTCGGCATACTGGTAGAAGTCGCCGCACGGGGGCGCGCTCGGGTCCATGTCCCCGGGATCGAGTCCGCGCGAGGCCGGAGCTGCGGGTGCGCCGCGGGCGCCTTCGCCGGCGCGGCGGAGGCGGCCGGCCGGGACCCGGTCGAGCAGGCCAGGGACAAACCCATCGCCAGACAGAGCATCGAACTTCGAGCGCGTCAGTCGCATGAAGACTCCTTTCCGCACGGAGATACGGGCGAGGACGATAAGAGTTCTCGGCCGCTGGCGGGCGAGGGCGCCACCTTCACCGCCTCCCGAGCTCGTGACGGGTCAGAAGGAGAGGCGCAGCCCTGCGCGGAAGGAGCGCGGTGGGTACCGCCAGGTGACTTGACCGTAGGTTGGATTGTCCTGCTTCTGGTTGGGATCGTAGATGCTGCCCGGGTACCCGGCTGGCTCTGCCCATGTCCAGACCTCGTCGACTGTGCTCGCGATCTGATTGTTGAAGAGGTTGTAGCCGTAGGCCTGAAGCGTCACGGTGACCGGGCCTACGGCGAACGGATAGGCTAGCTGGAGATTGGCTTCCCAATATGTAGGCAGCCGACCCGCCGAGCCGCGAGGATCAAGATAGATCTGTGGGCCGTTGCCCTGGAAGCTCATCCAGCCCAACCTGTTGTACGGCGCTCCCGACTCCACGAACGTCTGCAGCCCGATCGAGAGTCCCCAGGGCGTAGTCCAGTAGCCATCCAAGCGAAAGCGGTGTGGCCGGTCGAGCGCCAGGGCTCCGTAGGCGTTGTGCCACAGCTGGGGGTAGTAGAAGGCCGAAGTGACACCCGGGGACGTCTGACCGATCGCTCCCTCGTTGACGGCCTCGTTGACGGCTCCATCGATATTGCCCCCGGTCGCCGCCTCGACGAGCGCCTTCAACATCTCGGCCACCTACAGGCGCGTCACGAAGGCTGACACTCTCATCGTCCGGGCGCCCGCGGTCCTCTCCCTCGTCTTGAGCCCCACAACGGTCACGGGCGGCAATCCATCGGTGGGCGTCGTGACGCTCAACGGCCCGGCCCCCTCGGGCGGGACCGTCGTGACCTTGAAGAACTCCAACACCGCCGTAGCCACGGTCCAGGCTACCGTCACTGTCACGGCCGACAATACGACGGCCACGTCCAACGCCTCGACCGTCGCCGTCGCAGACTCCCCGACGGCCAAAATCTCCGCGACCGCCGGCGGATCCACCAAGACCGCGACACTCACGGTGACGCCATGACGAACGATCTCGGATCCTGAGGGACGGTGTTTTCTAAGGAAGGGCGGGCATTGAGACGCCGCGGCGCCGCTCGACCTGGTCCAGGGTGCATTGCTTCGGGGGCTTGTCGGGGCGCCAGCGGAGGAACTTCGTGCCGTGGCGGAAGCGGCCCTGGGAGAAGTGGTCGTAGCGGACCTCGACGACGAGCGTGGGTTTCAGGGGCTCCCATTCCGCGGAGCGCTCGGTGGACCAGCGCGAGGGGCCGCCGGGGGCGCGGCCGGTGAAGCCGGGAGGCTCGATCAACTTCTCGAGTTGCGGGGTCAGCTCTTTCTTCTGCGCGGCGGTCAGGCTCGAGCAGAAGCCGATGTGGTCGAGGAGGCCCTCGCCGTCGTAGAGGCCGAGCAGGAGTGAGCCGACGGTCTTCGAGCCGGTCCCGTAGCGGAAGCCGCCGACGACGCAGTCGGCCGTGCGCATCAGCTTGACCTTCTGCATGCCCGTGCGGTTGCCGGACTGGTAGGGCAGGTCGAGGCGCTTGGCGACGATGCCGTCGAGTCTCAGCCCGACTTCGGAGAGCCACTTCTTCGCGCCCGCGGCGTCGGTCGTGGCCGGAGAGAGGACGATCGCGGGGTTCTCGGCGAAATGCTTCGAAGCGAAGGCCTCGAGCCTGCCGCGCCGCTCGGAAAGCGGCTCGCCGGCGAGCAAGCGGCCCTTCTCGTCCACGAGGAGGTCGAAGACGATGAGCGTGGCCGGGAATTCCTTCGCAAGCTTCCGAACGCGGCTCTCCGCCGGGTGGATGCGCTGGAGGAGATCGTCGAAGGAGAAGTCTTTTCCCACCGGGATCACGATCTCGCCGTCGAGGACGAACTGCCGCGGCTTCAAGGACAGGACGTTCCCGACGACCTCGGGAAAGTAGCGCGCGAGAGGCTGGCCGGACTTCGACTGCAGCTCGACCTTCTCCCCGTCGCGGAAGACCAGGCAGCGGAACCCGTCCCACTTCGGCTCGTACTGCCAGTGATCCCCCTCCGGGATCTTCTCCACGAGGAGCGCCTCCATCGGCGGATACGGCGGCTCGATCGGAAGGGTCACGGTGGTCAGGGAAGATCACGAGGAACGAGCCTCGGATTTCCGCGGATCGGGACCGCTCCAAAGTGTCGCAGATCCAGCGTCGCGATCGCCTCCGGACGGAGCCGCTCGGCGATCGCGATGACGACCGCGTCCACGAGTCCCATTCTCAGGCCTTTGTGGCGAAGGCAGATGCGATGCGCGTTGGCCAGGTCCGCCTCATCTCCCCACTCGACGGAGAAAGTCCCGCCGGCGAGGTCCGTGAAGAAAGCCTCCTGCGCCCGCGCCCCGACATGAACCGAGAGAAGGTAATCGACCTCCGGAAGAATCGCCCATGGGAGGACCCAGGCGTCCGGGTCCGATTCGAAGAGTATTCTCAGAGGATCGTGGTGCCGGTCATCGGCATCGATCAGCGCGATGATCGCGCTCGTGTCCGCGACGATCACCTGCGGCCGCCGGGCCGAGAAGGCTTCCGGGCTTTCTGCGGTGGTGTCTTTTCTTCCCCCATGCCCTTGAGCAACTCCTCCGCGCGCTCGGCGACATCCCCCCGGCCGCTATGGCCGGCGCCCAGGCTCAGGATCTTTCTGCGGCGGCCGTGTCTGCGGGCGAACTCCGAGACTGCCTCTCGCACGAGCGCAGCAGGAGATCGCCGGATCTCCCGGCCGATCGCCTTGAGCCGGCGGTAATCGCTCTCATCGAGATAGACCGTGGTCTTCTGGGTCCCCATATGTCAACCATATATGGTGACATTCCCCGAATCAAGCGAATTGGAATCGAGGTGAGGGTGCGGACCCAGGCGTCCCCCTGGTTGTTGTCCACGAGGACGCGCCTTCCGGGCGCCTGGCGCCGGCGCCCTCCGGAATCTTCTGGACCAGCAGGGCCTCCATCGGCAGAAATGAGGGCGCCGAAGCGGGAGTTGCATCATTGCATCAGCCGATTTATGATTTGATGCATGAGGACGACATTGACTCTCGACGACGACGTCGCCGCCGCCCTTGAGCGGCTGCGACGCGAAAAGGATACGACTCTAAAGCAGGTTCTGAACGACACACTTCGAAAAGGGCTCGGAGAGGCTGGACAACGCCGTCGCCGGCAGAAGAGATTTCGAACCCGTGTCTTCAATACGGGGCGCTGCCTTATCCCCAGCCTCGACTGCGTGAGCCGAGCGCTCGCCCTGGCCGAGGGAGAAGACTTCCGTTGATCCTCATCGACGCGAACCTCTTGATCTACGCCTCGACGCCGGTCATGAAGGAGCACCCGGCGGCGCAGCGATGGCTGAACGAAACGTTGAATGCAGGCTCGGCTGTAGGATTGCCTTGGGCGTCGCTCCTGACATTCCTGCGGCTTTTCGCAAATCCGCGGGTCTTTGCCCGTGCACCGAAGCTGACGGAAGCCTGGGAGCAGGTCGAACGCTGGCTCGAGCTGGATTCGGTCTGGATTCCGACGCCGACAGACCGGCACGCGGAGATCCTCGGCCGACTCCTCGCCGAGACGAGCGAACGAGCCGACCTGGTGAACGATGCTCATCTCGCGGCGCTGGCCATTGAGCACGGCCTGACACTCTGCAGCGCGGACCGGGATTTCTCGCGCTTCTCCGGTCTGCGGTGGGAGAACCCGCTCGAACAGTAGGCCCGCCGAGCGCGGACTCCCGGGACCTTTCATCATAGGAACCGTTCGAGGCGGAAGCGGTCTCTCTCTTCGAGGAGGGGTTTCCAGAGGTCGCCGAGCTTCTTGAGGCGCCCCGGGACGTTGTCCATCCGGAAGTCTTCGATCGAGACTCCCTTCTCGATTTCCTTCCAGGTGACGGGAGTGGAGACCGACGCGCGGGGCTTGGGACGGACGGAATAGATCGAGGCGAGCGTGCGGCCCCAGGCGTTCTGGTTGTAGTCCACGAGGACGCGCCCCTCGGGGCGCTTCGCGATCTTGTACTCGGCGGTGACGAGCTTCGGATCGCGCGCCTCCATCGCCTGCGCGAACTTCTTGGCGAAGGTCCAGACCTGCTTCTGCGTGGGGCCGCGGACGATCGGGACATAGACGTGGATCCCCTTCGAGCCGGTCGTCTTGGCGTAGTTGGGCATCTCGAGGGCGTCCAGGGACTCGCGCACGAGGAGAGCGGTCGCTCGGACCTTTTCGAAATCCGCGCCGGGGACCGGGTCGAGGTCGAAGTGCACGTAGTCGGGGCGGTCCACGTCGTCGCAGCGCGCGTACCACTGGTTCAGGTCAATGCAGCCCAGGTTGACGACCCAGAGGAGGGCCGGCAGGTCCTGGATCATCGGGAAGTCGATGACGTTGCCGGAGGAGTGCGTGATCGAGCAGATCTCGATCCAGTCGGGCCTGGGCGAGGGGGCGCGCTTCATGAAGAAGAAGTCCCCGGAAGCGCCGTGCGGGTAGCGCTTCATCACCATGGCGCGGTCCTTCAGATGGGGAAGGAGCCACGGCGAGACGTCGGCGTAGTACTGGAGGAGGTCGCGCTTGGTCAGGCCGAGCTCCGGCCAGAAGAGCTTCTTCAGGTTCGTGAGGCGGACGGAGCGGTTGGAGAGGCGCAGCTCGATGTCTTCGGCGTCGCGAGGAAGTTGGAGAGTGGCTCGGCCGGCGCCCTCACCCCGACCCTCTCCCGGGGGGAGAGGGGGCGCAAGCCGCTTCGCAGGGTGATGGTCGCGGGTGGCGGCGGGGCGAGGCTTCAACGGAGCCTCGGGAGCTTGGGCGGGCGGGGGCCGTGGCGGACGGCTCCGAGGACCGGCCGGTATTCGAGCTCCCGGCCTTCGCGCGCGCGGCGCAGCAGCAATCCCCCGCGGCTCATGTCTCCGCGTCCGACGAAATCCGCGGGAAAGACGAGACGATCACCGAAGATCTTTCCCAGGATGTCCACGTACTTGCCGCTCGCGATCGAGCCGAGGAGCACCATCTCGCACCCGTTTGCGAATTCGGCAAGCGTCTGAGAAGCTCGCGCCAGAGGACGGCGGTAGCGAGGCTCGGCCGCGTCGATCGCGACCCGCGCGAAGCCACGCAGCTGCGCGAGCGTGACGGAGGCATCGGCCGGCATCAGCCCGGCGCTGGCCGTGATGACGAAGACCCCTTGCACTCCTCCCGGGGGCCGCGCGAACTCCCGCGCGTACGCAAGCTTGCCCCGGAAATAGAGACCCGACAGGAAAGCGAAGACGTCCCCGAGCGGCGCGCCCTCGGGAGTCCGAAGCCGCCGCGCCAGATCGAACCGCGCCTCGCGACGGAAGACCATCTGCGCGCGCCGCCCGGAGCAGCTCGCCGGCGACAACAGGAAAATCCGGCCCGCCACGGGCGGAATATACCGGTGCCGGCGCCCGGCGAAAGCCCGAGCGTTCGAAGGTGGGAAAATGACGGATCACCTCGTCGAAGAGTGGACGGCGAAGGAAGGCGCCAAGGAGCACGTGGGCCGCTTCACCTTTACGCGAAAGAAATAGCCCGATTCCCGCCAGTCAGCGGGAAGCGCCGGGCTTCGCCTTCCCGCCCTCCTCGATGCGCTGCTTGATCTCCTTCATCAGCGCGTTGGGGATCGGCACGGACAGGTCGTAGTGAGCGATTTTCCATGAGCCTTCGGCGCGCACGAGCACGCCCGAGCCGCGCGCGGGGCCGAGATTGGGAGTGTCGAGCCGCTCGTCGAACCAGGCGACGGAGCGGTCTGGCGAAAAGGAGACGTGCCGCTCGACCGCCTTGAAGCTCCAGGCCTTCCCCTTCGCGAAGTACGGATGCGCGTAGCGGCGGAACTCTTCGACGGACCACCGCTCTGTCGCGTCCGTGCCGAGGAAACACGGCGTCCGGCGCGAAATGCGCGAAGTAACGCGCCTCGTCCGCCGCCGCTGCCGCCGCGTGCCAGTCATCGAGCACCGCCGCCATGGCAGTCTCCACCGTTTCCGCGATGCGGCACGGAAAACGACAGCAGAAGCCACAGCACAGCGGCGAGAGTCATCGCGTACTCCTTTTCCGAACCACCGGGCTCGTCTCAGGACGCGGGCGCGGCCGAGGCCGGCAGAGGGACGACACGCGATTGGGCGGTCTCGTGTTCCTTCAGGTAGGCCCGGGCGTTCATCATGCGCTGGGTGCGCAGGAGGACGCGCGTCAGGTACGGGATCTCCCGCGGCCGGACCTGGCGCATCCAGTCGCTCCATTTCTTTTCTCCGCCGAGGTTCAGGATCGAGCGGCGCCAGGTCTCGGCGTACAGCTCGAAGAAGCGCCGGGCTCCCAGGCGCGGCTCCCACAGGACGTGATGCATGTCGTACTTGAACCAGGGCTGCCCCGCGAGCGCCGGCGCGAGTTTCTGGTAGAGCTCCGTGCCGGGCAGGGGCGTCAGGATCGTGTAGCCCGCGCGCTGGAAGCCGTGCCGCGCGACGAAGTCCCACAGCTCCCGGAAGTCTTCCTCCCGCCAGTCCGGGTCCACCAGGAAGTTGCCCGTCACGCCGTAGTTCATCGAGCGCGATACCCTGGCCGCCTCGGCCGAAGCCGCGACGTTGCTGTCTTTGACGACGTGATCCAGGCCGCCGTCGGACGCCGCTTCGAGGCCGAAGAAGATGTCGAAGTCTTTCGCGAGGGGACGCCAGGCCTCGAGCAGCTCCGGACTTCGGCAGACGATGTCCGTTCGCGTCTGCGCCAGGAGCCAGCGCTTCCGGACCCCGCGCTTCTTCAAGGCCTCCGCGAGCTCGAGGCTCCGAGCCGGATGGTTCCAGAAGAGATCGTCCGCGATGAAAACGCTGTCGCCGACCGTAGCGAAGTCTTCGACGACGGCGCCGACCGACCGCTCGCGGAAGGTGCGGCCGTAGAGCTGCCAGACCGAGCAGAAGTTGCAGCGGAAGGGACAGCCGCGCGCCGTCTCGACGAGCCACACGGGCTTGAAGAGCAGGCAGTGGTAGCGGTTGCGGTCGCGCTCGACGAGGTCCCTGGCCGGAAGCGGGACGCGGTCGAGGCCGGTGCGGTCCGAGAGCGCGGGCGTCGCGGTCCATCCCTCCGGCCCGCCGCAAGCGCAGCGCGGGAACCGAAGAGACGGGAAGCGCCCGAGGCGAGCGCGTCGGCGAGCGCGGGGATGACCTCCTCGCCGTCGTCCACGCAGATGGCGTCGAGATCGCCGGTCTCGAGCGGCGCCGGATAAGCGGCCGCGGCGTGGCCCCCGGCCAGGACGAAGGCCTCCGGCGCGGCGCGCCGGACCTCGCGGGCGGCCTCGAGAACCTTCCCGTACTCGAGCGCGTGCATGCAGGAGATGCCCACGACCGACGGCCGCGTCATGCGGATCCAGGACCGGATGCTGTGGCCGAAGCGCAGGTCCACCACCGTCGGCTCGTGTCCCCGCTGCCGGAGGGCCGCCGCCACGTATTCGAGGCCCAGCGGCTCGACGCGGAAGAAGGGACCCAGACCGAAGCGCTCGTTGCCCGGATCGGGACGCAGCAGCAGCACTCTCATTCGGCGGCGAATTGTAGACTTGTTGGGCTGATGTCCGAAACAAGGATCCCCCCGGCCGGCCCCGCTCTGCCGCCCGCGCCCCGGGCCCGCCAGAAATGGGTGAGCCACGGGCTCTCAAACCGGGTCGTCTACGGCGGCCTCCACTACGGCGCGAGGTGGCTCCCGCTGCCCGTCTTGAACGGCATCAACCTCTTCGGAAACAGCCTCGCGGTGGCCTTCATGCGCCGGACCCAGGAGGGCATCCGGGAGAACTTCCGCCTGGGCCTGGAGGCTTCGCCGGAGACGGCGGCCCGCCTGACCCGCCGCCTCTTTTTCGAGTACGGCCGCGCCACGATCGACACCTGGCGCCTGAGGAGCGAGGCCTTCACTCCCCGCATCACGACGCTCGAGCAGGACGCCCGCGTTCTCGCGGCCAGCCGCCGCGGCGGGCGAGGATTCCTGCTCGTAACCGGGCACGTTGGAAACTGGGAGATGGGAGCGGTGACCCTCAAGGCGCACGGACTCACGGCGGCCGTCGTCGGCCAGCCGGAGCTCGACCCCGGCGTTCAGGAGATGCGTCTGAAGCTGCGCGCGCGCCTGGGTGTCGAGTCGATCGACATCGGCTCCTCCATGGCGACGGCGTTCAAGGTGCGCGCCGCCGTGGATCGCGGCCGGGCCGTCGCGCTGCTGGTGGACCGCGCCTATCCGGAGGACCGGGTCTTCGTCCCTTTCTTCAAGCGCCCGACGCCGTTCCTGCGCTCACCGGCTCTTCTCGCCCGCTTCTGCGGCTGCGACATCCTGCCCGGCTTCTTCCTGCGGTCGCCCGACGGCTCTTATTTCAATATCTGGGGCGAGCCGCTCCAGGCCGACCCGTCGCTCTCGCCGGAGGAAGACGCCGTCCGGATGATGTCGCGCGTCGCCGCGGACCTCGAGTCCGTCGTCCGAGCCCACCCGACCCAGTGGTTCAACTTCTACCGGTTCTGGAACGGCGAAGGCAGCCGACTGGGGGACGGGGGGACTGGGTGACTGGGAGAATCCCGACGAGCGCTTTGGAAGAGAGCGCTGTCGCCCGGGGACGGGGGGACCGGGTGACTGGGAGAATCTCGACGAGCGCTCTCGCCTCGCTGAGATCTCCCAGTCTCCAGTCTCCCAGTCTCTCCTATCCGGAAGGTCGGACAGAAGCGGCCGGGCGCTGCCACTTTCCGTAGACGTAGCTGCCGCAGCAGCGGGCGCAGATGGGGAGAGGCTCCTTCGCGAGCTTCTCGCGGAAGCGCCAGGCCTTTTCGCCGGTCCAGATTTCGTGGAAGGACGTCGCGCCGGACGTTGCCGATGAAGTAGTCGGGGAAGTCGCCGCAGAAGCAGACCTCGCCGTCCGGCTCGACCTGCGCGAAGTACCAGGCGACGGGGCAGAGGTCATGGCCGAAAGTCCGGCCGAAGTCGGAAAAGTACTCGGGGACCTCTTCCGCCGGCACGTCCGGAACGAAGGAGACCCAGGGACGCCCCAGCGCGGAGTCCGCGTACCGCCGGCGCCGCAGATTCCTCAGGAGCTTGACGAGATCGGTCATCTGCCGCGTCTTCGTTCCCTCGACGCCGCCGGGCCAGGAGAACTTGAAGCCTTTCCAGGATGCCGCCGCGATGCCGAAGGTCTCCCGCATGACGTCTTCGTACTCGGCGCCGGTCTCCTCGGGCACGAACCAGCGCAGCCCCATGTTGATCGTGTCGAGCGGGAGCTTTCGCAGCGCGTCCAGCGCCGGCACGACGTCGCCGATGTTCAGCTCCGTGACCGGCAGGATCGCGATCTGCATCGGCAGGACGCGCCCGAGGTCTCGGCGCCACTTCGCCACCGCGGCGACGCCTGCCGCCGCCTTCTCGAAGCTCCCCTTCTGCCCGCGGATCCGATCGTGCACCTCCGGCGGGCCGTCGATCGAGACGGCGATCGAGTCGATCCCCGCTTCGACGAGCTCGCGGGCCAGGCGCTCCAGGCGCCCGCCGTTGGTGATCAACGTGCAGGTCAGCCCTCGCCGCTTGATCTCCTGGACCAGGGGAAGGATCTCCGGGTAGAGGAGAGGCTCGCCTCCGAAGAGGCTGATGATCGGCCGGAAGGGCGCGACCTCGTCGAGGAGCCGAACGTAGTCGGAAAGGGCGAGCTGGCGCTTGGCGCCGATCAGCTCGCGAATGCGGTTCTTCTCCTTCTCCCCGTCGGTCGCCGAGTCGGAGAAGCCGTCCGCCCGGTAGATCCCGGTGTCGCCCCACTGCCCGCACATCCTGCACCGGAGATTGCAGAGGTTGGTCACCCGCAACTGGATGAAGGTCGGCATCGGAAGGTTTTCCGGCGCGGGCGCCTCCAGGTGCGCCATCACCTCCCGCCTACCCCGGCTCATGCGTCCCAGGTGGCGCCGGGCGAAGCCGGCCAAGCCTCATACCCGCGGGCGAAGCTCATCGCGGGCTCCTCCGCCGTCCCGGCCTCCCGCCTCCCGCCTCCCGCGCCCGCATAAGAATCGATGATCCGCTCGATCGCGCGGCGGCAGACGGCGCAGAAGGGGACGTCGTCGCGGGAAAACATGATGCAGTCCGGCTGCGGCCGGTAGTAGCCCTTCGCCTCGTACATCGCCCCTTCGAAGGCGCCGACCTTGCCGGCGTATTTCTCGGCGGCGAACATGCGAGTCTCTTCCTTCTTCTGCTCCGCGAAGAGGGCGTCCATCACGTCCTCGGGGCGGTTCTCGGCGCGGATCTTCCGGCGCTTCTCCTGGGTCACACGGGAGTGCTCTTCGAAGGCATCCTTGTTCCACGGAGTCGGGAGAGGCGTGCCGGGTGAGACGAGGTCCTTCCACTTGAAATCCTTCGGGTCGTGGAGCGCCGTCACGTTGGGCTCCCACGGCTCCACGCGCTCGGCGGGAGCGGCCTCGTAGGCGACTTCGGAGGTGTAGTACTCGTCGGCGAGGCCCGCGAAGTGGTGGCCGAACTCGTGGACGAAGACGTAAGGGGACCAGAGGCTGTCGGCCGCGACGGTGGAATAGAGGTTGAAGATCCCGCCGCCCCCGTACGTCCTCGAGTTCGTCAGGACCTCGATGAACTCGTAGGGAGCGAAGGAGGCGACGTCGCGCAGCGACCGGTTCTCGAAGGTCAGGACGTAGCGCTCCGAGCCAAACGCGTCGTAGGTCGCCCCGACCCGGGAGCGCCGGTGGATGCCGGTCGAGGGGCGCGAGATGCCCGACTCCTCCGAGGGAGGGCACAGGCCCCAGACGTTGAAGTCGGAGCGCCGCTCTTTGAACGGCGAAACGGCGAAGAGGATCTCCACGAGGCGCCGCGCGTCCTTCTCGAACTTGCCGCGCTCGGCCTCGGTGTAGCCGTCTCCCAGAATCAGGAAGTCCACTTTCTGGGCCGGTTCGCCATGCTTCTCGATCGCCAGGAGCGGTCCTGGTGAAGCCGGTTTGCTGTCGTCCACGAACATGTCCTTCGGGTCCACGGCGAGCGACCAGATCTCCCGGAAGACGTTCTTCGCGTCCCTCTTCTTGAGAGTGACGCGCACGGCCGAGTCGGGGCGGGGAAAGCGCAGCGACTCGTGGAAGGTCCGCGCCAGCTTCTTCGCCTCGCCCGTCGTCTCCCATTCGCCGTAGACGGAAGCGAACCCGCGCGAGAAGAGGACCCGGCCCGAGGCGCTGTCGGCGACCTCGAAGAAGTACTTCCCGAGATTGGTGTCATCCAGGGCGCGGGCCGGGTTGCCGGGCCACTCCAGCGGCTCGAGAACAACGCGGTCGAGGCTGAAGTGTTCCTCCGAGGCGCTGCCCGTATGGTAATAATCCACGCGCATCGTTCGCGGAGCGGCGGAGAGAGCAGCGGGCATGGCAAGTGAGAGAAGGATAAACAGAGTTTTCCCGTTCATGGTTTCCGCCTATCCTACGCCGCCTCGGGACAGGAAGGAGTTCTCAAGATGATCCACGAAAGCATCCTCGGCACCATCGGAAACACCCCGGTCGTCCGGATCAACAAGCTCGCGCCGGCCGGAACGACGATCTACGTCAAGTGCGAGGCCTTCAACCCGCTCTCCTCGGTCAAGGACCGCCTGGCGATCGGAATCATCGAGGACGCGGAGCGGCGCGGCACGATCCGGCCGGGGCAGACGGTCGTCGAGGTGACCTCCGGCAACACTGGGATCGCGCTCGCGATGGTGTGCGCGGTCAAGGGGTACCCGTTCGTTGCGGTCATGCCGGAGAGCTTCTCCGTCGAGAGGCGCAAGTTGATGCGCATCCTCGGGGCGAAGGTCATCCTGACGCCGGCCGCCGAGCGCGCCTCCGGAGCGGTCCGGAAAGCCGCGGAGCTCGCCAGTAAGAACGGCTGGTTTCTCGCGCGGCAGTTCGAGAACCCGGCCAACCCCGAATACCACAGGAACACGACCGGCCCCGAGATCCTCCTCGATTTCGTCGGGAGGCGCCTGGACTGGTGGGTCACCGGCTACGGCACCGGGGGGACGCTGACGGGGGTCAGTGACGTCCTCCGCGCGGCGCGGCCGCAGGTCAAGATCGCCGTCGTCGAACCGGAGGGCTCGGCGCTCCTGGCCGGCCAGGAATGGAAGCCGCACAAGATCCAGGGCTGGACGCCCGACTTCATCCCCGCGGTCCTGGACCGGAACAGTTTCGACGAGGTCGTGACGGTGACCGACATCGAGGCTCGCGACGCGGCGCGCGACCTGGCGGCGAAGGAAGGGATCTTCTGCGGCATCTCCTCCGGTGGCACCTTCGCGGGCGCGAAGAAGATCGCGGAGAAGGCGGGGAAGGGTTGCGCGGTCCTTGCGATGCTCCCCGACACCGGCGAGCGCTATCTCTCGACGATGCTCTTCGAGGGAATCACCGAGGGGAGCGACGTAGAGCCGACGGTCCCGTGAAAAAAAGAGGGGCGGGGTGTCGGACCCCGCCCTGACCGCCTCATGATGGCCGCCCCTCGAGGCGGTCGAAACTCGTCAACCAACATGGCGGTCTTCAGTCGTCTTGCTCCTCACACTGGGAGCCCGGAGGAAACTGCCAGAGATACCTCTCCGTCAGGGAGAACGCGACGAACTGGCCGTCGTGAATGGCCGCCGCCAGGGAGTCGCCGGGACTCACGATGTCCACCGGCCCGGCCGTTGCGTAGCCTGCCGGGAACGGCGAACAGCGGGAAGCAGAACGGCCGGTCTTGAATCCGCGGATGACGCCCTCGAATTCGTCCGGGAGATCACTGGTCCCCAGACGCTTGGACAGCGCTCCCTGCGAAAGAACAACCTCGATCTCCGCCGGCTGGCAGGCCGAGGCCGGGAAGCGCGCGGCCAGAGACTGCGCGCCTTCGGCCCAGTCTCCGGCGCGCGGGTCCGTGGCCAGGAAGCTCGAAGCCGCCGCGAGGAGAGCGGCGCGCGACGCCAGGGCTGCGTCTTCGCCGGGATACGGAAGGATGGCTTCGGGGCAGGCCGCGAGCCAGAAGGTCGGTCCGCACGGCCGGCCCGGGACTCCGCCTGCCAGAAGAGCCTCATCCGCCTCGCCCGCCGTGATCGCCATCGCCGCCCTCCACAGGTCCTCGATCCGGGACTCGAACTCTCCGACGCCGCACTCCGCCCGGAGCCGGCTCAGGCCGATATCGAGGTAGCTGACGACCGATCCGGACCCGTCGCGCCCCCCCCAGAGATCGCGCCTCCCTACGACCCACTCGAAAATCCCGATGGACCGCTCGAGATCGGCCTTGTTCCAGCCGACTTCGTACCGGTTGAGATATACATTGGCCAGAGAAAGAGGGACCGACATGAACGCCGCGTTCGCCGGGTCCGCCGGATGCGACTCGAGGTCGCTCGTGACGGGAGAAAAGTCCGCGCTGCCGTAGTCCTGAGCGAAGATGTCCATCACGCGGATCTGGCTGTCTCGCAGGGCGCGCCCACGCTGGCCCGGTTTCCCGTTGGCGCTGATCGCGAGCGCCGGGCTCGCCGCGAGGAGAAGGAGAAGAGCGGCCGCTGCCGCCGGTCCGAGGCTCCGGATGTTCCGATTCCGCTTTGTCATGGCTGACTCCTTTCGACCTTCGCGTCAGGGTGCGGCGACATGCCGTCTCTTGCGCGGTCTGCAGAATCGTTCTTCCCGGGCGGGAAGTCTTTGGAGTTCTCTGGGGGTTTCTCGGGGTTTTCCTTGGGGGCTCGGGGGACCGCAAGGTCCCCCGCTGGGATTCTGAGAGGGCGCGTGCGCGTCGCCTTCGGTGATTGCATTCTCGATTCGGAAACCCGGGAGCTCTTCCGGCAGGAGCGGCCGGCGCATCTCTCGCCGAAGGCCTTCCGGCTCCTGGAGCTGCTCCTCGAGGGCCGGCCGAAGGCGTTCTCCAAGGAGGAGATCCACGAAAAGATATGGCCCGATGCCTTCGTTTCGGAGGCCACGCTCGCCAGTCTCATCGCGGAGATCCGCGAGGCGATCGGCGAAGACGCGAAGGACGCCCGTTACATCCGGACGGTCCACGGATTCGGCTACTCGTTCGCGGGAGCGGCCAGCGACGTTCCCCGCGAGCGCGCCGGCACGGGCGATCCCGGCTTCGACGAGCTCGCGGGCCAGGCGCTCCAGGCGCCCGCCGTTGGTGATCAACGTGCAGGTCAGCCCTCGCCGCTTGATCTCCTGGACCAGGGGAAGGATCTCCGGGTAGAGGAGAGGCTCGCCTCCGAAGAGGCTGATGATCGGCCGGAAGGGCGCGACCTCGTCGAGGAGCCGAACGTAGTCGGAAAGGGCGAGCTGGCGCTTGGCGCCGATCAGCTCGCGAATGCGGTTCTTCTCCTTCTCCCCGTCGGTCGCCGAGTCGGAGAAGCCGTCCGCCCGGTAGATCCCGGTGTCGCCCCACTGCCCGCACATCCTGCACCGGAGATTGCAGAGGTTGGTCACCCGCAACTGGATGAAGGTCGGCATCGGGAGGTTTTCCGGCGCGGGCGCCTCCAGGTGCGCCATCACCTCCCGCCGCCCCCGGCTCATGCGCCCCAGGTGGCGCCGGGCGAAGCCGGCAAGCTTCAACCCGCGCGCGAAGCTCATATGACCGTAAGGCGGAAGGCGTAAGGCGTAAGGCGCGGCACGGGGGATTCCCTCCGCTCAGGTCGGATCCCGGCCGTCTTCCTCGCCTCACGCTCACGCCTAACGCCTCACGCCCGAATAGAAATCGATGATCCGCTCGATCGCGCGGCGGCAGACGGCGCAGAAGGGGACGTCGTCGCGGGAGAACATGATGCAGTCCGGCTGCGGCCGGTAGTAGCCCTTCGCCTCGTACATCGCCCCCTTCGAAGGCGCCGACCTTGCCGGCGTATTTCTCGGCGGCGAACATGCGAGTCTCTTCCTTCTTCTGCTCGCGCGAAGAGGGCGTCCATCACGTCCTCGGGGCGGTTCTCGGCGCGGATCTTCCGGCGCTTCTCCTGGGTCACACGGGAGTGCTCTTCGAAGGCATCCTTGTTCCACGGAGTCGGGAGAGGCGTGCCGGGTGAGACGAGGTCCTTCCACTTGAAATCCTTCGGGTCGTGGAGCGCCGTCACGTTGGGCTCCCACGGCTCCACGCGCTCGGCGGGAGCCGCCTCGTAGGCGACTTCGGAGGTGTAGTACTCGTCGGCGAGGCCCGCGAAGTGGTGGCCGAACTCGTGGACGAAGACGTAAGGGGACCAGAGGCTGTCGGCCGCGACGGTGGAATAGAGGTTGAAGATCCCGCCGCCCCCGTACGTCCTCGAGTTCGTCAGGACCTCGATGAACTCGTAGGGAGCGAAGGAGGCGACGTCGCGCAGCGACCGGTTCTCGAAGGTCAGGACGTAGCGCTCCGAGCCAAACGCGTCGTAGGTCGCCCCGACGCGGGAGCGCCGGTGGATGCCGGTCGAGGGGCGCGAGATGCCCGACTCCTCCGAGGGAGGGCACAGGCCCCAGACGTTGAAGTCGGAGCGCCGCTCTTTGAACGGCGAAACCGCGAAGAGGATCTCCACGAGGCGCCGCGCGTCCTTCTCGAACTTGCCGCGCTCGGCCTCGGTGTAGCCGTCTCCCAGAATCAGGAAGTCCACTTTCTGGGCCGGGTTCGCCATGCTTCTCGATCGCCAGGAGCGGCCCAGGCGAAGCCGGCTTGCTGTCGTCCACGAACATGTCCTTCGGGTCCACGGCGAGCGACCAGACCTCCCGGAAGGCGTTCTTCGCGTCCCTCTTCTTCAGAGCTGACGCGCACGGCCGCGTCGGGGCGGGGAAAGCGCAGCGACTCGTGGAAGGTCCGCGCCAGCTTCTTCGCCTCGCCCGTCGTCTCCCACTCGCCGTAGACGGAAGCGAACCCGCGCGAGAAGAGGACCCGGCCCGAGGCGCTGTCGGCGACCTCGAAGAAGTACTTCCCGAGATTGGTGTCATCCATGGCGCGGGCCGGGTTGCCGGGCCACTCCAGCGGCTCGAGAACCACGCGGTCGAGGCTGAAGTGTTCCTCCGAGGCGCTGCCCGTATGGTAATAATCCACGCGCATTGTTCGCGGAGCGGCGGCAAGAGCGGCGGGCATGGCGAGTGAGAGAAGGATAAACAGAGTTTTCCGGTCCATGGTTTCCGCCTATCCTACGTCGCCTCGGGACAAGAAGGAGTTCTCAAGATGATCCACGAAAGCATCCTCGGCACCATCGGAAACACCCCTGTCGTCCGGATCAACAAGCTCGCGCCGGCCGGACACGACGATCTACGTCAAGTGCGAGGCCTTCAACCCGCTCTCCTCGGTCAAGGACCGCCTGGCGATCGGGATCATCGAGGACGCGGAGCGGCGCGGCACGATCCGGCCGGGCCAGACGGTCGTCGAGGTGACCTCCGGCAACACCGGGATCGCGCTCGCGATGGTGTGCGCGGTCAAGGGGTACCCGTTCGTTGCGGTCATGCCGGAGAGCTTCTCCGTCGAGAGGCGCAAGTTGATGCGCATCCTCGGGGCGAAGGTCATCCTGACGCCGGCCGCCGAGCGCGCCTCCGGAGCGGTCCGGAAAGCCGCGGAGCTCGCCAGTAAGAACGGCTGGTTTCTCGCGCGGCAGTTCGAGAATCCGGCCAACCCCGAATACCACAGGAACACGACCGGCCCCGAGATCCTCCTCGATTTCGTCGGGAGGCGCCTGGACTGGTGGGTCACCGGCTACGGCACCGGGGGACGCTGACGGGGGTCAGTGACGTCCTCCGCGCGGCGCGGCCGCAGCGTCAAGATCGCCGTCGTCGAACCGGAGGGCTCGGCGCTCCTGGCCGGCCAGGAATGGAAGCCGCACAAGATCCAGGGCTGGACGCCCGACTTCATCCCCGCGGTCCTGGACCGGAACAGTTTCGACGAGGTCGTGACGGTGACCGACATCGAGGCCCGCGACGCGGCGCGCGACCTGGCGGCGAAGGAAGGGATCTTCTGCGGCATCTCCTCCGGTGGCACCTTCGCGGGCGCGAAGAAGATCGCGGAGAAGGCGGGGAAGGGTTGCGCGGTCCTCGCGATGCTCCCCGACACCGGCGAGCGCTATCTCTCGACGATGCTCTTCGAGGGAATCGCCGAGGGGAGCGACGTAGAGCCGACGGTCCCGTGAAAAAAAGAGGGGCGGGGTGTCGGACCCCGCCCGGACCGCCTCATGATGGCCGCCCCTCGAGGCGGTCGAAACTCGTCAACCAACATGGCGGTCTTCAGTCGTCTTCCTCCTCGCACTGGGAGCCCGGAGGAAACTGCCAGAGATACCTCTCCGTCAGGGAGAACGCGACGAACTGGCCGTCGTGAATGGCCGCCGCCAGGGAGTCGCCGGGACTCACGATGTCCACCGGCCCGGCCGTTGCGTAGCCTGCCGGGAACGGCGAACAGCGGGAAGCAGAACGGCCGGTCTTGAATCCGCGGATGACGCCCTCGAATTCGTCCGGGAGATCACTGGTCCCCAGACGCTTGGACAGCGCTCCCTGCGAAAGAACCACCTCGATCTCCGCCGGCTGGCAGGCCGAGGCCGGGAAGCGCGCGGCCAGAGACTGCGCGCCTTCGGCCCAGTCTCCGGCGCGCGGGTCCGTGGCCAGGAAGCTCGATGCCGCCGCGAGGAGAGCGGCGCGCGACGCCAGGACTGCGTCTTCGCCGGGATACGGAAGGATGGCTTCGGGGCAGGCCGCGAGCCAGAAGGTCGGGCCGCACGGCCTGCCCGGGACTCCGACCTGCCAGGAGAGCCTCATCCGCCTCGTCCGCCGTGATCGCCATCGCCGCCCGCCACAGCTCCTCGATCCGGGACTCGAACCCTCCGACGTCGCACTCCGCCCGGAGCCGGCTCAAGCCGATATCGAGGTAGCTGACGACCGATCCGGACCCGTCGCGCCCTCCCCAGAGATCCCGCCTCGCCACGACCCACTCGAACATCCCGATGGACCGCTCGAGATCGGCCTTGTTCCAGCCGACTTCGTACCGGTTGAGGTATACATTGGCCAGAGAAAGAGGGACCGACATGAACGCCGCGTTCGCCGGGTCCGCCGGATGCGACTCGAGGTCGCTCATGACGGGAGAAAAGTCCGCGCTGCCGTAGTCCTGAGCGAAGATGTCCATCACGCGGATCTGGCTGTCTCGCAGGGCGCGCCCACGCTGGCCCGGTTTCCCGTTGGCGCTGATCGCGAGCGCCGGGCTCGCCGCGAGGAGAAGGAGAAGAGCGGCCGCTGCCGCCGGTCCGAGGCTCCGGATGTTCCGATTCTGCTTTGTCATGGCTGACTCCTTTCGACCTTCGCGTCAGGGTGCGGCGACATGCCGTCTCTTGCGCGGTCTGCAGAATCGTTCTTCCCGGGCGGGAAGTCTTTGGAGTTCTCTGGGGGTTTCTCGGGGTTTTCCTTGGGGGCTCGGGGGACCGCAAGGTCCCCCGCTGGGATTCTGAGAGGGCGCGTGCGCGTCGCCTTCGGTGATTGCACGCTCGATTCGGAAACCCGGGAGCTCTTCCGGCAGGAGCGGCCGGCGCATCTCTCGCCGAAGGCCTTCCGGCTCCTGGAGCTGCTCCTCGAAGGCCGGCCGAAGGCGTTCTCCAAGGAGGAGATCCACGAAAAGATATGGCCCGATGCCTTCGTTTCGGAGGCCACGCTCGCCAGTCTCATCGCGGAGATCCGCGAGGCGATCGGCGAAGACGCGAAGGACGCCCGTTACATCCGGACGGTCCACGGATTCGGCTACTCGTTCGCGGGAGAGGCGGGCGACGTCCCCCGCGAGCCCCGCGAGACGAGGGCGCCTTCCTCCTGGAAGCTGACCTGGGAGGACCGGGTCATTCCCGTCCCGGAAGGAGAAACGATCCTCGGCCGCGACCCCCTTGCCGGAATCCGCATCCCCTCCGAAAGCATCTCGCGGCGGCATGCGCGCATCGTCGTCGCGCGGAACGCGGCGAGGATCGAGGACCTGGGCAGCAAGAACGGCACCTCCGTGCGGGGCAAGAGAATCGCTTCGCCGAAGACTCTGCAGGACGGGGACTCCATCCGCATCGGATCCGTCACGCTCACCTTCGGGGCCATCTCCGAGGACAAGAGCACGATGACGGAAATCGGCGCGCCCCCGGCCAGAGATGTTCCTTCTCCCGCGCCCGGGCCCCGAAAAGGAAGACGCAAGCCTCCCTGAGTCCATCCCGATCCGGCAGAGAAGAAGCAGACAAAAAAGGAGCGGGCGAAACCCGCCCGCTCCCGGGTCCCGGTCGAAACTTCGCTTGCCGCTGGAGTCCGATCACTCTCCTTCCACGATTTCGCATTGCTCGCCGGGAGGGAACTCGCGAAGATATTCGGACAGAAGCGCGGCCAGGATGCGGCTGTCGCCGACGGCTCTCTCGAGCGAGTCCTCCGGATCGTTCAACCGCACCGGGCTGGCCTCGCGCAGGGCGGAGACCGAAGAAGAACCGCGGAACGCCACGACGAAACGCGGCCGGGAGAGGTTCCGCTCGAACACCCGCGGAATGTCTCCTCCCGACAACTCGTACAGAAGCTCCGCCTGGGAGAGCGATAGCGCCGTCTCCTCTGTCTGAGAGTCGAGGAGCGCCAGGCGCTCCGCGATCAGGCGGGCGTACAGTCTCCAGGTCTCTCCCCGCGGATCCTCGGGTTGGAGATTCGCCGCCGCCGCGTAGAGCGCGGCTCGAGCGGCGTCTTCTTCCGGAGTCGTCTCGATCAAGTACATGTACTCTTCCAGCGGGGCGACGGCGTCCGCCTCGTTGCCGCTGACCTCGATCACCTTTTGCCGGAGCTCCTCGACGCGGCTCCGGAACTGGCCGACGTCACACTCTCCCTCCAGTCGGACGAGGCTGATGCCCAGGTACGCGACGACCGAGCCCGAGAGCGGCCGTTTCCCCCACAGGTCCGCGCTCCCGGCCACCGCCTCGAAGAACCCGATGGCGCGATCCAGATCCGCCGCGGAGTGCCGCAGCTCGAACCGGTTGAGATCGACATTCCCGAGAGAGAGAAAGATCGACATGATGCGCGGGTTCCCCGCGTCGCCGGGACGCTCGGCGAGAGAGCCCATGACCGGAGACCAGTCCACGCCGCCGTATTTGCTGCCGAAGACGTCCATCGCCGCAATCCGGCTCTCACGCATCGCCTGCCGGCGCCGGCCCTGCCCGTCACGGGGACTGATCCCCAGCGCCAGACCGGCCGCGAGGAAGAAGAGAACGGCGAACGCCCCCGCCCGCCCGAGGCTCCCGGTCTTCCGATTCTGCTTGGCCATGGCCGACTCCTTTCGATCTTCGCGTCGAGGCGCGGCGACATGCCGTCTCTCGCGCGATCGGCAGAATCGCGCTTCCCGGGCGGGAAGTCTTTGGAGTTCTCTGGAGATTTCTCGGGGTTTATCTGAGATCTCGCGCGGGCTCGCCGGCGCACTGCCAGTGTCTAGGCCGGTGCGAGCTCTTTCTCTTTTTGTTCGCCGGCCATGGCGGCGGCGGCGAACCTCTCCAGCTCCTCGGAGGGAACGAGGCCCTCTTCCAGCCAGAGGTGCTCGCCCTCGAGGAGACGCCGCGCGGTCCTGTATTTCCGGACGTCGTCGTTCGAGCGGATCGCGGCGAAGCGTTCCGCGATGCGCCGGCGCATCATGCGGCAGAAGATGTCCGCGAGCTCCACGGCGCGCCGCGCCTCGGGTTCCTTCGCGCGCCGCATCGCCTGCGCGCGGCAGGCCGCGGCCGACATCGCGAAGAGGTCCGCCCCGATGTCCACGGCGCGGAAAAGGAGCGCCTGGCGCTTCTCGAGCCTCGGGCCATGCCGGACCATCATGTGGAAGATCGCGCGGGAGAGCCGGCGCGTGGCGCGCTCGATGTAACGGACATGCCGCGCGAGCGGGCCGAACTCGCGGAACCGGGGCAATTGACCCCGCCCGACCAGGCGCCCCGGGTACCACCGCGCGTAGAAGCCCATGACCCGGGGCAACGCCGAGAGCTTCTTGGAAAGGGACAGCTTCGGATCGACAAGGTTCCCGGCGACGG
Organism: uncultured Acidobacteriota bacterium; assembly: GCA_963741435.1. Taxonomy (GTDB): domain Bacteria; phylum Acidobacteriota; class Thermoanaerobaculia; order UBA5066; family Gp7-AA6; genus JAWOLE01. The sequence goes on along the minus strand of CAVUIX010000006.1, from coordinate 64,732 downwards.
ACAGATGCCGGTCGAGCGCCTCGCGCGCGATGAAGAGGCGCATGATCTCGGAGGAGCCCTCGAAGATCAGGTTGATCCGGTAATCGCGCATCATGCGCTCGACCGGGATGGCGGGCTCGCCGCGCGCCTTGAGCGAATCGGCCGTCTCGTAGCCGCGTCCGCCGCGCACTTGCACCGTGCGATCGACGATCGTCCAGCCCTCTTCCGTGTTCCACATCTTCGCGACGGCGGCCTCCAGCCGGATGTCCCGGTCCCCCTTGTCCGCGAGCCCGCAGGCGAGATCCGCCACGGCCTCCATCGCGAAGGCCGTCGCGGCCATCTCGGCCAGGATCTGCGCGATCGCGTCGTGCCTGCCGACCGGCTGTCCCCACTGCACGCGCTCGTTCCCCCACGTGCGGCAGATCTCGAGACAGCGTTTCGCGACCGCGGCGCAGCTTGCCGGGAGCGTGAGCCGCCCCGTGTTCAGGGTCACGAGCGCGAGCTTCAGGCCCCGCCCCTCTTCCCAGAGCAGGTTCTCCTTCGGCACGCGCACGTTGGTGAAGCGGATGACGCCGTTCTCGATCGCCTTCAGCCCCATGAAGTGGCAGCGCAGCACGACCTCGACGCCCGGCCACTCCTTCTCGACAATGAAGGCGGAGATCTTCTTCGTGTCCGGGTGCCGCGCCATGACGACGAAGAGCTCGGCGATCGTCCCGTTGGTGCACCAGAGCTTCTCGCCGTTCAAGACGTAGTCTCCTCCGGGCGTGCGCGCCGCGGTCGTCGAGAGGTTGGCCGGGTCGGAACCGACGTCGGCTTCCGTCAGCGCGAAGGCGGAGACGGCTCCGCGCGCCAGACGCGGGAAGTACTTCTGCTTCTGCTCCTTCGTGCCGAAGAGCTTCAGCGGCTGAGGCACGCCGATCGACTGGTGGGCGGAAACGAGCGCGATCAGGTTGCCGTCCCAGGTCGAAATGAGCTTGATGACCTCGGCGTACTCGCGCTGCGTGAAGCCGAGCCCCCCGTACTCCTTCGGGATCTTCATGCCGAAGGCGCCCATCTTCGCGAGCCCCTCGACGACGCGCGGCGGAATCTTCCCCTCCCGGTCGATCGCGTCGCCGTCCACCTCTTCGAGCAGGAACCGCCGCATGCGGTCGTAGAAGGCCCGGAACTCGGGGCGCTCGGGCGGCGGTTGCGGGAACGGGTGGATCAGGTCGAGCCGGAGGTTGCCGAGGAAGATCTCCTTCAGAAAGGAGGGCGCCTGCCACTCGGTCTCGCGCGCCTCCTCGGCGACCCGCCGCGCCTCGGCTTCCGAGACGGGACGGAGATGGCGTTTCCTTTCACCCATGACCCCGCAAACTGTACACCTTCGAGCCGCGCCCGCTGCTTTGGAATCCCCTTCTGTCATTCCGAGCGCAGCGAGGAATCTGCTCCCGGTCACGAGTCACAGGAGCAGATTCTTCGTCGCTTCGCTCCTCAGAACGACAGCGCTGGCTCCCGTTCCTCGCGGGACCTTCCGAAACCGCTCGCGCCATAATCCCTCGCGTGAGGAACAAGTACCTGTCCTACGACGAGGAGCGCGCGCCGAAAGTGCGCGCGATGTTCTCGCGCCTGGCGTGGCGCTACGACGTGGTCAACGACGTGATGAGCTTCGGCCTGCACCGGCGCTGGAAGCGTCAGACCGTCGCGATCGCGGCGGAGGGAAGCCGGAAGGCCAGCCGGTGGCTCGACCTCTGCTGCGGCACCGCCGACATGTGCTTCCTCGCCGAGGCGGCCGCCGCTCCGGAATCGCGCGTCGTCGGCGTGGACTTCACGCTGCCGATGCTCGCCGTCGCCCGGCAACGCAAGCTCTCGAAAGGCAGATCGTCGAGCTTCACGCAGGCGGACGCCCTCCGGCTCCCCTTCCCGGACGGGACCTTCGACGCGATCACCGTGGGCTACGGACTGCGCAATCTCGCCGACCCGGAGGCGGGCCTGGCCGAGATGCGCCGCGTGCTCAAGCCGGGCGGCCGGGCGGTGGTTCTCGACTTCGGAAAGCCGGACAACCGCACCGCCGCCGCGCTCTACGGCGCGTTCCTCCACACGATGATGCCGGCCGTCGGCCTCCTCTTCCACGGCGACGCGGATACTTACCTCTACATACCGGCGTCCCTCGAGCGCTACCCCGGCCAGCGCGGCGTCGCGGACCTCATGCGGCGCGCCGGCTTTGTCCACGTCCGCTACGAGGACCGCCTCCTCGGCACCATGGGTATCAATATCGGAGAAGCCCCGCAGTCGTAAGGCGTGAAGCGTAAGGCGGTAGGCGAAGCGCACAGAGGCTTGCGGTGCTTCGCCTCACGCCTGACGCTAACGCTGACGGCCCCGGTCGGTTAGACTGCGCGGCTCGATGGCGCACCAGTACATCTTCACGATGCAGAACCTGCGCAAGGTCGTCCCGCCGCAGCGGGAGATCCTGCGCGGGATCTGGCTTTCCTTCCTGCCGGGCGCGAAGATCGGCGTCCTCGGGTTGAACGGCGCCGGCAAGTCCACGCTGCTGCGAATCATGGCGGGCGTCGACAAGGACTTCGCCGGCGAGGCGCGCCCGGCCGAAGGGATCCGGATCGGCTTCCTGCCGCAGGACCCCAGGCTCGACCCGTCCAAGGACGTCCTCGGCAACGTCGAGGAGGCCGTCGCGAAGACGCGCGCGTTCTTGAAGCGGTTCGATGAGCTGAACGAGAAAATGGCCGGCGAGCTCTCCGAGGCCGAAAGCGAGAAGCTGATGGCCGAATACCAGAAGGTGCAGGACGCGATCGAGGCGTCGAACGCCTGGGAACTCGACCGGCAGCTCGAGATCGCGATGGACGCTCTGCGCCTGCCGCCTCCCGACGCCGACGTGTCGAAGATCTCGGGAGGAGAGAAGCGCCGCGTCGCGCTCTGCAAGGTCCTGCTCGAACGGCCGGACCTGCTTCTCCTGGACGAGCCGACCAATCATCTCGACGCCGAGTCGGTCGCCTGGCTCGAGCGGCACCTGGCGGAATACCCCGGCACGGTTGTCGCGGTCACCCACGACCGCTACTTCCTGGACAACGTCGCGGGCTGGATCCTGGAGCTCGACCGCGGCGCGGGCATTCCGTGGGAAGGGAACTACTCGAGCTGGCTCGCCCAGAAGGAGCAGCGCCTGGCGGTCGAGGAGAAGCAGGAGTCGGCCAAGCGCCGCACGCTCCAGCGGGAGCTCGAGTGGGTGAGGATGGCCCCGCGGGCGCGGCACGCGAAGTCGCGGGCTCGCATCGAGAGGTACGAGGCCCTCCTCGCCGAGAAGGGGCCCGAGGAGCGAGGCGAGACGCAGGAGCTCTTCATCCCGCCCGGGCCGCGCCTGGGGGACGTCGTCGTCCGCGCGGAAGGGGTGCGCAAGGCCTACGGAGAGCGGCTCCTCATGGAGGACCTCTCCTTCGACCTGCCGCGCGGCGGCATCGTCGGCATCATCGGGCCAAACGGCGCCGGCAAGACGACGCTCTTCAAGATGATCGTGGGGCAGGAGAAGCCGGACGCCGGCAAACTCACCGTCGGCGAGACCGTCGTCCTCTCCTACGTGGACCAGGACCGCGACCGGCCCGTGCCTTCACGAACGGTCTTCGAGGAGATCTCCGGCGGCGAGGATCGGATCGTCGTCGGCAAGCGAGAGATCCCCGCCCGCGCGTACGTCTCGATGTTCAACTTCAAGGGGCCGGACCAGCAGAAGCGGATCGGCGACCTGTCGGGAGGCGAGACGAACCGGCTCCACCTCGCGCGGACCCTGAAGCGCGGCGGAAATGTGCTTCTCTTAGACGAGCCGACCAACGACCTCGACGTGGACACGCTGCGCGCGCTGGAGGAGGCGCTCACGAGTTTCGCCGGATGCGCGGTCGTCATCAGCCACGACCGCTGGTTCCTGGACCGGGTCGCGACCCACATCCTCGCCTTCGAAGGAGAGAGCGCGACCGTCTGGTTCGAAGGCAACTACCAGGAATACGAGGCCGACCGGAAGAGACGCCTCGGCATGGATGCGGATCAGCCGCACCGGATCAAGTACAAGAAGCTGACAGCGCGCTAGCCTTGAGCCCTCGGTCGTGCCCCGTGCCGTAGGGGCGGGCCTTGCGCCCGCCCGCCTCTCGTCGAAGTCAGCCGTTCGTTGTCGCGGGCGGGGGTGAACCCCGCCCCTACGGCACGAGGGCGCGGCCAGGGCCCGCGAGGAGGGAGGGCTACTTCCGTGTCAGGATCGCGACGCCGACTCCGACGATGCCGATGACCGCGAGGACCTTGAAGAAGGGGAACCGGCGGCGTTTCGGCGGCTGCACGCGGTCCATCAGCTCCTCGGCCAGCGAGGCGCCCTTGTTCGCCAGTAGCTCCAGCAGCTCCGCTCCCTGCTTGCGGGCCTCGTCATAGACCTTCTGACCGCGCTCGACGACCTCGTCCTTGACGTCGTCCAGCTCGGCGCGCGTCTTCTTCAGTCCCTTGCCCAGGCTCTCGCGGGCCTCGTCAAAGTACTGATCGGGGTCGAACTTGCGGCGGCGCATGCTCTCGATGGCGATCGGCAGGACGACTTTCGTCAACAACGGGACCAGGACCGGAACGAGCGCCTTTGCCGTATCGCGGGAAACGCTGCTGCGACCAGACATGGTGATTCCTCCCGCCGCTATTACAGCAGATTTCGTGCCGGATAATAGATGTCAATGCACTGGTTCTGGGCCGCCGTGGTCTGTCTTCCATGCGCTTGTGGCCTCCGCCGGAGCGCCCGGCGTCCAGGCGGTGGTCCTCGGGATCGCGCAGGACGGAGGCGTGCCCCACCTCGGGTGCCGCCAGAAGCTCTGCGTCGAAGCGCGACGCGACCCTTCGAAGAGGCGGTCCGTCGCCTCGCTCGGCCTGATCGACGGCGCCTCCGGGAAACGGTTCCTGATCGACGCCACGCCCGACTTCGAGGGTCAGGTCTCGCGCCTCGGAGGCCTCCCCGACGGGATCCTCCTGACCCACGCGCACATCGGCCACTACCTGGGCCTGGCCCAGCTCGGCCGCGAGGTGGCCAACGCGAAAGGAATGCCGGTCTTCTGCACGGCCTCGATGGCCCGCTTCCTGCGCGAAAACCGGCCCTGGAGCCGGCTCGTCCTGCTCGGGAACATCGTCATCCACGAGATCGAGCCCGACAAGGAATTCGCGCTCACCGAATCCCTGCGCGCGACCGCGCTCTCCGTTCCGCACCGGGACGAGGACTCCGACACGGTGGCCTACGTCGTCGCGGGCCCGGCCCGAAAGCTCCTCTGGCTGCCGGACATCGACAAGTGGGAGAAATGGGACCGGCGAATCCAGGACGTTCTCAGGACCGTCGATGTTGCCTTCCTGGACGGGACCTTCTTCTCCGCCGACGAGATCCCGGGGCGCTCGATCGCGGAGATTCCGCACCCGCTCGTCTCCGAAACGGTTTCCCTTCTTTCGACCGGGCGAGGCAGAGCGAGAGTCTTCTTCGTGCACCTGAACCACACCAACCGCCTTCTGTGGGACGGGAAAGAGACACGGCGGCTCCTCGACAAGGGCTTCGGGGTTGCTGCCGAAGGTCAGCGACTTCCTCTCTGAATCCGGAGTCCCTCCCCCTGTCATACTTGTTGCATGGATCCCGGCCCTTCTCCCGTTCTTCCCTGGCGTGGGACGGCTCGCCGGCCCGCCTCTCTTCCGGAAGGCTACTGGCGGACGGTCGTCTTACGGGGTCTTCGGCTCCGCTGCCCTGTCTGCGGCAAGGGAAAGCTCTTCAAGAGCTACTTCGTCATGAACGCCCACTGTTCCTGCTGCGGCGTTTCCTTCGCCCGGGAGCACGGCCAGTGGGTCGGCTCGCTCGACATCAACACGTTCGTCACCGCGTTCGTCGTGATGATCGGCGCGGGGTTCGGCCCCCTCTGGTCGTTGAAGACGAGCCTTATCGTCTGGTGCTCGGCCGCCGTGCTCGTTCCCATCGCGACTTTCCGCTTCAGCCGCGGCCTCTGGACCGCGATCGTCCACTTGACCGGCGGAGTCCACTGAGTCCAACCCGCGCTGCCGATGTCGTGAGGCACGGCGAACTGAGGAGGGACCTGCCGCTGGAAAAAAAAGACCGGCCTGCCTGAGGCCGGTCTTCATCCTTCGGATTCGCTGAATTACGACTTGAAACGGAGAGCGATGCCGGCACCGAGGAGTAGAAATCCCGCGACTGCGACCAGGGGATAAAACGTCGCGGTGTGCGGAAGAGTCGCTCTCGATCGGCGCCGGAGGAGCCGGCGCGGGAGCGGCCTCCACGGCGGGCGGCGGCACATAGGCGGGCGCCGGAGCCGGCGCGGGTTCCTCTGGTCATCTGCGTCGGCTGTGCTTGCGCGACCATCGGTTCTGTCGTCGTCACACTGAACTCCTTGCGGTCGATCAGCTCTCCGGCCGTGTTCTTGGCCGCGATGACGATCTTGTGGGGCCCGGTCGGGACACCGGCGACGTTCAGGACGTTCTGCCCGATCGGGAGGTTTCCATAGTTCTTCCCGTCAACCCAGATCTGATAGGTCGGCGTCAGACTGGCCCTGCGCTCCTCGGGACTCACCGCTGTGCCGGGGGGAGTAGTCCGCGGCAGTCCGAGGACGATGTTGAAGTCCGGGCCTTGAATCGTAGCTCCTTCTTGAGGCTCCATGACCGTGATCCGGAAGCTGTTCGAGGTCGGCGCGGCGGATTGCTGTGAAGTCGGGAGCTGAGCCAGGACTACGGCGGCCAGGCCGAAGACCGCCAGGAAAAGTATCGTCTTTTTCATCTCTTTCTCCTTTCGAGCGTTGGCCGGGAAGAAGCCCTCTCGGCCACGACAAGCAACTTTGTATTGTTCCCCCCGCCGGCGGGTTTGTCTTGATACAAACTCACCGAAGGAGTTGCCGGAGCTCTTTCAATGCAACTGTCGTTCCGGCCCCTGCCGAGGCCCGAAAGGGGCGGGTTGCGCCGGTGTTTGATGAGGAGGCCCTGCTCCTTTCCTCCGCGGACGCGGGATAAGATGGTCAGGAAGATACATGTCACTGTCCCCCGGTTCGCGCCTCGGGCCCTACGAGATCGTCGCCGCATTGGGAGCCGGCGGGATGGGAGAGGTGTACCGTGCCCGGGACTCGCGCCTGGGCCGCGAGGTCGCCGTCAAGGTCCTGCCCGGAGATCTCTCCACGGACGAGGACCGGGTCCGGCGGTTCGAGCAGGAGGCCCGGTCGGCCTCGGCCCTCGACCACCCCAACATCATCACCATCTACGACATCGGGTCCGCGGACTCGACCCTCTACATCGCCATGCAGTACGTCGAGGGAAAGACTCTTCGCGAGCTTCTCTCCTCCGGCCCGCTGCCGACCAAGAAAGTTCTCGAGATCTCCGTGCAGATCGCCGAGGGCCTCGCCAAGGCTCATGCCGCGGGGATCATCCACCGGGACTTAAAACCCGAGAACGTGATGGTCTCCCGGGACGGCTTCGTCAAGATCCTCGACTTCGGCCTGGCCAAGCTGACGGCGCCGCTGAGCGGGGAGCAGGTCTCCGAGCTTCCGACCGCGATGGGCGACACGCGTCCGGGAATGGTCATGGGCACGGTCGGCTACATGTCGCCGGAGCAGGCGAGCGGCAAGGCGCTCGACTTCCGGTCCGATCAGTTCTCCTTCGGCTCGATCCTCTACGAGCTCTCGACCGGAAAGCGCGCCTTCCAGCGCTCGACGACCGCCGAGACGCTCACCGCGATCATCCGCGAGGAGCCGGAGCCGGTCGGCGCGATCAATCCCCGGGCGCCGGCGCCCCTGCGATGGATCGTCGAGCGGTGCCTCGCCAAGGATCCGGAGGAGCGCTTCGGGACGACACGCGACCTCGCGCGCGATATCGCGAGCATCCGGGATCATCTCTCCGACGCGGTCGTCGTCTCCGGGGAAGCGCAGGCGGCCGCGCCGGCCGCTCGCCGGATCCGCCTCTGGCCTTTCCTTCTCGGCGCGGCGGGACTCCTTGCCGCGACCGCCTTGGTCTCCTTCTCTTTGGGCCGAAACACCGGCAAGACACAGCCTCCTTCCTTCCGGCAGCTCACCTTCCGGCGAGGAACCATCTCCTCGGCGCGCTTCGCTCCCGACGGCCAGACGGTCGTCTACGGGACCTCGCTCGAAGGCAAGCCCACGGAGATCTTCGTGAGCCGCCCGGAGAGTCCGGAATCCCGCCCGTTCGGGATGCCGGGAGCGTCCGTGCTCGCCGTCTCGAAATCCGGGGAGATGGCTCTTTCGCTCGGGCAACACGTCGTCGGGCCCTTCATGGAGATCGGCACGCTCGCCCGCATGAGCGTCGCCGGCGGCGCCGCTCCGCGCGAGATTCTCGAAAACGTGCAGTGGGCCGACTGGGCGCCTGATGGCGCAACGCCTCGCCATCGTCCGCGAAGCGGGAGGCCGCAGTCGCCTGGAGTTCCCGATCGGAAAAGTGCTCTATGAGACGCCCGGATGGATCAGCCACCCCCGTGTCTCGCATCGGGGAGACGAGGTCGCCTACATCGACCACCCGGCTCGAGGAGACGACGGCGGATCGGTCGTCCTCGTGGACCGTTCAGGGAAGAGACGGAACCTCTCCGAATCCTTCGAAACAGCGCAGGGCCTCGCCTGGGCGCCCGACGGCGGCGAGGTCTGGTTCACGGCGGCAAAGAGCGGGAGCAACCGCGCCCTCTACGCGGTGACCCTCTCCGGGAGGCAGCGGCTCCTGGCGCGCGTGCCAGGGACCCTGACCCTGCACGACGTCTCGAGCGCCGGCCGTGCCGTGATGACGCGCGATATCAACCGGCAAGAGGCGCTCGGACGCTCCGCCGGCGAGCAGAAGGAGCGCGACCTCTCCTGGCTCGACTGGACGAACACCAGCGACATTTCCGATGACGGGAAGACGCTCCTCTTCTCCGAGGCCGGCGAGGGAGGAGGGGCCGGCTATTCCGTGTACGTCCGCGGGATGGACGGGTCGCCGGCCGTGCGGCTCGGCGAGGGCAGCACTCAGGCCCTGTCGCCCGACGGGAAGTACGCGCTCGCGATCACAAGGGTCGCCTCTGAGCCGCAGGTCGTCGTTTATCCCACGGGCGCAGGGGAAACGAGGACTCTTCCGCGCGAAGGGCTCTTGACGCAAACGGCCCACTGGCTTCCGAACGAAAGGCAGATTCTGCTGACCGCGAGCGAAGCCGGGCACGGGTCGCGCCTCTACCTCTGCGAACTTTCCGGCGGAAAGCCGCGCGCGATCTCCCCGGAGGGCTACCGGAGTTTTCCGAGAGGGGTCTCGCCCGACGGCAAGCTCGTCGCCGTGCGGGGTCCCGACCAGAGGCTCTACCTCTATCCGGTCGCCGGAGGTGAACCGTCGCCGATTCCCGGCCTGACCCCCGAAGACAACCCGACGGCGTGGAGCGCCGACGGCCGTTTCCTCTACGTCTATCGCCGCCGGGAGCTGCCCGCGAAGGTGTACCGGCTGGAAGTCGCAACCGGGAGGAAGGAGCTCTGGAGAGAGCTTATGCCTTTCGACACCGCGGGCGTCGTCTCGATCACCCCGCCCAAGATCGCGCCGGACGGCCGATCCTACGCGTACAGCTACGTCCGCACGCTTTCCGACCTCTACCTCGTCGAGGGACTCAAATAGATTCTGGATTTTGGATCTTGGATTTTGGATTTGGGGTTTCGTCCCAGCCCTCCGTCCATGCCACTCCCCGGGCGCGCAGGGCCTCGAGGAATCGCGCGGAGGCGGCGGGATCTGCCGCCAGCATCTCCGGCGGCCGCATGCCGGGATCGCGGTACTCCCCGCGCGCGAGCATCGCGGCGGCGATGGCGCACGGAAAGCCGGTCGTTCGGCCATCGAGGTCATTCCGCGTCTCGTCGGCTCGGTACGGTCCAGGAGCTCGAACTCGTAGCGCCGCGGGACACCGTCCGACTCCGAACCTGTGACGACGACGCGAAGATACGGTGAACTCCTCTTCCCCTTCTTTCAGTCTTCCACGCACGGCCGAGTAACTTCTCGGTCACTGCCCGGGGTGAGACGGAGACTCCGCCCGCCTCGACTCTTTCCATCTCGAAGAACCCGCCGTCGCGCAAGGCGCGCATCGCGTCCGCGTGGCCGGGATGGCGCAGCGTCTTCTCCTTCATGGACCTCGCGCGGACCGTCGAGAGGAGCGTGCGCAGCCCGTCCGTCAGGAAGGCCTCGAGCGTTCCGACTCCCGGGACTTCGATGGTCTCCACTTCCGAGAGCGCCTCGCGCGTGACGACGCGGCCGTTCTCCACGACGCGCGCGGGCCGGGTGTACTCCTCGATGACGTCGGTCGCCGAGAACACGATCGCGTAGCCGAAGGGCCGGCGCCGGTCGGCGGGCAGGCCTCCCACGAAAATCGTGACCTCGTCCACCTCGTCCAGAGCGGCGGCGGCGCGCCCCACGGCGAGGTTGGAGATGCCGGGCGAGACGCCGCAGTCCACGACCGCCGTCACTCCCTTCTCGCGCGCGAGCGCGTCGAGCGACAGGAGATCCTCGGGCGAAAAAGAAATGTCGGCGATCGGTTTCCCGGCGGCGATGACCGTCTCGAGCATCGCAAACCCCAGGCGGCCCGGGAGCGCGCCGACGACGGCGTCCGCCTCGCTCACGACCGACGGCGATCTCCGCGGGCCGGGAGAGGTCGGCCGTCCGCGTTCGCACGGCGGCCTGCTTCTCGAGGCGGGCCAGCGCTTCTTCGCTCGCGTCCGCGACGGTGACCTCGAAGTCGCTCTCGCGGGAGAGGTCGCGCGCGATCGCGGCCCCGACGAGGCCGCAACCCAGGACGGCGATCCTCTTCACGCCGCGGACGTCGAGAGCTTTTCGTAGGCCGCGGTCAGGTCCGCGGCGACCTGCTCGGGGGTGCGCCCTTCGATCTCGTGGCGCTGCAGCATGAAGAGGAGCTTCCCCTTTGAAAGGATTGCGATCTGGGGCGAGGATGGGGGCAATCCCGCGAAATAGCTGCGCGCGCGAGCGGTCGCTTCGACGTCCTGCCCCGCGAAGACGGTCGCGAGCCTCTTCGGCGCCGCGGGATTCTTCAGGGAGATCGCCACGCCGGGGCGCGCCACGCCGGCAGCGCAGCCGCAGATGGAATTGACGACGAGGAGCATCGGGTCGGAGGCCTCGGCCACGGCGTGGTCCACCTCTTCGGATGTCGTCAGCTCCCGGAAACCGAGCCTCGTCAGCTCTTCCTTCATCGGTTGGACCACCATCGGCGGATAGGGCATCTGCGGCCTCCTTCGCGAGGAACCTATATCCTATCGCCGAGCCCTGTCATCCTGAGCGAAGCGAAGGATCTGCCCCTGTCTGACGAGGAGGGCAGATTCTTCGGCCCTGCGGGCCTCAGAATGACAGGGAGAGCAGAGGAGCGAAACAATGCGCATCGACCGCCGCAGTCTTTTCAGAGGCGCCGGCTCCGCGGCCGCCGCGAGCGCGCTGCCGGCCGCCCTGCTGACTGGCGGCCGGACCCGATGCGCCTCCCCTGCCGCCTCCCCTGAAGCCCGACGTGTTCCGGGAGCGCCAGGCGAAGCTGCGCGCCGCGGCCAAAGAGCGGGGAATCGACCTGCTCTTCGTCACTCCCTCGACCAATCTCGCCTACTCCGCGAACCTCGCGATCGGCAGGAGCGAGCGGCTGACCGCCCTTCTCCTTTTCACCGATGGCCCGGCCGTGCTCGTGACGCCTTCCTTCGAGGAAGCCAACCACAAGCGCACGGCCGTCGTGGACGACGTGAAGACCTGGCAGGAGGAGGAAGACCCGATCGCGCTCGCCGGAAGGCTCCTCTCGGGCAAGAAGGCGATCGGCGTGGAAGGCTCGACGAGCTACGCGACCGTGACGCTTCTCTCGCAGGCAAGCCAGGCGAAGGTCAGGATGCGACCTCCGTCTTCGATGCGCTGCGGATGATCAAGTCGCCCGAGGAGCAGGCCTTCATCCGCGACGCGGGCAAGCGAGCCAACCTCGCCATCGAGGCGACCCATAAGCGGATGCGCGCCGGAATGAGCGAGAGCGAGGTCGAGCGGATCCTGGAGGAGGAATTCGCGAACCAGGGAACGCGCGGCGGCGGCCTCGTCCAGTTCGGGCCCTCGGCGGCGTTCCCGCACGGGGCTCCGGCCGAGCGGCGGCTCGCCAAGGGAGACGCGGTCTTGATCGACTGCGGCTGCAAGATCCGCGGGTACAGCTGCGACATCACGCGCACCGTCAGCTTCGGGCCTCCCTCCGACGAGTTCCGCAAGGTCTACGCGGCCGTGGACCGCGCGCAGATGGCCGGAATCGAAGCCCTGAAGGCCGGAGTCGCGGGCGAGGACGTGGATCGGGCGGCGCGCAAGGTCATCGAGGACGCCGGATATGGCAAGTACTTCACGCACCGGCTGGGCCACGGCCTCGGCATGGACGGGCACGAGCAGCCCTACCTCGTCCGCGGCAACAAGACCCCGCTCGCGGCCGGCAACGTCGAGACGGTCGAGCCGGGCATCTACATCCCCGAGCGTTTCGGCGTGAGGATCGAGGACGACTATGCGGTCCTGGCGACGGGACCGAAGAGCCTGTCGGTGCGGCCGGGAGAGCTGGCGGTGGTGCCTGCGTGAGAGGTCAGGTCCAAAGTCCAAGGTCCAAGTTAGGGACCGAGATGCAACAGTATGAGATTTCGCTTTTTGTCCTGGCATTGTCGGTGCTGGCGGCTCCTGGGCGAGGGCGGAGGAGTTGCTGATTGTTTTGAACAAGTCGGACAACACGGCTTCGATACTGGAGGCGAAGACGGGAGCGGCGCGGGCGACGGTGCCGGTCGGCAAGGGGCCTCACGAGGTCGAGGTGCTCTCGGACGGCAGGACGGCCGCCGTGTCGAATTACGGCACGCGGGAAGAGCCCGGGCGCACGCTGACGCTGATCGATCTCGAGAAGCGAGCTGCCGTCGCGACGATCGAGCTCCCCGAGGGCGCGCGGCCTCACGGCCTGAAGGCGCTTTCCGACGGGCGGCTCCTGGTGACGGCGGAGGGGCTGAAGGAGCTTCTCATCGTCGATCCGAAGGCGCGCCGCGTCGCGGCGAGAGTGCCGACGGCGCGCGAGATCTCGCACATGGTCGCCGCCTCCGCCGACGGCAAGCGGGCCTACGTCGCCAACATCGGTTCCGGATCCGTGACGGTCGTGGATCTCGCCGAGGCGAAGAAGATCAAGGACATTCCCACCGGGGAAGGCGCCGAGGGAATCGCCATTACGCCCGACGGCCGGGAGGTCTGGGTTGTCAACCGAGCCGCGGACACGGTCTCGATCGTGGACACGAAGACGCTCGAGATCGCCGCGACGGTCAAGGCCCCGCAGTTCCCCATTCGCGTCAAGATCACGCCGGACGGCAAGCGCGCCCTCGTCTCCTGCGCCAGATCGGGTGACGTCGCGGTCATCGACACGGCCTCGCGAAAAGAGATCAAACGCATTGCGATTGACCGCGAAGCGGTGCCCGGCAGCGAAGCGCGCCTCTTCTCGACGCAGTTCGGAAAGAGCCCGACGCCCGTCGGCCTCCTGATCGCGCCCGACGGAAAGCGGGCCTGGGTCGCCTCGACCAACGCCGACGTCGTCTCGGTCCTCGACCTCGTCTCGCTCGCCGTCGTCGGCCGCGTCACCGCCGGCAAGGAGCCCGACGGCCTGGCCGGCGTTTTCAAGTGAGCATGCCTCGAAAACTTCCTGTCCCCCCGGGAGAGGGCAGGGGTGATGGCACAACTGAAGCCGTGACCCCTTTACCCGCGCAACGCCTCGTCTCCCTCGACCTCTTCCGCGGCGCCACGATCGCCGGGATGTTCGTGGTCAATACGCCGGGTTCCTGGGAACACGTCTACCCGCAGCTCCTGCACGCCGAGTGGAACGGCTGGACCTACACCGACACGATCTTCCCCTTCTTTCTCTTCATCGTCGGCGTCTCGATGGCGTTCTCCTTCTCGCGGCGTCTCTCGGAAAGAGGCGGTCGGGGCGCGCTCCTTCTCCATACGCTGCGGCGCGCCGCGATCATCTTCGGGCTCGGCCTCGGCCTGAACACGCTCTCCTTCTTCCTGTTCCACCGCGCCCAGGTGCGCATTCCGGGCGTGCTCCAGCGGATCGGCGTCTGTTTCTTCTTCGCCGCGCTGATCTACCTCTTCTTCGGCCGCAGAGGACTGCTCCCGGCGGCGGCGGTTCTCCTCGCCGTGTACTGGGCGCTGATGACGTTCGTTCCGGTGCCGGGCTACGGCACGGGGCGTCTCGACGTCGAAGGGAATCTCGCGGCTTACGTGGACCGGGCCGTCCTCGGCGCACACACCTGGAAGCACAACCCCGGCTGGGATCCGGAGGGCCTGCTCTCGAGCCTCTCGGCCATCGCGACGACTCTCCTCGGGATCTTTGCCGGAGAGTGGCTCCGTCTGCGGCAAGGCTGGGGACCCAGGCTTGCGGGCCTCATGGGAGGCGGGGCCGTCGGTTTTTCGCTCGGGCTCCTCTGGAGCGTCTCCTTCCCGATCAACAAGAACCTCTGGACATCCTCTTACTCCCTCCTCATGTCGGGCCTGGCGGCGATGTGCCTCGCGCTCTGTCTCTGGATCGTGGAAGTGAAGGGATGGAAGGCGTGGACGAAACCCTTCGTCTGGCTCGGCATGAACGCGATCGCGCTGTTCGTCGCCGCCACGCTCGCGACGCTCCTGCTCCTCTGGATCAAGCTGACCGGCGAAGATGGGAAGCGGCGGTCGCTCTACGGAACGATCTACCGGACGGTCTTCGATCACTTCGCCGATCAGCGCGTCGGCTCGCTCCTCTTCGCGCTCACGTTCTGCGCCTTCTGGATCGCCGTCGGCGGAGCTGCTCTACCGGAAGCGGATCTTCATCAAGGTGTGACGCGCGGGAGCGCGTCACATCCTGAGGCGTCGCAGCGCCGAAGGATCTCTCTCAGGCAACCTCTCCCGACCTGTTTTTCTGAGGAGCGAAGCGACGAAGAATCTGCTCCACCCGGTTCGAAAGTCGGAGCAGATCCTTCGCTTCGCTCAGGATGACAGGACGGGCTCTGCGACCGCGACGTCTACATCTCGGGTTTGAAAACGGCGAAAACGGCTCCCTGCGGATCTTGAACGACGGAAAAACGCCCTGCCTTCGGTATATCTGTTGGGGGAACGACTGATTGGCCGCCGAGCTGGCCGGCCTTCTTCACCGTCGCGTCGACGTCGGAGACCATGAAATAGACCAGCCAGTTGGGCGGAACCTGGCCCCATTCCTTCGGAATCGTCATCATTCCGCCGATCGAGTTCCCGCCGCGCAGCCACTCCGTGTAAGGGGTTTCATTGGCCGCCTCTCCACCGCGCTTGACCCCCCAGCCGAAGAGGGCGGTGTAGAACTTCTCGGCCGAACCCATGTCGGTCGTGTCGAGCTCCGCCCAGCAGAACGTCCCCGGCTCGTTGATGATCTCGGCGCCGATGTGCGTCTTCGGCTTCCCAGAGGCTGATCATTGCCCCCTGCTGGTCCTGCACGATCGCCATGCGCCCGAAATCCATCACGTCGAAGGGCTCCATGAGGACCTTGCCTCCCAGCTCCTTCGCCTTCCCGGCGGTTTGATCGGCCGAGGCGACGCTGACGTAAGTGTTCCAGTGGGGCGGCACGCCCTTCTGATCCGGCCCCAGCTTGTAGAGCGCCCCGGCGCGCTTCTCCCCCTTCTTGAGAGTCGTATAGATCATGTCGGGACCGGCCGGCGAGTCCTCGAAGCCCCACCCGAAGAGCGTCGTGTAGAACTTCTTGGCGCTGGCGTCGTCGGTCGTGGCGAGCTCCGCCCAGCAGAACGAGCCGGGCTCGTGACGGGAAACCTCGGTCATGGGACACCTCCTCTGCGGTGTCCTTACGCGGAGGGGAGGCGCCGGGTTTCAGACCTTGTTGTAGATCTCGGCGCCGTGCTCCAAGAACTCCCGGGACTTCTCCTCCAGCCCCCGCTCCAGCGCCTTTTCCTCGGCCAGACCGAGGGAGGCGGCATAGTCGCGGACGTCCTGGGTGATCTTCATCGAGCAGAAGTGCGGGCCGCACATCGAGCAGAAGTGCGCGAGCTTGGCGCCCTCGGCGGGGAGGGTCTCGTCGTGAAACTCCCGGGCGGTCTCGGGATCGAGCGAGAGGTTGAACTGGTCTTCCCAGCGGAACTCGAAGCGGGCCTTGGACATCACGTCGTCCCAGGCGCGCGCGCCCGGGTGCCCCTTGGCCATGTCGGCGGCATGCGCCGCGATCTTGTAGGCGATGACCCCGTCCTTGACGTCCTTCTTGTTTGGAAGGCCCAGATGCTCCTTGGGAGTCACGTAACAGAGCATCGCGGTGCCGTGCCAGCCGATCATGGCGGCGCCGATTGCGGACGTGATGTGGTCGTAGCCGGGCGCGATGTCGGTCACGAGCGGCCCCAGCGTGTAGAACGGCGCTTCCCGGCAGATCTCGATCTCCTTGTCCACGTTCTCCTTGACCTGGTGCATCGGGATGTGCCCCGGTCCCTCGATCATGACCTGGCAGTCGTGCGCCCAGGCTTTCCGGGTCAGCTCGCCCAGCGTGTCGAGCTCCGCGAACTGCGCCTCGTCGTTGGCGTCGGCGGTCGAGCCGGGGCGCAGGCCGTCGCCCAGGGAGAAGGAGATGTCGTAGGCCTTCATGATCTCGCAGATCTCGTCGAACCGCGTGTAGAGGAAGGACTCCTCGTGGTGGGCGAGGCACCACTTCGCCATGATCGAGCCGCCGCGCGAGACGATGCCCGTGACCCTCTTCGCGGTCAGCGGGATGTAGCGCAGAAGCACGCCGGAGTGGATCGTGAAGTAGTCCACGCCCTGCTCCGCCTGCTCGATCAGGGTGTCGCGGAAGATCTCCCACGTCAGCTCCTCGGCCTTCCCGTCCGTTTTCTCGAGCGCCTGGTAGATCGGCACGGTCCCGATCGGCACCGGGGAATTGCGCAGGATCCATTCGCGCGTCTCGTGAATGTTCTTGCCGGTCGAGAGATCCATGACCGTGTCGGCGCCCCACCGGATCGCCCAGGTCATCTTCTCGACTTCCTCTTCGATCGACGACGTCACGGCCGAGTTGCCGATGTTGGCGTTGATCTTGACGAGGAAGTTTCTCCCGATCGCCATCGGCTCGGACTCGGGATGATTGACGTTGGCGGGGATGATCGCGCGGCCGCGCGCGACCTCGCTTCTCACGAACTCGGGAGAGACTTTTTCGCGGATCGCGACGAACTCCATCTCGGGCGTCACGATTCCTTTGCGGGCGAAGTGCATCTGCGTGGCGTTGCCGCGGGCGCGCAGGACGCGCCGCGGGCGCAGCAGCGCCAGGTCCGGGCGGTTGCGTCGCACCGGCTCGGAGCTTTCGTATTCGCCGCGCGCCAGGATCCACGGACGGCGCAGCTCCGGCAGTCCCTGGCTGAGATCGATCGGAACGGTCCGGATCCGTGTACGGCCCCGACGTGTCGTAGACGCGGAACGGGGGATTCAACTCCGTCTCCCCGCGCATCCCCCTGGTCGGCGAGAGCGCGATCTCCCGGAACGGCACGCGCATGCCGCCCGGGCCGGAGACGTAGACCTTCCTCGATCCCGGCAGAGGATTCCGGTTGGCGACTTCACTGGATGGAACGGAATCCCGTCGAGTGCTCATTCTGACCTCCCTACGGCGGCATTACCCGCATCAGGTCATCCTGGGGTCTCGGCCTTTGCCAGAGGCTTCGGCCGACTCTCAGCCTTCCGCGCCGAATTGCGCGGAGTGGGCTCCCCCGTGCTCCGCGATTCTACTCCCCGGGACGGGCTCACGCTCGTCTTCCTCCCGAACAGGCGGAGAAGCCGAGCGCCGTCCGGGCGCATAGAATCAGAATGAAGGAGAGCCGCGCGACCCATGAGCTTCCGCGTCTGGAAGAAAGAAGAGAAGGCGACCCCGGGTCCGAGCGCGCCTTCGGCCGAGGGCGGAGTTGCCGATCGACGTCGTGGACGCCGGAGCCGATCGTCTGGCCGTCGTCGCTCTGCTGACAGCGTGCATGGTCGTGCTCCTCGCGGTCGGGAACCGCCAGGTTTTCTCCCGGTTCGGCGCCCCGTCGGCTGAACCCGACGCTCTGGGTCGGCGCGATGGCCGCCTCCCTTCTGCTGTCTCTTTCGGTTGCCTGGATCGCGTGGCGGCGCATGCTCGCCCCGGCGACTCTGCTCGACGTCGGCCTGGTTTACGAGGTCGCGCAGTCCTTCTGCATCGCGCTGACCTTTCACGAGGTGCCCCTGCGCATCGATGCGCCGCCGCGCGGATGGACGCCGGTCGCCGTCTTCATCCTGGCCTATCCGCTCATCGTCCCGGCGACTCGCGGGAAGGCGATCCTCGCCACCGTCGCCGCGGCGATGACGGACCCTCTCGGGCTGCTCATTTCCGTCGCCGCCGGCAATCCGAGGCCCCCCGCCGAGTTTCTGTTCCCGTTGTTCGCTCCGACGATGTTCGCCGCGGCCATCGCCCTCCTCCTGTCGCGGCTCGTCTATCAGATGAGGGCCGAGGCGGAGAAGGGGCACGAGATGGGGAGCTATCACCTGGAAGAGCTCCTCGGGCGCGGCGGGATGGGGGAAGTCTGGCGGGCAAGCCATCGGCTGCTCGCGCGCTCGGCCGCGATCAAGCTGATCCGTTCGGAGTCCTTCGGAAGCGACGGGCGGGAGCTGGTGCGCCGCTTCGAGCGCGAGGCGAAGGCGACCGCGGCCCTGCGCTCGCCGCACACCGTGAACCTCTACGACTTCGGGACGACCGAGGACGGCACGTTCTACTACGTCATGGAGCTGCTCGAGGGGTTTGACCTCGAGACTCTCGTTTCGCGATTCGGCCCGCAGCCGCCCGAGCGGGCGATCCACATCCTGACCCAGGCCTGTCACTCGCTTGCCGAGGCGCACCAGGGAGGCTTGATCCACCGCGACGTCAAGCCGGCGAACATCTACGTCTGCCGATACGGCCTCGACTGGGACTTCGTCAAGCTGCTCGACTTCGGCCTCGTCAAGAACGCGCAGATTCCCGTCGAGACGGGGCGCCCGCTGACCGTCGCCGGAGTCGTTGCCGGCACGCCCGGCTACATGGCGCCCGAGATGGGACTGGGCAACCCGGACGTGGACTGGAGGGCCGACATCTACGCGCTCGGCTGTGTCGGCTACTGGTTACTCACGGGCAAACCCGTCTTCGATGGAGAAGGCTCGCCGATGAAGGTCCTCATGGATCACATCCAGAAGCAACCGCCGGCCGTCTCGCAGCGCACGCAGGAGCCGATTCCCCTGGAGCTCGATTCAATCCTCCTCCAGTGCTTGAGCAAGGACCCCAACGAGCGGCCGCAGACGATGCAGGACCTGGCCGACAGTCTGAAGCGCGTCCCTCTCGCGCAGGCCTGGACCGAGGAGCGGGCGCGGCTCTGGTGGCTGGACAACGCGACCGCGATGGAAAAAACCGCCTCCAGCCCCGCCGCGCAGGACCTCGAGATCGCCACCCAGGGCGAGCGTCCGTAGAAGAACTGTCATCCGAGGAGCGAAGCGACGGGATCTGCTCCGGTCAGTACGAGAGCAGATCCTTCGCTGCGCTCAGGATGACAAGGGACGAAAGCGAAGGGATGACAGGGAGGGCCTCAATTCACCGGGCGGATGTCGCGGAGGTCGTCGTCGGCCATCACGAGCTGGACGCGCTGGCCTTCCTGGTAACGGTTGTACTGGGTGCGCGTGACCGGGAAGCGGTAGTGCGCCGTCGCGGTGCCGTCCTGGGCCTCGAATTCGAGGAACCAGTTTCCGCTTCCGCCCATCGTCGTGCCGGGAGCGCCGGGAGGATCGTAGATGCGGCCGGTCACGACGGCGTCCAGGGTCCGGAAGCCCTTCTTCGCGGCGGATTGGGTGGGCGGCTTGGGGCTCGAGGAGCAGGAGACGAGAGCGCAGCCGGCGATGAGGAGCAGGGCCGGGATCCACTGGCGTTTCATGGTTTCTTCTCCCCGGTCAGACGGTCGATTTCCTCGCGGGCCTGATCCACGATGCCGCGCACGGAGCGCAGCAGCTCGACGGAGAGGGCGCGCCCTCCCTTGAAGAGCGAGCGCCCCAGCGCCGAGAAGGCCTGCGCCAGCTCCCGCAGTTCCTCGCCGACATTCTCCGGTTTCTTCTCGTCGTTCACTTTCGCTCTCCGGCGGTCCGAGTGTGGTGTAGGCACGATGAGCACCGACCAAGGCTATTTCACCCGAACGCCGTTCTTGATGACGACGTCCACTCGCTGCAGCAGGTCGATGTGCTTCAAGACGTCCCCCCGGACCGCGACAATGTCAGCATAGCGGCCTGGCGCGAGAGTGCCCATGTCCTTCTCCCTCTTTAACCAGACGGCCGGCCAGCGTGTCGCGCCGGCGATCGCCTGCATGGGGGTCATGCCGAGGTCGACCCAGGTCGCGAGCTCCCTCCAGGTCGAATCCGTGTGGAAATTGCCCGGAATCCCCGAGTCCGTGCCGACTAAGAGCGTGACGCCGGATTCGCGCAGCTGCCGGAACTTGTTGGGCAGCGTCGGGATGCGGCGGCGCACGAGCTGGAAGTACGGAAGGCCTCCGACGTTCCGGAGCGAGTCGCGGATGTCGCGCACGATGTCGGGCGCGAGCCCCTCCTGCCAGCGCGGGTCGTTCAGGCGCTCCGGAAAGGAATCGGCCGTGTACTCGGAAAGGAAGAGGCCTTCGATCGTGGGACACCAGCCCAGCGTCTGGTTGCGCTTGCGCATGCCCTGGAGAATGTCCTCGGGGTAACCGGGCTCCGTCGCGAGGCCGGTGTGCTCGAAGGAGTCCACGCCGTACTTCAGGCCGATCCGGATCTCGTCCTCCCGGTGCGCGTGCGCGACGACGGGCCGCCCGGCCTTGTGCGCCGCCTCGACGACGGCCTTGACCTCCTCCTCGGTCATCTGGTCCTGATCGATCAGCTTGACGAGGTCCACCCCGGCGTCCACGACCTTCTGCACCTTCGACCGCGCGTCGGCTGCGCCGGTGACTCCCCAGCGGAACTCCTTCTCGTAGTCGCTGTAGGGCTTGTGCTGGATGAACGGCCCGGAAACGAAGAGCCGCGGGCCGGGGATCTCTCCCGACTCGATCCGCCGCTTGACGTCCAGGATGTCCTCGAGCGGCGCGCCGAGCTCCCGGGCGAACGTCACGCCGCTGACGAGCAGTTGCTTCGCCGCGGCCGGCATGATCTCGGCGCGAAAGCGGGAACGGTAAGTGTTATCCCAGTGCTCGTAGTCTCCGTGACCCACGATCATCAGGTGAACGTGCATGTCGGCGAGGCCGGGCAGAACGCTCATGCCCCGTGTGTCGATCGTCGTCACTCCGGGAGGGATGGAAACCTGTGACCGGGGTCCCACGGCGGCGATCCGGTCGCCCGCGATAAGCACGACGGCGTCCTCGATCGGCCGCCCCTCGTAGCCGTCGATGACCCGGCCCCCGGAGAGCGCCAGCGTGACCCTGCCGGGCTCGGCGGCGAAAGCGCCGAGCGCCACGGAGAACGTCAGAAGAATTAGTTGTCCAGCCAGGGCTCGGCGCATGCTTCACCTGCCTTCGATGCGTATATCCTAAGCTCTCCGCTGTCGGCGTTGAGTCGGCTTTAGCCGGGATCAAGGGAGAAGATCGGGGAGGGTTGGAGCCGTGAAGAAATCGTCTCGCGCGCGCGTCGCGCTGGTGGGTCTGGGTCCGATCGGGATCGAGGTCGGCAAGGCGCTGGCGGGGCGCCCGAACATCGAGCTTCTGGGCGCCGCCGACCCCGCCGACGCGATCGCCGGCAAGACGCTCTCCGATGTGTTGGGCTCGCCGATGCCGGGCCTGACGGTGGATTCCTCGGCCGCGGCCCTGTACGCGCGCTCGTCGCGCCAACGCGGCCGGCAGGACATCGCGGTGCTCTGCACGGGCTCGCGCCTGGAGTCGGTCCTGTCCCAGATCGAGGAAGCCGTCGAGGCCGGATTGCACGTCGTCTCCACGTGCGAGGAACTTGCCTATCCGGAGCTGCGGAACCCGTTGCTCGCTCGCCGCATCAACCAGAAAGCCAGGGAGCATAACGTCGGCGTGCTCGGCACCGGGGTCAATCCCGGCCTGGTGATGGACCGGCTGGCCCTGGCCGCGGCGGCCGCGTGCGTCCGCGTGGACCGCGTGAAGGTGACCCGCGTCGTGGACGCGGCCAAGCGCCGCGGTCCCCTGCGCGCCAAGGTCGGCGCCGGCCTGACGCGCGAAGAGTTCTTGAGCGGCGTGGCGAAGAAGAAGCTCGGCCACGTGGGCCTCTCAGAGTCGGCGGCGATCATCGCGCAGGGCCTGGGATTCCCCATCGAGGAGATCACCGAGACGATCGAGCCCGTCCTGGCAAAGCAGGAGACCGACGGGATCGCCGTCGGGCGCGTCCTCGGGCCTCCATCAGATCGCGCTCGTGCAGGCCGGGGACGAGGCGAAGGTCGTGCTCGACCTGACGATGGCCGTCGGCGTCGCGGATCCCGCCGACCTGATCGACATCGAAGGAGATCCGCCGGTGCACCTCATTGTCTCGGCGGCTTCCACGGCGACCGGGCGACAGTAGGCTGCGTCGTCAACGCCATTCCCTTCATCGTGGACGCCCCGGTCGGCCTCCACACCGTCGTCACGCTCCCCCTCTTCGCCTCTTCCCGGACGCCTCAGCTATCCTCCCCCTCTCCTCCCAGAGTCTAGTCTCAGTTAGCCGCCGCATTACCATCGCTCCACAATACTACCTTCTCTCTCCCTTCCTTAGATCCATCCAGCCTCTTCTCCCTCGCCCTCCGCGTTCCTATCCACCCACCATCGCTCTGCTGACCGCGTGCATCGTCGTGCTCCTCGCGGTCGGGAACCGTCAGGTTTTCTCCCGGTTCGGCGCCGCGTCTCTTAACCCGACGCTCTGGGTGGGCGCGATGGCCGCCTCCCTTCTGCTGTCTCTCGCGGTTGCCTGGATCGCGTGGCGGCGCATGCTCGCCCCGGCGACTCTGCTCGACGTTGGACTGGTTTACGAGGTCGCGCAGTCCTTCTGCATCGCGCTGACCTTTCACGAGGTGCCGCTGCGAATCGACGCTCCACCGCGCGGCTGGACGCCGGTCGCCGTCTTCATCCTGGCCTATCCGCTCATCGTCCCGGCGACTCGCGGGAAGGCGATCCTCGCCACCGTCGCCGCGGCGATGACGGACCCTCTCGGGCTGCTCATTTCCGTCGCCGCCGGCAATCCGAGGCCCCCCGCCGAGTTCCTGTTCCCGTTGTTCGCTCCGACGATGTTCGCCGCGGCCATCGCCCTCCTCCTGTCGCGGCTCGTCTATCAGATGAGGGCCGAGGCGGAGAAGGGGCACGAGATGGGGAGCTATCACCTGGAAGAGCTCCTCGGGCGCGGCGGGATGGGGGAAGTCTGGCGGGCAAGCCATCGGCTGCTCGCGCGCTCGGCCGCGATCAAACTGATCCGTTCGGAGTCCTTCGGAAGCGACGGGCGGGAGCTGGTGCGCCGCTTCGAGCGCGAGGCGAAGGCGACCGCGGCCCTGCGCTCGCCGCACACCGTGAACCTCTACGACTTCGGGACGACCGAGGACGGCACGTTCTACTACGTCATGGAGTTGCTCGAGGGGTTTGACCTCGAGACTCTCGTTTCGCGATTCGGCCCGCAGCCGCCCGAGCGGGCGATCCACATCCTGACCCAGGCCTGTCACTCGCTTGCCGAGGCGCACCAGGGAGGCTTGATCCACCGCGACGTCAAGCCGGCCAACATCTACGTCTGCCGGTACGGCCTCGACTGGGACTTCGTCAAGCTGCTCGACTTCGGCCTCGTCAAGAACGCGCAGATTCCCGTCGAGACGGGGCGCCCGCTGACCGTCGCCGGAGTCGTTGCCGGCACGCCCGGCTACATGGCGCCCGAGATGGGACTGGGCAACCCGGACGTGGACTGGAGGGCCGACATCTACGCGCTCGGCTGTGTCGGCTACTGGTTACTCACGGGCAAACCCGTCTTCGATGGAGAAGGCTCGCCGATGAAGGTCCTCATGGATCACATCCAGAAGCAACCGCCGGCCGTCTCGCAGCGCACGCCGGAGCCGATTCCCCTGGAGCTCGATTCAATCCTCCTCCAGTGCTTGAGCAAGGACCCCAACGAGCGGCCGCAGACGATGCAGGACCTGGCCGACAGTCTGAAGCGCGTCCCTCTCGCGCAGGCCTGGACCGAGGAGCGGGCGCGGCTCTGGTGGCTGGACAACGCGACCGCGATGGAAAAAACCGCCTCCAGCCCCGCCGCGCAGGACCTCGAGATCGCCGCCCAGGGTGAGCGGCCGTAGGAGAACTGTCATCCCGAGGAGCGAAGCGACGAGGGATCTGCTCCGGTCAGTACGAGAGCAGATCCTTCGCTGCGCTCAGGATGACAAGGGACAGAAAGCGAAGGGATGACAGGGAGGGCCTCAATTCACCGGGCGGATGTCGCGGAGGTCGTCGTCGGCCATCACGAGCTGGACGCGCTGGCCTTCCTGGTAACGGTTGTACTGGGTGCGCGTGACCGGGAAGCGGTAGTGCGCCGTCGCGGTGCCGTCCTGGGCCTCGAATTCGAGGAACCAGTTTCCGCTTCCGCCCATCGTCGTGCCGGGAGCGCCGGGAGGATCGTAGATGCGGCCGGTCACGACGGCGTCCAGGGTCCGGAAGCCCTTCTTCGCGGCGGATTGGGTGGGCGGCTTGGGGCTCGAGGAGCAGGAGACGAGAGCGCAGCCGGCGATGAGGAGCAGGGCCGGGAACCACTGGCGTTTCATGGTTTCTTCTCCCCGGTCAGACGGTCGATTTCCTCGCGGGCCTGATCCACGATGCCGCGCACGGAGCGCAGCAGCTCGACGGAGAGGGCGCGCCCTCCCTTGAAGAGCGAGCGCCCCAGCGCCGAGAAGGCCTGCGCCAGCTCCCGCAGTTCCTCGCCGACATTCTCCGGTTTCTTCTCGTCGTTCATTGTCGCTCTCCTGCGGTCCAGAGTGGTGGTGTAGGCACGATGAGCACCGACCAAGGCTATTTCACCCGAACGCCGTTCTTGATGACGACGTCCACTCGCTGCAGCAGGTCGATGTGCTTCAAGACGTCTCCCCGGACCGCGACAATGTCAGCGTAGCGGCCTGGCGCGAGAGTGCCCAGGTCTTTCTCTTTTTTTAACCAGACGGCCGGCCAGCGTGTCGCGCCGGCGATCGCCTGCATGGGGGTCATGCCGAGGTCGACCCAGGTCGCGAGCTCCCTCCAGGTCGAATCCGTGTGGAAATTGCCCGGAATCCCCGAGTCCGTGCCGACTAAGAGCGTGACGCCGGATTCGCGGAGCTGCCGGAACTTGTTGGGCAGCGTCGGGATGCGGCGGCGCACGAGCTGGAAGTACGGAAGGCCTCCGACGTTCCGGAGCGAGTCGCGGATGTCGCGCACGATGTCGGGCGCGAGCCCCTCCTGCCAGCGCGGGTCGTTCAGGCGCTCCGGAAAGGAATCGGCCGTGTACTCGGAGAGGAAGAGGCCTTCGATCGTGGGACACCAGCCCAGCGTCTGGTTGCGCTTGCGCATGCCCTGGAGAATGTCCTCGGGGTAACCGGGCTCCGTCGCGAGGCCGGTGTGCTCGAAGGAGTCCACGCCGTACTTCAGGCCGATCCGGATCTCGTCCTCCCGGTGCGCGTGCGCGACGACGGGCCGCCCGGCCTTGTGCGCCGCTTCGACGACGGCCTTGACCTCCTCCTCGGTCATCTGGTCCTGGTCGATCAGCTTGACGAGGTCCACCCCGGCGTCCACGACCTTCTGCACCTTCGACCGCGCGTCGGCTGCGCCGGTGACTCCCCAGCGGAACTCCTTCTCGTAATCGCTGTAGGGCTTGTGCTGGATGAACGGCCCGGAAACGAAGAGCCGCGGGCCGGGGATCTCTCCCGACTCGATCCGCCGCTTGACGTCCAGGATGTCCTCGAGCGGCGCGCCGAGCTCCCGGGCGAACGTCACGCCGCTGACGAGAAGTTGCTTCGCCGCGGCCGGCATGATCTCGGCGCGAAAGCGGGAACGGTAGGTGTTGTCCCAGTGCTCGTAGTCTCCGTGACCCACGATCATCAGGTGAACGTGCATGTCGGCGAGGCCGGGCAGAACGCTCATGCCCCGTGTGTCGATCGTCGTCACTCCGGGAGGGATGGAAACCTGTGACCGGGGTCCCACGGCGGCGATCCGGTTGCCGGCGATGAGCACGACGGCGTCCTCGATCGGCCGCCCCTCGTAGCCGTCGATGACCCGGCCCCCGGAGAGCGCCAGCGTGACCCTGCCGGGCTCGGCGGCGAAAGCGACGAGCGCCACGGAGAACGTCAGAAGAAATAGTTGTCCAGCCAGGGCTCGGCGCATGCTTCACCTGCCTTCGATGCGTATATCCTAAGCTCTCCGTTGTCGGCGTTGAGTCGGCTTTAGCCGGGATCAAGGGAGAAGATCGGGGAGGGTTGGAGCCGTGAAGAAACCGTCTCGCGCGCGCGTCGCGCTGGTGGGTCTGGGTCCGATCGGGATCGAGGTCGGCAAGGCGCTGGCGGGGCGCCCGAACATCGAGGTTCTGGGCGCCGCCGACCCCGCCGACGCGATCGCCGGCAAGACGCTCTCCGATGTGTTGGGCTCGCCGATGCCGGGCCTGACGGTGGATTCCTCGGCCGCGGCCCTGTACGCGCGTTCGTCGCGCCAACGCGACCGGCAGGACGTCGCAGTGCTCTGCACGGGCTCGCGCCTGGAGTCGGTCCTGTCCCAGATCGAGGAAGCCGTCGAGGCCGGATTGCACGTCGTCTCCACGTGTGAGGAACTTGCCTATCCGGAGCTGCGGAACCCGTTGCTCGCTCGCCGCATCAACCAGAAAGCCAGGGAGCACAACGTCGGCGTGCTCGGCACCGGGGTCAATCCCGGCCTGGTGATGGACCGGCTGGCCCTGGCCGCGGCGGCCGCGTGCGTCCGCGTGGACCGCGTGAAGGTGACCCGCGTCGTGGACGCGGCCAAGCGCCGCGGTCCCCTGCGCGCCAAGGTCGGCGCCGGCCTGACGCGCGAAGAGTTCTTGAGCGGCGTGGCGAAGAAGAAGCTCGGCCACGTGGGCCTCTCAGAGTCGGCGGCGATCATCGCGCAGGGCCTGGGATTCCCCATCGAGGAGATCACCGAGACGATCGAGCCCGTCCTGGCAAAGCAGGAGACCGACGGAATCGCCGTCGGGCGCGTTCTCGGGCTCCACCAGATCGCGCTCGTGCAGGCGGGGGACGAGGCGAAGGTCGTGCTCGATCTGACGATGGCGGTCGGCGTAGCGGATCCCGCCGATTCGATCGACATCGAAGGGGACCCCCCTGTGCATATGAGGGTCTCCGGCGGCTTCCACGGCGACCGGGCGACGGTGGGCTGCGTCGTCAACGCGATTCCCTTCATCGTGGACGCCCCGGCCGGCCTCCACACCGTCGTCACGCTCCCCCTCTTCGGCCTCTTCCCGGAAGCCTAGCCGTCGCTCCGCGCTTGCGTGGAATCTGCGCCTCCGGCGCACCGGCGGGCTGCTCGGCCGGATGCGGCCTCGACCGCCCGCCTGATTCCCCGCAAGCGCTACGCTCCCGCGGCGCGAGGCTCCTCCCTTCTGGGATACTCCTCGCGCATGCGGTGTTCCAGAACTCCTGTCATCCTGAGCGAAGCGAAGGATCTGCTCTCGTTGACGATCGCAGAGCGGTAGGCGACTACTATTCCACGCTGAATGCACGAGAGTCTCTTCCCTTTCCTGGAATCCCGGCCCGAGGGTCTTTATGCTCCGGCGTTCCGGGCCTTCCTGGACCCACCGGCGGCGGTGGATCGGGCGATCCTCTCGCACGCGCACTCGGACCACGCGGTCGCGGGGCACACCGAGATCTGGGCGACGGCCGAGACGATCGCGCTCTACAGGCGGCGGCACCCGGAGTGGAACGGAATCGCGCGAGAGCTCGCTTACGGAGATACGGCGGAGGCCGGAGCGGCGAGGCTGACGCTCTTTCCGGCGGGCCACATCCTCGGGTCCGCGCAGATCCGGTTCGAGGAGGCCGGGCGCTCGCTTCTCTACACGGGCGACTTCAAGAGGCGAGCCTCGGCGACGGCCAGGATGGCGGAGACTCCGGCGTCGGATGTCCTTCTGACCGAGACGACGTTCGGCCTTCCCGTCTTCCGGTTTCCGCCGCGCGAGGAAGTCGAAGAACGGCTCGTCGCCGCGTGCCGCGCCGCCCTGGACGAAGGAAGGACGCCGGTCCTTCTCGCCTACGCGCTGGGAAAGAGCCAGGAGGCCGCGGCGATCCTGACCGCCGCCGGGATCCCGACCGTCCTCCACGGCGCGGCCTGGAAGCTCACGCCCGAATACGCCGCGGCCGGGACTTCTCTTCCGCTCTCGCGCCCCTACGAGCAGGGACCGCCGGGTCCCGGGGAGGCGCTCATCGTGCCGCCCTCATGCGCCCGGACTCCCGTCGTCGGCAAGATCAAGCAACGCCGCGTCATCTATCTCTCCGGCTGGGCCCTGCGCCCGGCCTCGCGGGCGGACTTCGACGCCGACGTCCTGCTTCCGATGTCCGACCACGCCGACTTCGAAGAGCTGCTGGCACACGTCGAGCAAGTTTCTCCGGAGATGGTCCTCACGATGCACGGCTACGCAAGCGACTTCGCTCGCATCCTGACCAGCCGGGGCGTTCGAGCCGTCCCGCTCGCCGAGGCCGCGGAGCGCCGTCCCGAGGACGCGTGAGCGGGCCGGACGGGTACCGGCTCCTGGCCGAAGCCCTCGATGCGGCGGCCGGTCAACGCGGAAAGCTCGCGAAGATCGAGCTGCTGGCCGGCGCCCTGCGGGGCCTCTCGGAAGCGCGCCTGGCGATCGCGGCGCGCCTTCTCTCCGGCTCTCCGTTCGCCGAGTGGGAACAGCAGGTCACCTCCGCCGGCTGGGCGACGCTCGCGCGCGCCGCCGCCGCCGTCACGGGATGGGACCCGGAGACGATCGCTTCCTGCGCCGGCGCGATCGGCGACCTGGGTGAAGCCATCTCGCTGCTATTGCCGCCGCGCGAAGGCCCGGGTCCCACGATCCTCGAAGTCGATCAGGCTCTGCGGGGGCTCGCCTCCCTGCGGCGAGCCACGCAGAAACAGGAGGCGATCGAGGAGCTCCTCACGCGCTCCTCCCCCGTCGAGGCGAAGTATCTCGTCAAGACGCTCTCGGGGGGACTGCGCACCGGCGCCGACATCCTGACGGTCGAGGAGGCCATCGCGCGGGCCTTCGAGCGGGATCGGGAAGCGGTGGCGCGGGCGCGGCGCGACTG
Source organism: uncultured Acidobacteriota bacterium (assembly GCA_963741435.1). Classification (GTDB taxonomy): domain Bacteria; phylum Acidobacteriota; class Thermoanaerobaculia; order UBA5066; family Gp7-AA6; genus JAWOLE01. The sequence continues at coordinate 35,535 of CAVUIX010000006.1, read as the reverse complement.
CGGAGACATCGGGGAGACCGCGGTGGCCGCCCGCGACGGCCGTCTGGAGGAGATCACGTTCCGCCTCTTTCATCCGATCGGTTTCATGCTCGCGAGCCCGATCGAGGATCCCGAGGAGGTCGTCTCGGAGCTTGCCGAGCTTCGCGATCGAAGAGAAGTTCGACGGAATCCGGGCGCACGCGCACAAGTCCGGCTCGCGCGTCGCGCTCTTCTCGCGCACGCTCGACGACGTCACGCTGCAGTTTCCGGAGATCGCGATGTCTCTCGCGCTCGCGCCGGGAGAGTTCCTCCTGGACGGCGAGATCGTGGCCTGGCGCCGAACCCCGTCAGAAGAGGGGCCGGACTCTTTCCAACGCCTCCAGCGCCGTCTCGGGCGAAAAGCCCCGGAACCGGAGCTCCTCTCGGAGATTCCGACGGCCTTCATCGCCTACGACTGCCTCGCCCGCGGCGGAGTGCCTTTTTTCGAGGAGACGTGGCAGGAGCGCCGCCGCCACCTCGAAGAGATCGCCGCCGGTTACGAGCGACTGCACATTTCGGAAGTCTTCCGCGCCGGCAGCGTCGAAGAGCTCGAGTCGCTCTTCGCGCGCGCCCGAGCCCGGGGCAACGAAGGGCTGATGTTCAAGCGGCGCGATTCCTCTTATCAGGCGGGCAAGCGCGGAAAGGCCTGGCGAAAGTGGAAGAAGGCTCTCGCGACCCTCGACGTCGTCGTGACCGCCGTCGAGCAGGGACACGGCAAGCGCGCGGGAATGCTCTCCGACTACACCTTCGCCGTGCGCGACGGCGACCGCTTCGTCAACATCGGCAAGGCCTATTCCGGCCTGACCGACGAGGAGATCCGAACGATGGGCGCCCACTTCCGCAAGATCACCACCGCCCGCTACGGCCCCGTCCGCGCCGTCTCCCCAGAAATCGTCATCGAGGTTGCCTTCGACACCATCCAGAAGTCCAACCGCCACAAGTCCGGCTTCGCCCTCCGCTTTCCCCGAATCGTTCGCTTGCGTCCCGACAAGACCCCCGCCGACGCCACGACCCTCGAGGAGGTTAATCAGCTCTACGAAACGATTACCGGGGGCTCACCAAGGGGCGGGGGTTTAGCGCCAGAATAAGGGGAACGGTCACCGAGTTCTTGCCAGGATGAGAGCTCCCGTGGCCGCGAGGAGCAGCGCCAGCCCGAGCAGATGCCTCGCATCCAGAGTCGGGACCGAGGAAGGCAGGGTCGCGAAGGTCACGCCGGCGCACGCCGAGAACTCCGACGTGTTACCCGCGGGATCCGTCGCGGTCGCCGTGACGACCTGATTGCCAGATCCAAAAGGTACCAACACCTGGAAGGTCGCCTTGCCGAACGCGTCGGTGGTCACGGAGGTCTCGCCGAGAAACGTCTGCCCTTCGCCGTTGCCGGAAGGATCGCACGACGGGCTCCGAAGAACTCAACCGAGAAGGTCGTCGTCGGGACGCTATTCAGCGCCCCGGTGATCCTTGTTGAGATGCCGTCGGAGATCGCCGCGGACAGGACCGGGTAGTTCTGCAAATTGTTCGGCCCCGTGTCGCCGTCACCCACGTCGTTTAGCGTCACACCGTCGCTTCCCAGGTCGATTCCCAGACCGCCGTTGTCGTGAATCGAATTGCCAGTGATTCGATTATTGGACGATCCGTCGCTCGGGTTGAAGCCCACGGCAACGCCCGCGGCTCCATTGAAGGCGATCACGTTGTTCGTCACCGTCCCACCGACCGTGTAAACCAGAGAACCGCTTGCCATCATGACCCCATTCTGTCCGTTGCCGAGAGGGGCAGCTCCGGTGGCATCCGTTCCGATGAAATTGCCCTCCACCCTCGGCACGCCGAAGATGCGCCTGGAAGAACGTTCGCATCATCCATGGATGCGTTCCCGCTGAATCAGATCGTGCGTCGCCTCCAGCGCCCTTCGCTGTTCCTCCGATCATCGTATCGACGGCGACATTGACGAGCCAGACCATCGCCTAAAGACCGCCACCATTTGGCAGAGCGAACGTGTGCCAGCTGCGTCTGGTTCGAATGTAGGTGCCTGCCAGGGTGGATGCTCGAGTACTCCAAATCAGACCCGACGACACCGGCTAGAGAAATCTCCTGCATTGGCGGAGGAGTTTCCGGAGATGATGATTGCGACTCCCGGGAGCAGATTGCCGCCGATCAGAGTTCCTGCGATTGAGACGACACTAGGACCGGAGGAAACGAGGACCATCGACGCCGATGCCGCCGATTCGGCTTAGCGGACGTGCCCGTTGGGTCTGTCCCAATGAAGCAGCCAGATGACTCGTTGCCGGAGCCATCTTCGATCGAAATGCCGACCGTTCAGAATCGTTGATGACCAGGCCGCGGAAGAAATTGCTGGAGATGATCGAACCGTGAGGCCGGATCGCGCCGCTTACGGAAAAGCCGCTTCAACTCTATCAGGTGGACCGAGTTGTCGCCGAGGCGAGCGTGTTCGGGCTCGAACCCGGTTGGGTGTAGCCGTCTATCGTTACTCCGCCGTTGTCGGTCAGAGGAGGGCAGGGACGGAAAGAGGACCGATCGTGTGAATGCCGGAACCGGGAATGTTGAAGGCGATCGTGTCGGCGCCGGGGGTCGCGTTGGCGTCGAGGATCGCCTGGCGCAGCGAGCCCGGCCCCGAATCATTGGTGTTCAGGACCGTGAAGGTAGCGGCCCGAAGTGGATCCCCCGCAACGCTCAGGAGGCAGAACGCGCTGGCAAACAGCTTTCCCACGCCCAGCAAATGTCGATGACGTGAGCACTTGCCATTGATCGGCCGACCGGCGAGCTTCTCGCAGAGTCGCCCGCAGGGCCAGATTCATTCGCCTCACTACGGCTGGTGCTCGCGGCGCGAGGAGTCTCCGCGAAGTAACCGAGCGGAGGAGCCTCGCGCCGCGGGAGCGGAGCGCGGATCTCAGGGATCAGGCCGGCGGTCGAGGCCGCATCCGGCCGAGCCGCGGCCGGTGCGCCGCAGGCGCAGGTCCCGAGATCGGCGCGCGGAGCGACGGAAAAAAAGGCGGCCCCGACTAATTGTCGGGGCCGGGAAGGAAGGTATCGCGTGCTGATCTATCCAACAGGGCATTGCACGGGTTCATTCCAGAAAATGCAAATACTGATGGCAAAGGGTTTATAGGATTTCGTACTCCGTTGGGGGGAGGGTGTCGTCTTCGACGAGGTCGAACCTGACCTTTAGCCGGCCCTCGATCTCCGGGAGGAGGTCCGGTTCCTCCTCCGCCAGGAGCCTGGCCAGGGAGGACCTCACCCGCAGGCGCACCGTTTCCCCCGGAGTGTAGAGGGCGCCGGAGGCGAGGAGCTGCCGTCGCAGGTCCAGCGCGACAGACAGGTCCGTCTTCACGCGGCCGCTGCCGCCGCAGCAGGGGCAGAAACGCGTCAGGGTCTTCTCGAGGTTGCCGCGAGAGCGCTGGCGCGTGATCTCGACCAGGCCGAACTCGGAGATCTGGAGGAGGCGCGTGCGGGCGCGGTCCTTGGCCAGCTCCTTCTCGAACTGCTCGACCACCTCGCGGCGGTGCTCGGGATCCTCCATGTCGATGAAGTCCACGACGAGGATGCCGCCCAGATCGCGCAGGCGGATCTGCCGGGCGATCTCGGCGACCGCCTCGAGGTTCGTCGTGAAGACCGTCTCCTCGAGCGCGTCGCTGCCGACGAACTTTCCGGTGTTGACGTCGATCGCGACGAGGGCCTCCGTCTGGTTGATCACGACCGATCCCCCGGAGGAGAGGTGAACCCGGTTCTTCAACGCGCTCTCGATCTCCTTTTCGACGCCGAACCGCTCAAAGAGGGGCTCGGGGCCCTCGTAGAGCTCCACGCGCGACGCCAGATCCGGGGCGGCCGTGGCGAGGAACTCGGAGATCCGCTCGAAGGTCCCGGGATCGTCAACCCGGATCGCCGCGAAGTCGGGCGTCACGAGGTCGCGAAGGCTGCGCAGCGCGAGATCGAGCTCGCGGTGCAGCAGGAGCGGCCCGCTCGCCTTTTCGCCCTTGGCCCGGATGCGCCCGGCGAGGCCTTCCAGGTAGTTCTTGTCCGCGAGGAACTCGGAGACGCCGCTTCCCTGCGCGGCTGTCCGCGCGATCCAGCCCGCGCCCGGCCCGAACTCCTCCAGGATCCGCCGCAGCCTCTCGCGCTCGGCCTCGTCCGTGATGCGCCGGGAGACGCCGACGCCGCGGGCGCCGGGAAGACACACGAGGGCGCGGCCGGGCAGCGCGATGTTGGCCGTCACGCGCGGACCCTTCCCCGAGAGCGGGTCCTTCGTGACCTGCACGACGACGTCCTGCCCCTCCCGGAGCAAGTCGTCGATGCGCGCGGAATCCGGCGCTGTGCCGGAGCGCGCGTCAACTCGCTTCCTCGTCCGCCTCGACGCTCGCCGGGAGAAGGTCCTCGACGTAGAGGAACGCGTCCCGCTCGAGGCCGAGCGAAACGAAGGCGGCGTGCATGCCGGGAAGAATCCGGTGGACCCTCGCCAGGTAGACGTTGCCGACCAGGCCCTGGTGCCCCCGCCTCTCGTGGAGGACCTCGACCGTCCTGCCTTCCTCGGTCGCCGCCACGCGCGTCTCGGGCGGCGTCGCGTTGACGAGCAGTTCGCGTCTCACGCGTTGGCGAAGCGCCGGTAGTCCACGCCGAGAATCAGCCCGATCGCGGTGAGCGTCGTGGCGATCGAAGACCCGCCATAGGAGACGAGCGGGAGGGGAATCCCCGTCGTCGGGAGCAGTCCGATCATCATCGAAGCGTTGACGGCGACCGAGAAGAACATCATCCCGCAGACAGCCAGGATCAGGAACACCCCTCCGCGGTCCCTCGCGACGCGCGCCAGCGTCAGACATCGCAGCAGAAGCGCGGCGAAGAGCCCCAGCACGCAGATCACGCCAAGGAAGCCCCACTCCTCCGCGATGACGGCCAGGATGAAGTCGGTGTGCTGCACCGGGAGAAACCGCAGCTGGCTCTGCGTGCCCGCATGAAGTCCCTTTCCGGAGAACCCGCCGGACCCCACCGCGATCTTCGATTGCCGGACCTGGTAACCCGCTTTCAGGACGTCCCGGTCGGGGTTCAGGAAGGTCTCGATCCGCTCTTTCTGGTAGCCCTTGAGAAAGAGCCACCCCGCTCCCGCGAGCACCGCGACCGCGATCAGGATGGCGATCCACCCCTTCGCGGGGAGGCGGCCGAAGAAGAAGCCGACGACGAGCAGCGGCAGAAACGTCAGGGCGAGCCCGAGATCCGGCTGCGCGAAGACGAGCACGAACGGGACGCCCACGATCGCGCCGAGCTTGACGAAGGCCGAGAGGCGCAGCCGGGCTTCGTCTTCGTTCTCGAAGAGATAGGCGACGAGAAGCGCCGTCGCGATCTTGGCGAGCTCGGCCGGCTGAAACTGGAAGCTCCCGAAGCGGATCCAGGAGCGGACATTGGCGATGCGCTGCCCGAAGACGAGCAGGTAGACCAGGGGGAGCAGGCTCGCCACGTAGAGGGCAAACGAAGCCTTGAGCAGCGTGCGGTAATCCATCAGCACCGCCGCGAACATCCCTCCCAGCCCGACCGCGATCCAGAGCGCCTGGCGGGAGGCCAGCCCCTGAAAATGTCCTCCACCGGCCGTGGAAGCGATGAAGAGGACGCCGAGGGCGGCGAGGCTGACGAGCAGCCGAGGACGATCAGGTCGAGGCGCCAGCGAACCGGAAGGACCCGCGCGATCATGGAATCCGCTGCCGACGCCCGGGCCGGAACCCGGGACTCGGAACTCGGGACTCGGACGCCAGCGGTCGCCGGAAGCTTCGGCGACCTTCGTTGCGCGGCTCGTGGTCCGAGGCTCTTTCCGAAGCGCCTCGCGAAGATCTCGCGCGCCAGCGGCGCCGCGGCGGATCCGCCGTGGCCGCCGTTCTCGACGAAGACCACGACGACGAGCTGCGGGTCTTCCACGGTCGCGAACCCGGTAAACCAGGCGTGGTCCTCGAGCTTCTTGCGCTCGGCGCCGGCCCGGATGACCGCTCCCCGGCCGATGACCTGCGCGGTTCCGGTCTTGCCGCCGATGTCGAGGCCCGGAACCCGGGAGGAAAACGCGGTGCCGCCGGGCTCGTTGACGACGGCCCACATCCCGTTCTTGACGATCGCCGCCTTCGCGGGTTCCAGCGGAAGTCCTTCCCGGGTCTCCACCTGATACCGCAGCGGGGCGCCGTTTTTCGGGTCCTGCGAGGCGAGGAAGAGGTGCGGCGTGGGCAGGCGGCCGCCCATCACCAGGCCCGACAGCGCCCGGGCGATCTGGAGCGGAGTGACGAGGACGGGGCCCTGGCCGATCGCGACGGAGATCGTCTCGCTCGGGTACCAGCGGGCGTGTCTCTTATCGCGCGCCCATTCTTCCGAGGGAACGAGACCCGTCTTCTCGAAGGGAAGATCGATGCCGGTCGAGGCGCCGAACCCGAAGTCGCGGGAGATCTCGGAGATCCGATCGATGCCGAGCCTTCGCCCGAGGTTGTAGAAGTAGACGTCGCAGGAGACCTTGATCGCGTCGCGCAGGTTGACCCATCCGTGCCCTTCCTTCTTGTGGCAGTGGAAGGTCCGGCCGTAGAACGTGGCGTAGCCGGGGCAGAAGACACGCTGCTCCGGGTCCACGAGCCCCTTGGCGAGCGCCCCGTAAGCCAGGAAGATCTTGAAGACGGAGCCGGGCGAAAAGGCGTTCTGGATGGCGCGGTTCTGGAGCGGCGTGTGCGGGTCCTGGAGCAGCCCGGCCCACTCGGCCGCGCTGACACGGCGAGTAAACCAGTTGGGGTCGTAGGAGGGTGAAGAGACCAGGACCAGGATCTCCCCGGTTCGCGGGTCCATCGCCACGGCCGACCCGACCTTGTCCTGGAAGTAGCTCTCGGCGATCCGCTGGAGCCCGAGATCGAGCGTCAGGAAGACATTCTGTCCCGGCCGAGCCTCGACGCGCTCCTCCTCGGCGATCTCCCGCCCGTGCGAATCCACGACGACGCGCCGCTGGCCGTCCACTCCCGCCAGGAGCTTCTCGTAGGAGCCCTCGACGCCCTTCTGGCCCATCCAGTCCCCGAGGCGGTACTCGTTCTCCCCCGCGCGAACCTGTTCCGCGGTCGCCTCCGAGAGATAACCCAGGGCGTGGGCGGCCGCCGTGCCGAGCGTGTAGAGCCGCCGCTGCGCCACCGTGATGACGAACTCCGGATGCTCCGGGGCGCGGGCCTCGATCGACGCGACGTCTTCGATCGCGAGGTTCTCGGCGATGGTGATCGGAAGAAACTCCGGGTCCCGCAGCCCGCGCTCGACGCGGGCGCGGACCTGGTCGCGGGGCAACTTCAGCACGCCGGCCGCGAAGTCCACCGAGGCCTCGATGTCCCTGGCCTCGCGCCGGTAGAGTTGGAGGGTGTAGCCGGGCTGGTTGTCCACGAGGATCGAGCCGTGCCGGTCCAGCACGTAACCGCGCGGCGCCATGACCCGCACCGAGCGGATCCGATTGTTCTCCGAGAGCGCGTAGTAATGCTCGCCCCGCACGATCTGGACGTACCAGTACGCCGTGGCCAGGAACGCGAAGACCGACCCCACGATGATCCGCGAGGCCTCGATCCGGCGCACCAGGGCGCGGCGATCCTCCCGGATCTTCAGCATGGCGACCCCCGGCCGGAAGACGGGAGACGGCAGACGGGAGACGAAATCTCGGATTTCCCGGTCCGTCTACCGTCTACCCTCTGCCGTCTCCCGACCCTCGCCGTCCCCTTCATCGCAGTCTTCCTTGCAGGCGGCGCTTCCACCACTCGCGCCACGGGAACTTGCGCGCGGCCTCGAGCGCCCCTCCGGTCATTCCCGTCGCGGCGGCCCGCCAGAGCGACTCGCGGGAAAAAAGAACGAGCGGGGCCCGGAGCAGCGCGAGCGACAGCAATCCGACGATCCCATCGTTGACCAGCGACGCGGCCGCGAGCGCTCCGCCGACGGCCCAGGCACCGCCGAAGACCACGCGCACGGAGAGGACCGCCAGGATGTATCCGAGGAGAGCCTTCGCGAACGCGCTCATTCCGAGCAGCTCGTGGGCGAAGGCGTCTTCGAGGAATCCGAGCACGCCCCCCACCAGGACCGCCCGCGATGAGTTCCCGCCGCGCGCGGCGACCGCCGTCGCGATCAGAAAACAGTCTACCGGCCATGCCGCGCGATGCCGCGAACCGCCGACGAAGAACTGCAGGGCCGTCGCCGCCACCAGAATCAGGGCGACCCGGCCGAACTTCACGGTCCCGCACTCCCCGGTCTCCCCGGGGCCGATGAGGCCGCCGGCGAAGGAGCGAGCACCAGCACGTCGGTCAAACGAGAGAAGGAGACGGCCGGGGTGACACGGATCTCCAGGAACAGGTCGCTGCCCCGGGCGACGGTCGCCACGCGTCCGATGACGACGCCGCGCGGATAAACGCCGTCGATTCCCGCCGACTCGATCACGTCGCCCGGCTGCACGCGCGAGGTCGTCGAGACGTTGTTCAGGCGCATGCCGCCCTGCCCGTCGCCCCGCACGACTCCGAGGTCCTGGGTTCGCGCGACGCGGGCTCCGACCGCCGCCGAGGCGTCCAGAAGCAGTTGCGCCCGCGAGACCGTCGCCCCGACGGTCACGACGCGTCCGACCAGGCCCTCGGCAACGGCGATCGGAGATCCCGGCGAAACGCCGGAGGTCGAGCCGGCGCCGATCAAGGCGCTCTGCGCGCCCGCGCGGCTGTCGAACAACAGGACCGGGGCGCTCGTCACCACGTTGGGAAGAGCGGCCCCGCTCGAGAGAAGGAGTCTCTCGCGCGCCGCCTGCGCCACCTGCGCCCGGAGACGGAAGAGCTCCTGGTCCTTTCCCGACAGCTCTTTCTTCAACCGGCTGTTCTCCTCGCGGGCGGTGAAGGTCTCCGCCACCGAGTCGGCCATCCCGGAGACCGCCCGCGAGATCGAGGACGTGAGGCTGCCGAGCGGCGCGGCGACGGAGAGGATCCACGACTGGAGCAGCGAGCCGCGGCCTCGGGCGCCGCCCGGGGCCTGGGCGGACAACAGGAGAACGCAGAAGACGAGCACGCAGGCGAGCAGGAGCCCGCTCCTGCGGGAACGCCCGACGACGGTCTCGACCGAGGGAGTGCTCATGACCCGGTAGGCGGTAAGGCGGAAGGCGGTAAGGCGAGGCCGCGAATCTGCTGGGCCTCGCTCGGGCTTGCCGCCTCACGCCTACCGCCTCCCGTCTCCCGGCTGGTCACGTGATGCTGATCTTGCGGAGCAGATCCATGTCGGTGAGCATGGCTCCGGTTCCGAGAACGACGGAGGCGAGCGGATCCTCGGCGTAGGAGATCGGGAGACCGGTTTCCTCGCGCAGCCGGCGGTCCAGGTTGCGCAGGAGGGAGCCTCCCCCGGTGATGATGATCCCCTTGTCCATGATGTCGGCGGAGAGCTCCGGCGGCGTGCGCTCCAGGGCCACGCGCACGCTCTCGACGATCGCGGCGACGACTTCCGCCAGCGCCTCGCGCACCTCCTCGTCCGTCAGCGTCAGGGTCTTGGGCACGCCCTCGACCAGGTCCCGCCCCTTGACCTCCATCGAAAGAGGCTCGTCCAGGGGATGCGCCGAACCGATCTCGATCTTGATCTGCTCGGCCGTCCGCTCGCCGATCAGGAGGTTGTACTTGCGCTTGACGTACTGGATGATCGCCTCGTCCATCTCGTTGGATGCGATGCGCACCGACCGGCTATAGACGATGCCGGCGAGCGAGATGACCGCGACGTCCGTCGTCCCGCCGCCGATGTCCACGATCATGTTGCCGGCGGGTTCGGTGATCGGGAGCCCGGCGCCGATCGCGGCCGCCATCGCCTGCTCGATGATGAACACCTCCGACGCGCCGGCCCGCAGCGCCGAGTCCTGCACGGCGCGCTTCTCGACCTGCGTGATTCCCGACGGCACGGAGATGACGATCCGCGGGCGTACGAAGAGGGAGCGTCCGTGCGCCTTCTTGATGAAGTGATCGAGCATCTTCTCGGTCACCTCGAAGTCCGCGATCACGCCGTCCTTCATCGGGCGGATCGCGACGATGTTTCCCGGAGTGCGCCCGACCATCTCCTTGGCTTCGGACCCGACCGCCTCCACGCGGTTGGTTCCCGTGTTGACCGCCACGATCGACGGCTCGCGCACGATGATCCCCTTGCCGCGGGCGAAGACCAGCGTGTTCGCCGTTCCCAGGTCGATGGCAAGATCGTTGGAGAAGATCGAAAAAAGAGATTTGAATGCCAAGAGAAGACCCCCTAAGCCGTGTAGGCGTCAGGCGTGTAGGCGGTAGGCGAAGCGAACGGCCGACGTCTCTGTCGCCTCCCGCCTTACGCCTCACGCCTTCCGATTTCCTCATAAGGATTCCACGAACACCTTAACCTGTTTCACGGTCTCGTTGCCCGCCGCGTCCACGGCCTTGACGATAAGCGCGGCGGATCCCTCGCGGTTGACCGTCACCGTCTTCTTGAAGGACCCGTCGGCATCGACGTCCGCGGGTTCGCCGTTGACCGTGACGACCGCTCCCGGGTCCGTCTTGCCGTAGATCAGGAAGAGGTTTCCCATCTGCTGCGGCGGGGAGACCGTCAGCCGGGGCGGCGATCCGCGGTTGCTCCCGGCCGCCGAGAGTTCCGCCGCCATCTTGAAGCGCCGGATGACGCTCCAGTCCGAGAGGTGGCCGGAGACGTCAATCGCCGCCACGCGCCAGAAGTAAGACCCTTCCCGCGAAATCTTGACGCGCGTCCCGGTCCCGGTGCGGTCGTCCAGGTCCACGTCCGTGGTGTCGGGCACGAAGAGGCGGGAGCGCGAGATCTGGATCCGGTAGCGAGCCGCCCGCGCCACGGGGCTCCATTTCAGGTCGACCTCGTCGGTGGACTTCAAGTCATACGCCCGGTCGTCCGGCGGGAGCACGAGGACCGGCGACTCCGGAACGGAGACCTTGGCGGAGATCTGGCGCGTCCGGACGGCGGCCGAGATCTTTTCGCGATCCGCCAGGACCACCGTTTCCTTTCCCGTCGAGACGGTCGCCTTGCCCCGGTATGTCGTGACGTCGGTCTTCTCCCCTTTTTCGACGTCCACCGCGACGCGGGATTCGCGCTCGATCGCGGCCGTGGCCGCATCGGTCGAAACTGTCGTGCTCGACGCGGCCGTGTAGACGTTGACCGTCCCCGAGACCATCTTGACCTGGCTGCCTCCGGCTTCCGGCGAGGCCGGACGGCGCACTTCGAAGAGCGACCCGGGGCGGATCGTGTAGAGCGTCCCGTCCGTGAACATGATCTCTGCCGAGCCTGTCCGTCCCGTCTTGATGAAATCCCCGTCGAAGAGGCTCTGGCGCATATGGGCGGGCCCGAACGCCGCGCCGCCCGAGGTCTGAATGGAAACGTCTCCTTCCGCAAAGATCAGTGACGCGTCTCCCTGCTCCTCCGACGCGGTGCCGCTCGAGGCCCGTCGCGAATAGGACTGCGACTCGACGGCCAGGCGGTAAGCCGAGTCGTAGTTGTTTCGAGCGAACGAATCTTCGGCGCCCCGAAGGAAGTCGCGCGCCTGCGCCTGCAGGGAGCCCGGCCGGACTTTCGCGCCGGCCGGAGAGGCGCGCTCGATGAGCTGTCTCGCCGCCGCGATCTCGGTCTTCGCTCTTTCCTGCGGCGAGCGGCGCACCCGCGACTGGATCGTGTAGCCCAGGAAAGCGGCCGCGACCAGGAAGACCAGCAGGATTCCCCAGGTCTTGATCGTCCGGATCGGAATGACGAACCAATCCAGATCTGTGCCGACAGGCTGGCCTGGCCTCCTCTTACGCTTAAACATCCGGATTTGCGAGACTTATCCAATTCGCTTATAGCACACGCAGGTGGCGGGTGGTAGGTGATAGCTGTTAGGGACGGGAGCAATCCTACCCCTCACGTCCGCGACCTGCGACCTATCACCTACCACCTCGTCTCGGCTATAGTCGCCCGTTCTCGAAAAGTTAACCGGGAGGTTCCTCGAGATGCTGAAAACCATGCGCGACAGCTTCCACCACCTGAAGTGGACGCTGTTTGCCGTCATCATCGTCTTCATTCTGGGCTTCGTCTACTTCTCCGGCACGAACACCGGCTCGAGCGACATATCGGGCCAGGTGGTCGCCAGGATCGGAGGCGACTCGATCAGCGCGGCGGAGTTCGATCGCCGGTACCGGTCCGAGCTCGATCGGCAGCAGGCGCAGTACCAGGGCAAGCTCTCCCCCGAGCTGATCCGCGCTCTGGACATGCCGCGCCAGGTCCTGGATTCCATGATCGACCGGGTCCTGCGGCTGGAGGCCGCCCGAAGGCTTTCCCTCAAGGTCAGCGACGAGGAGGTCGCGGCGGCGATCATCGCATTCCCGGAGCTGCAGGAAAACGGCCACTTCATCGGCAACGAGAAGTACGAACGGTTCCTCCGGGCCAACGGCTACACGCCGGAGCGCTTCGAGGAGGACGTGCGGGAGGGCCTGCTCCTCCAGAAATACTCGACGCTCGTCAAGGCGTCCGTTCTCGTGCCGGACAAGGACCTCCAGCGCGAGTTCTCCAACCGCAACGACAAGGCTTCGATCGAGTACGTCAAGATCCCGGCCGGGAAGCTCGAAACCGTCGCGCCGGCCAGCGACGCCGATCTGAAGAGCTACCTGGAGAAGCACAAGGACCGCTACCAGACCGCGGCGCAGCGGCGAACCAAGTACCTGGTCGTGGACCGCGGCAGGGTCCACGCGCAGATCAAGATTCCCGACCCGGAGCTGAAGGCCGATTACGATCGGCGCAGCTCGAGCTTCCAGATGCCCGAGCAGGTGGCCGCTTCGCACATCCTCATCAAGGTCGATCCCGACAAGGGCCCCGCGGCCGACGCCGCGGCCAAGCAGAAGGCCGACGCGCTCTTCGCCCGCGCCAGCAAGGGAGAGGACTTCGCCAAGCTCGCCAACGAAAACACGGAAGACCCCAGCGGGAAGGGGAATGGCGGACAACTCTCCCCCTTCGGCCGCGGACAGATGGTCCCGGAGTTCGAGCAGGCCGCGTTCGACATGAAGCCGGGCGAGATCCGGGGGCCGATCAAGACCCAGTTCGGCTATCACATCATCAAGGTCCTCTCGAAGCTTCCCGCCCACATCCGCTCCTTCGAAGAAGTGAAAGGACAGATTCTCGCGGAGCTTTCCGAGACGCGCTCGCAGGCCGAGACCGACCGGGTGGCGCGGGAGCTGGCGGACAAGATCAAAGGGCTGAAGAACCCCACGGACGACGAGCTGCGCAAGCTTCAAAGCGACGTGGTGACCTACAACGAGACCCCGTGGGCGGCCAAGGGCGACCCCATTCCCGGCATCGGCGCCAATGCCCGCTTCTCCGACGAAGCCTGGAGCCTGAAGCTCGGGCAGATCTCCACGACGCCGATCACGACCACGCGCGGCCCGGCGTTCGTCAAGCCGACCGAGGAGCGCCCGGCCGGCGTGCCGCCGCTCGATGAGATCAAGGCCAGGGTCACGGCCGACTTTCAGGCCGACCGGCGCGACCGGGAGGCGATCGGGAAGCTCCAGCCGGTGGTCCAGGAGCTTTCCTCGGGCACGACGCTCGCCGCCGTGGCCGCCCGGTACGAAACGGAAGTCAAGACGACTCCGGACTTCGGTCCCGGCGGACCGATTCCCGAAATCGGGAACGCGCCCGAGCTCTCGGCCGCGGTCTTTCAGACGGGCAAGGGCCAGGTCGGGCCGCCTGTCCCGGCGGCCGGAGGATTCGTGCTCTTCCGCGTCGTGAACCGTGTCAGCGCGGACGCGAAGATCTTCGAGACCCAGAAGCCGGAGATCCTGGATACCCTCCAGGCCCGCGAAGCCGAACGCCTCCTGCGGGCGCAGCTGCAGCGGATGCGCGCGGACCGCAAGATCCAGGTCAACGAGGAGCTGCTGAAGACCTTCCTCCCGGAGCAGAACGCTCCCCGCCGGGGATGAGCGAGAAACGAGGGCTTCGCCCCGAGACCCTCGCCGTTCACGCCGGGAAGCGCTCCGATCCCTCCGGGGCGAGGCCCCTCGTCGACCCGATCTTCCAGACGGCTCCCTTCTCCTTCCCCGATACGGACGCGCTCGCCGGAGCCGCGCAGGGGAAGCCCCCCGACGCCTTCTACACGCGTGAAGGAAATCCGACCGTCGCGTCGGCGGAGAGGAAGCTCGCGTCGCTCGAAGGTTCGGAGGACGCGGCGCTCTTCGGATCCGGAATGGGAGCCATCTCGACGGCCTTCCTCGCGCATCTGAAGAGGGGCGACCACGTCGTCGCCACCGAGGACCTCTACGGCGGCACGCTCCGTTTCTTCCGCGACGTGCTCGAGCCGATGGGCGTGACCGCGACGCTCGTGCCAACGGAGGCGCGGCCCGCGTTCGAGGAGGCGATCCGGCCGGAGACGCGCTGGCTCTACGTCGAGTCTCCCACGAATCCGCTCGTGAAGATCGTGGACCTGGAGTTCGTCGCGGACCTGGCGAAGCGCCGCGGCCTCGTCGCGGCCATCGACGGGACCTTCGCCTCCCCCATCCTGCAGCATCCCATCGCGCTCGGCTTCCACCTCGTTCTCCATTCGGCAACGAAGTACTTGAACGGCCACGCGGACGTGACCGCCGGATTCGCGGCCGGTTCCAGAAGACTTCTCGAGCCGATTCGCGAGCGGCGAACCCGCACCGGCGCGATCCTCGATCCGCTCGCGGCGTTTCTCCTGACGCGCGGCATGAAGACGCTCCCGCTGCGCGTCGAGAGACAATCGGAGAATGCCCTTCGCCTGGCCGAGGCCCTCCGCTCCCATCCGGCCGTTGAAAAGGTGCACTACCCGGGACTCCCGTCGCACGCCGGGCACGAAGCCGCGCGCCGGCAGATGAAGGCCTTCGGCGCGATGCTCGCCTTCGATCTGCGCGGCGGCCTGGAATCGGCCAGGACGCTGCTCTCGCGGCTCACGCTCATCTCGCTCGCGACGTCGCTCGGCTCGGTCGAAACGACCGCCGACCTGCCCTGGCTGACCTCGCACCGCTACGTTGCCCCCGAGAAGAAGCGCGCCCTCGGAATCCAGGAAGGAACGATCCGCCTCTCCGTTGGCGCGGAGGCGTTCGAGGATCTGAAAGAGGATCTCGAGGGCGCCCTGGCGTCTAGGTTTCAGGGAACAGGTGTCAGGGAAAATGCAGGTGTCAGGTGCCAGGTGTCAGGTGTCAGGGATCGGGGCCCAACCTGATAACCTGACACCTGATACCTGACACCTGCATTTCACCTGACACCTTCAACCTGACACCTGCCACTACAATCCCCTCATGATCGGCCGTCTCACGGGACGTCTCGCAGCGAAGTCGCCGGACCAGGTGCTCGTTGACGTTCGGGCGTGGGGTACGTCGTCCACATCCCTCTGTCGACGTTCTACGAGCTGCCCGACGTCGAGAACCCGGCTTCGCTCTGGATCCACACCCATGTTCGGGAGGACACCCTGGCTCTCTACGGTTTCCTGACCGAGCGGGAGCGTTCGCTCTTTCTTCTCCTCCTGGGAGTGGCCGGCATCGGCCCGAAGGTCGCCCTGACGGTCCTCTCCGGGATGCCGCCGACGGAGCTCGCCTCGGCGCTGCGTAACCAGGACGTGCGCCGGCTCGTGGCGATCCCGGGAGTCGGGAAGAAGACGGCGGAGAGAATGGTCCTCGAGCTCGCGGAAAAGGCCGCCAGTTTCGCGGCGGAGCCCGCTCCCGAGGCTCCCGCCGCCGTCGCGGCCGAAGACGTCGTGTCGGCGCTGGTCAACCTCGGATACCGCAGGAACGAAGCGGACAAAGCCGTCGAGGCCATCGCGCGCGCCGGCGCGCCGAAGGAATTCGGAGACTACCTGAAGCTGGCGTTGAAGAAGCTGACGGGCGGATGATGAAGACCGTCTTCCAGGTTCCACATTCCAGATTCCAGGTTGGGTTTAGAGTTTGGCCGTCCTGGAATCTGGAATCTTGAAACTGGAATCTGGAATCCACCGTATGACCAACGAAAAAGAGATCATGGCCGCGACCGCCCTCGAAGAGGACCAGGCCGTCGAGCCGAAGCTCCGGCCGCAGACGCTCTCGGAATACATCGGACAGACGAAGGTGCGCGAGAACCTGTCCGTCTTCCTCGCCGCCGCGCGAGGACGCGGCGAGCCGCTCGACCACGTTCTCCTGACCGGGCCGCCCGGCCTCGGAAAGACGACGCTCGCTCACATCGTCGCTCGCGAGATGGGCGCGGGTCTGCGCCTGACCTCCGGCCCGATGCTCGAGCGTGCGGGCGATCTCGCGGGCATCCTGACGAATCTTCAGCCGCAAGGACGTCCTCTTCGTGGACGAGATCCATCGCCTGAGTCGCGCCGTCGAGGAGATTCTCTACCCCGCCATGGAGGATTACCGCCTCGACATCGTCATCGGCGAAGGGCCGATGGCGCGCACTATCAAGCTAGATCTTGCCTCCCTTCACTCTGATCGGCGCGACGACGCGGCCGGGGCTTCTCTCCCAGCCGCTCCACGCCCGCTTCGGGATCTCCGCTTCGCCTGGATTTCTACGACGTCGAAGCCCTGACCAGGATCATCGAGCGCTCGTCGAAGATCCTCTCGATCCGATCCGGCCGGACGCCGCCACGGGAGATCGCGGGGCGCAGCCGCGGCACTCCGCGCATCGCCAACCGGCTCCTGCGGCGTCTGCGGGATTTCGCGGACGTCGCCGGCAAGTACGCCATCGACCTCGAAACGGCCAGAGAGGCGCTCGCGAGGTCTGGAGGTGGACGAGCACGGCTTCGACGAGCTCGACCGCCGGATCCTCTCGACGATCATCGAGAAGTTCGCCGGCGGACCGGTCGGAATCGCCTCCATCGCGGCCTCGATCGGAGAGGATCGCGGAACTCTCGAGGACCTGTACGAGCCCTACCTGATCCAGGCGGGTTTCTTGCAGCGAACGCCGCGTGGACGCGTCGCCTCGGCGCTCGCCTATCGCCATTTAGGCATCGTTGCCCCTCCAAGAGATGGATCGTTGTTCTGAAGAAGTTGAAGGTTGAGATTTGAGCGTCAAGCACGAAGACCCGGCGCTTCAAACTTCGAAATCTCGAATCTCGAATCTCGACCGCCCTCGGCCGATGAAGAGAGGCGTCCTGATCTACAACCCGACGGCGGGACAGCGCGACCGTCGCGCCGCGATGCGGAAGGTCGCGGAGAGCGTCAAGCAACGGGGGCTGGAGCTCGTCAACGCCCCGACCAGCGCGCCGGGACACGCCACCGAAATCGTCCGGTCGTTTCTCCCGACCGGACTCGACGTCGTGGCTGTGTGCGGCGGCGACGGGACGATCTCGGAAGCCGCCTGCGGGCTTGCGGGCTCCGGCGTGCCCCTGGCCATCCTACCGGGGGGCACGTCCAACGTCCTCGTGCGCGAGCTTTCGATTCCGTTGGACCTCGAGGGCGCGACCGCGCTGCTCTTCGACGGCGTGGCGCGCCCGGCGCGCCTCCTTCTTGCCAACGACCGCCCCTTCCTCCTCTGGGCGGGAGTAGGCCTGGACGCGCGCATCATGGGCCGCACGCTTCCCCTCTTGAAACGCTGGCTCGGCCGCTCGGGGATCTTCTTCACCGTCGCCCGGGAGTTCTTCCGTTACGAGTTCCCGCGCCTCGAAGTGACGGTGGACGGACAGCGCCACGAAGCCACGTTCGCGGTCGTCTGCCATGCCCGGCACTACGCCGGAGACTGGATCATCGCGCCGGAGGCCGCGCTCGACTCCGACGAGATGGACGTCCTTCTCTTTGAGGGCCGCAATCGCTGGAAGTTCTTCTCCCTCTTCCGCCAGATCCAGCTCGGCAAGTCCGGACACCTGGCCCGCGGCCTCGCCCGGACCGTGCGGGGCCGCTCCGTGACCGTCCGCTCCCTCGAGACCTATCCCGTCGAAGTCCACGTGGACGGCGACTGCGTCCTCAAGACCCCGATCACCTGCCGGGCCGCGGACGCCACGGTCTCGATCCTGGTGCCCAGAGAAGGTCCAAGACTTTAGACGGCTCTTCCGCTTACCGCTTCGAGATGAATGACCAGGGAGCCGCGGTCGAAGCGTGCGGCGTGGCTGATGCCGGGCGCACGACCGCGGTGATGCGGTCTCGGTGCGTCTTCAAAAGACGGCGAACGGGCACGCCCGAGGCGGCTTCCTCCAGGATGTCGGCGCCGGACTCGTCCATCTTGGCGAGGTAGGCCTCCCACACGGCTTCGGTCAGGGACATGCCGCGCAGGACGACGTTGCCCATCGGCTCGAACTCCCGCTGAAGGTAGGAGAGCTTTTCCTTCAGAGAGTCCTCCGGCGCGAGCGATTCGTCCTCGTACGGCGTGTGCGGCTTGGGGATGAACGCGTTGACGCTGGGGACGAGCTGCGGGACCTGCCCGGTGCGCCGCCCTTCCGCGAGCGCGATCTCGCGCAGGTCCGCCACGAGGCGGACGATGTCGCGCACGTCCTCGTCGGTCTCGGTGGGCAGGCCGACCTGCAGGTAGAGCTTCAAGCGCGTGAACCCGTGGGCGAAGACCATGCGGACCTTCTCGCGGAGCATCTCGTCGGAGACCTTCTTGTTGATGTGGCGGCGGAGTCTCTCGTTGCCCGCTTCCGGCGCGATCGCGAGCGCCTTCTCCCCCTGCCGGGCGAGGACCTCCAGGATCGGATCCTCGATCGCGTCGATCTTGATCGAGGAGAGGGCGATGTGGAACTGGAGATCCGCCAGGCCGGTCAGGATCTCGGTGATCTCCGGATGGTCACAGACGGCCGTCGCGATGAGGCCCGTGCGGTCCGTCAACGGCCGCGCCTGCCGGGCCACTTTCAGGATCGAAGCCGCGGGGTACTGCTTGATGGGGGCCATGGCGTAGGCCGCCCAGCAGAAGCGGCACATCTCGGTGCATCCCCGGGAGATCTCGATCAAGAGCTTGTCGGCCAGCTCCGTGCGGGGCGTCAGGATCGTCGAGTGCGGGACCTCGAAGTGCGGGGCGATCTCCTTGCGCGACATCGGCTGCTGGATGACGACGCGGGAGTTCTCCGCCGCCTCCGCGCGCAGCCCGTGGACAGCCGGCACGAAGAAGCCGGGGAGCTTCGCGGCCGCCGAGAGGAACTCCTCACGTGTCAACCCCGACTGGAGAAGCTGCGCGATCGCGGGGACGAGCCTCTCCCCGTCCCCCAGGGCGAAGACGTCGGCGAAGGTGGTCAGCGCGGCCGGGTTCATGCGCGCGATGTCTCCGCCGATCAGGATCAGCGGGTGCCCTTCCCCGCGCTCGGCCCGCCGCGCGGGAATCCCGGCCGCCCGGAGAGTCTTGACGATGTTGACGATGTCCATTTCCCACGAGAGCGACCAGGCGAGCAGGCCGAACTCGGACAGAGGCGTCCCCGTCTCGAAGGAGACCGCGGGCGTCCCCTCCTCGAAGAAGAAGCGCTCGCAGACCAGGTCCGGCACGCGATTGAAGAGCCGGTAGACCCACTGGAACCCGAGATTGGACATGCCAATCTCGTAGGAGTTTGGAAACCCGAGCGCCACCCGGTACGCCCCGAAGCGGTTGGGCTCCTCGGTGAACCGCTCGAGAGACGCCAGCTCTCTGTTTCGTTCAGTCGCTCTCATGACGAACTGTTCATTATAGGTTCCCTGGACTCGGAACTTGGACCTGGTTGCCTGTAGCGATTGAATCGATAACGCGGAAAGGCCGCCCCGGAGCCGGCGTCGTTTCCCTCCGTCGGCACGCGCCGGCCGGCCGCAACCGTCAGAACCGGCCGGCGCTGAGGGTTCCTCGCAGTTTCACCGTGGTGCCGGTGGCGCTCTTCCATGCTCGTCACCCATCACCGACTCCGGGAAACGCCGCCGGCTCCGGGGCTCTCAGTCCGGCTACACCGACGTGAAGGGCCGACGGGTGGCGCCGGACGGAGACCTCGCGCGCGGGCATTGAGCCTTACTCCAAGCCCTCGTTTGAACTCTCTCGACCGCCGTTCGCGTAGCGAACGCCTGCGGTCGAAAGCCGACGGCGACAGGACCCGGCGGCCCGGATACTCGCGAGAGCAAACCGATAGTTACGGATCAGCAGGACTAAAGAGCGCGTAATGCGAAGGCCCAATCGCAGACGTTGGTTCCCGTCGGGCCGGGCACGAGAAGATCGCCGAGGCGTTCGAAGAAGGCTTCGGTGTCGTGATGCGCGAGAGCGCGCGCGGGATCGAGTCCCAGGCGGAGCGCCCGGGCGATGGTCCGGCCGTCGGCGAGCGCGCCCGCGGCTCGCGAGCTGCCGTCGATGCCGTCCGAGCCCGCGGCGAGAACGGTGACTCCTTCTGTGCCCGAAAGTTCCAAGCGCGGCGCCGAGCGCGAACTCGAGGTTCCGCCCTCCCCGGCCGTGGGTCCCCCGGATCGTGACCGTCGTCTCGCCGCCGGCGAGAAGGACCTGACCCCGCCCGAGCCTCGCGGCCGAGCGCGCGAAGCGCCTCCCTTGCTCGCGCGCCTCCCCCGACAGCCTTCCGCGGCGCACGCGAGGAGCCAGGTCCTTCTCCCGGGCCAGGCGCGCGGCCGCATCCAGCCCCGACCGGTTCGACCCGACCACCAGGGTCACATCACCGCGAATGCCCCGGATGGTCGGACCCGAACCGACCAGAGAAGGACGATCTCCCGGGACGTCGGAGAGAACGAGCGTGACGAGCCGGGCGCGAGTCTTCCTGCCGAGCTTTCCCCCTTTGACGGCCGACAGCGACTTGCGCAACCGGTTGATCTCCACGATCGAAGCGCCCGACCTCATGAGCCTCCGCACCGCCCGGCGCTTGGACTCGAGCGTGACGCCGGGGCGAGGCAGGGCCAGGAGCGATGAAGTCCCGCCGGAAATGAGGCAGAGGATCACGTCCTTCGGGCCATATCCCTCGAAGTAATCGAGAGCGCGCCGGGCGGCCGCGAGGCTCGCGCCGTCCGGCTCGGGATGGGACGAAAAGAGGACCTCCGCGGAGGACACAGCTCCGGCGGGGTAGCCCCGGGGGACGACCACCAGGGCTCTCTTCCGCAACCCGTCCGGCACCCCTCCGGCCATCGAAACCGCCGCCTTCCCGCAGGCAAAGACGCCAACCTCCCGGGCCCCGGCCAGGGCCCGGGCGACCGAAGGCCGCGAAAGCGCCTTGGAAACGGCCCTTTTCGGATCCGCCCCGCCCAGGGCCGCCCCGAAGAGGAGCCGGAGGGTTCGCCGTCCGCCGTTTCCGTTCATCCGCCGTTCACGTTTCCAACGTATATGCTTTGCCGACCTGGATTATCCGGGGGGGCGCAACGAAAGAAGGAGAAAGTATGAAGAAGCTCGTTTCACGGACTCTGATCCTCGCCGTGGTTCTCGGGTTCGGCCTCGGCGACTCTGGCATCGGCGGAAGACGGAACCTGGACCGGCTGGGTGACGGACGATCATTGCGGCGCGGCCGGCGCCAAGGCGGCCCATGCCGATTGCGCGGTCAAGTGCGTCAAGGAGAAGGGCGCCCATTGGGCCCTGTACAACACGGCCGACAAGTCCATGTTCATCCTCTCCGGCGACGACGCCATGATGGCCAAGATGGCCGCCCATGAAGTCACGGTCAAGGGCAGTATGGATAAGGAGAAGAAGACGATCAAGGTGACCTCGATGGAGGCTGCTGCCCCCGCGAAGGCCCCCGAAAAGAAGATGTAACGGAGCCGATCCGTTTTGAAAAAGCCCCGAGCGATCGGGGCTTTTTCTTTGCCCTAGAATAGTTGACCGGGCATGAAGGTTCTGCCCGGCAACAGCGACCCATGAGCGCCATCCCGGTCCCGCCCGCGACTTCCCGACCGGAGGAATACCCTCCGATGGGAGGGGACCACCACTGGGCGAAGGCTTCCCAGGAGCTGCGGACTCGCCTCGTGAAGGCCATTCCCCACGATGTTCTGAAGGAGTTGCATCGCAAGAGCCCGGGCCGGCACCTCGCGATCGCGGCGCGGCAGTTTCTCATCCTCGCGGCGGCCTCCGCGGTTTCCTGGCTCTTTCGAGAGCCCTGGATCTGGATTCCGGCGGCGGTCATCGCCGGCTGGACGATCTTCAACTTCACCGTCCTCCTGCATGAAGTCGTTCACCGCGCGGTCTGGAACGGACCCAGACCCCGCGCCGACCGCGCGCTCGCCCTTCTCTACGCGGTCCCGTCGGGCATCTCGGCGCTGCAGTTCACCCGCTGGCACCTGACGCACCACGCGGAACTGGGAGACAGCCTGGCGGATCCGAAACGCCATTACCTCTCGCCGAAGATCAACAAGCCCTGGTTCAAGCTCCTCTATTTCACGCCGGCGCTCTTTCCGATTTACTTCCGCGCGGCCCGCGCGGAGACCGCGAGCTACCCGCCGACGCTTCAGCGTCGGATCGCGTGGGAGCGCCGGGGGACGATCCTCCTTCATCTCGCGATCATGGGCGCGATCTTCTGGACAGGTGGCTTCGGAGTGCTCGCGCGCGTCTATCTCGTCCCGTACTTCCTCGTCTTCCCGGTCGCATTCGCCTTGAATCGCCTGGGCCAGCACTACGCCATCGTTCCGGAGGACCCGGCCAAGTGGGCGACCGTCATGAAGCCCTCCCGCTGGTGGGACTTCTGGTACCTGTATTCGGCCTACCACCTGGAGCACCACTACTTCACGGCCGTTCCGTTCTACAACCTGCGCCGTCTCCACTTCGCGCTGCGCCCGTTCTTCGACTCGATCGACTGGAAGCCGGTGACGTACCGCCGTCTCTTCCGTCTCTGGATCCTCGACAACAAGGCCCCGCACACGGACTGGCACCTGGCCGGTTAGAAGCCAAGTCGAGTTCCGTGCCCTCGTGCCCTCGGGCCCACGTGCCCCCGCGCCGTAGGGGAGGGCCTTGCGCCCTCCCGCCTCTGCTCGATATGCCACCTCGTCGAGACGGACATACCGCCCGTCACGACGTGAAATCCACGACGCCCTGGATCGGAAAACGGGTGGTTGCGCAAGGAGAGCGCCGCCGTCTCCACGCGTTGGCTTGTCGAAGAGGGACGGGCGGCCGCAAGGGCCGCCCCTACGGCACCATGGGCACCGTTGAGCGGCACGAGCACGGAAGAGAACCGCGTGGACCTTCGACCTCCAGGGCCAGACAACCGGGCCTCGAGTTCCGTAGTATGTCTTTTGTGGACGAAGTCGAGGACATCAACCGGCTGATCCGGGAGCTGAACGCGGAGGGGCGCGAGGAGGCCGCGGGAGAGGATTCCGCGAGACTCGACCGGTGGCTCGAGACGCTGCTCGAGCGGCGCGGCAGCGATCTCCTTCTCGTGGCCGGTGCGCCCCCCTGCGTCCGGATCGACGGCGCCGTCGTCCCCTTGCCGGAGGCGCCCGTCTCCGGCGAGGAGATCGAGGAGGCGGTCCTGCCGGCGCTCCCGGGACGCGCGCGGTCTCGATACGCGCAGGAAAAAAACACCGACACGTCCTACAAGCTGCGCGGCCGGGGACGCTTTCGCGTCAACCTCCACCGCGAGCGGGGGCGTGCGGCGGCCACGGTGCGTGCGCTCCCGACCGAGCCGCCGAGACTGGCCTCCCTGGGCCTTCCGTCCGGCGTCGAGGCGCTGACGAAGCTTCCTCGCGGTCTCGTCCTGATCGGCGGCCCCACCGGCTCCGGCAAGACCACGACGCTCGCGGCGCTCGTCGAGGAGATCAACCGCCGCGACGCCCGCCACATCGTCACGATCGAGGACCCGATCGAGTACGAGCATCCGCACCGCTCCAGTCTCATCGAACAGATCGAGATCGGAGCGGACGCTCCGGACTTCGCGACCGCCCTGCGAGCCGCCATGCGTCAGGCTCCGGACGTCCTCGTCGTCGGAGAGATGCGGGACCCGGAGACCATGCGCATCGCCCTGGGCGCCGCGGAGACGGGACACCTGGTCTTCTCGACCGTTCACACGACCGACGTCGCGTCGACCGTCTCCCGCGTCGCGGACTCCTTTCCCCCCGAGAGGCAGCCGACGAAATGACCAGGGAGCTGCCGTCGAAGCGTGCAGCGTCGCTGACGCCGGGCGCACGACCGCGGCGATGCGGTCTCGGTGCGTCTTCAACAGACGGCGAACGGGAACGCCCGAGGCGGCTTCCTCCAGGATGTCGGCGCCGGACTCGTCCATCTTGGCGAGGTAGGCCTCCCACACGGCTTCGGTCAGGGACATGCCGCGCAGGACGACGTTGCCCATCGGCTCGAACTCCCGCTGGAGGTAGGAGAGCTTCTCCTTCAGAGAGTCCTCGGGCGCGAGCGATTCGTCCTCGTACGGCGTGTGCGGCTTGGGGATGAACGCGTTGACGCTGGGGACGAGCTGCGGGACCTGCCCGGTGCGCCGCCCTTCCGCGAGCGCGATCTCGCGCAGGTCCGCCACGAGGCGGACGATGTCGCGCACGTCCTCGTCGGTCTCGGTGGGCAGGCCCACCTGCAGGTAGAGCTTCAAGCGCGTGAACCCGTGGGCGAAGACCATGCGGACCTTCTCGCGGAGCATCTCGTCGGAGACCTTCTTGTTGATGTGGCGGCGGAGTCTCTCGTTGCCCGCTTCCGGCGCGATCGCGAGCGCCTTCTCCCCCTGCCGGGCGAGGACCTCCAGGATCGGATCCTCGATCGCGTCGATCTTGATCGAGGAGAGGGCGATGTGGAACTGGAGATCCGCCAGGCCGGTCAGGATCTCGGTGATCTCCGGATGGTCACAGACGGCCGTCGCGATCAAGCCCGTGCGGTCCGTCAACGGCCGCGCCTGCCGGGCCACCTTCAGGATCGAAGCCGCGGGGTACTGCTTGATGGGGGCCATGGCGTAGGCCGCCCAGCAGAAGCGGCACATCTCGGTGCATCCCCGGGAGATCTCGATCAAGAGCTTGTCGGCCAGCTCCGTGCGGGGCGTCAGGATCGTCGAGTGCGGGACCTCGAAGTGCGGGGCGATCTCCTTGCGCGACATCGGCTGCTGGATGACGACGCGGGAGTTCTCCGCCGCCTCCGCGCGCAGCCCGTGGACAGCCGGCACGAAGAAGCCGGGGAGCTTCGCGGCCGCCGAGAGGAACTCCTCACGTGTCAACCCCGACTGGAGAAGCTGCGCGATCGCGGGGACGAGCCTCTCCCCGTCCCCCAGGGCGAAGACGTCGGCGAACGTGGTCAGCGCGGCCGGGTTCATGCGCGCGATGTCTCCGCCGATCAGGATCAGCGGGTGCCCTTCCCCGCGCTCGGCCCGCCGCGCGGGAATCCCGGCCGCCCGGAGAGTCTTGACGATGTTGACGATGTCCATTTCCCACGAGAGCGACCAGGCGAGCAGGCCGAACTCGGACAGAGGCGTCCCCGTCTCGAAGGAGACCGCAGGCGTCCCCTCCTCGAAGAAGAAGCGCTCGCAGACCAGGTCCGGCACGCGATTGAAGAGCCGGTAGACCCACTGGAAGCCGAGATTGGACATGCCAATCTCGTAGGAGTTTGGAAACCCGAGCGCCACCCGGTACGCCCCGAAGCGGTTGGGCTCCTCGGTGAACCGCTCGAGAGACGCCAGCTCTCTGTTTCGTTCAGTCGCTCTCATGACGAACTGTTCATTATAAGTCCCTGGTCCCTTGTCCTTAGTCCTTGGCCGCGCTCATCGACGACTACGGACTACAGGACTTCGTACTGCGAAGGCCCAATCGCAGACGTTGGTTCCCGTCGGGCCGGGAACGAGCAGATCGCCGAGGCGTTCGAAGAAGGCCTCGGTGTCGTGATGCGCGAGAGCGCGCGCGGGATCGAGTCCCAGGCGGAGCGCCCGCGCGATCGTCCGGCCGTCGGCGAGCGCGCCCGCGGCTCGCGAGCTGCCGTCGATGCCGTCCGAGCCGGCGGCGAGAACGGAGACTCCTTCTGTGCCCGAAAGTTCCAAGCGCGGCGCCGAGCGCGAACTCGAGGTTCCGCCCTCCCCGGCCGTGGGCCCCCCGGATCGTGACCGTCGTCTCGCCGCCGGCGAGAAGGACCTGACCCCGCCCGAGCCTCGCGGCCGAGCGCGCGAAGCGCCTCCCTTGCTCGTGCGCCTCCCCCGACAGCCTTCCGCGGCGCACGCGAGGAGCCAGGTCCTTCTCCCGGGCCAGGCGCGCGGCCGCATCCAACCCCGACCGGTTCGACCCGACCACCAGGGTCACATCACCGCGAATGCCCCGGATGGTCGGACCCGAACCGACCAGAGAAGGACGATCTCCCGGGACATCGGAGAGAACGAGCGTGACGAGCCTGGCGCGAGTCTTCCTGCCGAGCTTTCCCCCCTTGACGGCCGACAGCGACTTGCGCAACCGGTTGATCTCCACGATCGAAGCGCCCGACCTCATGAGCCTCCGCACAGCCCGGCGCTTGGACTCGAGCGTGACGCCGGGGCGAGGCAGGGCCAGGAGCGATGAAGTCCCGCCGGAAATGAGGCAGAGAATCACGTCCTTCGGGCCATATCCCTCGAAGTAATCGAGAGCGCGCCGGGCGGCCGCGAGGCTCGCGCCGTCCGGCTCGGGATGGGACGAAAAGAGGACCTCCGCGGAGGACACTGCTCCGGCGGGGTAGCCCCGGGGGACGACCACCAGGGCTCTCTTCCGCAACCCGTCTGGTACCCCTCCGGCCATCGAAACCGCCGCCTTCCCGCAGGCAAAGACGCCAATCTCCCGGGCCCCGGCCAGGGCCCGGGCGACCGAAGGCCGCGAAAGCGCCTCGGAAACGGCCCCTTTCGGATCCGCCCCGCCCAGGGCCGCCCGGAAGAGGAGCCGGAGGGTTCGCCGTCCGCCGTTTCCGTTCATCCGCCGTTCACGTTTCCAACGTATATGCTTTGCCGACCTGGATTATCCGGGGGGGCGCAACGAAAGAAGGAGAAAGTATGAAGAAGCTCGTTTCACGGACTCTGATCCTCGCCGTGGTTCTCGGGTTCGGCCTCGGCGACCCTGGCATCGGCGGAAGATGGGACCTGGACCGGTTGGGTGACGGACGATCATTGCGGCGCGGCAGGCGCCAAGGCGTCCCATGCCGATTGCGCGGTCAAGTGCGTCAAGGAGAAGGGCGCCCACTGGGCCCTGTACAACACGGCCGACAAGTCCATGTTCATCCTCTCCGGCGACGACGCCATGATGACCAAGATGGCCGCCCATGAAGTCACGGTCAAGGGCAGTATGGATAAGGAGAAGAAGACGATCAAGGTGACCTCGATGGAGGCTGCTGCCCCCGCGAAGGCCCCCGAAAAGAAGATGTAACGGAGCCGATCCGTTCTGAAAAAGCCCCGAGCGATCGGGGCTTTTTCTTTCCGCCCTAGAATAGTTGACCGGGCATGAAGGTTCTGCCCGGCAACAGCGACCCATGAGCGCCATCCCGGTCCCGCCCGCGACTTCCCGACCGGAGGAATACCCTCCGATGGGAGGGGACCACCACTGGGCGAAGGCCTCCCAGGAGCTGCGGACTCGCCTCGTGAAGGCCATTCCGCACGATGTTCTGAAGGAGCTGCATCGCAAGAGCCCGGGCCGGCACCTCGCGATCGCGGCGCGGCAGTTTCTCATCCTCGCGGCGGCCTCCGCGGTTTCCTGGCTCTTTCGAGAGCCCTGGATCTGGATTCCGGCGGCGGTCATCGCCGGCTGGACGATCTTCAACTTCACCGTCCTCCTGCATGAAGTCGTTCACCGCGCGGTCTGGAACGGACCCAGACCCCGCGCCGACCGCGCGCTCGCCCTTCTCTACGCGGTCCCGTCGGGCATCTCGGCGCTGCAGTTCACCCGCTGGCACCTGACGCACCACGCGGAACTGGGAGACAGCCTGGCGGATCCGAAACGCCATTACCTCTCGCCGAAGATCAACAAGCCCTGGTTCAAGCTCCTCTATTTCACGCCGGCGCTCTTTCCGATCTACTTCCGCGCGGCCCGCGCGGAGACCGCGAGCTACCCGCCGACGCTTCAGCGCCGGATCGCGTGGGAGCGCCGGGGGACGATCCTCCTTCATCTCGCGATCATGGGCGCGATCTTCTGGACAGGTGGCTTCGGAGTGCTCGCGCGCGTCTATCTCGTCCCGTACTTCCTCGTCTTCCCGGTCGCCTTCGCCTTGAATCGCCTGGGCCAGCACTACGCCATCGTTCCGGAGGACCCGGCCAAGTGGGCAACCGTCATGAAGCCTTCCCGCTGGTGGGACTTCTGGTACCTGTATTCGGCCTACCACCTGGAGCACCACTACTTCACGGCCGTTCCGTTCTACAACCTGCGCCGTCTCCACTTCGCGCTGCGCCCGTTCTTCGACTCGATCGACTGGAAGCCGGTGACGTACCGCCGTCTCTTCCGTCTCTGGATCCTCGACAACAAGGCCCCGCACACGGACTGGCACCTGGCCGGTTAGAAGCAAGTCGAGTTCCGTGCCCTCGTGCCCTCAGCCAGTGCCCACGTGCCGTAGGGGAGGGCCTTGCGCCCTCCCGCCTCTGCTCAATACGCCACCTCGTCGAGACCGACACACCGCCCGTCACAACGTGAAATCCACGACGCCCTGGATCGAGAAACGGGTGGTTGCCCAAGGAGAGCGCGGCCGTCTCCACGCGTTGGCTTATCGAAGAGGGGCGGGCGGCCGCAAGGGCCGCCCCTACGGCACGATGGGCACCGTCGAGCGGCACGAGCACGGAAGAGAACCGCGTGGACCTCCGACCTCCAGGGCCAGACAACCGGGCCTCGAGTTCCGTAGTATGTCTTTTGTGGACGAAGTCGAGGACATCAACCGGCTGATCCGGGAGCTGAACGCGGAGGGGCGCGAGGAGGCCGCGGGAGAGGATTCCGCGAGACTCGACCGGTGGCTCGAGACGCTGCTCGAGCGGCGCGGCAGCGATCTCCTTCTCGTGGCTGGTGCACCCCCCTGCGTCCGGATCGACGGGGCCGTCGTCCCCTTGCCGGAGGCGCCCGTCTCCGGCGAGGAGATCGAGGAGGCGGTCCTGCCGGCGCTCCCGGGACGCGCGCGGTCTCGATACGCGCAGGAAAAAAACACCGACACCTCCTACAAGCTGCGCGGCCGGGGACGCTTTCGCGTCAACCTCCACCGCGAGCGGGGGCGCGCGGCGGCCACGGTGCGCGCGCTCCCGACCGAGCCGCCGAGACTGGCCTCCCTGGGCCTTCCGTCCGGCGTCGAGGCGCTGACGAAGCTTCCTCGCGGTCTCGTCCTGATCGGCGGCCCCACCGGCTCCGGCAAGACCACGACGCTCGCGGCGCTCGTCGAGGAGATCAACCGCCGCGACGCCCGCCACATCGTCACGATCGAGGACCCGATCGAGTACGAGCATCCGCACCGCTCCAGTCTCATCGAACAGATCGAGATCGGAGCGGACGCTCCGGACTTCGCGACCGCCCTGCGAGCCGCCATGCGTCAGGCTCCGGACGTCCTCGTCGTCGGAGAGATGCGGGACCCGGAGACCATGCGCATCGCCCTGGGCGCCGCGGAGACGGGACACCTGGTCTTCTCGACCGTTCACACGACCGACGTCGCGTCGACCGTCTCCCGCGTCGCGGACTCCTTTCCCCCCGAGAGGCAGCCGACGATCCGACAGGAGCTGTCCATGGCGCTGGCCGCCGTGCTGACGCAGACGCTCCTGCCTCGCCGCGGCGGCGGGCGTGTGCCCGCGGCCGAGCTCCTCGTCGTGGGCTACGGCGCCCGCCAGCACGTCCGCAGGAACGCGCTCCAACACCTCCATCAGGAGATCGTCCTGACCCGAAAGCACGGTTCGATCACGCTGGAGGAGTCGCTCGCCAGCCTCGCCCGCGAAAACCTGGTGGACGTGGAAGAGGCCCGTTCCCGCGCCGCGCACCCGGAGGAGTTCGAGACCTACCTGCGGGGATGAGAGTCCAAGGTCTAAGGTCCAAGGTCCAAAGTAGCCGGATGATCTACCTTGGACTTTGGACTTTGGACTTTGGACCGCCGGCCGTGAGGCCGGCTCAGATCTCCCGGCGAAAAAGCACGCGTGTCAGGATCCCGCAGACCAGCGTGAAGGTCGCCAGGAAGACCCAGGGGGCGAAGCACGCGGAGGGCGGCGCGCCGCGCAGCAGGACATCCCGCATCGCCTTGAGCCCGTAGGTCAACGGGTCCACGTTCGAGATCGCCCGCAGCCACGGCGGATAGGACTCGATCGGGTAGAGAGCGCCCGACGGGAAAAAAATAAGCGCGTTGATGATCCCGAACGCGCCGCGCAGCACGCTCGCGCGCCGCGCACGGGCGAAAAGCAGGAACCACATCGAGGCGATGGAGAGGGACGTGAGAAAGATCGTGAAGAGCGAGGCGACGACCGCCGGGGCTCCCACCACCGGCAGAGGGGCCATGATCAGGATCGCGACGAGCACCATCGCGCCCGCCAGCGCCGCCACGAGAGATCCGGCCAGGATGTGTCCGGCCACCAGGGTCCCCGTGGAGATGGGAGTCACCATGTAGCCTTCGTGATACCCGTACATCCGATCCTCGATGACCTGCAGGCCTCCCGACACCATGGAGCCCATGAAGATGGCCAGACACACGACCGCGGGCGCCAGGTAGGTCAGGTAGTCCAGGTACGGATAGGCCTCCAACCGGACGGCCGGCGCCGCCCGGGGCTGGCCTCCCGGCGTGGACGCGCGGTCCCAGATTTCGCTCAAGGCGGCCTCCACCGTGTCGAAGGAAAAGCGGTCGGTGTTGTCGCCGATGAAGGAGGGCACCGGTCCCTGCCGCGAGAGGCCGAACGGAAGCACCCACACCGCGCGGAACTTTCCCCGGCGCAGCCCCCGCAGCGCCTCCTCCCGATCGGCCACGGGCGTGATCCGCAGCAGGTCGCGCCCGCTCTCGAGCGCGATGGCGCCGCGCAGACACTCCGCGGCCAGGACGTTGCCGGATTCGTCGACCACGGCCAGCGGGATCGCGCGCAGCTGGCGGTTCAAGGCATTGCCGAGGATCAGCAGATAGATGATCGGAAAGAGCATCGTCGAGACGATCAGGACGGGCTGGCGCCAGAGGGTCACGTAGGACCGCTGGCTGATCGCGAGGATCCCGAGCGCCGCGAGCCCGACTCCCCCGGCCCGTTTGTCGGCGGGCGAGCTCATGCTTCCCGCAGGACGTGTCCCGTGTAGGAGAAGAAGACGTCCTCGAGAGTCACCGGGGCGATCGTCAGGTAACGCACCCGATAGCCTCGCTCCTCGAGCAGCTGCGCGGCGCGCCGGCCGATCCCTTCCCCGGGCTTCGCCTGGAATTGGATGACCTGCGGAATCACCGAGCGCCAGTTGACCGCGCCGAGCGCCAGGACCTCTTCCCGGTCCGGCACCGCGATCTCCCTGTCGGTTTCGATCTCGACGCGCTCCCCCGTCGCGAGTCCCCGCTTCAGGGCCTCCGGCGAGTCCTCGCAGAGGAAGCGCCCCCGGTCCATGATGGCGACCCGGTCGCAGAGATGGTCCGCCTCGTCCATCGCGTGCGTCGTGAGCACGATCGAGAGGCTGGCGTCGGAGGAAGTCATCTCTTCCAGCATGCCCCAGATCGCGCGGCGGCTCTGAGGATCGAGCCCGGCCGTCGGCTCATCCAGGAACAGGACCTGCGGCGAGTGCAGGACACCGCGCGCGATCTCGAGCCTCCGGCGCATCCCGCCCGAGAGCTCCCGCGCGATCTGATCCCGCCGCTCCCAGAGTCCGACTTCCTTCAAGCGACGCTCGATGCGCCCCGAGAGGGACCGGCCCCAGAGCCCGTGCATCTTCCCTTGCACGGAGAGGTTCTCGTAGACCGTCAGGTTCTCGTCCGTCGTGACCGCCTGCGAGACGGTTCCGATCGCCGTGCGGACAGCGGTCTTGTCCGACACCACGTCGTGCCCCTTGACGGCAGCGCGGCCGGACGTGGGCCGAAGCAGCGTCGTCAGCATTCGGATGAGCGTCGTCTTGCCCGCTCCGTTGGGCCCGAGAATCCCGTACGTCTCCCCCGCGGCTACGGAAAAGGAGAGATCGTCGTCGGCGGTGAAGTCGCCGAATCTCTTGGTCAGCTTCTCCGCTTCGATCGACGGAATCATGGACGATTTGAGATTGACGATTGACTGATTGACGATTGACTGATTCGGCTGACCGGCTAAAGCGCGCGGTACTCAATCTCTCAATCACTTCAATCTTTCAATCTTCAATCTTCAATTCCTTCCGGCTTCCACGACGAAGGTCTGGCCGGAGACGACGCCGGCGTTCTGGGGGGCCAGGCGCACCGAGAAGGTCTTCAGGTCGCGGCTCTGGAGGCCCCAGTTCTTTCGCGTGGCGAACTCGGCCCGCGGCTTGATCGTGACGACGCGCGCCGCGAAGCGGGCGTCGGGGCGCGCCTGCGGCCACACCGTCACGCTGCCGCCGACGGTGAACGCCGAGAGGCGCTCCTCGGGCACTTCGACGCGCAGGTAAGGGGCCTCCACCTGCAGCGTGAGGACGGGATCTCCGGCCGCGACGAACTCGCCCTGCCGGTGATACCGGGTCAGGACCGTGCCGCCCACCGGCGAGGTCAGCGTCCCTTCCTTCTCGAACCGGTGGACCTTCTCCAGGCGGGAGGCCAGCGAACGTTCCTGCGCCTCGAGGTTTCCCTTCTCGGCCTCCCGCGCGCGGATGCTCGCGTCGAGCTCTTCGCGCTTGTGCTGAAGAGTCTCCAGGTCCGCGGCCGGAGCCACGCCTTCGGAGGCCAGGCGCGCCATCCGTTTCTCCTCGCTCACTGTCTGGGCGAGCTGCGCATGGAGCTGCGCGACCTGTTCGCGCCGGCTTTCTCCTGGGCGGAGACCTGATCGCGCTGGCGCTCGAGGTCAGCAGCGTCTTCGGAGAGACCCGCCTCCTCGATGCGCGCCACGAGGCTCCCGGCCGTGACGGCCTCCCCTTCCTCCGGCACGCGCGTCACGAGGCGCCCGCTGCGGGAGAAGGAGAGGTCCATGTGCTGCTCCTCGGCGATTGCCAGCAGCTGGACCCGCCGGCCGTCGTCGTTTTCCTGGCGCATGAGCGCTCCGTAGCCCCACGCGCCCGCCACGGCAACGGCGACCGCTAACGCTACCCAGATTCCCCTCTTCATCGGACAGGCTGCCTGTACACGATCTTAACAGGCTCTCTTCTCCCTCTCCCCCCGGGAGAGGGCCGGGGTGAGGGCGCAGGCACCGCCACGACTCCGAATACAATCGATCACCACATGAAGCAAGACCCGAAACCCCTGATCGCCGTGCTCATGGGGAGCCGATCCGATTGGGAGACGATGCGCCACGCCGGCGACACGTTGACGCGACTCGGAGTCCCGCACGAGTCTCGCGTCCTGTCGGCGCACCGCACGCCCGACGCCCTCGCCGAGTTCGCCAGGGGCGCGGAAGCGCGCGGCATCGAGGTCCTGATCGCCGCCGCCGGAGGCGCCGCCCATCTGGCCGGCGCCGTCGCCGCAAACACCCTCCTGCCCGTCCTCGGCGTCCCCATGGATACATCCGCCTTGAAGGGCCTGGACGCTCTCCTCGCGACCGTGCAGATGCCCGCCGGCGTGCCCGTCGGCACGCTCGCCATCGGGAAGCCCGGCGCGATCAACGCGGCGCTCCTCGCCGCCGCCATCCTCGCCGGCCGGCGCCCCGAGCTGAAGGAGAAGCTGCGCGCTCATCGAGAGGAGGCGGCGGCGAAGATTCTGGCGGAGAGGCTGGAGTAGCTGTCGGCTCTCAGCCAGAAGCCAACAGCATCTTCTCGACCCGGTCCAGGATGTCCTCGGCGCGGCCCGGGAGGGCGAGGTCCACTTCCGTTGAGGCGGGCGTTGCCTCGGGGTTGATCTCGACCGTGAAGGCGCCCTGGCGGCGCGCTTGCGACGCGAGGGCCGCGGCCGGGTAGACGACCGACGAGGTCCCGACGATCAGGCACACGTCGCAGTCGAGAGCGCGGTCGGCCGCCCGGAGCGCCTCTGAAGGGATCGCCTCGCCGAACCAGACCACGCCGGGCCGCAGCGGACCGCCGCAGTGCGGGCAGGGTGGCGGCAATCGGGAAAAAGGAACCGTCGCGTCCGGCCAGGAGCCGGCCCGGCATCCGTCCCAGCAGGAGACTTCCCAGAGCGAGCCGTGGTACCGGATGACGTTTCGCGTTCCGGCGCGCTCGTGCAGGCCGTCCACGTTCTGCGTGACGAGCGCGAAGGACTCGTAGCGGCGGCTCCAGAGAGCCAGCACCTCGTGAGCCCGGTTGGGAAGGCATTTCGCGACGAGCTGCCGCCGCCAGTCGTACCACTCCCAGACCGTCTTCGGGTCGCGGGCGAACGCCTCTGGGGTCGCGAGCTCTTCGGGCCGGAAGTCCCTCCAGAGGCCGCCCGGACCGCGGAAAGTCGGCACGCCGCTCGCTGCGGAGACGCCGGCGCCCGTCAGCACCGTGATCCTCGCTGCCGGCGAGAGCCGCCGCGCGAGCGCGCGAAGCTCCGATTCGAACGCCATCGCGTTACTCGGCCAGCCCGAGTCTCTGAGAGGGCTCGTGCGGCCTCTCGAGCCGCGGCCCCTGCTCGCCGATCCAATCGTCTTGCTGTTTCACGAACGGCATGAGGAGGATCTTGCCGAGCGTGACGTCCTCCTCGCGCCCGTAGGCCGGCACGCCGATCTCGACGGCGCCCTGCGGGACGCCGAGAAGAACCGTGCCGTGCAGGTAGTCCCAGGCGGAGAACAGGCTCGACCAGTTTCCGTTGGCCTCGTTGCGGTAGTTGGAGTGATGGATGCCGTGCATGCGCGGCGTCACGATGACCTTGACGAGCGCCCGCTCGAGCGCCAGGGGGAGCCGGGCGTTGGAGTGATGGAACACGACCGAGACGGCCACCAGGCACTGCCAGATCCAGAGCGAGACGGGATCCACGCCGAGGAGGACGATCTGGGCCAGCCGATAGCCGACCGAGAGCGCCTGCTCTCCGAAGTGGAACCGGAAGGCGGTCGAGGCGTCCATGTCCCGGTCCACGTGATGGACGAGGTGGAAACGCCAGAAGAATGGAACGACGTGGTTGATCCGATGCCAGATCCAGAGCGTGTAATCGAGCAACACGACGGCGAGCGCGATCTGAACGGGCCGGGACAGGTCCGTCAGGTTCAGGAGTCCGAAGCGCCTCTCGCCCCGCCCACCTCGCGGCCGGGACGAGAAAGGGCGTCTGCAGGACCGCGACGAGGCCCAGCGCGATGCCCCCCGCCGTCAGGTTTCGGGCGATGCGGCGCGGCTTCGACTCGCGCTCCTTGCGAAGCGGCCTCCGGCTCTCGAAGAGCAGGAGAATCAGGAAGGCGAGTCCCGTCGCGGCGGCCCCGCCCAACAGAACTTCGCGCGTCTGTCCGTTCATGCTCGGAAAAGAGTGCCGGCTCCGCGTTGGAGTCTACTTCCTTGCGATCACGTCACTTCGAGACGCGGCCCTCCGGGATGGCCCGTTTCTTGCCTTTCTCGTTCCGCATGACGCGAAGCCGCGGCAGCAACAAGCCGGGCAAGCTGCGCTCGACCATCGCGAGCCTCTTCACCCGCGTCGAGGACGGCGTCTATATCGGCCTCGGCGTGCTCCTCGCCTTGAGCGCCGCGGCGCTGCTCGTCAATGTCGCCGTCGGATTCGGAAAGAGCATCCTCGCCGGCGCGCCGGCGCAGAGCATCGTGGATCTCCTCGACCGGATGCTGC
>CAVUIX010000005.1:0-21322 GCA_963741435.1 uncultured Acidobacteriota bacterium | reverse complement strand
TCGGCGGGGATGATTCGAGACGGCAGATTCCTGCAAGATCAACGGGGAGTAAGTTTTTTTGCCGGGACGCCGGCTCCGCAGAGATAGACCGGGAACTCCTTTACTCCGTCGAGGCCGATCAGCTTCTCGAGGAACGTGTCCTGGATCGCGGCCGTCGTGAAGGGGCCGAGACCGCGCGAGGTCGCGAGAAGGCAGAAGGTCTGCGCGAGGTGCCCGGCGTCGAGCCAGAGAACGCGGTACGCGCTCTCGATCTGGTACTTCCAGAGGGTCCGCTCGAAGACCGCCGTCATCACGCAGAGGAAAGCCGCGCGGCCGACCCACGCCTGACCCGACGCCGCTTTCACCGCCGCGGCGCGCAGGTCGCCGGAGCGCAGCCGGCGAAGCTCGTCGGAGGCGACGTCGTAGTGATACAGCCCGGCGGGGAGTCCCGAAACATTCCATGCGAGCACGTAGCACTCGATCGGATGGAGGCAGCCGGCCGAGGGGCTGGTCTTCAGCGGCAGGCGCCCGAAATCTCCGGCGTCGAGCCAGCCCGTGCCGCCCCAGGTCCCGCGCACGACCGCGGCCAGATCCGCGAGAGGGACCGGCCTGCGGTCGAACTCCCGGACCGTTCGCCGGGCCGCGAGCACCTTCCCCAGGACCGCTCGCATTCTCCGGGCGCGGAAGCGACAGGCAGCCGCCGGCCCTTCGCGCGGCGATAGCGCTTGAACTTGACGGCGGCGGACGCTCGGCCGCGAGACGCGACTGCAGGAAATGATCGACGGCGGCCGGGCTCGTCACGAAGGGGATGTCGCGGGAGGCCAGGTGATACCGGACGGAGGCGAGGTTCTCCTTCCACGCCTTGATGCGCGAGAGCCGCCGCCGGCCTTCCCGTTCCGGCAGCAGCAGACCGAGGCGCGCAAGTCTGCCGATGCTCCGCAGCACGGACCTTCGGTCGTAGTCCGGCAACGAGTCGGCGACGGCCGAGGGACTTCCGAGGACCGTTGAACGAATCCAGAAGAAGAATCGTCTCGGCCGAGACGGCGAAACCCTCTCCGCTGCGGAGATCCTCGACGAGGAGCTCCCCCTCGCTCCAGGAAATCAGGAGGTCCGGGTTTCGGACGAGCCGGTTCAAACGGCGGCGGCTACTTCTTCTTTTTCGCGGTCTTCTTGGGTTTTCCCGTCTTCGGATCGCAGGCGGGAGGCGAGAACGGCATCCCCGACTTCTTGACAGCCTTTCGCTTCGCCTCGGCCTTCATTTTCTTCACAGGCCATACGTTCCTCCTCTTTCTTTCCGTCATCGTATACCGGAGGCGAGATAGAGATCGGACGAAGTCCGAAGGATCGAGTACGCCCGGGTCGCCGCTTCCGCATCGAGCGCCGCCGCGATGAGCTGCGCCTGACCGGTCGTCCCGGCGAGCGGAATCGCCTCATCCCGGAGCAGCGTCCCGGTCGAGGAGTCCAGCGTCAGGAGCCGCCGGTTCCGGGTGACGCCGAAGATCCGATCGCCGGTTGCGCTCCAGCGGGCGTAAACGAAGTCTCCGTCATTCGGAAGCTCGTACAGCTTGCGGCCCGGACCGCCCTTGATCGGATAGAGGAAGAGCGATCGCCTCCGTTCTCCCTTCAAGCACAGGAAAGAGCTTCCGGACGGCGATGCGATCGGCATGTCGCATCCCGCGGCCCCCAGCGATCGGGCGCCGCTCCCGTCCGTCTCCATCGTCCAGACCTCGCTGACTCCCTTCTCCGATCGGACGAAAAGGAGAGTGCTCGGACCGGCAAAAGAGGGCGCGGAAACGTCACCGACGGAGGTCGGAAGCCGGCGGACCCCGCCGGCCTCGACCGGGATGAGAATGAGCTGCGGCGCGCCGGAGAGGGGCCGCGTCACGGCGACGATCGACCGGCCATCGGGCGAGAATTTTCCGGGGAAACCCTCTCCGAGCCGCGTCGCGTCGCCCCCCTCGAGCGGGCGGATCCAGACTCCCGACGTCTTCTCCGTCGGGCCGCCGTCGAAGAAGAGCGCCGTCTTTCCGTCGGGCGAGATGTCGCGGATGAGCGTCCAGCCGAGCCAGGACAAGTCGTGCGGATCTTCCGCCCCGCGCCGCACGGTCAGATCGACCCCTTCCCGCTGGGAGGTAAGAAGAAAACGGTCTCCGGAGCTCGAAACGCTCTGGAGGGTGAAGAAGTCGGGCAAGACGTAGCGCGAGCGAAGTTTCCCCGAAGGGCTGACCGTCCAGAGAGTGCCGCTCCCATACGCCGTCCGGGTCGATGCCGAGAACCAGATCTCGCCCGTCTTCGCGCTCCAGTCGAGCCCGGCGCATTGCTCGAACCGCCGCGTCAGGACCTTCGATCCGGAGCCGTCGATCGCCGCGACTTGAATCTCGCCGGTGCTGTCGAGCCGGAATGGATAAGTGAACGAACGCGACCTTCTTGTCGTCCGGGGAGATCCGGGCGAACCAGATGGCCCCCGATGTCCGGAAGAGCGTGCGCTGCAACTCGCCCTCGGCGCTGCGAATCTCGAGGACGCGATCCGCGCCCAGGTCGCGAACGACGGCCAGGAAACGGCCATTTCCGGCGACGTCCGCCCACCCGGCGTTGTCCAGGATCCGGCGCGGTTTTCCTCCCAGAGACGGCCACCAGGCGAGCGTGCCGCTCTCGTTGACGGAAAGTCGGGAGGGACCCACGAGCACCAGGACTTGCGACCCGTCCTCCGAGTATCGCGAGGGGAAACTGCACGTCGGAGTCGAGGGCCCGGTCGATCCCCGTGGATTCGGGAAGCGCCAGGTACGAACGCACCGGATTTCCTTCCCAGGAAGCCGCGTAGAGGATCGAGCCGTTCGGCGCGAAGAGCGCCCGGGTGACGATTCCCTCGCGGAAGGTGAGCCGGCGAAACTCGGGCGGGAGCGGAGCGCGGAAACGATCGAGGAGGAGGATCCCGCCCGCCGCGGCGGCGGCGAGCGCGATGGCGGCCGCGGCAATCAGCCACACGGAGCGGCGGCGAGGCTCGGTCCCCGCAACGCCGGCGGCGCGAAAACTGGTCGTCGCGGAGTGGTCTCGGAGGGTCTGGAGATCGCGGGCGAGATCGCGAGTCGAGGCATAGCGATCGCGGGGAGCCTTGGCAAGACACCTCTCGAGGATCCATCGGAGCGGCTGGGGCACCAACGGGTTGATCTCGTCGACGGGACGCGGATCGTCCCGGAGGATCGCGGAGAACGCCTCCGCCGCCGAGGAGCGGCCGAAGGCCTGCTGGCCGGTCAGCATCTCGTAGAAGATGCATCCGAGCGAAAACTGGTCGGAGGCAGGCGTCGGCGTCTCTCCTCGAGCCTGTTCGGGCGACATGTAGCCGAGAGTTCCGACCGCGATCCCCGGAGACGTGAGCCGTCCGGCGGCCGTCGGGGATTGCGTGTCGTCGCCCGGGTGCTGGCGAAGCGTTGCGAGCCCGAAGTCGAGGATCTTCACGCGTCCCTCGGACGTCACGAAGACGTTCGAAGGCTTCAAGTCGCGGTGAACGATGCCCGATTCGTGCGCGCGCGCGATGCCGTCGGCGAGCTGCGTGGCCAGGTCGAGGAAGCGCCGGAGAGGCATCGGCTCTCCCGCCAGGGAAGCGGCGATGGGCTCTCCATCGATCAACTCCATCGCGAGGTAGTGAACCGGCGACTCGCGGCCGGGGACCGATGCGGTGCCCGCTTCGTACACGACCACGATGTTCGGGTGGTTGAGCGACGAGGCGGCGCGCGCCTCCCTCTCGAATCGAGTCAGGAGCTCCGGGTCTTCGGCGTCCTCTTCCCGGAGAACCTTCAGGGCGACGTCGCGCCCGAGCCGGCCGTCGCGCGCGCGGTAAACCTCTCCCATGCCCCCGCGCCCCAGCGGAGCCACGATCTTGTAGGGACCGAAAGTGGTTCCCGTGGACAGGATCACCGGTGCCTCCGCTTACCGCTTACGAGACAGGTCGTGGACATACGGGCCGCTCGCAGGATTGCGCCCGACGATTATACGTGCCGCCTGTCGGGTAACCCGGGCGCACGCCGCCTCCTACTGAGACGGGTGGTGAGACTCCGGCGCCGTCCGGCCGCGGGATACGGCCGCGCGCCAGCCTGCTCAGGAATCGCAGCGCCGGAGCGGCCCGCGGCTCGATCAGCGGCTTGACGGGCCGAAGCACGGTCCGGAGGGTCGCCAGCAATCGCCCGCGCCGAGCCTCGCGGGACAGCGCCGCGCGAATTCGTCCGAGGGTCCAGGGTGACCGGGACCGCCGGCTGGCCGTCTGACGCTATGTCGGCCGCCTCCCACGCCTCCTGGAAACGGGAGTAGAAACAAACCTTCGTCTCCTGGCGGATCGAGTCGAGGTCGGCGGGCACCCTTGCTCTTTGACGTCGCGCGCCCCGGCCGATCGTCGGATTCAGGTTGATCTCCCACGTCTGGACCCGTCCGTCTTTGAGGGAGTAATCGATGCGGCCGTACTCGACCCCTCCGACCCGGAAGATCTCCGCGAGCTGCGCCTCGTGCGGGTTGGAAAGGACGTAGTCCCGCTCCTCCAGCACCATGGATCGGGAGTATTCGTTTCGAGCGAACTTGAGCATCCACTCGCTTCCGTAATTGAGACTGCGGGCAACGACGCGATTGCCCACGACGAATGCGGCGTACTTGCGGTAGAAACCGCCCGCGTCCGCGGTCGGGCAGAATTCGACCACCATCAGGTTCCGCAGCCGGTGGCCTTGAACG
This sequence comes from uncultured Acidobacteriota bacterium, assembly GCA_963741435.1. Lineage (GTDB taxonomy): Bacteria > Acidobacteriota > Thermoanaerobaculia > UBA5066 > Gp7-AA6 > JAWOLE01. The sequence goes on along the minus strand of CAVUIX010000005.1, from coordinate 16,627 downwards.
AGCGCGCGCCCGATCCCCGCCTCGACGGCGGCCGCCGAGTGGAGGAGGGGCGAGATCGCCCCTTCGTGATCCCGCGCCCCCCGGAGGAACACCGGGTACCGCAGCCCGTTCAGATCCTCGCCGGCGCGCGCGGCGCGAAACTCATTCAAGCCTCGCCGGTGAAGCTCGGCCAGCAAGTCGTATCGCCGCAGGGTCCGGACAGGGTGGTTCAGGATCCGGACGCCGTCTCTTCCGTCCAGCTGGCGGTAGAGATCCTCGATGAGCCCTCCCATGGCCGGGTTGAGCTCGTCGAGCGTGGACAGTACATATGTTCCCCGGTCGCATTGCGTCTGTCGAACGAGAGTCTCGTAATGCAGGATGCTCATCCGCTCCGAGAGGTTCCGTCCCCAGAACTCGAGGTACTCGCGGAAGAGGCTGTCTCGAGCAGCCGGCACGACGAAGGAGATCATCGGAGCGAGAACGGGAGCGCGAGCGCTCGACTCACGCGGTGTCTTCCGCCGCGAGTCCGGGAGAGTCTTCGGCGGACACCGCGGCGCGAGGCGCGCGGCTCGATCGCGAGAGGAGCGTCGCCGCGCTCATGTGGCCCGTGACATTCGCCAGCGTCTTGAAGATGTCCGGGATCGTCTCCACGGCTTCCAGGATCATGACGCCCTCCAGCGGGACGCCCGCCGCCAGGTAAGCCGGCAGCCCCTTCAGGGACATGCCGCCCAGAGGCACGCCGGCCGTGCCGAAGCTCAGGATGGTTTCGATGGCCAGGAAGGTCGCAATCGCCCCGGGACGCAAGGCAACTGCGTAGACGTGCGCGAGGAAGAACAGCTTCACCAGGCTCGAGATCGTGCGATTGACCTTGAAGAGCGAAACACAGAGAGGAAGGACGAAGCTCGTGGAGGAATCCGGCAGGCGCAGGTGCCTTCGGCCTCCCTCGACGAGCGCCGGCAGCGCCGCGACGGACGATCGGGTGCTCACCGCGACGAGCTGCGCGGGCGCGACCGCCCGGGCGAAGGTGCGCATGGTCGTCCGGCCCAGAAGCGCGGTCACCGGGTAGAGCAACAAGGTGAACAGGAGGATCAGGCCGCACACGATCAGCACGTACACGGTCAACATCCCGGCCGCCTCGCCGCCCGCCTTGAGAGCCAGGACATATGCGAGCGCGAACACGCCGGCGGGCGTGACCCGGAGGATCCAGCGGACACAGAGCAGCATGGCCTGCGCGAGGCCCTGGAATACGCGCGCGAGCGGGACCCGGTACTCGTCGGGCAGCCGGGAGGCAGCCGTCGCGAAGAGGACGGAGAAAATCAGGAGCGCGAGGATGTCGCCGTGAGCGGCGGCTTGGAAGATGTTTCGCGGAATGAGGCTGTCGATCCATTTCGCGGTCGCGTCGTTGCCTGCCGTCCGGGCGCTCGCCTCCGGCGGCGGCGTGGCCGCCGAGAGCGACGCGATGCCGGCGGTGTCGGTCCGGTACTGCGCGATGATCGGAGGCGCGAGAAGGAGAGTGAACAGGGCCGCGGCCGCGAGCAGCACGAGGAAGAGGGCGACGGCGCGGATGCCGAGCGCCGCCACCGACTCCACCCCCCGTCCCCCCGTGATCGCCGCCAGCACCTGCGAGATCACGAGCGGAAGCACCGTCATCAGCAGGGCGGCGATCCAGAGGTCGCCGACCGGCTTGACGGCATCCCCGAGCTTTCCGAGCACCGGGCTGCGCGAGGCGTGGCCGAGCATGCCGAGCAGGATGCCGCCCACGAGGGCTGCCAGGGACCATGTCGTGAGAGACGGCCGCGCCAGCGGCCGGCCCGAGTCACTTCCGGCAGTCACGCTCAAGAGTATGCAGGCAACCGCCGGCCCTCTTCATGCTCTTTTTTGAGGCCGGGGACCGCCGCGGACGCACGCCCCGGGCGGTCAGAGCGGCGGGGCTCCGCTACAGCGCTACAGCGCTACAGCGCTACATCGTCGCGCGGCGGAAGGTCTTGAGCTTCTGCTTGTAGCTGCTGCTCATCGTCAGCTTTGTTCCGTCCTTCAAGGTCACCTGGTAGTCGCCGTTGAACCAGGGGTGGAGCTCCTTGATCCTGTCGATGCGGACGATGGTGGAGCGGTGAATCCGGAGGAACTCGGCCGGATCGAGCTTGCTCTCGATGCCGGAGGTCGTCTCCTGATAGATGTGACTGGCCGCTCCGGAGTGCAGCACCACGTTGTTCCTTCTCGACTCGATCCAGTCGATCTCCTTGACGCGGAGGAAGTGGCTTCGCCCCTCCGTGCGGATCAGGAACCAGTCGGGGTAGCGCCGCACCTCGCGGAGAAGCTCGACGAGCTCCGCGGCCGTGTCCTTCGTCTTCTTCTTTTCGAGACGCTCCTTGCAGCGCTCGAGAGCATCGTGCAGCCGCTCGGGAGAGACCGGTTTCAGGAGGTAGTCGATGGCGTGGACCTCGAAGGCGCGCAGCGCGTAGCGGTCGAACGCCGTGACGAAGACGACGGCGGGCGGAGGTCCCCCTTCCAGCATGCGCAGGACTCCGAAGCCGTCGAGGCCGGGCATCTGGACGTCCAGGAGCAGCAGGTCCGGACGCAGGTGATCGATGGCCTGGACGGCCTTGAAGCCGTCTTCGCACTCGGCGACGATCTCGATCTCCTGTTCCTCGGCCAGTTGCTGCCGGATCCACTCGCGCGCCAGCGGCTCGTCGTCCACGAGAATCGTGCGTACGCTCATCGCGCCTCCCTTTGCCTGATGGAGCACCTTCTGCAAGTTCCATACGCAAGACCTGGCGCGAGGTTTCTCGGGCCGCTTTCGCGCGGACCCTGGCGCGCGTCACGTCCGGTTTCTTGAATCCCGGTTCGAGTCCGCGGAAGGCGCGGATTCCGTCCGCGATCAAGACGGCCTTGTCCTTCTTTTCGTCATGCTCGTCCCGCCGCACGCCTTTCGGGAGAGACGGCACAAGAGCGCCGCGGCCGCGGCCTGGATCTCATTTCGGGAAAACTCCGCGTTCTCTCTTGCAGATGATCTTCGCTTGCCGACGCCGATACCGGAGCCGCGATCCAAGATCTTGGTTCGCCGCGCGGATTTCTGGATCGGCGCACCGGCGGGTTCCAGCGCCGTCCGCCGCGCGGATTCCTCCGTCCGCCGTGAAGTTCCTCTCGTCCTGATGCGCGCCCGCGAGCGGCGCTGGCAATGGTGTTGCTCTTATGCGCCCTCGATGACACGCGCACAAACGCTCGGATTCGAAGCGGTTTTCGTCGGAAGAAGTGCACGCATCGAAAAGGAGGATGCATGACGATGAGGAAGATCTCTGTCTGTGTCGTGGCCTCGGCTCTCCTGCTCTCGGCGTCGCTCGCGCTGGGACAGGCGAGCACGGGAAACATCTACGGAAGGCTGACGGACGAACAGGGGGGCGTCCTGCCGGGCGTGTCGGTGACGGCGTCCGGCCCGGGAGCGCCCCAGACGGCGTTCTCGGATCCGAAGGGAGAGTTTCACTTCCTGAACCTGTCGGTCGGCTCTTACAAAGTCGTCGCGGCCCTTCAGGGGTTCTCCACCGTTGAGCGCAACGACGTCATCGTGAACCTGGGGCAGAACACGGATCTCAAGATCACGATGAAGCTCTCCTCCGTCTCGGCGACGGTGACCGTGACGGGCGAGACGCCCTTGATCGACCCGCGCAAGAACGTCATCGGCGCGAACTACCAGCTCACGGAGTTGAAAGCCATCCCGACCGGGCGCGATCCGTGGGTGGTCATCCAGCAGGTGCCCGGAGTGCAGATGGACCGGTTGAACGTCGCCGGCAGCCAGAGCGGGCAGCAGTCCGCCTACATCGGGATGGGAACCGACACGAGTCAGAACTCCTTCAACATGGACGGCGTCACGATCACCGACATGGCCGCGCTCGGCTCGTCGCCCACCTACTACGATTTCGACCAGTTCCAGGAGATCCAGGTGGCGACCGGAGGCGCGGACCCTGCGATCGCGGTGCCGGGCGTGACGCTGAACATGGTCACCAAGCGCGGCTCCAACGAGCCGCACGGCTCCGCGCGTTACTTCTATTCGCCCGGGGAGCTGCAGGCCAACAACGCGCCCGACGAGGCCAAGCAGCAGGCGGACATGGGCCTCTACGGCCCCGCCGTCAACAGCGGCAACCTGAACGACAAGGTGGACCGCATCTGCACCGTCGGCTGCCAGGGCGGGGCCGCCGGAATTCAGGACTACGGGATCGAGGCGGGCGGCACGCTCTGGAGGGACAGGGCGTGGCTCTGGGGCAGCTGGGGCCGCAAGGAGATCCCGCTGACCAAGCTCGGCGGAGCGACGGACACGACATACCTCGACGACTACGCCGGAAAGTTGAACATCCAGCCGATCGAATCCAACAGCGCGACGGTCTTCTACTTCCGCGGGGACAAGCAGAAGCTCGGCCGGTCGGCCGGCGTCACGCGCCCGCAGGAAACCTCGGTGGACCAGACGGGTCCCACGACCGTCTGGAAGGGTGAGGACTCCCAGGTGTTCAGCTCGGCCATCGTCGGCACCGTGTCCTACGACTACACGCGCTCCGGTTTCAGCCTTCTCCCACAGGGAGGGAACCTGACGCCGACCACCAACGTGTATCTCGATCCCACCCTCGTCTACCACCGGTCCTTCTCGGGCAACGACTTCAACCGGCCGCAGCATCAGGTCAACGCGAACGGCTCGTTCTTCTTCAACACCGGGACGCTCGGCCACGAGATCAAGGCCGGCTTCGGATGGCGGAACGCGCCGATCTCGAGCTCGACCTTCTGGCCCGGCAACAGCATCCTCGGGCGCGAGCAGGTCATCGTTCGGGCCGGCGTCTGCCCGGCCGGCTGCGCCGCGGCGGACGTCTTCCGTCCGGGCCTCACCGCGCTCGAATACACCTACACCAACGGGTTCATCGGGGACACCATCACCGCGAGCAATCTGACGATCAACGTGGGCGTCCGCTACGACAATCAGTACGGCAAGAACACGGCCTCGAGCGTCTCCGGCAATCCGCTGTTTCCGAATCTCGTTCCCGGCAAGGTCTTCGACGGGAGCCCGGTGGAATTCAAGTGGCAGACCTGGCAGCCGCGCGTCGGCGCCAATTACGCGCTCGGAAAGGACCACAAGACGCTGCTGCGGGCATCCTACGCGCGCTATGCCGACCAGCTGGGCGGGAGCATCGTCTCCTGGGACAACCCGGTCGGCGGCGCCGGAACCGCCGGCTCCCGGTACGTCTGGACCGACGCGAACCACGACCACAACGTGGAGCCGGGAGAGCTCGGCGCCTTCATCCAGGACCTGGGAGGCTTCAATCACCTCGACCCGAACGCGCTCGGCTCGGTCCACCAGATCGACCCGAATCTGAGCGCGCCGTTGACGGACGAGTTCCAGGTCTCGGTCGACCGCGAGCTCTTCGCCGATTTCTCGGCGTCGCTCACCGGCACGTACCGGCACCGCCGCGACATCGTGTGGTCCCCCTACATCGGCGTGACCGCCGCGAGCTATACGGACGTTTTCGCGACGGGCCTGCCGGGATACGACGTCAACGGAAATGTCGTGGGAGTCTCGGGACCGGTCTACTCGGGAACGCTTCCCGCCAGCTTCGACGGCGGCGAGTTCGTGACCAACAGGCCCGACTACTCGCAGGACTACTACGGGGCCCAGCTCCAGCTGACCAAGCGGCTGACGCAGCGCTGGATGATGCACGGCTCCTTCGCCTACAACGACTGGAAGCAGAACATCGATAACAAGGCGACCGCCTGCGTGGACCCGACCAACCAGCGTCTCTTCCAGGATCCCGCCATCGGGCCGGGCTTTCCCACCCCCAACGTCGGCCCGAGCTGCTCGGAGGGCCAGGTCTACAACCAGTCCCTGGGCAGCGGCAACTTCACCAACGTCTGGATCAACTCGCACTGGAGCTTCAACGTCAGCGGCCTCTATCAGCTCCCGGCCGAGTTCGCGGTCTCGGCCAACTTCTACGGGCGGCAGGGCTACGTCAATCCGCTCTTCGTCCAGGTGGACTCGGGCAACGGCGAGGGGACGCGGGGAGTGCTCCTGGGCAGCCCGACCGACCACCGCCTGAAGGACGTCTACGAGCTGGACCTCCGGCTCGAAAAGACGGTGCCGCTCTTCTCGAAGGCGGAGCTGACCATTGCCGCCGAGCTGTTCAACGCCTTGAACTCCAACACGATCCTGCAGCGGGAGTCCGACGCGACCCCGCAGTGCGATTCGAGCGGGGGCAACTGCACGGGAGCCGCGGGGACGATCCTCGAGATCCAGAACCCCCGGGCGGTGCGGCTGGGCGCCCGGATCAGTTTCTAGTCTTCTTCGGCCGGCCCGCCCGGTGCCTCCGGCGGGCCGGCCTGTTTTTTCTAGAATGGAGACCGTGGGGATTCCTCGCGGAGGAAGGAAGAGATGGCTTGCCGCCGCGCTTGCGGCGGCTTTCGTCTTCGCCGCGTGCCGGCGCCCGGCCGCGCGCGCGGGCCCGGTTTCCTCGCCCCGTCCGGACTTCCTGCTGATCACGGTCGACACGCTGCGCGCGGACGCGCTGGGCTACTCGGGCAACACGCGCGCCGCAACTGCGAACATCGACCGCCTCGCGGCGCAGGGGCGGGCCTTCCTCGGGGCGCATGCCCACAACGTCATGACCCTTCCGTCTCACGCCAACATCCTGACGGGCCGATACCCCTACGAGCACGGCGTCCGCGACAACGACGGGTTCCGGCTGGACCCGCGGACGCCGACGCTGGCGACTCTGCTGCGGTCGGCCGGGTACTCCACGGCGGCGGTGATCGGCGCGTTTCCTCTCGACGCGCGGTTCGGCCTGGACCGGGGCTTCGAAACCTACGACGAGCGATACCCGCAGGGCGCCAACGAGTACGATTTTCGCGTCGCCGAGCGCCCGGCTTCCGAGGTCGTCGCCCTCGCGCGACGCTGGTGGTCGGACAACGCCGGGCGCCCGCGGTTTCTCTTCGTGCACCTCTACGATTGCCATTCTCCGCACGTCCCGCCGGCGAACCTCGCCGCGCGGTACGCGTCGGATCCCTATTCGGGCGAAGTGGCGGGCGTGGACGAGGCGCTTGGACCTCTTTTCGAAGATGTCCGGGCGTCTTCCGCGCCGGTCCTGCTCATCCTGACTTCGGACCACGGCGAGGCCCTCGGCGACCACGGGGAGACAACGCACGGGCTCTTCGCCTACGAGGCGACGCTGCATGTTCCGCTGGTCCTGTGGGGTCCCGGCCTCGTGACTCCCGGGCGCGACGCCTCCCTGCGCCGCCACGTGGACATTCTGCCGACCGTGCTCGAGGCCGCGCGGCTGCCCGCGCCTCCGGGGTTGCCCGGACGCTCCCTCCTCCGGCCGGGCGAACCGGAGGCGACCTGCTACTTCGAGTCTCTCTCGGCGTCGTTCTCCCGCGGTTGGGCGCCGCTCTTCGGCGTGATTCGCGGGAGCGAAAAGTTCATCGACCTACCGATCCCCGAGCTCTACGACCTGCGAGAAGACCCGCAGGAGAAGGCGAACCGGTTCGAGGAGCGTCCCGAGACGGCGCGGTCGCTCGCGAGGGCGCTCCCCGCCTTGAGGCCGGCGGCGCCGGCGGCCGAATCGGCCGAGACGGTTCGACGTCTGGCCGGACTCGGGTACCTGTCGGGCGGGGCGAAGCTCCGGGCGGCATACGGCCCGGGTGACGATCCGAAGAGGCTGGTCGATCTCGACCGTCAGATGCAGGAGATCGTGGGTCTCTATCAGCAGGGGAAGCTCCCGGAGGCGCTGCGCCTGGCCCGGTCGGTCATGAAGCTTCGGCCCACGATGCCGGTCCTCTACGAGTTTCTCTCCTATCTCGAGGACCAGGACGGGCAGAGCAGCCGCGCCATCGCCGTTCTCGAGGAAGCCCGCCGGCGCGGCTATCTGGAAGAACGGCTCGCGACCCGGCTGGGGCTTCTCTACGGCCAGTTCGGGCAGCCGCGCCGGGCGCTTGCGGTGCTCGAGCCCCTTCGCGGATCCGCCAATCCCGACGTATGGAATGCGATCGGAATCGCGCGGGCGGACGCCGGGGAGCCGGAGCGGGCCGTCGAGGCCTTCGAGCAGGCCCTGCGGATCGATCCGAAGAACGCGGTCGCGTGGCAGAACATCGGGTTGACGCGCGTTCACGCCAATCGCCCGCAGGAAGCGCTCGCCGCGTTCGACCGGGCGTTCGCGCTGAACGAGCGCCTTCCGCGGGCCTGGAACGGACGCGGCGCCGCGCTCGAGGAACTCGGGCGGCACGGTGAGGCGCTGGAGTCCTGGAAGCGCGCGCTGGAGCTGGACCCGCAGCAGTTCGAGGCGCTCCTGAACATCGGCATCGTCGCGATGGAGCAGGGGAATCGGGACCTCGCCCGCAAGGCGCTGACGCGTTTCGCCACGACGGCCCCGCCGGCCCTCTTCGCCGCGGACATCGAAAGGGCCAGGCAGCTCCTGCGAAGCGGCAACTTTCGGTCCCCGGTATCGTAGGATTCGTCCAGAGCGGAAGCCCTTTCGTCCCGATCCCGCTCCAGGCCGGCCGCGGTGTGGCAACCTCGTTCCGCCTGGAACAGAAGGAGGCGCACACGAGACCGAGGCAGGTCGTTGCGACGGCGTTTCTGGCGGCCTCTCTCGCGCTCGCGGCCTCGCGCGCGTCCGGCCTGAATCGCGCAACCGCGCTCTCGCAGTACGGCAGGGACCTCTGGGACAGCGACTCGGGCCTGCCGCAGAACTCCGTGGATGCGATCCTCCAGACCCGCGACGGCTACCTCTGGCTCGGGACCCAGGAAGGGCTCATCCGATTCGACGGCGTGCGATTCCGGATCTTCGATTCACGCAACACCCCCGCGATGCGGGACGACTGGGTCCTCTCCTTCTGCGAGACCCGCGACGGGACGCTCTGGGTCGGAACGGCGGAGGGCCTCCTGCGAGGCAGTGACGGGCGCTTCGACGGCTGGCAGCCGGACGGGCCCCTGGCCGGCGGAATGATCCGATCGCTCGTCCAGGCGCGCGACGGCGCCCTGTGGGCCGCGTCAAACGATGGCGTCGTCCGGTTGGAAGGGCACAGCACTCGTCTCTTCACCGAGAAGGACGGGCTTCCCGGGAGAGGAGCCTTCAGCGTCGCCGAGGACTCGCGCGGGCGCATCTGGGCCGGCACCGGGAACGGACTGGCGGTGTTGCGCGAGGCGCGATTCGAGCCGGTACGCGTTTACGAGGAGTCCGCAGCGCCGGCGGTCATGGCGCTGCAGCCGGATCCGGACGGCGATCTATGGGTCGGCACCGCCAGGGGATTGGTCCGGTTGTCCGATGGCGGCCGTCGCGCGTACGGTGCGGCCGACGGTTTGACGAACTCGCGAGTTCAGGCCCTGTACCGCGATTCGCAGGGAATCCTCTGGGTCGGCACGGCGGGGGGGCTGTTCCGCCTGTGGGAGGGGTACTTCGAGCCTCTCTCGCGAGAAAACGGAGGCCTCTCCAGCAGCGACATCGATTCCGTTTGCGAGGACCGGGAAGGCAGCCTCTGGATCGGAACCCGCGACGGAGGGCTGAACCGGTTGAAGGACGAGAGGATCGCCAATTACACGACGCGGCAGGGATTGCCGGACGACCGCGTCTGGACCGCCTTTGAAGACCGCGCCGGAACGCTCTGGGTCGGCACGGCGGACGGCGGTTTGAGCCGTCTGGCCCCCCGGGCGGCGGGCTTCGAGATCTTCGCCCGGCTCGGGGCGCGGGTCGTGTCCATGGACCAGGACTCGGCGGGCGATCTCTGGGTGGGAACGCTCGGCAGCGGGCTCTACCGCATTCACGGCAGAGAGACCATCCGCTACGGCAAGGATCAGGGCTTCGCGCCGCCGTTTGTTTCCTCCCTCTGCGCCGACCGGAACGGCGGCGTGTGGATCGGCACGTCAGGGTCAGGTCTGTATTTCTATCGCGGCGGCAAATTCACGAGGTACACCGAGCAGGATGGCCTCGCGTCCAACCGGGTCTTCTCCCTCTACCAGGATCGAGCCGGAACGATCTGGGCCGGGACCTTCGGCGGCGGGGTCAGCCGGCTGCGCGACGGGAAGTTCTCCAACTGGACGACCCGGGACGGCCTCGCCCACGACATCGTGATGTCCATCCTGGAAGATCAGAGCGGCGCCTTCTGGTTCGGCACGCGAGGAGGGTTGTCGCGGTGGAGCGGCGGGCGGTTCACGACGTACCGGGAGGCCACCGGTCTCTTTCACGACGCCGTCCAGAAGGTCCTGGCCGACGACCGCGGCTACCTCTGGCTGACGAGCAACCACGGGATCTTCCGGGTCAGCCTGGAAGAGGTGGCGGCCGCCGCGGCGGGAGGCGGGAGGATCCTGCGTTCCGTCGGGTTCACGACGGGCAACGGCATGCGCAGCGTGGAGTGCAACAACGGCCAGCACGGCGGCTTCCGGGGCCGCGACGGCCGGCTCTGGTTCGCCACGCTGAAGGGGCTCGCGATGGCCGACCCCGCGCACATCCGGTTGAACGCCGTGCCGCCGAAGGTCGTCATCGAAGCCGTGAAGTCGGGCCGCCAGACGTTCGCCGCCGTGAGCGGGATCATGCTTGCCCCGGCTCAGCGCGACCTGGAGTTTCAGTACACGGCTCTCTCGTTCAAGAACCCCTCCGCCATCCGCTTCCGGTACCGGCTGGAGGGATTCGACCGGGGATGGGTCGAGGCCGGAGCGCGCCGCGCCGCCTATTACACGAACCTGCCTCCGGGGCATCTCCGGTTCCGCGTGATCGCCTCCAACGAGGACGGCGTCTGGAGCGAGGGCGGAGCGGTCTCGGAGGTGACCCTCTCGCGCTCCCTTTTCGAGACGGCCTGGTTCCGGATCCTCTGCGCGGCCGCCGGTCTCCTTCTCGTCTGGAGCGCGCACCGGCTGCGCGTGCGGCGGCTGGCCGCGCGCGAAGCGGTCCGCAGCGCCCTCTTCGAGGCCAGGCTCTCGGCCCTTCAGGCGCAGCTCCAGCCCCATTTCCTCTTCAACGCCTTGAACTCGCTCCTGCCGCTGGTCGGCAGCGAGCCGGGGCGGGCACGTCGAATGATCCTGCGCCTGGGGGACCTGCTGCGCGCCAGCCTGGTCGCGGAAACGACGCAACTCGTCACGCTCGAGCGCGACCTGACGCTCCTGGACGAGTACCTCGACATCGAGCGCATGCGGTTTCGCGACCGCATCCAGACCGACATCGAGGCGGACGAGACGGCCCGATCCGCGCAGGTGCCGAGCTTCCTGCTCCAGCCGCTGGTCGAGAACGCGATCAAGCACGGCGCCGATCCGCGGACGGGCCGCGTCCGGATCCAGATCGAAGCGAGCGCCGGCGAGGGCTCCCTGTCGCTGACCATCCGGGACGACGGCCCGGGCATCCGTGAGTCCGGAGCGGGAGAGCGGGGCATTGGCTTGACCAACATCCGCCGCCGGCTGGAGATGCTCTACCCGGGACGCCATTTCTTCCGGCTGGCGAACCGGGAGGGCGGAGGCTGCGAAGTGTCCATCCGCGTTCCCCTCTCCTTCGATAACGACGCGAAGGGAGATCCTTCCCTTTCGGAGAAGATCTCCCGCTTCGGAGTGGTCGGCTAGCCCGTCGCCCCGCGCTGCGCAAGGGACCTGCGCCCTTGCGGGCGCACCGGCGAGCGACTCGGCCGGATGCAGGCTCCTCGCGCGGCGACCGGGCCTGGCACGACGTGGGCGGGCACGACAACGCGACCGGGAGGCGCGCGTGTTTAATACGAGGTGAGTCTGTCGAGGCGGTCCGCCAGGCCGCCGATGGTCTTGACCTCCATGTCGGGGATGCTGGTCGGATGGGCCGCCTGCCCCTTGCGGTTGATCCAGGCGACGGGGATGCCGAGCCCGAAGGCGGGGACGATGTCGTGAAACTGGCTCTGGGCAACGTGGAGCCAGCGGTTTTTTCCGATCCGCTCGCGCGCCTTCTCGAAGTGAGGCAAGGCGGGTTTGTACGAATGGACCTGCTGCGCGGTGACGAACAGGTCGAAGCGGACCGTGAGGTGGGAGAGCGTGCCGAAGAGAAGGTCGTCGTCCACGTTGGAAAGAATGCCGAGCCTGTAGCCCGCCGCCGCCAGCCTCTCCAGCCCGGGGTTCGTGTCGGGAAAGGGCCGCCAGGAGGGGAGCGATTCCGCGAGCGAGCGCGCCCGCTCCGGCGCCAGGGGCCAGTTCAGGCGCTTCCCCACACGCAACGCGGTCGCCGCCAGCACCTCCCGGTAGCTGCGGTACGCCTTCGCCTCGACGTCCGGCTCGATCTCGGAATACGCGGCGACGGCAGCGGAGGGCGCGACCGCGACCCCATCGGCCGCCGCCGCCTCCTCAAACCACCGGGCGAGGCCGCTCTCCCAGTCGATCAGCGTCCCGTAGCAATCGAACGTGAGGATGTCGTAAGGCCGGCCCATGGCGCGACCTCCCGGGTCTGCGAACGAAAGCTCAGACTATCGCTTTTGCTACGGGAGCGTAGACCGGGGTGCACCAGGAACGGTACCGGGGTTTCTTCCCGCGAACGACGTCGAAGTAGAGGTCGCGCAGCTGGAGGGTCAGGCGGCCGGGCCGGCCTCCTCCGATCGGGCGGTGGTCCACCCGGGTGATCGGAACGATCTGGGCGCCGGTGCCCACGAGAAACGCCTCTTCCGCCAGGGCCAGCTCCGTGCGGTCGATCGACCGCTCGATGGCGGTGATGTTGAGCTCCTCTTTCATCAGCGTCATGAACGTCGTGCGGGTGATCCCCTCGAGGATGTCGTCGGTGATCGGCGGAGTCACCACTTCGCCGTGCCGGACCAGGAAGATGTTGGCGACCGATCCCTCGGAGATGTGCCCGTCCTTGTTCAGCGTGATGGCGTCGTCGAATCCGGCACGCTGGGCGTCCGAGCGTGCGAGCGCCGAGTTGACGTAGGAACCGGCGATCTTGCCGCGCGGAGGGATCATGTTGTCGGCGATCCGCGTCCAGGAGGAGATCGTGACGTGGGCGCCGTCGTCGTTGTCGAAGTACTTGCCGAAGGGGAAGGCGACCATCGAGATCGCGGGCGTCAGGTCGTGCAGCCGCACGCCGATCGTCTCGTCCGCGTAGAAGGCCAGAGGCCGGATGTAGCAGTCGGTCTTCAGGTCCTCGGCGCGCAGGAGCTCGAGGAGGTGTCCGACCAGGGACTCGGCCGTATCGGGGACCTCCATGCAGAGGAGCCTCGTCGAATCGAGAAAGCGCTTGAAGTGATCCTCCGGCCTGAAGACGAAGAGCTCGTGCTCCTCTTCGTTCCAGTGGCCGCGCAGGCCCGCGAAACATCCGGTGCCGTAGTTCAATGCATGCGTCAACACGCCCAGACGGACATCTCCATAGGGAACGACCCGGCCGCGGAAGAAGGCATACTTGGGGAGCTTCATAATTTCACCTCAAGTCCAAAGTGGATTGCTAAGGCATCCAATCTCTCGGCGTTTTGCTCTATAATTCAAGCCGGTCGCGCTCCGGTTGAATAGATTCAAACGAATCAGATTCCAATTCAATAGCCAATTTAATATAATTGGACTGCTATGCAATCTCACGAGGCCAAGGCATTCGCGAGCGCCCTGGGCGATTGGGAGGCCGGGTCCGGTTCCGCTTATCGCCGGCTGGCCGGCGCGATCCGCGGGAGAGCGGAGGCCGGCGGTCTGCCTGTCGGCGCGAGGCTGCCGGCCGAACGATCGCTGGCCGGCGCACTCGGGGTGTCCCGAACGACCGTAGTGGCGGCTTACGAGCTGCTGAGGCAGGACGGGTGGCTCGAGAGCCGCCGGGGAAGCGGAAGCCGCGTCATCCGCTCCGGCGCCAGGGGGGCACCCGACCGGTCCGAGCACGGGGGCTTCGAGCGCAACACGGTCTTGCGCAGTCTCGTCGAAGCGAGCGGATCGAGGATCGAATTCATGGGGCTGCACCTGCCGGCGGCCGCGCCGTATGTCACCGAGGCGCTCGCGCACGTGAAGGAGGACGTCTCGCCGCTCACCGCCCACCATGGCTACTGGCCCCTGGGGCTGCCCGCGCTGCGCAAGGCGATCGCCTCCCACCTGACCCGCTCCGGCGTCCCTTCGCGTCTCGACGAGATCCTCGTGACGCACGGCGCCCAGGAGGCGATTGCTCTGGCCGCGGCGCTCTTCCTCGGTTCGGGCCGGACGGTGATCCTGGAAGACCCCACATACGTCGGCGCGTTGGATGTGTTTGCCGCGGCCGGAGCCCGACTGGTCTCGGTCCCCGTCGGAGAGCTCGGGATACGCCTCGACCTTCTTCGCGAGGCCCTCACGCACGAGGCGCCGAGCCTGATCTACCTGATGCCGACCTTCCAGAACCCGACCGGGGTCGTCATGCCGGAGAGTCACCGGCGCGAGATCGCGAGGATGGCCGCGGAGCGCGGAGTCCCGATTCTCGAAGACGACGCGCTGGCGAATCTCGATCTGGGTCAGCGTCCGCCTCTTCCGATCTCCTCCTTCGCCCCGTCGGCGCCGATCCTCTCCGTCGGATCGCTCTCCAAGCTCATGTGGGGCGGTCTGCGCGCGGGATGGATCCGCGCTCCCGAGCCGCTCATCGCGCGCCTGGCGCGCCGCAAGGCCCTGGGCGACCTCGGCAACTCGGTCGTCAGTCAGACGCTCGCCGCGCGCCTGTTGCCGCGAGCCGAGGAGATCCGCGAGTCCCGCCGCCGGCAGATCGCCGAGCGCCTCGCCGTCATGGAGGAGGAGATGAGGCGCCTCCTGCCGGACTGGACCTGGCGGCGCCCGGGCGGCGGTCTCTCGCTCTGGGTGCGCCTGCCGCGCGGCAACGCCGCGGAGTTCGCCCGCGTCGCGCTCCGGCACGGAGTCTCGGTCCTGCCGGGCGCGACATGCTCGCCCTCCAACGGCTGCTCCGAGTTCCTGAGAATTCCCTATGTGCTCGAGCCGGAGAAGATCCGCGAGGGCCTCCGCCTGCTGGCGCGGGCGTGGAGCGCCTATGCGCCGGCGGAGCGCAAGGAGCGCGCCGCCCTGGAAGTGCTCGTTTGAGCGGGGGCCCCGGCGAGATCCCGGCGATCGAGGCGCGCGTGCGCGAATCGATCGAAGCCGCCGCCGGCGATTCCTTCGAGATCCTTCCGTGCGATCCGGCGCTGGCCGACACGGCGGCGTTCTGCGCCCACTACGGAATTCCTCCCGGGGAGAGCGGCAACACGATCGTCGTCGCGACGAAGAAAGAGCCGAAGCGGCACGCCGCCTGCCTCGTCCTGGCGACGACGCGGCTCGACGTCAATCACGCCGTGCGCCAGCTCCTGGGAGGCCAGAAGCTCTCCTTCGCGTCGGGCGAAGAGACCGCGGCCCTGACCGGCATGATGATGGGAGGCGTGACCGTGTTCGGCCTGCCGCCGGATCTGCCGATCTACATCGACGGCGCCGTCCTCAAGGCCCGCTCCGTCGTCGTCGGCGGCGGAAGCCGTTCCTGCAAGATAAGGGTCGCTCCGGAGGTCCTGCGCCGTATCCCGAACGCCGTCGTCGTCGAGGGCCTCGCCTTTAAGCAGGGTTGAGGTGTCAGGTTCAGGTGTCAGGTAAATGCAGGTGTCAGGTATCAGGGGTCAGGTATCAGGTTGGGGGCCAGGCTCCCGTCCCTGACACCTGATACCTGGCACCTGACACCTGCATTTCCCTGCCACCTTTCCCTGACACCTGCCCCTACTGGAGCACCAGGGCCCGCAGCTCGTCGAGCTTTCGGTGGAGCTGCCTGATCGCCAGCTCCGCCTTCACGTTCACCTCGTAGTCCAGGTCGGCCTGGAGCCGGTCATGCATGGACTGGCGGTTCTGGCTCATCATGATGATCGGCGCCTGGATCGCGGCGAGCATGGAGAGCATCAGATTCAGGAAGATGAAGGGGTAGGGATCGGGCGGGCGGCGCAGGATCCATGTCGTGTTGACCGTCGCCCAGCCGAGAAGAAAAACGAAGAAGAGGATGATGAAGGTCCAGGACCCGCCGAAGCGGCTCACGGCGTCGGCGACCCGTTGTCCGAACGTCAGTTTTTCGTCCATCTCTTCGTTGGGGTTCCGGATCTGGAGCCTCGAGATCATCTCGTCGGCGGCGCGCAGTCTCTGCGTGACCACGCGGAGGAAGTGGCGGGCCGCGGCCGGATCCTCGTCGATCATGCGCGAGATGGCCGCCGCCGGGACGGCGACGAGCCGCGTGTCCGCCGCGGCGCGCGCCGTGGCGTTTCGAGGCTGCTGGTCGAAGAGACCGAGCTCGCCGAAGAACGATCCGGGAGCGAAGGAAGCGAGCACGATCTCCTCTCCCTCGGAGGGAAGCACGATGTCCACGGTTCCCTCTTCCACGACGTAGAGCCAGTCGGCCGGGTCTCCGTGGCGGAAAATCGTCTCTCCGGCCGGGAACAGCATGTCCTCCGCGGCGCTCTTGAGCGCCTGCAGATGCTCTTGCGGCAGGTCGCGAAAAAGATGAACCCGGCCGAGGGTTTTCGGATCAGCCATCGTCGCCTCCTGATCAGTCGGGATGAACGAAGCCTATTGTGACGGAGGCGCCGTGTCCCGTCAAAACCGGCGGCGAGAGTACAATCCGCCAGTTTCGCGGTTGAAGTCAGGAGGAGACATGGCGCGCGCGGCCATCGCAGCGCTCGTGATTCTTGCGGGAATGCCTCTCGCCGCCACGGGCGCGGGCCGAGACGCCTTCACGGT
>CAVUIX010000004.1:0-45417 GCA_963741435.1 uncultured Acidobacteriota bacterium | reverse complement strand
TGGATTCTTGTCCGTCAAGCGGCCTGCCGTCAACGGAATCGTTGAGTTCATGAAGCCTCTCGTGGTGGTGTTCGGGCGTCGCGACTCGAGGGTCTGGTTCAGGGAACGTTGATTCTCAATCCCCGCTGCGCGTCTTCCGTGACGCGCCTGGCGATCACCGGCCACCTTTCGTCCGCCCGGCTCTCGCGAGGCAGATCGCCCGGAGCGATGTCGGTTCGGGAGAGGGCCTCGACGTAGATGATCATCAGCTCGGTCCGATGCGTGCTGTCGGGAAGGTAGGACATGCGAACCCGCGCCGCCGCGGCCGGCGGCCGGAGACCCTTGCCGTTCAGGAACAAACCCGCGCGCGCCGAATCCGACTCCGTTCGCGAACCGAAATCGAGCACCGTCTTCGAGTAGTCCGCAAAGACTTTGGTGTCGGCCGAGAACTCGAACGGGCCGATCCTGACGGGGGAGCGGTCAGGGTAGTTGTAGGTTTCGCCCTTTCCCGGGAGAAAGTGCTCGAACTGGACCCAGTAGAAGCTCCGGACCGACCCCTGCGCGTCGGCGTCCACGAAGAAGTGCTGCTCCGCGTCGGCGACACCGTAGAGGATGAAGCGCTGTCCTCCCACGTACTTGAAGTTCGGCGCGAACTCCAGCCGCGCGGCCGGGTCGCGAGCCGAAGAGAGGATCTGCCCGGAAGCCGCGCGCTCGGGCTTTGGCCCGTCGACGGGCGAGAGTGCAACCATCAAAACGATCAGAGCGCCCCTCATCACTTCTCGGATACGCCAGCCGCTCTGACTGGTTTCGCGCCGGCCGCCGCCAGCTTCCCGTCCGTCACATTTCCGTCACACCGGTAGCCCGGGCGGCCTATCGAGAGCGAGGAAACGCCGTGATGACAAGGGCTTCCGGACTTCTCGACTCTTCGGAATCGGGGGTTCGATTCCACCCCCCACAGCCATCTCCCAGGCCGGCCCGGGCAACCCCGTGCAAGCGGGTTCGTCTCGGCAAACCTGACTCAAGGAACCCGGCTTGCAGCCGTGAGCCGCCTCTTGCACGTATTCCTGGCACATCGGGCGTCACGTCTGTATCATCGGCCTGCCTCAAAGTGGGAGTAGAGAGTCGAGGGTCGCGGGTCGAGAAGACCGCCCGGGGCTTTGCCTCTCCGATCGACGCCTGCCCGAGCCGCGGCGGCGCTCGATTCCGCGGAAGCTGTCGGCGTGGCGTGAGCACATACCTCGCGCTCTTTCTCCTGGCCGTCGCGGCCGCTCCCCACGGTCACTTGAACGATCTCGAAGACCTTTTCCTCGACCAGAGAAGCGATTCAGGAATCATCCTTCAAGCGGCCGGCCGGGCAAGCCCCTCGGGGGAGCCGGCCTTCCAGCCGCTCCGGCCTGTCCCTGACGTCCCCTGCCCGGCGTGCTTTACGAGTGACTTTCTGTGTGCCCCGACGGCGTTGTTTCTCTTCTGCGCCGGGCTCGGCGCCCAACCTTCTTTCCGCTGCCTGCGCGAAGCGGGAATGCCGGCGGTCATGCTCGTCGAAGCCGCCTCCCGCGCTCCTCCCCGTTTCGCGTAAGGGTTCCTCTCGAATCGACGAACGTTTCGCTTTTGTGAATCTTTTGGAGGTGTGGCATGACCAGCCGTAAGTTTTCGTTCCTTGCTCTGGCCGCTGTCTTTCTGCCAGGGGTCGCACTTCCCGGGGACGGGATTCCGAACTGGCCCGCGCCGGCCACCTGGTCGCCGCCGCGGGCGTCCCACGGCGTCACGACGCTCGGGGATGTTTCGAGCCCGCTCCCTTTCATCGCGGTGACTCCGTGCCGGGTCGCCGACACCCGAGGCAACGGCTTTACGGGTGCGTACGGCCCGCCGGCGCTCGTGGCCAACGCGACGCGCAATTTCACGATCACCGGCCAGTGCGGCATCCCGTCAGGCGCTTCCGCGGTTTCCGTCAATTTCGGGGCGTTGGACGTGGGGGGGGCCGGGGACCTGCGGGTCTTTCCGACGGGAGGCGGAGTCCCCCTGGTCTCGACAATGAACTACAACGGCAATACGCCCAACATCGCCAACGCCGCGGTCGTGCCTCTGGGCACGGGAGGCGCGATCACGGTCCTGGCGGACGCCGTCTCCATCAACCTGATCATCGACGTCAACGGCTACTACGCGAGCACTCCGGCGACGCCGACCGATTATTTTTCGGTGATCAACTCCGGGCTCTACGCGATCTACGGGGAGACCAGCAATACCGATCTCTTTGCCGCGGGAGTCTACGGAAGAGTCACGGCCGGTCAGGGTCAAGGGGTTTTTGGCGAGAGTCGGAGTCCGAACAATGGGACGGCTGGAGTGTTCGGCCTCGCCACCGCTACAACCGGGAGCACTTTTGGCGTTGCTGGAGAAACCGACAGCGCGACCGATAACGCGCAGAGGAGTCTTCGGTGTTGCCACCGCGACGACCGGAGTGACTTACGGCGTCCGGGGACACACCAACAGTACGACTAGCGGTGCCAGCGGAGTTTTCGGAAGAGCCCAGCAGGGCTCCGGGCAGACCTATGGAGTCCAGGGGCTGACCTTGAGCTCGACGGATGACACGGCCGGCGTCTTCGGCGGTGCGCTGAGCACGACGGGTCAAGTGATCGGTGTCCTTGGCGTTTCTCAGAGCCTGGTCGGCGGCTACGGCGTCGCCGGCGCGATTCTAGACACGGCCGGAAACCCCGTCGCCGCTGGAGCTCTCGGGTCCGCGACCGGTACGGCGACCGATATGACCGGAGGACCGTGGGGAGTCTTCGCGCTCGGGAATCTCGGCGCGACTGGAACGAAGCACTTCGTGGAGCCGCATCCGAGCGATCCCACGAAGGTGATTCTGTACTCGTCTCTGGAGGGGCGCGAAGTCGGTACGTACTTCCGCGGCACCTCCCGCATCGTCAATCATCAGGCGGTCATCGATGTGCCGGAGGATTTCCGGATCGTGACGGACGACGAAGGCCTGACGGTGCAGTTGACCCCGGTTGGAGACCTGGCGACCCTCGCCGTCGTGAGCCAGGACTTGAACCAGGTCGTCGTCAAGGCTTCCAAAGATGTGACCTTCCATTACCTCGTGCAGGGGGTGCGTCGAGCATTCAAGGATCTCCAGCCTGTCCGGATCGGTTATGAGTTCGTGCCGCGGTCGCCCGCGGACACGATGCAGCCCTTCCTGACCCAGGAGGCCAGGAGGCGTCTGATCGCCAACGGGACCTACAACGCCGATGGGACGGTGAACATGGATACGGCCGAGCGGCTGGGCTGGGCGAAAGCCTGGAGGGAGAACGGCGTGAACACGAGGGCCGCGCCGCTGGCCAGGCCGCTGACCGACCCGGGGACGGCGGACAAGAAGTAGAGACGGCGATCTTTGATCCGCGGGGGAAGGTTCGAAGCCTTCCCCCGCAGCCAACACGTCGGTGAGCTGACGCTCGCCTCCCGCGGCTTGAGGCTCCTCCCTTCGCGACGCTCGGGAGACTCCTCACGCCGCGAGCACAACGGCCACTGTGGTGGTAGCAGCTCGCAGCCGCGGCCTCGACCGCTCGTCTGACCACGCGCGACCGCTCCGCAGTTGAACCAGGTGCTCTCTCGCTTGTCATCCTGAGCGCCGCGAAGGATCTGCTCCGGCCGTGGGCTTTGGTCCGTGAGAGTGCCGCCGACAGCCGACGGTCCTCAGAGCACTAATTCAAACCGGCGCGGCGGCGCATCTCACCGATCAGCGCTTCGAGGCGCTCTTCGAGCCGGCGGAGGCGCGGGTCGGTCCGGAGCGAATCGAGGAGCGGGCTCCGGGTGCCCACCGGCCATCCACGCCAACCCATCTCGACGGCCTTGTCGAGCCAGCGGAAGGCTTCGTCCTTTTCGCCCCGGATCGCGTGGGCAGCAGGCCGCGTCGAAGGGAATTCAGCTCGGCCGATTCCCGCCAACCGAGAACGCGGCCGGCAATCTCCGTAGGGCTGCTAAGATCTCGCCGTGGCCTGGCCGGGGTGGTCACTCGCGAAGGGCTCTTGGGCTCTTGCCATTCTCCTCCTGGCAGGCGTCTTCTGGTTGAGGATCCGGCCGTCCAATCACCGCCCGTGGGCTGTCGAGAACAGCGTGCTGCCCTTCGCGGAATTCGAGGGCTCGCGCGTCCGGCTCCACAACGTGCGCAACAACGTCTACCGGACGGCAAGCGACTTCACGCCGCGCTACGAGGACCGCGAGCTCGACCTCGCAGATCTTTCGACGGTGTGGTTCATCGTGGCGCCGTTCGGGAAGTCCTGGCAGGGCCTGGCGCACACGTTCCTCTCCTTCGGCTTCGAGAAGGATCGGTTCGTCGCGATCTCCGTCGAGGTCCGCAGGCAGCGCGGGCAGGAGTACTCCCCGTGGAAGGGGCTCGTGAAGAGTTACGAGCTGATGTACGTGGTCGCCGACGAGCGAGACGTCGTGCGGCTGCGTTCGAACTTCCGCGGCGACGAGGTCTTCGTCTATCCGGTGCGGGCGACGCGGGAGCAGGCCCGGGCGCTCTTTCTGGATATGCTCGCCCGCGCGAACCGCTTGCGCAGCCAGCCCGAGTTCTACAACACGCTGACGAACACGTGCACGACCAACATCGTGCGCCACGTGAACACGATCGCGCCGCGCCGGGTGCCGTTCAGCTACAGGGTTCTCCTGCCGGGCTATTCCGACCGGCTCGCGTACGAACT
This sequence comes from uncultured Acidobacteriota bacterium, assembly GCA_963741435.1. Classification (GTDB taxonomy): domain Bacteria; phylum Acidobacteriota; class Thermoanaerobaculia; order UBA5066; family Gp7-AA6; genus JAWOLE01. Next base: position 40,744 of record CAVUIX010000004.1, on the reverse strand, counting down.
CGGCCTGATCGACACGGATCTCCCCTTCGAAAAGGCGCGGGAGCGCTTCCGCATCAACGAGCAAGCCCGCCGTTACGCGGACAGCCCCGACTTTTCGGTTCGGATCCGGGAGGCGGCCCTCTGAACGCCGACGGACGGCAAGGGAAAGCCGGCCAGGGTAGACGCGAACGGGATTCCGACGCCGTAATCCGAGGTCCACGGCCACCTGCCGAACGGGACCATGATCCCGTCGTCCGTAGCGCCGCGCGCAACAACGTGTGTAAGCGCGGCGACCGTCTTCGCTACAACGACGTTGTACCGCGCTCGCTTCGTCTGGGCGCCTGGTTGCCCGGCGGAGAAAGTAGCGCGGAAGGGAAAGCCAACGCGCGCTCACGGGCCGAGGCGTATTCGCCCGAAGCGTGAGCCAGTGTGAAGAATATGGTGCGCCCGGCGCGATTCGAACGCGCGACCTTTAGCTCTTCAACCCAATGGGCTGCTGGAAGCCGCTTTGATGCAATGGCTTACGGACCGGTTGCCGAGAAGTTCGCGGCTTCCTCGGGGGCTCAATGAGCGCCTTCCGCCCTCTCCCCAACGAGAATTGGCCGCTCCAGGCCTGGGATCCACAGCCACCTTCGCCCGGTAAGGGCGGCATTCGGCGACCGCCGCGCGGTGGATCTTCGGGTGGACGACCTCGAGCGGTATCGTCGGAGCGCTCCCAACTCGTGGTCGATCGTCTGCCGAAAGCCGATGATGCTCTGGATACCGGCGCTTTCAGCCTGAATGATGAACCCCGGCGTTTGCTCGCCCGACTCCGCGCGAAACGCTGGTGGTTGCCTGGCCGGCCCCTCACATTCCTCGCGAGTCGCCGAACGACCAAGCTCACCTGCCGCGGCGGCTGAGGGAGCTTGGACATGGAAAAGCCTACATGCCGCCGCGGTCAGGTGCAGCTGTTGGTTCGGCCGGTTGGCCGCCCGCCCTGGAATAGTACGCCTTCAATTTCTCGGCCGAAATGGGGGGAGAAAAGTAATACCCCTGCGCCATCGGAATCCCTGCCGCTCGGAGGGCCTCGGCCTGTATCTCCGTTTCGACTCCCTCGGCGATGACCGCTACTCGCGTTGACTGGAGCAACGCCGACAGGCCGCTGAGCCATGCAGGGCAGGGGCACTCGGGCGTGATCTGGTCAACGAGCGACCGGTCGGTCTTGATCAGGTCCAGGGTGCAGCGTGACAAGACGGCGAGGTGGGCTCCGGTCAAGGTTACGTCGTCGAGAGCTATCTGGACGCCGGACCGGGACGCTGCTTCGAGGGTCGCAACGCCCAGGTGATCGGGTATTCCCCGCTCGGTTACCTCGAGGATGATTTGATTCCTTGTTTCGGATAACCCGGCTTTCGTTGCTGCGTATTCCAGCCCGCCCCGCCCTAGGATTTCCGGCGGTACGTTGATGCCGATGTGGACCTCCTCGTGCTCTCGGAGCCACCCACCCAACTCTTTCGCCACGGTTTCCATCACCCAGTAGGTGAGCAATCCCGAGAGGGGAGTTCCCTCGATGAGGAAAATGAACTCGCCCGGCGGGACCACCCCGGAAGGCCGTCGCCACCGGGCCAGCGCCTCCGCCCCAACACATCGACCCTCGGCAAGGGAGATGGTGGGCAGGTACTCCAGGAAGAACTCTCCCTGGGTCAACCCCGCATGTATCTCATCGACGGTAATCATGTGGCTTAACCGTGTGACAAACGCCAAGGAGACACCCAGCTCAATTGCTGTCCGGGGCTGCGCCTGATCCAGTTGCCGAACGGCGGGTTTGGCGAGAGCTTGTTGATGAGACGGGACATGGTTGGACGATACGCTTGCGCCGTAGCGCTGTTCAACCGGCCGAGGATGTGTTGGTCGTAAACTATTGAGCCTGCAGGGTCGGGCGCCACGCGGCGGGATCACGGCCGGCACCGGCCAGGACGGAACGGGTGCACGATGTTGGTGCGGACCCCACTGCGGGTGGTCGAGTACCGTGCGCTCGGCTAAGCAGCCGGGGCCGCCTGAAAAGACGTTGAAGCACGAAAAACCAGGATGGCGGCCCCGCTCAGCTTCAGCCGTTGGTTAGCCACTTGTGGCATTAGGCTCGGGAAGCGTCCCGTGTTTCAGGCGATACTCGTAACTTTGGTCCTTCTTGCACCGATTTACGATGGTGGTTTCCTCGATTGGGTCTCCCATAGTCCAGTAGACCATTCCGTCCTCGTCAAAATACGTGATTGTCTTGCTGTAGAATTTGCCCTCGTATCCGAATGTTCGGATGTGCTCGACAAGCTGAAGGAACAAGTTCTCATCCACACGGCCGCGCACAATGTACTCGTGTGGCCAAGTTAAGGCGTAGGTCTTAGCAAAGATCCACTTCGCGTCATCTACGAACGTCTTGAGACTACTGGGGAGTTTCATCGCTTTCGGGCTCCGCGTTGGGCAGAGACCTCAGGGGCAGGGCGCCAAGCACCGCGGCGACTGCGTTCAAGTCGTTCACCAAAGACTGGACGACTCTCGCCTCCTCCTTGAGAGCCACGACCTAGCCCGAATAATTCATGTGGCGCCCGCAACCGCTGCAGTGCTCTCGGAGCCGGAGGAGGCAGTTCGGATCTCGGCAAAGAGGCCCCGCAAACCTGAAAGAAAGGCCCGAACGTCGGCCTCGTTCATTCTGCGCCAACCCTCCTTGCCGAGGTGCCGGGCTACGATCCCGTCGTCCGTGCTTCACGGACAAAAGACGGACAGAAAGGCCTTCTTTATTTCCTCTCGGGCGACCCTGCGGGGAGTGCCGCCGCGTTGGCCGCGGCAGCAGCCTCTCGCGCTGCTCCTCGCGCTCCCTCCAGGCCCTCGCCCAGCCCAGCCGCTCGGCTGTCTCCAGGTTCACCGTCCCGTCCTCGTTGTAGATCCCCGTGGCGATCAGACGGCGGCGCTGCTCCGGCGCAAAGGCGCCCGGCATCCTCGCCTCCGGCCCCTCGGGAACGTAATGCCGGTTCTCAGTGATCACCTCCCAGTCCTTGAACGCCTTCCGCACCCCGTTGACCACGTAGTAGAACTCCAGGTCCCTCGCGGATGATCGGACCGTGACCGTATTCAGGTCGGCTGACACGACGGCCACGTTGGCGACCTGGCCGATCGGAGTGATCTGGACCGTCAGGCCTTCTTCGTCGCTGACCAACCGGAAGCTCTCGGGCACCTCGATGACGCCAATCCCGTTGTGGATCCTGCCGCGCCCGCGAAAGTAGGTTCCCGCCTCCGGCCCCTCCAGCGCCACGTAGACGATCTCCTTCGTCGCATCGGTGGGATGCGGCTCGATGAAGGGTTTTGCGCCGGTGGCGCCGATCGAGCCGAGGGAGTAAACGCCATAAGTGTTGTCGACGCCAGAAAATCCTCCTGAGATAAAGATGCCTGCACTGTCCACGTGGACGCCTTGGACACCATATCCAGACCTCGAGATACCGAGAACACCCATGCCGAGTGTGCTGGCCCCGCGGACTCCAGCCGAAGGGGCGGTGGTGTGGGAGATTCGCGGATCGCCGGAACCGTCCACGCCATAAACACCAGCTGCGTCGCCGGAAGTGCTCAAGGTCAGGCCGTGGACGCCGTTTGTCGCGCCGGTCCCGGCCGGCGCATAGCCCTCAACGCCTGCGGCACGATCGCTCGAGCTATCGGTCTCTCCAAAAAGACCTTTGGTCTCCCCGGTCGTCGCCGATGCGAGGCCGAAAACGCCCCTGGAGAGGAAGCCCGAACTCGCGGTGTGGCCAAGGATCGCCCAGCCCGAGGAGTTGTGTATTTCGAAGGTACTGAGCGAGTTCGCCGGCGTGCTCGCGTAGTAGCCGTTGACGTCGATGATGAGATTGATGGACACCGCGTCCGCCCTGACGGTGATCGCTCCACCGGTCCCCAGCGGCACGACCGCCGCGTTGGCGATATTGGGAGTGTTCCCGTTGTAGTTCATCGTCGAAACAAGCGGCGTAGAACCGCCGGCCGGGAAGACCCTCAGATCCCCGGCCCCCCCAACGTCCAGGGCCGCGAAGTTGAAGGAGACGGCGAGCGCGGACGACGGAATCCCACATTGCCCCGTGATCGTGAAGTTGCGATTCGCGTTGGCGGCGAGCGCCGGAGGACCATACGATCCGGTGAACCCGTTGCCGCGCGTGTCCGCGACGCGGCACGGAGTCACGCCGATGAAGGGAAGAGGACTGGTGATGTCCGCCATCGTCGTGACACCCCTGCCGGCACTGTGAGGCGACCACGTCGCCGGAGCCGCCCAATTCGGAATCGCCTCACCGCCAAGGACGAGGCCGGCCTGGAAGACCGAGATCAAGACCAGAAATGAGGCCTTACACGTCAGCACGGAACACCTCCTTTTCAAATGCAGAGGCAGAGAGACAACTCCGCATTGAGACGAAGAGACGACTCGCGTAGAGCGGTAAACGACAGACGCACGATCCTGCGTCTGAAGCTTCAAGAGAAATGACCACGGGGTGTCCTCCACCCGGCATTGCCCAAGAGTCTATGCGAGCCCGGTTCCAACCGCCGAGGCCCCGGGCGTGCGTTGCGCCGGTTGCCCTGGCCGTCATGCCGACGCACGTCATCGCCGTGAGACCGGAGTTTAGGAAGCCGCGCCCTCAACGGCGTATCGCAGGACTAAATAACTGAAAAATATGGTGCGCCCGGCGCGATTCGAACGCGCGACCTTTAGCTCCGGAGGCTAACGCTCTATCCGGGCTGAGCTACGGGCGCAAAGTCTCATGGCAAAGGACTTGGGGTGAGTGGAGGGATTCGAACCCTCGACATCCAGATCCACAGTCTGGCGCTCTAACCAGCTGAGCTACACCCACCGCGGGACCGCGCAGTCTACTCGCGATGTGTGGCCGGGTCAAACGGCGCTTCCGCTTCGCCCTCGAGATCGAGCGCCGCGAGTAGTCCCCTGTTGACTCGCGCCAGAAGAGCGGGCGAGAGCGTTCCGACTGCCCCGCGGAGTTTGGCCCGGTCGAGAGTCGTGACCTGGTGGCAGAGGGCGACGCTTTGCCGCGCGAGGCCTCCGGAACCGGCCGGCAGATCGATCCCGGTTGGGCCCCGGCGCAATTGCGCCGCGGAGGTCGAGACGGGGACGACGATGACAGTTCGCCAGCCGGGGACGCGATTGAAGGAGTCGTGCGAGACGATGACCACGGGACGCCGCCCGCGCTGTTCCGACCCGGAGCGGGGCTTGAGCTCCGCCCAGTAGATTTCCCCGCGTTTCACTCGTCGATCTTGCGCAGGGCTTCGATGCCGGCGGCTTCCAGCTCGGGGTCGAGATCGGCCGTCGTACCGGCGCATTCGCGAGCGTATTCGGCGATCTCCTCAGCCACCTGCTGTCGGCGCAGGGCGCGAAGGCCGCCTTGGATAGCTTCCCGGGCGACGACCGTAGCGGGCCGGCCTCTCCGGCGCGAAAGCGCCCGCAATTCCTCGTAGAGGTCAGCAGGAAGCGGCAAATGAAAACTGCGAACAGGAGCGTTTTTCACGACCAAAAGTTATACCATATTTAAGGCCAGAATTCTGTCACTGGATCGTTGGCCCGTGTGCTACGTTGCCCCGCGGTGAGAACAAGCGGCCATTCCTGCAAACCTTGGAGACTCTTGGAAGCGCTGGCGGTCGCCGGAGCCCTCTTCCTGTCCGGTTGCGGGCGAGAGAGCGGGAGACCTTCGCCTTCACCCGCTGCTCCGAGCCTCTCTGGACGCGCTCCCGTCGAGGCGATGGATGTGGTTGCACGGACGCGGCGGCCGGCGGGGGGGCGGCATCCGGTCCTGTGGGTGGGGCTGGATGGGTTGGACTTCGAGGTGCTGGATCGGCTGGCGGGCGAAGGGAAGATGCCCAACTGGAAGAGGCTTGCTGCCGAAGGATTCACGGCGAGGCTTCGCAGCTTCGCTCCTCTCATCTCGCCGATCCTGTGGACGACGGCGGCGACGGGCGTGTCGCCGGACATCCATCGCGTGCTCGATTTCCAGGAGGTGGATCCGAAGACCGGCCGGAAGGTTCCCATCTCCGGGAACTCGCGGGCCGTGCCCGCGGTGTGGAACGTCGCCTCGGCCGCGGGGCGGAAGGTCGGCGTCGTCGGATGGTGGGCGACGCATCCCGCCGAGGAGGTCAACGGGTTCTTCGTGACCGACCACGCGAGCCCGATCCTCTTCGAGAAGTTGCCGCTGGCGGGGGCGACTTTTCCGGCGGCGCTCGAGCCCGGCGTGGCCCAGGTCATGGCGCGCGACGGGCGCGTGACGGCGCGGGACCTCGCTCCCTATCTCGACGTGCCGTCCGGCGAGATCGAGAGCGCGCTGTCTTCGGGCGCCGGCATGGAGAATCCGATCGCCGCGCTGGCCCGGATCCTGGCCGCGACCCGCGTGACGCAGCGCGCGGCGCGGGAGCTGTACGACAAGAACCTGCCGGATCTGCTCGCCTTCTACATCGAGGGGACGGACGAGGTCGGGCACATCTTCGCGTCCGCCACGCCGCCCAGGCTCGCCTGCGCTTCGGACGCCGACTTCGCGCGGTACGGGCATGCCGTCGCGGCGTATTACGGCGCGATCGACGCGATCCTCGGCCAGTGGATGCGGCGCGCGCAGGAAGACGGGCGACGCTCCTCGTCCACTCCGACCACGGGTTCAAGTGGGGCGAGGATCGCCCCTGCAAGCTCGCCTCCGGCAACTGGGCCACCGCCGCCTTCTGGCACCGTTTCGACGGGGTCTTCGCGGCCTGGGGCGCGCGCGTGAAGCCTTCCCCCGAGCGGGGCGGGGCGAGCCTCTTCGACGTCGCGCCGACCGTGCTCGCGCTGCTCGATCTGCCCGCCGACAGGAAGATGCCGGGCAAGCCGATCGCGGCGGCGTTTACCGATCTTCCCTCGAAGGCGCAAGCGAGAACGGACGAGCTGTCGAACATCGCCGTGCGGCGAGTCCCGGCGCAGGAGATGTCTTCCGAGCAGGCGAGCGAGTACACGAAGAAGCTCCTCGCGCTCGGCTACCTCTCTCCTTCGGAAGCGAAACCGCTCGCGCCGACGGGAGGCGACCGGCCGGGCCTGACCGAGGGCGCCTGGAACAACCTCGGCGTCTATTTCCGCGAGACGGAGAAGGACTTTTCCGCCGCAAGGCAGGCCTTCGAGAAGTCGCTCGCGCTTTCGCCGGGCTACTACTCGCCGATGTTCAACCTCGCCGTCCTCTACCGCGCCCGCGGCGACACGAAGAGCGCCGAGGACTGGCTCCTGCGCTCGCTCGCCGCGCTCCAGGGAGATCCGGAGACGGCGGTCATCGGCTGGTCGCACGAGTATCAGAAGGAAGGAAAGACCGCCGCGGCGAGGTCGCTCCTCGAGCGCGCCGCCCGAGCGTATCCCGACAACGAGGCGATCGCGAGAGACCTGGCCCTCCTGCGCTACCGCTCCCGCGACTGTCCCGGGGCCGTCTCGGCGCTCTCGCGTTTCGAAACGGCGACGAAGGACCCGAAGACCCTGAACGACCTCGCGCTCTTCGAGACCTGCCTCGTGCATCGCGAGGCGGTCATCCGGCTCCTCGAGCGCTCGCTCGCCCTCGACCCGAATCAGCCCGAGGTCGCCCGCACGCTCGCGAACGTCAAGGCCGCCCGCTGAAAAGAAAAGGGCCGGAGGCGCCCTGCCTCCGGCCCGATCGAGAATCTGTCGCCTCGGCTAGTAGGTGACGATCGCCGACGCGATGAACCGCCGCGGGGGCGCGTAGGTCGTCGGCGTTCCGAAGAGTGGATTCAGGTTCGAAGCCGGGATGCCCACGGTGGAAAGGCACGGGCTCGCCTTGCAGAAGTCCCGATTGACGGTCAGGGCCGGCTGCGTGTTGAAGACGTTCAGGAGCCGGCCCTCCAGGCGCAGGTTGGCCGGCCCGATGGGGATGTTCTGCGCCAGGAGCAGGTCGAAGTTCGTCCAGGAGGAGTTCCGCCGGCTGCCGGCGGGCTCGATCGGCAGCAGGTCGGTTCCGTTGACCGGGTCGAAGCCGCGGGCCTCCCAGGGCTGGCCGCTCTGGAAGCGCAGGTAGCCGCCCAGGACCGTCCTGGTCGGAAACGTGTACGTCCCGAAGAGCTTCGCGATGTGCTCGCGATCCCCCTGCAGGATTCCCTCGTGGTTCGGATCCGTCGGGAAGAGGCCGGGGCCGTCCCCGATGTAGGAGGAGGAGTAGAAGATCGAGGTCCCCGACGTGTCGAGGTCCCAGTTCCCGTCCAGCCGCGAGAGCGTGTAGGAAGCGTCCATGGTCCAGTTGCCGCCGTAGGCCTTGCGGACCTCGATGGTCGCCGCCCGGTAGCGCCGGTCCGCCGGGATGTTCCCGTAGCGGAAGTTCGAGCCGTCGTGGGTGATCGTGAAGTCCTCGATGATGTCGGTGGACTTGCGGTACATCCCCCAGATCTCGGCCGACCAGCCGTCGCCGAGCGGCCGGGCGTAGCCGATGATCCCCTCGTCGGTGTACGTCGGATCGATGTTCGGGATGACGAGCTTGTTGGTCTGATTGGCCCGGACCACCTCGGTGATCAGGGCGCCCGTCGTCAGGTTGATGTAATCGTCCACGCGCAGGGCGCGGAACGGCGCCGCCGCGCGGGCGATGGACTGGTTGTCCATGTTGTCGTAGCGGGCGGCGTTGACATAGACCTTGTCGTGGGCCTTCGGGTCAATCTCGTAGGCGATGCCGATGCGCGGCTGCCACTGCTTGCCCCAGGGGATGTTGATGCGGCCGGTGATAGGTGCAGGCGGCCGTGGACGGGTTGGTGCTGCACGGCGGAATGGCGGCCGCGTTGCCCGGTGTCGCGGGATTGCCCCGGATGAAGGTGAACGAGCTGTCGTCGTTGGGGATGTAGTAATCCTCGTTGACGAGGACGCCCACGTTGACGGTCAGGCGGTTCCAGGTCGCCTGGTCCTGGAGGAAAGCGCCGTAGGTCGTGGCGCGCGAGATCTGCTGGAACGGAGGGGTGAAGCGGGCGCGGTAGCAGGGGCGCGCGGCGACCGGGCCGCAGTTGCTCGAGTCGCTGATCGTGATCGTCCCCCATCCGTTGGACGCGCGACTCAGGTCTTCCCGGTTGACGGACATCGTGACTCCCGCCTTGATGTCGTGGGACGCGCCGAGAAAGTTCGAGAAGTAGGAGGTCTGCAGCCGGTACTCGTCGCGGAAGAAGTTCTGGTCGTTCGGCCCGAGATCGCCGCTCCCCACTCCCGCTCCGATCCGCTGGCCGACCGTGGTGGCCGGCGGGAAGATGTAGTCCTTGCCGTTTGTCGTGGAGTGTCCCGTCTGGAAACACGCCGGAAAGATAGGGCGCCGCGGCGTTGAAGGGCGCGGCCTTGAAGGGGACGAAGATGTTCGGAGAGACCGAGTTGTTGTCCTCGTTGTGGTTGAACCTTGCCTCGAGCGTCATCTTGGGGTTGACGATCCAGTACCAGGACGCGACGATGACGCGGTCGATCGTCTTCGGATTGTCGCCCGTCGAGGGAGCGCTGAAGTTGGTGATGTCGGCGTTGTTCGCCGTGATGCCGCGATAGCGAAACGAGGCATTGATCAGGTGGTTCTGAGCGGGATTGCCGGTCAGCTTGGCGAAGTACTCGTTGACATCGGTGTCGCTGTCCGGCACCGTGCCGAGGGTGTTCACCCGGTCCTGCTCCGTCTGGCGGAGCAGGTTGACCGAACCGTAGACGAAGAGGAAATCCCTCACGATCGGGGCGCCGACGTCCAGGCCGGGCCGGAACTTCTCGAACTGGCTCGTGATCGTCGGGATCCTTGCTCTTGGCGGCGGCGCCGGCGGGCTGGTACTCGAGCCGCGCCTCGCCGTGCAGGTCGTTGGTGCCGGACTTGGTGACGCCGTTGACGATGAAGCCGCCGGTCCGGCCGTACTCCGCCGTCACGCCGCCGCGGGTGATGTTGACCTCCTGGATGTCGAGCTCGGCGAAGTCCTGGTAGAGGTCGCCGAAGAACGGGTTGGTGATGGTGACGCCGTCGTAGAGGAACGTGTTGTCCTGTTTGCCGCCGCCGGCGTTGGGAGCGCTCGAGTTGTTCTCCGCGACGCCGGGCGCGAGTTGAAACGTGCCCGGTGAACGTGCGCGCGAGCGGCAGTTTCTCGATCGTCTCCTTGGGCGTCACCTTGGAGACGTCCGTGGCCTTCGTGTCCACGAGCGGGTACTCGGCGGTGACCGTGACCTGCGCGGCCGCCGTCATGCCGATCGACGGGTACACCTCCGTGTTTTTCTCCAGGGCGACGACGACGTCCTGTTCCCATTTGACCATCCCGGGCAGCTCCGCCTTCACGTGGTAGACGCCGGGCAGAAGCGCCTGGAACTTGAACGAGCCGTCCGCCAGTGTCGTCGTCGTCTGTCCGCGCGGCATCTGCGGGCCGGAGATCGTGACGGTGACGCCGGGCAGCGGTCCGCCGTCCTTGTCCCTCACGACACCGCTGACGGAGCCGGTCGTCTGCGCGAACGCGAGAGGAACAACGAGCGCGAGACACATGAATGCGACCAGGATGAGACGAAAACGCATGATTCTTACTCCTTCCGGATGCGCGGGACTCCCCGCGCGAGCTAAAACATGGCTGTCGCGATTACGGGTTCGTCGGGGAATTTGCATCAGTTTGAAGTACGGCGGGATTCTACTCTTGTTCGGGCAAAACGAGGTCCTCGAATGTCTCCCGCCGGCGGACGGTGCGGAAGGAGCCCCGCTCGACCAGGACCTCGGCCGCGCGCGGGCGGAAGTTGTAGTTGGAAGACATCGCGAACCCGTAGGCCCCCGCGTCGCGGACGGCGAGCAGGTCCCCTTCGGCCGGCTCGGCAAGGACGATGTCGCGGGCGAGGAAATCGCTCGTCTCGCAGATCGGACCGACGACGTCCGCCCGGATGTCTGTGTCCTTTCGGAGGGTCAACGGATTCAATGGAATGGATCGCGCCGTACAGCGGCGGGCGGATCAGGTCGTTCATGCCCGCGTCGGTGATCACGAAACGCCGGCCGCGGTTCTCCTTGACGTAGAGCACGCGCGTGACGAGAACGCCCGCCGGTCCCACGATGGCGCGCCCGGGCTCGATCAGGATCCGGAAGGGAAGGCCCGAGAGATACGGCAGGACGGCCGCGGCGTAATCGGCCGGGGCGAGCTGCTTCTCGCCCGCGCCGGCCACTCCGAATCCTCCGCCGATGTCCAGCGTCTCGAGCGGAAACCCTTCGCCGGCGAGCGCGCGGGCGAGCGCCGCGAGCTCCCGCGAGGTCTCTTCGAGCGGCGCGGTCTCCAGGATCTGGCTGCCGATGTGCGCCTGGACTCCCGTCATGGTCAGGTTCTTCCAGCGCCGCGAGCGGCCGAAGATCCCGCGCGCCATGCCGATGTCCACTCCGAACTTGTTGTGCTTCAGGCCGGTCGAGATGTAGGGATGGGTCTTCGCGTCGATGTCCGGATTGACGCGCAGGGCGACCCGCGCCGTTTTCCCCTGCCGTCCGGCCTCGGCGTCGATCTTCTCCATCTCGCGCTCGGACTCCGCGTTGAACGCGAGGAGGCCGGCGGCGACGCCGGCGCGGATTTCCTCGTCCGTCTTGCCGACGCCGGAGAAGACGATCCGGTTCGGGGCGAAACCCGACTCGAGGCAGGCGCGCAGTTCCCCGCCCGAGACGACGTCCGCCCCCGCGCCGAGCGACGCCAGGAGCTTCAGGATCGCCAGGTTCGAGTTGGCCTTGGCCGCGTAACAGACCAGGTGCGGGACCGCGGCGAAGGCCGTGTCGAAAGCGCGAAAGCTCTCCTCGATGGCCGCCCGGCTGTAGACGTAGACCGGCGTTCCCACCGCGCGCGCGATCTCCGAGAGCGGCACGCCGTCGCAGGTCAGCTACGTCTTTTTCGCGGAAAAACCCCGCCACCGTGGCCGCGACGATAACAAAGTCGGTCGGCCGGCCGCCGGGCGCCTTCGTTCACGTCGTTTCTTCGGGCTACGGAAACGCGGGCGGCGACGTTTCCGGAGAGAGCGCTTCGAAGATCTCCGGGAGCGTCATCGGCGTCTCTTCCGCATCCGTCACGCCGTCGGTTGAGCGAAAACGGTCGAAGCCGTCCTGCGAGTAATTCGAGACGATCGCCTCCACGCCCCACCCGCGAACCCGCACGCGGACCGCGTCGAAGAGATCGAGCTCATTTCCGTATTCCGTGCGCGTCGGCGTGACCTCGCTCCGATAGAGAATCCTCCGGAAACGCGACCTCAGCGCGGCGATGTCTTCGTCGATCAGGAGCTTTCCCCGATGGAGAATGCCGACGCGATCGGCAACCCGCTCGACATCCGACGGCCTGCGCGTCGCGTAGAGGATCGCGGTCCGCCTCCGCGACGCCGCGGTTCCGAGCTCTTGAATTGTCCTGCTCCGCTCGTCCTCCGAGGCGAAGACCGGATCATCGAGGACGAGGAGGCGCGTGTCGGCCGCGAGCGCCTGCGCCACCTGCCCGGCAGCGGTCTCGGCCGAGATCTCCCGCACGATCCCGCGGAGCCTGCGGCGGCGCCTCCACGCATCCTGGCCGAACACGAGGACCCGGCCGGCCGTTGGCTTGAGGTGTCCGAGCACGCACCGCGCGAGAGAAGATTTCCCGGCGCCGTCTCTTCCAAGAAGCGCATAGACGCTGCCGGGCCGGACTCGAAGCGACACCGCGTCGCAGGCCGTCGCACGCCGGTACCGCACTGTGAGGCGATCGACGACGACGGCGTCTTCCTCTTCCAGCGTGCCGGTCATGATTCGAGCGACGTGCCGGCCCGGCCCGGAGACGCCTCCTCGATCGGGAATGGGGGAAACGCCCGACACGTGCTGGCGAAGATCGTAGCGCCGGACACTCGTGGCGAGCAGGGCGACGGCAGACACGACGAGGAGTGTCGCTATGCCGCCCGAGACCACCGCAACGGTGACGCCGACCGCCGTGGAGGCGAAGAGGGACGCCACCAGACCCGCTTCCATCTCTCCCAGCTGTGGCCCGCCCGTGAAGAAGATCGCGTTCACCGACGTCATCCTGCCCCGCAGGCGGTCGGGCGTGATCAGTTGCCGCAGCGTCTGACGGATCACGGTCGAGATGGCGTCGGCGAGGCCGACAAACGCCAGGGCCACCATCGTCAGGACGAAACTGCGCGAGAAGCCGAACACGACGGTCGCCGCTCCGTAGGCCGCGACGGATGCGAGGAAGATCGGCCCCTGACGCGAGGGAAGCGGCCGGATCGAGACGAAGATCGAGCCGGCCAGCGCGCCCACCGCGGGCGCCGCGACCAGGATCCCGTAACCCTTCGCGCCGACTCCGAGAACCTGGTCCGCGAAGATGGGCAGGAGCGACATGGACCCCGAGAAGAACGTCGCGAGGAAGTCGAGCCCCATCGTCCAGACCATCAAGCGGCGTCGTGAAAACGAAGCGAAGGCCCTCTTTCAAAGCGGCCCAGGGATGCGCTTCCTGCGATTCCTTCTCCGGCGCGCCGGAAGTCCGCATCGTCACGAGCGCGAAGATCACCGCGAGAAAGGAGACGGCGTTGAGCAGGTAGATGAGCGCGAGAGCGGACGTATTGACCGGCATCCCCGCGGCGGGCAGCCGGGTGCTCATTGGCAGGCCCCCCGCGTGCCCGGCGAGGATCAATCCCGCGATTGCCGGCCCTCCGATCACCGCGGCCTGGAAAACCGAAAAGTTGAGAGAAAGGGCGCCCGGGAGCTCGCCGGCCGGAACGAGTCTCGGGAGAAGGGAGTTGCGCGCCGGCCCGTCGAACGCCCCCGCGGCCCCCCCGAGGAAGTTCAGGGCGTACAGGAGCCAGAGGGTCTCCCGGTTGGCGAAGGTCAGGCCCGCGAGCGCGAGCGCCACCGCCGTCATGCCGAGCTGCGTGAAGATCATGACGCGCCGCCGGTCGCTCCGGTCGGCGATGACTCCTCCCCAGAGCGAAAACGCGATGATCGGCACGACGCGGGTCAACCCCACGAACCCGAGCGCCAGCGGAGAGCGCGTCAGCAGGTAGATGTGCCAGTTGATTCCCACCACCTGCATCTGCGACCCGATCATCGAGAAGAGCTGGCCAACAATCAGCCTCCGATAATCCCGGTGCCTCAACGCGTAATAGGGCCGCCGGGCGGATGCCATACCGCCAACGATAGCGAACGTCGCCGAGCTTGCGCGGAGTCTGCACCCTTCGTGCGCACCAGCGACGACACGGCGGATGCGGCCTCGACCGTCGACTGATCCCGCACAGACGCTACGCTCCCGCGGCGCGAGGCTCCTCACCTCTGGCGAGACTCCGCGCGCGCGACCGGGGCTGCGCCCGACCAGGGCCTGCACGTGACTTCCGGGTCCGGAACGCTGCAAGTCGCGGAGCGACGGTCTAGCTTGCGCGGGAGCCGTTGGGGACCGGGCGCTCGGGGATCGCCAGGGCCGGGGGAATGCCGTCGGCGTAGCCGATGTCGAGGAGCATGCCTTCCGACATCTCGCCCATCATCTTCCGCGGCTCGAGGTTCACGACGAAGAGGGCCTGCTTGCCTTCGATTTCGGCGGGGTTGTGCCTCTCCTGTTTCATCCCGGCGAGAATCCGCCGCGTGTGGTCGCCAAAATCGACGACCAGCCGGACCAGCTTCAGGGACCGGGGGAGGTCTTCCACGGCGAGGATCGTGCCGACCCGGATGTCGAGCTGCTCGAGAACGGACGCCGGGACGGCGGGTTTGATTGGCGCAACCTTCTCCATGAGCCCTCCGTAGAAATAATGGAACTGACCGGTCAGTTTCGAAATAGGATACGCCGATGCCGCGCGTCAAGACGGTCGTCAAGAAGGACGAGATCCTGGAAGCCGCTTCACGGGTCTTTGCCGAGAAGGAGTTCCATGAGGTCCTGATCGACGACGTCGCGGCGCTGGCCGGCGTCGGCAAGGGGACCGTCTACCGCTACTTCCGAACCAAGGAGGAGCTCTATTTCGAGACGATTCTCCAGGCGCTCGACGATCTCTATGCCACGCTTGTCCGGACTTCCTCGAAAGAAATCTCCGCGACGCGCCGCCTCGAGCGGATCGCCCGGGAGACCCTGCAGTTCTCCTGGCAGCGCCGGCATCTGTTCAGCCTGCTTCAAAGCGACGAGAGGCGTTTCGCGATGCGAGAGGGAGAGCTTCGCCAGCGGCGTGAAGACATCATTGCCCTCTTCCGAAAGGCGATCGTGGATGGGATCGAGTCGCGGGAGTTTCGCGGCATAGATCCCCGCATCGCCGCGGAGCTTTTTCGGGGCATGATCCGCGCCGCGAACTGTTTTCGAAGCGAGGACGATTCGCTGGATTACCTCGTGGCCGAGATCATCGGGACCTTCACGCGGGGAATCGCGAGCCAGAGCGCATGAAGAAGAGTCGTGCTGTCCCGGGAGTCGCCGCCGTCCTCCTGGCGGCGGCCGGGTGCTTGTCCCTCCCGCCCGGCCGCTCGGCGGACGACGGCGTGTCGCCCGCGCCCGAGCGTCCCTGGCAGCCTGTTTCCGAGGCGCGGCTGCCCACCCCGACCCCTCCGCCGGCCCCGGCGATCCCGTCCGAGTACCTCCAGCCCGGCACGACGCTGTCCCTCTCCCAGATCCTCGACCTGGCTCTGCGCAATAACCCATTGACCCGGACGTCCTGGTTTCTCGCCAGATCGGCGGCCGCGGACCTCGGCTCCAAGAGGTCGGAGTACTTCCCCACGCTCGAGCTCGACGGGAGCATCACGCGCCAGAAACAGGCGGCGCTGGGCGGGAGAAGCATCTTTCTGCAGACGACCTATGGTCCCTCCGTCAGCCTGACGTGGCTTCTTCTGGACTCCGGCGGGCGCAGCGCGGACGTCGAGGAGGCCCGGCGCTTCCTCTTTGCGGCCGATTACGCGCACAACGCCGCGATTCAGAACGTCGCGCTCCAGGTCGAGCAGTCCTATTACCTGTACCTGACCTCCAAGGCGCTCCAGGTGGCGCAGGAGGCGAGCCTGAAGGCCGCGCGCGAGAGCCTCAATGCCGCGCAGGAACGCCACAACGCCGGCGTGGGGACGATCGCCGACGAGCTGCAGGCGAGGACCGCGTTCTCGCAGGCCGAGCTGGCGCTTCTGACGGTGGAAGGACAGATCCAGATACTCCGCGGATCGCTGGCGACCGCGATGGGAGTCTCGGCCAACATCCCCGTCGAAGCCGGGGAGCTGCCGTCGGACGTCAACGTGGATGCCGTCGGGGAGACCGTCGATGACCTCATCGCGAAGGCCGAGGCGGACCGGCCGGACCTGGCCTCCGCCCGGCTGGTCGCCATGAGCGCGGAGAGCCACGTCCGTTCGGTCCGCGCGGAGGGCCTGCCGTCTCTCTTCGCCAGCGGGACGATCAATCGGAACTACTTCTACAACTCGCCGACCGTCCCCTACGCCGACGTGTACGCGGGGGCGATCCTGCTCAGGATCCCGGTCTTCACCGGATGGAAGACCACCTACGACACGCTCAAGGCGCGCGAGGACGCGGAGGTCGCGCACTCGCAGGTGGAGACCCTGACGGACCAGGTGATCCTCCAGGTCTGGACGAGCTACTACGCCTTGAAGACGGCCTCCCATCAGGTCAAGACGGCGCGAGACCTCTTTGCGAGCGCGCAGCAGTCTGAAGAAGTCGCGTTCGGCCGCTACAAGGCGGGTGTCGGGAGCATCCTGGACCTCCTGGCCGCTCAGACCGCGTTCGCCAACGCCCGCGCCGAGGAAGTCAGGGCGCGCGCGAGCTGGTTTCTGGCGATGGCCCAGCTCGCGCACGACACCGGCGCGCTGCGCACCCCTTCCGGGTCCCGCGACGGCTCCGCCGCCGGCAACGAAAGGAAACACGGGCAGCTCCATGAGCAACATTGTCGAGAGCGCCTCGGGTCCGGCTCCTCCTGCGGGCGGCCGTTTTCTCGGCGGCCGCCCTGACCGCCGCCGGCTGCGCGAAGAAGGACGCGCGGGGCGCCGCGAAGGAATCGGTTCCCGTCACCGTCGGAACCGCCGCGCGGCAGGATGTGCCGTCTGGAATTGCGCGCGATCGGCCACGTCGAGCCCTCTTCGACGGTGTCGCTGAAGGCGCGGGTGGGCGGCGAAGTCACGAAGGTCGGATTCAAGGAGGGGGAGGACGTCACGAAGGGGCAGCTGCTCTTCCAGATCGATTCGCGCCCGTACGAGGCGACGCTCGCCCAGGCGCGCGCCCAGCTCGAGCGCGACCGCGCGACGGCGGAGTGGTCCGAGAACCAGGTCAAGCGCTTCGCCGATCTCGTCCAGAAGGACTACGTCACCAAGGAGCTGTACGACACGACCCGTTCCGCCGCCGCGGCCTCGCTCGCGACGGTGAAGGCGGACGAGGCGGCCGTGGAGAACGCGAGGCTGCAACTTTCCTACTGCACGGTCACGGCCCCGATCTCCGCCCGCGCCGGGAGCGTCCTCGTCTATCCCGGCAACCAGGTCAAGGGGAACGACGACAAGCCGCTCGTGGTCCTGAACCAGGTTCAGCCCGTGTTCGTCTCCTTCGCCGTGCCCGAGTCCTCGCTCGCCGCGATCCGCCGGCATAGCCGGCCGGGACAGAGACTCGCCGTGGCGGCCTCCCCCTCCGGCAATCCCGGCGGCGCGCAGACGGGAGAACTGACGTTCTGGGACAACGCGGTCGATATGACGACGGGCACGATCCTCTTGAAGGCGACGTTCTCGAATCGCAACGAGGCCCTCTGGCCGGGCGAGTACGTGGACGTCGTGCTCACGCTCGCGACCGAGGCCGGCGCCATCGTCGTCCCGTCGGAGGCGGTGCAGACGGGACAGGCGGGGCAGTACGTTTACGTGGTCAAGAACGACCTGACCGTGGAGTCGCGGCCCGTCACGGTCAGCCGGACGCACGGCGCGCTCGCCGTCGTGGCCAATGGCCTGCAGGCGGGGGAGCGGGTCGTCACCGACGGGCAGCTGCGGCTGGCGCCCGGCTCGAAGGTGGAGATCAAGCAGACGGAAGGGAGAGCCTCATGAACATCGCCGCGCTGTTCATCCGCCGCCCCGTCATGACGACGCTCGTCATGATCGGGATCCTCCTCTTCGGCGTCATGGGATATCGCCTCCTTCCGATCTCCGACCTGCCCAACGTGGACTTTCCGACGATCCAGGTCTCGGCGGCGCTGCCCGGCGCCTCGCCGGAGACCATGGCGTCCTCCGTCGCGACTCCGCTCGAGAAGCAGTTCTCGACGATCGCGGGGCTGGACAACATGAACTCGAGCTCCGTGCAGGGCTCGACCTCGATCACGCTGCAGTTCAACCTGTCGCGCAACCTGGACGGCGCGGCCCTCGACGTGCAGTCGGCCATCTCGGCCGCGGCGCGGCAGCTGCCGCCCAACATGCCGAGCCCCCCTTCCTTCCAGAAGGTCAACCCGGCGGACCAGCCGGTCCTCTACCTGACGCTGACTTCCGCGACGCTTCCCCTCTCGGATCTCGACGAGTACGGCGAAGTGATGATGGCGCAGCGGATCTCGACGGTCTCCGGCGTGGCGCAGGTCCAGGTCTTCGGCCCGCAGAAGTACGCGGTGCGGGTGCAGCTCGATCCGCGGGCGCTCGCCTCCCGGGGCATCGGCATCGACGAAGCGGCCCTGGCCGTGCAGGGGTCCAACGTCAATCTCCCCACGGGCACCCTCTACGGCCCGATGACTTCCTTCACCGTCCAGGCCAACGGCCAGTTGACGGACGCCGCCGCCTACCGGCCGGTCATCGTGGCCTACCGAAACGGATCACCCGTGCGCCTCTCCGACATCGGCCGCGTCGTGGACGGCGTCGAGAACGACAAGACGGCCGCCTGGTACAACGACGAGCGCTCCATTTCCCTGGCGATCTACAAGCAGCCCGGAACCAACACGGTCGCCGTGGCCGGGGAAGTGCAGCGGCTCCTTCCGACGTTCCAGAAACAGCTGCCGGCCGCCGCCTCGCTGCACGTCCTCTACGACCGCTCGGCGTCGATCCGCAACAGCGTCAACGACGTGCGCTTCACCCTGCTCCTGACGCTCTGCCTCGTCGTCCTCGTCATCTTCCTCTTCCTGCGCAACCTCTCCGCGACCGTGATCCCGTCGCTCGCTCTTCCCTTCTCGATCGTCGGGACCTTCGCGGTCATGTACCTGATGGGCTACAGCCTCGACAACCTCTCGCTCATGGCCCTGACGCTCTCGGTCGGATTCGTCGTGGACGACGCGATCGTGATGCTCGAGAACATCGTCCGGCACATGGAGCACGGGGAGGGCGTGCTCGAGGCGGCGCTCAAGGGCTCGAAGGAGATCGGCTTCACGATCCTCTCGATGACCCTCTCGCTCACCGCCGTCTTCATCCCGATCCTCTTCATGGGCGGCATCATCGGCCGCCTCTTCCACGAGTTCGCGGTGACGATCGGCGTCGCGATCCTCGTCTCGGGCTTCGTCTCGCTCTCCCTGACTCCGATGCTCTGCAGCCGCTTCCTGAAGCCTCCCCGGGAAGAGACGCACGGCCGCTTCTACCGCGTGACCGAGCGCGGCTTCGACGCCATCCTCTCGTTCTACGGCAGGACGTTGAAGCCGGTGCTCGGCCATCCGATCAAGGTGCTCGTCTTCTCGATCCTCGTGCTCGCCGCGACCGGCTACCTCTTCGTGAAGATCCCCAAGGGCTTCCTTCCGACCGAGGACGCCGGCCTGATCTTCGGCTTCACCGAGGGAGCGCAGGGGATCGGGTTTCCCGCGATGAAGACGCACCAGCAGGAAGTCGCCGCGGTCGTGCGCAGCCACCCCGACGTCGCCAACGTCCTTTCCAGCTGCGGTCCGCGGGGCAACATCAGCGTCGGCAACTCCGGAATCGTCCTGGGGCAGTTGAAGCCCCGGTCGGAGCGCAAGCGCTCGGCCGACGAGATCATCGCGGACCTGCGTCCGAAGCTCGCGAGGCTCACGGGGATCCGGGCCTTTCTCCAGGTGCCGGCTCCCATCCGCCTCGGCGGAAGCCTGACCAAGAGCCAGTACCAGTACACGCTCCAGGACTCGGACACGGCGGAGCTCTACCGGTACGCGCCGCAGCTCGAGCAGAAGATGCGCGGCCTCTCCGGCATCCAGGACGTGACGAGCGACCTGCAGCTGTCCAACCCGCAGATCAACCTCGCGATCGACCGGGACAAGGCGGCCGCCCTCGGGATCACTCCCCAGAAGATCGAGGACGCGCTCTACACGGCCTACGGCACGCGCCAGATCTCGACGATCTACGCGCCGAACAACGAATACCAGGTCATCATGGAGCTGGCCCCGGAGTTCCAGGCGAACCCCAACTCGATCGCGCTTCTCTACGTGCGCGCTTCCTCCGGCCAGCTCGCGCCCCTCTCCTCGCTCGGCGCGATCAGCCGCAGCAGCGGACCTCTCGCGGTGGCCCACACGGGGCAGCTCCCCTCCGTGACGATCTCCTTCAACCTGAAGCCCGGCGTTTCGCTCGGGGAGGCCGTCGGCGCCGTGGACGCGCTGGCGCGCGGGAATCTCCCCGCGACAATCCAGACCAGCTTCCAGGGAACCGCGCAGGCCTTCCAGAGCTCCGTGCGGGGGCTGGGGCTCCTCCTGCTCGTCGCCATCGCCGTCATCTACATGGTGCTCGGGATCCTGTACGAGAGCTTCATCCATCCCATCACGATCCTGACGGCTCTCCCGTTCGCCGGCGTGGGCGCGCTCGTGACGCTGATGCTCTTCCGGACGGAGCTGTCGATCTACGCCTTCGTCGGCATCATCATGCTCGTGGGGCTGGTGAAGAAGAACGGCATCATGATGGTGGACTTCGCGATCGAGGCGCAGCGGGGAGGCAGGAGTCCGGCCGACGCCATCTTCGAGGCCTGCCTCGTGCGGTTCCGGCCGATCATGATGACGACGATGGCCGCCCTGATGGGGACCCTGCCGATCGCCATGGGCTTCGGGGCGGGGGCGGAGTCGCGCCGGCCCCTCGGCCTCGCCGTCGTCGGTGGGCTCGTCTTCTCGCAGACCCTGACGCTCTACGTCACGCCGGTCTTCTACATCGTCATGGACCGGCTGCGGCAGAGGCTCGCGCGCCGCCGCGGAAAAGGCCCCGACATCTACGGAGAGAAGGAGGCCGAACCGGCGGAGACGCCCGAAGAGAGGACTCCGGCCGCCGCCGTCGTGCGCTTCACGACGCCGTAGTCCTGGCTTTCTCCCGGCGGGGAAGGAAGGCGTCGTATCGGTCTGTCGTCGACCCCCGTCTCACATATCCTTCGCCATTTTCGCCAACGTTCTTCGGAGCTCTTCGCGGTTCCGAGCGTCATAGAACTCAACGGGGTTGTAATCGTCGCTCAGCACACGCCCGTGTTCGGGTGGAGTCTCGACCCGGCGGATGATCGCGGCCTCTGTGCCACCCAGCGCATCCGGGTGCACGCCCGCGAGATCCGGTGGATGTGTGAATTCCGGGTTCGCACGGTCCGTCGCGACAAAAAAGACGGCTCCGTCCAACCCATTGCTGTGCAGTCGCACACCCGGGAAGACTTCTTTCAATGTTCTCTCGAGCGACGCCGCAAAAAAGTCCCGGCCCGGCTCCAGATGGGCAAGCACATTGATGACGAGGGTTCCACCAGGGCGCAGGACGCGGGCGATGGAGCCAAAAGCCTCGCGCGTCATCAGATGCGACGGCGAGGAATCGCCCAGAAAGGCGTCCAGAATAACCACGTCATACTTCTTGCGGCAGCGATTGAGAAAATGGCGTCCATCATCGATTGACAGCGCCACTTGCTCCGGTTGGAAATCAAAGAAGCGGGCGGCGACCTTCACCACAGCGGGGTTGATCTCGACGACATCCACGCGCGCTCCATGGCGCGCGAAATCGCCCGGAACGATTCCGACGCCCATGCCGATACAAAGCACGTCATGGATCTCAGCGGTATAAGCTCGCGCCAGCTCCGCCAGCACGAAGGTGAAAGCGGCCGCGCTTTGTTTGCGCTCAGGGTCGTACATGTTCTGGATGACATTGTCGTTCAGAAGGTAACGGCAGGAACGGTCGCGCGCCGCGACCACCTGCAGCTGGCCGAAGTATGAATTGCCACGGAACTCCTCGACGACCTTCCGGTAGCTGCCCTTCAGACCCATGTCGCCTTTGAGGCCAAAACCTGCGCTCAGCGCGAGCGCAAGAACGAGGACGGGCGCCGCTTTTCGGCGATTGACCGTAAGGTAGCCGACGCAGACCACAATCAGAAGCAGGGCCGTCGCATACATAGTGATCGAGTTCGGAAACAAGGGAATCAGGAGGTAGCCGATGAGAAACGTGCCCGCCAGACTCCCCAGAGTGCCGATCGATATGAGGCGGCCCACGTTCCCTCCCACGCTCTCGATAGAGGAGGTGATCACGGGCGCCAGAAACGGCCCTGTCATTGCCAGGAGAGCCAATGGGACGAAGAACAGGATGCCGGAAGCCATCAAGGCGCCGAAGGCCAGGTTGAAATCGAGGCACCAATAAGCGACCGGTTCGCAAATGAACACCGTCACCGCTAAATACACGGCTGCGCCGAGGATGGCCCAGTACAGCTGCCCCAATTTCGGCGACCGATCCGCGAGCCGACCTCCAGCGTAGTAGCCGCATGCCAGCGCCACAAGAGTCACGGCAATCTGCGCCGTCCAAACGAAGTGCGACAGGCCAACGTACGGCGAGAGCATCTTAGCGCCGAGAATCTCCACAATCATGATCGCAGCGCCGGTAATGGCTGCGGTGACATACAGATAGACCCGCAGAGCTCTCGACAAAGCAAGAGCCCTGACAGGAGCCGGCCGCTTCTTCACGGCAGAGTTGTACGCGAGCGGAAGCGTGTAAGCAACCGTAATTCCGAATCTCCTCCCTCGCCCTCCGGGAGAGGGCGGGGGCGAGGGGATTCGCCGGTGACTCTTCTTTTTGCTTCCTGCTGCGAATTCCTGTAACCCTCGGCTTCCCGGCCTCGTCAGAAAGGCCAAGAGGAGGTGGGGAAGGGCAGGTCCAGCACCGGGCAGGAGGGCGGCTGACTCCGACTGATACCCCTCCGACCGTTACCGCGAACTCACACGGCATTGCGCCGTCTCGCCGCCCGTCACCCGGATCTTCCCTGGGGCCCTCCCCCGCCTCCCACTCCGTCGCTCCGCGCTTGCGCGGGAAATGCGCCGTCGGCGCACCGGCGAGCGGCTCGGCCGGATGCGGCCTCGACCGCTCGCCTTTTCCCGCGCAAGCGCTGCGCTCCCGCGGCGCGAGGCTCCTCCGCTCGGTTACTTCGCGGAGACTCCTCGCGCCGCGAGCGCCGGGGCGCCCGGTGGGATATGATGGTAAGGATGTTTCGAGGCGACCTTACCCTGTCATCCTGAGCGAAGCGAAGGATCTGCTCACGTCGCGCCGCGACCGGGCCCCGAGCCGGGTCACCGCGGACGCGGTCGGCGAAGGGTCGCCGTGGATTTCTTCGGGGAGAGCACCCGGAAGGTCAGGAACACGGAGCCGACCTGAATCTGGTTCTCCGCGGAGAGCCGCACTGCCTTTGCGCCGACCCGTTTGCCTTCCACGAACGTGCCGTTCTTGCTGCCGAGATCCTCGATCGTGGCGTCCTCCTGGGTGATGCGCAGGCGCGCGTGTCTCCGGGAAACCGTGTCGTCGTCGATCCTGGGCGAGGCCTGCTCGTCGCGGCCGAGGATGTTTTCACCCGGCCCGAGCGGGATTTCTTCCTCGTCGCGGACGAGGAGGAACCGGCTCCGCCGGACGGCGGCGGCGGCGGGATGCTCCTCCGTGGCCTCCCCTGAGAAGGCGTAACCGAAACCGTAAACCGTCCGAAGCAGCTTCGATCCCTTCGCGGAATCTCCGATCGCGCGGCGCGCTTCGGCCGCGAGGCCGGCGAGGTTTGCCTCGGACACGAATGTCCGGGGCCAGAGTTTCTCCTGTAGTTGCGGTTTCGAAAGGGCCCGCGGGCGCTCTTCGAGGAGCAGCTCCAGCAGGCGGAAGGCCTTCGGAGACAGGTGGACGGGTTTGCCGCCGCGGAAAAGCTCCCGCGTGTCCGAATCGAACGTGCAGTCGCCGAAGCTGACGCGCATGCCCGCGAGTCCTCAGCAGAAAACCAGAACAATCCCGGGAGTTCCCGAAGACTTCGCCTGCCGGAAAGAGCGATCGTGATTATCGCTCAAGACAGAGCGGCCGATTCCGGCGAAGACGCCGGGAAAGGAGGTCGCGATGAAGCGCTTTCGACCAAAGGCCTGGCAGTCCGTTCTCGTTCTGGCGGCGCTCGCTCCGGTGTTGCTCGACGGATGCGTTTCGATCGGCGTCTCCCGCTCGAAGACCGCCGCCGAAGCCGCGACCGGGTCGCTCGACGTCATCGTGGTGGAAAAGTCCGGCGACGCCAAACCCACCGCTTCCCGGGTCATCACTCGACTGGTTCGGCTGGAGAGCGGTGTCGAGCAACCCATTTCCGAGTCCTCGGACCCGACCTGGACGAAAAGCGACCTCGCAGCCCGGCCGATATCGCTTGCATGTCTCGCACTGGCTCGACGAGACGGGAAAGGCCCGGCGATTCGCCAAGAGCGACCAGGAGAGCTTCAAGATCCGCCCCGGCGAGCGCGTCGAAGCGCGCGTCGTGCTCAAGGCATTCCCCACCGGCCCCGTCATCACCGATCGCGGCCTTCGTGGGAGTCGGCATCCTCGTCGCGGTTGCTCATCTCGGCTCTTCGCGGCTATGAGCTTCAACCTGAGCGGGACAAGCCGCTCCGACACGGAATTTGGAACGCGACGAGAGCAAGAAAGAGCAATCGCGAGACTCAATCCGGATTTTCCGATGAACCCTGACGAGAGGACGCCCGACGTTCGTCTATCCGGGATGTTCCGCACGGAGCGTTCCGGAGAAGGCGCCGGGAAGGAGGTTGCCATGAGGATGCCCAGGAAAAATGCTCGTTTCCCTCTCACGCGCGCTCTGCTCGTGTTGTCCCTTCTTGCGCCCGGCCTGCTGGCTCAAAGCATCACGGAGTTCGCGATCCCGGGCGGCGTCAGCAGCCCGACGTACGGGATCACGGCTGGCCCCGACGGTGCGTTGTGGTTCACGGAGCCGCTCGACAACAAGATCGGCCGAATCACCCCTGCGGGGGCGTTTACCGAGTTCGCGATTCCCATCGGCCGACAGCAGGCCCTAACGGCATCACCGCCGGCCCCGACGGCGCCCTCTGGTTCACGGAGTACGCTCGGCGACAGGATTGGCCGGATCACCACCGCAGGGATCATCAGCGAGTTCGCGATCCCCACAGCCGATAGCCGGCCCTCGGCCATTGCGGCCGGCCCCGACGGCGCCCTCTGGTTCACTGAGGAATCCGGCAACAAGATCGGCCGGATGACGACCGCGGGCCTCTTCACCGAATTCGTGATCCCCACGGTCGTATAGCTATCCTGCCGGCATCGCCGCCGGCCCCGACGGCGCCCTCTGGTTTACCGAGCAGTCTCGGCCAACGGATCGGCCGGATCACGACCGCCGGGGTCTTCACCGAGTTCACCATCCCCACGGCGCCTACGGGACGCGGCTATCCTGACGGCATCACTGTCGGACCCGACGACGCCCTCTGGTTTACGGAGGGATCCGGCAACAGGATCGGCCGGGTGACTTCCGGGGGAGTCTTCACCGAGTTCGTCGTCCCTACGGGCGACAGCTATCCTCTCCGACATCACTGCCGGCCCCGACGGCGCCCTCTGGTTTACGGAGGAGTCCGGCAACAGGATCGGCCGGGTTACCACCGGCGGGGTCTTTACCGAGTTTCCGATTCCAACGGCCTCCAGCGATCCTGTCGGCATCACGGCGGGGCCCGACGGCGCACTCTGGTTCACGGAGTACGATGGCGCGAAGATCGGCCGAATCACCACCGCGGGAGTCGTTTCCGAGTTCACGACTCCCCCGACCAGCAGCACCCGCCCCGCCGGAATAACAGCCGGCCCCGACGGCGCCCTCTGGTTCACGGAGTACCTCGGCAACAAGATCGGCCGGCTCACCGGTTGCGGGAGCCTTTACCGAATTCGCGATTCCCACGGGCGACAGCGGTCCTTACGGCATTACCGCCGGACCCGACGGGGCACTCTGGTTTACAGAATGGCAGGCGAGCCAAGATCGGGCGGATCACCACCGCAGGGGTGATCACCGAGTTCCTGCTCTCCGAGCGACCGAAGCCTGCCTTCAGGCATCGTGGCCGGCGCCGACGGCGCTCTCTGGTTCGCGGAGTCCGGCTACACCTACAAGATCGGCCGGATCACGACCGCGGGAGCGCTCACCGAGTTCGAGACGCCTGGCCTGCCTTACGAGATCACGGCCGGCTCCGACGGCGCCCTCTGGTTCACAGAGTCCCCGCTTACGGCAACGGAGATCGGCCGGATCGACGACCGCAGGGGTCATCACCGAATTCCCGATCTCAGCCATTGGTGATCCTGGCGACATCGCGGCCGGCCCCGACGGCGCCCTCTGGTTCACAGAGTCCAGCGCCTATGGCAACGCGATCGGCCGGATGACGACCGCAGGGGTCGTCACCGAATTCCCGATCTCGACGAGCGGTAACGAGCTTTACAACATCACGGCCGGCCCCGATGACGCCCTCTGGTTCACGGAGTCCAACGCCATCGGACGGATCACCACTGACGGGATCATCACCGAGTTCTCGATCCCTACGGGCAATAGCTTTCCTTATGGCATCACGGCAGGCCCCGAGGGCTCTGTCTGGTTCACAGAAGTCAATGCCAACAAGATCGGCCGTATCACCACGGTGGTGCCGAGGCTTGCGCCTCATCCGATCCCCAACGACCACCCCCAACCACGAGTGGTGCCGTTCCGATGAGCCGGCCAAATGATTCGAACGGATCTGGCGGAGGGTGCCCGTCCGGGACTACGCCATTTTCAGAAAAGGAGTCCGCCATGAGTACCCATCCACGCGTTGCGTCCCTCTCCTGGTTCCTTCTCGTCCTCGTCGCCGCCGTGCCTGTCGCGGCCGCCACGCCGCCGCAGGCCAATGACGCCAAAACCATTACGGTGATGACGAGGAACCTCTACCTCGGCGCCGACGTCGCTCCGGTCGTCGCCGTGCTCACCGACCCGGATGCGACCCCGGAGATGATCATCGCGGCGGTCTCGGAGTTCTGGGCCAAGGTGCGGTTCACGAACTTCCCCGCGCGCGCCGAGGGGATCGCCCGGGAAGTCGCCGAGGTCCAGCCCGACCTCATCGGCCTGCAGGAGGCCGAGCTCTGGCGAAGCCAGACTCCGGCTGACTTCGTCATGGGCAACGCCGATCACGTCGAGTATGACTTCGTCCAGATCCTGCTCGACGCCCTCGCGGCCAGGGGCCTTCACTATGCCGTCGTCGCGCAAGAGCAGGGCATCGACATCGAGTTGCCGGCGTTTCTCTCCGAAGAAGCGGAAGAGCTCTCCGAGATCCGCCTGACGGAGCGGGAAGTCATCCTGGCGCGGACCGACCTGACGACCTCGGAACTGAAGCTCTCCAACGCTCAAACGGGCCACTTCGCCACGAACATCGAGTTTCCAGACCTCGGCTTCGTCGTCCTGCGCGGCTGGGCCTCGGTGGACGCGAAGGTGCGGGGCAAGGACTTCCGCTTCGTCACGACGCACCTCGAGGCCGATGACGAGGGTGTCCGCGAGGCGCAGGCGGCCGAGATCATCTCGGGCCCGGCCGACACGAGCCTTCCGGTCGTCTTCGTGGCCGACGCCAACTCCAACGCCAACGGAGACGCGACGTCGCCGGCCTACGACTCTCTCATCAACGCCGGCTTTGTTGACGCCTGGTTCGAGATCGACCCGGCGCACGTCAGCAGTTGCTGCGCCGACGAGTTGCTGTTGTCTTCGGAGCTTCCTGTTGCGAGTGACAACGAGGGCCGCATCGACCTCGTTCTGTTTCGCGGCGCCCACGACTTCAGCGCTCTCGGCGTGAGCCTCTTCGGGAACACGGCCAGCGACAAGGTCTTCAACGGCGTGACCCTGATCTGGCCGTCCGACCACGCGGGCGTCGCCGCGAAGCTGCAGATCTCAAAAGAGTAGCGGGAAGAATCGAGGTCACAAGATCGCCGCGGACTTGCGGCGATTGAATCGCAAGAGCTGTTCTGATGACCTTCGTCGGAGGCTCGAGCTGGCCTGGCTGGAGGCGCCTCCTCGCCACGGGATGTTTCTGCGCTCTCTCTTCGCCTCTTCTCGCCGGAACGGTCGGTGAAATCTTCGGCTCGGTCAGCGATGCGGGTTCACAGCGAATCCCCAATGTCTCCGTCGTCGTGGCCGGGCCGAGCCTGCAGGGGGGGCGTTCGACGGTCACCAACGGCGTCGGAGAGTACCGCTTTCCCCTGCTGCCTCCCGGTGCGTACCGTCTGGAGTTCGATCTGGCCGGTTTTCAAAGGGTCGTGCGGGAGGACGTTCTCGTCGCGCTCGATGCGAAGACTCGTCTGGACGTCACTCTCCTTCCTTCTTCCGTTTCCGAAGCGGTGACGGTCCACGCCGACGCGATCGCGATGGACCCGACGAAAGCAAGCCTTCAGCAGAACTATCAGTCGGACTTCGTCCAGCACGCCGCCGTCGGCCTGCAGGGCCGGACGTACACCAATGTCCTTTTCCAGATTCCCGGGGTGACCCCGGAGGGCTTCGTCCTCGGCGCGCATCCCAGTCAGAACGTGTTCACAACCGACGGTCTCAACGTGACGGAGCCGGTCAACCACAACCAGCCCCCGAACATCCCCTTCGACGCCATCGAAGAGATCGCGGGTCAAACGGGCGGCTTCGAAGCCGAGTACGGCAAGGCCGTCGGAGGCATCGCAAGCCTCATCACGAAATCGGGAGGCAACGAGTTTCACGGAACGGTGGACGCCCGCTACACGAGCGATCGCTTCTTCGAACCTGGACACGAGCACCAGCCGTATCCGCCGGGCACGACTGCTCTCCGCTTCGATCGCGACACGCAGAACTTTCAGAACTTCAGACCCTCAGCGACGCTCGGCGGCCCGGTACGACAGGACCGATTCTGGTTCTTCGTGGCGGTGGAGCGGATCGACGATCGAGACCAACCGCCGAATACCCTGGGATTCGCACCCGGCGAGGAGCGGATCGAAGGATGGAATCTCTTCGGAAAGCTGACCGCTTCGCCCGCATCGAACCATTCGCTCGCGGTCAAGTACGAGAACGCGTTTGATCAGATCGCGTTTACCGACGACATGTCCAACGTTCGGCCGGAGGCGGCCTCCGATCAGTCGGACCGGACCGAGAATGTGGGGATCTTCGGCGACTCGGTCTTCTCCGAACGGCTGTTCGGGGACCTGAAGGCCGGGATCATCCGGACGACGTTCGGCCTTTCGCCGCGCTCGGGCGATGAGGCATTGACGGGGTCGTACGACCAGAACACCGGCGTCTCCTCGGTCAACGCCACCAAGGTCGTTGATCAGGAGACCCGGCGCGATGAGGTCGCTGGTTCGGTGAGCATCTCACCGGATAACGGTGGAAAGCATCTCGTCAAAGCCGGCGCCGACTTCGATTGGACGCGCCTGGATCAGGAGGCGCGGCCGACCGGGACGCCGCTCGATCCGGCGATGTGCTCGCCGGCCAACGGGCAGCCTCCCGGCGCTCGCTGCGGCGCCCTGGAGACCACGCAGAGCGGCGCGCTGTACCGCTTCGACGTCTTCACGATTCTGCCCGACGCGACCTTCCACGGGCGGGGCACATCGTTCTTCCTTCAGGATGAGTGGCGGCCGCTCTCTTCGCTGACGATCCGCATCGGCGCACGGTACGACAACGTCAGCTACTTCTTGGACGACGGGTCGAAGGCAAAAACATTGACGCGGATCCAGCCGAGAGTCGGAATCGCCTGGGATCCGGGCCAGTCCGGCAAGACCGTGCTTCGTGTCCAGGCTGGCGATTTCATGGACGATAACGGCCTTCGCCTTCCATCCTTTCTCGACCGGCGAGGCGCGGTGGACTCGGCCTTCCTGTGGGACCCGGGGTCGGGCCGGTATCTCCCCTATTTCCATCAGGGAGGACCCTCGGGCAACTCGCTTGACCCCGCATTGAAACCGATGCATTCCACGTTAGTCAGCCTCGGCGTGACGCACAGGATCGCCGGCAATACCGTCGCGGACGTCTCGGCGGTCTGGCGCAAGTCGTACGACCTCTGGGAGGACGCCTGCCGGTTCGGCGACTGCCGGCTTCCGGATTCTTCGCTCTGGATGACCAATCGGCCGGACGGACAGGATGTCCTGCGCTCCCAGTATCAGGGGATCCTCGCCAAAATCGAGAGCCGGCCGACGGACCGCCTCCATCTGGTCTTCAGTTACGTCTACTCGCGAATGCGAGGCTCGGTCGCCGATTACAACCAGGGCGAAGACTTCGACTTCTCTCCCGACAACTACGTCAACCGCTTCGGCTATCTGCCGGGAGACGCGCGCGGCCGGATCAAGCTCGACGGCTTCGTCCGGCTTCCGGCCCGGTTCCTTCTGGCGACGCACTTCTACTGGGACAGCGGAACGCCTTACACCGTCACTGTTCCCTCCGAGGTCTCCGGCTCGATCTTTCTCGAGCCGCGTGGCTCACGCCGGCTTCCGCACTACTCGCAATGGGACCTCCAGATCCGAAAGGATCTGCCGTTCGGGCCGCTCCAGATCAGCCTGATCGCCACGGTCTACAACGTGCTCGATACGGAGATTCCTACGGCTCGCGACGGCAACGTCGGCGCGTCGGGCACCATCCAACACCCGACCAATCCGAGGTTCAACTACGACACGGCGTGGCAACACCCGCGCCACTACGAGGGGGGCGTCCGGATCGAGTTCTGATCGTCGACATTCCCGCCGGGGCGTGATCTGCACACCGGAAACAACGGCGGCGGCAAGACAGGACTGAGCGCCATTTACCTTTCTGGACCAAGGAGTTCCGCAGCCGCCCCCTGAATGCCTCTTGACCGGCGTCACGGCGTCTGGGATCGTGGATCCGGCTCTGTGACTCTACGCTCGGGTCTCCGCCTGGGCCCTTACGAAATCCTCTCGCCGATCGACGTGGGAGGGATGGGGGAGATTTACCGGGCGCGTGACTCCCGCCTCGGGCGCGACGTCGCGATCAAGGTCCCGCCCGAGCGCCTCCTGTGCGACACAGAGGCTCTCGCCCGGTTCGAGAGGGAAGCCCGCGCCGTCGCGGCCCTGACGCATCCGAACATCCTCGACATCCATGACATCGGGACCGCGGACGGAGTCACCTTCATCGTCACGGAGCTGCTGGAAGGGGAGAGTCTTGGCAAGAGGTTGAAACGCGGGCCGCTTCCCTGGCGCTCGGCTCTGGACATCGGGCTCGCGATCGCCGAAGGACTCGCCGCCGCGCACGGCTGCGGCGTCGTTCACCGGGACTTGAAGCCGGACAACATCTTCCTGTCGTCGGATGGAAGGGTCAAGATCCTGGACTTCGGCCTGGCGCAGCGCGAGGCCGAGAAGTCAGGAGACTCCGCTTCCCGTACGCCGGCCTCGACCGCAACCGGCGTCCTCGTCGGAACGGCCGGCTACATCTCGCCCGAGCAGGTTCAGGGCAAGCGCGCCGACGAGAGAAGCGACATCTTCGCTCTCGGCTGCATCCTTTACGAGGCCGTGACGGGGCGCCGCGCGTTCACCGGCGAGACCGCAGCGGAAGCCCTCGTGGCGACCTTGAAGGAGGAGCCGCTCGATCCCGCGGACCTCGTGGATGTTCCCGAAGACGTTCGGATGCTCATCCTGCGCTGCCTGGCGAAGAAGCCCGAGCGGCGGTTCCAATCGGCGCGTGATCTGGCTTTCGCCCTCCAGGCGGCGAGGACGGCGGTGCGGCCGACCCCGGTTCCTGCTTCCGATCCGGCCGCGACCACGGTCGTCATTCGGCCAGGGCCACGGCCGCGGTGGTGGTGGCGGCGCGGAGCGGTCCTGCTTCTCGCCGCGGCGGTCCTCGCGGCGGCGGCCGCCGCCTTCTACGCGCGCACGGCGGGAGGGAGGCTCGACTCGCTCGCCGTTCTTCCTTTTGCCAATGCGAGCGGAGATCCGAAGGCGGAGTACTTGAGCGACGGCTTGACGGAAAGCCTCATCCACAGCCTCTCGCGCCTCCAGAACGTGCGGGTCCTTGCCTGGACGACTGTCGCCCAGTACAAGGGAAAAGAGCCGCTCCGGGCGGCCCGGGAGCTCGGCGTGCGAGCGGTTTTGACCGGGCGGATCGTGCGGCAAAGCGATTTCCTGGTCGGGGAGGCGGAGCTCGTGGACGTCCGTCGGGGAACGCGGCTGTGGGGCGACCGGTCTCACCGGAAGATCCCCGACGCCTTCGTCGCCGAGGAGATCGCGCGCGAAGTCTCCAGGTCGCTTGGGGTCGAGGCTCGGCGGGTCGGAAGGAGCGAGTCCGGGCAAGCGCAGCACGAGCGACCCCGAGGCGTACGACCTGTACCTGAAGGGCCGGTACTTCTGGAACAAGCGAAGCGAAGAGGGGATCGGGAAGAGCATCGCCCTCTACCAACAGGCGATCGAAAGAGATCCGGGCTTCGCTCTCGCCTACGCGGGGCTCGCCGATTCCTACGACCTTCTCGCGTTCTACGGCACGCAGCCGCCCCGGGAGATCCTGCCCAAAGCGCGCGACGCCGCGATTCGCGCCCTGGAGCTCGACCCCGGGATTGCCGAGGCGCAGGCTTCTCTCGCCGACACGCTGTATCAGTTCGACTGGGACTTCCCGGCGGCCGAGCAGAGGTTCCTCAAGGCGATCGCCTTGAACGGCAATTACGCCACGGGCCACCAGTGGTACTCCGACTTCCTGTCGGTGTCGAAGCGTTTCGAGCAGTCCTTCGAAGAGATCGAGCGGGCGCGGCAGCTCGATCCCTTGAACCTGACCATCGGCATCGATGTCGGCCTGTCGTCATACTGGGCGGGCCAGTTCGACCGCGCGATCGCGCAGCTCAAGCAGACGCTCGAGCTCGAGCCGAACTTCTTTCTGACGCATTTCTACCTCGGCATGGCCCTGGCGGGGAAAGGCCTTCTCGATCAGGCCATCGCCGAGTCCGAAACCGCGATGCGTCTGGAGCCCGACGACCCCAACCCGATCATGCTCCATGGATACGCCTGCGCCCGGGCCGGCCGGCGCCCGGAAGCCCTGCAGGCCCTCGAGGATCTCCGCGCGCTCTCGGCGAAGCGGTTCGTCTCGGCCTTCGCGATGGCCGCCGTCTATGTCGGCCTCGACGACAGAGACAAGGCCTTCGAGTGGCTCGAGAAGGCCTACGAGGAACGGTCGGGCCGGCTCGTCTACCTGGGGATCGAGCGGGCCTTCGATCCCCTGCGCACGGATCCTCGTTTCCAGGATCTCGTCCGGCGCATCCGCCTTCCCGCGTAAATCACTTCAATCCGCCCACATGGACAAGTTGGAAGGTTCTCTCACCGGGGGCGGGCGTCACCGTTCGTAAATCAGATCAGTTGCCCACATGGACAAGTTGGAAGATTCTCTCACCGGGGGGCGGGCGTCACCGTTCGATGCCGAGCTGTGAAAAGACGAAGGCGTAGTCGAAGGCGAGCTCCTTCAGACCGGTCGTAGCGGCCCGAGGAGCCGCCGTGGCCGCCGGCCATGTTGATCTTGAAGAGAAGAGGGTTGTTGTCGGTCTTCAGGGTCCGGAGCTTCGCGACGTACTTGGCCGGCTCCCAGTACATGACCTGGCTGTCGTCGAAGGACGTCTTGACGAGGATCGTCGGGTAGGCCTTCGCCGCGAGGTTGTCGTACGGGCTGTACGACCTGATGTAGTCGTACTCCTCCTTCTTCTTCGGGTTGCCCCACTCCTCGAACTCGCCCACCGTCAGCGGGAGCGACTCGTCGAGCATCGTGTTGATGACGTCCACGAAGGGGACGCGCGACACGACGATCCTGAAGAGGTCCGGGCGCATGTTCGTGACGGCGCCCATCAGCAGGCCGCCCGCCGAGCCCCCCTCGATGACGAGCCGGTCCCTGGACGTGTACTTGTCGGCGATCAGCTTTTCCGCGACCGTGATGAAGTCGGTGAACGTGTTCTTCTTCGACATCATCTTTCCCTGGTCGTGCCAGGGCTTTCCCATTTCGCCGCCGCCGCGGATGTGCGCGATGGCGAAGACGAAGCCGCGGTCGAGCAGCGAGAACCGGTTGGAGTTGAACGTGGCGAAGGAGGGCGCGCCGTACGACCCGTACCCGTTCAACCAGAGAGGGGCCTTGCCGTCCGCGACGAAGCCCTTCTTGTAGACGAGGGAGATCGGGATCTTCGTGCCGTCCTTCGCGGTCGCGTAGCGGCGCTCGGACTGATAGCGGTCGGGGTCGTAGCCTCCCAGGACTTCCGTGCGTTTCAGGAGCTTGCGCTCCTTCGTCGCCATGTCGTAGTCGAAGACCGACTGCGGCGTCGTGAAGGACTGGTAGCCAAAGCGGAACAGCCGGGTGTCGAACTCCTCGTTGCTCTGCGGCCCGACCGCGTAGACGGGCTCCGCCGAAATCGACGCGGTGGTCCTCCTTCGTCGCGAGATCGATGACGCGGATGCGCGGCAGCCCGTCCTCGCGCTCGAGCACGACGGCGTGATTCGCGAAGAGGTTCAGGCCCGAGATCATGACGGCCGGGCGGCAGGCGAGAAGCTCCTTCCACCCGTCCGTGCCCGGGCTTGCGACCGGGGCCGTGACGACGCGGAAGTTGCGGCACCCCTTGTTCGTGCGGATGTAGAAGAGGTCGCCGCGGTGGTCCACGGCGTACTCGTGCTCCTTTTCGCGCGGAGCGATCATCGTGAAGGAGCCGTCCGGCTTGTCCGCCGGGAGGTAGCGCCACTCATCGGCCGTGTGGGAGCCGGAGACGAGGAAGAGGACCCTGCGGCTGCGCGACCGGTGGACGTTGACCCGGTACATCTCGTCCTTTTCCTCGTAGACGAGGGCGTCGGTCTTCGGATCCGCGCCGAGCGCGTGCCGGTAGAGGCGGTAGGGGCGCTTGGCCGCGTCGTCCACCGTGTAGAAGAGGGTCTTGTTGTCGGCCGCCCAGGCGACGGAGGAGACCTTCTCAACCGTTTCGGGGAAGTCCTTGCCCGTCGAGAGGTCCTTGACGTGAAGCCGGTACTCGCGGAAGCCGACGTTGTCGTTGGTGTAGGCGAGCAGGTTCCCGTCGTCGGAGACCTCGAGATCGCCGACCGCCATGAAGCGCTCGCCTTTGGCCATCTCGTTCAGGTCGAGCATCACTTCTTCCGCCGCGCCTCGAGGCTCTCTGGCGGGGACCTTGCGGTTCTCCCGGGGCCCCCGCCTTCTTGCGGCAGTAGATCGGGTACTGCTTTCCCTTCTCGGTGCGCGAGTAGTAGAAGTAGTTCCCCTTCGGGTAGGGGACGGAGAGGTCCGTCTCCTTGATCCGGCCGAGCATCTCCTCGTAGAGCTTCGCCTGGAAAGCTTCCGTCGGCTTCATGAACGCGTCGGCGTAGGCGTTCTCGGTTTCGAGATAGGCCTTCACCTCCGGGTTCTTCCTGTCCCGCAGCCAGAAGTACTCGTCGATGAGCTTGTCCCCGTGCACGGCTTCGACGTGCGTCATTTTCTTCGCCATAGGCGGCCTGGAGACCTCCCTCGCGTCGGCGCCCGCGAGGAAGGAACCGGCGAGGCACCCTCCGGCCACGGCGGCCGACGAAATCCAGAGTTTCATGAATAACCTCTCCTTCGCTACTTCGCTTGAGGCGCGGGTGCTCCTGCTTTCGCGAAGTCTCCGGCCTTCACGATTGTGATCTTCGCGGGATCGATGTGGCGGCGCAAGGCCGAGACGATCTGGTCCGGGCGTCAGGGCCGCGACCTTCTTTTCCATCTCCGCGTCCCAGGCGAGCGTGCGCGAGAGGTACAGGTCCTGCGCGAGCAGGCGCGCCAGCGCGGCGTCCTGCGCGCGCGAGACCTGCCTCGACTGGAGCCAGCCGGAGCGCGCCTCCTCGACCTCCTTGGCCTCGAAGCCATCCTTCAGGACGCGGGCGATCTCCTCCTTGAAGGCCGCCTCGAGCTTGCCGGCGTTCTGCGGGGCGTAGATCGCGAAGGTCATGAACGAGCCCGACTTGTCCAGAGACGACGCCTGGAGACGGGAGCCGACGCCGTAGCTCAACCCCTCCTTCTGCCGGATTCTCACGGCGAGCCGGGAGTTCAGGAACCCGCCGCCCAGCATGTAGTTGCCGAGCACCAGCGCCGGGTAATCCGGATCGTCGTCGCGCAGCTCGAGGTTCATCCCGGCAAAGAGGACGGCATTGGCCTTGTCTGGCGCCTCGAACGATTCATGGGCCGGGGCAACGTCGTGGTAGACGCCGGGAACGCGGGCATAGGAGCGCGGGCTCTTCCAGTTGTCGAAGAGATCCTGGGCGAGCTTGCCGGCGGCCTTCGCGTCGATGTCCCCCACGATCGCGAGCTCGCCGTTGGAGGCCCCGTAGAAGTCCGAGTAGAACTTCTTGACGTCTTCGAGCGACGTCGCCTTGACCTCTGCCAGCTCCTCGTCGGACGTCGGGACGTAGCGCACGTCCCCCTTCGGATAGGGGTTCAAATGCCGCTGGTAGGCGGTGCCCGCGATCTGCTCCGGCTCGCTCTTGCCCTGCTCGATCGACGCGAGCGTCTCCTGCTTCAACGTCTCGAACTCGGCCGCGGGGAAGGTGGATTCGCGAAGGCATTCCGCCGCGAGCGACAGAACCGCCGGGAGATTTTCACGGGTGGTCTCAATGGACAGGACGGCCTGCGTCGGTCCGCCGCCGATCGAGACGCGGGCCCGGAGCCGGTCGAACTCGTCCTTGATCTGCTGGCGCGTGTGCCGGGCCGTCCCGCGCGTCAACATGCCGCCCGTCAGCTGCGCCGCCGTCACGCGGTTGACGAGGCTCTTCTCGTCGCCGTAGCGCAGCGTCATCGCGGCCACGACCGTCGCGCCCCGCGTCTTCTTGGGCAGGAGCGCGAGCTTCAGTCCCCCGGCCAGCGCCGAGCGCAGCGTGCGCGATTCGATCGAGGCCGGAGAGGGATCGAAGGCCTCGCCGGCGGCGATGGCCGCGTCGCCCTTGTAGTCCTTGAGCAGGGCGGCCACGTCCGGCGTGGACGGGATCTCCGCCCGTTCCGGTTTGGCCGTCGGGATGAACTCGCCGACCGTGCGGTTGGAGGGCTTGAGATAAGCGGCGGCGGCGCGCCCGACGTCTTCGGGCGTCACCTTGCGGATGCGATCGCGGTTCAAGAAAAAGAGCCGCCAGTCTCCCGCGCCGATCCACTCGCTCATCTGCAGGCCGACGCGGTCCGCCGAGTTCATGGTCAGCTCGATGTTCTTCAAGATCTTGGCGCGGGCGCGCTCGACCTCCTCTTTCGAGGGGGGCGTCTTGACGGCGCCGTCGATCGTCTGAAGCATCGTCGTCTTCGCGTCCTCGAGCGACTGGTCCTGCCGCACTTCGGCGCGCAGGAGGAGGAACCCCGGCTCCTTCAGGTCGAGGAAGAAGCTCGAGACCGACGTGGCCTTCTTCGCGTCGACGAGCGCCTTGTGCAGCCGGCCCGAGGGGGTGTCGCCGAGGACCTCGGCGAGGATTTCGACGGCGGGGGCGTCGGGATGCGAGCCGGCCGGCACGTGGTACGCGACGGCCAGCGCCTGGACGTCCCCGACGCGCCGCAGCGTGACCGAGCGCTCGCCGTCCTGCGTCGGCTCGGCGGTGTAGGTCGCCGGGAAGGGCCCGGGACGGGCGCGAGATCGGCGAGAAGGTCGCGTTGATCATCGCCAGCGTCTTCTCCTCGTCGAACTTGCCGGCGACCAGCAGGACGGCGTTGTCGGGCTGGTAGTAGGTCCGCCAGAAGGCCTGGAGGCGCTCGATCGGCACGTTCTCGATGTCCGCTCGGGCCCCGATCGTGTCGTGCCCGTAGTTGTGCCAGAGGAAGGCGGTCGAAAGAACCCGCTGGTCGAGCACGCCGACCGGGTCGTTCTCGCCCGACTCGAACTCGTTGCGAACGACCGTCATCTCGCTGTCCAGGTCTTTCTTCGCGATGAAGGAATGGACCATCCGGTCGGCTTCGAGGTCGAGCGCCCACTGGAGGTTCTCGTCGGTCGCCGGGAAGGTCTCGAAGTAGTTGGTGCGGTCAAACCAGGTCGTGCCGTTGGGCCGGGCGCCGTGAGAGGTCAGCTCCTGGGGGATGTTGGGGTGCTTCGGCGTGCCCTTGAACATCAGGTGCTCGAGCAGGTGCGCCATCCCGGTCTCGCCGTAGTTCTCGTTGCGCGAGCCGACGAGATAGGTGATGTTGACGGTGATCGTCTGCTTGGTCGGATCGGGAA
This sequence comes from uncultured Acidobacteriota bacterium, assembly GCA_963741435.1. GTDB lineage: Bacteria > Acidobacteriota > Thermoanaerobaculia > UBA5066 > Gp7-AA6 > JAWOLE01. Next base: position 2,577 of record CAVUIX010000004.1, on the reverse strand, counting down.
AGAGAAGCACCCGCAGGCCGTTTCCCAGCCGGTACTCGGTGATCCCTTCGACCGAAGTGACGCGCTCGGGTTTTGCTGGAGGGTTGGCGGCCACAGCGCTTGCCGCGGTACAGGCTGCCAGCAGAACGCAGAAGAGAAACTTCTTCGACAGCGGCATTTGTGCTCCTTCTTGAGGCCAAGGCCCGATTTCGTCCAGGGTGTTCGGTGTCCGGTGTTCGGTTCTTGGTTGGGGTCCCCCCGAGCACCGAGCACCGATCTTAACCCGCGTCCCGGCCGTAATCCGGCTGGAGCCGGCTCCGTTTAACAGCATGGAGCTCTCTGTGGAGGCCAGCGGCATTCAACGGCGGTGGAGGCGGTGGGCAATCGTCCTCCTGGTCGCCGTCAATGCCGCGCTCTGGGCGTCTTTCATCTGGTCCGCGGGGACCTCCGGCCGTTCGCGCGGCAGACCGCATGCGGGAGCCGCGCCGGCCTCCCGTTCGACCGCAACCCCCGGCAGATAACGCGCCGGCCGTCGGGCGCTCCTGGCCGGCTGGCCAGCCAGTCCATATATGATTCCGGCAGTCGCGCCGACTCGACAGGACGGATGTCATGATTCCAGCAACCGCGCCCCAGAACGAACCGGAAAGGCTCGGAGCGCTCCGCGAGTACGAGATCCTCGACACGGAGGCGGAGGAGAAATTCGACGACCTGACGCTGCTCGCCCGGCATATCTGCGATACGCCCATAGCGCTCATATCGTTCGTGGATGCCGACCGCCAGTGGTTCAAGTCGAGAATCGGCCTGACGACCTCCCAGACACCGCGAGCGGTCTCCTTCTGCGGCCACGCGATCCTGGAGGAAGACGTGATGGTCGTGCCCGACACCGCGGCCGATGAGCGGTTCGCGGACAACCCCATGGTCACCGGAGCGCCCGGCATTCGCTTCTACGCCGGCGCCCCGCTGCTGACCTCGACGGGTTACGCGCTCGGCACCCTCTGCGTCATCGACCGCAAGCCCAGGGAGTTGACGGCGGAGCAACTGGATGCCTTGCGGGCGCTCGCCCGCCAGGTGGTCGCGCAGCTGGAATTGCGGCGCCGCCTGAAACGGGAGCGGCAAGAGGCGAAAGAGGCGATCGACGAGCGGGACACGACTCTCCAACTCATCGTCAGCCAGATGCCGGCCGTCCTGTGGTCCACCGACACGAACCTGCGGCTGACCTCTTCCGAAGGCGCCGGGCTGACCGGCCTCGGCCACAAGCCGGGCCAGTTCGTCGGCGTCACGCTTTTCGATTTCTTCCGGACGACCGACCCGGAGTTCCTGCCGCTCGTGGCGCACCGCAAGGCGCTGCTCGGGGAGTCGGTGAGCTTCGAGGTGGACTGGAGCGGCCGGACCTACGCCTCGCACTGCGAGCCCTTGCGCAATCCCGACAATTCGATCAGGGGCGTGATCGGCATCGCCCTGGACATCACGCGCCAGAAGCGCTCGGAACGGGAGCTGCAGAAGTCCTTCTCCCTCCTGCGGGCCACGCTCGATTCCGCCGACGAGGGCATCCTCGTCGTCGACGAGAGAGGCAAGATCTCCAACTTCAACGCGAGCTTCGTCCACATGTGGCGCGTCCCCGAGGAGATCGCCGCGACGCGCGACGAGGACCGGCTCCTCGCGTTCCTCCTCGACAGCGTCGAAGACTCCGGGGACTTCGCCAAGAAAGTGATGGGGCTTCACTCGAAGCGGGACGTGGAGACCTCGGGCACCCTGAAGCTCAAGGATGGCAGGGTCCTCCAGCGTTTCTCCCGGCCGCAGAAGGTGGACGGCCGCACGGTGGGGACAGTGCTCTCCTTTCAGGAGACTGAAGGATTGAAGATTGAAGGATCGGGAACGGGCGCCTAATCGTCAATCGTTCAATCGTCAATCTTTCAATTGCCAAATGAGACGAGCACTCTCGATCGCCGCGCTCTTCACCTGCGCGGCCGTGGCTTCCTCGCAGCCGGTGACTGTCATCCGGGCGGGCGTCCTGATCGACGGGAAGGCGAGCGCGCCGCGCAGGGACCAGGTGATCGTCGTCCGCGGCAACCGGATCGAGAGCGTCTCCGACTCCGGAAAGGCGCCGGTCCCGGCGGGAGCGGCCGTCATCGACCTGTCGCGCGCGACCGTGCTGCCCGGGCTGATCGACTGCCACACGCACATCTTCCTGCAGGGGGAGGTTCCGGCCGAGGGAGGCTACGACATCCAGCTCTTGAAGCAGCCGCTCGCCTTCCGCGCGGCGCGCGCCGCCGTCTCCGCCCGGCGCGCCCTGGAGCAGGGATTCACGACGATCCGGGACGTCGAGACGGAGGGCGCGGGATACGGCGACGTGGGCATCAAGCAGGCGATCGAAGGCGGCTACATCCCCGGGCCGCGGATGTTCGTCGTCACGCGCGCGATCTCGACGAGCGGCGGCTATCCGCTGGAGGGCTACGCGCCGGAGATCGCCGTGCCCAAGGGCGTCCAGATCGTGGACGGCCCGGTCGAGGCGAGGAAGGCCGCGCGCGAGCAGCTCGACAACGGCGCGGACTGGATCAAGGTCTACATGACGCACCGCTCCTGGCTCGACGCCTCCGG
>CAVUIX010000003.1:0-64835 GCA_963741435.1 uncultured Acidobacteriota bacterium | reverse complement strand
TTTTTTCGCCGGAACTCTTCGGGCGTGGCCCGGCCGAGCAGGACCAAGGTCTCATCGTCAGGCGGTTCCGCCCGGCTAGCGTACAAGTCGCCGACTGGTACACGCCGGGCAGGAGGGAACGATCGATCGGAATGGTTCAGCCGCTCCATGGTCCTCGGGGAAAACCATGACGACGTCAAGGTAAGGACCGCCGTGCTACGCTCGGTCCGGATCAGAGAACATCTTGGACTTCTCGAAAGCCCTCCTGATGGTGGGTGCCTTTTTTGAACGTCATCAGAGGCCCTGGGCGCTGCCCGCCGGAGCCGCAGCGAGCTGACCGGCTCGATCTCGAGCGCTGACCTACCAACGACGGCGGAGGATGTCGCCGCGCTGCGCCGGCTTCGCCGGCACGAGGCGATGGACCTCGATTCCTACTTTCAGTTTCTCGCGAGCTTTCCGCCGGCGACGGTCGAGGATCTCGCTGCCCGGAAAGGCCCGCGAGGTTCCGAGCCGTTCGCGCTGCCGCCGGCCGGCGGGACCGACTGACGGAATCAGCAACATCGGGTGACTGCCGCGAGGCGCCGGTCGGGCCGCCGTCGCAGAGACCTCCGGTGCTTGCATGAGTTGCAGGCACAGCCTACAATTGGCGAATGCAGTACACGGTAAGAGGAATACCTGAAGCGCTCGACAGGGCGATCCGGCGGCGGGCGCGTGCCGAGGGCAAGAGCCTGAACGAGGTGGCCGTCGATGCTCTCGCCGATGGCCTCGGGCTCGGCGGCGAAGTTGTTCCGCTTCGCGATCTGAGCGACGTTGTCGGAACCTGGAAGAAGGAGGCCTCGGTCGAGGCGGCGCTCGCCGCGCAGGACGTGGTGGACGAGTCGCTTTGGAAATGAGGATCGCGCTCGACACCAACCGTTATGTGGACCTCTGCCGGGGCGTCGAAGAGACGGCTCGGCTCGTGGCCACGGCGAACGCGGTGTTCGTGCCCTTCGTCGTCGTGGCGGAGCTTCGCGCCGGGTTTGCGCTGGGCCGCCGGGCGGCCGAGAACGAGCGCGTCCTGCGCCGGTTCCTCCTCAAGGACGGCGTTGACGTGCTCTACGCGGATGATCAGACCACGATCCACTACGCGAGCCTTTTTCGTCAGCTCCGGCTCCAGGGCACGCCGATACCCACGAACGATATTTGGATCTCGGCGCTCGTGCTTCAGCACAACGCCGCGCTGCACGACCGCGATCGTCACTTCGACCACCTTCCGCAGATAATCCGGGTCTGAACCGGGCCGAGCCTCGGAGCCGAATGCAGCAAGTGAGAAAGTTTTCCGCGAGCCGCTCGTCCACTTCCTGCTCCTCGGGGCGCTGCTGTTCCTTTTCTCGAGCGGGAAGAGCGGTCCGTCCGGCTCGGGCAAGATCGTCGTGACGCGGGCTCGGATCGAGCAGCTCGCGACAGGCTTCGCGCGCACCTGGCAGCGGCCGCCGACTGAGCAGGAGCTGACCGGACGTCGAGGACTACATCAAGGAAGAGGTCTACGTCCGCGAGGCCCTCGCGACGTGGCTCGACCGCGACGACACGATCATCCGCCGTCGCCAGCCCGTGGGAAAAAGGATGCGGGCATCGCGTCCGGCCTTTTGCATTTCGCGGCGATCAACATCCGACTCACAGTTTGTTTTTCTTCTTCTCGAGTCGCTGCGAGCAAAAGGCCGGCCGCCCAAGGGGTTGCGGCGGGGCCGTCTGCGGCGTCGTCGCCTCCTCTCCGATGCGCAGAGACATCGCCCTCGTCACGACTCCTTGCATCCGGCCCCCGCCGGCGCTCGCAACGCCGCCTCACACCCTTTTTCCCACAGGCTGCTGGCCGCGGGGGTTCTGGCTCTCCTCGCTCCCGCCCGGGCGGAGGCGCATCTGGTCTCGACGGGCCTGGGTCCCGTTTACGACGGGATCGGGCACATGCTCACGACGCCGGAGGACCTGATTCCCGCCATCGCGCTCGCGCTGCTCGCGGGGCTGCGCGGAGCCGCGCCCGGGCGGCGAGCGCTCTTCCTGTTGCCCGCGGCGTGGTTTGCCGGCGGGCTGGCGGGACTGACAATGAGCGCGGCCGCGACGTTCCCCCTGGCGGCGATCTCGTTTCTTCTCCTCGGCGTCCTCGTCGCCGCCAACGCGCCCTTGACCGCGCGGGGAGTCGCCGCCATCGCCCTCGGCCTCGGGCTCGCGCACGGCTTCTTCAACGGGATCGCCTTCCATGGCTCGGCGTCGGGAACGCTGGCCCTCGTCGGCGAAGCCGCGGTTCTCTTCGCTCTGGTCGGCCCTCGTCTCGGCGTTCGTCGTGTCCCTCGAGCGCCCCTGGACCCGCATCGCCGTGCGCGTGGCCGGAAGCTGGATCGCCGCGATCGGACTGTTGCTCCTCGGGTGGGCCCTGCGCGCATCCCCTCGGTGAACGGCATTTCAAGAGACGTCGCTTTGGCGGGCGTCCGTCCAGGTGCCGGGCATGCCGCAATGTTGACTCTGATGACCATGATAACCATAATGGTCAACAGGAGGAGCCGGTCGTGAAGACGCCCGCGGAATCGGTCAATGTCGCCGAGGCGAAGAGACGTTTCTCGGATTTGCTGGGCCGGGTCGCCTACGGCGGCGAGACGGTCGTCATCACCCGCCGGGGGCGCCCGATGGCAAAGCTCGTCCCGCATGGGGTGGCCGGCGAGGATGAGAGTCTCGCCGCGGTGCGCGGCTGGCTCGCCGACGACGATCCGTTCTTCGAGCGGATCGATTCCATCGTGGCCGCTCGCGCCGGACACCGTCCGCGGGTCTTTCGCGGGCGGAGACGGACTGTCCGGTGAGCGGTTACCTCCTCGATACGAACGTTCTCTCCGAAGTCATCAAGAGGCGCCCCGAACCGGGGGTGCTGGATCGGATTCGAGCGGTTCCAGCCCGTGATCTTTCCACGTCCTCGGTCTGCGTCGCCGAGCTGCGCTACGGGGCGGTCCGCCATCCTTCCGGCGCGAGTCTGTGGGAACGAATCGCGAGCGAGGTCCTTCCGCGTGTTCGAGTTCTCGCGGTCGGGGAGGCGGAAGCAATCCGAGCCGGCGATCTCCTGGCGGTCCTTGAGTCGAGGGGCCAGCCGGTCGGCATCGAGGATGTCCTGATCGGCGCGACGGCCCTGGTCGGAAAGCTCACCGTCGTAACCCGCAACGTCCGCCACTTCGAGCGGATGCCCGGGCTCGACGTCGAGTCGTGGTGGTGAACGTTTCGTTCCCTCGTCGCTCTGGAAGAAAGGATGCTTCTGCAAACCGAGCTCAAGGCCATGATGCAACGTCTCAAGATGCCGCCTTCGCTTTCGGCGGAGCTGGACAGCCTCGACGAGGAGCGATGAGAACGAAAAGCAGACGCGGACCAAAGCGGAGAGAGGCATAAGGCCGACAATCTGGCCGGGTCTTTCGTCCCCTTGCCTTTATGACCACTTCTAGCTATCTTCTAGTCATGAGCACCGTCCGCATCGCCGATTTGAAGAGCCGTCTGAGCGAGTACCTGCGGAAAGTACGGCATGGCCGGAGCCTGACGGTCCTCTCCCGCGACACGCCCATTGCGCGAATCGTGCCGTACGAGCAGGAAGGCGCTCGGCTGACCGTGCGCTCGCCGCTGCCGGGGTCGCCCGTGCTCCGACGGGTGCCGCTGCCGCCTCGCCTGCGCCTGCGCGGGGACATCGTGGATCTCCTCATGGAGGAGCGGCAGGCAGGGCGGTGATCGCCTACGTTGACTCCTCGGTTCTGCTGCGCATCGTCCTGGGTCAGCCGGGAAGTCTCAAGCAGTGGCGGTCCATCGAGCGGGGGGTCGCTTCCGCGCTCGTCGAAGTGGAGTGCCTGCGCACGCTCGACCGGCTGAGGCTGGCGGAGGGGCTTGCCGACGCCGAGATCGCGCTGCGCCGGGAGGCCGTGTTTCGGCTGGGCGAGGCGATGGAGATCGTCGAGCCGACTCGGCCCGTCCTCGCCCGCGCCGCCCAGCCTCTGCCAACCGCGCTCGGCACTCTGGATGCGATTCACCTCGCGACGGCCCTGCTCTGGCAGGAGCGCACGGCCACCGATCTGATGATGGCCACCCACGACGCGGCGTTGGCCGCGGCGGCGAGAGCGAGCGGACTTCGCGTCGTCGGTCTCTAGCCCGACGACCGGGACGGCGGGTCGAGGCCGACGAGGTAGCCCGGGGACGCTGGTCGGATAATTCCAGTTCCGGTTATCATCAGGGCCTTCACGTGCTGACCGAAGCTGTTCTCGAGCCGGCAACAGGAGCCGGGCCGTCCCTGCTTCGGGGGTAGCCCGCCGTCCATGAGCTGGATCACGGTGCTCTGGTCGATCGCGTCGGCCGTGTGCGCGGCGCTGGCGATCATCCATCTGCTGATCTGGCTCGAGAGGCGTTCGGAGACCGCCAATCTTCTCTTCGCGCTCGCGTCTTTCGGGGCGGCGGGGAACGCGGTCGCCGAGATGGGAATGCTCAAGGCGGCGACAGTCGAAGGCTATGCCTTCGCGCTCCGGGCGTCGTTCGCGGCGATCGCGCTTCTCGTCGTCTCGATGGTGTGGTACGTCCGCGAGTATTTCGGCAACGGCCGTCGCTCGCTCGCCGTGGCCGTGACGGTCATTCTGGGCGCTCGTCCTGGTCGTGGACGCGGTTTCGCCTTTCAGTCCGGTCTTTCGGGAAATCTCGGGGCTGCGCGTCGCGCAAACGCCGTGGGGAGAGACCTTCTCCGTGGCCAGCGGCGCCGCCAGCCCGTTGCGCCGGGTGGTCGATGTGGCCGACCTGGTTCTCTTCCTGTTCTTCGTGGACGCCGTCGTCGCGCTCTTCCGGCGAGGCAACCACCGCCGCGCGGTCTTCGTCGGCGGAGTCATCGCCACCATCCTCGTCGCCGCGGTCGTTCAGGCGCGGCTCGTCGATACCGGCCGGCTGCGGATGCCCTATGTGGTGACGTTCGTCTATCTCGGCGTCGTCATGGTCGCCGGTTACCCGCTGACGGCGGAGATGTTCCGAGCGCGGGAGCTCGCGCTCCGGCTCCAGGCGAGCGAGGCGGGCTTGCATGAGAGCCGGATTCGCGCGGTGACGGCGGCGAAGGCCATGGAACAGGCGGAAACGCGATTTCGCCTGGTCGTCGAAGCCGCGCCCAACGCCATGATCATGGTGGATCCCGCCGGGCTGATCACGCTCGTCAACGCGCAGACGGAGGCGGTCTTCGGCTACACCCGCGAGGAGTTGATCGGCCTTCCCATCGAGACGCTGATTCCCGAGCGATTCCATTCCCGCCATCCCGGCGACCGCGAGCCGGTACTTCGCCTCCCCGTCGGCGCGCGCGATGGGGGCGGGGCGCGAGCTCTTCGGGCTGCGCAAGGACGGCAGCGAGGTGCCGGTCGAAGTCGGGCTGAACCCGATCCGCAGCTCCGAGGGAGTGTTCGCGCTGGCTTCCGTCATCGACATCACGGAAAGGAAGCGGTCGGAGCTGGAGCTCGAGCAACAGAGGAGCGAGCTCGCGCACCTCTCGCGCGTGACGATGCTCGGGGAGCTGTCCGGCTCGCTCGCCCACGAGCTGAACCAGCCGCTGAGCGCGATTCTCTCCAACGCCCAGGCCGCGCAGCGCTTCCTGGCGGGCGACCCCTCGAATCTGGAAGAGGTGCGGGAGATCCTGAAGGACATCGTCGAGCAGGACAAGAGGGCGGGGGAGGTCATCCGGCGGCTGCGCCTGCTGCTGATGAAGGGGGAGGTCCACCGCCAGCCGCTCGACTTGAGCGAGGTCCTGCTGGACGTCCTGAAGGTCGCTCGCAGCGATCTGCTCAATCAGGGCGTGGCCGTGAGCACCGCCTTCACGCCGGACCTCCCGGCCGTCTTCGGCGACCGCGTGCAGATGCAGCAGGTCTTGCTCAACCTCGTGATGAACGGCTGCGACGCCATGTCCGGCATCGAGCGCGCGCGCCGGCGGCTGACGGTGAAGACGGCGCGCGAGGATGGCGTCGGCGTCCGGGTCTCGGTCGCCGACCAGGGTTGCGGCATCCCGCAGGAGAAGCTCGCGCGCGTCTTCGAGCCGTTCTTCACGACCAAGCGGCAGGGGATGGGCCTGGGCCTGACGGTCTGCCGCTCCATCATCGAGGCTCACAACGGGCGTCTCTGGGCGGAGAGCGAGCCGGGAGCCGGCGCCACGTTTCATTTCACGATTCCGAAAGCCGGAGCGGACGCGTGATGAGCGGCGCTCGCGAGACGGTCTACCTCGTGGACGACGAGCCCGCCGTCTTGAAGAGCCTCTCCCGGCTGCTGCGCTCGGAGGGCTTCACCGTGGCGGCCTTCGGATCGCTCGGCCGAGCTCCTGGAGCGGCTCGACCCCGCCGCGACGGGCTGCTTCGTCCTCGACCTGGCCATGCCGGGCCTGGACGGCCTGTCGCTTCAGAAGGCGCTCTCCGCTCGCGGAAGCGAGCTTCCGATCCTCTTCCTGACCGGCCGCGGCGACATCGGGAAGAGCGTGGCGGCCATGAAGAGCGGGGCCCTGGACTTCCTGACCAAGCCGGTGGACGGCGAGCGTCTCCTCGAGGCCGTCCGCGCAGCGTTGGAGAGAGACCGCACCCGGCGGCGTGCCGGGGCGGAGGTTGCCGAGAGACGCCGGCGGCTCGCGACGCTGACTCCCCGCGAGCGGGAGGTGCTGGAGGGTGTCGTCGCCGGGCGATTGAACAAGCAGATCGCGGCCAGTCTCGGAATCGCGTTGAAGACCGTCAAGATCCACCGCGGACGGATGATGGAGAAAATGGGCGCGAAGTCGGTCGCCGAGCTCGTCCTGCAGGCCGACCGCGCCGGCCTCCGCAAGCCTTAGATCCCTCGGTGGCTCCGGCGCCCAGCGCCCGCCCCGGTCGCGGCGCGAGGAGTCTCCCGAGTAACCGCAGGGAGGAGCCTCGCGCCGCGGGAGCGTAGCGATTGCGCGGGATCAGGCGACGCGGTCGAGGCCGCATCCGGCCGAGCCGCCTGCCGGTGCGCCCAACGGGCGCAGATCCCACGCAATCGCGGAGCGACGGAGATGGGACCAAGGTCCTATCCCGCTCGGCGCTTCCGGCTGGTAACGTCAACGCGTGCGGAGCCCCCGGATTCTCGTGGCGATCGTGGACGACGAGGAATCGGTGCGCAGGGCGATGGGCCGGCTGATCCGTTCCGCCGGGATCGACGTCGAGACGTTTCCGTCCGGAGCCGAATTCCTGCAGTCCCTCGAATCGCACTCGCCCGATTGCGTCGTGCTCGATCTGCACATGCCCGGCCTCAACGGGTTCGAGGTCCAGGCGCGTTTGAAGGAGTCGGAAGCGCGCGTGCCGATCGTCGTCATCACGGGGCACGACACAGACGAGTCCCGCGAGCGCGTGACGAGGGCCGGCGTCGCGGCCTATCTCTTGAAGCCCGTGGACGAGAAAATCCTGCTGGACACGATCTCCGCCGCGGTCGCGGCCAGTTCGGGGTCGGGAATCGAATCGTGAGAACAGAGAACCTGCCGAGGATCGACACCGGAAACTCCAAACGCATCCAAGCGGCCGACACGAAGAAACTGTTAGCAAAGGAATTGGAAAGAAAGATTCGACGGAGACGCCTCGCCTTCTCCGCCTTGCCGGCGCTCGTCATGCTGGCCGGTTTCGGCTGCCAGAAGCCGGGGGAGCCCGCGGCCGCCGCGGCCACGCCCGCGCCGGCCTCCGCGCAGAACGTTCTTCCGCGGCCGGAACCGCCGTTCAAGGGAAAGATCGGCCGCACGGTCAAGGAATCCGTCAAGGACTTTCCCAAAGAAGTCACCGCCCCGAAAGGCGCGCCGAATGTCCTGCTCATTCTCACCGATGACGTGGGCTTCGGCGCATCGTCCACGTTCGGCGGGCCGATTCCGACGGGGACAATGGACCGTCTGGCGAAGGCCGGGCTGCGCTTTACGCAGTTTCACACGACGGCGCTGTGCTCGCCCACGCGCGCGGCGCTGCTCACCGGGCGCAATCATCACAGCGTCGCGACGGGTGTCATCATGGAGCTCGGCACCGGCTTTCCCGGCTATAACAGCCTTCAGCCGAAGAGTGCCGGAACGTTCGCGGAAATCCTCAAGCAGAACGGCTACAACACTGCCTGGTATGGCAAGAACCACAATGTGCCCGACTGGCAAACGAGCCAGGCCGGGCCGTTCGACCTCTGGCCGACGGGGCTGGGCTTCGAATACTTCTACGGCTTCATCGGCGGCGACACGAGCCAGTGGGCTCCGGCGCTCTTCGACGGCATCAAGCCCATCGAGCCGCCGCACGACGCGAAGGATTATTTCTTCGACGAGGACATGGCCAACCACGCCATTGACCGCATCCGCATGCTGCACGCTGTCGCGCCGCAGAAGCCGTGGCTGCAATACTACGCGCCGGGCACGGCCCACGCGCCGCACCACGCGCCGAAGGAATGGATTGCGAAGTTCAAGGGCAAGTTCGACCAGGGCTGGGACAAACAACGCGAGGAGACCTTCGCCCGGCAAAAGCAGATGGGCCTCGTCCCGGCGGACGCGAAGCTGACGCCGCGTCCGAAGGAAATCGGCGCATGGGATGCGCTCGACGCGGAACACAAGAAAGTCGCCGCCCACATGATGGAGGTCTATGCCGCCGCCCTGGCGCATTGCGATTACCAGATGGGCCGCATCCTCGACGCGATCGAGGAAACGGGTCAATTGGACAACACGCTGATCATCTACATCCAGGGCGACAACGGCGCGAGCGCCGAGGGCACGCCGCAGGGATTGCTCAACGAGATGTCGGTCTTCAACGGCATCCCCGAGGACTTCAAGGAAGTGTCGCGCCGCATGAACGAGCTGGGCGGGCCGACGACCTTCAACCACTACCCGGTCGGCTGGGCGCACGCGATGGACACGCCGTTCCAGTGGACCAAGCAGATCGCCTCGCACTTCGGCGGCACGCGCAACGGGATGGTGATCTCCTGGCCCGCGCGGATCAAGGACAAGGGGGGCATCCGCACGCAGTTCTCCTCGGTCATCGACATCATGCCGACGCTTCTCGAAGCCGCCGGCGTCTCCGCGCCCACGAGCTTGAACGGCGTCGCTCAGAAGCCGATCGAAGGCACGAGCCTGGTCTATACGTTCGATGATGCCAGGGCGCCGTCGAGACACACGACGCAGTATTTCGAGATGTTCGCCAACCGCGCGATCTATCACGACGGCTGGGTCGCCGCGACCACGCCGCCCATCGCCCCGTGGGAGATGGGGAAGGACATCGATGTCAACGACTACGCATGGGAGCTCTACCACGTGAGCGAGGACTTCTCCGAGGCGAACAATCTCGCCGCCAGAGAGCCGGCAAAACTCAAGGAATTGCAGGATCTGTTCTGGCGGGAGGCGGAGAAATACAACGTGCTGCCGATAGACAACAGCAAGGTTGAGCGGTTCGACGTGAGCCTGCGCCCCAGCCTGACGCGCGGGCGCGAGGAGTTCACCTATTACAGCGGCATGGTTCGCATCCCCGAAGGCAGCGCCCCGGACACGAAGAACAAGTCCTGGCAGATCAAGGCGGAGGTGGTGATCCCCGGGGGCGGCGCGGAAGGCATGCTGATCACCCACGGCGGGCGCTTCGCCGGCTACGGTCTCTACCTGCTCAAGGGCAAGCCGGTCTTCTGCTACAACCTCGCCGGCGTCGCCCGCTACTACGTCGCCGGCAAGGAGCCGCTCGCGCCCGGTGCGCACACCATCGTTTACGACTTCAAATATGACGGCGGCGGGATCGGCAAAGGCGGCCTCGGCACGATCCAGGTGGACGGCAAGACCGTCGCCACCGGCCGCATCGAGCGCACCCTGCCCTTCCGCCTTTCGGTGGACGAGGGAATCGACTGCGGCGAGGACACCGGCACGCCCGTCACCGAGGACTATCACGTCCCATTCAAGTTTACCGGTGAGATCAAGAAGGTCGTGATAGACCTGACCCCCGCGCAGTTGAGCGCCGAAGACGACCGGAAGACGAAGGAAGCGCAGGCCGCTGCCGCAGCGGCCCGGTGAGAAGAACATGAGTTTCGAAATACGAACCCGAACCAATCCGAATGACTGGAGAAGAGGAGGCCCAGGCCCAGTCGCAGACCCAGGGGGCTGCGCAGTATTCGTCGGAGCAGATGACGAACTTCAAGAAGGCCTTCAGCGTGTGCCTGGAAGGCAAGAAATACATGGTCAAGTACTGAGCGGCGGGCGCCGTCGAAGGGGAGAGTCATGGAATATCAGAAAACTCACGCGGGCTTTCCGGGATTGACCACGCGAGGGCTCGTGGCGGTCCTGTGCGCGGCGTTGCTCGCCTCGGGGGACGCGGCGCTTCTGGCGCAACAGGCGCCGCCGGCCGCTCCGGCAGCTCCCGCTTCGGACGCAAAGGCGGCACCGAAGCTCCCGCCGGACCAGCTCGATTCGCTCGTGGCTCCGATCGCCCTCTACCCGGACCCGCTCCTGGCCCAGACGCTCGTGGCGTCCACCTACCCGCTGGAGATCATGCAGCTCCAGCAGTGGCTCACGAAGCACAAGGACCTGAAGGACAAGGCGCTCGCCGACGCGGTCGCCAAGCAACCCTGGGACCCGAGCATCCAGTCGATGGCGCCGATTCCCGACGTCGTCAAGCGGCTCTGCGACGACATCCAGTGGACGACGGATCTCGGGAACGCCTTCCTCGACCAGCAGAGCGACGTCATGGACGCCGTCCAGCGGATGAGGAAGAAGGCGCAGGAGAAGGGAGCCCTGAAGATCCAACGAGCAGCAGAAGGTCGAGACCCAGGTCGTCGAGACGAAAACGGTCATCGTTGTACAGCCCTCGAACCCCGAGGTCATTTACGTCCCGGTCTACAGCCCGACGGTCGTCTACCCGCCGCCGATCTACCCCTACCCTCCGATCTACTACCCTCCCCCGCCTCCTCCGGGCGCCGCGTTCATGACGTTCACGGCCGGCGTCATGATCGGCGCGGCCGTCTGGGGCGGCTCGTGCTGCAACGCCGGATGGGGCTCCAACAACACCGTCAACGTCAACGTGAACAACAACTACAACAAGAATACGAACGTCAGCGCCGGAAACGTGCAGCACAACTCCGCGCACCGCGGCGGCGCGCCCTACTCAAGCCAGGCGACGGCGAGCAAGTACGGCGGAACGTCCCAGGGCGGCTCGTCCGCCTCGCGACAGAAGGGCGCCGGCGCGAGTCCCAGCGCCAGCACCGCGAACCGCAGCGGAGGAGCCGGAGCGAGCCCCAGCGCCAGCGGAGCGGCGAGTCGCGGTGGCGGAGCCGGAGCGAGCCCCAGCGCCAGCAGCGCCGGGGGCGGCGGCGGCTCGAAGTCCGGTGCCCTCGGAGGCGGCGGCGGTGGCTACAGTGGCAGCAGTGCCAAGGCGAGCAGCTCCCGGGGCTCCTCGAGCATGAGCTCCCGAGGGGGCGGCGGAGGCTCGCGGGGCGGCGGAGGTCGGAGATGAGCGTCATGAAGCATTGGCTTGGCTCCGGAATTGTCTGTGCCCTCCTTTTCGCGCCGGCTCTCGCCGCGTCGGAGCAGCCGGCAAAGAAGTCCGCGGCCCCGGCCGCGGCTCCACAGCGGACGTTCGACACGCCGAAGGAAGCGGTCGACGCGCTGATCGCCGCGGCCACGGTCAACGACGTGCCCGCACTGAAAGCGATCCTCGGCCCGGTCGGTGAGGACCTCGTCGAAACCGGCGACCCGATTCAGACCAAGAACCAGACCGAGGCGTTCGCGGCGAAGGCCCGCGAGAAGAGCGTCATCGTCCCCGACGCGAAGAATACGAACCTCGCGATCCTCTCGGTGGGGGAAGGGGACTGGCCGATGCCGATCCCGATCGTCCGCAACAAGAGCGGCAAATGGTTTTTTGACTCGAAGGCCGGGCGAAAGGAGGTGCTCTACCGCCGCATCGGGAGCAACGAGCTGGATGTCATCGAGGTCTGCCGCGACTTCGTCGCGGCGCAGCACGAGTACGCGTACGAGAAGCACGACGGCGCGAGCCTGAACCAGTACGCGCAGAAGATCGTCAGCAGCCCCGGGAAGCAGGACGGCCTGGCGTGGCGCAATCCCGACGGGACCCCGGGCGGGCCCATGGGAGAGGAACTCGCCCGGGCAATCGCCGAGGGCTACACGAAGAGGCACGAGCCGTACCACGGCTACTACTTCAAGGTCCTGAAGGGCCAGGGCCCGGCGGCGCCGCTCGGGGAGTTGGACTTCGTGGTGAAGGGCGCGATGATCGGCGGCTTCGCCCTCGCCGCCGCGCCGGCCGACTACCGGGTGACCGGCGTGAAGACCTTCATCGTCAGCCACGACGGCGTCGTCCATGAGAAGGACCTCGGGCCGAAGACGCTCGACCAGTTCAGGGCGATGGAGCGCTACAACCCGGACACGACGTGGAGGCCGGTCGCGGAGCCGTAACGACTCACGCCTGTTCGCGGGCAGGTACGCGGGAGTAAGATTGACGAAGGGCGCGAGCGACCGGCCCGAATGCGAATCAGCGCTCCTGTTTTCCGAGTTTTGGGAGAGACTATGACTTCGACTGCATCTCGACTCCGGCGTCCGAATCGACACTCCAGCGCGCTTCTGGCGCTTCTCTGCGCCGCGCTCCTCGTCCCCGGCGAAGGCGCTCTCCTCGCGCAGGAGGTGCCAACGCCGGCGGCCTCTGCAGCGGCCGAGAAGGCTCCGGTAAAGCTTCCCGCGGACCAGCTCGATTCGCTCGTGGCTCCCATCGCGCTCTACCCCGACCCGCTGCTGGCCCAGACGCTCGTGGCGTCCACTTATCCGCTGGAGCTCATCCAGCTGCACCAGTGGCTCGCGAAGCACAAAGACCTGAAGGACAAGGCGCTCGCCGACGCGGTCGCGAAGGAGCCGTGGGACCCGAGCATCCAGTCGATGGCGGCGATTCCCGAGGTCGTGAAGCGGCTCGCGGACGACATCCAGTGGACGACACAGCTTGGGGATGCCTTCCTCGATCAGCAGAGCGACGTGATGGACGCCGTGCAGCGGATGCGGAAGAAAGCCCAGGACAAGGGCGCCCTGGCGTCCAACGAACAGCAGAAAGTCGAGACCAAAGTCGTCGAGGAGAAGACGGTCATCGTCGTGGAGCAGACCAACCCCGAGGTCGTCTATGTCCCCTCGTACAGCCCGTCGGTGGTCTGGGGCGTGGGCTACTATCCGTACCCGCCGATTTACTACCCGCCCTACTACCCGGGCACGGCACTCATCTCCTTCGGCATCGGCATGGCGTGGGGCGCGGCCATCTGGGGCGGCTCCTGCTGCGGCTGCGGCTGGGGCGGGGGCGACATCAACATAAACCGCAACAACAACTTCAACAGGAACACGAACGTCAACCCGCTTGGCGACCGGGGCGCCGGGGGCAACCGCGGCCAGGGCGCCGGAGGCAACCGGGGCCAGGGCGCCGGGGGCGGCAAATGGCAGCACAACGCCCAGCATCGCGGCGGGGCGCCCTACTCGAACAAGGCGACGGCGAACAAGTACGGCGGGTCGGCGCGCGGTGATTCGCTCAACAGCCGCCAGCGGGGAGGTTCCGGCAGCCGCGGGGGGAGCGCCGGAGTCAGCAACCGCGCCTCGGGCGGGGCGGGAAGCCGCGGCGGCGGAGGCGGAAGCTTTTCCGGCGGCGGGGGCGGGGGCTTATCAGGCGGCGGCGGCGGAGACCGGATCGGCAACCAGAGCATCGGCGGAGGCAGCTCGAGGTCCGGCTCCAGCGCCTTCGGAGGCGGCGGCTCCGGCGGCTTCAGCGGCAGCAGTGCGCGATCGAGCAGCTCGCGCGGCTCCTCGAGCATGTCCCGTGGAGGCGGCGGCGGGCGTGGAGGCGGCGGCGGCGGGAGAGGAGGAGGTCGGAGATGAGCGTCATGAAATCCTGGCTTGCCTCCGGAATTGTTTGCGCCCTCCTGTTCGCGCCCGCTCTGGCCGCATCGGAGCAGTCGGCAAAGCAACCCGCGGCCTCGAAGGCGGCTCCGCAGCAGACGTTCGCCACGCCGAAGGAAGCGGCCGACGCGCTGATCGCCGCGGCCGCGACCGACGACGTGCCTGCTCTCAAGGCGATTCTCGGCCCCGACAGCGAAGACGTCGTCGCAACCGAAGATGCGGTCCAGGACAAGAACCGGATCGAGGAGTTCACGGCGAAGGCCCGCGAGAAGACCACCGTCGTCCCCAACGCGAAGAACAAGAATCTCGCGATCCTCTCGGTCGGAGCAGACGACTGGCCGATGCCGATCCCGATCGTGCGCAACAAGAGCGGCAAATGGTTCTTCGACACGAAGGCCGGACGCAAGGAGATCCTCTACCGCCGCATCGGGAGAAACGAGCTGGACGCCATCCAGGTCTGCCGCGGCTACGTCGAGGCGCAGCACGAGTACGCGTTCGAGAAGCACGACGGCTCGAGCCTGAACCAGTACGCGCAGAAGATCATCAGCACCCCCGGCAAGCACGACGGCCTGGCGTGGCGCAACCCCGACGGGACCTCGGGAGGGCCCATCAGTGAGCCGATCGACCGCGCGATCGCCGAGGGCTACTCGCAGAAGACCGATCCGTACCACGGCTACTACTTCAAGATCCTCAAGGGCCAGGGCCCGGCGGCGCCGCTCGGGCAGCTGGACTTCGTCGTCGGCGGCGCGATGATCGGCGGCTTTGCCCTCGTCGCCGCGCCGGCCGATTACCGGGTGACCGGCGTGAAGACGTTCATGGTGAGCAACGACGGCGTCGTCTACGAGAAGGACCTCGGACCGAAGACGCTCGACCAGTTCCGCGCCATGGAGCGCTTCAATCCGGACCTGACGTGGAGCCCGGTGGAGGGTCCGTGATCCTCACGCCGCCGCATGGAGGTATTGTGTATGGTGGGTAGCAAAGGGCAGATGGACCCGGAAATCGCGGACTGCGAATCGGCATTTCTTTTTGTGCGAATTGGGAGGAGCCATGGCTCAGACTTCGTCTAGACCCCGGCGTCCGGATCGATCCTCGCGCGCTCTCCTGGCGCTTCTCTGCGCCGCGCTCCTCGCGCCCGGCGAGGGCGCGCTCCTCGCGCAGGAGCAGCCGCCGGCCGCCGCGCAGGAGCAGGCAGCGAAGCTTCCCCGGACCAGCTCGATTCGCTGGTAGCCCCCATCGCCCTCTACCCCGACGCGCTCCTGGCCCAGACGCTCGTGGCGTCCACCTATCCGCTGGAGCTCGTCCAGCTCCAGCAGTGGCTCGCGAAGCACAAGGACCTGAAAGACAAGGCGCTCGCCGACGCGGTCGCGAAGGAGCCGTGGGACCCGAGTATCCAGTCGATGGCCGCGGTTCCCGAGGTGGTGAAGCGGCTCGCGGACGACATCGAGTGGACCACGGACCTCGGGAATGCCTTCCTCGACCAGCAGAGCGACGTCATGGACGCCGTGCAGCGGATGAGGAAGAAGGCGCAGGACAAGGGCTCGCTGGCGTCCAACGAGCAGCAGAAGGTCGAGACGAAGGTCGTCGAGCAGAAGCAGGTCATCGTCGTGGAGCAGTCGAACCCCGAGGTCGTTTACGTGCCCTCCTACAACCCGACGGTCGTCTATCCACCGCCTGTCTATCCGTACCCGCCTGTTTATTACCCCCCATACACCCCGGGCGCGGCGCTGGTCACCTTCGGCGTGGGCATGGCGATGGGCGCGGCGATCTGGGGCGGCTCCTGCTGCGGCTGCGGCTGGGGCGGGAACAACGTCAACGTCAACGTGAACAACAATTTCAACAGGAACACGAACGTCAACCGCGGCCAGGGCGGGAACAACAACTGGCAGCACAACTCGCAGCATCGCGGCGGGGCGCCGTACTCGAACAAGGCGACGGCGAACAAGTACGGCGGGTCGGCGCGCGGCGAGTCGGCGGCCAATCGTGGCGGCGGGAGCCGCGGCGGCGCCGGGGTCAGCGACCGTTCCGCCGGCGGGGCGGGAAGCCGCGGCGGAGGGGCCGGCGGCGCCGGTGTGAGCGATCGCTCCGCGGGCGGCGGGGGCTTTTCCGGCGGCGGCGGCGGCGCGGACCGGGCCGGCAGCCGCGACGTCGGCGGCGGCGTCGAGGGGCGGCTCCAGCTCCAGCGCCTTCGGAGGCGGCAGCTCCGGCGGCTACAGCGGCAGCAGCGCGCGATCGAGCAGCTCGCGCGGCTCCTCGAGCATGAGCTCCAGCAGAGGAGGCGGCGGCGGCGGACGAGGCGGCGGCGGGGGAGAGGAGGAGGCCGGCGATGAGCGTCATGAAGAAGTGGATTGGTTCCGGATTTGTCTGCGTCCTTCTTTTCGCGCCCGCTCTGGTAGCAGCGGAGAAGACGGCAAAGAAACCCGCAGCCTCGAAAGCGGCTCCGCAGCGGACGTATGCCACGGCGAAGGAGGCGGCCGACGCGCTGATCGCCGCGGCCACGGTCAACGACGTGCCCGCTCTGAAAGCGATCCTCGGCCCGGACGGCGGGGACCTCGTCGCGACCAGCGGACCCGGTTCAGGACAAGAACCGGACCGAAGCGTTCTCGGCGAAGGCCCGCGAAAAGACCACCGTCGTCCCCGACGCGAAGAACAAGAATCTCGCGACCCTCGAGGTCGGGGCAGACGACTGGCCGATGCCGATCCCGATCGTCCGTAACAAGAGCGGCAAGTGGTTCTTCGACTCGAAGGCCGGGCGAAAGGAGATGCTCTACCGCCGCATCGGACAGAACGAGCTCGACGCCATCAAGATCTGCCGCGGCTACGTCGAGGCGCAGGAGGAGTACGCGTTCGAGAAGCACGACGGCTCGAGCCTGAACCAGTACGCGCAGAAGATCATCAGCACTCCCGGGAAGCAGGACGGCCTGGCGTGGCGCAATCCCGACGGGACACCGGGAGGGCCCATCGGAGAAAATGTCGCCCACGCGATCGCAGAGGGTTACTCGAAGAAGGGGCCGTACCACGGCTACTACTTCAAGATCCTGAAGGGGCAGGGCCCGGCGGCGCCGCTCGGGCAGATGGACTTCGTCGTGAAAGGCGTGATGATCGGCGGTTTCGCCCTCGTCGCGGCGCCGGCGGAGTACCAGGTGACCGGCGTGAAGACCTTCATGGTGAGCCACGACGGCGTGGTCTGGGAGAAGGACCTCGGGCCGAAGACGCTCGACCAGTTCAAGGCGATGGAGCGCTTCAACCCGGACAAGACCTGGCACGTGACGGAAGACGAGAAATAAGGGAACGCGGGAGCCCGGTCAGAAGAATCGCTTCCGCACTACCCGGCCTGCGCCGAGAATTGGCGGTCGCACGTCACTCACGCTCGCGGGTGAACCGTGAGAACGACGCGACCGGGATCCGACTGCAAGTAGGACTATGAAGAGAGTGGGACGGTCCGTCCGGGACTTCTCCTCGAAGTACTGGGGGACGGAGCGCGGACTCACGGCGATGCTGGTGTTCCTGGTCCTCGCTCTCTTCGTCGGAGCTCCGCTCGCGACCATGGGACTGGTCGGCCCGTTCCTGTTCGACGCGCTCTTCACGCTGTTCCTCCTTTCGGGCGTCGCCGCCGTCTCGATCCGTCGGCTGCTGATGTTCGCCATCCTGGCGATCGCGGCCGTGACAGTGGTTGTCCGGTGGGCCGGCTACCTTCTGCCGGGAGCGGCGATGAGCATCTGGGACGACGTTCTCACGATCCTCGCTCTCTCGATTCTCGCCGGGCTGGTTCTGATTCGGGTCTTTCGCCCAGGCCCGATCACGAGTCACAGGATCCAGGGCGCGATCGCGGTTTACCTGCTCCTGGGGCTCATCTGGATGTCGGCTTACAAGCTCCTCTATCAGGTGATTCCGGGAGCCTTTCGCTTTCCAGAGGGTGACCTGAGCGGTTTGCGATTCGATCACGGCCTCGCGTATTTCAGCTTCGTCACCCTGACGACCGTGGGATACGGAGACATCACGCCGGCTCACCCTCTCGCGCGCAGCCTCGCCATGGCCGAAGCGCTCGTCGGCCAGCTCTACCCGGCGATCCTGATCGGGCGGCTGGTTTCGATGGAACTGACCTCGCGGCAGGAGCGGCGGCAACAGAAGTGAGGGGCTTCAGGGCGCTCGGGATTCTGCTGATAGACTCCTGGTTTCCCCATACGAAACATCGAGAAAAGGAGAACGACTCATGAAACTGCGGATGCTCTTCGTCTTCCTCGCCGCAACGCTGGCGGCGCCCCTCTTCGCCCAGACCGCCGACAACAACATGGAAATCCTCAGGCAGAAACTCAAGGCCGACAAGAAGCTCATCGTGGCGGCGAACATGGAGCTGTCGGACGCCGAGGGCAAGGCGTTCTGGCCCGTCTACGACGCCTACCAGGCGGACCTGAAGAAGCTGAACGACAGGATGGCCAAGACGATCGTGGACTACGCCGACGCCTACAACAAGGGGTCGGTGCCCAACGAGACGGCCAAGAAGCTGCTCGCCGAATCGCTCGACATCGACGCGGCCGAAGTCAGCCTGAAGAAATCGTACGTGCCGAAGCTCGAGGCCGTCCTCCCGGAGGCGAAGGTCGCCCGCTACATCCAGCTCGAGAACAAGATCCGCGCGGCGGTCCGCTACGAGCTCGCCGGAGCCATTCCGCTGGTCAAGTAATCCGCGGCGGAGAATCCCGGTGCCGTCGGCGACCGCTGAACGCCCCGTGGCGACGCCCATGGGAAGCCGAGCCACGGGCGTTCGGCGTTTTTCGGTCGCGGCGGTTCTCCTTCTGACGCTGGCGGGATGCCGGCGCGCGGCCGACGGAGCCGGCGCCGGCGGTGCTCCGCCGACAAAGGCGGCGGTGCGGCCGGCCGCGACGTTCGTGGGCCGGGCGGCGTGCGAGAAATGCCACGCGGAGGAGGCGCGCCGGTGGCACGGCTCGCACCACGACCTGGCCATGCAGGAGGCCAGCGAGAAAACGGTCGTCGGGAACTTCGAGAACGCGAGCTTCACGCATTTCGGCGTCACGTCCACGTTCTTCAAGCGCGACGGCAAGTTCTACGTTCGCACCGACGGGCCGGACGGGAAGCTCCGGGAGTACCCGATCGCCTACACCTTCGGGACCTTCCCGCTGCAGCAGTACCTGATCGCGTTTCCGGGCGGCCGGTACCAGGCCTTGAACGTCTGCTGGGACACCCGGCCGGCGAAGCAGGGCGGGCAGCGCTGGTTCCACCTCTACCCGAAGGAAGAGGTGCCGCACGGCGACCCGCTTCACTGGACCGGGCCGTATCAGAACTGGAACTTCATGTGCGCCGAGTGCCACTCGACCAACGTGGCGAAGGGCTACCATCCGGAGGAGAACCGCTACGAGACGACCTTCTCGGAGATCAACGTCTCCTGCGAGGCCTGTCACGGGCCGGGGTCGGCCCACTCCGCGTGGGGCGAGGAGGTCCGGGCCGGCAGGGCGAAGAAGGACGATCCGGACAAGCGGCTCCCCTTCGTCCTGGGCGAGCCCGAGAAGGCCTCCTGGATCATCAACCCGGAAACCGGCCTCGCCAAACGCAGCGTGCCGCGCAAGTCCCGGACCGAGATCGAGATGTGCGGCCGGTGCCACGCGCGCCGGTCGGTCGTCGCGGCCGACTACGTGTATGGAAAGCCGCTCGCGGACACGCACCGGCCGGTCCTCCTCGAGCCAGGCCTTTACTACGCCGACGGCCAGATCGAGGACGAGGTGTACGAGTACCAGTCGTTCCTGGAGAGCAGGATGTTCGCCAACGGCGTCACCTGCTCCGATTGTCACAACCCGCACGACATGAAGGTCGCGGGATCGGGGGACCGGGTCTGCGCCGCCTGCCACGCGGTCGAGAAGTTCGAGACGCCGCAAGCACCACTTCCACAAGGTCGGCTCGACGGGCGCCAGTTGCATCGCCTGCCACATGCCGACGCGCAACTACATGGTCGTCCACGCCCGGCACGACCACAGCATCCGGATTCCGAGGCCGGACCTGTCGGTCTCCATCGGAACTCCCAACGCCTGCGTGGACTGCCACAAGAATCGCTCGAACGAGTGGGCGTCGCAGGCGGCGCTCAAGTGGTGGGGCGCGAAGCGGCGAAGCGAGCCGCACTTCGGGGAGACGATCCAGGCCGGCCGGGAGGTCCGGCGAGGCGCCGCCGAGGCGCTCGCGAGGCTCGCCGGCGACGCGGACGAAGCCGGCGATCGTGCGGGGAACCGCGCTTTCCCTCTTCGGCGGGGAGAACGGAGCGGCCCCGAAGGACCTTCTCGCGAAGGCGGTCGGCGACGCGGATTCCTTCGTGCGCCGCGGGGCCGTCGTCGCCTCGGAGGCTCTGCCTCCGGAGGAGAGGGTGGCCTTGCTTTCGCCGCTCCTCTCCGATCCCGTGCTGACCGTTCGGATCGAGGCGGCGCGGACGCTCGTCACGGTGCCGAAGGAGCAGATGATCTCTTCCGACCGGGCGGCCTTCGAGGCGGCCCTCGTGGAATACGAGAAGGTGCAGCGCTTCAACGGGGACCGGGTGGAGTCTCACGTCAACCTGGGCGCGCTGTACGCCGAGCAGGGGAAACCGGCGGCCGCCGAGACGGAATACCAGGCGGCGATCAAGATGCTCCCTTCCTTCGGCGCCGCGTACGTCAACCTCGCCGACCTCTTCCGCATGGAAGGGCGCGACGTCGAGGGGGAGAAGGTCCTGCGGCAGGGAGTCGCCGCCAGTCCGCGCGATCCCGGCGTCCACCACGCTCTCGGCCTGGCGCTCGTGCGCTTGAAGAGGCTTCCCGAGGCGACGGCGGAATTGAAGCGCGCCGCCGAGCTCGCTCCCGACAGTCCCCGCTACGCCTACGCCTACGGGATGGCCCTGGATGCCGTCGGAGATCGCAAGCGCGCGATCGAAGTCCTGAAGGCGGCCTCGGCGCTCCATTCGGGCAGCCGGGACCTCCTCGAGGCCCTCGCGACGACGAGCGTGAAAGCGGGAGACGCCGCCCTGGCCAACGACGCCCTCCGGCGGCTGGAAGCGCTCGCCCCGGGAGATCCGCGCACCCGGGAGTTTGCCCGGCAGCTCGCCGCGGACTCCGGCCGGCCGCATTGAGACGCACCGCATAGGACCAAGGTCCCACTAGCCGTTGTGAGGGACATGCTGGGAGCATTGGAGCGGCGAGAGCCTCCGGACTCGGACGGAGGCGGTATAGGATTGCCACCTCGCCTTTCGAAGAATCCGAGGCAGGAGGAAAAGATGAAGTCGAGCAGAGGAATTCTCACCGCAGCGGCCCTCGCGGCCGTCCTGGCGTGGCCGGTGGCCGCGCAGGAGAAGGGGCATCCGGAGACGAAGGTGGCCGAGAGGCAGTCAGAGTCCATCACGGCGACCGTGGAGGCGATCGATTCGGCAAAGCGGGAGCTCACGTTGAAAGGCCCCAAGGGCAACTACGTCGTGATGGAGTGTCCCGACTCGGTCAAGCGGTTCAACGAGATCAAGGTCGGCGACCAGATCACCGTCAAGTACATGGAAGCGCTGGTGCTCGAAGTGCACAAGGCGGATTCCGCGGCGAAACTCGGCACGACCGGAGCAATGGGCGTCGAGCGCATGAAGAGCGAGAAGCCGGCCGCCACCGTGTCCCGGCAGATCACGGCGACGGTCGCGGTCGAGGCGGTGGACATGGCCGCGCCTTCGATCACGGTCAAGAACGCCGAAGGGAACACGCTTTCCTTCCGCGTCAAGGACAAGAAGAAGCTCGAGGGCGTGCATCCCGGCGACAAGCTGGTGGTCACCTACTCCGAGGCGGTCGCCCTGTCGGTCTCGACGCCGCCGGCGAAATGATCGCGAAGTCTCTCCGTCCCGGGATCGGGAGTCTCCTGCTGGCGGTCCTGGCCGTTTCCTGCTCATCCTCTTCGCCTCCCCCGTCTCCCGCTCCCGTGATCCCGACGGGAGGGGAGAGCAAGTCGTTGAGCGCGCTCGTCGGCCGCTGGGAGGGGACGTACACGAACCCCTCCAACGGCCGCACGGGAACGATCGTCCTGGACTTCTCGTCGGGCGGCAAGGAGGCGCGCGGCGACATCCTGATGATCCCTCCCGGCTCGAACGCCAGGATGCCCTCCGCGGAGGAGACGCTCCGCACGATGCCGCAGGTCTACGAGATCAACTTCATCGACGCGGCGGGCAGCGGCCTGACGGGCACCGTCGGGCCCTACGAGGATCCGGATTACCATTGCAGCGCTCACAGCGCGTTCCAGGGAACGCTCCAGGGCGACACGATCGACAGGAACGTTCCGAACCGAGTGCCTCGACCCCCAGGGGAAGCCCGACCCCAAAGTGCCGGCAACGACGGGCACCTGGACAGTCTCGCGAAAGAAGATTTGAGGAGGTAACGATGAGATTCAAGGCTCTTCCCATTCTCCTGGTCATGCCGCCGCCCTGGCGTGCTCGACGCTGAAAACGAGCGCCGACTTTGATCCGAAGACGGACTTCACGAAATACAAGACCTGGGCCTGGAAGGACGATCAGTCCATCAAGGACCCGCTCTGGGTCAAGCGGATTCAGGACGCGCTCGAGAGCGACGCTCTCGACGAGGGGCCTGACGCGCAACGAGCAGAGCTCCGACCTCTGGGTCGCCGTGCACGCCCGGTTTTCGGAGCAGACGCAGGTCACCAGCTACGACACCGGCTGGGGCTACGGTTACGGTTACCGCTACGGCTACGGCGGCGGCGGGATGACCACGACAAGGGTCGAGCAGATCCCCGTGGGCACGCTGATCGTGGATCTGGTCGACGCGAATCGAAAGGAGCTCGTCTGGCGCGGCACGGGGACCGACACGCTGAACCCGCAAAGGAGCCCGGAAGAGAAGGAGAAGGCCCTCCGGGAAGCCCTCGCCAAGATGTTCGAGAACTACCCGCCCCGGTCCAAGTAACACCTTGGCGCGGAGGAGGCTATGAGGAGAAGAGCGGGGGATCTCTTCGCTCTTTTCCGGCGTCTCCTCCCGGTCGCGCTCGTTCTCTGCTCCGGGCGCGTCCTGGCCCAGGACCTGGAGCCCCGCGCTTACACGGTCTCGCCGCTCGGCTTGAACGCCACGTTCCTCGGTTACAACCGGACCACGGGCAACCTGGTTTTCGATCCCACCGTTCCGATCACGAACGCCAGCGCCAAGATCAACGGCGGGGCTGTCGGCTACTACCGCTCGCTCGGCTTCTTCGGACGCAACGCCAACGTGAGGATCATCGTTCCGTACGCGTGGGGCCACTTGCAGGGGGAACGTGGGCGAACAGTTCCACGAGATCTACCGGTCGGGCCTGGCCGACGTCAAGGCGCAGTTCTCGGTGAACCTCTACGGCGCGCACGCCATGCCGCTGCGCGAGTACGCAACCTACTTTGGAAGTACGAATGTCTGGGCGAGCTTCACCATGTCCGCTCCCTCGGGCCAGCACAGTCCGGACAAGCTCATCAACATCGGCTCCAACCGCTGGGCCTTGAAGCCGGAGGTCGCTGTCACGCAGATCCTCGGGAAGTGGATCGGGGAGCTCTACGCGGGCGCCGTGTTCTTCACGGACAACCCGAGCTTCTACCCGGGGACGGTCAACCGGGCGCAGGCTCCCTTCGGCTCGTACCAGGCGCACGTGATCTACAACTTCCGGAGCAACCTCTGGGCGTCCCTGGACGGCACCTACTACCATGGCGGACACACGACCCTGGACGGTGTCAGCAAGAACGACAACCAGAGCGCGTCGCGCGTGGGCGCCGCCGTCTCCTGGACGTTCGTGCCCAGGCACTCCCTCAAGGTTCAGTACTCGAAGGTCGAGACCATCCGCATCGGCGGCAAGTTCGACACCTTCTCCTTCGGTTACGCCTTCAGCTGGTTTGACAAGTAGCGGCCGGGCCAGGACCGGCCGGGACCAGGCGTCCGACGTGATCCCGGGCAGAATGACAACGCGACTCCTCGCCGCGCTGGGGATTTTCGGGCTGGCCGCGGCTGCCGCGGCCCAGAAGACCGACGTGTTGACGCTGAACAACGGCGACCGCGTCACCTGCGAGATCAAGTCGTATTCGAACGGGTATCTGACGGTCTCGACCGACCACTCCGGGACCATCAACGTCAAGTGGAACAGGCTCGTCGCCATCTCCTCCACCAAGCAGTTCGACGTCGAGACGATTGACGGCATCCACCACTTCGGCTCGCTCGCCCTCTCCGATCCCCCCGGGAAGCTCGTCATCGTCTTCGCGGACGGAAGCAGGACGGTCTCGTTCCTCGAGGTCTTCGACATCGCTCCCGTCTACCGGAAGTTCTGGCGACGGATCGATGGGTCGCTCGACCTGGGCTTCAATTACACCGACTCCACCCACCTGACCCAGTTCAACCTGAACGCGCAGGCGATCTACAGGGTCCGGAAATGGTCGGTTACGACGGAGCTCTCCTCCTTCTACAGCCGCCAGGAGGAAGCCGACGCGGCCAAGCGCGGGTTCCTGACGATGCGCTATGACTACTACCTCACGGGCAACTGGTTTGCCGAGGCGGGAGCCGGGTTCGAGCAGAACGTCCAGCTCGGCCTCGATCTGCGCACGTCGCTCGCGGCGGGCGGGGGGAGGTACTTCGTGAAGACGAACCAGGCGCAGCTCATGGCCTTCGTGGGGCTCGTCGGAAACCAGGAGCGGCCCGTGGAGGGAGAGGTCAAGTACAACACCGAGGTGACGGCCGGGGGACGCTACTCGTACTTCATGTACGACTTCCCGAAGCTCACGCTGGCGGCATCCGCCGCCGTGTTTCCGAGCCTGACCGTCGGAGGGCGAGTCCGCCTCCAGGCCGACGCCTCGGTCAAGCGGGAGATCGTCAGCGATTTCTACCTGAGTCTCTCGGCCTTCTACAGCCTCGACACCCACGATCCCTCCACCGGCGAGTCCCGCCACGACTGGGGCCCGACGCTTTCCATCGGCTGGACCTTCTAAGGACGGGCGCTCCCGGTGCTCCCGGGCCTTCGCGGCGCGCGTAGTCTCCTGAGGTAATCGAAGGAGGAGGCGCGCGCCGCGGGAGCGAAGCGGTTTCGCGGGATCAGGCGGGCGGTCGAGGCCGCATCCGGCCGAGCCGCCCGCCGGTGCGCCGCAGGCGCAGATCCCGCGAAACCGCGTAGCGACGGATCAGAAGGTGCGGCCGAGGAAGATCGTGACGGCGTGGTTGCCGCGTTCGGCGAGCCCGTAGGCGATCGACAGGGGGCCGAGGATGCTGTCCAGGCCCAGGAAGACGCTTCCCGCGATCTGCATTCCGGAGAAGGTCACCGGCTCCTGGCGCTTCCAGACGTTTCCCGATTCGAAGGAAGCCCCCAGGTAGATGCCCCCGAGCATCCCGAGGGTTCCGACCTTGCGATAGGTCGACAGCGAGGCGAAGGCCTCCGTCTGCCCGGAGAGCTGGTTGGGCAGCAGCCCGGAGAGACGCCGGAAGCCGCCGAGCGAGAATTGATTCCAGATCGGGATCGTCGAGCCGAGCGAGTCGCCGCCGAGAACGGTCAGGGCCCAGGTCTGCGGCCCGAACGTCTTCGGCAGGAACAGGCCCCCTTCGAGCTTGTCGTAAGCGTTCGTCGCTCCCAGGCTTTCCCGCGATCCCGTGTACCTCGTGAAGGCGTAGTAGCCGCTGTGGGGGAAACTGATCTTGTCGAGCTGGTCGAAGTACACACGCGCGACGATCGCGCCCGTGTCCTCGTCCAGGTCGGGCAGGATCGGGGAGCCGATGCGCTTCTCGAACTTCAAGTGGCCCCCGTCGTAGCCGACTCGCAGCTCGCCCACCTTCCCGATCGCCATCCCGAGGTCGAGGCCGCCGTGGAAGTATTCCGTCCGGTAGTTCGCGACCGCCTGATCATCGAGAAAGTAATCGGCGCTCTGGCGAGAGTAGGGGACTCGCGGCGCGGCGAAGAAGGGCCCGGAGTACGACAGCGGCTGGTAGAACTCCGTTCCCAGCCCGATCGTGTTTCCGATGATGATCTCGGTCTTCCATTCCCCGCCCAGGCGGTTCATCTCGCGCAGGTTCAAGCCGGACAGGAAGTTGAAGGCGCTGTTCCCCTTGAAGTCGGTATTGAGCGCCATGCCGAACCGGATGGTGTCGGTCGCCCGCACGCTGGGAATCGCCCGGATCTTCAGCCTCGCGCCGTCGCCGTCGGGGACGAGCTCGTAGTTGACGGAGTCGAACAGGTCGAGCTCGTGAATCCGCTCGAGATCCTTCTGCAGGATCGAAAGGTCGAGCGGCTGGCCCGGCCTGGACTGAACTCTCCCCTCGAGGCGCCGCGGGTCGATCGGGCCCGCATCCACCTCCACGGCCGTGATTCGCACGGGCGGGAGCGGGGTGCCGCGCTGCTTCTTCAGCCAGGCCGCGTATTGATCCTCGGGGATCGCCCACTGCTTCAACTTCTCCGCCGCCGCCTGCGCCGCGGCCTCGCCCCGGGGCGCCGCCGCGATGGGATTGGAAAAATCGAGGAATCCGAACCCCTTCAGGTCCGGCTTGATCAGGAGGTCGGCCAGCCGCCGGGATTCGGCGACGTTCCGGCGGGCGGCGATGTCGGAGTTCTGCGAGAGAACCTCGGCGAAGTTCGTCGGCCGCTCGGGGATTTCGCCCGACTCGCCGACGTCCACGGCGATCACGATGTCGGCGCCCATCGCCCGCACCGTCTGGACCGGCAGGTTCTGCACGGTTCCGCCGTCGGTTAAGACCAGCCCCTCGTGTTCGATGGGGGCGAAGACGCCGGGCACCGACATGCTCGCCCGGATCGCGTCGGCGACGTTCCCCTTCGAGAAGACGTAGATCTCCCCGGTCTGGACGACCGTCGCGACGGTCCGGAACGGGATCGGCAGCTTGTCGAAGTCGTGCTCCAGGGCGGCGCGGATCGTCAGCGAGCGCAGCAGGAAGGAGAGTTTGTCTCCCGCGATCAGGCCCACGGGAAGCGTGATGCGGCCCTTCTCGATGCCGAGGGAGAGGCCGAAGAGGTAGATCTGGTCGTCCTGCTTGCGCCGGTAGGTCTGCTCCTGCCGGGGCGGGCTGTCGGAGAAGAGGGAAGTCCAGTCGATCGCCTTGACGTTCTTTTCCATCTCGTCGGGGGACATCCCGGTCGCGTAGAGGCCTCCGACGATCGAGCCCATGCTCGTGCCGGCGATGTAGTCGACCGGGACGTGGAGCCGCTCGAGCTCCCGAAGGACCCCGATGTGCGCGACCCCGCGCGCGCCGCCGCCTCCCAGGGCGAGCCCGATCTTCAAGCGGCGGGGCGCCTCCTCCCCCAGCGAGACGCCGGCCGCCAGAAGAGCCAGCCCCGCGAGAAGAAACGGCATGGAGATTCTTCTCTTCATCCGGTGGTGATTCATGCGATTGCGCTCCAGAGATCGAGCTTAGTGGAATCGCGCTCGGTTGCGGATAAGACCAAGGTCCTACTTCCGGCCGCCCCTCTGGCCGGTGCAGTCTCCAACTGCAGGCATGCTGTCATCCTGAGCGAAGCGAAGGATCTGCTCTCGTGTTCCGACTCGGAACCAAATCCCTCGTCGCTTCGCTCCTCGGGATGACGGGGCGAACTATTCAGTTTGAGATGAATTCGGCGGGTTTCCGACTGCACACCAGCAGCTGGCAACTCCGACGGCGTTTCGGACCTTTCGGATCACCACTCACAAATCACCGATCACAGATCTCTTACGTCCGCTCCAGGCGCGTGTCCCGCGCCGAGCGCCGCCGCAAGTTCTCGTAGGGACCAAGACGCGAGCCGGCCCCGAGACTCATTTCTTCGGAGCCTCCGCGGTCCAGTTGACCACGACCGTCGCCGGCTGCGCGCTGCCCGAGACTTCACTGACCACGGCGAGAAAGCGCCCGTCGGGAGCCACGTCGAAGTTCTGCCATCCCGGCCCCGGAGCCAGGCGAAAAAGCGTGCGCGGCTCACCGGGCTCGACCGAGGGGACGGTTCGGATCGGGACCGCGATGAGACGGCCATCCGGCGAAAGATAGAAGAGCTCCGTCCCATCGCGGCTGAAGCGGAGAAGATTCGCGCCGTCCGTCGAGACCCGGACCTTCTCCCCGGGCGAACCGAACGGGGCCACATAGGCCTCTCGTCTTCCCGACTCGCTCGACAGGAACGCCACGGCGCGCCCGTCTGGGGAGAAGAGCAGGGAATCCGCGGGAGCGCCTGAAGAGAACCTCGCGGGCCGCGCGCCGCTCTCGAGCGGCAGGATCCACGCGTCGAAGAAGGCGCCCGGGGCGCGCTCGGAGTAAGCGAGCAGGCGGCCGTCCGGCGACACCGCGCTCGCCATCTGGAAGCCTCCCGACGGCTGGACTGCGAGCTCCTCGCCGCCGGCGAGTCGGCGCGAGACCAGCTGCGGTGCGCGTCCCCGGGCGACGGAGTACAGAATCGACTTCCCATCGGGCAGCCACAAGCCGCCGAACTCGCTGCCGGGCTCCGACGTCATAGGTGTCTCCACCCCTCGCGCGATGTCGAACATCCAGATATCGAAGGTCCAGATCCCCGGTCTCGCGCGGGAGAACAGGAACCGCTTTCCGTCCGGAGCGATCGCGACGTCCAGATAGCGCCCGGGCCCTCCAACGGACCCAAGCGCTCTGCCCGCGCGGTCGAACCAGGTCAGGCGCAGGACATCCTCTTGCGAATGGTAGGCGAGCGTCCCGGCGCGAGCCGTGAAGTCCGCAAACCCGGTCGACAGAAAGTAATTCACGGACGCGGCGATCGGCAGCGGGGGGCCGGCGAGCTTCGCGGACATCGGGTCGAACCTCTGTCCGAAGAGCGCGCCCTCTCGCGCGAAGATGAGATAGCCCGGCTCGAGCATCTCTGCGCGAGAGCGGAGAGGAGTGACTGCGGTGGGCGGCTTTCCAGGCCGGGCGAGCATCAAGGTCCCGTCCGCGCTCCTGCTCGATATCGCGCCCCAGGCCAGGTACAGGAAGCTCCTCCCGTCGGGCAGGAACGACGGCCATTGAACCCGAAAAACCCCGCGGGTCGGATCGGAGCGAACGACGACTTCAGGCTTGCCGCCGTCTGCGGAGACCCCGTAGATCGCGTCCCCCTGCACGTCGGCAAAGAGGATCTCTCCGCCGGCGCCCCAGGACCCCGAACGTCCGACTCCGCCGCCGACCTCGCAGATCGGAACGGGCGCGCCTCCGGAAACGGCCACGCGCGCGAGCCGCTCGCGCGTGAAGAAGGCGAGCGACCCTCCGTCTGGCGACCAGAAGATCGAATTGGCTCCTTCCGTGCCATCGATCGGCCGGGCGTCCAGGCTGGAGAGAGCGCGGACCCACGCGCGTGCTCGGCCGTCGGACTCGTGCGCCACGAAGGCGAGCTGCCGCGCATCCGGCGAGAGCTGAAGAGCGGACCCCTCCACCCAGCTCGCGAACTCGCCTCCGGCGGGAGGCGGCACGGAGAATCGAATCGGGTTCGCGGCGGGCGTCTGCGGCGCGCGCGCCCGGAGAAGCAGGACGATCGCGAGCGACAGCACCGAGGCGGCGATCACCCAGGGCGCGGAACGCCGGAGCGCGCCCGGGGCCGGCACCGGGGCGGCCTCCCTTGCCTCCGAGATCATCGCGATCTGCAGCGCGATGTCCCGGGCGGACTGCCAACGGTGCTCGGGGTCCTTGGCGAGACAGGTCCTGACCAGCCGGTCCAGGGCCGGGGGACTCATTGCCTGCGAAGCGGAGACCGGCGGTGGCTCCGTCGCGAGGATCGCCGACAGCAGCGACGCCTGACTTGCGCCCGAGAACGCCTTCTTTCCCGTCACCGTCTCGTAGAGCGTCACGCCGAAGGCGAAGATGTCCGTGCGCGCGTCCGCCGTCTTGCCCTCGAGTTGTTCCGGTGCCATGTACTGCACCGTCCCGAGGATCGTTCCCTCCGCGGTCAGCGGCGCATCCCGCGTCGCGAGCGCCGAGAACCGCGACGCGGCCGGTTGCTCCTCCTCTTCCCGGAGCTTCGCGAGTCCGAAGTCGAGGACCCTGGCGCCGGATTTCGTGACCATCACGTTGCCCGGTTTGAGGTCCCGGTGCACGATCCCAATGCGATGCGCGGCTTCCAGGGCCTCCGCGATCTGAGATCCGATCTTGAGCGCCTGGTCCAGGGGAAGCGGTCCCTTCGCGAGCCGCTCCGCCAGCGTTTCCCCCTCCAGATACTCGAGCACCAGATACTCGGTTTCGCCTTCGCGGCCGACGTCGTAGACCGCGCAGATGTGCGGGTGAGAGAGTTGCGAGATCGTTTTTGCCTCGCGCTCGAACCGCTGGCGGACCTCCGGCGAAGCGGAGAGGTGGGACGGCAGGACCTTGATCGCCACCGTCCGCTCGAGCCGCGTGTCTCTCGCCTTGTAGACCTCGCCCATCCCTCCCGCGCCCAGAGCGCGAGTCCAGGATCTCGTAGGGACCCAGAGCCGCGCTGTCCCGGGTCAATCACAAAATCACGACCACGGATCTCATTTCACGATCCGGCACGATCTCCCAGTCCGAGGCTCGATGCAACCGCCGCCAGGCGCCGGTCGAGCGTCCAGAGCCCGCAGCGATCGAGCGCGGCGGCGGCCAGGAGATGAACGTCCACCCAGCCCAGTCCGCTCGCGGCGAGTTCCCTCTGCTCGACGAAGCGCAGCACCTCGTCGTGATCCGCGAGCGTCGCCAGTGGGAGATTCGAAAGCAATGCGAGGATTTCCTGCCGCTGCTTGAGATGCCCGAGCGCGATCTCCCCGATCACGAACGGGTGTCCCGCGATCTCCCCCTCCGCGAGCAGCGAAGCCATGCGGGTATTCGCGCGGCGCAGGTGATCCACCCAGACGGAGGTGTCGGCGAGGATCAACGGCCAGGCCCGCGGCGCGGGCGCCGTCGCCGCACGGTGCGCAGGCGCGGCTCGGACCCGCCCAGGGCCGCCAGGCGCCGGGCGCTCTCCCGGGCGATCAAGGCTTCCAGACCGGCGTGCACCACGGCCGTCTTCTCCTTGAAGCCCGACAACTTTCGGGCCTTCTCCACCAGCGCGTCATCCAGGATCAGGGTCGTCCTCATATGCATGATTATGGCCGATTCATATGTCTCTGTCCAAGAGGGACCGGGCCCCTTTTGGGAAGACACTCCTTGAAGATTCACGAGTGTTCGGAGCTAGCCCGCATAATTCACGAACGACTCCAGCCGTCCCGCGGATCTTTTCCGCCGGATACTTCGTCAGGCCTCCTCTGCGATGCGCCCCGGCATCGCCGTCGTCGGCCTTCCTCGTCCCGACGAAAAATCTCTCGCGGGAACAAGGTGTACCTCGGCGGCGCGCGGTCTCGGTGCACCAGCCCGCTTATCTCTCAACGAGATGCACGTGTTTCGGCCGGGTGTCCGTGAATTATCCGGGCTAGGCTATGGCAACGTCGCAATGCCTCAAGCGGAGGAGAGACGCGTGAGCGAAAGGGGCGGGATGCCGCCGGGGGAATTCACTCTTCGCGCGGTCGCAGCGGGCGTCGTCCTCGGTCTCGTCTTCGGCGCGGCGAACGCGTATCTCGGGCTGCGCGTCGGCCTGACCGTCTCGGCCTCGATTCCGGCGGCCGTCATGGCGGTGGCGTTCTTTCGTGTGCTCGGCCGCCGCGGCACGATCCTGGAGGCGAACATTTCCCAGACGATCGGGTCCGCCTCCACGGCGCTCGCCTCGGGGACAATCTTCACGATTCCCGCCCTTTTCCTCTGGGGCATGGCGCCGCCGTACCTGCAGGTCGTCGCGCTCTGTTTCCTGGGCGGCGTTCTCGGACTGGCGGCGATGATCCCGCTGCGCCGCATCCTGATCGTGGACGCGCGGGAGGAGTTGCCCTATCCGGAAGGAACCGCCTGCGCCGAGGTCTTGAAGGCGACCTCGCGCGCTTCGAGCACGGGAGCGTGGATCTTCCGGGGGATGGCCGTGGCCGCGGCGGTCAAGCTGGCGACCGGCCTCGCCTTCCTCTTTCCGAGCGAGCTCTCCGCGAGGCTCCCGGTCCTGCCCAATGCCGTGGTCGCTCTCGAGCTCGCGCCGGCGCTCCTGGCGGTCGGTTACATCCTCGGCTACCGCCAGTCCGGAGTGCTCGTCGCCGGATCTCTCGTCTCGGCTCTCGTCCTGATTCCCCTGATCACCTGGGTCGGAGGCGGACTATCCGCGCCGCTCTTCCCGGAGACGACGCGGCTCGTCTCGAAGATGGGCGCCTCCGACATCTGGTCGCGGTACGTGCGCTACATCGGGGCGGGCGCCGTGGCCGTGGCCGGGCTGCTGACGGTCGCCAGGAACCTGCCGACGATGGGAGGCGCGTTCGCCGGGGCCGTGCGCGGCCTGTCGCGGAAACGTGGAAGGGAAGCGGCGTCCGGCGCCGCTGCGGACCGCGACCTGCCCGGACAGTTCGTCGTGGGCGCGATCCTGTTCGTGATCGCGGCCGCCACGTTCGTGCCGGGCATCTTCGCGGGTGGGATGGGGCCGCTTCCGCGCGCGGTGTGCGCCGCCGGCGTGGCTGTCTTCGGTCTCCTCTTCGTGACGGTCGCGGCGCGGATCGTGGGAATCGTGGGCGTCTCCTCCCAGCCCACCTCCGGCATAACGCTGGTCACGCTGCTCGGAGTGGCGTCTGTTTTCGCCGCCGCCGGATGGACGGAGCCCGCGGCGCGCGCGGCGGTCCTGACGGTCGGAACGATCGTCGCCATCGCCGCCTCGAAAGCGGGCGACATCTCTCAGGACCTGAAGACCGGCTACCTGGTGGGCGCGACGCCGGCGCGGCAGCAGCTCGGGCAGCTGATCGGCGCCGCCTTCGCCTGCTGGGGCGTGGCCGGGACCGTGCTCCTGCTCGGCGGCGCGTACCAGTTCGGCACGAAGGAGATCCCGGCGCCGCAGGCGGTGCTGATGAAGACGATCATCGAGGGAGTCCTCTCCGGCGCCCTGCCCTGGGGGCTCGTCCTGACCGGGGGCGGCCTCTCGATCTCCGCGATGCTCTGCGGCGTCTCCGGTCTCGCGTTCGCAATCGGCGTCTACCTGCCGCTCGCATCCATGGCGCCGATCTACGTCGGGGGTTGCATTCGCGCGTGGGTGGAGCACCGGCGGCGAGGAACGCGCGGCGCAAGGCGATCCGGGCATCCTCGCCGCGTCGGGGCTCGTGGCCGGAGAAGGACTGTCCGGCGTCCTCGTCGCCGCGCTCGTCGCCGCCGGAGCGGCGCCGCGCGCGATGGCCCCGAGGCTCTCCGGCGCCGCGGGTGAAGCCCTGACCCTGCTCGTCCTGGCGGGCCTCGCCGTCTTTCTTGCGCGGGCGGGCTCGAAAAAGGATTGAAGGTTGAGACGAACGGGCGATCTGCGATCGGGTGATCGGGTGACGAGGACTACTTGAGGCTCTCCCGCAGCCAGCGCAGGAGGGAGGAACGGTGCTCCTCCGTCAGACCCTGGTGACCCGTTTCGGCCCAGAGAATCAGTTTGGGCTGCTTTGCGAGACGTTGAAGCGGCTCGACCGAGGTCTCCTTGATCATGTCGGTGTCGTGGGTGCCGTTGATCATCAGCAGCGGGCGGGGGCTGATCCGGCCGATGTAGTTGGCCGGGCAGGCCGCGGGCAGATGGCTGCGCTCGAGCGCATCGAAATGGCCCCCGTACAGCAAGGCCACGGCGGCCAGGCGGCGGTCGGCGGCGCCCGCGATCGCGGCGACGATGGCGCCGCGACTCATCCCGATCAAGGCGATCCGCCTGGCGTCGGCGCCCCGCTGTTCCACCAGGAGGTCGAAGGCGCGGCTCACATCCTTCACCGTTTGCGTGACCCAGGCCAGATAGACCGATGGCTGGTTG
Source organism: uncultured Acidobacteriota bacterium (assembly GCA_963741435.1). GTDB lineage: Bacteria > Acidobacteriota > Thermoanaerobaculia > UBA5066 > Gp7-AA6 > JAWOLE01. Next base: position 31,240 of record CAVUIX010000003.1, on the reverse strand, counting down.
TAGAGACGGTCGTGCTTCTCCTGCTCGGTGAACGTCGTCAACAGATCGGTGCCGCGCTCTCCGAAGTTCTGCATGTCGATCGCCAGCACGTCCGAGCCTGACCGCGCGATCAGTGGGGACAGCACCTGGACGCCCGGATTGTCCTTGCCTGCCGGTCCGCCGCCGTGCAGCAGAATGACGGCAGGCCGCTGTCGGGAGGCTGTGCCGACCGCGCGATAGAGATTTGCATAGACGCGGACGCCCCGCGTGCTCTGAAACGACAGGTGCTCCCTCTTCACGCCGTCCTTCTCGTCCGTGTCGATGACGCGGAGGTCGAAGGGCAGCTTCTTGTCGTACGCGAAGAATTCGAGGTATGTCTGAAAGGTCTGATCGTCAACGGGCCGGGCAAGCCAGGCGTCGGCGGTGGCCGGCGTTTCTGCGGTAAGGTGCGGGGCCATCGCGGCCCCGGCCGTCAGGAATAGAAGAACGACCCGGCTAAGGCACGTCATGCTAAAGGTTCCTCGTGATCGAGATCAGCGTCCGGGAACGGGCCGGACGAGCCGGAAGCCGATGGCCTCGTTTGCGAACGCGGGGTCGAAGGCTTCGGTGTGCGAGAGCTCGAACATGTAGGCGGGATCCTCCCACGATCCGCCGACCACGGAGCGCAGCGCCGGGTCGGACGCGGTGTCCCGCAGCCACTCCCGCACGTTTCCGGCCATTTCGAAGCAGCCGAATGGGCTCACGCCAAGAGGGTAGGACCCGACAGGGCGAGTCCCGACCAGCCCGAAGTTCGCACGGACTTCCGCTGTCCTGACGTCGTTTCCCCATGGGAAGGCCCCGCGCGCCTCGCCGAGCGCGGCACGCCACCACTGCTCCCGGCCGGGCAATTCCTTTCCAAGCCAGCGCGCGTATGCGGTTGCCTCGTACCAGGACACGCCGACCACCGGATGATCTCCTTTACCCTCCGGGAAATTTCCACCCGACCAGGAGCGCGGGCCGGGGAGGCCGGTCCGATCCACGAACGCCTTCAAAGCCTCGGCCCACGGCGTCGGCCTACCTTTCATCATCAGGGTCTCCGGCCAGAAGGTCTGGTCCCGGTAGCCGCCCGCCGAGACGAAGCCCAGGAACCGCGCATTGGTGACCTCGTACTTGTCGATCAGGAAGGCCGGGACTGCCTCGCCCTCGCGGGAGACCGCGGATCCACCTTCATCGACGAGCGTCATACCCTCGGAGGCGGCAGTCGAGGGGACCAGTTTTCGGACGACCCTCAGATCCTTTCCCACCTCGACAGGCTCCAGGAATTCCACGGAGTTCATGCGGTCCGCGGCCAGGCGGACGAAGTACTCTCCGGCGATCAGGCGCGCGGTGATTGGCGTGCGGCCGATCGTGAGCGGCCGGCGCGATGCGAATCCGGCAAGCGGCTGCACGCGCGTTACGGCGACCGTGGCCCCGGCAGGATCGCTCGCGACCGACAGAGTCCCGGCGACTCTCTTCGCCAGGCCGGCAAGCCGCTCATCGCCGAGGTCGAGCCCCTTCTCCTGCAGCAGGCCGGAGACCTCGTCGAGGCGCCCGGCCGCGGCCGCGGCTTCGAGGCCAGCCGTCATTGCCCGGAACCGGCTGGTCTCCTGCGTCCGCCGGATCAAGAGGCCGGCTGCGATCAAGAGAAGGACGAGACCCGCGAGCCCACCATACAGAAACGCGCGTCTTCCCGCGCGGAACGATGGCTTGAACCGGCGGCTCGGCAGCAGGACTCGAGGTCTCGCCGGGAGCCTTCGCCGGGACGACCTCGCGCGGGCCCGACGAGGTCTTGTCGATTTCCGAATCGCTCAGGATCGACCGCAGGTCGAACGCGAGATCACGGGCGGCCTGCAGCCGCTCCTCGGGATTCTTCTCGAGGCAGCGCCGGAGGAGGCGGCTCAATCCGGCGGGGACCTGTTTTCCCGACTCCGAAACGTCGGGGGGATCCTCGTTCAAGATCGCGGTCAGGGTTTCGGGCGCCGTCGGGCGGGCGAAGGCGCGGCGTCCCGTCAACATTTCGTAGAGCACGCATCCGAGCGCGAAGATGTCACTGCGGGTGTCCGCCGATGAACCGCGCGCCTGTTCGGGGGACATGTATCCCACGGTGCCCATCAGGATTCCCGGCTCCGTTTGCGGAGGCGTGGTCGGCGCCGACGTCTGGTCCTGTTGAGACATCACCGGCGAGAGCCGCGCGAGGCCGAAATCCAGGATCTTCACGCGGCCGTCCCGGGTGATGAAGATGTTGTCGGGCTTCAGGTCCCTGTGGACGACCCCCTTCAGGTGCGCGCCGGCCAGCCCGTCGGCGATCGCCGCGCCGATCTCGACGGCCTTTCGCCACGGAAGCGCGGAGGACGCAAGCCGATTTCGCAGCGTCTCCCCTTCGAGCAACTCCGTCACGACGAAGAAGACGCCCTGGTCCTTTCCGAGATCGTGGATGGCCAGAATGTTCGGATGCGACAGCGCGGCGACGGCCTGGGCTTCGCGCTCGAGACGCGCCACCGCGTCGGGATCCTGGGCGCGGTTAGCCGGAAGGACCTTGACCGCCACCTCGCGCCCGAGTCTCGTGTCCCGAGCCCGGTACACCTCGCCCATCCCGCCCGCGCCGAGCGGCGACAGGATCTCGTAAGGGCCGAGCCGGGTTCCCGAGGCCAGAGCCAAGATTCGGAAAGACTACAACTTCTCGTTCATCTCCTCGCTCTCGGAGATGTCATCCCTTCCTTTTCCCTTTCGGCTCAGGCTTTGCCCGGCAAGCGAAAAAAATGAGGACGACGGCCCCGGATTGGGGCCGTCGTCCTCGATGGAGTCCGGCGAGGTGCTTAGCGGTCCGGTCGGTGCGTCACCCGAATCGCGTTGATGATCGGCTCCTTGGAGCCCTGGTGCAGGACGAAGCGCAGGTTGAGCTGCCCGTCCGTCACCGGCAGGAAGAACGTCTTGTCGTCGGCATAGTACTTGCCGACCTCTCCTACGATATCGAGCGACGGCAGGAGCAGGGTGGTCTCGGCGATCACGTCGAAGACACGCTGCCCGCGCTTCTGGTTCTGCAGTTCGGCGAACTTCAGCTCGATCTGGTAGACGCCGTTCGGGAGTCCGTCGAAGCGGTACTCGATCGAGCCGCGCCGATCGTCCTGGTAGAGGGTCGGATCGCTGGTTCCACCGATGTTCTTCTTGTCCGAGTCGACGTTCGACTGCCCGATGTAGCCCCAGCTCCCGGACGAGTAGGCCTGGTCGGCCGACCAGGGGTCGCCGCTGGTGCTGGTGTAGGCGGCGCCGCCGCAGTTCACGGCCGTCTGGTAGTCCGGCACGATGAGCCGCACCGGAACCGAGAGATTCGGCTGCCGCCCGCTGTTCGTGCGGAACGTCAGCGTCGCCTGATACACGCCCACGGCGAGCCCGTGGGTGTCCACCGTCACCACGACGTCCGTGTGGCCGCCCGGCGCGATCGTCCCGGTGATCGGGTTCTCCGACAGCCACGGGACGTCGGTGAAGGCGGGCACGCCGCTGTCGATCAGGTAGGCGGTGTTCGGGGTCTGCCCGATCATCCACAGGTTTCCGCTCTCGTCCATCTCGAGCCCGGCTCCGTTGAAGTTGGGATTCGGATGGGCGAGCGTGCTCACGGTCGCGCACGTCGTCGGATCGACCCTGTAGATGGTGTCGGTCGGGGAATTCGTGGCCTCCCAGATCTGGCCGACGGCCGGGTTCCAGGCGAGGCCGGAGATGTTGAAGTCCGGCGCGTTGCACTGGTTGAGGACTTGTCCCGGCGTCGCATGCGAGAAGCCCGCGACGTGGTAGAGGATCCCCTCGTTCCAGCCGCCGATGTAGAAGCTGTCGTCGTCGGGCCGGTAGGCAAGGCCGCGCTGGGAGATCCCTGTCCAGGGGAAGGCCCCGGCAATGTGCCTCGTCTGCGCACCCGTGCCGGTATCCCAGCAGTAGATCCCGTTGTCGCCGCCGACGTTGACCTGGCACATTTCGTTGGGAGCGCTCCCGGGCGCCATGTCACCCGCCCAGGCGCCGGCAAAGCCATTCGGGAAGTTTCGGTCTGGCGGTGGCCCGGTCACGGCGAACCTGCTGTTCGTGCAGTTCGGCCCGCAGGTGCCGCCGTCCACGTCCGAGAGCCAGACGTGACCGTCGTAGCCCACGCCCCATGCCGAGGGAGAGAGGAGTGGGCGTCCACTGCCGGAGGATGGCACCGGGGACGTCCGGCGTGGCGCCCGCCGGCGTCGGGACGGTGTAGAGGCCCTGTGTCGTCCGAGAGTTCGGGTTGTAATCCTTGTTCTTTTCGAGCCCGGCCGTGGACGGAGCCGCGGCGCCGCCGCCCGACTCCTGGACATCCCACGTCATCGCCAGGCCGCCGGTGTTGCTCGAGCGTGAGCGTCCTGGTGCGGGTCTGGTTGGGCGGCACGATCAACTCGAGTGACGTCGGACTCACCACGCCTCGTGGCGTACGGAGCGCGAAGTCCTTCGTCACCGTCGCGTCCTCGGCGACCGTGACGTTGGCGGCCGAGGCGGTCTCGTAGTTCGTCTTGCTGGCTTCGATCGTGTAGCTCCCGACCGGCACCTGCATCTGGTAGAAGCCGGCCCCGTCGGTCGTGGCCTGCCGTACGACGTTGACGCCCTGCAGCGCCTTCACGGTCGCGCCGCCGAGTGCCAGGTGGTCGTTGGCGTCCGTCACGTGGCCCTGGACGAACCCGGAGGGGGGCAGCCGGTACAGAATCGCCATGATTGGGCGGCGTGATCGACGCCTCATTGAAGGAGAACTGGAGCGCGTCGGTGCCGGTGGCGTTCTCGATCCCGATCGTCGCCGAGTCGCCCTGCTGGCGTCCGAAGGCTCCGACGTTGTTGTATTGCGTCAGGATCTGGCCGTTTTCCTTGAGCGTGACTTCGAAATTCACCCGGTGCGCAAGGTCGGCGAAGAAGCCGACGTTCCGCCACTCGATCGTGAACTGGCGGTTGGGCGCCGACGCCGGTCAGCTTCGTCCACGCCGTGGACGAGCCGTCCATGAAGAGGTCGTCCCAGAAGGGGTAGATGGCGCCGTTGGGCGTGCCCGTGCTGGGGATGGCGCTGTTGGTGAAGATGCTGTTGCCCGCCAGGAAGTTGAGGTACCCGTTCGTGGCCGACGAACGCGGTGTTGTAGCTCTGCCCGTAGAAGGGGAACGGGAAGGGCAGGCTGACCGAGATGAAATTGTCGTCGCCGGAGAGCGCCAGCGGCGTATCGCCGTCCACGTAGCTGAAGCCGACGATCTGGCAGAAGTATCCGAAGTTGTCGTGCCGCTGGGGCAGCGCGAAGTCCACGGTGATGTCGCCGTTGACCACCGCGACCTGGGTCTGCGGATCGTTGCAGCGGCCTGCCGTGGCCGTCATGGAATACGTGCCCTGCGGCACGCTCGCGAAGGAGTAGGACCCGGCCGCGTCCGTCGTCGCGGGCGGGATGGGCGTGCCCCCGATGGTGACGGTCGCGTTGGGGATCGGATCTCCGGATGCGGTGCGCACGTGGCCGCTGACGGTAAACGAGGGCGCCGCGACGAGCGCGAAGTCCTGTGTGGTGGTGCCGCCGTCGGTGATCACCACGCCGTTCACAGTCTGGGGGGAATATCCGAAGGCGCTGGCCGTCACGTTGTACGTGCCGACAGGCAAGCCGATCGAGTAGACACCGCTGCCGTCGGTGATCGTCGAGAAGGCGCCGGTCTGGATGCTGGCGCCCGCAATCGGCGCTGGCGGTGCCGGCATCGGTCACGGTGCCGGTCAGAGTTCCGTGGGGGCCCAGGACGCAGCCGGGGAACTTGAAGTTGCCGATGCGTGTGCGCCAGTTGAAGCTGGAGGTGACCTGGTAGTACTCCTGGGTGTACCAGAACGTGCAGTCGTCCACGGGATCAACGGTCATGTCGCTGTAATCGCCCCAACGGTTGACGGTGTCCAATTGACTGCCCGTGCCGTCGAACAGGTGGGCTTCACCCTGCGCCAGCGTGCCGGCAGGATCGCCCGCCAATCGTCCCGCGTAGCGAATCTGCGGGTTGATCGTGGGGCTGGAGGCGCTGAAGCCGACGGCGAGGTTGCCCTGGGCATCCATGCGCCGCGCTGCCCATCCAGCGCCAGGTCGTGTCGGGCTGGTAGGTGCTCTCCTGGAAGACCGTCACCGGGCCGGCGGTCACGCCGCGCAGCTCGAACCAGCGTATGCCCGCCACCCCGCCGGAGCTGACGGTGAAGTTCCCGACGACCGATTCATGATCGCCGAAGTTCCGGTAGGCCAGCCGGAACATCAACCGGTCGGCGATGGCGTCCAGGCCATCCGCGCTGCCAAGCTGCGGCACGCAGGACCGCGTGTGCGACAGAGCAGCGTAAATCCCGCGGCGGCCGGCTGAGCCGAAGAGAGTGAATGTGGTGTTCGCGGGCACCGAGAAGTCGGGTGAAAGTGGAAGACCCTGTAGGCGTTGGTGCTCGGAAACTCGACGAACACGCCATCGGCGTCTGCGGGCGGAGGAGTCGAGCCGTCCAGGTCGGCGGGCAGATAGGCGTCCTCGGCGGGTCCGCCGGTGATGCCGGTGCTGACGAAGGTGGCCGGGCTGCCGGCCAGCATCGCCGCCCTGTCGAAGGCGAACGGCTGCGGGCCGAGGAAGGCCGTGCCCGGCGGGTTGAATATGTTCACGCTCATGTAGTAGGCGTTGGGCCAGACGGAGATCTTCGGATAGTCGTTGAAGTTCTCGCCGAGATGGAATCCATAGCGGTTATAGGGGCCGGTGGCATCGCTCGTGGTCGAGACGGCGACGCACTCGTCCGTCAGGGTCACGCCGTTGTCCGCGAACTGGCTGATCAGCCAGCGGTTGGCGAGCTGGTCGTAGAGCACGATGGGATCGCCGTCACCGGCGAATTCGCAAGGACCGCCGAAGCCGGTCCAGATCGTGGAGATGCCAGCGGGCCCCAACACCGAGGTGCCCGTGGTCTTGTTGAAGACCTGGTAGCCCTCGTTGACGATCTGGACGTACTGGGTCAGACCCACCTCGCCGTTGGTGTCGGGTGGCGCGCAGTTGCACACCACGCCCGGGAAGGGGATGCCGTCGAAGTTCAGTATGGTGGCGGGCATGTTTGGTGAAGGGGCGGCCTGGCTCTGGACGACCGTATCGGGGCTGTCCTTATGATGTATCGGTAATTTCGGGTTCGGGTTGGCCTCGTGCTCGCCGCGTGACGGCACGGGCAACTGCTTCATATCGCGCAGCGCCGGCGAGGTGTCGTTGTGATACGAGGTGCCCGAGATGACGCTGCTCTGGGCCTGCGCTTTTCCGGCGGGCTTGACGGCCGAGCCGAGCATGGCGCCGCCAGGGACGCTTGGAGGCAGAGACAGGACGTTCTTCGGGAAGAGCAGCGTGCCTTTCGTAATCCTCGCGGCCTGAGCCCTGCTCAAAGGCACCAGGACTGCGGCCGACGCAAGCAGAGCGGTAAGCGCGATCAGGATCCCTCTGGTTTGCCTTTTCATGTGCCCCCCTTCAAGTTTTGAAACTGTTCACAAAGAAACGCAATCCCTCTTCAGGAAACGTAATCTCCCTCGAAACGTAAAGTCGTTCGGCGGTGCCTTCGTGGGCTAGGCGGGGCAAACATTTTTTTGATAGCGTCGGTCCAGGCTGGAAGAACTCCACGGGGTTATTCCGGCGGAAAAGCGTGAATGCCGGCCAGGAAGAAAGGTGTCGACTCAGGGATCGCCACCGCCGGCGAGTGGTTGGAATCTCCCTACCTCGCGCGCCTGGCTACTCGAGTTGCGCGCCAGCACGGGCTGCCGGAGGACGAACTACCGGAGCTTCTCCAGGACCTGCGGGTTGCCGTGTGGGAGGCAGGGGTTGGAATTCGGCTGAGCGCTGCCTGGATCTTCGGAGTGGCCACGCACAAGGCTATTGACCTGCTGCGTCGCCGCGCGCGCGCGCGCCGCCACGACCAGGATCTCGCAGCCTTCGCGAGTCGTCGTGAGCGCGATCTCGAGCTCCAGCATCTGCTGCATACTCGCGTTGCCGGCTTCCCGATGCTCCTCCGGCAGTTTTACGACCTTCACTACACCTACGGGTTCAGCGAACGCGAGACTGCGCTGTCATTGGGGGTCTGCCGGGCAACTGTCCGCTGGCTGAACCGGCGCTGCCTTCACCTTCTCGGCGGCCCGGACCGATGCAGAGGGATCGGTCCGCGCGCTGGCGACAGCCGCCGTGGGCCTGTCGCCGGCGAGCCTTGAGCGGAACGGCCCCGCTATTTCGCCGCGGGGATCTTCTCCGCGTCCGCGTTCTTCTCCCGAGCCGGCGGCCCCGATCACGAATCTGCAATCACACTTCCCGCCGTCATGGCGCGGCTCCGGCGAGGCGCTTGTCGAAGTTCAGGATGACGTCGAGCCGCGCCGCCGTCTTCGGGTCCTTCTGCTGGACGAGGACGATGAAGCGCTTGCCGTCCGGCGCCACATCGTAGATGTTGCTCCACTCGCTCGAAGTCGGGCTGATCGATGCGGAAGAGCGGACCGCGGCTCGCCGGGCGAGAACGTCGGGCTCCTGCCGTATCGGAACGGCGAACATCTGGTCGCCGCTCATGAAGAAGAGCTCCTTGCCGTCGCGCGACCAGCGCGGCGCCGAGCCTCCGCCGCGCGAGAGCTGCCAGCGGCCGGCGAGGCTCGGGAACGCCTGGACGTAGATCTGCTCCCCGGCCTCGTACTCGCCCGTGTAGGCGATCCAGCGGCCGTTGGGAGAGATCCTGCCGAGGGTCTCGGCGCCGGGCGTCGAGATCAGCGCATGCGCCGCGCGCTCTCCCGAGAGCGGGAGGAGGAACATGTCGGCCCGGGTCGGCAGGCCGGTGATCGAAAAAAGCAGCGCGGAGCCGTCGGGGGCAAAAGAGTCCAGCGTTATCGGCACGAGTTGCGTGGTCCGCCAGAGCACCTCGGCCGCGCCGCCGCCGTCCGTGCGCTGACGCAGGATCGCGTCTCCGGCCGGTGCCGCATAGGCGACGCTCGCGCCGTCCGGCGTCCAGCACGGCGCCCTGGCCTTGCCGCTGGACGTGAGCTGGAACTGGCCGCCATGGACGAGGTCGGCGATCCAGACATCGCTCCGCGCTCCGCCGGACGGACCTTCTTCGTACGCGAGCTTCTGCCCGTCGGGAGAGAGCGCGAGCTCGCTGTACATCCCGGGGGGGATGTCGGTTGGCTCACGCCGGCCGGCGCGGTCGAGCCACACGATATCGTTGAGGCCCCGAGGGGAGACCCCGGTCGCGTAGACGAGTGCCGCCGTCCTCGAAGCGCCGAAGTAAGAAATCCCGCTGCGCGAGTCGCCGCTCACGTCCTGCAGCACCGGCACGGGGGTACCACGGACCTCTGCTGACTTCGCGTCGAATCGCACTGCCAGAACGTCGCCGTGGCGCGCCAGGAGGAGATACCCGGGCGGCGCGTACCGCGCGAGGCTGGCCCCGCGGTAGACGACGTGCCGCCTGCCTGTCGCGAGCGAGACCGCGTCGATGCGCGCTTCGTCGTAATCGCCGGGCTTGTCCGCGGTGCCCACCGTGAAGAGGATCGTCCTCCCGCCAGGGAGGGCCTCGGGCCAGCGGTGCGTCCGCTCCCGGCCGGAGGCCTCGAGCGCGGTCACGGGACGCGCTTCCCCGCCGGCGGCCGGAATGCGGAAGAGAGGCGAATTGACGGTCGGCGCGAAGACGATCGTGCCGTCGTCTCCCCATGCCGCGCCGCGGCTCCGAGCGGCAACCGCCAGCGTGACCGCCGAGCCGCCGCGGAGCGCCGTCTTCTTCAGATTGCCCCCGGAAAAGAAGCCGAGCCACTCTCCGTCCGGCGAAAAGAACGGATCTTCACCGCCTTCGGTTCCGGGAATGGGCTCGGAGCTTTCCCGCGCGAGGTCGCGCAGGAAGATCCGCCGCTCCTCGCCGTTCCTCACGCCGAAGGCGATGCGCCTGCCGTCGGGTGAGATCGCGAGGAGCTGGGCCTGCGTAGCGGGGTTGGGGTCGAGGCTCACGCGCTCGGGCACGTTCAACGAGAGATGGACGACCTCTCCCCGATCCGGGCGACGCCCGGCGCAGCAGAAGAGGAGGACGAGCGCCAGTGCCGCCGCGACGAGCCACGGGAGCACGCTGCAAGACCCGCGCGCCGGCGGTCTTCGAAGGCGCCGTCGAGCGACGGGCGCTCCGCGGGAGACTCGAGCGCGTCGTCGATCTCGATCTTCGCGTCGCCGATGTCGTGGAGGCGCGCTTCGGACGTCCCGCTTCAGGCAGCGGCGCAGGAGGCGCGCGACGCCGTGCGGCGTGTCGGGCGGCAGAGCGCCGAAGTCGACTTCCTGGCGCAGCACGGCGGCGAGGACGTCGGAGGCCGTCTCGCCTTCGAAGACGCGTTTGCCCGTGAGCATCTCGAAGAGGACGCAGCCGAAGGCCCAGATGTCCGCGCGCTTGTCCACGCTCCTGCCGCGCGCCTGTTCCGGGCTCATGTAGGCCGCGGTCCCGAGGATCACGCCCGCCGCCGTCGCCCGCGCGGTGATCGTCGGCGAGTGCGTCACCTGCGGCGAGCTGCCCGAAGGCGCGGACGGGTCCAGGGCCTTCGCTAATCCGAAGTCGAGGACCTTGACCCGGCCGTCGGGCGCGACCATGACGTTGGCGGGCTTCAATCCCGATGGACGATCCCTCTCTCGTGCGCGGCTTCCAGCGCCTCGGCGATCTGCCGCGCGATCGGGAGCGCCTCATCGAGCGGAATCGCTCCGCGCGCGATCCGCGCGTCCAGGCCTTCTCCTTCCACGAGCTCCATGACGAGGATGTGCCGTCCGTCCACGGCCTCGAAGGAATGAACCGCCGCGATGCCGGGGTGGTTCAACGCCGCGAGCGCCTTCGCCTCCCGCTCGAACCGCGCGACGCGGTCCCGGTCCTCGAAGAACTCCTCCGGCAGCACCTTCAACGCGACGTCGCGATCGAGCTTCGTGTCGCGCGCCCGGTACACCTCGCCCATCCCGCCCGCGCCGAGGGGCGACAGGATCTCGTAAGGGCCCAGTCGAGTCCCGGCGGAAATCGTCATGATGAGCTTGCCCAGATTCTACGTCGTCGCCTCTCCCTCTCAGTGGAGCCGCGGAGCCTTTACCATCGGCTCCTCTTCGAGAAAGCGTTCGAAGTCCGCGACGTCCCAGGTCACCAGCGTCGCGACGTGAGCTTTTCGGGCGCACGCTGCGATCAGAGCGTCATAGACGGCGCCGCCTCCGATCGAGGCGTCCCGGCAGCGCCGGAGTGTGGCGATGTAGTCCTGGGCGGTCAGGGCCACGAGGCGCGTCTCTTCCCAGTTGGCCTCGATCAGCGCCAGCGCATCCTCCGGGCTCAGGCGGTGAGGCTCGGGCAGGCGGGTCAGGACGGAAAATGTCTCGGCGAGCGAATGCGCCGAAAGGACGAGCTCTTCTCCGGCCGTGTAACGACGCTCGATCTCCCGGCGGGTGGCCTCGTGATGTCTGTGCCAGGAGCAGATGGCCGCCACAAGGCAGCTCGTGTCGAGAAGGTACGAGCTCACCCGTCCTCTCCGATTCCCCGCCGGCGAAGCCGGCCGAGCGTCCTGCCGACGATCTCGTCCGTCAGGGCCGAAACGCGCTTGCGCGGCACGGCCACCGTCAACCTTCCGCGCTTCACCAGCCTGACCTCCAGCGGCGCCGGCTCGATCTCGATGCGCCCGTCCGCGACTCGAATCGTCAGCTCCGAGCCGGGCGTGACTCCCGCCTCTTCCCGGATCTTCTTGGGCACGACCAGCCTTCCGGCTCGATCTATGGTTGTTTTCATGGTTCCAACATTACCATGAGAAATGGCAAACGGTTCCTGATCCGCAATTTCTACGGTGTGCCCCTGGCGAGGCTCGTGTCGAAATTGAGGATGACCTCGAGCCGCGCCGCCTTGTTCGGGTCCTTCTGTCGGACGAGGACGATGAAGCGCGCCAGGTCGCCCGAATCCTAAGGATCAAGAGACCGGGACCCTCGCCAAATGGCGCCAGAACGGCAAGGGGCCGAGAGGATGGGTACGCCTGGGGCGTATCTCCGTCGCCTATCCGCGCTTGGAAGTCGAGCGCTTTCTGAAAGAGCTCGAACGCACCGGCGCAAGAGCGCGGGAGAGCTCATCACTGGACCGGTATCGCGCAAATGACAGGGAAAAAGCCACTTATGGCTGAACTCGGCCTCTCCTGCGAACGGCGGCTTTCGCACCCCGGAAGGCATCAAATTGACTCTTGAAAGGCCGACGGCTCTCGTGAGATAAGATTACAATTGCTCCGCCGGGGCTTCCCGGCGGGGGGAAGTGACCGGAAATCAGAAGGATAAGAAAGTAAGGAGGGGAAAGAAATGTCAGCCAGGATTCGCACTCTTCTCGGGATGGGTCTGCTCGCCGCCGCCGTCGGGGTCGCCCCGGCGCAGGTGAGCCAGAAGACAACGGAAACCAAGGGAGCGCCGATGAAGACCACGAAGTCGCGTGTCGTCGAAGGCGACGTCATATCAGTCAACGGCAACGTCGTGGACTTCCAGACGGCCGCCGGAGGGCGGGAAGTCACGGTTCCCGCCGGGTTCATGTTCCAGATGGACGGGAAGGACATCGGCGTCGCGGATCTGAAGCCCGGCATGAAGGTCAAGGCCACGGTCACGGAGACGACGACCGTGACGCCCGTGACCATTCACCGACGTGAGGCAGGCCGAGGTTCTCGACACCACCGGGGGCAACTTGATCGTCCGCGGGCCGAAGGGCATCAGGAAGTGGTCGTCCAAGGATATCCAGGAACACAACATCAAGATCTATCGCGAGGGCAAGGAAGCCCAGATCGGCGATTTCCGCAAAGGCGACAGGATCACCGCCGTCATCGTTTCGCAGAAGCCGCCCGAGACGGTGTCGGAGCGCTCCGTGAGGGCCTCCGCCACCGGAGCTCCCGAGCCTGCCCGCCCCTGCCCCGGCTGCCGCGGCTGCCCCCGCGCCTGCCCCGGCTCCGGCGGCCGAGCCGGCTCCCGCTCCGGCTCCCGCCCACAAAAAGCTTCCCAAGACCGCGAGCCAGGTTCCGATGGTCGGTCTGCTCGGCGTGTTGTCGCTCGCTTCCGGCCTCGCCCTGACCATCCGGCGGCGCCGCTCCCGCTAGTCACGTCTTCTTCCGCAACCGCGTCCGTCCGCTCGGACGGACGCGGCCCGCGGATCTTCCATCCCGAGGGAGTAAATTAGTCGCCGATGCGGCGCATGGGCCTCCTCGAGCGTCTGCTCCTCGCCCTCGGCTTCCTCCTGATAGCCGCCTGGGCGGGCATCCGCGTCCACGGGGGCTTGTCCGAGCGCGCCGAGTTGCGAAAGTTCGAGACGGCCCGCCGGGCGGTACGTTCGGGGCCTTTCGAGACCGTTCCCGCGAAGCTGACCGCGCTCCCGGCGCGCCTTCCCGCCGACACGACCCTCTGGTCGGAAAAACGCATCAAGGCCTACGAGGAAAGCCTGGAGAAATCGATCAAGCCTCCCCTCGCGGTGCTCAAGATCTCCTCCATCCACCTCGAGGTTCCCGTCCTGGACGGCACCGACGACTTCACGTTGAACCGCGCCGTCGGCCGGATCGACGGGACGGCCGTCCCCGGCGGGTCCGGCAACCTGGGCATCGCCGGCCATCGGGACGGCTTCTTCCGCGGCTTGAAGGACGTCCATCTCGGAGACCCGATCGAGCTCGAGACGCTCGGAGGGTCGCAGGTCTTCCGGGTCGCCGACATCCGGATCGTGAGCCCCGAGGACGTCTCGGTGCTCGACCCGACGGCCGGGCCCGTGCTGACGCTCGTGACCTGTTACCCGTTCTACTTCGTCGGAGACGCCCCGCAGAGGTACATCGTCCGAGCCCTTCCGGACGGCGCCGCCGGGCGCTGACCGTCCCGGCGCCCGCCGGCGGCTACTTCGCTCCCTTCACCTCTTCGCGCCCCTTGCGCCGCTGCTCCTCGGTCTCCGTAATGAGCTTGTAGGCGATGTAGGCAAAGGCTTCGCCGCTCGGAGTGGGGAAGAAATCGCAAATTCACCGGAGCCCCTGAGCGAGGTAGAGGCTCGAGAGGCTACGGTAGTAGCTATACGCATAGCGTGCGCCGTCCGGGGTCACCTTCACACCGAAGATGCCGTTCAATCCTGCCGAGTCGGCCGGCAGGAGATCGCGCCACTTCTCCTCCCGACCGGTGGCGAGGTCGATTCGGACGATCCTGGCCGGCAGCGTTGTCGATGATCCCCGCCGCACGTAGATGCTCCGATCGCCGGATACCCAGCCGACGACGGCGTCCGCGTCCTGCGTGATTCCCGGGATCGGGACCGGATCGCCACCGTCGATGGGACAGACGTAATAGCGGCCTTCGGGTCCGCGGGCGACCACTCGCTTGCCGTCCATGGAAACGGCGCCGCCCCTGTAGCCCTCGGGCAGAAAGAGGCGCGGCTTCCCGCCGGCCGCGTCGGTCATGTAGGAGCGGACATCGTGCCCGGGCTCGACCGCGTTCATCAAGATCCGGCGGCCGTCCGGCATCCAGGCCGCGGAACGGACCTGAAATCCCGCAGAGCTCACGACTTTCGACTCTCCCGCACCGGTCGGGTAAGAGATCAGGCTCTGCTCCGCCGTAGGGTGAATGGTCGCGAGGACCTGCCTGCCGTCGGGCGAGAGGGACTGCCCCGAGCCTTCGCCCAGACGGATCGCCGCCGCGCCGCCGACCTGCCGCAGATAGACGGAATAACCCGGCCCCCCGCCCTCGCCGGCCTCGGAGAAGAGGACGGTCCGGCCGTCGGAGGAGAGGTCGCTGATCAGGCTCCAGTCGAGCCACGTCAGGTCGGTCTCGTCCGACGCGGCAGACCCGGCGACGAGCCCGATTCGGTTCATATCCTGCGTGAGCAGGACCCTTCCATCGCGAGACACGTCGTGGAGGGTGAGAATGCCGCTGACGCGCGCAAGCGTCCGTCCGCGGCCGGAGAGAGTGACCGCGTGAAGGGCCCGGTTGCCTCCGACCTCGGTCGCGGTGAACCACACCTCGCCGCCGTCCGGGGACCAGGCCAGACCGGCCGCGCTCGCCCAGACCGGCGAAATCGTCGTCTTCTTTCCGGCGAGATCCACGATCGCCACGGAGCCGCCGTCGTCGTTGACCACCGGATGATCGAGGAACGCGATGCGGTCGCCTTTGGGCGAAAACCGCGGATTCCCGATCCAGCCGGTCGTCTCGTAGAGGACCTTCCCGGCCGGGAATTCCAGCCGGGCGCGCCGTTGCACCGTCCGGACGACGGCGAGATTTCGGCCGTCGGGCGACCAGTCCGCGAACTGGACCTTCTCCAGAAGCTCTCTCGGGGCGCCGCCGGTCGCACCGACTCGGGCGAGCGTTCCGGACCGGGTGAAGGCGGTGTCGAAGTCGGCCTTCACGGTCACGGCGAGCTCTCCGGAGGGGGAGACCGCGAGCACGTCCGTGGCGGCCACTCCGAAGGGCCGGGGGTCCGGGCTCTCTGGATGGCTCACGTAGATTTCGGTGGGTTTGCCCTCCCACGACGCGCTGTAGAGGACTGACTTGCCGTCGGCGCCGAGCCGCGCTGCCCAGATCGCGCCCCGCCGGAACGTCAACTGGCGGAAGGCCGGAGGCGGTGCCGTCCCCTTGCGCAGCCCCAGGAAGTACCCGGCGGCGAGCATCGCCGCAGCCAGGACGATCGCGGCGCCGATCGCGAGGAGAGGCTTTCTCGCTCGGGATCGTTCGGGCCCCGTCACCGCCGCGAGGCGGCCCGTGGCCGATACGCCGGAGAGCGCCCCGAGATCGAAGGCGAGATCTCGGGCGGACTGAAAACGCTGCTCGGGGTTCTTTTCGATGCAGTGTCGGATGATGCGCTCGAGTCCCGGTGGGACGCTCTGGTTCGTGACGGAAAGGTCCGGCGGGTCTTCGCGGAGGATTGCCGACATCGTCTCGGCCGCCGAGTCGCCGTGGAAGGCCCTCTTTCCCGAGAGCATCTCGTAGAGGATGGCGCCGAAAGAGAAGATGTCCGACCGCGCGTCGGCGGGCTTGCCCTTGACCTGCTCCGGCGACATGTAACCGAGCGTCCCGAGCACGACGCCGGGCTCGGTGGCGCCCGTCGCCGTGGGAAGGTTCGTGCCGCCGGAGGAGCCTTCCTCAGCGTGCGTGAGCTTAGCGAGGCCGAAGTCGAGAATCTTGACGCGGCCGTCATTCGTCACGAAGACGTTCTCGGGCTTGAGATCCCGGTGGACGATCCCCTTCTCGTGCGCGGCGGCGAGACCGTTGGCAATCTGGACAGCATGCTCGATCGCCGTGCGCGGTGAGAGGCGTCCACCGGCGAGCGCCTGGCGCAGCGTCTCGCCCTCGAGCAATTCCTGGACGACGTAAGGCGAGCCCTCGTGCTCGCCGATGTCGAGGACCGCGGTGATGTTGGGGTGGTTCAAAATCCCCGCCGCCCGTGCCTCCTGCTCGAAGCGGCGCAGCCGATCGGAATCCTGCGAGAGCGAAGCGGGCAGCACCTTGATGGCGACGTCGCGACCAAGCCTCGGGTCCTTCGCCCGCCAGACCTCTCCCATCCCGCCCGCGCCGATCGCCGAGAGAATCTCGTAAGGACCGAGTCTCGACCCCGCCGCGAGCGTCATGTCTCTTTCCCCGTTGACACCCTTAAAACTCTTCGGATTCTACGTTGCCGGCGGTCGTCAGATGGGACCGAGCAGCTCCTGGCCTCGGTTC
Organism: uncultured Acidobacteriota bacterium; assembly: GCA_963741435.1. Lineage (GTDB taxonomy): Bacteria > Acidobacteriota > Thermoanaerobaculia > UBA5066 > Gp7-AA6 > JAWOLE01. The sequence goes on along the minus strand of CAVUIX010000003.1, from coordinate 14,578 downwards.
TCTTCGAGGACGCGCATCGCCTCGCGGCGCCCGGCCTCGGCCTGCTCGATGAGCGCGTCGAGCCGGCCCTCCCGGCGCAGGTCGGAGAGCCACGGATTCGTCTTCAGCGCCGCCGGCACGCGGTAGCCATTCTCGACGGCCTGGGTGAGCGAAGACAGAGCCCGGCCGTCACCGGTGTAGGCCTGGCAGGCGGCGAGCATGAAGAGCGCCTCGGGGTCCTTGTGCGAGACCAGCGCATCATTCAGGATTCCCATCGCGTCGCGCCGATTGTCGAGGAGGGCGCCGAGGCCTCGCAGCATGGTGTCCAGGATCGGCGATAGCCGGCGCGCGCCGGCCTTGCGGAGGATCTCTCTCGCCTCGTCGGTCCTGTCCCGCATGAGCAGGGCCATCACGCGCAGCTCGAAGTCGGTGCCGTCCTCCGTTTCGGCCAGCAGCGCCTCGATGTCGCCCTTCGCCCACAAGGTGAATCTCACGCTCGTCGGCATGTGCGGGTCGAGGCGGCGCACTTCGCGATGCGCGGCCTCCGAGGCCTCCAGCAGTCCGCTGTACCGGCAGGCGTGGACGAGACCCGAGAACGCCTCGGGGTCGTTGCGATTGCGCCTCGCCAGGCCCAGGAGGCGCGCCATCGCCTCGGGAGCGCGCCCCTGTTCGGCCTCCTGGTAGGCCAGGATCTTGTGAGCGATGGGCAGGTTCGGGTCGAGCTCGAGCGCCCGCCGGAGAGCCGCTTCTCCCCGGGCCAGGTTCTCGGGCGTCTCCTCGAGGTGGTATTTCCCGATCAGGCGATAGCTGCGGCCGAGCTTGGCCCAAGCCGGGGCGAATCCCGGGTCCGCGGCGAGGCACTCTCGGTAGAGGTCGCGGGCGACATGGGCCTGCGCCCAGTCCCGCAGGACCTCGTTGGCCCGCAGGTAGAACTCGTAGGCCCTCGCGCTCGCGGGGACGTTGCGGAGCCGGCCTCCCTCGCGGCCGCCGAGCAACGGCGAGAGCGACTCGACGATCCGCTCGGCGAGCTCGTCCTGCAGGCGAAACACGTCGCCGACGGACGCCTGCAGCGCGTACGAGGAGACGAGCGTTCCTCCCGGCACCTCGAGCATCTGCGTCGTGGCCCGAAGCTGGTTGCCCGCGGCGAGCAGCGTGCCGACCAGGACCAGGTCCACGTCGGCCTCGACGGCGAGCGCTTTCAGATCCGGCGATTCCGAGGCGAAGCGCGCAACGGCGGCGCACGGTCGGATCACGACGGACGGCAGGCCGGAGAGCGAGGCCGAGACTCCGTCGGCCAGCGCGAACGAGAGGAAGTCCAGGTCGGGATTCGGGCGCAGCATCCGGAAAGGCAGCACCGCGAGGCGGGTCATCGGGCGCGCGACGCTCCGCACACCCGACAGGTCCTTCGACGTGGCCGCCTCGATTTCTTCGAGCATCTCGCGGGCGCTCGCGTAGCGGTCGCCCGGGCGCTTGGCGAGCGCCCGCCTCAGCGCGCGATCCAGGGCGACGATCGCCGCGCCCCCGGCGAGCGCGGGCGGCTCCTCGTGCAGCGTCGCAACCAGGATCTCGGCCACGGTCCCGCCGATGAAAGCGGGCCGGCCGGCGACGGCTTCGTAGAGCAGGGCGCCGGCCGCGAAGAGATCGGTGCCGACGACAACGGGCTGTCCCGTGACCTGCTCCGGCGCCATGTAGCGCGGGGTCCCGACGATCATGCCCGGGCGCGTCAGGTCGGAACCTGCCCCGAGCTCCTGCGTGAGCTCTCCCGGGACCGGCGCGCGCGAGACCGAAGTCGAGAAGCTTGACGCCGTGTTTCGTGAGGAACACGTTGGAGGGTTTCAGGTCGCGGTGCAGCGTTCCCCTGTCATGGAGCGCCTGGAGCGCGGCGAGAATCCCCCGGGCGAGGCTGCCGGTCTCCGCCGCGGAAAGGGGCCCGCGTTTCAGGCGTTCCGCGAGTGATTCCCCTTCGAGAAGCTCCATCGCGATGAACATCTGGCCGCTGTCCTCGCCGATCTCGTAGACCTGGCAGATGTTCGGGTGGTTGACGCCGGCAGCCGCGCGAGCCTCCCGCCGGAACCGCTCGCGCGAGGAGTCGTCCACGGCCGTGATCGTCTTGACGGCGATGCGCCGGCCGAGGCTCTCGTCCTCCGCCGCGTAGACCATCCCCATGCCGCCCTGGCCCAACAGGTGCAGGAGGCGATAGCGGCCCAGGCGCTGCGGCAGCGGAAGCTCGCCGGACGCCGGCGGCCCGCCCTCCGGGCGCTCGAATTTGCCCGGAGCGGACTTCTCCGTCGGCAGCGTGCGGTCCTCGATCTGGTCCTCGTCCATGGCGCCTGTACTCGGGGGAGTTTATGCCGGCGTGGACCCTTACTTGAGCCCCTCGGCGACGTTCAGCTCGGAGAGGACGCGGCGGAGGCGGTAGACGTAGTGCTGGCCGTCGCGGGCGAGGATCACGTTGCCGTAGAGGAGGCCGACCGGGTCTGCGGCGAGCTCCTTCCAGACGGATCTGTTTCCGGTCTCGAGCTCCAGCCGCGCGATCCGAGCCGGCCAGGTCCGGTCCCAGAGGAAGAGCGATTTGCCGGAGGCCTCCCACTCGACGGGAATCTCGCCGGGAAGAGTTCCGCGAACCTCCTTCGGCGGGCCTCCGGCGACGGAATAGAGGAGCATCTTTCCGTCGGGATCCACCGTCGCGACGGATCCTCCGTCGGGCGACAGGACCGCCAGGCTGCATCCCTCCGGCGTGACGGCGCGAGGCGGACCCGAGCCGGACAGATCGAGCAGCCAGGCGCGGGCGGGCCGGCCCGGCTCGGATCCGGAGAACAGGAAGAGGCGGCCGTCCTGCGACCACCGAGCCGGTTCCTGCGAGACCGAGCGGGGGCGGATCTTTCCGATCGGAAGCGGGCGAGGATCTCCCGGTCCGGTGGGCAGGAGCGTCAGCCGCACCTCGCCCTCCTCGGATCCGGTCCGGCTTGCGACCCAGCGGCCGTCCGGGGACAGGCCGATGGACGTGCCCGAGCCGAGCCGCACGGGAGCGGCTTCGTCCGCGCGCCGGTAGTAGAGAAACGGCTCGAGCCCGGCGCCGGGAGCGCTCTGCTCGATGCCGGCATAGGCCGAGCCGTCCTGGGCGATCCCGGAAACCGCCTCGTCGCTCCAGGTCGAGAGATCTCTCTCCTTGGTGTCGCCCTTCAACAAGCCGCCGATCTCGCCCCGCGAGTTCTCGCCCGAGAGCAGGACCGCCCCGGACGAGGAGATGTCGTTTAACCAGATATCCATCGGCGGCCCGTAAACCAACCGCGGCTTGCCGCCGGGAGCGACCGCCCAGAGCTGGTACCGGGAACCGTTGGTCGCCGCTCTCGTTTCCTCCCGTGAACCAGATCTCCTTGCCGTCCTTCGACCACGCCAGGCCCTGCGCGCCCTGCCATTCGCTGGTCAGCCGCGTGGCCTGCCCTCCCGGCGACACCATCGCGACGAATCCGTCGTCGTTGCCGTAGCCGGGGTGCTCGAGAAAAGCGACGCGCGTCCCGTCGGGAGAGATGCGCGGGTGGCTGACCCAGCCGTCGGTCTCGAAGACGACCTTGCCGAGCGGGAACTCCAGCCGCTGCCGCTTGCCGACTTCGCGGACGACCGCGAGGTCCTTGCCGTCGGGAGAGATGTCGGCGTCCGTGACGTGCTCGAGGATCTCCCGCGGCGCGCCGCCGCCGAGCGCGACGCGGGCGAGCGTTCCCGAGCGGATCCAGGATCCGCGGTGCGTGCAGCGCAGGAGGAGCGCCATCTCTCCCGTGCGGGAGATCCCGAGCACCGTGGCCCCGCGGCGGCAGGTCGAGCACGCGCGACTCGACCGAGTCGAGCCGCGTCGAGTAGATCCGCAGGGGCTCGTCCCGGCGGGTCGAGCCGAAGATCACGGTCTGGCCGTCCGGAGAGAAGCGGGCGGACTCGACGTAGCCGCGGTGGTATGTGATCCGGCGAAATTGCGGGTTCGAAGGCGCGCGAAACCGCGAGCCGAGCAGGAGGCCCGCGCCGAGAGCCGCCGCGACGGCGACGGCGCCGAGAATCCAGCCGAGCATCGGTCTCCGGCGTTCTCGCGGAGCCGCCTCCACGCGCGGGCCGCTCGAGACGCCCATCGCCGTCTCGATCGCGAAGGCGAGGTCGTGCGCCGTGTCGAACCGGTCCTCGGGACGCTTCTCGAGGCAGTGCCGCAGGATCCGCTCGACGACCGCCGGGAAGCGGCCGGTCGGCTCCGCGAGCTCCGGCGGATCCTTCTGCGCGATCGCCGCCATCGTCTCGGCGGCGGAATCTCCCCGGAAGGCCCTCTCCCCGGTGAGCATCTCGTAGAGGATCGAGCCCAGGGAGAAGATGTCGGACCGCTTGTCGACGGGTCTTCCGCGCACCTGCTCGGGCGACATGTAGCCGACGGTTCCCATGACCGTGCCCGGCTCCGTCGCCGCGATGGCCGTCGGCGAGCGGGTGTTCTCCGCCTCCGGCGCCGTCACTTTCGCCAGGCCGAAGTCGAGGATCTTGACCCGGCCGTCGGAGGTGAGAAAGAGATTCTCCGGCTTCAAATCGCGATGGACGATTCCCTTCTCGTGCGCCGCGGCCAGGCCCTGCGCGACCTGGAGCGCGTACTCGAGCGCCTTGCGCTGCGGGAGTGGTCCTTCTGCAAGCCGCTCCCGAAGCGTCTCTCCGACGAGAAGCTCCGTGACGGCGTAGGACAGTCTCGCCGTCCCTGCCGAGATCGAAAAGGCCGAGGACGTTGGGATGCGAGAGCGCCGCCACGGCCTTGGCCTCGCGCTCGAACCGCGCCAGCGCCTCCGGGTCGCGCGCGACCTTCTCCGGAAGGACCTTGATCGCGACCTCGCGGTTCAACCGCGTGTCCCGCGCCTTCCAGACCTCTCCCATGCCACCCGCCCCAAGCGGAGACAGGACCTCATAGGGACCCAGCCGGGCTACCGCGCGCTGATCGACAAATCACGCAATCACACAATCACCACTCGCTCACCGAGTCCTTCCGCCACGTAGAGGTCGGCGAGCGACCGCCCGTAGCCGAAGAGGACGGTCTGCCCGTCCTCGGAGATGGCGGCCGGGGAAAGCGACGTGATGCCGGCCGGGTCACCCGGCACGAACGCCTTCCAGAGCTCGCGGCGTCCCGTCGATAGGTCGAGACGAAAGACCTGCGCGGGGAATCCCCTTGTCGTGGTGCGAAGGAAAAGAGACCGGCCGTCCGAGGCGAACCGCAGCGGCCTGTCCTCCGGCTTCAAGCCCGGAATCGGTCGCGATGGACCGCCGTCGAGAGGGGTGAGAGCCACGCCCTCCGGCGACTCAGTCACGAGCGACGCGCCGTCGGGTGAAAGAACGCTGCCCACGACCCCCTCCGGGGTGATGGGCTTCGCCGCTCCTCCCGCGAGGTCCTGGATATAGGCGCGCATGCGATGCCCCGGCTCCTGACCGTCGAAGACGATGCGCTTGCCGTCCGGGAGGAAGGCCCCGAACTCCCCGCTCGCATGCTCGATCTGATCCTTCGGGAAAGTCTTCGGCTCTCCGGCTCCGGTCGGGAGGAGCACGATCTGCGAAGGTGTCGAGCGTATGAGGCAGGTGAGCACCCATTTTCCGTCCGGAGAGATGGCCAGGGCCGTTCCCTCGCCCAGCCGCACGGGAGCGGAGCCGTCCGTCTTGCGCAGGTAGACCGAGTAGCCGGGTCCTCCGGCTTCTCCCTGCTCGCTGAAGGCCACCGTCTTCCCGTCGGCGGAGAGGATTGGGAAGTACGACCACTCCAGGCCCGAGAGGTCCCGCTCCTTCGTCTGTCCGGGAAGGAGACCCAGGAATCCGAGGCGCGCGTTGCTCTCGACGAAGAGCAGGCGGCCGTCGCGGGAGATGTCCTGCAGCGTCATGCCGGAGGGGGTGTTTGCGACCGGACGCTGGCGTCCCGACAACGTGACGGCGTAGAGAGCCCGCGAGTTGCCGGCCCGTGCCGCGGTGAACCAGACCTCCTCTCCGAAAGGGGACCAGGCGACTCCCTGGGCGCTCTCCCACCCGGTCGAAAGAACCTTCTTCTTCCCCGAGGAATCGATGACCGCGACATTGCCGCGATCGTCCCCGAAGAGCGGATGGTCGAGGAACGCGACCATGTCTCCTTTCGGGGGAAACGCGCGGGTAGCTGATCCAGCCGGCCGTCTCGTAGAGAACCTTCCCCGCCGGGAACTCCAGCCGGTAATGCCACTCCGGAGCGCGCACGACGGCGATCGTTTTGCCGTCCGGGGCCCAGGCCGCGTAGCCCACGTCTTCGAGCAGGTCGCGCGACGCGCTTGCTGACATCGGCGCCTGCGAGAGCGTGCCGGTTCTCGCGTATCCGACCGAGCGGTGGAGGATGTTCACGATCAGCATCTCGCCGTTCGCGGAGATGGAGTCGACGCGTCCCGGGGGGAGCGTCAGCCGAAGCGACTCGGGGCTCTCCGCCCGCACGGAGTAGAGCTGGGGATCCTGGGCGCCATCCCAGGACGCCGAATAGACGATCGTCTGCCCGTCCGAAGCAAAACGGGCGGAGTAGATGGGCCCCCGTCCGAACGTCAGCCTCTTGAACGACGGGATTGTCGCCGGACCCCTCTTCCAGATCACCCGGCCCGCGAGGAGCCCCGCCGCCAGAGCGACAGCGACCGCCGCCAGGGCCGCGAGCGACCGGGACCGGCCGCGAACCTTCGCGGTGGAAGGCTCGAGTCGCGGCACCGAGAGCCCGGAGAGAGCTTCGAGAGCGAAGGCGACGTCGTGCGCGGAATGGAACCGCTGCTCGGGATTCTTCTCGATCGCGTGCCGGACGATCCGCTCGAGGCCGGGCGAGATGCTCTGGTTCGTGACGGAGAGGTCCGGCGGTTCTTCCCGCAGGATCGCCGACATCGTCTCGGCCGCCGAGTCGCCGTGGAACGCTCTCCGGCCCGAGAGCATCTCGTAGAGGATGGCGCCGAAGGAGAAGATGTCCGACCGGGCGTCGGCGGGCTTGCCCTTCACCTGCTCCGGCGACATGTAGCCGAGCGTCCCGAGCACGACTCCCGGCTCCGTGCCGCCCGTCGCCGTCGGCAGTCCCGTCGCCTCGGGCCCCGCCTCGGTGTGCGTGAGCTTGGCCAGGCCGAAATCGAGGATCTTGACGCGCCCATCGTTTGTCACGAACAGGTTCTCGGGTTTCAGATCCCGATGGACGATCCCTTTCTCGTGCGCCGCGGCCAGTCCGTGCGCGATCTGGAGCGCGTAGTCGATCGCCTTCCTCGGCGGGAGCTTCGCTCCGGCGAGCGCCGCGCGCAGCGTCTCCCCTTCGAGCAGCTCCTGGACGACATAAGGAGCGCCTTCGTGGGACCCGATGTCGTAAACCGCGGTGATGTTGGGATGGTTCAGGACCCCGGCGGCCCGGGCCTCCTGCTCGAACCGTCGCAACCGGTCCGGCGTCCGCCGAAAACGACGCGGGCAGCACCTTGATCGCGACGTCGCGTCCGAGCCGCGGATCCTTCGCCCGGTACACCTCTCCCATCCCTCCGGCGCCGATTGGCGCGAGGATCTCGTACGGGCCGAGACGGCTGCCTGGAGAAATCGTCATCCGGGTCTGGGAGATCGTGTCATCGTTTCTTGAGTTCCGTGGCCAGATTGATGACGGCGGTCAGGGGAACGTCGGGCTCTCGCTCGTTGATGAGGAACCGGGTTCCGTCGGCGGTCACATCGAAGGTCTCCGCCTGGGAACCGGCGGCAAACAGGACCCGAGGCTCGGCCGCCGGAGTCGTTCCATCCGGCTGTATGGGACAGGCGATGATCTCGCCGCCGGACGAGAGGTAATAGAGCTCGCGGCCGTCGCGCCGCCAGTGCGGCTGAGACCCCCCGGACGTCGAGACGCGCGTCGGGCTGGCGGCGCCGTCGGCACGGATCAGATAGATCTCGGGATTGCCGGACTCCTCCGAGGTCAGGGCGATCGAGCGTCCGTTCGGGCAGTAGCTGGCATCGAACGTGCCGAACTTGATCGTAAGGAGAGGAGCGGCCTTCCCCGACCCGTCGGTCGCCACCACCCAGAGGTTTCTTCGCGCCGACCGCGAGAGGGAGATGTCCTCGTAGACGACGCGGGTTCCGTCGGGAGACCAATCCGACGGAATCTGGGCGCCCCGCTGCCCGTGCAGTGGCTGCTCTCCGCCGGTTCCATCCAGGCTCTTGATGTAGAGACTCGGGGGCCCGACGCGGGAGGAGCCGAACACGAGGCGGTCGCCCGCCGGCGACCAGACCGGGGCGAGAGCGTCCTTGGGGTCCTTCACGAACCGCTGGGCGACCCCACGGGCGACGTCGTAGATCCAGATGTCATAGCCGCCTCTGCGGGGGTCCCAGATGTCTACGGCGAGTCGGGTTCCGTCGGGCGAGAGATGGGGATGCCGAAAAAGCGCCGGCGCTCCGAGCGTGCCGGCCCGGACACCGTTGCGGTCGCGCCAGACGAGCCGGGAGGCGGGCTGGCTGGCGCCGAAGACAGCGGTCCCGTTCTGCGAGACTGTGAAAGCGGCGTCGCCCGTCGCGGTGCTGAACCAGACGTCGTCGCTGACCGTGATCGCGTCCCCCGTGAGCCGCGCCGAATCGGCGTCGAACGCCTGAGCCAGGAGCGTGCCGCCACGAACGAACAGGAGGTAGCCGGGCTCGAGGTACTCGACCCGCGAATCCACCGAAACGAGCGGCTTTCGCTCGCCGGAGTCGAGAGAGCCGATCCAGAGCTTCCGAGGCCTGTCGGCGCTTGCGAAAGGGTTCGTGACGTAGAGGAAGTGCTTTCCGTCCGGGAGCAGGACCGGCCACCAGGGAAAATCCTTGTCCCGCCCCGGGTCGAAAGGCACGATCACCCGGGGGGTGCCTCCTTCCGCAGAGACGAGGCGGACTCCGCCGGCCCAGTCCGCGAAGATGATGGTTCCGTCGCGCCCCCAGGTGCCGGCGTTACCGTATTCGGAGTCGCAAAGAACCTGGGGCCGCCCTTTTTCGACCGCCGCCTTCAGCAGCTTGCCCTGAGCGAAGAAAGCGAGGAAACGTCCGTCGGGGGACCAGAAGGGGGAGATCGCGCCCTCGGTCCCCCTCAGCGCGACGGCGTTGAGGGAACCGAGCGGGCGCAGATAGATCGACGTATCCCAGGACCGGCCGACCGAGGTTGTTCCGCCGGTGGCCCCCGCCAGGAGCGCTACGGTCGATCCGTCGGGCGAGATTGCCAGGGGAATGACGACCGGGTGCCGGAGAAGCCCGGTCTTCTCCGGAAGAGAGAGGGAGAAGCGCATCGTGGCAGTCTCGCGCGGGCTCGCTTTTGGCCGGAGCAGAAGACTCCCGGCGAGAGCCAGAACGAGGATCGCGGCGACCGCCCAGGCAAGACTCGAGCGGCCCCGCGCCGGGGCGGCTTCCGGTCTCTCGCCTTTCTCCTTGAGCGCGATCCAGCGCAGCACGATCCCGAGGTCGCGCGCGGACTGCCATCGATCGTCCGGCGCCTTGGCGAGGCAGGTCGAGACGACCCGGTCGAAAGCCGGCGGCGACAGGGGGACGACCGCCGCGACCGGCCCGGGATCGTCCCGCAGGATCGCCCCGATCAACGAGGCCTGGCTGGTCCCGGTGAATGCCTTCCCTCCCGTTGCCATCTCGAAGAGCATCGCCCCGAGCGCGAACACGTCCGTTCTCGCGTCGGTTTCCCTGCCTTCGAGCTGTTCCGGCGCCATGTACTGCAAGGTCCCCAGGATCGTACCCTCGGCCGTGAGCGCCGGGCGCTCGGTCGCCAGCTCCGAGGCCCGCGAAATCGGCGACCGCATCGGGGCCTTCATCAAGCGGGCCAGGCCAAAGTCGAGCAGCTTCACGCCCGATGCTGTCACCATCACGTTGCCGGGCTTCAAGTCCCGGTGGACGATTCCCTGGCGGTGCGCCTTGTCCAGCGCTTCGGCAACTTCGATGCCGAACCGGAGCACCTGCTCGAAGGGGAGCGGCCCCGGCACCAGCCGGTCGGCGAGCGTTTCGCCCTCGAGGTACTCCATGACCAGGTATTCGACCCCTTCGTGGTTGCCGACGTCGTAGACCGCGCAGATGTGGGGATGCGAGAGCTGGGAGATGGTCTTCGCTTCGCGCTCAAAGCGCTGCCGGACTTCCTCCGAAGCGGAGAGGTGCTGCGGCAGGACCTTGATCGCGACCGTTCGCTCCAGGCGCGTGTCGCGCGCCCGATACACCTCTCCCATCCCCCCCGCGCCGATGGGCGCGAGGATCTCGTAAGGACCGAGTCTCGAACCTGCCGATAGCGTCACGATCGTCATTCCAAATCATTCATCCGATCGTCATCGGAGTCCCTCGACGACGTAGAGGTCGGACGAGCGCCGCTGGTAGGTGTAGACGTAGGAGCTCCCGTCCGGGGTCATCAGGATCGGACCGATGAATTCGATGCCGGCCGGATCGGAAGGGACGATCTCCTTCCAGAGCTCTCGTTGTCCCGAGTCGACGCGGAGCCGATAAACCTTCACCGACCGCTCTCCGGGGTCGAAGCGATAGACGTAGATCGATCGCCCGTCGGCGGACCACTGGATCGGGTTTTCCCCGTCGAGCTGTCCGGGGAGCACCGACGGCTCGCCCTTCTCGAGCGGATACACCCGGATCTTTTGATCGAGCCTCGTGGCGACGAGCTTCCCATCCGGCGAGACGACGAAGGAGGATCCCGCTCCCGGGGGAGTGATCGGGCGCGGAGGCGAACCGCCGAGATCGCAGAGGAGAAGACGCGGGGGCTGGTTCTCCTCACTGGCGCGCAGGAGGAACCTCTTGCCGTCCTCCAGCCATCGCGCGGAGTTGAAGCGCTTGAGGCTCCCGGTCGCGAGGACCTTCTGCTCGCCCGCCCCGGTCGGAAGCAGCACGAGCTGAGAAGGCTGTCCTTGCGCCGGCGTGACGTCTGCCAGGGCCCATTTTCCGTCCGGCGAGAGGGCGAGACCTGTCCCGTCGCCCAGCCGCACCGGCGGCGCGTCCGGCTGGCCCCGCAGGAAGACGGAACCGGTTGAAGTGCCTCCTTCGCGGGTCTCCGAGAAGAGGAGGGACTTTCCGTCCCGTGAAAGATCCTCGACGATCGACCAGTCGAGCCAGGAGACGTCCTGCTCCCGGGTCTCCCCGGCGCGAAGCCAGTTCACGCCGGCGCGCCAGGAGTTGTTGCCCACGAGAGCCCTGCCGTCCCGGGCCAGGTCGTGGAGCCAGGTCCAGCCCGGCATCGTCAGCACCGGCCGGACCTTTCCCGCGAGGTCCACCGCGTAGAGATTCGGGGGGCCTTCCCGGGTCGCCTCGGTGAACCAGATTTCGCGGCCGTCACGGGACCAGGCGAGACCTCTCCCTCCATACCAACCTTCCGTGAGGAGCCGCTTCTTTCCCGAGAGTTCCACGACGCCGATCGCGGTTCCTCGCGGCTGCCCTTCGATGAAGGCGATCCGGTCGCCCCCCGGCGAGACCCGGAGACCCAACAGCCCTGTCGAGCGATCGAGAACCTTGCCGACGGGCATCTCCAGTGTGCGCTCTCCGCGATCGTTGCGGCGGATGATCGCGAGGTTCTTTCCATCCGGAGTCCAGTCCGCGTCCAGGACGTTGGAGACGATCTCTCGGGGCGATCCGCCCGCGAGCGAAGCGCGGGCCAGCATGTCCGGAATCCCGGGAGGCCGGTGCAGAAGGAGCGCCATCTCTCCGGAGCTCGAGATGGAGAGGACGTCCGCGCTCGGAATCGACAGGGGAGTCGACTCCGTGGACCCGACCCGCGTCGTGAACGTGGCAATCGGTGCCCCGTCCCAGGCGGCGCTGTACACGATCGTCTGGCCGTCGGGGGCGAACCGCGCCGACGCGATGAAGCCTCGACGGAACGTGTGGCGATGAAACCTCGGCGTGAGCGCGCTCTTGTCGGGTCTCTTCGCCAGGATGAGCGCGGCCGCAGCCGCGCCGAGCGCGATCAGGGCCGCGGCGGCGAGCGCCGCCCGGGCGCGGGGGAGCGTGCGGCGCGGGGTCGCCGCGGCGGGAACGGCGGACACCCCGGAACCGGCGGAGAGAGCCTCCAGCGCGAACGCCGCGTCGTGCGCGGAGTGGAACCGCTGCTCCGGGTTCTTCTCGAGGCAGTGTCGGACGACCCGCTCCAGGCCCGGAGAGACGTTCGGTTCGTGGCCGAGAGATCCGGCGGTTCTTCGCGGAGGATCGCCGACATCGTGTCCGCCGCCGAGTCTCCGTGGAAGGCCCGCTGACCCGAGAGCATCTCGTAGAGAATCGCTCCGAAAGAGAAGATGTCGCTCCGCGCGTCGGCCGGGCTTCCCCGCACCTGCTCGGGCGCCATGTAGCCGAGCGTTCCGAGCACGACCCCCGGCTCCGTGGCGGCGGCCGCGGTCGGCACGCTCGTCAGCTGTCCCGACCCCTCCTCGGCGTGGGTCAGCTTGGCCAGACCGAAGTCGAGGATCTTGACCCGCCCGTCTCTCGTGATGAAGAGGTTCTCGGGTTTGAGATCCCGATGGACGATTCCCTTTTCGTGCGCCGCGGCCAGTCCATGCGCGATCTGCAGCGCGTAGTCGATCGCCTTCCGCTGCGGCAGCTTCCCGCCCGACGAGCGCGTGCGCAGCGTCTCGCCTTCGAGCAGCTCCTGGACGACGTAGGGAGCGTCCTCGTGTGTCCCGATGTCGTAGACGGCGGTGATGTTGGGATGGTTCAGGACCCCGGCCGCCCTGGCTTCCTGCTCGAACCGGCGCAGCCGATCCGCATCCTGCGAGAACGACGCGGGCAGGACCTTGATCGGCGACGTCGCGGCCGAGCCTCGGATCCTTCGCCCGGTACACCTCTCCCATGCCGCCGGCGCCGATCTGGCCGAGGATCTCGTAGGGGCCGAGCTTCGAGCCGGCGGCGAGCGTCATCGCCCTCCCTCCACGAGAAACAGGTGGGAGGTGAACTTCGAGTAGACGTAGGCGTAGCTCTTCTCGTCTTCCCCGAGAAACGCGGAGCTGACCCCGGTCACGCCGCTCAGGTCCGCCGGTCCGACTGTCCGCACGAAATCACGCTTGCCGGCCGGGAGGGCGAGCCGTTCGATTCGCAGGGGAACTTCGCTCCCGCGGCAGACGAGGAACGAGCGTCCGTCCCGGCTCCAGCGGATCACCACGTCGTCGGGAGTCGTGTCCGGCACGGGCCGGCCCTCGCCCCCGTCCGAGGGGTAGAGCGCGAGACCGCCGCCGCTCGCCTGGACGAGGATCTGGCGCGTATCCGGGGAGAGGATTCCTTGCGTCGTGCCTTCCGGAGTGACGGCCCGCGGCTTGCCTCCGGCGATCTCCTGAACGTAGCACCGCGACGCGTGCCCCGGCTCGTGGCCGCAGACGAGCGCCGACTTACCGTCGGGGAAGAACACGGCCGACTCGTAGCTTTCGATTCCGCCGCGGTCGAGCCGGCGCGCTTCCCCGGCGCCGGTGGGGTAGAGCACGAGCTGTTGCGGCGACGTGGGCACGATCGCGAGCGCCCATTTCCCGTCGGGCGACAGATCTGTGGGCATCCCCTCGCCCAACCGGACGACGGGCGAACCGTCGGTCCGGCGCAGGCAAACGGCATAGTTGACGCCGAGGTTGCCGCTGTACTCGACGAAGAGGACCGTCTTTCCGTCTGCCGAAAGCATCGGACGGTCGGAGAGGTCGAGCCACGACAGGTCTCGTTCGGCGGTCTGTCCAGGCAGAAGGACCGGCATTCCACGCACCAGGTCATCCCGGGTGGCGAGCCACCGACCGTCCGGGCGCACATCGTGGATGATCAAACCTCCGGCGGTTTCCATCGCGATCCGCCGGCGGCCCGCGAGTGTCATGGCGAAAACCTTGAAGGCGCTGTAGTTATTGCCGGCCGAGAAAAGGATTTCCTGTCCGTCGGAGGACCAGGCGATGCCTTCCTCACCCCAGAACCCATCGGCAAGAAGGGTCTTCTTTCCCTGGAGATCCACGACGGCGACCCCGCCCGGTCGTCCCACTTGACCGGGTGCTCGAAGATGGCGATTTTTCCGCCGCGCGGCGAGAACCGCAAATCGCTGAAGTAGCCGCCCGTTCGCAAAGGACCTTCCCGATGGGGAACTCCAGGCGATCTTTTCCGCCGACCTCGCGGATCACCGCCAGGCTCGCGCCGTCGGGGGACCAGTCCGCCTCGCGCACGTTCTCGAGAACGTCCCGCGGCGCGCCGCCCTCGAGCGGCATTCGCGCCAGCGTGCCCTGGAAGACCATGTGACCGATGTAGCGCGCGCCCGTCAGCAGCGCGAGCTCGCCGCGCGAGGAGACGGAGAGAAGATGCACGCCCCGCAGGCCCAGGGGCCGGGCCTCAGGAAACTCCGGCCGGACGGTGAAGAGCTCCGGCGTATTCCCCTGCAGGGCCGCGCTGTACACGATCGTCTTGCCGTCGGGAGCGAATCGGGTGTTGAAGATCGTCTGCTGTCTGAACGTCAACTGCTGAAAAGAGGCTCCGCCCGGCCTGGAAGCGTTCGCCGCCCGGCGCCCGGCAACATAGGCCGCGGCGGCCGTTCCCGCGAGGAGCACGGCAACCGCTGCCGGAAGGAGCCGGCGCTTCCTGCCCGCGGAAAAAGCCGGCGCAGGCTGCAGGCCGGGCGCCGAGAACCCGA
>CAVUIX010000002.1:0-583042 GCA_963741435.1 uncultured Acidobacteriota bacterium | reverse complement strand
CGATCTGCACCTTCCGGGCTGCCGCGGCTTGAAAGAGAAGCGCATGATCGTGAAGAGCCTGAAGAGCCGGATCCGCAACGAATTCGAGGTCTCGGCAGCCGAAGTGGGTGACCAGGACCTGCTTCAACGATCCCAGCTCGGCGTCGCCGCCGTCGGACCCGACCAGAAACCCCTCGACGCTTTACTGCAGGACGTCCTCCGGTTCGTCGAGAACAACCTCGACGGCCAGCTTCTCGATTACAAGAATGAGTTCATTCACGTCGCTGAGAGCTGAGAGCTGACAGCCGAGAGCTCTTCACCATGAAGAAAGAATCCCGTCGCAGCCAGCGCGTGGCCGATCTCGTCCGGGCGGAGTTGTCCAGCCTCCTCCTGATCGAGGCGCACGACCCGGCCGTCAAGGGCGTGACGATTACGAGCGTCGAGATGTCGCCCGATCTCCAGTTGGCTCGCGTCTACTTCTCCGTGCTTGGCGGGGACACGGAACGGGAGAGCGCGGTCGCGGGACTCGCCCGGGCGTCCGGGTTCCTGCGCGGCGAAGTGGGCCGGCGCTGCCGCCTTCGCTACGCCCCCGAGCTCCATTTCGTTGCCGACCTCTCGCTCGAGCGGGGGGCGCGCGTCGAGGAGCTCCTGGCCCAGGTCCTGCCCCCCCGGAAAGACGAGCCTTGACCGACCCTCTCAAGCGCGGATTCCTCTTTCTCATCGACAAGCCGCCGGGAGTCACCTCCCACGACGTCGTCGAGCGCGTGCGCAAGGCAACGTCGTTCGCCCGGATCGGGCACAGCGGGACTCTCGATCCGATGGCGACAGGCCTTCTTCTCCTTTGCGCGGGCGGCGCGGCCCGCCTCCAGAGCTTTTTCACGCGGATGGACAAATCCTACGAGGGCGTGATCCGCCTCGGCCGCTCTACGACGACCTACGACCGCGAGGGGGAGACGGTCGGGCCCGAGCGCGATGCCAGCCGCGTCAGCCCGGCAGAGATCGAGAACGCCGCGGCCGACTTCCGGGGAGAGTTCCTCCAGTCGCCTCCCGCTTTCTCGGCCAAGAAAGTGAAGGGACGAAAGTTCTACGAGATGGCGCGGCGCGGAGAGACCGTCCCCATCCTGCCCAAGAAGGTCCGGGTCTCGCAACTGACCCTCGGCCGCCTGGACGAGGCCGGACGGCTCCCGGTCTCGATTTCCTGTTCCTCGGGAACCTACGTGCGCGCGATCGCGAGCGACCTCGGCGCCCGGCTCGGGTGCGGCGCGCACCTGGAGACCCTTCGGAGAACGCGCATCGGAGATTTCGACGTCGCCGACGCCCTGCCGCTCGAGACCTTCGAGCAGATTCCCCCGGAGGAGCGTCTCCGGCCTCCCCATTCGATCCCGCTTTCGCAAATCGCCTTCCCCTTCGAGCGCCTCCGGCTCGCCTCGCTCGAGGCTTGGAAGATCCGCAAGGGACAGCCGATCCCGTTTCGCGGCCTCTCCGCGAAGGACGGGGACTGGGTCACGCTTCTCGGGCCCACCGAAGAGGTCATCGCCCTGGGCCAGGTCACGCCCATGGGGACAGGGAAGGTCAGCCTCATACGCCCGAAGATCGTCCTCGCCGACTGAGAGTTGTGAGTTAGGAGTCATGAGTTGGGGCCCCCGTTTTTCTCACAACTCACAGGTCACGACTCACAACTCCCTGGTAGAACCGAAGGCGCAAGTCGTGGTAGTCTAGCCGTTTATAGAAAAAGAGTGAGTAGAGGAGAGACATGAGCGTGACCGAGTATCAGACCGAAAAGCCCAACGTCATCGGGCAGTATCGGGTCCACGAAACCGACACGGGGTCTCCGGAGGTCCAGGTCGCCCTGCTGACCAACCGGATCACCTACCTGACCGACCACTTCAAGACCAACGCCAAGGATCACCATTCGCGGCGCGGCCTGTTGAAGCTCGTATCCCGGCGGCGGAGGCTGCTCGACTACCTGAAGGACGAGAGCCCCGAACGCTATGCCCGGTTGATCGAGCGGCTCGGCCTGCGCAAGTAAATCTGCGGCAAGCGGGAGGGGAGGACCGGCGGCCGCGCGGCCGCGGGTCGCGCCTCGCCTGCCGGCCGCGCCAATGACGAGGAACACGCCATGACCCAGCACCAGACATCCATTCCGCTCGGAGCCCTCCCGCTCGAGATCCAGATCGGCAAGCTCGCCAGGCAGGCCGACGGCGCCGCGGTCGTCCGCTACGGCGACACCGTCGTCCTGGCCACGGCTGTCTTCGCCAAGGAACCGAAGGAGAACGCCGATTTCTTTCCCCTCACCGTGGATTACCGCGAGGCCACCTACGCCGCCGGACGCATCCCGGGCGGCTGGTTCAAGCGCGAGGGGCGGCCCACCGAGAAGGAGATCCTGACGTCCCGGCTGATCGACCGTCCCTTCCGGCCCCTCTTTCCCAAGGGGTTCAATCACGAGACGCAGATCATCGGCTTCGTTCTCTCCGCCGACGGACAGAACGATCCCGACGTGCTGGCCTTGAACGCCGCTTCCGTGGCGCTCACATGCTCGCTCGTTCCCTTCTACTCGCCCGTGGGAGCCGTCCGCGTCGGACGGCTCGAGGGCCAGTTCACGCTCAACCCCACCAATGCGCAGCGCGAGAAATCCGACATCGATCTCATCGTGGCCGGGACCGACGACGCGGTGGTCATGGTCGAGGGGGGCGCCCGGGAAGTCTCCGAGGAGACGATGATCGACGCCATCTTCTTCGGCCACGAGGCCGTGCGCCGGATCGTCGCGGCGCAGAAGGAGCTGCAGCGGCAGGCCGGCTTCTCGGCGAAACCGGACTGGAAATCGCCGGAGGCCTACCCGGCGGACGTCTTCTCCCGGGTTCGCTCGCAGTGGGAGGCGCCCATGATGGCCGCCATGACCCTGCCGGGGAAGATCGCGTCGTACGCGGAGATCAAGGCGGTCAAGAAAGCGGCGGCCTCGGTCGTTCCGGAGGAAGAGGCGGAGAAGAGATCTCACGTCGCCAGGGCCGCGGACGACCTCGTCAAGGTCCTGACGCGCGAGACGATCCTGAACCAGGGCAAACGGCTGGATGGACGGCGTTTCGACGAGATCCGCCCGATCACGGCCGAGGTGGGTCTCCTCCCCCGCACTCACGGCTCGGCGCTCTTCACCCGCGGGGAGACTCAGGCCCTGGTCACCGCGACGCTCGGCACCTCCGACGACGCGCAGATCATCGAGGAGTACGAGGGAGAGAGCGAGCACACGTTCCTCCTGCATTACAACTTTCCGCCGTTCTCGGTCGGGGAGACCAAGTTCCTGCGCGGCCCTTCCCGGCGCGACATCGGCCACGGAAACCTCGCCCGCCGGTCGCTCTCCCCGGTCCTCCCCAACGAGGAGTCCTTCCCGTACACGGTCCGCGTCGTCTCCGACATCCTCGAGTCCAACGGCTCCTCCTCGATGGCCACGGTCTGCGGAGGCACCCTCGCCCTCATGGACGCGGGCGTCCCGATCAAGGCGCCCATCGCCGGCGTGGCGATGGGACTCGTGTCCGACGGAGACCGCTTCGCGATCCTGTCCGACATCGCCGGGCAGGAGGACCACTACGGCGACATGGACTTCAAGGTCGCGGGCTCGCGCGAAGGGATCACGGGCCTGCAGATGGACATCAAGATCAAGGGGCTCTCGCGGGAGATCATGGAGCGGGCGCTGGCCCAGGCTCGCGCCGGCCGCCTCCACATCCTGGAGAAGATGTCCTCCGCGCTCGACCGCCCGCGCGCCAACATCTCCCCTTATGCGCCCCGCATCTTCACGATGCAGATCCCGCGCGACCGCATCCGCGACGTCATCGGCTCGGGGGGCAAGACGATCCGGTCCATCATCGAGTCCACCGGCTGCAAGATCGACGTCGAGGACTCCGGCAAGGTCTCCATCGCCTCCTCGGACGAGGCGGCGGCCCTGCGCGCGATCGAGATCATCGAGAGCCTCACGCAGGAGCCGGAGATCGGGAAGGTGTATCGCGGCAAGGTCCGCCGGGTCGAGCCCTACGGAGCCTTCGTCGAGATCCTGCCCGGCCAGGACGGCCTCGTGCACATCTCGGAGCTCGCTCCCTACCGCGTCCGGCAGACGACCGACGTCGTGAAGGAAGGCGACGAGGTCACCGTCAAGATCATCGCGGTCGATCCCATGGGCAAGATCAAGCTCTCGCGCAAACAGGCCCTGTCGAAGGAGGAGTTCGAGGCCGAGATGGCCATGGCGCCCGTCACCGTCGGCGAAGACGAGGGCCGCGACGAGTTCCCGCGCGGCGCGCGCGGCCCGGGCGAGCATCACGCCCACCCCAACCGCGACCGCGGCCCGCGGGGGCCGAGGAAATAAGGCAGGTTTCAGGTATCAGGTATCAGGTTCCAGGTTGAGAGGCGCGGCATCAGCCGCGCTTTTTCGTTTCGATACGAGTCCCGGGTCCCGACTCTAATAGGGCATTTCGTCGTCGCCCAGGCCGATCATGTGGCCGATTTCGTGGACGACGGTGTCGCGGATCTCGCGGATGGCTTCGCCACTCGTCGGACAGCAGCGCAGGATCGGCCCGCGAAAGATCGCGATCTGCGCCGGCAGAGGAGAGACCGCCGTTCCCCGATCGAAGTACGGAACGCCGCGGAAGATCCCGAAAAGCTCGTCCTCGTCGGGAGTGTCCGTCTCTTCGTAGTCTTCCTCGAGCGGCTCCTCTTCGACGGCGATCACGATGTTCTCGAGGTACCGGCGGAACTCTGCCGGGAGTCCCGCCAGCGCCTCGTCCACGTACTTCTCGAATTCCTGGCGGGACACTCGGCGGGAGCTCATGCGTGGCTCTCGGGTGCCGGCTCTCGGCCAGCGGGAAGAAAGAGTCTGTCGAAATTCGCCGTCGTCGTTCCGGCGACCGCTTCGATTCCGATTCGCTTCACCTCGGCGAGCTTCTTCGCGGTCTCGACCACGTAGGCCGGCTCGCAGGGTTTGCCGCGGTGGGGAACGGGGGCGAGAAAGGGAGAGTCGGTCTCGACCATCATCGCGTGGAGCGGCAAGCCCGCCGCGGCTTCCCGGATGTTTTCGGCGGCCCGGAACGTGATCATCCCGGAAAAGGAGACGAGATAACCCAGGTCGAGGGCGCGCTCTCCCGTACTCGGCGTTCTCGGTAAACGAATGGAAGACGCCCGGCCGCTCCCGGGGAGGCAGCCGCCGCAGCATCGCGAGCATCTCCCCACCGCTCTCCCTGTTGTGGAGAATCGCCGGCAGCCCGAGCCTCGCCGCGAGGTCGAGCATCCACTCCAGCACCTCGAGCTGCTTGCCGCGCGGCGACAGGTCGTAGTGGAAGTCGAGCCCGATCTCGCCGATCGCGGCGACCCTGTCCCGCCGGGCCAGAGCCTCGAGCGCCGCGCCATCGCGGGCCGGGTCGAAGTCCTTCGCCTCGTGCGGATGAATGCCGACGGCGGCCAGGACTCCCTCATGCCGTTGTGCCAGATCGACCGCCTCGGCGGAGTCTTCCAGGGTCGTTCCGGGAATGAGAAACCGCGTGACGCCGGCCGAGCGCGCGCGCTCCAGCATCGCCGCGACGCCAGTTTTCGCCATCTGAAGATGGCAATGACTATCCGCAAGATTGATGGATTGAGAGATTGAACGATTGACGGATTGAGAGCCCGCGCGATCGGCCAAATCGTTCAATCTTCAATCCTTCAATCTTCAATCACTTGACCTTGCTCCCCGGCGGAACGAGCGGCGGCACTTCCAGCAGGGCCGGCTCCCCCGCCTCTCCGACCGTCGCGGCGAGGACCATCCCGTCGGACTGAACGCCCATGAGCGTCGCGGGCTTCAGGTTCGCGACGATGACGACGTTCCTGCCGACGAGGGACTCGGGCGTGTACTGCTTCCCGATCCCGGCGACGACCTGCCTCTTTTCCGTCCCCAGGTCCACCTGCAACCTCACGAGCTTGTTGGACTTGGGCACTCGATCCGCTTCGAGGACCCGTCCCGTCACGAGCCGGACCTTCTGGAACTCGTCGAGACCGATGCGGTTGTCGGAGGGAGAGACGGCCTGAGTGGTCTCGGGCGGAGGCGGAGCACCCGCCGGCGCTCCCGGGGTTTCCTGCGACATGGTTTTCTCCTTTGCGCTGAAGTAAGCGCCGGCGTCGGCGCGGGGAAAGAGCGGGCCGCTCTCCGGCACGGGCGCGCCGATCGGAAGGCGGCCCCAGCCGAGATCTTCCGGAGACGGGTCCATCGCGGGAAGGCCGAGCGTCCCGAAGATCTTCCGGGACGTGCCCGGCATGAAGGGGAAGAGCATCACGGCGCAGAGACGCACGCCCTCCGCGGCGGCGTAGAGGATCCTCGACAGCCGCGCCGATTTCCCCTCCTCCTTGCGCACCTTCCAGGGCTCCTGGACGACGACGTACCCGTTGATCTGAGTCAGGAAACGCCACACCGCCTCGAGCGCGCGGTTGAAGGCGAAGTCCTCCATCGCGGCCCGCCATTCCGACTGCGCGGCGGCGAGCGCGGACAGGATCTCGTTCGAGTCGCACGCCAGGGGAGGCGTCCCGCCGAAGGACTGCCGCAGGAGCGCGGCGACCCGCGAGACCGTGTTGCCGAGGTCGTTGGCCAGGTCGGCGTTGAACCGGCCGAGGAAGGCCTCGTCGGAGAAGTGCGCGTCCTGGCCGAAGGTCATCTCCCTCAGCAGGAAGTAGCGCAGCGCGTCCGGACCGAACTCCGCCACGAGGCCGTCCGGCCGCACGGCGTTTCCGGTGGACTTGGACATCTTCTTCGCGTCGCGCAGCCACCACCCGTGCGCCCAAACCGTCGTCGGAAGCGGGAGCCCCGCCGAGAGAAGGAAGGCCGGCCAGTAAACGGCATGGAAACGGAGAATGTCCTTGCCGATGAAGTGCACACGGCGTCCCGCCGGGTCTTCCCAGAACTCCCGGTAGAGCCGGTCGTCCCCGGAGCCGAAGCCGAGAGCCGTAACATAGTTGCTCAACGCCTCGAGCCAGACGTAGACGACCTGACCCGGCCGCCCCGGAAACGGGATTCCCCATTTGACCTTCGAGCGCGAGACGGAGAGGTCGGTCAGCCCCCCGCGCACGAAGGACATGACCTCGGAGCGGCGCGTCTCGGGCCGGACGAATTCCGGATGTTTCTCGTAGTGCTCGAGCAGAGGCGCCGCGTATTTCGAGAGGCGGAAGAAGATGTTCTCCTCCGACTCCCACGGACACGGCGTGTCATGGACGGGGCACCGTTTCTCCTCGTCGAGCTCCTTCTCCGTGTAGAAGGCCTCGCAGCTGGCGCAGTACCACCCTTCGTGCATCGCGGTGTAGAAGTCCCCGGCCTTCTCGATGCGGGCGACGATGGCCTCGACCCCTGTCCGGTGCCGCTTCTCTGTCGTGCGGATGAAATCGTCGTGGGAGATCTCGAACTTCTTCCAGAGGTCGTGATAGCGCGCGACGACACGGTCGGCGAGCGCGATCGGCGTGAGCCCCTGCGCCGCGGCGGCCTTCTCGATGTTCTGGCCGTGCTCGTCGGTCCCTGTCAGGAAGCGCGTCTTCTCGCCGATCAACCTGTGGTAGCGCGTCGCCGTGTCCGTCACGACGGTCGTGTAGATGTGGCCGATGTGGGGCAGGTCGTTGACGTAGTAGATCGGCGTCGTCGCGTAGAACGTCTTCATCGAACCGAGGAAGATACCCTAGATGCGGCGAAAAACTCGCCCCGGAGCCGTCGGCATTTCCCTGCATCGGCACGCGCCGGCCGGCCTTAACCGCCAGAACCGGCCGGCGCTGAGGGTTCCTCGCAATTTCACCACGGTGCCGGTTGTGGCGTTCCATGCTCGTCACCCATCACCGACTCCGGGAAACGCCGCCGGCTCCGGGGCTCTCAGTCCGGCCTAAATCGAAGTGAAGGGCCGGCGGGTGGCGCCGGACGGAGACCTCGCGCGCGGGCGGTTTGGGCCTTACTGCAAAGCCTTCGTTTGAAATCTCTCGACCGCCGTTCGCGCAGCGAACGCCGCGGTCGAAAGCCGACGGCGACAGGAGTCCGCCGGCCCAGATTGTCACGACTTCAATTCATCTCTGGATGCGACTACATCAGACCCGACTCCCGAAAGGAGACGCAACCTTCTCTGCCCACGACGATGTGGTCGAGCAGGCGCAGCCCGACGGATTCCGCCGCCGCGGCGAGGCGGCGCGTGAACTCCCGGTCCTCCCGCGAGGGGGACGGGTCGCCCGAGGGGTGGTTGTGGTACAGGATCACGCCGGCCGCGTTGGCGAGGAGCGCGCGCTTCAGGATCTCCCGCGGCTCCACAACCGCGCGGTCGAGAGTCCCCCGGTAGATCTCGGGATCATCCCGCAGGAGGCGGTTTCGGGCATTCAGATACAGCGCGCCGGTTCGCTCCTGCGTGCCGTCGCCGCGCGCCCGCCGCAGGTAGTCCTTCACGAGAGATGGCTCGTTCAACAGGTCGCGTCCCGAAAGCGACTCCGCCGCGAGCCTGCGGCCGATCTCCAGCGCCGCCTCGATCACCGACCCGCGGGCATTCTTGATGCCGCGCTCGCGCCGCAGCTCGGCTCCCGAGAGCCCGGCCAGACCCGCCAGCCCTCCATGCGCCGTGAGGATCCGACGCGCCGAATCGAGCGCGCTCTCTCCCCGGATCCCCGACCCGAGCAGCAACGCCAGTAATTCCTCCCCCGACAGGGCCGCCGCCCCCAGCCGCGCGAGCCTCTCCCGCGGCCGCTCGTTCGAAGGCAGATCCGATATCCGAAGCACGATTCGACTCGATTGTTCCGTCATGAATTCGGCCGGGAAACAGCCGGTCGCGGGACCGCGAGGACGCGCGAATAGTAGCAGGTGTGAGGTGTCAGGTTCGAGGTGTCGCGTGAAGCCCGCGATGAGCGACGCCTACTGGAAGTACCCGTAGACGTCGAAGAAGAAATCGGTGCTGCCCGAGGGCATGTCGCACTGGACGGAGATCTGGCCGCCGGCACCGAGCGGAACGATGGCGTTGCTGGCCCGGACGATGCCGGGGCGGAAGTTGATGGCGCTGGCCAGCGGCGCGGCGCTGCCCGCGGGGAAGAGACGCAGATCGCCGTCGTTCGAGGGCAGGGCGACGGCGAGATTGATCGCGACGCCCCTGGCCGAGGACGGAATCCCGCAGAGGCCGGCGACCGGGAACGTCCGGATCGTATTCGCCGACAGGGCGGGGCCGCCCGATGGGCCGGGCGGATTGCGCGTGTCCGCGACCCGGCAGGGCGAAACGGTGAAGTAGCTGGCGCCCAGCGGGTTCGGAGTGGGGGTCAGCGTCGGGGTGACAGTCGGAGTGCTCGTCGGCGTGACGGTCGGCGTGTTGGTCGGGGTCCTCGTCGGCGTGTTCGTCGGCGTGTTGGTCGGCGTGCTGGTCGGGATGCCCGTCGGCGTGTTCGTCGCGGTGCCCGTCGGCGTCGGCGTCCGAGAGGGTGTGTTCGTCGCCGTGTTGCTCGGCGTATTCGAGGGGGTGTTGGTCGGAGTGCGCGTCGGCGTATTCGTCGCGGTGCCCGTCGGCGTCGGCGTCTGAGAGGGTGTGTTCGTCGCCGTGTTGCTCGGCGTATTCGAGGGAGTGTTGGTCGGAGTGCGCGTCGGCGTATTCGTCGGAGTGCTCGTCGGCGCGTTCGTAGGCGTGTTCGTCGGCGTCGCCGTCGGCGTACCCGCACCGCACGTCGCGAACTTGAAGTTTCCGATGCGCGTGCGCCAGTTGAAGGTGCCCGTCGCGGCGTAGTACTCCTGGGTGTACCAGAACGTGCAGTCGTCCACCGGGTCGACGCTCATGGCGCTGTAGTCGCCCCAACGGCTGCTGGTGTCCGTTTGACTGCCCGTGCCGTCAAACAGATGGGCTTCCCCCTGCGCCAGCGTGCCGAGGGGATCGCCCGCCAGCCGTCCCGCGTAGCGGATCTGCGGGTTGATCGTGGCGCTGGAGGCGCTGAAGCCGACAGCGAGGTTGCCCTGGGCATCCTGCGCCGCGCTCGCCATCCAGCGCCAGGTCGTGTCGGGCTGGTAGGTGCTCTCCTGGAAGACCGTCACCGGGCCGGCGGTTACGTTGCGCAGCTCGAACCAGCGTATGCCGGCCACACCGCCCGAGCTCACGGTGAAATTGCCGACCACCGATTCGTGGTCACCAAAGTTGCGGTAAGCCAGCCTGTGCATCAACCGGTCGGCGATGGCGTCGAGGCCGTCGGTAGTGCCAAGCTGGGGCACGCAAGATCGCGTGAAGGGGCAGAGCTGCGTAAATCCCGCGGCGGGCGGGCTGGCGAAGAGAGTGAACGTCGTGTTGGCCGGCACGGCGAAGTCGGCGTGCATGTGGAAGACCCTGTAGGCGCCGGTTGACGGGAATTCCACGAACGTCGCCGGGGCGCCGGCCGGCGGCGGGGTCGAGCCGTCGAGGTCGGTGGGGAGATAGGCATCCTCGGCGGGCCCGCCGGTGATGCCGGTGCTGACGAAGGTGGCCGGGAGTGCCGGCGAGCATCGCCGCCCGGTCGAAGGCGAACGGCTGCGGGCCGAGGAAGGCTGTGCCCGCCGAGTTGAACACGATCATGCTCATGTAGTAGGCGTCGGGCCACACGGAGAGCTTGGGATAGTCGAAGAAGTTCGAGCCCAGGTGAAAGCCGTACCGGTTATAGGAGCCTGTGGCATCCGACGTGGTGGAGATGGCGATGCACTCGTCCGTCGGGTTCCCGGAGCCGGCGAACTGGCTGACGAGCCAGCGGTTGGCAATCTGGTCGTAGAGCACGATCGGGTCACCTTGACCGCCGGTCTGGCAAGGTTCGCCGAACCCGGCCCAGATCGTCGAGATGGCCACGGGCCCGAGCACCGAGGCGCCCGTCGTCTTGTTGAAGACCTGGTACCCCTTGTTGACGATCTGGACATACTGCGTCAGGCCCACCTCGCCGTCCGTGTCGGGCGGCGCGCAGTTGCACACCACGCCCGGGAATGGGATGCCGTCGAAATTCAGGATCGCTGCGGGCATGTTCGGCGTGGGGGCGTGCTCGCTCTGGACGACTTCATCGGGCCTGTCTTTGTGATGGAACGGGATCTTCGGGTTCACGTTCGCTTCGTGCTCGGGACTTGATTGGACCGGCACGGGCTTCATATCGCGCAGCGGCGGCGACGTGTCGTTGTGATACGAGGCGCCCACGATCACGCCGTTGCTTGCCGGCTCTTTCGCGGCAGGCTTTACGGGCGAGGCGAACAGGGCGCTGCCAGAGGCTCTCGGCTGCAGAGACAAAACATTCTTGGGAAGGAGAAGCGCGGCTCTCGAAATCGTAGCAACCTGCGCCCTGCTCGAAGGCACTACAGCCGCAACCGGCAGTAGCAAGACGGCAAGCGCGACAAGAACCCGTCTCGTTCGGTTTCTGATCTGGATCCTCCGGGGTTCAGGGTAGCACGCTAGGCGTCGGCGGCGAAATTCGCCGAGTGCGAAGCCGCGTACCCGTCCCCCATCACCAACACATCAACCCGGCTTGCCGAAGTTCTCGGCGGCCTTCGGCATGGGAACCCAGCGGGAAGGACGTTCATTGTTGCGTCATACTTGAGGATGCCGTGCCCGAGCCTGGAATGCAGCGGAATACCTTTGGCAGGTGGCCCAGACGTCGACAGGTAATCCCTTGAGGAACGTGCTGATCGTTCTGGGCGCTCTGCTCCTGGCGGCCGGGCTTCTCTGGCCCTTTCTGTCCGCGCTTCCTGGGGCGCCTGCCGGGAGACATCGTGGTCCGGCGGCCGGGGTTCACGTTCGCGTTTCCGATCGTCACGTGCCTGCTGGTCTCGCTCCTGCTGACGCTCCTGCTGTGGCTCTTTCGGCGATGAGGCGCTCGTAGAGCGCTTCGATCCGGTCGAGCCTCACCTCGGAAGAGAAGCCCGCTCTCAACGCGTTCGCGGCCCCCGCGAGCCAGACGCGCTGCCAGGGCAGGGTCGGCCAGGAGGCGGCGGATCGCCGCGGCCATCGCCGCCGGTTCCCGCGGCGGCACCAGGATCCCGGACTCTCCGTCCACGACGAGCTCGGGATTGCCGCCGGCGGCGCTGGCGATGACCGGGACGCCCAGGGCCATGGCTTCGCGCAGCGTGCCCGTGATGCCGAGGCCCTCGTAGGAAAGGTCCGCGACGACATCGGCGGCGGCGAGGACATCCGGCATGTCGGTGCGGAAGCCGATCGGGAGAACGCGATCTGCGATCCCCTTCTCGCGGGCGAAGGCGGCGACCTCGGCTTTCTTCGCGTCGTCCTCGCAGGCGACGATCGCGGTCTTGAGCTTCGCGAATTCGGCCGCCAGCAGAGCGGCCGCGGCGATCAGGTCCTTCCATCCCTTCCATTCGCGCGCGCCGACCTGCACGAGGAGTTTCTCGTCGGAAGCGACGCCCCATTCGCGGCGGACCCGATCGCGGTCGGCCTTCGCCGGATCGAACCGGGAGAGGTCCACGCCGGCGTAGATCACGTTGACCTTCTCCGGGGCAAGCTTTCCCGAGGCGACGATGACCTTCTTGATGTCCTCGCAGACGGTGACGACGGCGTCCATCCGCACGTGGAACTTCACGCGATTGAGCGTGTCGAGCGGGAAGGAGACGCCGCGGTTGACGACGATCACCGGACGCCGGCGCGAGAAGGCCGTCGCAAACAACGCGACGGAGTGCGCGATCCCCTTGTGGACGTGGACGACGTCCACGGCGCGCTCGTCGAAGGCCCTCGCCAGGCGGCGCGCGCTGCGGAGATCGAATTCGTGCCGGAGCGGCAACGCGAGGAAGTCGAGCCCCTCCCGCCGCGCCTCCTCGGGCACCTGTCCCTCCGGCCGCGAGACGATCGCAACCCGGTGTCCGCGCCCCGCGAGCCCCCGCGCGAGCTGGAACATCTGCACGACGCTCCCCGTCGAGAAGAGCCCCTTCTCCAGGATCTGGAGGATGGACAGACGTTGCCGACCGGGAGACGGGGAGACGGGGGGACTGGGAGATTCAGCTCCCGTCACCCGGTCTCCCAGTCACCCAGTCTCCCAGTCGCTCTCTAATCGCCATCCGGCCAATCGCGCGTGGCGGCGTCGGGGACGAGGACGATCTTGCCGTGGTGGTCTCCCTTTTCGAGGTGCTCGTAGGCTTCAACGGCGCGGGAGAAGGCGAAGGTGCTGTCGATGCGCGGGGTGAGCTTCCCCGCTTCCACTGCCGAGAGCATCGCGCGGAACTCGCGGTCGTTGGCCATCGTGGAGCCCAGGATCGAGAGCTGGTTCCAGAAGACCAGGCGCAGCTCTTCCTTCGGGTTCGGGCCGGTCGTGGCGCCGCAGGTGACGATGCGGCCGCCCTTCGCGGCGGATTTCAAAGACGTCATCCACGTCTTATCGCCCACGGAATCGATCACGACGTCCACGCCGCGCCTGCCGGTCAGGGCGCGAATCTCTTTGGCGACGTCCTGCTTCGTGTAGTCGATCACGGCTTCGGCGCCCGCCTCCGCCAGGCGTTTCCCCTTCTCCTCGCCCGAGGTCGTGGCGAAAACGCGCGCCCCGACGAGCCTCGCAACCTCGAGCGCCGCGCCGCCGGCTCCGCCTCCGGCCCCGTGAATGAGGACCGTCTGCCCCGGCCGGATGTCCCCCCGCGTGACGACCATCCGCCAGGCGGTCTGGTACACGAGCGGGAAGGCGGCCGCCTGCTCGAAGGAGAGCCGCTCCGGCATCGGAAAGACGTTCCTCGCGGGGACGACGACCGCCTCGGCGAACGTGCCGGGCACGTGCTCTCCCACGATCTGGAACCGGACGCAGAGGCTCTGCTCCCCGGCGCGGCAGAACTCGCACGCGTTGCAGTAGAGGCCGGGCTGGAGGAGCACCCGGTCGCCGGGAGAGAGGCCCTCCACCCCCGCGCCGACGGCGTCCACGACTCCCGCTCCGTCGGCTCCGGGGATCTGCGGCAGAGGGACGCCGGGAATCCCATCGCGGACGAAGATGTCCAGGTGGTTCATCGCCGCCGCGCGGATCGCGACGCGGACCTCCCCGCCGCCCGGAACCGGAGTCTCCCGGTCGCCGTACTCGAGGACCTCGTTTCCGCCGTGCTTGCGGAAGAAGACGGCTTTCATGGCGACGTAGGCGTAAGGCGTCAGGCGTCAGGCGAGGCCCCGATCCCTTTGCGTTCTTCATTGGGGCTCTTCAATATCACGAGCTTCGCCTTACGCCTCACGCCTAACGCCTCACGGCCCCGGGTTCAGTTGAGGTAGCCCAGAGACTTCAGCTTCTGCATGTACTCGCGATCGGTCGCGGCGGAGCGCGCGCCTTCCGGCGCCGAGCGCTGGCCGTATGTCGAGACCGTCGCCGTCTCGAGTGTGCCGGGTGGGAAGAGCGCCGCCACGGGACGGCCGGGGAGGTCCGCCGCCGCCGGCACTCCCGCGCGGGCGAGGATCGAGGGAGCGACATCCTCCGGGCGGATGCCCAGAGTCTTGACCGGGAGCCGTCCATCGAAGACGACCATGCGCGCGAGCGCGGACGGCGCGGCGTGACTGTCCACCGCGAGGATCACGAGCGCCTGCTGCCCGGCGACGGCACGCGAAACCTCCTCTTCGAGAAACCGATGCAGCTGATCAATGGCTCGCAGGCGCTCCGGCGACCCGGCCATGTCCCGCAGGATGTCCAGGCCCGGGAGATAGACCGTCGCGACCTGACGGCCGCCGCGCCGGCGCAGCCTGAAAGCATCGATCGCCCGCCGGTCGGCGGAGATCCCGTCGGAGGCGCCCGCCAGGATCTCCTCGTTTCCGACGACATCGGCGCCCGGCCACGGACCGGAAGCCCACCATCCCACCGCCGCCGCGGGCAGGCCGGCCGAGGCGGCGACTTCCCAGAAGGCGAGGCGGCGCCGGTCGGCAGCCGACACCGGCGAATTGAGAACCAGCCGCAGGGCAGGACCGAGGCGGCGCAGATACCACGCGGTCCCGAGCGGCGGGCGCAGCCCGGCGGGCGATCCTCGCGGCCGGACCCGCGCCAGGGCCCTCACGCCATGACGGGACGACGGCTCTCCCGTCGCCAGGTCGCTCCAGACCTCCGGCGGAACCGCCGCCCGGGCGGGCCACCAGCCGGTCACCCCGGTCGCAAGGAGCTCTCGAAGACCGGAGAGACCGTCGGAGGCGGGAGCGTCCAGCGCCAGCCCGTCCACGGCGATGACGGCGACCGCGCCGCCGCGGGGCGAGGGGAGCACCGGAGGAGCGGGCGGGCGTTTTCGCGACGAGGAAGAAGAGAAGATCGCCAGGGCGACCACGACTCCCGCGACGGCCGCCGCGAGAAAGACCCGGCGGCGAGGCCGGCCGGGCAGGACGTGGGCATGCGCGTAGGCGTGGCCGAGGAAACCGGAACGGACCCCCCTGGCGAGAATCAACGCCGCGAGCGCGACGGGAGCGCCCCAGAGGAGCGATCGCGCCGGAAGGTCGCGCGAGAGGCTGTACGCCCCCGCGATCCAGAGGAAGAAAACCGCCGCCGCCGCGGCGAGACCCGACGCGGTCGCCGTTCCCGCCGGAGCGCGGGAGCGGTCGGCGATCGCCGCGAGAAGAACCGCGAGGATTCCGGCGATCACGAGGTTCGCGCAGAAGAGATGGACGAGCAGCGCCGCGACCGCTGCCAGGGAATCTCCGAAGCCCGCCTCGGCCGTTTCGACCGCCGCGAGCGAGGCGACGGCCGCCGCGAACGCGCCGAGGAGGATCGCGGGAAGGAAGAGTCCGCCGCGGCCGGCGAAGGCGCGGCGAAAGACGTAGCGCTCGACGCTCCCATTCAGGTAGCCGAGGTCTCGCAGGCGCCGGCGGGCTTCATCGAGGGAGAGAGCGGGGTCACTCAAGGTCGCGCTTCCACGCCGAAGAGAAACGGAGAAGGGTGTTCGGCGATCGTCGCGCCCTCACCCCTGTCCTCTCTCCCGGGAGGAGAGGGGAGCCCTTCAGAAGTCTTCATCTCTGGCGGTCCCGGACGACCCGGGCGAGGTCGGCCAGCACCGCGGCCTTCCGGCCGAGAGGCGAGAGCGAGGTCACAGCGGACTCGAGGAGCTCCTCGACGAGCTTCCGGGAGGAAGCGAGTCCGAAGAGCGTCGCGAAATTGGCCCGGTGGGCGTCGCGATGCGTGTCCTTGCCCATCCGCTTCGGGTCTCCGGAAAGATCGAGCATGTCGTCGGTGATCTGAAAGGCCAGGCCGAGGTTGCGCGCGAAGAGCGTCAGGGCCTCGAGAGTCTCCTCCCCCGCCCCGCCCGAAAGCGCCCCGCCCCGGACCGCCGCCACGAAGAGAGCTCCGGTTTTGCGCGAGTGAATCGCCTCGAGGTCTTCGAGGCCGAGGCCCGCCGGGTCGGCCGCCAGGTCCGCGGCCTGCCCGGCGCAGCAGCCTTCGGCGCCGATCGCCCGGGCCAGCTCGTGGACGACCCGCGCGCGCGTTCGCGGCGGCGTCTCCGGCGCCTCCGCGGCCACTTCGAAGGCTCGCGCGACGAGCGCCACCGCCGCCAGCTCGGCCGTCGCGACGCCGTGCACGAGATGAAGCGACGGCCTTCCGCGCCGCCGCCGCGCGTTATCCATGGAGGGCAGGTCGTCCAGAACGAGAGAGGCCGCGTGCAGAAACTCGACCGCCACCGCGACCGCCATCGGCGCGGCCGCCGGGGCGCGAACGATCTCCCCGGCCGCGAGCGCGACGAGCGGCCGCAGCCGCTTGCCGGGCGAGAGAACGGCGTCTTCGATGGCGCTCGAAAGCGCGGGCGCCCGGCCGGCGAGCGGGGGCAGCGCTCGGGAAAGCTCCCGCTCGAGGGGAGGCAGGGCGCGCGCGGCGAAGCCGTCGAAAGCCGGCGTCCGGGGCGCCACCGGATCCGAGTGCGGTGGCTTAGGCGAAGCTCGCCACCGCCTCCGGCTCCGACTCGTAGACGTCGAACACGGTGATCAGCTGCGTGACCGTGAGCACGTCGTTGATCTTCGGGGGCAGATGGAGGAGCTTCAGTTTCCCCCCCTTGTTCGTGACCGACGTGTAACACCCGACCAGCTCGCCGATCCCGGAGGAGTCGATCGTCGTCACATCGTGCATGTTGATCAGGATGTTCTTCTTCCCCGCTTCCACGAGATGGTTGATCGTCTCCCGCAACTGCACGTCTCCCGCTCCGATCGTGATCTTCCCCTTCAGATCCACGATCTGGACGCCGCCGGCAGCCTCGCGCACGGTCGTTTTCATCGTCAGTTCCCCTCCTCCTTCTTGTGCCTGCCCTGAGCCAAGTCTTTTGTCAGGACGATTTCCATACCGCCTCCGTCGACTTGACGGAAACGGACCTCATCCATGAACGTCTTCATGTAGAAGATACCGCGTCCCGAGGTTTTCAGCCGGTTTTCCGGAGCGAGCGGATCCACGACCCCCTCGGGATCGAACCCGCGCCCCTCGTCCCGGATACGGATCCGGAGAGTCGAGTCCGCGACTTCCATCTCGAGATGAACGCGCTTGTCCGTGTCCTGCGCGTTGCCGTGCTTGATGGCATTGGCCAGGGCCTCGCGCAGGGCCATCAGGATCCAGTGCGTTGTCTCCTCGCTCAAGTCCCACCCCTCCAGCAGTTTGCCGCAAAGATGCTGTGCCATTTCGATGTTCTCGAAACGGCTGGAGAGGGACATCCGGATGGGTCCGGTCTCGCTGGACGAGGATGGCGAGCTCATTCACGTTCGAAATTCCGCGGCATCTTAGCGAAAGCCCGTGATGAAAGATAGCGGGGCTTTTCCGCATGCTACCCTGCCGGTCGTGAAGATTCTGCGCCGCCTGGCTGTTCTGCTCGTCCTCGCCACCCTGGGCGCCACGGCCCTGCTTCCGGCGCGGGTCTCGCAGGTGGCTCGCGAGGTCGAAAAGGTCCGGGGGCGGCGCTTCGAGAGGGCCGTCCCCGCGAGCGAGATCGACGCGGCGGAATTGAAGAAGGTCCTGCGCTCGAAGGTCGCCGAGGCTTTCCCGGCTCCCCCCGACGACACGCTGAGGACTCTCGTCGCGCTCGGCCTCATCGAGGAGACGCCCAACCTGCTCGACCGGCTCGTGGACTTCTACGCCTCCCAGGTCATCGCGTTCTACGACCCGGAGCCCCGGCGGTTCTACGTCGTCCGCGGAGCGGACAAGGCGCTGCAGAAGGAGGGCGCCGGAGACGAAGAGGACATCGAGGGCATCGCCGGGATGGCCGACGCGGCCGGCATGTCGGAGAAGCTGATCTTCGCCCACGAGCTGACGCACGCCTTGCAGGACGAGAGCCTGAAGCTCGACCGGCGCATGAAGGACCTGAAGGAGAACGGCGACAGGGCGCTCGCTCTCGAGAGCCTGCTCGAAGGGGAAGCGACGCTCGTCATGGTCCGGGTCGTCCTGGCGGGCATGCCGGGCGCCGATGAGAGCGCCGAAGAGATGCTCGGACCGCTCCTCTCCGCCGGCGCGCTCGAGCGGTCCGGCGTTCCCAAGGACATCCCCGACTATTTCGTCGAACAGCTCTTCTTCCCCTACACGGAGGGAACGGCCTTCGTGCGGCGGGTCGTCAAGAGCAAGGGGTGGGCGGGAGTGGACCGGCTCTGGAAGAACCCGCCGGTGTCCTCTTCGGAGATCCTCCACGAGGGGCCGGGCTTCGTTCCGGCCGAGAACCTGCTGCCGGGCAATTCGGAACGGCTTTCTCCCTCCGGCTTCCATTTTCTCTATGCCGACACGCTCGGGGAATGGACATTGCGTTTCCTCCTGCGCCGCTCGCTCGCAGAAGACCAGGCGGACGCGGCGGCATCGGGATGGCGGGGAGACCGGATCGCCTTCTTCGCCTCCGGCCGGACGATCGCTTACCTCTGGCGCACGCGCTTCGACTCGCCGGCTTCCGCCGAGCGCTTCGAAGCGGCCTGGACGAGTGCGCGCGCGAAGAGCCCGAAGAAGGAGACAGTGGCGCGGCAAGGTCGCGATGTCGTCGTGGCCGCCGGTTTTCAGAAGTTGCCGGACCTCCCGGGCTTCAGGACGGAAGATCAGGCCGCCTCGGCTCGCGTCGGGACCCTGCTTCAGCCCATCGGTCTCAAGGCGAGGGGGATCAGGACGAACATCTGGATCGAGTCGAAGACGCCGTGGGCGATGATGCAGGGAAGGACATTGCCGTAGAGCGCGAAGGCCGCCGAGAGGACCGTCGAGATGACGAGGATCCCGACGAGCACGAGCGGCTGCCCATAGGCCCCGTGGGCCGCGGTGAACATCAGGGTCGCGGCGAGGGCTCCCACCCGAGGCTGGAGAAAGGAGCGGAAGAAGAGCTCCTCGACGACCATCGCCGACACGACGATCAGGATCCGGATGGCCAGCGGCTGGGCAACCAGCCAGACGATCGTCGGCGAGACCTCGCGCACCGGCGTGGTGGCCCCGCGCAACCGGAGCACGTACCAGAGACCGATCACGATCAGGAGGATCACGATCGTCAGCAGCCATCCCGCAAAACCGATGAGGAATCCCGCGCCGAGGTCCGCGGCGGGACGGGCGCTCGTCAGCTTCAGGAATTCCGGGAGGGAGCGCCGGCCCGACAGCACGTAATAGAACGTCAGAAAGAGGATCAGGACCAGGTGCACCGCGAAGAGAGAGACGAGCGTGAAGTCCTTCGTGTCGGGCTGCCCTCCCGCCAGCCCGCCCGCGAAAGGAATGGCGACCGTCAGCAGCAGCACCGCCGCCAGCAGGGCAACGGCCACGTTGCGGCGTCCCGGCTGCACGAAGCCGTCCTGGGCGAAGACCGCCCGCGAGCGAGCCCTCGCGAAACTGAGCAGCATCCCGGCGCACCCGGCAGCGAGCAGCAGGGCAAAGACCGAACCGTTCATGTCCTTCGCGGGTCCCCCATTGCTCAGAAACGTTCGAGCGGCGAGCGGCGCAGGATACACCAAGTCGCGGGGTAACCCGCATTATTCATGGTCACCCGGCCGAAACACGAAGAAGAGACCGCGCCGGACGGCATTGCGACACGAGAAGTCTGATTGCGCCTGAAAACACCTTGTCCGCGACAGAGATTTTTCGTCGAGGCAAGGAAGGGCGACGACGGCGATGCCCCGGCGCATCGCAGAGGAGCCCTGACGCAGCATCGGCGGAAAAGATCGGAGCGGCGGCCGGAGTCGATCATGAATAATGCGGGTTAGACTCGCGCGCGAGGAGAGCCGCAAGCCCGCCATGACGGAATCACTCCCCCTCGAGGTCCGCGACGTCTCAAAGGCGTTCGCGGGCCGCAAGGCGCTCGACGGCGTGACGTTCGAGATCTCCGCCGGGGAGATCCTGGGTCTGCTCGGGCCCAACGGCGCCGGCAAGACGACGCTCGTGCGCGGCGTCGCGGGGCGGGTCTTGCAGGATTCGGGGAGCCTGAGCCTCTTCGGACTCTCTCCCGCCGATTCCGGCGCGCGGGCGCTGCGCGGGTGGGTGCCCCAGGAAATCGCGCTCTATCCGCTGCTCTCGCCCCGCGAAAACCTGTGGACCTTCGGGCGGTATCAGGGACTCGAAGGAGACCCGCTCGACACCGCCATCGGCGCCAACCTGGAGTGGATCGGCCTCTCCGACCGGGCCGACGAGCGAACGGACCGTCTCTCCGGCGGCATGAAGCGGCGCTTGAACATCGCGGCGGGCACCATCCACGGCCCGAGGCTGCTTCTCCTAGACGAGCCCACCGTCGGCGTGGACCCGCAGTCTCGCGAGCGCATCTACGAGATGATCGGGGAGCTCAAGTCGCGGGGCGTCTCGCTCCTCTACACGACGCACTACATGGAGGAGGCCGAGCGTCTCTGCGACCGGATCGCGATCATCGATCACGGCCGGATCATCGCCTCGGGGACCAGGGACGCCCTCGTGCGCCAGACGCTCGGCGCCGCGCAGACCGTCTCGATCGAAACCGAACTCGCCATCCCGGCGGACGTCCGAGAGGCTCTCACGAAGTTCGGAGCCACGGTGGACGGCACGAAGGTGCAGGCTTCGGTGGAGGATCCGGCCGTGCAGATCCGGGAGTTCCTGGAGATCTTCCACGCGAAGGGAATCGGCATCCGCGACCTGGCCTTGAAGAGCGCCACGCTCGAACAGGTGTTCCTGCATCTGACCGGAAGGGGGCTGCGCGAATGATCTTCGCCGTCGTCCGCACGCACCTGGCGAGGTTGCGGCGCGACCGGGCCGCCTTCGTCCTGACGTTCGTCGTGCCGATCGTCTTCTTCTCGATCTTCGCCGGCCTCTTCGGAGGCTCGCGCGGCGGAACCACCCGGCGGATCTCCGTCGCCGTCGTGGACGAGGACGGGAGCGAGAACTCCCGCCGCCTGACCGCCGCCTTGAAGGCCGAGAAAGGGGTCAGCGTCGTGGCCGGGAAGATTCCGGCCGCGGGCGGCTCGGAAGCGCCGTTTGACCGCTCCTCCGCGGAGGCGGCCGTGCGGGCGGGAAGCGTTCCCCTCGCGCTGATCATCCCGAAGGACTTCGGCCGGACGCCCATCCAGTTTGGCGCTTCGGCGCGCCGCCCGAAGCTCGAGCTCCTGGCCGACAGCTCGGATCCCGTGGCGCCGCAAGTGGTGTCCGGCCTCCTCCAGGGAATCGCGGCGACCGCGATGCCCGAGGCGATGGCGCGGACGGGTATGGAAGAGATCGACCGCTGGGGAGGAGGCCTCACGGCCGAGCAGCGTGCGAAGATGGAGGAGAGTCTCCGGGTTCTGCGCGACCGTACGGCCTCCGGCACGCCGGCGGGCGGCGCCGCGGCCGCCGGGCTCGTGGACGTCAAAGTCCACGACATCCTCGGGGAGACGAAGAAGAACCCGACGTCGGCCCTGCTCGCTGCCGGACTCGGCGTGATGTTTCTCCTCTTCTCGGCGGCAGGAGCCGGCGGCGCGCTCATCGAGGAGGCCGAGAGCGGAACGCTCGACCGGATCCTCTCGACGCGCGTCTCGATGGGCAGGCTGCTCCTGGGAAAGGTCGCGTACCTCTCGGCCGTGGCCGTGACGCAGCTCGTCGTGATGTTCGTCTGGGGCGAGCTCTTCTTCGGCCTCGAGCTGCATCGCCACATCCCCGGGTTTCTCATCATGACCGTGGCGACCGCCGTCGCCTGTTCCTGTTTCGGGCTCGTGCTCGCCGCGCTCTCCCGATCGCGCATGCAGCTGGTCGCCCTGTCGAACCTGCTCATCCTGGCGATGTCGGCGCTGGGCGGAAGCATGGTCCCTCGCTACCTGCTCTCGGAGACGATCCAGAAGTTCGGGCTCGTGACTCTCAACGCCTGGGCCATCGACGGCTTCATGAAAGTCTTCTGGCGCGACGAGCCGATCGTGAACCTCTGGCCTCAGGTCGCGGCCCTCCTGGCGGGCTCCCTCATCCTCTTCGCCGCGGCGCGCCGCCTGGCCCGACGGTGGGATGTCGCGTAGCGAACGGTGCCCGGCTTTCAGTCTCGGTTCTCGGTCGGGCCACCGGGGCACCGGGAATCGAAAGAGCCGGAGGGAGGGCCGGCGCAAGAGAGAGTCCGTGTGAGATGCCGCTCCCGCCTCGCCATGATCCGCCACCTCGTCGAGACCACGGCGCCGCCCCTACGGCACCGAGGGCCGGAGACGTAGCCGCTCTTCGTTGACGGGCCGGTCCGTCCGAAATACGCTCTCGCTTCGCTAAAACGGAATCTTCAGGAGGTCACCGTGCGCGTTCTCCGCATCGCCTCGTTCGGGCTTCTCTGCGCGCTCGCCGTCTCCACGCCGCTCGCGGCGGATGAGAAGCCCCCGCTGACCAAGGAGCAGGAGCTTCAGAAGTTCCACCCGCGGCGCCTCGGTATGGATGCGGCGGCTCGGCAGGCGGGCTACCGGAAGCGGCTCGAGATGGAGAAGGCATCGCTCCTCTCCGGGATCCGCTTCCGCAACGTCGGGCCCGAGGTCCAGGGCGGCCGCGTGGTGGAGATCGCAGCGCCGGCCAACCATCCCGACTCGCTCATCGTCGCCTTCGCCTCCGGCGGCCTCTGGCGAACGGACGACCGCGGCGGCGCGTGGACTCCCCTGTTCGACGACGAGCCAACGCTGACGATCGGGTCCTTCGCGCTCGGGGACCCGGACGGCAGGACGATCTACGTCGGAACGGGCGAGTCGAACTCCAGCAGGACTTCCTACGCCGGCGCGGGGATGTTCAAGACGGCCGACGGCGGGAAGAGCTGGCAGGCGATCGGCCTGGCCGACACCCACCACATCGGCAAGGTGCTCGTGGATCCGCGCGACCCGGAGACCGTCTACGTCGCGGCGGTGGGGCATCTCTACACGGAGAATCCCGAGCGCGGCGTCTTCCTGACACGCGACGGCGGGAAGACCTGGGCGAAGACGCTGTTCGTAAACGAACGCACGGGCGCCATCGACCTGGCCCAGGACCCGAAGAACCCCGACGTTCTCTATGCCGCGACCTGGGAACGCGCGCGCACGGCCGCCAACTTCCTGGAGAGCGGGCCGGGCAGCGGCATCTGGAAATCAGCCGACGCCGGAAAGACCTGGAAGCGCCTGTCGGCCGGCCTGCCCGCCGGAGCCACCGTCGGCCGGATCGGGCTCGCGATCGCGGCTTCCCGCCCGCAGACCGTGTACGCCGTCCTCGACAACCAGGCGCGGAGACCGGAGTCGGAAACCTTCGACGAGGAGACGCCGCCGGGAGAGCTGACGCCGCGGCGCTTGAAGAAGATGACCGCGGAGGGGTTCGCAAAGCTCGACGACTCGGTCATCACGCGTTTCCTGCGGCGCAACGACTTCCCGAAGACACTCAAGGCGGCCCGGCTCAAGAAGGACGTCAAGGCCGGCCGGATCACCATCGCCGATCTCGTGGCCTACATGCAGGACGCCAACCGGGAGCTCTTCGAGAACGAGGTCGTCGCGACCGAGGTCTACCGC
This sequence comes from uncultured Acidobacteriota bacterium, assembly GCA_963741435.1. GTDB lineage: Bacteria > Acidobacteriota > Thermoanaerobaculia > UBA5066 > Gp7-AA6 > JAWOLE01. The sequence continues at coordinate 559,274 of CAVUIX010000002.1, read as the reverse complement.
TCCGATGACGGCGGCGCGGCGTGGAAGCGCACGCACGCGGGGCGCATCGACAAGGTGTTCCACAGCTACGGCTACTACTTTGGCCGCATTGCCGTGGACCCGGCCGACCCGGAGCGCATCTACATCCAGGGCGTCCCGATGCTCACCTCGACGGACGGGGGGAAGACCTGGAAGGGAATCGGCGGCCGCGGCGTCCACGGCGACTACCACGCGATCTTCATCGACCCGAAGGCGCCGCAGCGCCTCGCGATCGGCAACGACGGAGGGATCAACGTCTCCTACGACTACGGCGAGACCTGGACCAAGCTGAACAACCTGCCGGTCGGCCAGTTCACCATCATCGCCGTGGACAGCGCCGACCCCTACAACATCGTCGGGGGACTCCAGGACAACGGCGTGATGCGCGGCCCCTCGACCTACCGCTACGGAAAGACCGACCCGCAGGCCTGGAAGTCGATCTACGGCGGCGACGGGAGCTGCGTCGCCATCGACCCGAAGGACTCGAACGTCGTCTACGTGGCGCTCCAGTTCGGCATCGCCGCGCGGCTGAACGTCAAGACCGGGGAGCGCGCGAGATTCCGTCCCCGGCCGGAGCTGTCCGCGAAGAAGAAGGAGAAGCCGCTGCGGTACAACTGGATCACTCCCTTCCTCCTTTCGCCGCACTCGCGCGACATCCTCTACTACGGCACCAACAGGCTCTACCGCTCCTTCGACCGGGGCGACACCTGGACCGCGATCTCGGAAGACCTGACGTCCAACCCCGCGCAGGGGGACGTCCCGTTCGGAACCATCACGTCCCTCTCCGAATCTCCGAAGAAGTTCGGCGTGATCTACGCCGGCACCGACGAGGGAAGGGTCTGGGGCACGCGCGACGGCGGCGCGAGCTGGGCGGACCTGTCGAAGGGCCTCGCCCGGGACCGCTGGGTCACGCGAGTCCTCGCGTCGAGCTTCGACGAGGGGACGGTCTACGTCACGCAGAGCGGATACCGCAACGACGAGTTCGCTCCGTACGTCTTCCGCTCGACCGATTACGGCAGGACCTGGCAGTCGCTGGCGGCGGGTCTCCCGGCCGAGCCGGTCAACGTCATCCGCGAGGACCCGAAGGCGAAGCATCTCCTCTATCTCGGCACCGACTCGGGCGTGTTCGTCTCGCTCGACCGGGGCGCGACCTGGACGCCGATGACGGGAGGCCTCCCGCGCGCGGCGGTCCAGGACCTCGTCGTCGAGCCGCGTTCGGGCGACCTCGTCGTCGGAACGCACGGCCGGAGCGTCTTCATCGCGGAAGCGGCGCCCTTGCGGAAACTGAAGGACGGTGCCGCCTCCGACGCGCTCCGCGCCTTTCCCGTCAAGTCGATCAAGGAGAGTCTTCGCCGCGGCTACGGCGAGAACCCGTGGACCCCTTTCTTCCGCATCGAGCCGGCCGTCCGGATCGCCTACTGGGTCAAGGGGGGCGCTCCGGTCAAGCTCTCGGTGAAGGACGAGAACGGAATGCTCTGGAAGGAGCTGGACGGAACCTCTCATCGAGGGATGAACGTCGTCGAGTACGACCTTTCGGCCGACGCGAAGCTCGCCGACGCCGCCGAGGCGAAGGCCCGCGAGAAGGCTCTCGCGAGGGAGAAGGAAAAGGAGAAAGAGAAAGAGAAGGACGGCGAGCAGAAGAAGGAAGGCGGCAAAGAGGACGAGAAAGGGAAGGCTGCCGCTTCCGCCGCTTCGAAACCAGAGAAGCCCTGGCGACAAGACCGCCGCCGCGAAGAAGCCCTCCTCCGACGAAGACGAGGAGAGGAGGACGACGATGCCGGCAAGCCCGAGGAGGAGCGCCCCTCGGCCGGAACGCCCAAGCCGCTCGACCCGGAGAACTACGAGCTCCTCGCCGATCCGCTCCGCGCGACCCGCAAGCGGTACCTTCCGCCCGGCAAATACACCATCGAGATCCGGTCCGGAGATTCCATCGAGAAGACGACGTTGAAAGTGGAGGCCGAGAAGGAGACTTCTTCGGCGAGGATTAGGGAAGACGACGAAGGTCGAAGGTCCGTCTGAGGCCAGGATGCCCGAACGGCCGGCGGCATGAAACCTGCTCCTTCCCGCGCGCGGGAGGTCCTGCCCGGGATGGAGAAGGGAGCCTGATGGGCTGGTTCGGATCCAGGAAGCCGGTGGAAGAGGTCGGAGCGCCGATGGAGCCGCAGCCGCCGGAAGAAGCGCGCCGGAAGATCGGCAAGTACGAGATCGTGGAAAAGATCGCGACCGGAGGCTTTGGAACGGTCTACAAGGCCTGGGATCCGATGATCCGGCGAGCCGTTGCCCTGAAGACCTGCGAGGTCCCGGACGCCAACATGCGCGCCCGCGCCTTCCGGGAGGCGCAGCTCGCGGGCAACCTCCATCATCCCAACATCACGACCATCTACGAATTCGGCATCGAGGGAATCGTTCCGTTCATCGTGCAGGAACTGCTCTCGGGCGAAGACCTCGACCGGATCATCGGGCGCGGGACTCCGCTGCCCCTCCCGGAGAAAGTCCGCATCCTGATCGCCGTCGCGTCGGCCCTCGAATTCGCCCACGGCAGGGGGATCGTCCACCGCGACATCAAGCCCGCGAACATCCGGATCCTGGACGACGGGGTCGTGAAAATCATGGACTTCGGAATCGCGAAGTCCCTCGACTCGACGACGAGCATCACGAAAGACGGCACCGCCGTGGGCTCCACGTCCTACATGTCGCCCGAGCAGATCGTCGGCGAGAGCATCGACGCCCGCACCGACATCTTCTCGCTCGGCGTCGTCGCCTACGAGCTCTTGACCGGCCGCAAGCCCTTCGAGCACGAAAAGCTCTTTCTCCTGCTCGAGCAGATCGTCAAGTCGGAGGCGGCGCCTCTGCGGGAGCTCGCGCCCGAAGTTCCCGAGCCGCTCGCCGCCGTCGTCCGAGCGCGCGATGGCGAAGACGCCGGAGGATCGCTTCGCATCCGCGGACGACATGAGGTCGGCGCTCGAGTCGGCGCTGGAATGCTCTCCGACGCCGCCGGCCCGTCCGGCGCGGCGCCCGAGGCCCGGGAGGCCGAGAGGCTCCTGGCGCTGGCCCGCTACGCGATCCTGGACACGGCGCCCGAAGCGGAGTTCGACGATCTGACGCGGCTCGCCTCGGTCCTCTGCGGGACGCCGTTCGCGTCGCTGTCGTTCGCGGACGCGAACCGCCTCTGGTTCAAGTCGAGGGTCGGCATCGAGGAATCGGCCCTGCCGCTCGAGGCTTCCCTCGGAGCACGGGCGATCCGCAATCCGGACGTCTTCGTCGTGCGTGACGCCGCGGAGGATCCGCGCTTCGTTTCGGAGGCCTCCGGCCCCGGCTCTCCCGCGTTGCGATTCTACGCGGGCGTTCCGCTCCGGACTCGCGACGGTTACGTCGTGGGCGCCCTCGCCGTGATGGACCGGCAGCCGAGGGATTTGTCGGGCGAGCAGATCGAATCGCTTCGCGCCCTGTCGAGGCAGGCCGTGGCCCAGCTCGAGTTGAGGCGCATGAAGCGCGAGCGCGTCGACCGCCGGACCGGGCCGGGCGCGGCCGAGGCGCGCGCCCCGTCGCCCGTGGAGGGGAAGCCGTGAGCCGCGAATCCGGCGCGATCCTCGTGGTGGACGACGACGCGGGCGTCCGCGAGGGGGTTCGCGTCCTGCTCGAGGGGGAGGGCTATGCCGTCGCGACGGCGGCCGACGGCGCCGAGGCGATCGAGAAGCTGCGCGCGAGCCCGGTGCGCCTCATCCTCCTGGACCTCGCCATGCCCGGCGTGGACGGCTGGCAGTTCCTCGCCCGGCGCGAATCGGAGGCCGGTTTTCCCCGGGCGCCCGTCGTGCTCCTCTCAGGGATGCAGTTCATCCGTGATGCGCCCGGCGTCGCGGACTTCATCCGGAAACCGATCGATTCCGACAGGCTCCTCGACTGCGTTCACCGGCTCTGCGGCGTGCCGGCCTGATCCCTGAGATTCCCCGTTAGCGGAGGACCCGGTGGCGGTCGATCCAGTAGCCCCAGGGGATCGTGAGCCACATCGCGATGCCGGACAGGGCGACCGCGGTGCTGGCCCGGGGAGGCGGCGCGAAAAAGGTCGAGACCCAGAGCGCGAAGAGCAGGAGGACAGAGCGTCCAGAGCGCCCAGACTCCCGTCCTGTCCTTTGCCCGCGTCGCCGTGACGTAGACCGCGAGCCCGCCGCCGTAGAACCCCGACCTCGAGCAGGACCGTCGCCGGGAGGGAGTTCCACAGTCCGAGACCCAGGTACGGTCCCCGGGGGAAGACCGGCATGTCGGGGCGGTGGACCAGGAAGTCGAGGAACCAGTGGCTCACGACTCCGGCCGCGACGACGGCCGCCCCGCGGAGGCTCCGGCGAAGAACGTAATACGCGCCGCCCAGCAGGACGCCCCAAACCACGATCGCCACCAGGCTGTGGCTCCACGGGTAGTCGTAGAAGTCGAACGGCGAGAGCTTCATCGTGCCCGGCGCGATCCGCACGTGCTCGACCCCGAGAAGGAGGAGAAGCGGCCAGAGCCCGTCGGCAAACTGCGCGGCGAGAAAGAGGGTGCCCAGCGAAACCGCGGGCGCGGCCCTCTTGCCCGCGAATCCGACGCCGAAGTGCCCGATGAACATCGCTCGCTCCGCCCGTTCAGGCCGGCGGCGATGTTAACAGGCCGTCAGCGCCGCCCCGCCGTCGCCTGTCTCAGAACTCCTCGCCCGTCAGCGCTCGAAGCTGATCGCGGTAGCCGCGGCTCCAGGTCAAGCGCGTTCCGTCGTGCAGAAGGACCGAATGGGTTCCGTTGAAGAGAGGCTGGATCTCGCGGATCCGGTCGGTGTTGACGATCGTGGACTTGTGGATTCGCACGAAGCGCGAGGGATCGAGGCGCGCCTCGATCTCGCACATCGTTTCCCTCACGAGAGGAGACTCTCTGCCGGCGTGGATCCGGACGTAGTTCCCCTCCGCCCCGATCCAGTCGATCTCTTCCGCCTTCAGAAACCAGAGCTTCCCTCCCGTCTTGATGACGAGGCGATCGTAGGAGCGTACGCGGTGCCTCAACTCCTCGAGAAGCGACAGGAGACGCCGCTCGAAGACCCCCGGCGCCGACGAAAGAGCGCGCTCCCGGGCGCTTCTGACCGCGTCCCGCAGCCGCGCGGCGTCGATCGGCTTCACGACGTAGTCGAAGGCGTGATTCTCGAAGGCCCGCAACACGCGCTCGTCCTGAGCGGTGACGAAGACGACCGCCGGCACCCGCTCCGAGGCGATCTCCTTGAGCGCCGACAGGCCGTTCGCCGCCGCCGCCCGGACGCCGAATAACATCAGGTCCGGCTCGCAGGCCCGGATCGCCCGGACGGCCTCCTCCGCGCCGGCGCACGAGCCGACGACTTCGACGCCCGGCTCTTTCTCGAGGAGTTCGCGCGCGCGCTCCCTCGCGGGACGCTCGTCGTCCACGATGAGGACCCGGATCGTCGAGTCGCTGGCGACCTCGATGGCCGTGGAGCTCCTTCTGACGCAAGTACGGTACACGGCGGAGAAGGTTACGGCGCGCGTCCTTCTGGAAAACGGTTTCGGCCCGGGAACCGGCCTGTTGATCCGCGGGAGCAAAATCGCCGAAGGAAGCCCGGGACGAAATTTTCCGCGCGCGGGAGGATGAAGAAGCTCGCTCGACCGGCGCCGGCAGTTCTCCGTCCCGGCGCGCGATCTCCCCGTCACGCGCACGGGCGCACTCGTCACGCGAGGCGGCGGTCTTCGCGCGACTTTCGACGCGCCCTTGACAATGTGACGAAGCGAAGCCGCGGCGTGACGAGCGGACGATCGGCCGCGAAGCGGACCCGTACCCGCGATCATGCGGGCATGTTCGCGCACACGTCTCCTTCCTCTTCGCCTCGTCTGCCGCGCGGCGCGCGCTCCTGACTCTCGCGCTTCTCCACTCGGCCACCGGGCAAGCGGTGTCGCCGGCGCAAGCGCGAAGCTGGTTCGTGAGTCCCGTGGATTCCTTTCTCGCCGCGGCAACGGCCGACGCGATTGCCGCGGCCGAGAGGCTCCTCGCGGATTCGCGCTGCGAGCAGATCTTCTCCGACTTCCACGACCCCTCGGGAGCACCGCTGCAGGTCGCTCTGAACGCCCTCGGAATGACGGGCGGGGTCTACCTGCACCGCCTCCGTTTCGCCAACGGAGAGCACCTGTCCCTCTGTTCCTCGGGAGCCCTCGCGGCGACGAGCCCGGGAAGCCGCGTCATCTATCTCTGCGGCTCGCGTTTCGCCGCCGCGCAGCGAAGCAACCCCCGGCTCGGCGCGTCGGTCCTCCTCCACGAGGAGCTCCACTCGCTCGGCCTCACGGAGAATCCCCCGTTGAGCCGGGAGATCACCGCCCGCGTCCTCGCCCGTTGTCGGTAACGTCGGCGCGGGATCGCTCACTCGGGCTTGGACTCCGGCGGGTTCTGCGGCGGAGGGCGGCGGCGGCGCAAGAGCGGCCGGTGAGGCTTCCGTCGCGGATCCGGAGGCCCGATCGTGTGAGCCTCGCCGATCGGGACGTCCATGCTCGACGTCCAGACCCGGCGGACTTCGAGAGACCGATCTTCTGGCTCGCGTAGACGCTCCTGTGGCCGACGATCAGGAACGCCGTGCCCGCGGCGAGCGCCGCATAGACGCCGACGTCTGCCGGCAGGAGCTCGATCCCCATGACGGCCGCCGCGATCGGCGTGTTGGCAGCGGCGGCCACGACGCCCACGAACCCGAAGGCGGCGAACGCGCCGGCCGGCAGATGGAAGAGGCGCGCCAGGGCGGCTCCGCACGTCGAGCCGATGAAGAAGAGGGGCGTCACGATCCCTCCGCTGCCTCCGATCTCGAGCGTCACGGCCGTCGCGAGGATCTTCCAGAGGAACGCCAGCAGCGCGATCTGCGCCATGCCGGATAGGCGGCCTCGATCGTCTCGGTTCCGAGTCCGGCGTACTCGGCGCCCGCGAGCCGGTAGAAGACGGCGAGGAAGACACCCCCTACGACGGCGATCCCGTACGGATGGCGCTCGAATCGCCGGAGCCCTTTCTCCAGGCCGCGCATCGTTTCGATCAGGATCAGCGCCGCGATCCCGAAGATCGCGCCGAAGGCGATCGACAGCGCGACGATCTCGGTGCGGCCGAAGGAGGCGAGCGAGTCGGCGATCGCGGGGACCGGAGCGCGGACGCCGCAGACCAGATGAGCGACGATCCCGGAAACCAGACACGGAAAGAGCACCGGGTATTCGATCCGTCCCAGATAGAGCACCTCGATGCCGAACAGGGCGCCGGAGATCGGCGTCCCGAAGACCGCCGCGAACCCGCCGCCGATCCCGCAGATCACCAGGCGCCGCCGGTCCTCGTCGCTCAAGCGCAGGAGGTCCGCGAAGGCGCTCGTGATCGCCGCGCCGATCTGCGCGCACGGCCCCTCCTTCCCGACCGAGCCGCCGAAGGCGAGCGTCAGCACGGTGGCGAGGAGCTTGACCGGCGCGACCCGCCAGCCGATCTTGCCGGAGCTCTCGTGGACCGCGGCGATGACGGCCTCCGTGCCGTGCCCCTTCGCCGTCGGAGCAAACGTCCGGATGAGCCAGACGCACGCGGGCAGCGCCAGAGGCAGCAGGACGTAGTACGGCAACGGCCCCAGCTCGATCCGCGCCGGACGAGGTCGCCGGACTTCGCGAGCGTCCAGAGGAAGGCGCGCGTTCCCGCGCCCACGCAGACGCCCGCCACGGCGCCGAGGAACGCCCATTTCAGCGTGCTGATGAGGAGCGCGGTGTGCTCGGTGTACCAGCGGCTCTCGTCGGCGAGCTCGAGCGGCTTCGGATCCGTCACGGCGATCGGTTTACGGGCTGCCGTCCTCACAGACGCGGCACCGTGCTCTGAGAGTCACTTCGCCGTGATCAAGAGATGGCCCCGGCGGTTCTCCTGCCAGCAGCTCTCCGTCTCCTGCGAGCAGAAAGGCCGCTCTTTTCCGTAGGAAACGGACGCGATCCGGGTGGCGGGGACTCCGAGCGAAGCCAGGTACTCCCGCGTGGCGTTGGCGCGGCGGTCGCCGAGCGCGAGGTTGTATTCCTCCGTGCCGCGCTCGTCGCAGTGCCCTTCGATCATGATCTTCGCGGACGGATACTTCTTGAGCCACTGCGCGTCGGCCAGAGGGCCGCGCGCGCGTCTTCCCGCAGGTCCGCCTTGTCGTAGTCGAAGAAGGCGTCCTTCAGGTACCCCTTGCGGTTGAGCGTCGCGAGGTCGGCCGAGAGGACGTCCGGCTCGAGGGACGGCGGCTGCGCGGCTCCCGGAGGAGCGACGGACGTCGCGGGGGGCGAGGCGGCGTTCTCGCGCGCTGCGGCCGCCGTCTTGGGCGGCTTCGCGCTGCAGGATGCCAGGACAAGGACGGCGGCGGAGGCGATCAGGGACAGGAACGGGACGACGCGGTTCTTCAACATGGCTTCGAATCTCCTTCGGCTACGCATCGTACAACGATATGTCACATATCGTGCTAGGATATTTTGATGCCCCGCCTGAAAGACCGGAACTACCGAGCCCTCGCCGACTGGCGCCACGCGCTGCGGCGGTTCCTCGCGGCCTCGGAGGCGATCACCCGGGCGCACGGGGTTTCCCCGACGCAGTACCAGCTGCTCCTCTTCGTCCGCGGCTCTCCCGGCGGCGCGCCGGCCATCGAAGACCTCGCCCAACGGCTCCAGATCCGCCACCAGAGCGCCGTCGGGCTCGTGGACCGCTGCGTGGAGGCCGGGCTCGTCCGGCGCCGGCGCGACCCGGACAACGGCCGGCGCGTCCTCGTCGAGGCGACCCGCCGCGGCGCCGAGCTCCTGCGCCGTCTCGCCGCCGAGCACTTCGCGACCATCGAGAAGCTCGGCCGCGCCTTCGTTCCGCCGTCCCTGCGCGGACGCCGGCGCGGATAAGAAGGAACGGCTACCTGGCCTTGCGCAGGATCTCCTCGAGGCCGGACGTGTCGCCCCGGCGCGAAGCGGTCTCTCCCGACTGGTTGTAGACGACCCTCCCGGAAGCGTCGAGAAACGCGAGCGTCGGGATATACCCGCGATAGAAGCGGGAGACGAGCGCCCTCTGGTCGCGGGAAGGATGTTCGAGGTCCACGACGAGGAACCGGACCGCGTCTTTCTCCTTGCCGGCGAGCGCGACGAAGCGCTCGGCCTCGCGGTTGGTGTTCCAGCAGTGAGATGTCCCGAAGAAGATCGCCGTCGGGCGGTCGGAGGCGATCCTCCCGTCGCCCAGGTTCTCCCCGCGGATCGGGAAGTTGCTCGAGGAGTCGTCGGTGAAGGAGAGATCCGGAGCCAGCGCCAGGTTCGTCGCGCCGCCCGGTCCGGGCCCGGCCGCGGCGAGGGGCGCGGGGGCCTTGTCGGCGCCGAGAAGCAGGCCAATCCCCAGCAGAACTCCGGCGGCGGCGGTCGTCAGCAGGGGCAGCCGCATCACAACCCGTCGTACTTCGAGTAGCCCCGCTCGTTCCAGTAGTCGGCGGGCTCCTCGGCGGAGTAGGCGATGGACGTGATCGCCTTGATGTTCTTCAAGCCCAGCTTCATCGGCGCGAGCAGGCGCAGGGGCGCCCCGTGCTCGAGCGGGAAGGGGACGTCCCGAGACGTGCGTGGCGAGGAGCGTCTGCGGATGGCGCGCGGTCGGCAGGTCGATCGAGACGTAGTACGGGTCCGGATTCCCGGCCCCATCGAGGCTGACGGCGGAATCGAGGCGGGCCCAGCGCGCGCCCGGAGCCGGCGGATAGGCCCGCAGGAGATCCGCGAAGCGCAGCCCTCCCCACCAGGCGACGATGCTCCAGCCTTCCACGCAGCAGAGCCGCGTGACCTGGTCGCGATGCGGGAATCGCGCGAGGAGGTCGGCGATCGTCAGCCGCTCGACCTGTCCCGACGCGAGCCCCGAGACCGTGAGCGTCCAGCCCGGGATGTAATCGGGGCCGGGCGTCCATCACCGCGTAGTTGATCCGCAGCGGCGTGACCTGCGACTTCGAATAGGTCCGGACCGAGCGGTCCGCGGAATAGAGCGCCTCGGCCACGTCGTCGTCGAAGGTCAGCACGCGGTTCAGGAATCGTTCGCGGCTCTTCGGGTTGGCGCCCAGCCGCGCCTCCAGGGAATCGATCCAGTCCCGCAGTGCCGGAGTCAGGTGCAGACTGTTTCGTCCCGTCGGGAAGGAGCCACCAGAACCCGGCCGCCGCGGCGAGAGCCCCCGCGCCGAACATCAGGAAATCCCGGCGCGAGCGCGCCCGGAGCTTCGAGGCGGGCAGCTCGACCGGGACCTCCTCGGGCTCGCGGAGCCGCTCGGCAAGTGAGATGCGGCGCCTGGCGGGCGCGGGGCTCTTCGGAGGTGGTGGCGGCGGCAGGAGGCTCTTTCGCCGGCGCGGTTTCTTCAGCCGGGGCGGGTAGCTCTGGAGAGGCGCTGCTGGCCTCGGCTGTGCCCTCACCCCGTCCCTCTCCCGGGGGGAGAGAGGGAGCGGGCCTCCGTGCGTCTGCGGGCTCCGCGGCGTCTTTCGGGCGCTCAGTCTCGTCCATGACTGCCTCCGAGGCGCTCCGACCACCCAACGATCATGGACCGGAACGTGTCCCATCCATCGGCGATGACGAGGATGACGTGCGGAATGACGAAAGTCGCAAGAGCGACCATGACCCAGAAGTGGACGATGCGCGCGCCGTTGTAGTTGACGAACAACCGCTCGAGCCAGTGCAGCTGCACCGGCTTGTGCATCGCCCAGCCGCTCGCGACGGCGAGGATCCCGAGCAGCGGCATCGCGAAGTACGCGCCGCGCTGCAGGGCGTTGTACTTGGAACGGACGGGCGGATGAGGCCAGGGGCGGCGCAGGAGCTTCGCCGGGACGACGCCCACGTAGTACCGGATCATCCGCAGGGCCTCCGGCGCGTCGGACAGCCGCGGCAGGAGCGCCTTGTACCCCTCCCCGAGAACGAGACCGAGCACGTAGAGGAGCCCGTTCGCCATGAAGAGGTAGGCGAAGAACCAGTGGAGTCGCAGCGCATGGGACAGTTGAAACGTGCCGATGCCGAGGCGGTTGTAGATCCATCCGCCGGGGTCCCTCGCCGGGCCGGCGCCGGGCACGTGCTTGACGATCCAGATTCCGATGTCCGCGACATAGTCGGTCGATCGCGTCACGCGATCCGGCGAATGCTGAAGGACGGGCGCGGCCCAGTAGATCGAAAGCCCGGTCATGATGAGGCCGAGCAGCAAGGGGACGTTGGCCCAGTGCGACAGCCGGACCAGGGCGTGGTGCTTGGGCACGACCCGGCGCGCCGCGGGCGCGCGGGAGACCGTCTCGACCGTCGTCGCGCTCATGCCTCGTCTCGTCCCACTGCGGAATTGCGCCGGCCGCACTGCCCGCGCGGCTTCTTCGCCGACCGCTTCCCTGCGCTCCGCCGCCAGGTCCTCGAGGCACCGCACCGCGAGCGCGGTCCATCCGGTCTGGTGGCTCGCTCCGACGCCGCGCCCCGTGTCTCCGTGGAAGTATTCGTGGAACAGGACCAGGTCGCGCCAGTGGGGATCGCTCGCGTAGCGATCGTCCTCCCCGTGGCAGGGGCGCCGGCCCTTGCCGTCCGGAAGGAAGAGCGAGGCGAGGCGCCGCGCGAGCTCCTGCGAGACCTGAGCGAGGTTCATGAAGACGCCCGATCCCGTCGGGCATTCCACTCTGAGCCCGTCGCCATAGAAATGATGGTAGCGCTGCAGCGCCTCGACGAGGAGGTAATTGACCGGAAACCAGATCGGCCCGCGCCAGTTGGAGTTGCCTCCGAAGAGGCCGGTCGTGGACTCGCCCGGATCGTATTCGACGCGGTGCTCCCGGTCATCCACGCGGAAGATGTAGGGCCGGTCGCGATGGACGCGCGAGACCGCGCGAATCCCGTAGGGTGAAAGGAATTCCGTCTCGTCCAGGAGGTACCTCAGCACGCGCTCGAGCCGCTCCCGGGACGGGATCGCGAGGAGCCGGTGCGAGTCGGCGGCGTCGCCCGAGCAGCACATGTACGAGATGTTGCGCGAGAGGTCCTGCCGGTTCTCCACGAACCACTGCATCCGCCGGCGGAACCCGGGGAGCTTCGCCATCACGTCCTCCTCCAGGATCTCGACGGCGAAGAGCGGGATCAGGCCGACCATCGAGCGCACCTTGAGCGGGATCTGCTGGCCGTCCACGTGGAGCTGGTCGTAGTAGAAGCCGTCCTGCTCGTCCCACAGGCCCATCCCGCCCAGAGTGTTCATCGCGTCCACGATCGAGACGAAATGCTCGAAGAACTTCGAGGCGACGTCCTCGTAGGCGGGATCCTCGCTCGCGAGCTCGAGCGCCATGGAGAGCATCGTGGCGCAGAAGAACGCCATCCACGCGGTTCCGTCGGCCTGCTCCAGGTGCCCGCCCGTCGGCAGCTCCGCCGATCGGTCGAAGACGCCGATGTTGTCGAGGCCGAGGAACCCGCCGGCGAACAGGTTCTTGCCCTCGGGGTCCTTGCGGTTGACCCACCACGTGAAGTTGATGAGGAGCTTCTGGAAGACGCGCGCCAGGAAGACGCGGTCGCGCTTCCCCTTCGCGCCGGTGATCTTGTAGGTGCGCCAGGCGGCCCAGGCATGGACCGGAGGATTCACGTCCGAAAACGCCCACTCGTAGGCGGGGATCTGTCCGTTGGGGTGCATGTACCACTCGCGCAGGAGGAGGATCAGCTGCTGCTTTGCGAAATCGGGATCGATCCGCGCGAAGGGGACCATGTGGAACGACAGGTCCCAGGCGGCGTACCACGGGTACTCCCACTTGTCCGGCATCGAGATCACGTCGCGGTTGTAGAGCTGCGGCCAGCCCGAGTTGCGGCCGTGCTTGCGGGCCTCCGGCGGAGGCGGCTGCGACGGATCTCCTTCGAGCCAGTCCTTCACGGAGAAGTGAAAGAACTGCTTGGTCCAGAGAAGGCCCGCGTAAGCCTGCCGCGCGACGCGGCGCTCCTCTTCCGTCATGTCGGCCGGGAGGCGCGACTCGTAGAAGGCGTCCGCCTCGGTCATCCGCGCCCCGAACGCGCGGTCGAACTCCGGGCCGAAGGGCTCGCGCGGCGCCTCCGAGTCGGCCGAGAGCCGCAGGCGGACGACGACTTCGCCGCGCGCGGGGACTTCGAGCCGGTAGAGCGCGGCGGCCTTCGTTCCGGTCTTGCGCGGATTGACCGCGTCGCGTCGCCCCCCGACGACGTACTCGTGGAAGGCATCCTTGACCCAGGGACTCGCGTTCGCGCTTCCGAAGAGCCGCGCCGCGTTGGTCTCGTTCTCGGTGAAGAGCAGCTCCGGCGCGACCGGCTTCTCCTCGGCGTACAGGCGGAATCGCCCCAGATCCTCGTGATCGGCGACGAGGACGTTTCCGGTCTCCGGCGGCGATCGAGGGCCTGGCCCAGTAGCCCTCCCCCGTTCTGCCCCAGGACCAGGTGTTGCGGAACCAGAGCGTCGGCAGGAGATCCAGCCGCGCCGCCTCCGGCCCGCGGTTGGCGACGGTGATCCGGATCAGGACGTCGTCGGGAGTCGTCTTCGCGTACTCGGCGAAGACGTCGAAGTAGCGGCCGTCGTCGAAGACTCCCGCGTCCGCGATCTCGAACTCCGGGTCGTGCTTGCCGCGCCGGCGGTTCTCCTCGACGAGCCGCGCGTACGGAAACTCCGCCTGCGGGTACTTGTAGAGCGCCTTCATGTAGGAGTGGGTCGGCGTCGAATCGAGATAGAAGTAGCTCTCCTTGACGTCCTCCCCGTGATTCCCCTCGTTGCCCGTCAGGCCGAAGAGGCGCTCCTTCAGGATCGGATCGCGGCCGTTCCAGAGGGCGAGCGCGAAACAGAGGCGCCCCTCCCGGTCCGTGATCCCGAGCAGCCCGTCCTCTCCCCAGCGGTAGGTGCGGCTGCGGGCGTGGTCGTGGGGAAAGTAATCCCAGGCGGTTCCGTGCTCCGAGTAGTCCTCGCGGACCGTCCCCCACTGCCGCTCGGAGAGATAGGGCCCCCAGCGCTTCCAGTTGCGCCGCCGGCCTGCGTCCTCCTCGAGGCGAAGCTCTTCGGCCCGCGCGCCCGCTTTGCCGCTCATGGCTCGGCGATCTCGCACAAGACCTTGATCCGCTGCTCACGCGGAGAGACCGCAATGGCGTTGATCGTCTCCTCCTTCCCCGGCGCCGATCCTCGAGCTGCTCCTCCTGACGACAGTTTGATGCCGTTCTCCTCCGCCGGTTTCAGCCCCGCCGCCGCCCCCCGGCAGAAACGACCGTCACGACCGCATCGTGGATCGGCGTCGGGACGCCGCAGGAGCGCCCATAGCGGGAGACGGCGCCGGAGAGGACGTCCAGCTCGTTGGGGCCGCCGCGCTCCAGGTCGAGCAGGAAGCTCGGCTTCGTCCCGGCCGAGAGAGCCGCCATCGTCTGCAGGACCTTGTCTTCTTCCCCGGCCGGGAGGGCGACGCCGCGCGCCCGGGCTACGGCGGCGATCTCCCTTCCCGCGCGCTCGAGAAGGTCCGGTCCCAGAGGAGCGTCCCGGATGTCCCCGACGGGAGCCCGCGCGAGGCCGCAGGCCGCGGCCAGAGTGGTCAGGAAGAGGAACTTGCGCCAGAGGTCCACCTCGATGTCGGCCGAGGCCCGGGCCTCCGCGCCGGCGTCCCGGAAGACCGCCGCCACGCGCTCGGCCCGCTCGGAGACTCCCCCGCCGCGCTCGCCGACCACGACGCGCCGGAAGTCGCTCTTCCTGGTGATGACTCCGGGAGCCGTCTTCTCCACGCTGATCACCGTCAGGCCGGCAAGCATCCTGTCGGCGGGAACGCCCAGCTCCGCAAGCGACTCGAAGGCCTCGACGCCGTTCAAGAGCGGAACAGCGACGGCTCCCCGCCTCCGCGAGCCGCCGGACCACGGGAGCGACCTCGACGAGCGAGTAGCTCTTGACGGCGACGATCGCGAGGTCCGCGGGCAGGAGCTCTTCGGGCTCGTCCGTCGCGAGGACCTTCACCGTCCAGGTCCCCTCCGGCTCCCGGACCTCCAGGCCGCGCGCCCGGATCGTGTCCCGGTGCTCTCCCCGCGCGAAGAGGCGCACCTCGTGGCCGGCCCGGGCGATCGCTCCCCCGAAGTACCCGCCGACCCCGCCGGCCCCGACAACAGCGACTTTCATGCAACGCAATCCGAGGGACGGATGATATCGAGGCCTTCGCCTTCGCGCGCCGCGCGCGTCAGGGAGACGCGGTCCGTTCGAGGACGTACTTGCAGGCGGGGCAGGTGTGGAACTGCGCCAGGACGCCGTCCAGGCTCGCGTCGGCGTCCGAAGGCTCGGCGCGGCGGTCGATTTTCTCGGCGTGGAAATTCATCTGGCCGCCACAGCGAGGGCAGAGCAGCCGGCCGGAAGCTCGTTCGTCCTTGTTCATGATCGTCACTCCAGCGGGACGCTCTCGCGCCCGTGGCGCAGGACTCTCGCCATCCAGATCAGTTCCTTCGCGAACTTCTCGATGCGCTTCGGGTAGGACGGGTCGAGCAGCGCGCCGTCGGGGCCGAAGACCTTCTGCACGTTCGAGAAGTTTCCATCCCAGAAGATCGTGACGAGGCCGAGCTCCCGCATCACCGGCAGCATGTTCTGGATGACGCGCGTCCCGCCGAAGCCGCCCGCGGAGACGCCGCAGATCCCGACGGGCTTGTGGATGTACTCCTTCAGGTTCGTGTCGAGGACGTGCTTGAGCAAGCCCGGGTAACCGTGGTTGTACTCCGGCGCGACGATGACGAACGCGTCCGCGCGCATGCAGAGCTCCGAGAAGCCCGGGTCCTTGACGTCCTCGCCGGCTCCCGTCACCGGGATGGGCAGGTCCCGCACGTCCACGAGCTGCGTCTCGACGCCGGGGAAGCGCGCGATCTCACCCGTGACAAACCGCGCGACGTGCTCGCTGTAGCGCCCCTGTCGCGGCGTCCCCAGGATGACCGGGATGAAGAGCGGCCGGGCGTCGCTGGAGGTTGCCATGTCACTCCGCCAGGACGACACGGTGGAGGCGCAGCGCTTCGCCCACGGACCAGGCCTGGAAGGGGCAGCCTCGCGGCGTGTGCGGTGGATCGCCGTCGGCGATCTCGCTGATGTGGCCGAGGCCCGCGTCGTCCATGTGGGCGAGGAGCGGAGCGAGAAACTTTTCCCGCGCCTCCCGCCGCGCCTCCACCGAGCTGTCCCGCACACGCACCCAGGCTTCCGCAAAGGGACCGGTCAGCCACGGCCATACCGTCCCCTGGTGGTAAGCGCCGTCGCGCTCCGCGACACCGCCCGAGTAATGGCCGGCATAGGCCGGGTCGTCCGGCGCGAGCGATCGAAGTCCCAGAGGCGTCCAGAGGCGCCTCTCCACCGCGTCCACGACGCGCCGCGCCCGATCCCCTTCGAGAATCGCGTAGGGAAGTCCGCCGATAGCGAAGATCTGGTTGGGCCGGAAGCGCGCGTCGAAGGTCCCGGCGACGTGGTTGCAGTCCACGACGTCGTAGAGGTAGCCCCCCTTCTCGTTCCAGAACCGCGCGGCGAAGGACCGCGTGGCCAGTTCCGCCATCTGGCCCCACCGCTTCGAGAAGGGTCCGCCGATGCGAAGAGCGTTGATCCAGAGCGCCTGGACCTCGACGGGTTTGCCGATGCGCGGGGTGACGGCCCGGCCGCCGACCTTCGCGTCCATCCACGTCAACTGGACCCCGGTCCCGCCGGCCGCGAGAAGGCCGTCGGAATCGGCGCGGATCCCGTAGCGCGTTCCATTCGAATACCCTTCGAGGATCGCCTCGACGGCGCGCAGGAAGGCATAGCGGTCCGCGCTCCACATGCGCCGCCGGGCGCGCTCGCACGCAGCGAGATAGTCGTGGACCGCGACGACGTACCAGAGCGACGCGTCCACCGAGTTGTATTCGGGCTCGTCTCCCCGGGGGTTCGGGGGACCGCCAGGTCCCCCGCCAGGATTGTCGGGGAAACGGTTCGGGAGCATCCCCTCCGAAACGGCTCCGCCCCACTCGATCAGGATCTGGCGCGCGTCTTCCAGGCGCCCGGCCGCCAGGCACAACCCTCGCAGCGCGATGAACGTGTCGCGCCCCCAGTCGGTGAACCAGGGATAGCCGGCCACGATCGTCTTCCCCTCGCCGCGTCGGACGATGTAGTCGTCGGCCGCCCGATCGAGGCGCGAGGTGAAGCTCGACCGGCGGCGCCTCTCCTCCGCTCGCAATCGCCGCGAGAGCAGGACGGCGTCGTCCTCGCCGGCGGGCGGCTCGGTCGAGAGCAGAATGACCGCCTCGCTCTTGGAGAAGTCGAAGCGGAAGACGCCGGGCGATGCGAGGTCCTCGGTAAAGTCCAGTCCGCGCGCCCGTTCCTGCGAGTAGAGGAAGTTGCGGTACCAGTCCGGCTCGTGCGAGTACGACCCGTTGGTCGTCACGTTGACGGCGGGCACACCCTCGTACGGCACCCACATCCAGCCGTAGCCGCGCCTCTGGGGCTCGAACCGGAAGGCCGGATTCTCGTGATGGAGGGCATGGGAGTCGCGCCCGGAGAAGAGCAGCCGCACCGAGAGCCTCACGTCGGAATTCCTCCGCGGGAGCCGCCACACGAGCGCCGTCATTCCAGTCCGGCGCGAGACGAAGATTTCCTGCGTCAGGCGCACGCCGTCTCCCACGCGGAACAGCCAGATGGGCCACGGGTCCGAACGGAACGCCACGATCCGCCACGAGCCGTCCGGGCTGACGACGCCGGGCGCGTACTCCTGCGAAGAGATCGCGAAGCGGCCGTCCGGCGTCTCCACCCAGGCCTCGAAGCCGTTGACCAGGGCGAAGCGCCGGGCCGGGGGCGCCGTCGCCGTGAGCAGCAGCGCGTGATACCGGCGCGTCCGCGTGAGGCCCGCTGTCCCGGAGGCAAAGCCTCCGCTCCCATCGGCCTCGAGCCACTCCGAGCCCGGTGCCGGCGGACCGCTCGATGGTCTAGCCGATGCCGTCAGTGTCACGGCTTCACTCTATGTCTCTTCCACGACGAACACCGAGGATTCGATGCCCTCCCCCTCTCCCCCGGGAGAGGGTCGGGGTGAGGGTTCAGTGCCGCCCGGAACTCGGTATGAAGAAGGGAATCAGCGAAGGTAAAAAGCGATGAGGGGCGCGGCCGCGATCCCCGAGAGGAGATGAACAAGGTGCCAGGCCCGCGGAGAGAATCCCGACAAGCGCGGCCGCGCGGCGCCCAGGATGGCGCGAACGAAATCCTCCGGCATCTCCTGCGGGCCGACATCGCGGTAAGCCTCGCGCTCCAATGCCACCGTCGTCCGGTAGCTCCTCCAGTATCCGGCGCAATCCTCGCAGCGCGCCAGATGCCGCTTGCTCTCCCTCGCCTCGCCGGCGGCGAGGTCCCCGCAGGAGAGATCCATCAGGCGGCCGATCACCTCGCGGCAGGTCAGGACGGCGACCCCCCTGCGGAAGTGCGGCTCGAGCAGCCCGCGCAACGCCTGGCGGGCGCGGTGAAGGCGGACCTTGACGGCGTTGGCGGTGATGCCGAGAGACCGCGCGGCTTCTTCCGTGGAAAGCTCCTCGATGTCGCGCAGCAGGAGCACGTTGCGGTACGAATCCGGCAAGCGATCGATCGCGCCCCGGACGATCGCGCGCGTTTCGCCGCGCGCGAGCAACGCCTCCGCCGAACCCTCCCAGTCCGGCGTCGGGTGGCCGACCTGGTGGCCATCCTCCTGGAACTTTGGCAGCAGATCTTCGATCGAATCCTCGGGCTTGCGCCGGCGGCTGCGCAGCCGCATGAGGCAGGCGTTGATGACGATTCGGTGGAGCCAGGTCGAGAGGCGCGATCCCTGCTCGAATCCGTCGATCGACCGGTAGGCAGACAGGAATCCCTCCTGCACGGCGTCGCGGGCCTCCTCCTCGTCGCGCAGGAACCGGCGAGCCACGGCCAGCAACCGTCCGCCCTGCTCCCGCACCAGCCGTTCGAAGGCTTGCTCCTCCCCGCGCCGGAGCCGCGAGACGAGATCACGCTCCCATGCCGGCTCCTGTTCCACGTGCGCCCTGGTTTCCGGCATGGGTCAGCTCTCCCGGCGTCGCGCCGAAAGGACGGCCGCGACGAGCTCCTCGGGAACCTCCTCCCCGGCGGGAGCATCCCAATCCCTGCACGCCGCCCTGCCCAGGGCAATCGACTCCTGGTAAGTCTTGATGTAGTTGACGCAGGATTCGCAGACCGCCAGGTGCCTCTCGAACTCCGCCACCCGATCCGGAGGCAGCTCCCCATCCAGATACAGATGGAGAAACTCGATCAGCTCCCGGCAGGTGATGTAAGCCCGCTTCATCCATCCGTCGGCTTCCGCCCCCGAGCAAAGACTAAGCCCATGCAGACCTTTGATGCCGGCGGCCCGACAAGGTTTCGTGTCCGAGGCAGGCGCAACCGGCGCCCTCACCCAACCCTCTCCCGAGGGAGAGGGAGAGCCCCGGTCGCGGCGCGAGGAGTCTCCCAGAGGGGAGGAGCCTCGCGCCGCGGGAGCGAAGCGCCGGAGCGGGATCGCGCCCCCAGGCGCAGATCCCGCGGAGCGCGCGAAGCGACGTTTTTGGCGGGGCCGACGGGACTCGAACCCGCGACCTTCGGCGTGACAGGCCGACGTTCTAACCAACTGAACTACGACCCCGCGGAACGGCGCATCATACGCGAGATGCCGCCCACGCGCTACCCGGCGGGACTCGAACCGCGGCCTGCGGCGTGACAGGCTACGCTCGGCGAACGAAACACAAATCCGATCGGGCAGGATTCTTGCGAAAAGACGCCCTATGCTCGTCAAACGATCTGTCTTGAAACGCCGGCTGGCCGCCGCCTCGCTGTTCGGGGCGGGGGCCGCGCTCCTCGCGTACGCGGTGTGGCCGTGGACGCCGATGGCGAGAGGCGCGCGGCCGCCGCGGACGATCGTGTTTTACGGGTTCAGCATTCTGGGCGATGTCATCGATCATGGAGTGTTTCCGGAGTTCCAGAGACGCTGGCGCGAGCGTACGGGCGAGCGGGTGGAGCTCGTCAGCTCCTTCTCGGGATCGGGGACGGTGACGAACCAGCTCATCCTCGGCGTGCCGGGGCATCTGGCGCTGCTGTCGCTCGAGCTCGACGCGTACAAGCTGTCCGAGGCCGGCGTCATCGGGGCGGAGAGCTGGCGGCGGCTCCCCTTCGGCGGCGTCGTCAACCGGACGCCGTTCATCATCCTGGTGCGGCCCGGCAATCCGAAGAACATCCGCGACTTCGCGGACCTGGCGAAACCCGGCGTGCGCGTCGTGCATCCGGACCCGCTCACTTCGGGAGGCGCCAACTGGGCGATCGTGGCGGAATACGGCGCGGGCGCGCGGAGCGGAGCGGCGGACCCGGTCCGGGCGGGGCACGATCTGCTTCTCGGCGTCTGGAAGAACGTCGTCGCGCAGGCCGCTTCGGCGCGGGCGGCGCGGACCCAGTTCGAGAATGGATTCGGGGACGCGCTCATCACGTACGAGCAGGAGGCGCTCTGGGACCGCGCCCGCGGAAGGCTCAAGGCGGACGTCGTGTATCCGCGCTCGACGGTGCTGTCCGAGCACACGCTCGTGCGCATCGACAGGAACATCTCGAAGCGCGAGCGGGATCTCGTGGACGCGTTCGCCGCCTTCCTGTGGAGCGAGGAGGCGCAGCGGATCTTCGTCCGGTATGGTTTCCGCAGCGTGAACGAAGCTTTGAACGAGAGCAACCCGGCCTTCGGCTCGATCGCGGACCCCTTCCGGATCGCGGATCTGGGAGGATGGAAGCGCGCCAGCAAGGAGATCGTGGACGCTGTCTGGAAGGACCAGGTCCTCACGGAGATGAAGAAGTGAAGATCCTGCGTTCCGGCCGCGGGTCGAGCCGGCTTCCGGTGAGCCTGCTCCTCCTCGTCCTCCTGCCGCTTCTCCTCATGCCGCTCGCCGCGGTCTTCGTGTTCGCCCTGAAGGGGGGGCCGCTCGCCTTCTGGGACGCCATCCGCGCTCCCGAGGCGCAGTTCGCGCTGCGGTTCTCCCTGCTGATCGCGTTCGGGACGACGACGATCAATGCGGTGCTCGGCACGTTCGCGGCCTACGTCCTCTCCAAGCACCGCTTCTGGGGGGACCGCACGCTCGGAGTCGTCGTGAATCTGCCCGTGGCCATCCCGACGGTCGTCGTCGGGACTTCGCTCCTCCTGCTCTGGGGACCCATCGGGCTGCTCGGAAAGCTGCTCGACCCGCTCGGACTCCAGCCGATGTTCCGCCCGGCAGGGGTCCTGCTCGCGCACCTCTTCGTGACGTTCCCCTACATGCTCGGAGCGATCAAGCCGGTCCTGGACGAGCTCGAGACCACCTACGAGGAGGCCGCCTACACGATCGGGGCGACCCGCTGGACGACGTTCCGGCTCGTCCTGCTGCCCGCCCTGCGCGGAGGGCTCATCACGGGGGCGCTCCTGACCTTCGCGCATTCGCTCGGGGAGTTCGGCGCGACGGTGATGGTCTCCGGCAACCTCCGGATGAGGACCCAGACCGCTCCTCTCTACATCTTCGCGCAATTCGAAGCCGGCGACATCGCCCACGCCAACGCGATCGCGGCGGTGCTGGCGCTCCTGTCCTTTCGCGATCTTCTTCTTCCTCTTCCGCTACGCGTCGCGCACGAAAGCGCGCGCCGAGGAATAGCCGAGCAGCCGTGTCGATCATCCTGGACGGGCTCACCAAGCGCTTCGCCGGCCGCGCCGTCGTCGAAAGCGTGAAACTCGAGATCGCCGACGGGGAGCTCTTCGTCCTCCTGGGCGCGAGCGGCAGCGGCAAGAGCACGATCCTGCGCATGATCGCCGGCCTGACCTCCTCGGACGGAGGACGCATCCAGTTGATGGGGACGGACGTGACGGATCTCCCGCCCCAGAAGCGCGGCGTCGGCTTCGTGTTCCAGAACTACTCGATCTTCCAGCACATGACCGCGGCGAAGAACATCGCCTTCGGCCTGAGGATCCGGCGCGTGCCGCGAGCCGAGCGGCGCCGCAAGAGCGAGGAGCTGCTCGACCTCGTCGGCCTCGGAGGACTGGGCGACCGCTACGCCCACGAGCTCTCCGGCGGACAGCAGCAGCGCGTGGCCCTGGCGCGGGCGCTCGCCTACGAGCCCAAGGTCCTTCTCCTAGACGAGCCCTTCGGCGCGCTGGACGTCAAGATTCGATCGCAGCTGCGACGGAGCTTCCACGAGATCCAGCGAAGGCTCAAGGTCACGACCGTTCTCGTCACCCACGACCAGGAGGAGGCTTTCGAGATCGCCGACCGCATCGGTGTCATGGAACGGGGACGCCTCGTCGAAGTCGGGCGCGCAGAGGAGCTCTACTCGCGGCCCGGTTCGCTCTTCGCCGCGACGTTCGTCGGCGCGGGCACGGTCTTCGTCGGACGCTGCCGGGAGGGACATGCGGAGTTCGGTGCGCTCACTCTGCCGCTTCCCGAAGACGAGCCGCACGCGGAAGGAGCGCCGGTGCGCGTGCTGATCCGGCCCGAACAGGTGACCCTTTCGGAAGACGCGCCGGCCGGGCAGCCGGTGCTCGGGCGGGGACGTGTCATCGAGTCCCGGTTCGCGGGCGCTCTGCGGCGTCTGCGCCTGCGGATTCCTCGTCTCCCCCGCACGCGGCAGATCACGCCGCAGGCGCCCTACGGCGAGGAGGGGCTGCTCGTCGAGGCCGTTCTGCCCGCGGAGTCTCCCGTTCCCGAGGAGTCTCTGGTTTCCTTGAACGGATGGCGAATCCTGGAGCAGCCGCTGCCGACGCTCCTCGTCGCCGATCCCTTGAACGGCATCCAGCCGCCCGTCGCCGAGGCCCGGCCCTTCGCCGCGGCCCTGGGCGGATCCCTCGTCGTCCTCGGCGTCGTCCCGGGTGCGCAGCCGCCCGACGCCCTGCGGGAGAGACTCAAGGCGGAATTTGAGAGCGAGGCTGCCGAGATCCGCGTCCGGGCGGGCCAACCCGCCGAGCAGCTGCGCAACGAGCTGGCGGAGAACTACTACGACCTCGCCGTGCTCGGCGCCGCCGGCCGGCAAGCGATCCGGAGCGCGTCTCTCCGGCGCCTTCTGCGGGAGACTTCGACGCCCCTGCTCTTCGGTGTCCCCCGCGGATCGTTCGAGCGCGTGCTCATCTGCACCGCCGTCGGCGAGCCGGGAAAGAGCGACGTCCGGATCGGCGGCTGGGTCGCCGGGCGGATGGGCGCGCGAGTCACCCTGCTTCACGTCTCCCGCGATTCAGCGGATCCTCCCCTCTGGATCCGCGCGCACCTGGACCAGGGCGTCGCCACCCTCTCCGGGTTCGACGTGCCCGCCGCGAGGGCGCGCGTGCGCACGGCGGCGTCGCCGCTCGAAGGCATCCTGATGGAGGCTCGCGAGGGGGACTACGACCTGATCGTCGTCGGCGTCCACGGACCGCGCTCGCGCTCCATCGTCGCGCGCGACGACGTCGCCCTCCAGATCTTGAACAGCGCCAGCCGGCCCGTCCTGGTCGTCCCCGAAGACAGCGGGTGACGAATGGTACGAAGCCCGCCGAGGCTACCCCACTCCTCTCCAATCATCCCAACCCCCGCTGTCAACATGAGTTGCACGGCTCTTGCAGTAACTCCAGTGGGTTGACAGGTTCGCCTCTCGTCCGATACCGTTAAAGGTCCGGAAGGATCGCGCGGGCCAGGCAGCGTGCCTTCGGGTGCCTGCACGAAGTCCAAGCCAGGTGCCCCCCGGGGCGTCGGCGCGAAAAGTGGACGAAGGGTCAGTAGCGCAATAGGCCTGCGCTACTCACCATTCGCCCACCGGTTTTGCCGCTAAGGCAGGAGGTCTTGATATGGGATACCGGTGGAGCGTCGCCGTCCTCATCGTCCTGGTTTTTCGGGCCGTGGTCTCGGTGCTTCCGAGCAGTGCTCAGGTCGCCACGATCTCCACGGTTCCCTCGTCGCCGGCCGCTCCGATAAGTCTCTTTTCCGAGGCGTTCGTCGGTGCCTGGTCCAACGCAGGCCAGATCAAGTATGAGTCGATGGCCGTCGATGGCCAGGGCAACATCATCGTCGCAGGGTCTTTTTCCGGACAGATCAGTTTTGGCGGAGGCAACATCGTCTCCCACGGAGGCGTCGACATCTTCATCGCCAAGTACGATGCCAGCGGCGCCTATCGGTGGTCGGAGGGTTTCGGCGGGACAGTCGATGACTGGGCAAAAGCAGTCGCCGTGGACACGGCCGGAAATATCATCATTACGAGCTGGTCGGCTAGTGGATCGGTCGATTTTGGGGGCGGCGCGATTCCTCTGACATCGGGTTACCTGGCCAAATACGGCCCCGATGGCAGCTATCAGTGGGCCCGCATGCTGAGCACGGGCATCAGCGACGGGACCGCCCTTGCGACCGACTCGGCCGGCAATATCTTCGTGAGCGGTACCTTCACAGGCCCGAGCGATTTCGGCGGAGGCCCCGTCCTCAGTCTCGCGAGCGGAGATGCCTTCCTGGCGAAGTTCTCGCCCTCGGGCGGCTACACCTGGGCCAGCCGCGCGGGCGGGAGCGCGGCTTACGGGACCTCGGTGTCTCAAATCGCCCTGGATCGTACTGGCAGCATCCTCATAACCGGCTACACGACGGGTCCTGGCACCATGGGAGGCGCGACTTTCCCGGGTTTCGGGGGGAACGACATATTCCTCGCCAAGTACTCGTCCACCGGGTCGCCTGTCTGGGCGCGCAGCTTCGGAGGAGCCGGCCGGGACCGCGGTAAGGGTGTCGCCACCGACAGCGCGAACAACGTCGTCATGACCGGCTTCATCACGGACAATGTGGCCGTGGGAGGGGCGACCTTGATGGGCGGCGGCACCTTCCTGAGCAAGTACTCTCCGTCGGGAGGCCATCTCTGGTCGGAGAACTTCCCGCCGCCCAGCTCCGTCTATGCGTCGTTGGAAAACGGCAACAGCGTTGCTGTCGACGCCGGAGACAATATCGTCATTACGGGAGCGGTGATCGGCGATGTCAACCTCGGCGGGGGCGTTCTGCCGATGACGCCGGGAGACGGTAACAACAATTCCTATGCCGCGAAGTACACGAGCGCCGGCTCGCACATCTGGTCCGCGCGCTTTGCCAATCTGATTCCGGCAAACTCCGCCGGGTTTAACAGCGGCAAGGCCATTGGAACCGACAGCGGCGGCAACGCGATCGTCTTCGGCGTATTCTCCGACTCCATCGATTTTGGCCTCGGCGCGCTCACGAACCCGGGAGCGTGCGGTGGAGCCTGCGGCTATGGCGCCTATCTCGTCAAGTTCGGATCGTCCGGGCCGACCCCGACACCGGTGCCGCCCACCGCAACGCCGACCCGGACGCCGACGCCCGTTGCGACAGCGGTTGCTACGGCCACGCCGACGCGTACGCCGACGGCGCTGAACACACCCACGCGAACGCCCACGGCGACCTCCACACCGACCCCGACTCCGAAAGGGAGGCGGACGCCCAAGCGATGAGGAAATACGATGCGCGGCCTCCGTCTGGCGGCACGCTCGGCGTTGTCTTCCAGTGGTCGCGGCTGTAAGGAGCCCCGGTTGAAGATCGCGGTCACGGGCTGGTCGGGCAACCAGCGAAGCGGTCGCTTTTGATCCTGAGGTTTGTGTCCAACACCGGCGGAGCCTCGCCGCGTACTGTTCTGATCTCGTCGCAGCGGCCTTCCTCCGCGGATTCGGCCGCGCTGAAGGCGGAATCTCCCGTTCCCGCCGAGTCGTGGGGCTCCCTGAACGCATAGCGGATCCTCGAGCAGCCGCTCTTCGGCCTCCCCCCGGGAATCCTTCCAGCGCGTGTTGATCTGCCCGTCCTGGTCGTCCCCGAAGACAGCGGGTGACGGATGGTACGATGACTCGTCTCTCATGAAGCCCGCCGAGGCGGAAAACGCGTTGACGGAAGAGTCGGCGGCGGCGTGCGGCGACTCGCTCGAGCGGCAGTTCTCCAAGGCGCGCCCGGACCTGCTGGAGAAGTATCGAGCGCTCATCCGCTTCTATGGAGGAGAGCAAGGCCCTCTCATTCCCCGCCCTCTCGCTTTCAAGCTGGCGGACCCGGAGATCCAGAAGGTGATCGGCTGGGTTCTCGCCGACTTCCTCGGCTGGTGCTGCTTCACGAGCGCCTGCGCCGCCTTTCGCGAGCAGGGTGAGGTCAACGGCCGCTTCGTGCAGGCCCTCGCCGACTCCGTCAGCTTCGACCTCTCGGGAAGGGAACCTTCGATGCCGCGGGACGCGGACTTTCGGAAGCTCAACACCTGGAGGTTCGCCGGCTTCGGCAAGTACACGCGGTTTCCCTATCTCTTCCCCGCGATGCAGAACTCGGCCGTCTGGCTGCTCGCCGAGGAGATCCTGTGGCTTCTCGAAGGGCGCGCCCCCGACCCGCTGGCGATCCCCTGGTTGACGGCGCAGGCCTCGAAGCTGGGATTCGACGCCGACCAGGCCTTTCAGGTCGCCATGCTGGCCAGGCCGCTCGACACCGATGCCCGCAAGAAATTCTTCGCCGAGGTGGACCGCTTCGCCGACCTGATGCCCTCAGGAAGGTGACGTCCCCTTGAGGTTGACGGCCGGGTCGGGTCCCATCGCGGTCGTCATCCTCGCCGGCACGGCTCTCGGCCTCCTCGCGCCGGAGCCGGGACCCACTCCGAAGCCAAAACCTCCAGGCGAGTCCGAACGGATCAAGGCGCTGCCGGAAGAGGAGCGCCGGTGGCTGACGGAGTTCGTCGCGCCGATCATCCTGGTGGATGAGAAGAAGGCCTTCCTCGCGCTCGAGGCTTCCTACCAGCGCGAAGTCTTCAAGAAGGAGTTCTGGGAGCGCCGGGAACATCCGGGACTGGATTTTCCACTCGGGCCCGGCTACCGCACTCGCTACGAGGAGCTCTGGCAACTCGCCAACGAGAAGTACGACGGCTGGCGCCAGGATGCCGGGCGGATGGTCCTGCGGTGGGGCGAGCCCGCTTCGAATCTGAAACCGCGGTGCACCAGCGAGGATGTCTTCGACGTCGAGGTCTGGACGTACGACAACCTCGGGCGGAGCGGACGAACGGCCGCCCGCTACATCTTCTACCGCCGCTTCGGCGGAGGTCCGCGCCGGCTCTGGACCCTGAACGAGCGCCCTTCAGACGTCTTCTTTCCGAATTCGTGCCGCAGGAGTGTCGGCGACCTCGCCCGGGATTGTCCGGGCTCACTTCCGGACCTGGGCCCCTGCGGCCAATGCGACGACCGGTGCGAGGTCTTCAAGGCCTTTCAGGAGATCATCGCTCGCGAGGGGAGCGGCGCCGGCGCCGCGATCGAGCAGGCGACGCTGTTCCAACCGCCCGTCGTCTCGACCGAAGGCCTCGACGGCCAGAAGAACCGCTGGGCCACGTCCTCGGATCCGGCCGCGAAAAAGATCCGCGTCGAGGGACCAGGCTCAGGGGACGGCGAAGTCTTCGCCTCTCCGACTCTTCCTCCCACACCGACGCCCGAGCCGCGCCACAAGCTCTCCGCGGAGGAAGTCCGGGAGCGCATCCTCCGCCTGGAGCCCAAGTACAGGCAATGGCTCGACCTCGCCGGGCCTCTCCTGACCGAGGAGGAGCTTTCCCTCTTCCTCCAATCCTCCGCCGCGGAAAAAGACCGATTCATCGGGGGGTTCTGGAAGCGCCGCTCCTGACCCACCCTGTCTCATCGCCACAAATCACAAATCCAGTTTGGTGGGTGCCGCCGGTCGAGAATTGCCGTGGCCAGCCATCGTCCGCGTCCTCGCGGGCTCGGGGCAGTTCCCCCGCTACCGCCGAGGCCGCGTGGACCGAACCACCTGCCCGCCGGGCACCTGCACGAAAACTGTACTAAAGGACAGTAGAGAACTCGGCCTCCGATACCCGATAATGTGCCCTTCAGCCACAAAGATTCTTTCTACGCAAGAGGTAGGAGGCTCCCCATGCCATCTCGCGCCCGGTGGACCGTCGCCGCCCTCATCGTCCTGATTTTCCCCGCCGTGGTCTGGGTGCCTTCGAGCAGGGCCCAGGTTGCCAGCGATCTCCAAAGGCACGGCGGACCCGACCGCCCTTGGCCCTCACGTCGAGTCATTCAAGCTCGCGTCATGCTCCGTTTCAACCTTGCCGGCCATCCGAGCGTTGGTGTCGGCCGGCCAGGCGAGGTACGGCCACCGCCGGAGCCACGGCCGGCGGATCACGCTATCCAGACACGCTGAGCGTTACGAGTCCAGCGACGGCAGGTAACCCGACATGTCAGTTTTCTCAAGCCTTTACTGGCCCCTGGGCCAACGCAGGCAAAATCGTCTACGAAGCGATGGCCCTCGACAGCCAGGGGAACATCATCGTCGCAGGCTCCTTTTCTGGACGGCAGAACTTCGGCGGAGGTGACATCGTCTCCCATGGAGCCGTGGATATCTTCATCGCCAAGTATTCCTCCAGCGGCGCTTATCTATGGTCCCAGGCTATCGGCGGCGCAGGCAGTGATTGGGCCAAGGCAGTTGCCGTGGACCCCACCGGGAATATTTTCATTACAAGCTGGTCAGGAAGTGGATCGGTTGATTTTGGCGGCGGCCCGATCAATATATTGTCTGCCTATCTGGCCAAATACTCTCCTGATGGTTACTATCAGTGGGCCCGGAGCCTGGGAACAAACATTGCTGACGGGACCGCACTTGACACGGACTCAAACGGCGATGTCATCGTTGGCGGCACATTCGTGGGCCCCTGCGATTTTGGCGGCGGCCCCGTTCCCAGTGTCGCGAACAATGATGCCTTCCTGGCGAGATACTCTCCGGCGGGCGACTATCGCTGGGCTCTTCGCGCGGGCGGCAGCACGGCTAACGGAACCGGGGTCTCTCAAGTCGCCGTCGATCATTCGGGCGACCTCGTGCTCACCGGCTACACTACTGGTGCGGGCGACATGGCCGGCGTGAGCTTTCCGGGCCTCGGGGATAAAGACATCTTCCTTGCCAAATTCTCGACAACCGGGTCCCCATACTGGTCGCACAGCTTTGGAGGTGGAGGCGATGATCGCGGTAAGAGCATAGCCATAGATAGCCTGAACAACATCGTGATGACAGGTTTCACTGGAAGCAATATCTTCCTGAGCAAGTATTCTCCTTCAGGAAGCGCGTCGTGGTCAGAGAACTTTTCGGCCTCTATCGCGTCGCTCGAAAACGGTAACAGGGTCGCAATAGACGGTGGAGACAATATTGTTATTACGGGAGCGGTGATTGGGGATATCAATCTCGGTGGAGGAACATTGCCAATGACCCCGGGGGATTATAACAACAACACCTATGTAGCGGAGTACACGAGCGCCGGCACGCATCTCTGGTCAACGCGATTTGCTAATCTGATTCCAGCGAACGGCGCTGGGTTTAACACCGGCAAGGACATTGGAACCGACAGCGGTGGAAATGTGATCCTCTTCGGCGAATTCTCAGATAAAATCGATCTTGGCACCGGCGTGCTTACAAACACAGGATTGTGCGGCGGAGCCTGCGGCTATGGCGGCTACCTTGCAAAGTTTGGATTGCTCACACCGACCCCGACACCAACGCAGCCTGCGGTGACTCCGACGCCCACGCGGACACCCACGCCCACGCCCACGCCCACGTTCACGTCCACGGCCACTCCGGCGAACACGGCAACGAGGACGCCGACCGCCACGCCGACCCGGACGCCGACGATCCCGCCGACCTCGACGCCGGCAGTGACGATGACGAACACGCCTCCCCCGCCGACGAGTACGCCGACTCGGACGGCGACGAGTACGCCCACCAACGGACGCCGACAATGGGCCTGACGAACACGCCTTCGCCGACGAATACGCCGACTCAGATGGCGACGAGCACGCCGACGCCGACGCCAACGACCAAAGGGGAAGCCGCCGAAGCCGACCAGGACGCCCAGGCTGACCAGGGTGGTGGTGGGCCCAGGCACCGCCCCGTGAGTAGCGGAGCGTCAGCCCAATTGGACAGTCACCGATCCCGGGAGGCTGTCGGTCTCCCCTCGTTGGACCGACCCTGAGACGATCCATCCATCGCCGAATTTTGCGGGCCGTTCCGGAAAACACCGGGGATTCTGAACTCTGAAGTGAACTCTCGGCTAGCGGACTGGAGCGAGGCGACCCGAAATTCTTATTTCCCAATGGTGGGAGGTAGAGGGATCGAACCTCTGACATCCTGCGTGTAAATCTCAATCGGCGTCTTTCGGCGGTCTCATGACTCTCGCTCGGCAGACGCGGAAACACACGTTCCAGCCAATGCCTGAGCCACTTTCGCCACATTTCACCAAATCTGGGATCTGCTCTGTTCTGCTACCGGTTCTACCGGAATGCTCCCGCCGACCGGATCATTTTCCGGATCATTTCTAGCGAGGGGGAGGGGGGCTGCCAGGGTCATGCCGCGGATTCGATCTTGCGAATCGGCGGGCAGGCCATCGACCTTTTTTTGGGATTTTCCGAATTAGGCCAAGCGTCGAGAGCTTCTCGCCCCGTCGCCAGCGTTTCGGCTTCGCCGGGTTTCGCATAACGCGCAGTCATCGGGCTACCCGGTGCGTGCCCCATCATCATCCCGATCATGTCGCGGCTGACTCCCCTGCGAGCGAGGGTGCGAGCCAAACGTGTGCCGAAGGTCATGGAACCGACACCGACGCTTGATGCCCGCAAAGCAACTTGGCCTTCCGGAAGTACCGCATGACCGTGATCACGCTGTACGGCTGCCCCGCTGTCGTCAGAAGAACATGGCCGGCTACATCTCGGCGGGTGCTGCAGTTTCCCAGCGCTTCCCGGCACCTTTTCGAAATAGGAATCCGATAGTCCTCTGCCGTCTTACGCCGCTGGCCACGGATAACACCGCGCCTCAAGATCTACGGCTGACCATTTCAGGGTCAAAAGGTCTGAAAGCGCCAATCCCGTTTCGAGGGCCAACACGAAGACTTCGCGGGACGATTTGAACCGCGCGTAATCCGAAAGCGATGCCTGCGAATCACGCCTGCGCCCGACGCAGCCAGCCGACCTGATTGGGATCACCTTCTTCCGTCCGGCTCTGACGGACGCGAGGAAACCCGCCTGATCATCGAACGCCGCAAGGAACAGTCGCCGCTCGTTCTCCGAAAGCTCCAGCTTCAAGCGAGGCTCCTTGAGCACCTCAGGCCAGGGCGGCAACGTACCCAGAATTCCACGGTCTCAGAGCGTCGATAAGAATCTTCCGGAGCAGCCGTATGAAGTTGTTCACGGTTGCGGGCGGTATGTCCAACTCGTCGAAGCTCCCGGCGAAAGTCCTTGACCGAGGCGACGGAGATTCGAGAAAGCTCCGTGCGTCCGAATCGTGGCAAAGAGCACTCCATCTAACATGTACTTCTCGCGCGCGGCGGTATTCTCGCTGACTTCACCAATTGGCCAATGCTTCGCGACGTAAGCGGCCAGAGTTGATCGGCGTCCCAGCAGGCCCTTCTGCGCTTTCGAGACCTGGTCCTTCTTCCCACGTAACCGAATCCGGCGTAGCTGCCGACAGTCTTGCGAATCGTGCGACCCTGAACCTCGAGGCGCACGCTCCACTTCGAATCAATTCGGACTGGCTTCTTCGTGATGGGATCGCGTGCGAGGACACGCCTGTACACACTCATTTCTCACCAGTCAGTTGGCTGGGACCCAGGCGGGGTTTCAGGGTGCCTGGGCTGGTGTCCCTTGGTAGAAGTCCAGGTAGGGAGTTGCAGGGAGGTTTGGGGGTACCTGGTCACGAGCCAGTCTTGCGGTCCCCCAGCCTCGGGGCCTATCCCCGCAAACGCTTGTCCCCGAATCGGGAGAGCTTCCACAGCCGTCCTGTCGAGCGCGATGCCCGCAGCGCCGGCCGGCGCGTTCTCCGGCTCGTTGTGCCTGACCGGATCGTCTTCGGAGATCCTTTTCGGGCGCCAAACCGGGTGACCCATGGCCGAGGCGTGTAGGGAAGTCTTCGAGTCCTGGTGCAGAATTCAGCTCAGAACGCTAAACAGGCCTCACGTCGAAAGCACGTAAGTCCTTGTTTTCGAGCGATCTTCGCTTTTTCAGGGCGGGAGGCGTGGTGAGCCGTGGAGGACTCGAGCACAATCCTCTTGGAAGCTTTTGCGTTGCAGGGCGCAGAGCCATAGCTTCGAAAGACTTCCTCTAGCCTTTTTGCCGTCTTGAAGCGATTGAAGATCAGGAGGTCGGTGAGTCGCTGGCATTTCGCGCGACGGTTCTCCTCGTTTCACGAATGGGCGGCCAGCGGCACCGGCTAGTAAGCCTGTGTAACCTGCATCTGAAAGCGCTGATCGGATTAATGGAAAGGGGGAGTCCTGATGAGCCCTGCTGAAATGCGCAAAATTGCGATTGACGAAGTGGTCGAATCTGCCGCAACAGGGGTCTTGCGGGCACTGGATGCCAGAGCCGCAGCAGGTGAAAGGAGGTCGTATGCTCGAGAAACACTGACAAGCGGGTCTTGGTGAAAGTTTTGGTGATCGCATTTTTGATGGCGATCGGCGGCAATTTATCGTACGGACGTTGCTCAGGCCGGCGAGTTTCGTTGCACGCTCAAAGCCATCGCCGTATACGGTAATCGCATTCACTGCGAGTGCACAACAACTGTGCCAGACGGCTCTGACACCATCCGCTTCTTCGCGGTCCCCACCGCCAACGCCAAGCTCGCCGATCGCCTACTGACGATCAGGTACCACGGCCCTAGTTTCCGGTCGGCGATTTATTGCTGGCTTCAAAGACGGAGACGTCAGTGGCAACAGCTTCAACTGCCTCGCGAAGGACTGCCGTAAGCTCACCTATTTCGGAATGGAGTAGGCTCGCCATGAAGTCGCTGTTAGCCGGTAGTCAACGCATCAGACAGTCATGGTCGACGCTGCTGGTTCTAGTCATCATCCTAGCGGCTGGCTCCTCGCACACACTTTATCGCGAGGGGAAACTGTCGGCCAAAATCGAACGTGTTGCCACTAACGTGGCCAGCATCGCCGGACGGCCTCACGCGAATCCCCGTCTGCTTCATCTTCACAGGTCAGCTGTCCTCCGACGAAGATAGCCGCGAGAGGAACCTCGTAAGGGACGTGCTGACCACAACTTGGGGCCGTTCGACGAAGGTCGAGTTCATCGGTTTCGGTACATGTTCCGATCCGCCGGCCAATGCAACCCTGGCCGTCGAGCTCCAAGCCTGCAATAACTGCGGAGGCGCAGGCGACATTCCCTGGCAGAAAAAACATCAGCCATACCATCGAGGTTTCCAAAGTTCAAACACGCCGACCTGGGGCGTGCTGTGGATCAGCGGTAGTAGCGTATCGTATCGCCGTGCACGGGGGGTTGTCACCCACGAAGTCGGACACGGCTTGTCATTTGAGCACGAGCAAAGCCGGCCCGACGCCGTGGGTTTCTGTCCCGATGGGGATGAGAAACTTCCTGGTGCCATCGTGACCAGCGCGTACGATGACACCTCTATCATGAACTATTGCGGACCAGGGGCCTACCCCTCCTCGCTGGACATCAAGGGAGCACAGACTCTGTATGGGACGAGCCCTGCGGGACTGTGGCTTAATACATTACCTGCCATTTCTCATCTGCCATTGTTGTAAGTAGGGGAAGGAGCGCGATGTGCGAGGAAATATAGAGCTTGCAGTCGCCGGAATTCTTGTGGCCCTGACCTCCTCGGCGGCAGCAGGCACGTACAATTGCCTGCCTGCGGAGATCATTGAGAAATCCGACCACTTTCGTGTGGAGTGTGCGGAGCCCAGCGGTTTCGAGGGGAGTTACCCGAGAGGATGGGGCCGACCGCATCCAGTTCTTTGCGGTTTCGAAGGCCGACGCCGACCTTGTCAAACGGTTCGCGTACGTGGTGCACACGGCACTGACTACGGGAATGGTCATCCAATTCCAGTACACAAGCGGCGACGTCAGTGGCTCGGCCTTCGGTTGCGAATCCAGTGACTGCCGCAGACCCTCGGCCTTCGCCTTACTCGCGCCAGCGACAGATGTGCGAATACCATACGCGGTATGGCCCAGTGGAGTGGCGGAGGCAGTCGCCCAAGGAAAGTGGATGCACTACGGGCCATTCTCGATCAGCCAGTACAGAAAACTCGTAGTCAAAATGACGGGCACGGGAAACGCCGACCTTTACGTCCGGAAAGATGAGGCGCCGACTGAAACCAGCTTTACGTGCCGTCCACAACTTGGTACGTCGAACGAAAGCTGTACCATTCTAGGGCCGGACCCAAAAGACAGAGCGGCTACCTACTATGTTGGGGTGAAGGGAGTTGGCACCAACAATGCGTACCAGTTGACTGTCTCGATTCAGAGCAAATAGTGTCTGAAGTATCCTGGTTGCGCCAAGCACATTGAAATGTGGAGTAACGTGAACTCGCCGGCGTGCTCGTGCGTCTCGAGCCACGTCGCCCGCATCATCGAAAAGGCGAATCACAGCGCAGTCGAACGGATCGGCGCACAGCAAAGTTGCTCGCCGGCAGCGTTACTAGAACCGCCGCGCAAAGAAATAGGAACACTGCCTCCGCATCCGTCCATTCCCAAAAGGCAACTACGAGACACGCCCGCGGCGTAACCTTCTACCGGGAGCACTTGGGCTTGCTCGACGACCCCGGGGTACCGGCTACGTTGGGCGCGGGAAATACGAGGAGTACCGATGCGCTAGCATTCTGCCGTTGGAAAAGGGTGGTGGCGGATATCGAACCCTAATCGAGACACTGGACGATTCCGGTGGAGCACTGAATACCCAGCGTATTGCTAACCTAATCGACGCGGTCCGGATGCCGAAGGGCACTGGCTGATCCTGCGACAGGGAAGAATGACGCCTGGAAGAGAGTTCGCCGATTCCCGCCAAACCGAACGCGCCCTTCAGCCAGCCGGGCGAGAGGTAGTAGGGGATCTTCAGCAGCGGCTCGAGCTGGTCGAGCGCCTTCTCCGGCTCGCCGACGAGCATGTAGATCCGAACGAGCTGGTGCTGGATAGTAGGGGCCGTTCGCCGCATCCTTCGAAACCGGATCGAGGCGACACCGCGCTCGCCCTCCCGGATCGCCTCTTCCTTCCGACCGAGGTACGCCAGCGCGAGGCCGAGAACGACGTGGCGCAGCGGATCATTGGGCGCTGCGCGAAGCTGCTCCTCGATAGGCCTTCCTCGCCTCCTCGGCGTAGGTGCGCACGTTCGCCGCATCGCCCTTCAAGGCGTAGGCCTGAACGAGGCAGATGGCCCAGGTGCCCCGGTCGTCGTCGAACGCGCTCGGCGTCAGCCGCAGCAGGAGCTCTCGCTGCTCCTCGTCGAGGACCCAGACGAGATCGTAGTAGTTCGCCAGGTAGGCCACGAGCGCGGTCGGCTCGACCTCCTTGGGCGCGGCCTTGAGCACGGCCCGGGCGCCGGCGAGGTCTCCCTCGCCGAGGAACGTCATGGCTTTGTCCTCGATCAGACTGAGGTTGGCGGGCGCGAGGGCGAGCCACGGTCGAGAGCCTCCCGCGCCTCGGGGTAGCGCCGCAGACGGAGGAGCGCTTCGCCGAGGCGCCGCAGGTTGCTAACCGACCGTGGATCGAGGCGCTCCGCCTGCCTGAAGTGCTCCACCGCCGCATCCCAGCGTCCGAGGCCCTGCTCGGCAAGCGCCGTTCCCCTGAGAAGCGGAGGCATCGCCGGGCGCGACGCGCAGCCCCTTCTCGTACTGCTCCAGGGCGCGGTGGTAGTCCACGGAAACCAACCGTTCGTAGTTGCCGAGGGCCAGGTACCCCTCCGGGCGGTTCGGCGCGAGCGCGACGGCCTTCTCCCCCGCCTGCCGGGCGCGCTCCGCGAGCGCGGGCGTGGGCGTGCTGTTGACGTACAGGAGCGAATTGGCCGGCGAGACTCTCGCCCACGCCTGCGCGAAGCCGGGATCCAGCGCCACGGCCTGCTCGTAGAAGCCGAGCGCCTTGCGCACGCTGGGCGGATCGTTGGCTCCCAGCTGTTCGCCGACCTCCTCGCCCTTCAGGAAAGCGTCGTAGGCGGCGAGGTTCTGCGTGGGCTTCTCGGAAAGCCGCTTCTCCTCGCCCGCCCCGAGCGCGCCGCCCAGCGCCTGCGCCACCTTCGTCGCGATGTCCGACTGCACCTGGAACACATCCGTCATCGCCGCGTCGAACGGCTGCTGCCACTTCGAAGCGGGCGCGCCGGACTCGCGGCATCTCGACCAGCTCGGGGCTCACCTGCACGCGGCTTGCGCCTGCCGCCCTTCTGCCAGCGCACGGTCGCCGTCAGCAGGTACTTCACGTCCAGCTCCTCGGGCGATCTGCTTCGGCGTCTTCGTCGTCTTCTTGTAGGGCGTCGAGCTGCCACGGCGATCACCTCCAGGCCCGGCAAGGACGTCAGCTTGCCTCGAATCTCGTCCGCGATCCCGTCGGCGAAGTAGTCGTCCTCGGGAGCCCCCAGGTTCTCGAACGGCAGCACCGCCACGCGCTTGACGCCACCGGCCTCGCCCACCGCCCCTGTGCGGCCGCCGCAGAGGAAGACACCCGCGACAGCCAGAACGACGACAGCCGCAACCGCGATGAGAACCTTCTTCTTGCCGGCCGGTGGCGCCGCGAGCTGCACGCCGCTCGCGTCGCTCGCCGCGACGACGACGCCTCCGAGAGCGCGAACGCGATGTCCTTGGCCGACTGGAACCGGTTCTCCCGGTCCTTCTCCAGGCAGTGCTTGACGATGTGATCCAGAGCCGGCGAGATGTTCCGTCCCGACTGCGTCAGCTCCGGCGGCTCCTCCTTCAGGATCGCCGCCATCGTGTCGCTCGCCGTGTCCCTCTTGAACGCCTTCCTGCCCGAGAGCATCTCGTACAGGATCGTCCCGAAGGAGAAGATGTCCGAGCGGTGATCCACGGGCAGCCCCCGCACCTGCTCGGGCGACATGTAGCCCATCGTCCCCATCACCGTCCCGCCCTCCGTGTGGCCCGAGCCCGTCGGCGCGCTCGTCTGCTCCTCCGCGGCGACCGCCTCCACCTTCTTCGCCAGCCCGAAGTCCAGGATCTTCACGTGGCCGTCCTTCGAGACGAACAGGTTCTCGGGCTTCAGGTCCCGGTGGACGATCCCCTTCTCGTGAGCCGCGGAGAGGCCTTTGGCGACCTGGAGCGCGTAATCCACGGCCTGCTTCTGCGCGATCGGACCGGCGTCGAGCTTGCCGCGCAGCGTCTCGCCCTCCAGAAGCTCCATGACGGCGTAGGCCATCCCCTCGTGCGTCCCGAAGTCGTGGATCGCGAGGATGTTCGGATGCGACAGCGCCGCGACCGCCTTCGCCTCGCGCTCGAACCGCGCCAGCGCTTCCGGATCGGCTGCCACGCGACTGCGGCAGCACCTTGATCGCGACATCCCGCTCCAGCTTCTTGTCCCGCGCCCGGTAGACCTCCCCCATCCCGCCCGCGCCCAGAGGCGCGAGGATCTCGTACGGGCCTAGCCGGGTCCCGGCGGAAAGTGTCATCGGATGACGGCGACGAGGATTCTATGCCCGCGATGGTCTGTCGAGCGGGTTGGCTCGGTACCCGTGGAGTCCGACGCCCGGCATCAAAGGCCGGGACGGGATCACGGCCTGCGGGAAACTTGTTGGCGCGGGAAACGGGGGGTCAAAGCGGAGATGAAGGCAGGCCGGGGTTCGAACCGGCTCGCCACTTCTGGGGCGAGTATCCTGTACCGACCAATGCCGGAGGCGACGATGATGCAACTCTCCAACGGTGAACGCTCCGAAGACCCGCTGGGGCGGTTTCGGGCAGGCTGGCGGCTGAAGGCCCGGCACGCGAAAGACACCTGGACCCCCGGAACGGAGCCGATCGAGACGGCGATGGAGGGCACCTTCCACGACGGGATCAAGTTCGCCGCGGAGTTCCTCGAAGCCGAAGGGCATCAGCGAGCTCGCGGGCAAACTTCGGGCCCGCGTCCAGCGAAAGGCCTGACGAGGAAGAGAGCCATCCGTTCGACCGATCCTCAACTCGGTGTCGAATCTTTCTGTTTACGCCGAGCGGCGCGATCTGCTCACCGCAATCGCGCACTTGGCGAGCTGGACTTTCGTTCTGCTACCCTTTAAAAGAAGTGGGATAGCAAGGGAACGGCCGGCTATGCAATGGGCGGCGACGGTCCGACAAGTCCGCGCACCCGACGAAATTCGCGACGACGTGGACGGACTGCCCGGCATGTGGCTCGTGGACAATCTCGATCTCAACTCGCACTCCTGGACAAGGAGAGCGCCGATACCAAACGCCGCCTCTCCGCGAAGGTCCGCGAACAGTTCGATAAGAACACGAATCACCAACTCGTCGTGACAGAGCTCGTGTTCTGTCGCCGGATCTGAGGATCCTCTCCGGTTCTCGCCGAATCCCTCGTGAGCGAGGAGAGCAGTTCCCCGCGTGGCTATTTCTGCGAGTCTTTCTGCGAACTCTCCACCACCTACTACCTTTTCAGCCTCTTCGTCGGATGACGCGAGCCCGCGCTGTCTGGAGCGAAGCGCTCTGACTATGACGAGCCGCTCTTCGCGGTTTTTCCGGTCGAATCATGAGCAGCCTCGCTGCTCGATCTCGCGTAGATCCCGCCATCGATTCTAGACCAGACCAGCAGCGATACAGAGGACGCGGAGAGGCGCGGCTACTGAGAGTGTACGTATTCACCAGAGAGTTCTGCAAAAATAAGGCAAAAGGCGATCAGAGAGCTCTGCGTCCCTCGTCTCCAGCAGCAGCGCCTCTCCGGTCCTTGGAGCGCCCGCTGTTCGGAGGCCGACAGGCTCTCCCACCATCGAGCGATCTCGCGCTCTGCGAAGAGTTCTCGTCGATCAAAAACCCCTCCCATCTCTTCTTCCGGGCATAGCACTGCCCGGTCCTTGGCTCCGTGTTGCACCATCACCGTCCGCTCCTCTGTGTCGCCTGATACAGCGCAGTAGCGACACTCAGAGACTTGCACACCAATGCAAAGACGGCACGCAGCTTCATCGCAAAACACAGCGTAAGAGACCAACACACTCGCCCACCCATATGCAAACCTCTAAGCCTCGAAACTGCTCTCCATCTCCGCCTACATATCCATAACCAGTAGCCAATCACACCACTCACCACGCCTGAGCCACCTCCCCGCTCGCTCACAAAAAACCAACCACCTCTACACAAACACCCACTACCCATCTCCACCACCACACACCCCCCACAACACACTCTCAGTTTCAAAATAAACAATTGAAAATAATGGTGGGAGGTAGAGGGATCGAACCTCTGACATCCTGCGTGTAAAGCAGGCGCTCTACCGCTGAGCTAACCTCCCAGAGAAGCAGAGTTTCAAGTTTCAGGTTTCAAGTTTCAAGCCGGCGCCCCCTAAAACCTGGAACCTGGAACCCCGTCACATCGGGAGCCGCTGGTCTTTTCCGATGTCGGCCATGGGCATGGGGCGGCACAGGAGGAAGCCCTGGCCGTAGGGGACCCGCAGGGACCGCAGGGTCTTCAGCTCCTCCTCGCTCTCGATGCCTTCCGCGATGACCCGGGTGTTCATCTTGCGCGCGAAGGAGAGGAGCGCCTCCAGGAGATCCTGCTTGGTCGGATGGCTGTCGATGCCCCGCACGAAGACCGCGTCGAACTTCAGGTAATCCGGCTCGATGTCGGCGAGCAAGGAGAGACTGCTGTAGCCCGTGCCGACGTCGTCCACGGCGATGCGGAAACCCTGCTGCCGGAACCGGGCCAGGACCTCGCGGAAGAGCTCCTGGTACACGACGTAGGTGCGCTCGGTGATCTCCAGCACGATCCGGTCGGGCGAGAGCCCGTGCCGGGCGACCTGGTCGAGGAAGAGCGGGCCCAGAAAGTCGGGATCGGCGACGGCGGTGGGCGAGAGGTTCAGGAAGATCTTCCAATCCTCGCCGGCCGTCGCGGCAGCCTCGAGGGCCTGCGCCCGGCAGATGCGCTCGAGCGGGAGGAGCATCTCCGTCCTCTCCGCCAGGGCGAAGAGAGTCTCGCCGCTCTCGAGCTCGCTCCCGCGCGGGCCGCGCGACAAGGCTTCGACGCCGATCATCCCGCCGTTGCCGAGGTCGAAGACGGGCTGGAAGACCGGGTAGAAATCGTGGCGGGTGATCGCGTCGTGCAGCAGCTCGCCCCCCTGGATCTCCGCCCGCACGGTCTTGCGCGTGATCTGGTCGCGCGCCTCCTGGAGGCCGCGGTAGAGCAGCCGCTCGACACGGTACTTCGAATCGAAGGGGATGCGGGCTGCGCCGACGAAAGATCGGAACCGTCCCTTCAGCTCCGCCTTTTCGGCGAGGTACCCGCGGATCAACTGGTCGAGCTCTCCGGCCTTCTGCTCGAGGGCTCCGGGGGTTTCGACCAGGCCCACGCCCGGCTCGACGAAAAGAAGGATCTCGTCGGAGCGCACGTGCGAGACGCAGAACGTGCCGGGCGGAATCACCCCCTCCGACTGGAACGCCTTCAACCTCCGCACGAAGTCGAGCAGCAGGTCGTCGTAGGCCTGCCAGCCCCAGACCTGTTCGATGCGTCCGTCCGAGCCGGGCCGGAAGACGAGCACCGCGAGCGAGCCGAGCCGCAGGAGCTGCTGGCCGACTTCGTCCGTCAGGGCGCCGATCGTCGCCAGCCCTGTGTCCTGATCGTAGAGCCGCGAGCGTTCCTTCTGCCATCGCCCGCGCAGCGCGTAGAGCTCGTTGTTCTTCCGGGTTGGCGTCACTACGAAAAGAGTAGCACTTCACCCGGTCCCGGGCAGGGACCGGGTGAAGGGGATCTACGGGTTGACCTTGATCTTCCCTCTCATGCCCAGGTCATCATGAAGGGCGCAGATGTAATCGTAAGTCCCCGCGTGAGTAAAGGTCACTCGGAAGCGCGTGAAGCCCAGTGGCGCCTGCGCCAGACCCAGCCGCTCCTGCGGCGCCGCGATGATGAATCCCGAATGCACGTTGTCCGCGGTCGAATCGATGGTGGCGTGGCGGGCTCCATCCGCATCCACGGTCACGTTGGGGGAAGGAGGGCCCGCGTCGGCGGGTTCCGCTCCGAACGTGATCGTGTGCGGCGTGATCGGGTCCTGGTTCGTCCATTCCACCGTGTCTCCGACACGGATGGTCTTGTTGGGCTCATCGAAACGCATGAGGGACGCCGTCTGGGAGCCTCCCGCGTTCGCGACGACCTCCCCGCTGCCCGCGAACACCTCCTCGCTCCCATGATGCCTGGAGTGCTTCGTATCCGAGAGCAGGTCGTCCTTCCCTTTCTGCGCCTGCTGGTCATAGAACTTCTGGTCGTGCGGAAGCGCGGTGGCGAGACTCAATACGTGCACGACACCGGTCATGTTCTCGTGCACCAGGCAGACCATCTTGTAGTTGCCGGCGATCGGAAAAGTCACCCTGAAGGTCGCTCCCGTCGTGAGCGGCGGAGTCGTCACACACGACGAGCCATTGAAGACCGCCGATCCACCCGAAAAGCCCGGGCACCCGTCGCCGAAAAAGGGGCGTACCTGTCCGTCGGTCAGGAAGGTCACTGTGTGAATGTCGTCCGCGTTGAAAGTCCAGGTGATGTCGTCGCCGGCGTGAATCCAAATTTCATTGGGGAGAAATGCCAGGGCCTGCTTCCCTTTGTCGGCCCTCTGGGCCCCGACGACGGCTTTCCACTGAGCCTGGAGCGCCTGCGGGAAGATCACGAACGCGAGCGCCAGCACGCAGGGGATCACCGAGAACCGGATCGATCGAGAGCCTTTCATCGTTTACCTCCAAACTGGCATTCGATACCAGCGGCAAAAGGTTGTCAATCCGGGCGCCGAGCTCCCCCAATGCGATCTCTCCGCGGGACTATGACTTTAGTCTTGGTGACGGAAGTCACAGAGATAGAACGTCAGGCGGAGCGCAGGCGCTGGATGGCTTCCTCGGTGCCGAGGACGATCAGGACGTCGCCGGACTCGAAGCGGTCTTCGGGTCCCGGAACGAAGCGGCGCTCGAGCCCCTCGCGGCTGCGCCTCTTGACCGCCAGGACGGAGACGCCGAAGCGCGTGCGGATGCCCGACTCCCCCACGGTGCGCCCCGCCAGGCCTGCCGGCATGTCGATCTCGATCATGCGGTGCTTCTCGGGCAGCTCGAAGTAGTCCATCTCGCCTTCCCCCTCCTGCTCGGAGAAGGTGCGCACGCGGGCGACGAGGCGGCTCCTCTGGAGGACCTCGCGGTCGATGGCCCCGAGCAGGTCCCGGCGCGTGACGATGCCGAGGAACCGGTTCGTTTCGGCCGAGTCCACGACCGGCAGGTGCCCGAGGTCCCGGAACCAGAGCTTCTCGTTCACGCTCGTCAGCGACTCCCCCGGCGTGACGACG
This sequence comes from uncultured Acidobacteriota bacterium, assembly GCA_963741435.1. Classification (GTDB taxonomy): domain Bacteria; phylum Acidobacteriota; class Thermoanaerobaculia; order UBA5066; family Gp7-AA6; genus JAWOLE01. The sequence goes on along the minus strand of CAVUIX010000002.1, from coordinate 517,080 downwards.
GGGATCGTGGTCACGAGGTCCTCGGCGATCACGACGGCGCCGAGCTCGCGCTCCGGGAACATGTCCTTGATGTCGTGCAGGTCCACGACGCCCAGGAGTCTCCCCTCCTCGTCTCCGACGTAGAGGTAGAGATTGCGCGTCGCCAGGAACGTCTTGATGATGTCGCTCAAGGGCGTCGAGCGCGGGATCAACTTGACGTCCGTGCGCATGATGTCGGAGACCTTGAGGGTCGAGATGGTCGTCGCCTCCGGCGTCGACTCCCAGACGATGCCGGCCGACCGGAGGTTGGAGATGTAGATCGAGTCCTTCTCGAAGATCCGCGCCGACAGCGCCGCGATGACCGACACGACCATCATCGGCAGCAGGACCTCGGTGTTCTGCGTGAGCTCGAAGATCATGATGATCGCGAGAAGCGGCGCCCGCGTCAGCCCGGCGAGCAGCCCTCCCATGCCCAGGAGCGCGTACCCTCCGATGGGGGCGTCGAGGCCCGGCACGGTGAGCTGGCAGAGCCTGGCGACGGCGCCTCCTACGGCGGCGCCCACCAGGAGCGTCGGGGTGAACACGCCGCCGACGCCGCCGGACCCGATCGTGGCGCAGGTCGCGATGATCTTTCCGGCGAAGAGCAGGAGGAGAAGCAGGAGCGTCGGATTGCCGCGCAGGATCCGGTTGGTCGCCTCGAAGCCGTTGCCCCACACCTCCGGCAGGAAGATCCCGATCGCGCCGACGATCGCGCCGCCGAGCGCCATCGTGAAAGGCCGCGCCAGGTCAACGCGTTCGAAGAGCTTCTTCGCCTGCCGCAGGGACCTCGCGAAGAGCGCGGAAGCGGGACCCGACAGCAGGCCGATCACGGCAAACGGCAGGAACTCGACGATCGACTCGAGGTGGAAGGGCGCGACTTTGTAGACGGGCTCGTCGCCCAGCAGAAGCCGCACGACGACGGTTGAAGTCACGGCCGACACGACCGCCGGACCGAAGAGCCTCATCGCGAAGGAGCCCACGACCACCTCGAGCACGAAGAGCGTCGCGGTGATCGGCGTGTTGTAGGCGCCGGCGACGCCGGCCGCCATGCCGCAGGCGGTCAGGATGCGGACGCGCTCGGGGGAGACCTTCAGGCGCCGGGAGAGCGAGGAGGCCAGCGCCGCTCCGATCTGGATGATGGGACCCTCGCGCCCCTCCGAGCCGCCCGTCGCAATGACCGCGATCGAGGAGACGACGCGCCCGACGGCCGGGCGCACGCGCACCGGGCGCCGCGCGAGCGAGACGGCCTCGATCATCTGCGAGATGCCGTGCGTCCCCTTCTCCTTCACCAGCCAGACGAGGAGGAGCCCGCCGACGAGCCCGCCGGCCGCCGGCACGAACACCCGCAACGCGGGAGGAAGCGACTCGGCGGCGCTGACGATGTCGGTCGCCTCCATGAGCAGGTGCGTCAGCCGGACGGTCAGAAACCGGAAGACGACCGCGCCCAGGGCTCCCAGCACGCCGGCCAACGCGGCAAGCAGAAGGAACTGGGTGTTGGGGTCCCGCCAGAAGAAGCCTCCGAAACGTGGCCGGCGGGAAGGAGGGAGCGGCTCGACAGGTTCGACAGGCTCGACGAGCTCCGTAGAGCTCATGCGCGGTCGGCCGAAACGGGCATGAAGGCAGTATAGTCAGGAATATCCGGGATCAAGCTCCTGTCGAGGCGTATCATTCACTGGCTTAACAAGAGGACATCGTCATGAAACCTGGCCGGACCGCACGCCGGAAGCTGATCCTTGTCTCGACCGCCCTGCTCGCGCTGCTCCTCACGGTCTCCTCGCGCGGATCCGGACAGACCGCTCCCGCCGTCTCCGGCCCGCGCTTTCAGGGACCCGCGAGGGGCGTCAGCGGGACTCCCGCGACGGTGTCCCCCTCCTCCGTCCCCCAGGTCGCCCGGGGAGCCGCCATCGGCGCCGCCGTGGAATCCTCCCGCGAGCACGAGATCCCGCGAGTCAAGAACCCGTCGAACCTGGCTGCCCCTCTCGCGCCCGCGGGATCCAACGAGGTCGAAGACGCCTCGCGCGCTCTTTCGAAGCTCGGGCCCCGCGCGCTCCAGGTCGCCGCGGCCGCGAGCCCGATCGTCTCGTTCCCGGGCCTGGACTACACGGCCAGGATCCCGCCCGACCCCATCGTGGCGGTCGGACCCAACCACCTGGTCGCGGCGGTCAACTCCAAGTTCGGGGTCTTCTCCAAGTCCGGGACTCTCCTCTTCCAGGCCCAGGCGAACGACTGGTTCGTCCAACGTGCTTCCCAACATCGTCGCGATCGGGGGCGCCTTCGATCCCAAGGTGCTCTACGACCCGGCGGCGGGGCGCTGGATCCTCGTCTACCTCGCGACCGACGACAAGACGGAATCGTGGGTTCTCATCTCCGTCTCCAGCGGCTCCGATCCCACGGGCACCTGGTGCAACTACTCGCTCCACGGCGACCGCAACGGCAACACGCCTTCCGGCAACTGGTCCGACTACGAAGGCGTGGGGCTCGACGACCAGGCCGTCTACATCACGACCAACCAGTTTCAACTCACGCCCGGGGCCGATGGGTCGTTCCAGTATTCGAGGCTTCGCATCATTTCCAAGTCGCAGCTCTATGCGTGCGGCTCCATCACCTACTTCGACTTCTGGGACCTGACGGACCCGGTGAGCACGACCGAGCGGGTCTTCACTCTGAGGCCGGCCCTGACCTTCGGCACTCCGGGAGTCGAGTACCTCGTCAGCAACAGCCCCTTCGAAACGAGCACCTATTTCACGCTCTGGTCCCTCACCAACCCCTTGAGCGGATCACCGACGCTGACGGCCCAGAACGTTCCGGTCACCGCTTCAACGGCGCCGCCCAACGCGGATCAGCAGGATGGAACCGGCGCAGGCCCGGGCTGCCCCGCGCCCTGCCTGATCGACACCGGCGACGGGCGGCTGCTCGACCTCGTGTACCGCAACGGGTCGCTCTGGACCTCGCACGCCGTCGCGGGCGGCACGGGCGACGCCTATTCGAGAGTTCGCTACGTCCGGCTCGGCGTCGGCGGCGGTCCGCCGACCGTCATGGAGGATGTCTCCTTCGGCGCCGACGGATGCTGGTACTACTATCCCGCGGTCGCTCCCGACCAGAACAGCAACCTCGGGATGGTCTTCACGCGGAGCTGCACCAACGAATACGCCGGCGTCCGCTACACCGGCCGCGCGACGACGGACACGACCCTGCAAGGGAGCACGCTCTTGAAAAGCGGCGAAACGAACTACGTCAACCCCGCGTCGGGAAAGAACCGCTGGGGAGACTACAGCGGCGCGGTGGTTGACCCGGCCGATCCCTCGAAGCTCTGGCTCTTCGGCGAATACGCCGCGAGCACCGTCAACCACTGGGGAACCTGGGCGGGACAGGTCGCCATATCCGGCGCCGGCGCCGGGCCGTGCGTGGCGGGCCCGAACGTGCTCTGCCTGAACGGCTCGCGGTTCAGCGTGACGGCATCCTTCCAGTCGCCGTCGGGAAGCGGGACGGCCACGGCCGTGCCTCTGACGGGCGACACGGGCTACTTCTGGTTCTTCAGCTCGAACAACGTGGAGGTCGTGATCAAGGTCGTGGACGGGCGCGCCGTCAACAACCGGTTCTGGGTGTTCGCCGGAGGCCTGACGAACGTCAACGTCGTCATCACCGTCACCGACACGCAGACGGGAGCGACCCAGACCTACATCAATCCGCAGGGGACCGCGTTCCAGCCGATCCAGGACACGAGCGCCTTCGCCGGCTCCAGGACCGCGGGAGGAAACGGGAGCGCCGGCGCTCCATCGCGCTCCGTCGCCGCGTCGGCGGAGGCAATCTCCGCCGGCCTGACGCGCCTGCTCGAGCGCGGACCGGCCGCTCCCGCCGCCAACTGCGTGGCCAACGCGACGACCCTCTGCCTGAACAACGGGCGTTTCAGCGTTCGCACGGTCTGGACGGTCCTCGGGCAGCGGAACCGGCTCCGGCCAGGCGGTCGCTCTCACCGGAGGACACCGGCTATTTCTGGTTCTTCACTCCGAACAACGTCGAGATGGTCACCAAGGTCGTGACCGGCTGTCCGGTCAACAACCGCTACTGGGTCTTCGCGGGAGGCCTGACCAACGTCAACGTCGTCATGACGGTCACCGACACGCAGACCGGAACGGTCAAGACCTACGTCAATCCCCAGGGAACCGCGTTCCAGCCGATCCAGGACACCAACGCCTTCGCCTGTCCCTGACAACTACCCAACGAGCGAGACTGCTGCTTTTTGAGCCAATGCAGCGGTTAAGCCCGCGGCGCGCGAAGTCTCCCAGAGGGGAGGAGGCGCGCGCCGCGGGAGCGAAGCCCCGTAGCTGATGAGCCCCGCAGGGGCGAAATCCAAGCGGAGCGGGCGCAGCGACGTTTTGGTGGCGGTGCAGGGATTTGAACCCCGGACACAGCGGATATGAGCCGCTTGCTCTGACCAACTGAGCTACACCGCCAGCGCAGAGAACGCGTGATCTTAGGCGGCGGCGGGAACGCTCCGTCAAGGCGATGACGGGAGCAGATCCTTCGCTTCGCTCAGGATGACACGGAGGAGAGGCGCGGGAACGTCGTGGCTGGAACGGCGTACCATTACGTATGGACGCGATCCTGGCCGCTCTGAAGGAGGCCGCCGCGAGCGGGCTGATGCCGCCGGGGGGCTCGCATCTGCTGGCCGTCTCGGGAGGCGCGGACTCCATGGCTCTGCTCCATGGCGCGGCGCAAAGCAGCCGGCGAGACCGGGTGGAGGCTCTCCGTGGGGCACGTCCACCACGGCTGGCGCGGGCGCGAGGCGGACCGCGACCTCGCGTTCGTGGGCGAGCACGCGCGGCGGCTCGGGCTCCCCTTCTTCTTCCGGCGGCGGGACGCCCGGGAGGAGGCCAGGGCTCTCGGGCTTTCCCCGGAGGCGGGCGCCCGGCACGCGCGCTACGCGGCGCTCAAGGAGATGGCCGCGGAGGCGGGCGCGGAGCGGATCGCGACCGCGCACCAGCGGGATGACCGGCTCGAGACTTACCTGCTCGCGCGGGAGAGGCGGGCGGGTCTCGCGGGACTCGCGGGCGTCAAGCGCGAGCGGGCCGACGGCGTCGTCAGGCCGATGCTGGACGTGTCCCGCCGCGGAGATCCTCGATTTCCTGAGAGCGCGGGGCATCGGACATCGGCGCGACGCCTCCAATGGAGACCTGCGTCTCTCGCGAAACCGCGTCCGGCGCGAGATCGCCCGGCTCCTCGAGGAAGGAGCGGAGGAGCTCGCTCGCCGAAATGACGCGGGAGGTCGAGCGGCTGTCGCGCGAACGGGACGCGCTCGCGCGGCGGTTCGCGCGGGAGATCGAGCCTCGGATCTTCCGCGGGCCCGGCGCGGTCCTCGCCGACGCCTCCTCCCTGGAGGACTGCGACCTGCCCCTCCTGCGTCAGGCCGTCGAGGAAGCCGCCCGACCCTTCGCCCTGCCGGGACGGCCGCCGCTGACGGGGCGCGAGCGCGAGCAGATCGTGGCCCGCCTCGTCGAAGGGTCGGATTTCCGATTCGAGGCCGGCCGCCGGATCCGGTTCGAGAGACGCGGGCCGATCCTCTCCGTCCACGCCCGGCCGCCGGGGAAACCCGGAGAGCCCTCGCAGGGCAATAATCCCCCCAAGAGGTCGGTTATGCTGGTGCCGGGGCCGGCTGTCCCCCTGACCGCAGTCCCCAAGGAGTCAACCGGTTGAACGCCACGATCAAGAACCTGCTGCTCTGGATGGTCATCCTGGTCCTGATCATCCTCGCCTGGAACGTCTTCAAGACCGGCGCGACGGCGATCGAGGAGATCAGCTTCTCGCGCTTCCTGACCCAGGTCTCGCAAGGACACATCCAGAAGGTCACGATCCGCGGGGAAGAGATCCGCGGGACCTATTCGCCCTCCTCGGGCAAGCGCGACGCGGCCTTCAAGACCTACGCACCCAACTACCCCAAGCTCGTCGAGGACCTGCAGGCCAAGGGGGTCGAGATCGAGGCGACGCCGATCAAGGACTCCTCGCTCGTGTCGGCGCTCGTGATGTACGGGCCTCTCATCCTCCTCGTGGCGATCTGGTTCGTCATCATGCGGCAGATGCAGGCGGGCGGGAACAAGGCCCTCTCCTTCGGCAAGTCGCGGGCGAAGCTCCTGACGCCCACGCAGAAGAAGGTCACCTTCAAGGACGTCGCCGGGGTCGAGGAGGCGAAGGTCGAGCTGCAGGAGATCATCGAGTTCCTGAAGGACCCGCAGAAGTTCCAGAAGCTCGGCGGCAAGATCCCCAAGGGCGTCCTCCTGATGGGCCCTCCGGGCACCGGCAAGACGCTCCTCGCGCGCTCGGTCGCCGGCGAGGCCAACGTCCCCTTCTTCACGATCTCGGGCTCCGACTTCGTCGAGATGTTCGTGGGCGTCGGCGCCTCGCGCGTGCGCGACCTCTTCGAGCAGGGAAAGAAGAACGCCCCGTGCATCGTCTTCATCGACGAGATCGACGCCGTCGGGCGGCACCGCGGGGCGGGGCTCGGCGGCGGGCACGACGAGCGGGAGCAGACGTTGAACGCGCTGCTCGTCGAGATGGACGGGTTCGACACGAACGAGGGCGTCATCCTGGTCGCCGCGACGAACCGGCCGGACGTGCTCGACCCGGCGCTGCTGCGGCCCGGCCGCTTCGACCGGCGCGTCGTCGTGGACCGTCCCGACCTGCGGGGCCGCGAGCAGATCCTGAAGGTCCACACGCGCCAGACGCCGCTCTCGGATAACGTGGACCTCTCGATCATCGCGCGCGGCACGCCCGGCTTCTCCGGCGCCGACCTGGCCAACCTCGTCAACGAGGCGGCCCTGAACGCGGCGCGCTTCAACAAGAAGAAAGTCGAGATGATCGACTTCGAGTACGCCAAGGACAAGGTCATGATGGGGCCCGAGAGAAAGTCCATGATCATGACGGAGGAGGAGAAGAAGAACACGGCGTACCACGAGGGGGGACACGCGCTCGTGGCGGCGATGCTGCCGGACGCCGATCCGCTCCACAAGGTCACGATCATCCCGCGCGGGCGGGCCCTGGGCGTCACGATGCAGCTTCCCACCGAGGACAAGTACTCGCACACGAAGGAGTATCTCGACGCGACGATCACCGTCATGATGGGAGGCCGCATCGCGGAAGAGAAGTTCCTCGGTCACATGACGACCGGCGCCGGCAACGACCTCGAGAAGGCGACGGATCTCGCCCGCAAGATGGTCTGCGAATGGGGCATGAGCGAGATGGGCCCGCTGACGTTCGGCAAGGTGGACGGCGAGATCTTCCTCGGCCGCGACTTCGGCCGCACGCAGGACTACTCCGAGCAGACAGCCAACCAGATCGATTCCGAGGTCAAGAAGATCGTGACCGCCGCCTACGACCGGGCGACGAGGATCATCGAGTCCCACGAGAAGGTGATGCACCGGCTGGCGCGCACTCTTCTGGAGAAGGAAGTGCTCGACGGCGAAGAGGTCCTCCAGATCATCGCCGAGGAGACCGGCACCGACATCTCCAAGCTCCGCAAGTCCGGCCCTCCCAAGCCTCCGATCCTGCCCGGCACTCCGGAAGTCGCCGGCGGCACCATCGGACCGATGGTGCCGGAGCCTGCGTGAGAGGCGAGGTTTCAGGTTTGCAGGAGTCAGGGGAAATGCAGGTTTCAGGTATCAGGTGTCAGGTTTCAGGCCCGGAGCCTGGCTTGACCTGACACCTGACATCTGGCACCTGACACCTGTCTCCACCTGACACCTTTACCCTGACACCTGCTCGCGATGTCTTTCACTGACACCTTCCTCGAGGAGTTCGACGGCGAGATGGCGGCGACCCGGCGGATGCTCGAGCGGGTGCCGGCCGCGAATCTGGGCTGGAAGCCTCACGCGAAGTCGAAGAGCCTCGGGGAGCTGGCGACGCACGTCACGGAGCTTCCCCGCTTCGGGTTCCGGATCAAGAGCGACGAGTTCGCGGCCGGGAGCGAGAAGCCGCCGGCGATGAAGAGCGCCGCGGATTTCCTCGCCCGGTTCGATGAGAACGTCCGGGAGGCCCGCGAGGCGATCGCCGCCATCTCCGAGGAGGAACTTTCGCGCGACTTCACTGTCACGCGGGGAGGCCAGGCCTTCTTTACCTTGAAGAAGCGGTTCCTGCTGCGGCGCGTCCTCCTGAATCACTTGATCCACCACCGCGGCCAGCTGTCCGTGTACCTGCGCTTGAACGACGTGCCGTTGCCGGGCATGTACGGGCCGACGGCGGACGAGGCGATGTAGCTCTCAGCTCTCAGCTCTCAGCCTCTCTCCCAGCTGGACGAGCTTTCCCCGCGTTAAACTCGGCGGCGTGAGTGTCCCGGCGGATCTCGTCATACCGGCAGCTGATGCGGCGCGGCTTCGCGAGATCGCGTCCTGGGACGGGTTCCGGCCGGCGACGTTTGCCGCGTCGGAGTTTCCGGTGGATGTGGTCAGGTTGGAGGGGTCTGTCTCACCGCCGGTGGTCCTGTCGCGGGCTCGGCGCGCGGAAAGCCTGAAGGCGCTGCCGGCGACGCTGCGCGGCCGCGCGCAGGAGGCTTTCGAGCGGGCGGGACGAAGAAGCGCGAGGCTCGCGCTCGCTCACGCAGGTGTCCTCGACCTCTCGCAGCCGCCGGCCGTCATGGGGATCGTCAACGTCACTCCCGATTCCTTTTCCGACGGCGGCGTCTATTTCGATGCTGCCCGCGCGGCGGAGCGGGCGCTGTGCATGTTCGAGGAAGGCGCCGCCGTCGTGGACATCGGAGGCGAGTCCACCAGGCCCGCCGCTTACGGAGAGGCCGCGGAGATACCGGCCGAGGAGGAGATCCGGCGCGTCGTCCCCGTCATCGAAGCCGTCCGCCGCGGGAGCGGCCTTCCCCTCTCGATCGACACGCGCAAGGCGGCCGTCGCGCGCGCGGCGATCGCGGCCGGAGCAAACCTCGTCAACGACGTCTCGGCCTTTCGCTACGATCCGGAAATGGCGGGAGCCGTCGCGGAGGCCCGGGCCGGCGCGATCCTCATGCACATGAAGGGGACCGACCCGCGCACGATGCAGCAGGACGTCTCCTACGCGCATCCCCTTGCCGACGTCGCGCGGGAGCTCGCGGCGGCGCTGTCCCGCGCGCTCGAGGCCGGTGTCGCGCCGGACGGGCTCGCCGTCGATCCGGGCTTCGGGTTCGGGAAGAGCCCGGAGGGCAATCTCATCCTCCTGCGCCATCTCGAAGCCTTTGCCTCGCTCGGCTTTCCGGTCGCGGCCGGCGCCTCGCGCAAGGGATTTGTCCGGCGTTTCTCGGGAGTAGAGGACAGGGCGTCCAACGAGGAGCGCCTGCCGGGCTCGCTCGCCTGCCTCGCCGCGGCCGCGCGGGCGGGAGCCGCGATCGCGCGCGTCCACGACGTCGCCGAGTCGGCGCGCTTCCTGCGGATGCTGCGGGCGATCGAGACGCCCGCTTCCGAGGCCGGGGCCGTCCGGTCGGCCGGAGCGGCTCGATGATCGAGAGCCTGAGCCGCCGGGTCGCCTCAATATCGCACCTGTCGGTGACGTGGCGCGACGCCGTGGACATCCTGGTCGTGGCGGTCCTGGTCTACAGCCTTCTGCGCCTGATCCGGGGAACCCGGGCCGTCCAGATGGTCTTCGGAATCGTCACGGCGTTCGCGATCTACGAGATCGCGGTGTTCGCGAGGCTGACCGCGGTCCGCACCGTGCTCCAGGCCGTCATCTTCTACCTGCCGCTGGCGGTCATCGTTCTCTTCGCGCAGGAGCTGCGCAGGGCGCTCGCCGCCTTCGGGCGAAACCCGCTCTTCGCGTGGTTCTCCGGCTATCACGCGGAAGAGACGATTTCCGAGATCGTTCTGGCGGCGACGTCGCTCTCGGCCAGGCGCGTCGGCGCGCTCATCGTGTTCGAGCGCCGGGAGGGGTTGAAGACCTACATCGAGAACGGCGTGCCCGTGGATTCCGCGGTCTCCTACGATCTGCTCGTGACGATCTTCACCCCCGGCACCGCGCTCCACGACGGCGCTGTCATCATCGCCGGGGAGCGCGTGGCGGCGGCCGCCTGTCTCCTCCCCCTCTCCCTGCGGGAAGGGCTGCGGCTCGGCACGCGGCACCGCGCCGCGATGGGCATCACGGAAGAGACCGACGCGCTGGCCGTCGTCGTATCGGAGGAGCGGGGCGCGATTTCGGTGGCGCGCGACGGCGACCTGATCGAGGACCTGGACGGCAAGGCCCTGCGCGACCTGCTCCTGCGCGAATTCTCCCGAGCCGCCTGATGCTTGAAATCACTGAAAGGACGCCCCGGAGCCGTCGTCGTTTCCCTCGGAGGCACGCGGCGGCCGGCCGCAATGGTGAGAACGGGCCGCCGCTGAGGGTTCGTCGCACAGGCAGCGTGGCGCCGGTTGTGCCCTTCCATGCTCCTCACCCATCACCTCCTCCGGGAAACGCCGCCGGCTCCGGGGCTTGCAGTCCGGCTTACACCGACGTGAAGGGCCGACGGGTGGCGCCGGACGGAGACCTCGCGCGCGGGCGGAGGAGCCTTCCCTTAGTCCGACTGGCCTATCCGCCCGCAGTCCGCGCGCGAGGTGGTCGGCGACAGGACCCGGCGGCCCGGATTGTCAGAGAGATGGCGAAATAAGCCTAGATGGCGCGGCCCGCTCTTCTTCGCAACCTGGGGACGAAGATCCTCGCGCTGGCGATCGCGATCCTGGTGTGGTTCGTCTTCTCGGCGCAGCAGCGCGAGCGCATCTCGGAGCGCAGCTACCGCATCCCGCTGTCGGTGGCGAACGTGCCGGCGGGAACCCTGATCGCCTCGCCTCTCCCGCCCACCATCGAGGTCCGCTTGCGCGGGCCGTTCACGGCGCTCCGGCAACTCGATCCCGGCAAGCTCGAGGCCGTAATCGACCTGACCGGCGCGCCTCGCGGCGAGAGGATCAACCGCCTGGATCCCGAGGACATCAACGTCCCGCAGGAGGTCGAGGTGATCGCGATCGCGCCTTCGGAAATCCGGGTCGCGCTCGACGCGATCGCCGAGAAGACCCTCCCCATCGCCGCGCGGTTGGCCGGCTCTCCGGCGCCCGGTTTCGAGGTCGGGCAGGTGCTGGTCGAGCCCCCCGTGGCCCGCCTGCTCGGCCCCGACTCCTCGCTCTCGCGGATGACCTCCGTCCAGACCGATCCCGTCTCGCTCGCGGACCGGGCCGCGGACTTCTCGGTTCCGGCGACGGTCCTCGCCGACGCTCCGGGGGTGCGCGTTCGGGAAGGGCAGGTCGTGATGGTCACCGTGCGGCTGCGGCCGGCCGCGCCGGCGCAACCCTCCCCGGGCCCCGGGCGCAAGAGATCCGGGACGTGAGGCTCTTCGGGACCGACGGGCTGCGCGGAAAGGCCGGGGAATTTCCTCTCGACCCGGCATCGGCGCGTCTGGTCGGGGAGGAGGTCGGCAAGCGCGCCGGCGCGGGCGGGACCGTCGTCCTGGGGGGCGACACGCGGGAATCGACGCCGGGTCTTCTCTCGCGGCTCGCCGAGGGAGCGTCCCTCGCGGGCTGCGAGGTCGCGCGCGGCGGAGTCCTCCCGACTCCCGCGATCGCGGAGCTCGTCCTGGCTCTCTCCGCGGGAGCGGGCATCTCGGTCTCGGCTTCGCACAACCCGCACGAAGACAACGGAATCAAGATCTTCGGCTCCGACGGGCGCAAGTGGCCCGACGAGGAGGAGGAGCGGCTGGAGAAGGCGCTGCTCGCTTCGCGAGCAGGGGACGGGGAGACAGGGGGACTGGGAGACGGGGTGACCTGGGGGCCGGGGGAACGGCTGGATGCCGATCCGAAGCTCGCGGAGATTTATCTGGAGAGGCTGGCGGCGCATGTGCCGGCGCGGCTGGATGGACTGGCCGTGGTCGTGGACGCGGGCAACGGGGCGGCCTTTCGGATCGGACCCGAGGCGCTGCGCCGGGCGGGCGCGCGGGTCACGGCGATCGCGGATCGCCCCGACGGGAAGAACATCAACGCGGCGTGCGGAGCGCTTCACCCGGAGGGGATGGCCGCGAAGACCCGCGAGAGCGCGGCGGCGATGGGAGTCGCGCTGGACGGAGACGCCGACCGCGCCATCTTCTCCGACGAGACCGGGCGAATCCTGGACGGCGACGATCTGCTCTGGATCGTCGCGCGAGACTGGAAGCGCAAGGGACTCCTGAAGAACGGAGGCGTCGTCGGAACCGTCATGTCGAACTACGGCCTCGAGGCCGGTCTCGCGTTGGAGGGGATCGCTTTCACCCGCGCATCCGTCGGCGACCGCAACGTCGCCCGACTCATGGAGGAATCGGGCGCCGGCATCGGGGGCGAGACTTCCGGGCACGTCATCCTCCCCTTCTCGCCGGCCGGGGACGGCATCCAGACTGCCCTTCTTCTCGCGTCCATCGTCGCGGAGAGCGGACAGCCTCTGTCGCGCCTCGCCTCGCTCGAGAAGACGCCGCAGGTCCTGCGGAACGTTCGCGTCACGCGCCGGGTCGCGATCGATCGGATCGCCACCCTCTCCCGCGCCGTCGCGCGCGCCGAAGAGGTGCTGGATCACCGGGGACGCGTGTACCTGCGCTACTCGGGAACCGAGCCGCTCCTGCGCATCCTCGTCGAAGGCTCGGAGCGGGAAACCGTCGTCGCGATCGCCGACGAGCTGGAAGCCGCGGTCCGCGCGGAGCTGACGTGACCCGGTGTTCGGTGTTCGGCGCTCGGTTCTCGGGAAGACGACCGTGAAGATCGAGGCAGTTCTCTTCGACGCCGGAGGCACGCTGATCCACGTGGACGGCCGCCGCTTCTGCGCCGCCGCGGGGCTCCCCTGCCTGCCCGAGGCCTTCGCCGCGGCGGAGGCGGCCGCAACGGGCGCCGTTCGCTCCTGGATCCTCAGGCACCCCGTGTCCACCGACGCGGAGCGGATGCCCGTGTTCCTGGACCGGCTTCTCCTGGCGCTGGGCGTGGACGAGCAGCAGGAGCGGGAGGCGGCGGCGCGGCGGATCGCGCAGGAGCACGCCCGGGCGAACCTCTGGTCCGACGCCTTCCCGGGGGCACGGGAGACGCTCCGGGCCCTGCGGGAGCGCGGCTACCGCCTGGGCGTCATCTCCAACGCCGACGGGCGAGTCCGGAGACTCCTGGAAGAAGCGGATCTCGCGACGCATCTGGAGATCATTCTGGACTCGGCCCGCGTGGGACTCGAGAAACCGGACCCGCGGATCTTCCTCGCGGCGGCCGAGGGGCTCCATCTCCTCCCCTCCTCCTGCGCCTACGTCGGCGACGTCTACGAGATCGACATCCTCGGCGCCCGCGCCGCCGGCCTGCGCGCGATCCTGATCGGCGCCTCGCCCGCTCCCGATCCCGTCGAACGCGTCGAGACGCTGCCCGGTCTGCTGGAGCTCTTTCCGGCGATCACGCCTTAAGAAGAAGTTTCAGTTTCCGTTTCAAGACCACGGGCGCCACCTGAAACTTGAAACCTGGAACCTGGAACCTCAAGCCCAGGACTCGATTGAGGGACAATCGGGGACATGGACTTGTTCTGTGTGCCCGCTCTCGCTCCCGACGAAATCGAGGAGGCGCGCGCCCTTTTCCGCGAGTACGAGGCCTCTCTCGGAATCGATCTCTGCTTCCAGAACTTCGAAGCGGAGCTGGCGAACCTGCCCGGAGCCTATGCGCCACCGTCGGGAGCCCTGCTGCTGGCGCGCTGCGAAAGCCAGAACGCCGGATGCGTCGCGCTGCGCAGGCTCGAAGAAGGCGTCTGCGAGATGAAGCGGCTCTACCTGCGTCCCGCATTCCGGGGGCGCGGAAACGGACGCGCGCTGGCCGAGGCCATCATCGCCGAGGCGCGGCGCATCGGCTACGGCCGGATGCGCCTGGACACCCTCCCGTCCATGACCCGGGCCATCCCGCTCTACCGGTCGCTCGGTTTCCACGACATCCCGGCATACACGGTGAATCCCGTCGAAGGCGCGCTCTTCCTCGAGAAACAGCTATAGCGGGATTCCAGATTCCAGACATTCCAAATACCGAAGGTGGACACGTGGAATCTGGAACCTGGAATCTGGAATTACCTTTCCAGGTCCGGGATGGTCTCCGTAGTCGGGTTCGGCTCGGAGAAGACGAGAGCCGTGCCCGAGATCGGCAGAAGGGCCGTGTGGTTGCGCTCGGAAAAATCGAGGCGCACCTCGTAGTAACCGTGGGGCAGAACGGCGATCAGACGGCCCGTCTTGTTCTTCAGCTCCAGGGTCGGGCAATAGATCACGACTCGCGCGGGTAGGTCCACGGCAGCCCCCTGTAACGAATGACGATTGAAAGATTGACGATTGATAGATTAGGCACCGAGCGCTCAATCTCTCAATCTGTCAATCCTTCAATCCTTCAATCGTTTAATCTCTCAATCCTTCAATCCCTGGATTATCTCCCGCATTTCTTCCCAGGTGACGACGCGCACGCCGAGCGTCCGGGCCCGCTCGAGCTTCGAGCCGGCCTCCTCCCCCGCCAGAAGGAAATGCGTCTTGCGGGAGACCGAGCCCGTGACCTTCGCCCCGGCGGCCGAGAGCGTTTCCGCCGCCTCCTCGCGCGTCACACCCGGAAGGCTCCCGGTGATGACGACGGTCTTCCCTTCGAGCGGGCCGGTCCCGGGTCTCTCGGGTGCCTGAGACACGAAATTGACGCCGTGCCGGCGCAGCTTCTCGACGAGCTCGCGATGCCGGGGGTGGCGGAAATACGCGGCCACGGCGGCGGCGGTCGCGGGGCCGATCTCCTCGGCCGCCTGCAGATCCTCTTCGCTCGCGGCAGCGAGCGCGTCGAGCGTGCGGAAGCGCTCGGCGAGCGTCCTGGCCGCCTTGTCCCCGACGTGCCGGAGCCCGAGGGCGAAGACGAGGCGCGAGAGGTCGTTCTGTTTGCTCTTCGCGATCTGCGCGAGCAGGTTCGAGGCGGATTTTTCTCCCCAGCGCTCGAGCGCGACGAGGTTCTCCATCGAGAGGTCGTAGATCGAAGCCACATCGGTCAGGAGGCCGGCGCCGACGAGCTGGTCCACGAGCTTGTCTCCGAGCCCTTCGATGTTCATGGCGTGCCGGGCGCAGAAGTGGCGCAGCGCCTCGGCCACGACAGCCGGGCAGGCGGGATTGACGCAGCGCGTTGCGACCTCTCCCGGCTCGCGGACGACGGGATCGCCGCAGACGGGGCAGGCGGCCGGCATGGCGAAGGGGCGGGAGCCCTCGGGACGCTTCTCCAGAAGGACCCGGACGACCTTCGGGATGACGTCGCCCCCTTTCTCGACGAGGACCGTGTCGCCGACCCGCACGTCCTTGCGCGACAGGTCCTCGTAGTTGTGGAGCGTCGCCCTCTTGACGGTCGTGCCGGAGAGCTGCACCGGCGCCAGGTGCGCGACCGGGGTCAGCACCCCCGTGCGGCCGACCTGGACGGTGATGTCTTCCACGATCGTCGTCTTCTCTTCCGGCGGATACTTGTAGGCGAGGGCCCAGCGGGGCGACTTGGCCGTCGAGCCGAGGCGCTCCTGCAGGGCCCGGTCGTCCACCTTGATGACCACGCCGTCGGTCTCGAACTCGAGCCCGCGCCGCTTTTCCCGCCACTCCTCGACGAACGCGCGGACCTCTTCGAAGCTCGCGCAGCGGCGGGAGTGCGGGTTGACGCGGAAGCCGAGGCCGCGGAGCCTTTCCAGCGACTCCGTCTGCGACGCCGGAAGAGGCGACGCCTCCACGATCGCGTAGAGCCAGGCCTCGAGGCCGCGGCGGGCGGTCACGCGCGAGTCGAGCAGCTTCATCGTCCCGGCGGCGGCGTTACGCGGATTGGCGAAGAGGGGCAGACCCTCCTCCTCTCTCCCGGCGTTGACCCTCTCGAACGCCTTCTTCGGATAGAAGACCTCGCCGCGCGCCTCGAGAGGCTCCGTCTCGGGGATCGACAGGGGGATCGACCGGATCGTGCGGACATTGCCGGTCACGTCGTCGCCGCGGAACCCGTCGCCTCGCGTCGCCCCGCGCGCGAGGACGCCCTTCTCGTACCGCAGGGAGATCGAGAGGCCGTCGATCTTCAACTCCGCCACGAAGGCCGGCGGGTCGCTCCCGAGCACGCGGCGCGCGCGAACGAGCCACGCCTCCGCCTCCTCCCACGAATACGCGTTCTCGAGCGAGAGCATGGGCGTCGCGTGCGCGACGGTCGCGAAGCCTTCGGCGGGCGCCCCGCCGACGCGCCGCGCGGGAGAGTCGGGCGTGGCCAGCTCCGGGTACTGCTCCTCGATCGCGATGAGCTCCCGCAGGAGCGCGTCGAAGTCGGAATCGGTGATCTCCGGGCGCGCTTCGACGTAGTAGAGACGCTCGTGGCGCAGGATCTCCTTGGCGAGCTCCCGGGCGCGCCTCTTCGTCTTCTCGGGAGCCGCGCGAGAGCTCTCCGCGGCCGCGGCCGCGCGGCTTTCGCCCGCAGTTTTCGCCATGCCCGCCATGCTACAGTGGCGCCAATGCTGTCGGCAAAGGCGTTGCTACGGCCGCAGGCATTCCTTTCGGCTGCTGTGAGGTCCTTTCCAAGACTCTCGGCTCTCGGCGGCCTGATCGCGGCCCTGGCGCTGCCGGCGTTCTCGCTCGGGCAGTCCTCCGACCTGACGCCGCCGACCGCCTCCTACGAAATCTCCTGCCGGCTGGACACCGGGAAAAAAACGATCGAGGGGACGGAGCTCCTGACCTGGACGAACCGGACGAAGCGCCCGGCCGACACTCTCCAGTTTCACCTGTACCTGAACGCGTTCCGGAACACGCGCTCGACGCTCTGGAAGGAGTCGCGGGGCGAGGGGCGCGACGGCCGGCGGATGCCCGAGTCGTGGGGGTCGGTCGAGTTGCTGCGGATGACCCTGCAGGACAACACCGACCTTCTTCCGGCGCTCTCCTACATCTCTCCCGACGACGGGAATCCGGACGACCGGACGGTCGCCGAGGTCCGCCTCGCCAGGCCCGTCGCCCCCGGCGAGACGATCAGCGTCGCGATCGATTTCCGCTCGAGGCTGCCGCGGGTCGCTCGCCGCACCGGCTACAAGGGGGACTTCTACCTCGTCGCGCAGTGGTTTCCCAAGCTCGGGGTCCTCCAGGAGCCCGGCTGGAACTGCCACCAGTACCACGCCACGAGCGAGTTCTTCTCCGACTTCGGCAACTACGACGTCTCGATCGACGTGCCCGCGCTCTACAAGGGGAAGGTGGGCGCCACGGGCCGGCAGGTCGAAGAACGCGCCCCGGCCTCGAGCGACCGGATCGTCTATCGGTTCCGGCAGGCGAGCGTGCACGACTTCGCGTGGACGGCCGACCCCGCGTATCTCGTCGTGCGCGACAAGTTTCACGAGGCGGGGCTCCACGACGTGGATCTGGTCCTCCTGCTCCAGCCCGAGCACTCGGGCCAGGGCGCGCGCTACCTTCGCGCCGCGCGCGCGGGGCTCTCCGGCTACGGAAGAATCCTCGGAGCGTATCCCTACGACACGCTGACGATCGTGGATCCGCCATGGGGCGCCCGCGCCGCCGGAGGGATGGAATATCCGACCTTCATCACCGGCGGCACGTCGCTTGTCGCGCCGGCCGCCGTGCACACTCCCGAGGGCGTCACGATCCACGAGTTCGGCCACCAGTTCTTCTACGGGCTCCTCGCCTCCAACGAGGCTCGAGGAGCCTTACCTGGACGAAGGGTTCAACACCTACATGACGGACCGCGTGCTGGCGGCGACGTATGGCCCGAACCACGAATATCTGTCGATCTTCGGCCTCCGTTTTCCGCTCGGCATCGATGTTCGCTATCCCGTGGACGCCAACCGGCGCTACTTCGCCGTGGCGACGCGCGACATCCACGCCGCGGAGAGCTGGAGATTCCGCGACAGCCGCACCTACAGCGCGGCGAGTTATTCCCACACGGCCCTCGCGCTGGCGACACTCGAGCGCCTGCTCGGGGGAACCCTCATGGACCGGGCGCTGCGCCTCTACGCGGACCGCTGGCGGTTCCGCCATCCGACTCTCGGAGACTTCATCGCCGCCGTCAACGAAACGTCGGGGCGCGACTGGACCTGGTACTTCGACCGCACGTTTTTCTCCTCCGACGACGTGGATTACGCCGTCGAGGAAGCGCGGAGCACGCCCTCGAAGCCCCCGAAGGGCCTCTTCGAGAAGGAAGGGAAGCTCGTCGAGGGTCCGCCGCCGGAGATGGCGAAGGCTCGCGGCTACGACAGCGTCGTGACCGTGACGCGGCGCGGCGGCGCGGCCCTTCCCGTCGAGATCCTCCTGCGCTTCGAGGGGGGGAAGACCCATCGGGCGCTCTGGGACGGGCAGGCCCGATGGACGCGCCTGACCGTCTCGCAGGGACCCAGGCTCCTCGAAGCGATCGTGGACCCGGACGAGAAGATCCTGCTCGACTCCGACCGTTTCAACAACGGGCGCCGCGTCGAAGGTGACCCGCGCGCGGCGGCGCGATGGACCTCCCGCACGGTCTTCTGGGCGCAGAACCTTCTCGACTTCCTGACGGTGGCCTGGTGACCGAGCGTCACGCGCTCGCCTGTTTCCTGCGCGGCCTGGGTCTCTCTCTCTCGAAGCCCTCCATCGCCGCGTCGCTCTGGCTCATCCAGCTCCTTCTTTCCACGGTCCTGATCCTGCCGATCTCCAACTCCCTCCACGACCTCCTGGACGAATCGGTCGCCGGCAGCCGCATGGTGGCCAACCCCGAATCCGGGTGGTGGGAGACCGTGCAGCGCGGGCATCCGGACCTGTTCGGCAACTTCGGCGACCTGACGGCCGGCCTCCTGACGCCCGAAGGGGTGAAGTCCTCGCAGCTGGCGGGGCTGCGCGGCATCGGCGCCACCGCTGTCTCCCTCGCATTCCTCGCCGTCGTTCTTCACGCCTTCGCCCTGGGCGGAGTCTTCGGGACTGTGCGGGAGCCGAAGGCCTCGCTCATGACCTTCGGCCGCGAAGGGATGCGGCGCTTCCCCGCTTTTCTCGTCTTCACTCTGGCCGCCCTGGCGGCGGCGGGAGCGGCCTACCGGTGGATCTATCTCGAGACGGGCGAAGCGCTGCGCGGGCGCGTGGCGAATCTCGACAGCGAAGGCAAGGCTCTCGCCGTCACGGCCCTGCGCGTCCTCGCGCTTCTCCTGGCGCTGGCGGCGATCAAGCTCGTCGCCGACTCGGTCCGCGCCGTCTGGGTCGCGCGGCCGGACCTGCCCCCCATCTCCCGCTTCTTCGCCGGCATCGCCAGCGCCCTCGGCCGGCCGGCGCGTCTTTTCGGCGTCCTCATGTCGTACGCGCTCGTGACCGCCGCCCTCTACCTGATCTGGCTCTGGCTCGATCCGTCCGCCGGCGGAGAGGCCCGATTCGCGCTCGTGCCGCTCATCCTGACGCAGCAGGTCTTCGTCATCGTCCGCCTGTTCGTCAAGGTGGGCTACTACGCGGGGGTCTCCGAAGCGCTGACGCGCGCGCCGTCGCCGGAATACTCTTACGCACCGGCGCCCGCCGCGCCGCCGCAAGACTCATCGGGACCGCCCGAAACGAGAGGTCGGGACGAAGGCCCGGTCGAGCACCCGGCCGGAGGGGTCTAGCCGCACGCGATAGAGGAACGGCTGTCTTCGAAGGCCGTTCTTGCCGTCCCTCTGCCAGGGGCCGGAGAACCAGGGGAGAAACCGCAGGTCCTCCCAGGTGACGGAGGTGGAACCGTCCGGCTGCGGGTCCACGGTCGCCAGCGGGAACCGCGCGAACGCCAGGTACGTCCGGACGTCCGGGAGGGCCCGTACCGCCGCGAGAGCCGGGCTCTCCGAGGGCTTGGGGAACTTGAGAATGACCGCGCGCTCGGGAGGAGGATAGTAGTCCGACAGGCTCTGAAGAATCTCGGAAAAGCGCTCCGGGGGATGCGGGTTGGCCACGCCGCGCGCGAAGGGCCCGATGTCGAAGAATGCCGCGTGGACCTCTCCGGCGCGGTCACTCAGACCGAGCCAGCGAAACGGAGAGAGAAACTGGGGAAGGACGGCGATGCGCTCGCCGGAGACCGGGCCGTCGATCCGCTGCCAGACAGCGAGCGCCTTCCGGTGCTGCACGGCGCAAAACGCCACGTACGCGCAGAGCATCAGGCTGCCCGCCGCCGCGATCCTCCGGCCCCCCTTCCGCCAGAAGAGAGCGCCAGCGAGCGAGACCGCCGCGATGCCTGTCAGGAAGGGGTCCAGGATGAAGACCCAGTCGAGCGAGTAACGGGTCCGGGAAATCGGGACGAAGAACATCGTGCCGAAAGACGTGATCCAATCGAGGAGGATGTGGCTGGCGATCCCTGCGGCGCAGAACACCCAGAGATCCGGCAGGCGCGCCCGTCGGAAGACGAGCCGGCCGATCAGGGCGAGAGCCAGGGCAAAGAGAGGCAGCGCGACGAAGGAGTGGGTCCAGCCCCGATGGTTGCGCAGGTAGCTCAAGCGGTCCGGCGTGAACAGGAAGTCGCTATCCGGAAACATCCCCGCGACGACCCCCGCCAGCAGCGCGTGCCGGGCGGGACGCTCCGTCAGCGTCCGCGTCAGCAACGAGCCGGCGATGCCGTGGGTGATCGTGTCCATGCCACGATGATAGCTTTCAGCTCTCAGCGATCAGCCTCAGAGGCCCCGAGTCAAAGACCGTGCCTGGCTGATCGCTGACAGCTGACAGCTTGTTCGACATGCGAGAGCAATCGCTCAAGGGAAGAGTGGCGCTGGTGACGGGGGCTTCGTCCGGACAGGGGCGCGCCTTCTCGCGGGCGCTCGCGAAGGCGGGGGCGAGCGTTCTGCTCGTCGCGCGCCGGGAAGAAGAGCTGCACGCCGCGGTCCAGGAAATCGCGCAGGAGGGCGGGGACGCGGCCTACCACGTCGCCGACGTGCGCGTCGTTCCATCGCTCTACGACCTGGTGGACGTGGCGCTCGCGCGCTTCAAGAAGCTCGACATCCTCATCAACAACGCGGGCCTGGGCTACAGGGCGCCGCTGGCGGACTTGAAGCGCGGGCAGATCGCCGAGATGATCGAGACAGACCTCGCCGCCGCGATCTACCTGACCCAGGCGGCCCTGCCCGCGCTCGCCCGCGGCGCCCCCTCGGACATCGTCAACATCGCGTCGATCGCGGGGCTGGAGAGCTTCCCGGAAGGCACCGTCTATTGCGCCGCGAAGGCGGGCCTGGTGGCGTTCTCCAGGGCGCTCGCCCAGGAGCTCCAGCCGGCGGGCATCCGCGTGACGACTCTCTGCTCCGGCTCCACCGACACGGCCTTCTTCGACCGGTTCCGCCCGACGCTCGAGCGGCCGCGCATGCTTCGGGTCGAGGACGCCGTCCGTTGCCTGATTCACATCCTGACATCGCCTCCCCACGTTCTGCACGGCGAAGTCATCCTGAGGCCCAGAAGGTAAGACTCGCCGGCCTCGCGCTCACCCCGACCCCTCCTTCACCGAGGCTTCGGAGGGCAGGCCCTGCACTGGGGGAGAGAGACGCAGAAGGCCCGTATAATCGTTGCGCAGCCTATGCCATCCATTCTCCTGGTTGACGACTCCGGGCTCTTCCGGGGAATCGCCGAGAAGATCGAGCGACGCACCCACTGTCAGCTGTTCTCGGCCGGCACCGGCGGCGAGGCGCTCGGAGTCGTCCGGCGGGAACGGCCCGATCTGGTCTTTCTCGACGCGGACCTGAAGGGAATGACCGGATTCGACGTCTGCCGCGTGATCAAGGCGGACTCTCACTTCTCCCGCACGCCGATCGTCGTCCTTTCCGACAAGCCCGGCGCGGCGGAGGATGCCCAGCGCGCGGGGGCCGACGAGTGTCTTCCCAAGCCCTTCGACGAGGCCGCCATTTTCGACAGCATACGAAGTCATCTGCGCCTCTTCCCTCGCGACGACCCGCGGGCCGAGGCCGGATGGTCCGTGACTTTCTGGCGCGACGGCGTGCAGCATGGCGGCACGCTCCGAGACCTTTCCCGCGGCGGGTTCTTCATTCGCACGGCGGTGCGGCAGCCGGTCGGAGCCCGGCTCGAAGTTTCCTTCGACGTTCCCGGAGACGTGCTCGACCGTACCGTCGTCGCGGAAGCCCTCGTCGTCCGTATGGGAGCGGAATCGGACCGCGGCCTCGGCTGCCGGTTCTTCCGCGTCACGGCCGGCTCGCGCGCCTACCTGGAAGAGTGCCTGCAGTTGCTCGAAGAACAGAAAACCTAGTGTCCTGAATCGCAAATCCCGTAGGCAACGACATCCTGTCATCCTGAGCGAAGCGAAGGATCTGCTTCGCGTTTCCGACGACGCCGGAGCAGATCCCTCGTCGCTTCGCTCCTCGGGATGACAGGGCGGGGCGCCTCCCGAGTCCTAGGCTTCCGGCTCTCGCTTGCTCCCCAGGTCTATGAGCTCGATGCCGGCCTGGCGCGCCACGGCCAGGGACTTCTCGTCGCGGTAGAACTCGCCGTAGTAGACGCGGGAGATCCCCGCGTTGGCGATCAGCTTGAAACAGGGCCAGCAGGGGCTTGCCGTCGTGTAGAGTTCCGCTCCCGCGACGGAGACGCCGTTGCGCGCGGCCTGGATGATCGCGTTGGCCTCCGCATGCACGGCCGAGACGCAGTGCCCGTCCTCGATGACGCACCCCACGTCTTCGCAGTGCGGGAGTCCCCGCGCGGATCCGTTGTAACCCGTCGAGAGGATCGTCCGGTCGCGGGCGATGACCGCGCCGACGTGCTTGCGAGGACACGTCGCTCGCGTCGCCACCTGGCGCGCGATGTTCATGAAGTACGTGTGCCAGTCCACCCTGTCGGGCATCGCCCGGATTATGCCCCAGAGCCGTGAGACGTCAGGCGTGAGGCGTGAGGCGTAAGCTCCTTGTCCCGTGCTCCCCCTGACGCCTTACGCCTGACGCCTTACGATCTTCGCGGTATGTCACAATGTCCGCGCGATGAGCAAAGAGCGCCGCGTCGTCGTGACCGGAATCGGCGCGGTCACGTCCATCGGGGGCAACGCCGCCGAATTCTGGGAGAGCCTCCTCGAGGGCGTGTGCGGCATCGGCCCGGTGTCGCTCTTCGACGCCTCGGCCTACCGGACACAGACCGCCGCGGAAGTCCGGCGGATCCCCGACGGGTTCCTGACCGCGAAAGAGAAGCGGCGCCTGTCGCGGGCGGACCGCATGGGACTGGCCGCCGCGGCGGAGGCCGTCGCCCAATCGGGCCTCGATCTTTCCCGGGAGGACCCCACGCGGGTGGGCGTCATCCTCGGAGGCGGGACCTCGGGGCTTCTCGACTCCGAGGATTTCTTCCGGCGCCACCTGCGGGGTGAGCCGGCGCGCCCCTCGCGGGTCTTGAACCACATGCCCGACGCGATCACCGACCGCGTGGCCCAGTATTTCGGACTCGAGGGGATCAAGTCCACGATCACGACCGCCTGCTCCTCCTCGGCCAACGCCCTGGGATTCGCGCACGATGTCATCGCGGCGGGTTGGGCGGACGTCGTCCTGACGGGAGGGTCCGACGTGCTCGCCAGGCTGACCTACGGGGGCTTCAATTCGCTGCGCTCCGTGGATCCCGGTCCGTGCCGCCCCTTCGACCGCGAGCGCAAGGGGCTCTCCATCGGGGAAGCGGCGGGGATCCTCGTCTTCGAGGAGTCCGGACGGGCGCGCCGGCGGGGCGCGCCGATCCTCGCAGAGTTCCTGGGTTACGGCGTGACGTCCGACGCCTTCCACATGACCGCTCCCGATCCCTCCGGGGCCGCCGGAGGCCGGACAATTCGCGCCGCTCTCGCCTCAGCCGGCGTCAACGCGGAAGATGTGGACTACGTCAACGCCCATGGCACGGCCACGCCCCAGAACGATTCTGCCGAGACCGCGGCCGTCAAGGCTGCCCTGGGAGAGCGCGCGCGGCAGATCCCCGTATCTTCCATCAAGTCCATGATCGGACATTGCCTCTGCGCTTCGGGAGCGATCGAGGCGGTCGCGACGGTGCTGACGCTGCGCGACCAGCTCGTTCCTCCGACGATCCATTACGAGAACGCCGATCCGGCCTGCGACCTCGACTACGTTCCCAACGCTTCGCGGGAATCGCGCGTCGACATTGCCATCTCCAACTCCTTCGCCTTCGGCGGCAACAGCTCGGTCGTCGTCCTGGGCCGATGCTGAGAGTCGAGGGTCGAGACGTCAAGAGTCGAAAGGCCGAGAACCTCCGACCGAGACGCCGTGCCTGAATCCTCGACTCTCCACGCTGGACTCTAGACGTCTCATGGCCCAGCACGGCGTGATCACCGGCACCGGAGCGGTGTGCCCCCTGGCGCGATCGGCGCCGGAATTCGCGCGGCGGCTGTTCGCGGGCGAGACAGCGATCCGCCCGATGACGCGCGAGGAGCGCGACGGGCTCCAGGCGACTCACGTGGCCCGCTGCGACGGTTTCACGCCACAGCCGGAAATCTCCGCGATGAAGGCGCGCCGCTTCGACCGCGGGAGCCAGTTCGCGATCATCGCCTGCGCTCAGGCGATCGCCGAGGCCGGTTACGACGTCGCGCAGGCGCCCGAACAGGTCGGGATCGCCCTGGGCACCGGCTCCGCGGGCGCCGGCGCCCTGACCGAGTTCCTGCGGGTGCTGCTGTCGGAGTCCCCCGAAGCGGCTCCTCCTTTCCACTTCCCCAACACGGTCGCCAACGCTCCGGCGTCGCAGGTCTCGATCGAGTTGAAACTGCTCGGCCCCAATGTCACCATCACGCAGAAGGACCCATCGGCATTGAATGCTCTTCTCTTCTCGTCTCTCGCCCTGCGATCGGGCCGCGCCCGGGCGATGCTCGCCGGCGGCGTGGACGAGTGGAACGCGGTCTACGCGATGGGCTTCGACCGCGTGGGCGCGCTCCAGGGGGAGAAGCGGTCCTCGGGAATCGTGCAGGGAGAGGGGGGCTTCGCCGTCCTGCTGGAGACGGAAGAGAGCGTCCGCGAGCGCGGCGGCAGGCCGCTCGCGCGCGTGACCGGCCTCGCGATGGCGGGCGTGCCTTCCGAGCCTTACCGATTCAATCCGGACCGAGGCGCGATCGAGAGATGCGTCCGCGCGGCCATGGACGACGCCGGTCTCGCTCCCGGCCAGATCGATCTCCTCTTTCCTTCCCGAAACGGGGTGACCGAGATGGACCGCGCGGAAGAGGAGGTCCTGCGCACGGTGTTCGGCCGCCCGCCGCGGGCCGTCTCCGTGAAGGACGCCATCGGCGAGATGGCGGCAGCCGGCGGCGGCCAGATCGTGGCCGCCTGCCGGGCCGTCGCCGACCCCGACGGTTCCCGGGGGGAGACGTCGCCGCGCCGCGCGCTGATCGAATCCTTCGGCGCCGGCGGAAACTTCCTCGCGGCCGTCATCGAGGCGGCCTGAGGAAGGTGATGGATACGACTCCCTGCCTCACGCCTGTCTGTAAGGCAGGGGACCTTGCGGTCCCCCGCACCCCCGGGGGGGCCGCGGCGTGAGCGCCCGCCCGAAGCCGGAGCCGCTGCGCGGCTTCTCCGTGCAGATCCCCGTCCGGTTCGCCGAATGCGATGCGTACGGCGTCGTCTGGCACGGCCACTACGCCCTCTATCTCGAGCAGGCGCGCGAGGCGCTGACCGCGCGGTTCGGGTTCACGGCCACGCGGGCGCTTTCGATGGGCTACCGAGTGCCGGTGACGAGAATGGAGATCCGCTACCGGGCCCCCATCTTCGCCGATTCCCTCGTCCTCGTGACGGCGCGCCTGCGCCCTCCCGACGCCGCCCGGTTCCTCCTCGACTACGAGATCCGCGGCGAGTCCGGAGCCTTGCTCGCCTCCGCCGAGACGGAGCAGGTCGTCGTCAAGGATTCCGGGGAGCTCCTCGTGACGCTGCCCGGCGGCTTGAGAAAACTGGCCCGGGCGATCGTGGAGTTCCAGAACGGCATGGATAAGACGCCGTGAAGCCCGGGGGTTCTCCGGAAGGCTCGGCGGCGCGGCGCCGCTCGCTCGGCTTTCTCGCGCGCTTCGTGGTCTTCCTCGTGGCGTTCTACCTGGTCGTGGCCTCGCATCCCGTCAACGACGCCGTGATCGTCCCCTTCACGGGCTGGATCGCGCGAACCTCCGGGAAGGTCCTGAACGTGCTCGGCGAGAGGGTCACCGTGACCGGCACGGAGATCCAGGCGATCGGCTTCGGCGTGAACATCGAGAACGGTTGCAACGGCGTCGAGACGGCGTTGCTCCTCGCGGCAGCGGTCCTCGCCTTTCCCGCCCGCTGGCGGCAACGGCTGATCGGGTTTTTCCTCGGCTTCCTGGCCATCCAGGTCGTCAACATCATCCGCGTCGTTTCGCTCGTGTGGATCGGACGGCACAAGCCGGCTCTGTTCGACTCGTCGCACACCGTGATCTGGCAGTCGGCCGTCGTTCTCTTCGGCGTGCTGATCTTCCTGCTCTGGGCTTCGCGCCAGACGCGACGCGCGCCCGCGCCCCCGGAGGAGAAGGCCGGTCACTGATGTTCGACGGCCGGGCGGTGGTCCGACTCCTGCTCGGGTTCGTGATCGGGCTCGCCGCGTGGTTTCTCTTCCGCGATGCCTATGAGCGGGCCGTGGCTCCGGCCGCGGAATTCCTGACACGCCTCGGAGAGCGCCCCGCGGTGACGCGGCTGGAGGCGCCGGGGCGCGAGTTCCTGGTCAACCGCACGGATTTCCCTCCCGGCTCCCCGCACCCGGGACTTCCCGCGCCCGACCTTCACTTCAACTTCGTCCTGCTCATCGCTTTCTTCGCTCTTCACCCGCACCCCTGGAGGGGGGAGCGCGTCATCCGGCTCCTGCTCGCGCTCGTCTGCCTCTATCTTGTCCACGTCGTCTTCCTCGTGTTCCAGGTGCAATCCGTCTACGCCACCAGCCTCGGCGCCTGGAGCGCGGCGCACTACGGCCCTGTGGCCAGGAACTTCTGGGCGGCGGGATTCCACTTCTACCAGATCGCCGGACGCTTCGCCGCGCCCTTCGCCATCTGGTGGCTCTTCGGCCGCGCCGATCCCGCCACGGCGCCCGAAGCCGCGCGCGGCCCCCGCCGGCGCAAGAAGCGACGGGCTGACCGCTCACGCCGAGGTTAGCCCGCGAGAGATTTTTCGGCGAGACAAGGAAGCGCGACCGAAGGCGTATCCGGGCCCTCGTTTGAATCTCTCGGCCGCCTGTTCGCGGAGCGAACGCCGCGGCCGAAAGTCGCTGACGCCGTATCGCCGGAAAAGATCCGCGGGCTAGGGGCGGCGGGAGCGTTCGCGGCGGAGATAGCGGTAGTCGGGAACCTGGTATTCCTTGAGCTTCGCGATCAGAGAACCGCGCGAGATGTTGAGCACGGCGGCGGCGCGGCTCTGGTTTCCCTCGACGCGGCGCATCGCGCGATCGATGACTTCGCGCGTGATGGTGTCCATGATCTTCTTCAAGTCGTCGGTCTCCCGCAGCATCAGCTCGGCGGCACTCAACGGGTCCGGCCGGGGCACGACCTCGACGGGCACGGGACGCCCTTCCCGTTCGCGCGGAGACTCGGGCCACCCGGCCCCGGCGACGGCGATTCCAGCGACCTGCACGAGCTCCTCCAGGAGGAGGATCGCCCGCGCCGCGAGTCTCGGAGACTCGCGCACGAGGATTGCGAGACGACCGCGCTCCTCTCGGGGCGGTTCGACGACGAGCGTCAGGACGCCGGTGACCGTCTCGGCGCGCGCGACGCGCTCACCCGACTCCACGTCCTGCAGGACGCGCGGCGGCAACGCCGGGCTCTGGAGAAACGTCGACGCGAGAGGACGGAATCCAGCGGCGCTGGTGAGTTCTCCGACAGCCCACTCCGACGGAGCGAACTCGCGATCGAGGAAGTCCACGAGGCTCGTGGCCAGTTCCTCGGCGCCGGTGCTCTCCCGGCAGATCCGGTAGACGCCCAGGCGCAGGCCCCGGTATTCGACTTCGGTCGTCGGAGGAGCCGGCGCCGGCGGAGCCGTGGCCGTGTCGCCGACTCGGACCTCCTGGATCGGCGTCTGCCGCATCAGCGGACGCGCGGCCGTGATCGTGATCGTGGCTTCGCCGATCGTGATGCGGTCGCCCGGGGCGATCGGTCCGCCGAGGAAGGCCTGTCCGTTGACCGAGATCGCATCAACGCCCTTGAAGAGATCGAGGTGATAGGCGCCGTCTTTTTCGAAGATGCGCACGTGACGGCCTGCGACACCGCGCGCGCGAACGACGACTTCGTTGCCGGAAGACGCACCGACGGTCAAGGCTCCGCCGTTGACACGATGGATTTCGGCCCCACCCGCTTTTTTACGGACTTCCAGACTCAACATGGTTGTCGCGGTTTTGTAGCTGCAACAGCGAATCTACGCTCTTTGTACGAGAAAGAGCAAGATCCGTCTTATGTACGGAGAAGAACGAAGCTCCGGCTTCTGTCTCATCGCGCGGACCCTGACACACACGGGTCCGTCGAAGACCCCGCAGGCTGGCCGGAAACCCTCCGGGGAGGGCCTGCAAGACCAGATATAGGGCTCAACCGCCGCTGACCCCCAAGATTTTGTAGAAGCTCGCGCTCCGATTTGCTAAATTGAACGACAGGGATGCTCAAGCTCAAGCGGGTGGAGATTCTCGGGTTCAAGTCCTTCTACGAAAAGGTGGATTTGGCCTTTCCCGATGCCGTGACCGCGGTTGTCGGGCCAAACGGCTGCGGCAAATCGAACATCTGCGACGCCGTCGCGTGGGCCCTGGGCGAGCAAAGCGCGAAGCTCCTGCGGGGCGAGCGGATGGACGACGTAATCTTCAACGGTTCGGCCCGGCGCCGCCCGCTCGGCATGGCCGAGGTCACGCTCACGCTCTCCTCCAGCGGGAACGGCCATGGAAACGGAAACGGAAACGGCGACGGCGGCGAGAAAGCCGAGCCGGAGCTCCTGCGCATCGGCCGCCGCGTCTACCGGGAAGGTCACGGCGAGTACTTCCTGAACGACAAGCAGGTCCGCCTGAAGGACATCCAGGACCAGCTTCTGGGCACCGGCCTCGGAGTGCGGGCTTACTCGGTCATCGAGCAGGGCCGCATCGACCAGGTCCTCTCGACCAAGCCCCAGGACCGGCGGCGCCTGATCGAGGAAGCCGCGGGGATCACGCGATACAAGCTGAAGAAGCGGCTGGCCGAGACGAAGCTGGAGGAGACGAAGGGGAACCTGCTGCGCATCTCCGACATCATCGGGGAGATCGAGCGCAACTGCGCCTCCTTGAAGCGCCAGGCCTCGCGGGCGGCGCGTTACAAGGAAAAGTCGCAAGCGCTGCGCGTCAAGAAGTCGGCCATCGCCCGCACGCGTTACGACCGGCTGCTCGCCGCCGTCGCGCAGGCCGCATCGCTTCGCGGCCAGAAGCGCGACCGCGAGGCGCAGGCCGCCGCTGCGCTGGCGCGGGCGGAGGCGGAGCTCGCCTCGGCGCGCCTGTCCGAAGGCGAAGCGGCGTCCGCCCGCGACACTCTCCGGGAAACGGTCGCCGCGCTCGAGTCCGCGATCGAGCGGGACGACGCCCTTCTCGAAGCCAACCGCCGCTCCCTGGCGGAGCTCGTCGCGCGCCTGGAGGCGCTCGAACGCGAAGGACGCGAGTTCTCCGTCGAGAAGGCGACGGCGGCGCGGGAGCTCGACGAGTTCGGAGAGCGGTTGGAAAGGGCGATCGTCGAAGCGCGAGCCCGGTCGCTCGCGCGCGAGGAGAGCGATCAGAGGGCGTCCGCCGCCGCCGCCGCCCTCGCGAACCTGGAAAAAAACCTGGAAGCCGCGCGGGAAGAGGCCCTCTCCGCCGCCGGAGACAGGATCGTGGCGCGCAACTCCCGGCACGAGGTGGATGTCGAGGCCTCGCGCGTGGCGGCGTCGCTCGCGCGGCTGGAAGGATCGCGCGCCAGGATCGGCGGCGAGCTTCGGGAACGCAACGAGGAGGTCGCCCGCGCGCGGGAAGAGGAAGAGAAGCTCTCCTTCGAGGTCCGCTCGGCCGAGCTCGAGATCGAGGCCTGGGAGATGGAGCTGGCGCGCCTGTCCGAAGCGCACATCGAGGCGGAAAGAGAGAGAGACGCGGCGCGCGAGAGTCTCGGGGCCGTCGAGGCGCGTCTCTCCGCGCTTGGAGAGATCGTCCGAAGCCGGGAGGGGAACGCCGCCGCCGCGGGCGCCGCTCTCTCCGCGGCCGGAATGACGGAGAACGGGCCGCTCTCGCGCAGGCTCCGGCCGGCGGAAGGCTGGGAAGGCGCCGTGGATCTCCTGCTCGGAGACGACTCCGAGGCGTTGCTCGCCCCGGGAGACGCCGCGCGGGCGGTCGATGCCGCCCGCCATCTCCCGGTCTCTCGCCTGGTCCGCGTGGACTGGACCGCCGACACCTCCGCGGCCGCGCCCGCCGGGGCGCTCGGAGGATGGGAGATCGCGCTCGAGAACTTCGCCGATCTCTCCGCGGCCGAGCGCGCCGCGCTTCCCGCCGCCGCCTTCGTCGAAGCCCTCGAAGAGGCCCTCGCGCTTTCGGAGCGGTACCCGGCTGTCGCGTTCGTGACTCGCGCCCGGGAGCTCGTGAGGGGCTCCCTCGTTCGCGCCGTGCATACGCCGCCCGAGGCCTCGGGCCCTTTCACGCTCGAACGGGAGACCCGGGACCTGGAGAAAGCTGCCGCCGGAGCGCGCGACGGGCTCGAAGCCTTCGAGAGGGCGCTCTCCGACATCAAGCGCGGCCGCCTGGACCGCGAATCGGAGATGCCGGCCCTGCGCGAGCGGCAGCGCCTGGCGAGCTCCCGGCTCTCCGGCTTCCTCGCCCGCTTCGAGGAGCGCAACGCCGAGCGGGTCCGGCTGGCGAAGGAGCACGAAACCCTGGAGGCCGAGGCCGCCGCGCTGATAGAGGAGAGCGCGCGCCTCATGGCGCGCCGGCGCGCGCTGGAGGAGGAGGAACAGCGCCACGCGGGCCTGGAGGGAGAGATCCGGGCGCGCGCCGACACTCTCGCAGCGGCGCTCCCGGAAGCCCGAGCCCTCGCGACGTCCGCCTCGGAGGAGCTGGCCCACCGACGCACCGAGGCCGAGGTCGCCGCCGAGCGCCGCCGCTCGACCGAAGCGGCGCGCCAGAAGCTGCTCGAGTCCGCGGGAGCGCTCGAGCGCCGGGCGACGGAGGCGCTCACGGAGGGACAGCGTCTCTCCGCGCGCCGCCAGGAGCTCTCGCGGGAGGAGACGGAGAGCCGCGCGCGGCGTGCCGACAATCTTGCCGCGCGCGAGGGGAAGCGGGCGGAGCTGGAAACGGCGAGCGCCGCGGCGTCGGAGGCCTCCGCGCGAGTTCTCCTGGCGGAAGAGGCCACTCGTCTCTTCCGGGCGGACCTGGACGCGGCCAGGGAAGGCCGCTTCGAGGCCGAGGTCGCGCAGACGCGCGTCGCCTCGGATCTCGAGCACGTGGAGACGCAGGCGAAGGAAGAGTTCGGAGTCGCCGCGGGAGAGCTCGAGCCTCCGGCCGACGCTTCCGATGAAGGGCTGGCGACGCTCGAAGCGGAGGCCGCGGAGATCTCGGCCTGGATCGAGCGGCTGGGACCCGTCAACGTTCTCGCGCTGGACGAGTACAACGAGGAAGCGAAACGCCTGGAGTTTCTGACGACGCAACGCGACGATCTCCTCCGGTCGGTCCAGGACCTGCAGGACTCCATCCGCAAGATCAACGCGACCTCTTCGGCCCGCTTCCAGCAGGCCTTCGCCGCGATCAACCAGAACTTCGGCGCGATGTTCACGCGCCTCTTCCAGGGAGGCGCGGCGCAGATGCGCCTGCTGGACGAGAACGACGTGCTCGAATCGGGTGTCGAGATCGTCGCGCAGCCGCCGGGAAAGAGAAACCAGTCGATCCTGCTCCTCTCCGGCGGGGAGAAGGCGCTGACGGCGATCGCGCTCTTGATGGCGATCTTCCGCTACAAGCCCTCCCCCTTCTGCATCCTCGACGAGGTGGACGCCCCGCTCGACGAGGCCAACATCGACCGGTTCACGCGGCTCCTGCGCGACATGACCGAGGACACGCAGTTCATCGCGATCACGCACAACAAGCGCACCATGGAAACGGCCGACGTCATGTACGGCGTGACCATGGAAGAGCCCGGCTGCTCCAAGATCGTCTCCGTCAAGTTCGACTGATTCCTCCCTCTCCCCCGGGAGAGGCCGGGGTGAGGGCCTCGTTTGACGGCCCGCCCTCCTTTCCGTAAGATCGCCCGTCCCTCCTCGGCAGGGCCGACGTAGCTCAGTCGGTAGAGCAGCGGTTTCGTAAACCGCAGGTCACCGGTTCAAGTCCGGTCGTCGGCTCCATGTTTCAATCGCTGCCAGCGCTCCCGAACGAAGCGAGAAGGGCTCCGTCGCGCTGCGGTCGCTTGGGCATGCGACATCCTCGTGAACGCGACCGACCGGGGCTCCGCCCGCTCGCTTTTCTTGGCACGATTCTCGCCTTATACACGTCACGAGGGTCGGAAGAGGTCGCGTCGGAAGAAAGGAGAAAACCATGGGCCTGATCCTGCTGATCGTCCTCATCGTGTTGCTGCTCGGGGCAATCCCCACCTGGCCGCATAGCCGGAGCTGGGGCTACTGGCCGAGCGGAACTCTGGGCGTGGTCGTGCTGATTCTCGTCATCCTGCTGGTCACGGGACGTCTCTAGCACCAAGGTCATAGGACTCGGTCGAGTTGGGGAGCGAGGCGTTCGAGCGCCTCGCTCCGCTTCCGTTCCGCGTCTGCGGAATCTCGCATGGACCTGAGGAGGTCTTTTCGGCATAATCTCCCGGCTTCCATGAAACTGACGACGAAGGACGACGGGCACGTCACCATCCTGACGGTGGAGGGCGATCTCGTCATCGGCGAGTCCGAGTCTCTCTTCAAGAGAACGGTCGTCCGCCTCCTGGAGGAGGGGAAGGTCAACCTCCTCGTGGACATGCGGCGTGTCAACTTCCTGGACAGCTCAGGACTGGGCGCGCTGGTGCGGGCCATGACCAACTCGCAGAAGGAGGGCGGCCAGACCAAGCTCCTCGGCGCCGGCCCCCAGGTCAAGAAGCTTCTGGAGATGACAAAGCTCGACTCCGTGCTCGAGAACTTCACCGACATGGAGACGGCGGTCTCGAGCTTCTAGGCGCACCCAGGTCTCCATGGATTACGAACCGAAAGGACCTTCGAGCCCCTCGGAAGTCTCTGCCCTGGCGGAGCTTGCGCTCTGCGAGAACCTCGCGCAGACCTCGGGCTGGGCCGCCAAGTGGAGCGCGCAGGTCGCCGAGGCGGACGGGGCGATCCTCTGGGCGCCGGACGCCGTGCAACCCATCTTCCTCTGCATCGCTGCCGAAGGAGAGGGGACGCGCCCCTTTCTGAAACGCTCCGTGTCCCGCGACACCGGCGTCGTCCACGACCTGATCCGGGACAAGCGTCCGATCACGATCGAGCGCAGGGACTTCTCCCAGCAGGACCCCTGGTTCAAGGGGATGCCGGCTCCGATCCAGGCCTGCCTGGCGGTCCCGCTCGAGGCGGAGGGCATCCTCGTCGGGATGCTCGCCCTCCTCTTCAAGCAGACGCCACGAAGCGACCAGAAGCTCGCGCGCCTGAAGTCCTTCCTGCAGCAAGCCGCCCCGGCGCTCGCGCGCTCGATGCGCGCCGAGCGCAAGACCATCGGCATGCTCCACGCCATCGAGCGCCTGACCAACCTCTACGACCTCTCCAAGGCCTTCAGCGCCACGATCGACCTCGAAGAGCTGAACCAGATCATCGTCCGCAAGGCCGTGGACTTCGGCGTCGCTGAGGTCGGCTCCCTCTGGCTCCTCGAAACCGAAACCACCGACGTCGTCCTCGCCGCCACCGCCGTCAACGAGAACTACGACGTCGAGAACCCGCCCGACGCCGTCGGCGGCTCCATCGTGGGCGACCTTCTCGTCGCGCAAAAGACGCTGCGAGACAACAGGGTAGCGCCCGACATTCCTCTTGCCACGGAGAACGAGGGCTATCTGGTCCGTTCCGCCCTCGGCTTCCCTCTCGTCGAAGAGGGGAAGCCCGTCGGAGCACTCGTCCTCGTCGAACAAACGCGGACGCCAGGCGGAGTTCACGCCCGAGGACCAGGAACTCCTCCTCGACCTCTCCCGCCAGGCGGTGCGCGCCCTGCGCAACGCCCGCCAGTACGAGGCCGAGAAGAAGGTCGAAGAGCTGGACGCCCTCCTCGCCGTCAGCCGCGAGATCACCGCCACCCTCGACCTCGACAAGGTCATGCAGAAGATCGTCAACGCGAGCGCCGCCCTGATCGCCTACGACCAGTGCGCCATCGCGATCATGGACAAGGGGAACCTCCGCGTCGGGGCGCTTTCCGGCGCGCTGGAGATCGACAGGCACGATCCGAAGGTCCAGGCGACCGAGGACCTCCTGGAATGGGTCTTCTTCTCGGGCGCGGACCTCGGCGTCACGCAGGAGCCTGACGGCAGGATCCAGACCGACCGGCCGGAGACGGAGGAGAAGTTCCGGGCGTTCTTCGAAAAGACGGGCTTTCGCTCGTTCAACGCGCTGCTACTGAACGACGAGGAGGGAAAGCTCGGCGTGCTGGCCTTCATGAGGAAGAAGCCGCTCGTCCTGGACGAAGAAAAGCAAGACCTGCTTGCGATACTGGTCAACCAGGCCACGGTGGCCGTGCGCAACGCGCAGCTCTACAAGCAGGTTCCGCTGCCCGGTTTCCTGAGGCCGTTCGCCGGGAGACGCCAGAAGTTCATGGAGATCCCGAGGCGCCGCCGGCTCGCGTGGGGATTCGGCGTCGCCGCCGTTCTGATCTTTCTCATCGCCGTCCCCTGGCGCCTGCGGGTCTCCGGGCAGGCGCGCGTGCTGCCGGGCCGACGCGCCGCGGTCACCGCGGGCGTGGACGGCACGGTCCTGTCAGTCCTCCACCACGAAGGGGACACGGTCCCCGCCGGCGAGGTCATCGCCACGCTCGACCCGCAGATGTACCGGGCCGCGCTCGCGGACGCGCAGTCGGCCCTCGCGATCGCCGAGAGCGACGTAGCCCGCTACCGGGAAGCCGCTGATTCCGCCGCGCTGTTCGAGGCGACGTCCAAACGCGAAGAGATGAAGGCGAAGATCGCTCTCGAGCAGGACCGCCTCGCGCGCACGCAGCTCGTCTCCCCTGCCGCGGGCGTCATCGTGACGCCGCGCATCGAGGAGCGCGTCGGTCAGTACTTCACGAAGGGAAGCGAGCTTTGTGTCGTGGCCGATGTCGGAACGGTCGTCGCCGAAGTGGCTGTCCCGGAGAACGATGCGACCCTTGTTCAGTCGGGTGAGCCCGTGGCGATCAAGCTGAATCCCTATCCGACCCGTCTCTTCCGCGGTACGGTCACGCGCCCGGGCACTCACGTCCGCCAGGAGGACAAGGACCGCTTCATCGTGGCGGAGGTCCGGATCGAGAACCCGGACGGTCTGCTCAAGACCGGAATGCAGGGCAAGGCCAAGGTCTCCACGGTCCGCGTCCCGCTGATTGCGGCGATCTTCCGCGAGCCCGTCCGCTGGGCCTGGAACAAGATCTGGCCCCTCCTTCCTTGAGCACCGTCCTCCGCTCCCGAAGGCTTCTCGCCGCGGCGCGCCCCGAGGAGACCGCGAAAGCTCTCGCCCAGCGCCACGGCCCTCCGGACGAAAAACCGGCGCTCCGAAAGAACCTCGGCATCCTGCGGCAGGTCCAGATGGGCGAGGTGCAGTGGATCATCAAGAACCCGGTGACGATGAAGTATCACCAGTTCAAGAACGTCAACTGGCTGATCATCCGCCTCTTCGACGGCACGCGGACGCGGACCCAGATCATGGAGGAGATCAACCGACGCAGCCGAAACCATCCGGTTTCTCTCCAGTTCGTCCTGGAGTACGAGGAGTTTCTCCGCGACAAGGACTTGATCGAGCAGTCCGCGGCCGAGCGCAGCTTGAACATGCTGGACAAGTACCGGACGCTCCGCGAGAAGAAGACCGAGGAGAAGGCGGAAGGCTTCAACATCTTC
The DNA here is from genome assembly GCA_963741435.1 of uncultured Acidobacteriota bacterium. Taxonomy (GTDB): domain Bacteria; phylum Acidobacteriota; class Thermoanaerobaculia; order UBA5066; family Gp7-AA6; genus JAWOLE01. Next base: position 481,189 of record CAVUIX010000002.1, on the reverse strand, counting down.
TTCATCATGTTCCACGTCCTCGACCCGGACCGATTTCTGAACAAGACCATCAAGTACGTCCAATGGATCTGGACTCCCCCGGTCGCGATCGCAACGGTCGCCGCTTCGATCTGGACCCTTTTCATTTTCTCGCAGCACTGGACGCAGATCTGGACGCAGACGATGGACCTCTACCATTTCCTCGGGAAGCCCATGCTGGAGATCCTCAACTTCTTCGCCATCCTCTCCGTCATCGCCTGCATCCACGAGTTCTCTCACGCATATGCCCTCAAGAAGTACGGCGGCGAATGCCACGACATCGGGTTCGCACTCTTTTACTTCACGCCCGCCTTCTACTGCGACACCTCCGACGCTTTCATGTTCAAGAACCGCTTGCAGCGGCTCTGGGTCACGATTGCCGGGATCTACACCGAGCTCATGGTGTGTTCGATCGCGACCACCCTCTGGGTCGCGTCCTACCCTGACACCTTCCTGCATGCCGCCGCGTACCGGATCATGCTGTTCACGGGGGTGTCGGCCGTCTTCTTCAACATCAACCCGCTCATCAAGGTGGACGGCTACTACGCCCTTTCGAGCCTCCTCCAAATCCCCGACCTGCGGGAGGCGGCCTGGGCCCAGGTCGGCGCGTGGTTCCAGAAGAACATCCTCCGGCTTCCCGTCGAGGTGCCGGAGACGACGCGGCGGAGACGTCGCCTCTACTGGATCTACGGCCTCCTCTCGATGGCCTACACCGCGACAATCATGCTCTTCATCTACCGGCTGTTCCGGAATTTCTATTACAAGTATTTCCCCGATATCGGGATCGTCTTTCTGGTTCTAACCCTCTATCAGGTCTTCCGGAAAAAGGCCCGGACGCTGATCCGGGTCTCCAAGCTCTTGTACCTCGACAAGAAGGAGCTTCTGATGTCCCCCCGAAGCCGCGTGCCGCTTGCCATAGCTGCCGGTGTCCTCGTGGTCGTCCTCGCCGTGCCGTGGAGCCGGCGGACCATCGGGTCCGACGCCTTCCTGAAGCCGGCGGACGCGGCCAGCGTTCAGGCGCCCGAGGAAGGCATCGTCGCGAAGGTGCTGGTTCACGAGGGCCAGGATGTCCAGCGCGGACAGCCGCTCTTCAGCATGTCGAGCCCCGCGGTGGATGCCGAGGCCCGGCGCTCGCTGGCCGAGCGAGACTTGCACGCCAGGAAGTCGAGCGCCAATCAGGCGCTCGCCAACGCGGGAATGATGTTCCAGTCGGCGAGCCGCGCCTCAGCAGCCCAGACGGCGCTCGAGACCGCCGAGTCCCGGCAGGGGTTCCTCGTGGTCCGCAGCCCGATCGCCGGACGGGTCCTGACTTCGCGGCCGGAGGATCTCGAAGGGCGATATGTCGCGGCTGGCTTCAACCTGGCAGACGTCGGCGACTGCCGGAAGATGGTGGCCGAAGTTCCCGTTTCGGAGAGGCTTCTCGAATATCTGAATACGGGCTCTCCGGTGACCGCTCAGGTACAGACCCATCCCATGACGAGTTACTCCGGTGCTGTCGCCGCGATTTCACCGGCAACGATGGAACAGCCCTTGACTGCGGACGGGAAGGAGCCCATCGCTCCCTCGGTGAACCCCGACCGTTTCATCGTCCGGGCCGTCTTCGACAACTCGGACGGCGCCCTCTTGCCGGGAGCGGCCGCCAGCGTGAAGATCCGCTCCGCGCGTGAGGGCTTCGCCTTCCGGGCATGGAGCCTTTTCTGGCGCTGGCTCCGGTCAATCGTCTGGTAAAAGAAACGCCCCGCGGGTGCGGGGCGTTTCCATCTGGCCGACAGATTCTTAGGAGTTTTCCGTCCCAGAGTTGCTCATGTCCTGAGCCGTGAGATCCTGCGCCGTGAGGTCTTGGGCCGTCAGGTCCTGCGCGGTGAGATCCTGAGCCGTCAGATCCTGAGCCGTCAGATCCTGAGCCGTCAGGTCCTGGGCCGTCAGATCCTGGGCCGTCAGATCCTGAGCCGTCAGGTCCTGCGCCGTCAGATCCTGAGCCGTCAGATCCTGAGCCGTCAGGTCCTGAGCCGTCAGATCCTGAGCCGTCAGATCCTGGGCCGTCAGATCCTGAGCCGTGAGGTCCTGGGCTGTCAGATCCTGGGCCGTGAGATCCTGCGCCCGTAAGTCCTTCTGGACCGGGGACACCGCGACGTTCTTGCCTAAGCTCGACACCCTGATCTCCGGAACGTTCTTCCCCGTGGCTTCCTTGATCTTCGCCTTCTGAGCCGGCGTTAACTCGATCCGCACTTCCTTCGCCATTTTGTTTTCCCCCTTTCCTCAGCCGTTCCTATCGCAAGAGCGAGGCCAAGTCTGCCGGTCGGCCTCCTGATCTGAATCTCATTTGTAGAGAGTCACTTAAGGACTCCTTCATGCTCGCCTTGAACCAGTCGATTGGGTCAATTCCACACCCGTGGTTGAATTCTTACACCCCTCGGTGTCTCTTCGGTGACGAGCAGCCGGGTAAGGAGGTCTTCCAAGTCGCGGAGACTTCGGCGCTCCTCCATCTCGACGAGGAAGTCCGTGTCGCCGTCCTGGCGAGAGCTGGATCCAGGATCCCTTCCTTCTCCAGGATGTGCGGTTTCGCGCTCTTGTCCCGGCCCTGGGACCTTCGACCTTGGACTTTAGACCTTAGACCGCCTCACAGGTCCTCTTCCTTCTCCCGGACTTGCAGCACGATGGGTTGCTTGCCGAGGAGGGCTCGGAGCTCCGCGACCTCGCGCTCGAGCTCGTGGACGCGCCCGGCAGGGACGAGGGGCTCATGGGCGTTCGCGGCTTTCGTCTCCATCAGTGCCCACTTGCGGAGGACTTCTCGCGGGATGCCCGTTTCGCGGGCGAGGTCGCCGAGGGTCTCTTCCTCCCCGACGATCTTCTCGACCAGCCTCCGCCAGAATTCGGGAGTGAACTCGATGCGCGAATCCGGTCTCTTCAAAGCGTCCATGGCCACCCCTTTCGCCGAGCCGACCCTCCGATGCGATCCAAGAAAAATCCGGGACGCCGCCCTTTCGAGCGGCGCCACGGTGTCGCGAGTCCCCTTATTTGTGGACCTGGATGCCGCCTCCGCCGTCGGTACGCATTCGTCTCTCGGGTTCGACGATTCAAGATCTTGAGCTCTGTCTTCGATTACGTCAATTGGACCTTAGTCTCGTGCACTTTCGTCTGGCAGGTTGCTGAAGATGATGGGCGGCGTGGGAGGAGATCGCCGCGCGCCGCAGGCGAATACTCGGACAGCTCCACGGTACCTTCGGGGCTGGTTCTACTGAGGGGGGACACGGGCTTGGACGGAAGGGCCACCAGGCCCTCCACCGTTGCACCTGTGTCTTTGAGATCGGTTTCTGATCCACCCGGAAGGCAGGCCCCGGGTTCCAACCCTGGGACATTGGTCCTGGACCCTGGACCGGCCCCCGACTTTGACGCTTTCCCTCTACGCCGCGTAGATGACGCGCGCTCGCGCGAGGACTTCCCCCCCGCCTGCGCGCTCCGCGTTGTTCTTGCACACAAGGTCCACCTGGCGGCCCAGAACCATGACGAGTTCCTGGCGCAGCCGGAAGACAACCGAATAGTTCACCCTGGCGTCGTTTTCGAACTCCACGAGGATCCCGAGATTGGTCTTTACGCGGCCGCGAGCGTGGCCCGCGGAGGGCAGGACCGAGACCTCCCGAATACCGAACTTGCCGCAAATCCGCGCAAGATTCTCGCGGGAAAGCGGGTCGTGGTCCTGCACCGCCGCCGCGGGCGAGTCGCTCCACCTGGAAACGTGGCCAGGGAGTTCCTCGGCGTGACGGGCGGGGCTCGCGGCAGGCAAAGGCGCCCCGGCAGCCGGCGCGCCGGAAACCGCCGCGGCCGTCCGCTCGAGATTATTGGAAACCGTGCGGCGGAACTGCCACGACAGCACCACGAAGACCATCAGGAACGCCACGGCCGGGATGGCCCACAGAATGAGGTTCAGGTTGCTCACTGATTTCCTCCGCCGGACTTCTACAAAGCTCTCGCGAGAAGCGCCACGAATAGCTCCTTTTGGACACTGTTCCTGACCACCATTGAACAACATCGGAACCAACCCTGTCCATTGGACTGAAGTCCAAGCCTTAGACAAAAGTCCAGGGTATGGGGCCAGGCCTATGTTATATACTTTACCCCATGGCGCGCCCGTTGAGGGTGGAGTATCCCGGCGCGGTGTACCACGTGATGGCGCGCGCGCACGAGAGGGCGAGCCTCTTTCGGGACGACACGGACCGGGAGAAGTTCCTGGCGCTGCTCGCGGCCGCGGCCCGGCAGGAGGCATGGGAGGTCCATGCCTACTGCCTGATGGGCAACCACTATCACCTCCTCGTGGAGATCCCGCGCGGAGAGCTGTCGCACGGGATGCACTCACTGAATGCGCGCTACTCGCAGTGGTTCAACTGGCGGCACGGCCGGCGGGGGCACGTCCTGGAAGGGCGGTTCAAGTCGGTGCTGGTGCAGAAAGAGGGACATTTGCTGGAACTCGTCCGGTACGTCGTCCTCAATCCCGTGCGGGCCGGCCTGGCGGCGCGGGTCGGGGACTGGCGCTGGAGCAGCTACCTCGCGACGGCCGGGCGGCAGGCCGCGCCGGAGTGGCTGGCGGTGGACTGGACGCTCTCGCAGTTTGCGCGGAGCCGGTCCCAGGCCCGCGAGGCCTATCGGCGGTTCGTGGCGGAGGGGAAGGGTTCGGGCAAGGACATCGAGAAGCTGCTGGCGCGGCCATACCTCGGGGATGGAGAATTCAGCAAACGTGTCGAGGCAATGCTCGAAGGAAAGGGCATCGAGGACGGGATCCCGCTGCGATACCGCAGCGCGGCCGACGTGGACCTGGAGACGGTCCGCAAGGCGGTCGCGAAGGAGTGGCACGTCGAGCCGGAGGCGTTGTCGCGCAGCCGCGGCGGGGCGGAAAAGAAGGCGGCGATCTACCTGGCGCGTCGGCTGACGCGGCTGAAGGGGCGCGAGATCGGCGAAGCCTTCGGGGTCAAGCCGGCCCGCGTCAGCAACGTGGTGACGGAGATGGAAGCCGGACGATCGGCGGCACTCGCGCGGCGGGTCGAACGCCTGCTGAGGCGACTACGCCAAAGTGTACAGGGTTAGACCGCTTTCCTCCTGGGGACAGATCTCGGACGCGAAGCCGATGGCAACGCCAGAATGACGAAACGCAGAATGGAGTTGACTGCCTCCGATGTCCGGAAAACAGCGGCCACATCGGGTTCCAGCACTACAGCGATGCCCGTCCGGAATCTGCGGGCAAAACGGTTCTTTCGAGCGCGCGCGTAGTCGAAACTGTATTCTCGTCGGAGATCCTGCCTGGGGCGCCGGGGAGCGGCCCTCGTTTGATGCATAGGCATCAGGGCCATGGATGCTATGATGCCTGAATGCGGACGACCACGCGAATCGACGATGACGTTCTCGAGGAGCTGAAGAGCCTGGCGCAAGAGAAAGAGGAGCCCCTCACGCGGGTCCTCAACCGCACCTTGCGGGCCGGACTGAAGGCGTCCCGCACTCCCGGCCGCCGGCGCAGGCCCCACGTCGAGAAGACCTATGCCATGGGCCGGCCGCGGACCGATCTTCGCAGGGCTCTCGCGAAAGCGATCGAGCTCGAAGACGAGGAGATTCTCCGAAAGCTCACGCTTCGCAAATGAAGATCGTCGATCTGAACGTTCTTCTCTACGCCGTCAACGAGAATTCTGTTCACCACTCGGCGGCGCGCCGCTGGTGGGAGAACGCCGTCAACGAGGAAGAGCCGATCGGGCTCCCCTGGATCGTGCTGCTCGGGTTCTTGCGCCTCTCGGTCAACTCCGTCGTCTTTCCTCATCCCCTGGACGCCGACACCGCGCTTCGAAAGGTGGACGCGTGGCTGGCGCTCGAGGGCACGCGTCTGGTGAGGGAGAAAGACGAGCACTGGGACATTCTCCGTCCCCTTCTGGCGGATTCCGGAACGGCGGGGAACCTGACGACGGATGCCCATCTGGCGGCCCTCGCGATCAGCCATGGGGCCGTTCTCGTCTCCTTCGACAACGACTTTTCCCGCTTCAAGGGCCTGCGCTGGGAGAGCCCGATCGACTAACGGGACGGAGGCGGGCGAAGCGGGGCACCGGGTCTCTTGGGGCCAGGTCTGTATTCTGTTATCGCTGATCGCCTCCCGGTGTGGGCAACCGGTCGGGGGCGGGAGGGCGCAAGGCCCTCCCCTACGGCACGAGGGGGGCGACCGGGGCTTCGCTCACTTGTGGATGACGATGTTGCCTCCGCCGAGAGCGGTCGTCGGGTCGGCGTTGTCGGGAGCGCCGGGCTGGCTGTCGAAGACGACCGCGTTGCCACGGTTCTGGTCGTAAACCTTCAGCCGCGCCCTGTCGGTACCGTCGCCTCCGGGTTGTTTTCCGTCAACGACGGTCACGACGAAGCCGTACTTTCCGCTTCCGTTGACCGTGCCGCTGCCCAGATACTGGGCCCTGGAGCCCGAGATGACCAGCCACTCATACGACGTGCTCTTGAACTTGAAGTTGGCCGCCTGGAGCTGGAACTGCGTGTCGCCGGTCGGGACCGTCATGCCGTTCTCGTACTTCGAGTCGAATGCGAAGTTGGCCTTCCCGGTCAGCGACCGGTTCGCCGCGAACGCGCCGGCGGGCGGGCTGATCCACCCGCCGCCCGTCACGAATCCCCCGGCCGCGTCGTAAGCCGCGAAGATGACGCACTCTTCCGCTCCGGCATCTCCAGCCGAATCCATGCCGCTCACGCAAATGCTGTGGACGCCGGCCGCGTTGAAGCCGGGCAGCGTCGCGGTGACGGCCTCGGCCGGACTGTCGAAGGCGGAGTCCGCGGCGCTCATGGAGACGTAGGAACCGCCGTCGATGCGGTATCGGGCCGAGGCAACGTTGGAGCCGCCCGTGGTCGCGTCGCTGACCATGGCCGTCAGCGCGATCGAAGCGGTGCCGACGGGGGCCGGGTTCGGGGCGGCCAGAGTGCTCGAGACGACGGGACCTTGCAAATCGCCCGTAGCGATCGGGAACGACTGGGAGACGTCAGGGGCCGCGCCGTAATTGACATTACCCGCCTGGTGGGCCGTGATCGCACAGCTTCCAACGCCCGTCAGGTGGACGAGAATGCCCGCCACCGCGCAGTTTCCCGACGCCGTGAAGCTGACAGGCAGACCGGAACTGGAGGTCGCGCTCACGTTGAAGTCGGGATCCCCGAAGGTCTTGCCCGCCAGAGCCCGAACGAGATCGCCTGGGAGGCCTGGGCGATGGAGAAGGACCGCGGCACGTCGGCCGCCGCGAAGTAGTTCGTGTCGCCGGCTGCTGCGCCGTGACCGTGCAGCTCCCGGCGCCCGCCAGGTGGACGAGCGCTCCCGTCACCGCGCAGTTTCCGACGCCGTGAAGCTCACAGGCAGACCGGAACTGGAGGTCGCGCTGACGCTGAAGTCCGCGTCGCCGAAAGTCCTCGGCGCGAGAGCGCCGAACGCGATCGTCTGGCTCGCCTTGTCCACCTGGAGGTTCGCCGTCCCGGTCTTTCCGCCGTCGTTGCCCGTCACCAGGTGCGCCCCGGCGGAGGCCGGCGTGCAGAGGGCTCCGGCGCAGGCGCCGTCCGGAGCGATCGAGAACGCCGTCAGGCCGGTCACGCCGCCACGGCTGTTGTTGAATTGATCGAAGCTTTCCGCCGTGTACGCCTGGCTGCCGCCGAACGTGATCGTCGCGGAAGCCGGCGTGAGAGCGAGGTGGTCCAGGGGCCCGACGCTCACCGTGACGTTGGGGCTGGTGCCCGCGATCAAGGCGTCGTCCGCGTCCGTCGCGGTGATCGACTGGACTCCGACTGTCCCCAGGATGACGCCCGAAAACGTGTGGACGCCGTTGTCACCGGGCACGAAGGTGTAATCGGCCGGCAGGACCGCCTGCCCGTCCGTGCTCGTGAACTGGACCGTGCCGGGGTAGGTCGTGGCCGTATTGAAATACTGGTCCTGCGCCGTCACCGTCACGTCGAAGCCGACTGCCGGCGCTCGCCGCCGCCGTTGACGTCGTGACGGTGAACCGATCGGCCGGCATCACCGCCTGGATCGGCAGCGCGGCAATGACCCATTGAGGACTGCCGTCCCCGCCGGCCGCGCTCAATGTCCAGGACATGTTGGTTGCTCCGTCCGTCGCGCCTTTCGTGCTCCCCGTGCCCCGCATCCCGACGGTCGGTCCGCCCTGGCGGATGTCCCACTGCTTTGTCTGATCCGCCCCCGCGGCCACCGAGCTCGATTCCAGTGCCCACCGAGATCGACAGCGCGTCCAGGATGAGATCGTTCGGGCCGTTCAGGACGGTTACGGAAGGCTGCGGGTTCCCGCAGACCGTCAGGACGCCGGTGCCGCACCCGGGAGAGGTCCCGGACGCGCCCGCCGATGAGCCGAACGGCACCGGCTGATAAACGCCGGAGAAGGACGTGGAGCCGGCAACGGAACCCGCCGTGATGTTGTACGTGACATTGGCCGTTCCGGTCGGCGGATTGAGAAGGTAGAAGAACTCGACGCGCGGCCGGGGCGCCGCGCCCAGGTTCATAAACGCCCCCGCGGAGATCATCGAGATGCCGCCGTACTTCACGTTGGTCGGCGCGTTGGGCCGCGTGGAGATGGACACGACCAGGAGGCGGTTGTTTCCGTTGCCGATCGTGTGCGGAAACGAGACGCTCGTCGCGACGTTGCCCGTGCTCGTGCCCGAGGATGCCGAATCGAACGCGACGGCCGAGTCGCCGAACGCGGTCTTGGCGGTCGCGAGCGAACCCGTCGCCGTGAGTGTGAACGCCACGCCGGCGTCGTGCTGAGCGGGCGAAAACGAAGTGTTGACGAAGCTGCCCGACGCGTCCGCCGCCGCACGTCAGAGTCCGATCCGGGTGCGTCGCCGGCTGCTCCCGGAGCAGAAGGCTGACGGTCTCGCCGGGTTCCCAGCCGCGTCCGCTGATCGTCACCGGATCGTGGGGCGCGTACTCCGCCCTGTCCACCATCACATACGTCCCGCTGGTGAATGCGGCCGATGCCGCCGCGGCGCCGCCGGGCGCCAGGACCGAGACCTTGTAGTCGCCCGCGGCCGCGCCGAGGTCGTATGTGGCGGCGAGGTTACCGGCGCCGTCGGTCGTCACCAGGACGCCGCTCGTTCCATCCGGCCCGGCCACCTCCACGGTGAAGTTGCATGAAGGGCCGTAGCCGCGGCCGCTGATGCGAACAGTCTCGAAGGGAAGATAGTGCGGATACTCAGCGCGGACCGTCTCTGCGCCGGTCACGACGCAGGGATCGTCCGTCTGAGCCCCGGCGCTCCGCGGGCAGGCCAGCAGCACGGCTCCCGCGATGAAAAGGTACCCGATGGTCCCAAGCGTCCGCCTCGTTGTCGTCATGATGCTTCCTCCCGGTCGTTACAGGTTGGAGCGCGACACGATCGTTTTGCTCAGCCATAGGCCTTGGCCCGATTCCCTTTTCTTTGAACAATCGATTGTCGGAGTTGTTCAAAGCGTTGTCAATTGGACCCCGTACTCGCCTGACCCCTGGGACAGCGTGGAACGCGCGGGGGACAGCGTCCAAATGCCGGGCGGGGGTCAGGTCTATACGCGCGCACTGACCCAAGGTGGGTGCCAGGTCTACACTACACGATTATGGCTATCACCTCCTCGAGTTGGAACGGGAGGGCGCAAGGCCCTCCCCTACGGCACGATGAGCACGACGAGTGCGATGAGGCACGACCGGGACACGAGAGGTGGGAGGGTCGCGTTAGAAGGGGTAGCCGATGGAGACGAAGAAGCGGCCGCTCTCGCGGGTCTTGGCAGTGCACGCGGGCTGGCTGGGCGTGGTCTATGAGGTTCCCCGAGCAATCGAGGGGCCTCGTTATGGCTTACCTTAGGTGGGGTCGCTGGGGTCGCACACGGTCTTCGGTCACGGTGGCGTTGTAAGTGATCGTGCGCGGGGCGACGGGCCAGCCGTACTCGAAGCGTATGGGGCCGATCGGCGTCATGTAGTGCAGGCCGACGCCGACTCCCTGCCGGATTCCGTTGTCGCCATTGAGCGTCAGGCGGATCTGGGAGACGTCCGCCCAGACCTGGGCCGCGTCGTAGAAGACCGTGGCGCCGAAACCGCCGAAAATCGGAATGCGGAGCTCCGCATTGAAAGCAAGGAAGCCGTTGCCGCCGACGATGCGCGGACCGTAGTCGCAATCGTAGGCCGTCAGGCCCGGAAAGGCCGACGCGCAGCTGCCGGGGGTGGAGCCCGTGTGCGGTGTGGCCTGCGCGTTGTAGTCCACGGTGGCCTTGGAGGAATCGACGATCGAAGTTTGAGGATCGGCGACTCCGGGAACACCGAGAAGGTCGGTGTCCCACGCGCGGTTGGTCGAGCGGCCGCCGGCGAAGTTCCGCTCCGCGATCGGCACCTGGATGTCCGGCGGACCGTAAGGCCAGATCGCTCCCGCCCGCAAGGAGACCCCCAGGACGGACGACCCGACCTTCCAGTAGTGGGCGCCCTGTCCCGAGAGCTTATGGTAACGGGCCTCCGCCGAGAGGAACGGGAAAGCGTACTTGTACTGCGCCGTCAAGTAGTAGCCGGTGTGCGGGTCGATGATGTCGTCGCGCCGGTCGTAGATGACGTTCGGCCCGATGGTGGACTGCAGGATCGGCCTGTCGGAGCTGGGGAAGTTCTCCTTCTCGATGTTGGAGAGATCCTCCGGATTGACCGGCTCGATGCGCTCGTACGCGTAGCGGAGCGCGACGCGGAGGAACTTGCCGTAGTACTTGGAAGTCTCGACGAACGTGCCGAGCCTGCGGATGTCGATGTCCTGGATCGGCTCGACCCGGTAGTAGGTCACGACCGTCAGGGGAAACTGGGTGTCGAAGAGGAAGGGCTCGCGGAAAGTCGCCTGAAACCGTCCGCGTTGCGAGATCGGGGCGAACTGGGCCTCGAAACCGATCGACTGCATGCGGCCGAAGAGGTTGTTGTAGGTGACTCCGACGATCGCGTACGGATCGTTGCGGTTTTCCGAGGCGTCGGGAGCGTACTGGTAGCCGACGCCGTAGAGAAGAGAGAGCGGGCGCCCCTCCTGCAGGTCGATGTCCACGTTGCGCGTCATTTTCCCGGGGTCAGCCGGCTGCGGGCGCAGGTCCACGCGGCGGAAGACACCGGTCCGGGAGAGGTTGCGCTGGGTCTCCAGGACATCCGCTTCGGAGTAGGGCTGCCCTTCCTTCCACCCCAGGACCCGGTTCACGCGCGCGATCCGCGTGCGCGTGTTGCCGCGCACGATCGTCTTGCCGAAGAAGGTGCGCTCCCCCTCCTCCACCCGGTACGCGATGTCCGCCCGGGTCCCGTCGGCGGAGACCCGGACTTCGTCCTTGACGGCGGCCTCGCGCCAGCCGTGGTCGTGGTACCAGGTCTGTAGATTGAAGACGTCCTGGCGCACCTGGTTGGGGTTGTAGAACGCGCCGCGCTTGACCAGGAGGGTCTTCTCGGCGGCGGCGTCGCCGGCGTGCTCGGCCCCCTCGACGCGGATGTCCGCGACGACCGCGCGCGGGCCCTCGAGGATCGGGATCGTCACCACGAGGCGGCCCGGCTTCGAGCCGTCGGTCACCTGGGGCTTGTCCACCTTCGCGTTGATCCAGCCGCCAGCCTGGTAGTAGCCCAGGATCGCGGAGACGTCCCCGGCCAGCTCTTCGTCAACGAGATGGCCGGACCGCAGGAACCCCTTGGTGCGCGTGACCGTGAGCGCGAGGAGCTTCTTCTCATTGACCGACTGGTTTCCCGTGAACGCGATCTTCTCGACCCGATACTTCGCGCCCTGGTCCACGATGACGGTGACGACGAGCGCCTCCGGAGTCTTCTGCGTCATCGAATAGTCCACCTTGGCGCGGTAGTAGCCCTTGCCCTGCAGCTCCTGCCGCTTCTGGTCGACGTACTGGAGGACGAGGTCCTCGTCGAAGACCTGGCCCTCGAGCAGCGCGTGGAGCTGGCTGCGGACGGTCTTGGGCTTGATTCCCCTGGTTTCGAAGAGCACCTCGGGCCCGACCAGAATGCGATAGACGGGCATCACGCGGCCGTCGTCGGTCGTCTGCGCCGCAATGAGGTCAACGTTCCCCTTCAGACGAGTTTGCTTGTGGAGGAAATCGGTCAGCCGCGTCGCGTCCGCCTTCGCCTTGGACTCCCGGTAGCGGTCGCCCGGCTTGAGATGCATGTTCTTCTGGAGGATGGCGAGGGTGTAGGGCTCGATCGCGCCGTCGAAGAACGGCGCGGCGGCCCTGGCCGGCTTCCCCGCGTTGATCCGGTAGAGGACCCGGGCGTCGAAGGTCACCGGGTCGAAGGAGACCTCCGGCGCGACGCTCGCCTGCAGGTAACCTTCGTCCGCCAGCCGTCTCTTGAGCGCCTCCGCGCCCTGAGCGACGGCTCCGGATTGGAAGACCGACCCCTCCGCGAAGCCCACGACCCGGCGCATCTCGGCGCGCGCGACCGGGGCGCTCGAGAACTTGAGCGGCCAGGCGCGGTAGGCGCGGAAGAGGTCGACGGTGACCGCGACGCCGCCCGGCGCGTCGTTCGCGTCGATCCGGATGTCGGAGAACTGGCGCGTCGCGTAGAGGTTCCGGATCGTGGCGGAGGTCGCGGCGTCCGTCAGCGGCCGGCCCGCCTTCACCTCGATGAGCCGGAAGATCTCGTCCCTGTCCACCGGCCCGTCGGACGTGCAGGCGATCGAGACGACGGTCTTGCCGAACGCGTCGGGTTGCGGGGATTCCTGCGCGCCGAGAATCCTCGGCGCCAGGGACAGCAGGATCGCCGCGAGGAGCAACGAGAGCCTCGTCATTCTGAGGCCCGGAGGGCCGAAGAATCTGCTCCGGCCAGTGAACGGGGGCACGGGAGCAGATCCTTCGCTGCGCTCAGGATGACAGGGCTCCTCAAAACCTCTGCCGCCGGCGGACGTCGATCAGGTAGATCCCGTTCTCGTCGCGGCGCCCCTGGAGAACGATCGAGTCGCTGATCCACCAGTCGACCCGGAAGATCGGCTCCTTGGTCGAGTCGAAGGACTGCGAGTAGGTTACGAGCACGTCGGGCGTGATCTGTTTGCCGAAGGTCGAGCGCACGTCCACCGGCCCGCTGCCCGTGAAGATGGGATCGATCTCGAACCGGTCGAGCTTGAAGAGACGTTGCGTGGGCTTCGTGACGAAGCCCGTCGCGGCGCCCGCGACGATGCCCCCCGCCGCGGTAGCGATCCCACCGCCCGTGGTCGGCGTCGCCTGCCCGCCGGGGGTGGTGCCGGTCACCAGGAGGCCGACGATCATCTCGTCGGGCAGAGGCGGGTCCGAAGACAGGCTCGTCTGGATGCGGGGCCACGTCCCGACGAGACTCACGCCGACGTCATATCCTTTGACCTCGGCTCGCACCCGGATGTCGATGATCGGCGTGAACTCCACGGTGCCGGTAAAGGCGATCGTGCCGGACTCGATCTCGTAGCGCACGTCGCGGAACGTGAGGCGCCCCCCCTCGTCCATGAAGATCTGCCCGACGAGGGTCGGCGCGGCGAGCGTGCCGCGCGCCATCAGGTCCACGGTCAAGGTCAGGCGAGCCACGTTGTTGCGGACTTCGAGCGCGGCGGCGGAGACGACGTGGATCTCGAGCGCCGTCTTCTCCTTCCAGGGCTCGCGCGGCGCGACGGCCCCTGCCGGCCGGCTGCGCGAAAGCAGGTCCGAGAGCGTCAACTCGATGTCCCTCGAGTAGGTCCCGCGCAGAAGGACCACTTCGCCGCGCACGACGTTCGAGCCCGAGAGGCCCGTGGCCACGACGTCCGCGTCCACGACGAGCCTGAGGTCCCGCGGGTAGCGCACCGCGACGTGGCGGGCCTGGACCGAGAGGCGGAAATCCCCGAGCTCGAAACCCTTCGTCCCGAAGCTGCCCGCGGCGAAGACATCTCCCCCGCCCGTGTGCGCGCGCGCCTCGACGTCGCCCCGCGCGCCGCGGAGCGTGACGCTCCCGTCGATCTCGTCCAGAACCTGGCCGAGAGCGGCGATCCGGTACTTTCCGTTTTCCATGCGCACCGTGCCGGAAAGGGCCGGCGCATCGAGAGTCCCCGCCGCGCGCACGTCCACGAGGAGCCGGCCCGTCAGGGGGAGGTCGGGCGAGAGGATCGAGAGGAGCGACGCGTCGAGCGTCCCGGAAACGGCCACGGCCAGGCTCGCGGGCTGGCCGGGGCCGATGGACCCGCCGATCTTGACGGCCGTGCCGTCACCGGCGGCCTCGAACTCCTGCACCGTCAACTTCCCCCCCGCCAGGGACACGTGAACATCGCTCTTCGTCGAAAAAACGCCGGGCCGGCCCGAGAAATCGAGCCGCGCCCGCGTCACGGTGAAGGACCCGGCGGGGAGTTCCCCGCTCTTGCCGGGCAGCGTCACGTCGCCGTTGACGGCGAGCGATCCTCCGCCGCCCGCGGGCAGTGGCACCGGCGTGAAGAGGAGCAGCGCGCCCAGGTCCGCGGCGTCCAGACCGACGACGAGCCGGGCGGGCGCGGCGAAGAGATCCCCCTTCGCCTTGACGGTCCAGCGTTCCGGCACGGCGACCGACCCGTCGAGGACCCCCTGCGTCATCGTGGCCTCGCAGGCGCGGCTCCAGGTTCTCCGGTATGGCGTGACCGTAGAAGGCCGCCTGCGAGAGCGAGCCGGAGACCTTCAGGTCCGGACGGTCGAGCGATCCGCCGCCGGAGAGCTGGAACGAGAGCTTCCCCGTCACGTCGGGAGCCAGAGGATGGAGGAGGTCCACCGCTTCCAGGGGGACAGCGTCTCCCGCCAGGCGCGCGTCGAAGGTGCGCTCCTTGATCCGGAGCGATCCGCCGCCTCCGATCATGCCTCCTCCCAGCGCCGCGCGGACGTCCTCGAGCGCGAAGCTGCCGGGCTCGAGACGCACGGCGCCGGTGACGAGGGCGATCTTCTGGCCCCAGACGACCGCGTTGGAGAGCTCGATCGGCCCCCCTCCCGTGACCGCGTCCGGAGGGTTCCCCGCCACGCGGAGGTTTCCCGTCACCCTCCCTTCAACGGGGAAGTCGAGCTCCAGGTATTGCAGGAGCCGCGAGAGCGGATACGCGTGCGTAGAGACCGCGAGATCGAACCGCGGCTCCCCGCGCGCCTCGCGGTAGCGCGCCGTCCCCTCGAGCGCGAGGCTCGCGTCGCCGTCGTAGGCGCGCAAGGGATGGAAGAGGAAGGCCCCGTCGCGCATGTCCACGGTGCCGCGGATGCTGCCGAACGGGACGCCGGCGTAGCGGGAGTCCTCGGCGGTGATCTGGGCCGTCGCGTCCGGGTTGTTCCACGCGCCGGCCAGGTGCCCCTGCATCTCTCCGCTGCCGCCGAGGCCGAGGCGCTGCGGCTTATCGCCGCCGGCGGCCACGAAGTTCTGGAAGAGCCGGTCCATCTCGGCCAGGTCCCGCGAGCGGAGGTGAAAGTCGAAATCCGGCTGCCAGACGCCGATCTTGAGTCCTCCGGTCACCTCGATGGCCGATTGCGGGAACCGGAACGTGACCGCCTCCAGGCCGATCCGCCCGTTGACGATCGAGAGCGCCCCTCCGCCCGACGTGGGCAGGCCGAAGCGGCCGGCCACGATCGAAGACGGCGGCCCCGCCGCGATCGAGATCGTGCCGCCGCCGTCGGCGTGCGAGATCCCCGCCTCGCCCCATCGCAATGCTGTTGAAAGAGTCGCGGCGCCGGAAAGTCCCGTTCCGGCCAGGCCGATGTCGGCGAAGAATCGCTCGAGCGAGATGCCCGAGCCCTCGATCGCGAGGGTCATGGGCTGCGGCTTGCCCGCGGGGTTTCCGATGCGGAAGACTCCCGTGGCCTTTCCGCCGGCGTAATCGGCCCGGTCGATGTGCGCGGTCAGGTCCTCGGGCCGCACGGCGACCGTGGCGGAGACGTTGTCCAAGGTGAAGAGGCTCGCCCGGACCCGGGGGGCGGCGAGGGAGCCCGCGATGCGAAAGCCCCCCGACGGCGGCACCTCGATCCGCGCGTCCACGCGGGCGCCGCCGGAGAAGCCGAGTTCCGAATGGAAGATCCGCTCGATCTCGTCGATGGACACGTCGCCGGACGCGTGGAACACGGCGTTTTTTTCGCGGAAGGTCTCGAGAGCGCCGGAGGCGTGGAGCCGGCCGAAGGCGCCGGAAAGCTCGATGTCGTCGAGCGTGAAGCCGCGCGCCGAGTCGAGGAGGAAGCGGGTCGAGAGCGACGTCACGAGCGGCTCGGCGCCGCGCAGCTTGAGCGTCGCGCGACGGGCCTCGAGCGAGCCCCGGTAGCGGTCGCTGCCGAGCGAGACGAGCTCGGCCGCGAAGTTCTCGAGGTTTCCGTCGAGCCCGAGCTTGCGTCCCTGGAGCTCCAGGACTCCTTCCTGGATGAGCACCGAGCCGATCTGGAGCTTGACGCCCCCTTTGGAGGGGCTCGAGAGGCCGGGCGGCAGGTTCCAGGTCCCGTCGGGCAGCTGCGTCAACGCGACGCGCGGGCGGAGAGCCCGGATCTTTCCCAGCCGCAGCTCCCGCTCGACGAACGACACGCCGCCGCCGATCGAGATCTCCTCGGCGGTCAGCAGAGCGCCCGGAAGACGCGGGTCGTTTGCGATCCGCACGTCCGCCAGGCGGACCGCCGGCGGAAAGACCCGGATCTCCACGGTCCGGAACGTCACCTCGCGCCCGAGCGCCTTCTGGAGGCGCGCCTGCGAGACCCCCTGGATCAGGTTCTGAAACCGATCGGACTTCCACACCGCATACGCCGCCGCGATCAGAAAAATGAGGACGATCCCGAACAGCCGCGCCGGCGGCAGGTGGTGAGCCTTCACCCCGTGGTCCGGAACAGGAGGCGGGGTGTCCGGAGGTCTTTTTCCATCATGCCTGCAAACCGAAATCCGAAATCCGAAGCACGAAATCCGAACAAGCTCGAAATCCGATTCTCAAAATCGCCGAGCTGATCCTTCTCACTCGTTTTGAACATTTGGATTTCGGTCATTCGGATTTGTTCGATTTCGGATTTCGGATTTCGAAATTCAGACGCCCCAGTTCAGTTTCTCCGCGAGAGTGTGAAAGTTGTTCGATTCGGGCGGGCGGAGCAGGATGACCGGGGAACCGCTCTCGCGCACTTCGACGAGGCAGCCGGGCGGGATGGCGAAACGCGCCTGCCCGTCGAGCGTCAGCTGAACGCCGTCCTGAGGCTTGCGGCCGGTGACCATCAGGCCGACCGTCGTCGAGGCCGGCACGACGAGCGGGCGCTGCGTGAGCGCGTGGGGAGAGATGGGCGTCACGACCACGGCCGCGAGCGCCGGATCGAGGATCGGCCCCCCGGCCGACAGGCTGTAGGCGGTCGAGCCCGTTGGCGTCGCGACGATGACGCCGTCCCCCCGGAACCGGGCGATGGAACGTCCCTCGATCAAGATGGTGAAGGTCGAGATGCGGCCGATCGCTTCCCTGTTCAAGACGGCGTCGTTCAAGGCGCGGTGAGTGCCCTGATTCGGGCCTTCCGTGATCGAGACGTCGAGCCTCCGGCGCCGGTCCTCACGGAAGCCGCCGCCGAGCACCTCGTCCAGGCGCCTGAGCGCCTCCTTCTGCTTCAGGCCCGTCAGGTAGCCGAGCGCTCCGACGTTGATCCCGAGCACCGGAGTGGTCTCGGGCGCCTCGCGCGCCACCGACAGGAGGGTCCCGTCTCCGCCGAGGACGATGACCAGATCGGCCTGTCGGGCGATGCGTTCCCGCGGCACTCCCCCGTCGCGGCCCATCGCGTGCGCGGTCTTGGCGTCGAAAATGACCTCGAGGCCCCGGCGGGAGAGCGCGCGCTCGAGCGACCCGGTCAGGCGCAGGGCCGTGGGCGACATCTTGGCGACGAGGCCGATGGTATGGAACCGGCTCTGTCGCCTGGACCGGTGCGACCCCTTCATAAGACTCAATTTACACGAGGTTCTCGGTGTCAGGTTAATAGGTGTCAGGGGAAATGCAGGTTCCAGGTGTCAGGTATCAGGTATCAGGGACCGGAGCCTGGCGCCCAACCTGACACCTGGCACCTGAAACCTGACGCCTGCATTTTCCCTGACACCTTCAACCTGACACCTTCCTCCTGAACACGAGGAGAAACTCCTGATTGCCTCGAGCTCCCTTGATCGGGGAGGGAATCACTCCATCGCACACAAGACCGAGACCGGACCCGAACTGCTCGATCTCGGCGACGACGCGGCGCTGAACGGCCGCCGACCTCACGACGCCGCCGCGCGGGACCTCCCGCCGCCCGGCCTCGAACTGCGGCTTGGCGAGGACGATGGCCGCCGCGCCCGGAGCGAGAAGCGGCACGACGCGCGGCAGCACGAGCCGGACGGAAATGAAGGAGAGATCCAGGGCCGCGAGCGCGGCCGGCTCGGGCACGTGCTCGCGCGAGAGGTTGCGGGCGTTGACTCGCTCGCGGAGGACGACGCGCGGGTCGGCGCGCAGTTTCGCGTCGAGCTGCCCGTGTCCCACGTCGATCGCGTAGACGCGGAGAGCGCCGCGCTGCAGGAGGCAATCGGTGAAGCCGCCCGTGGAGGCCCCGACGTCCAGGCAGACGAGGCCCCCGGGATCGATGCCGAAGGCGTCCAGGGCCGCCGCCAGCTTCACGCCTCCGCGCGAGACGTAGGGATGCGCCGGCCCGAGGACCTGGAGGGGCGCGTCGGAATCCACCGGCGTCCCCGCCTTCTCCACGCGCCGTCCGTCCACTTCGACGCGGCCGGAGAGGATCATCGCCTGAGCCTTCTCCCGCGTGGGCGACAGACCGCGTGAGACGAGGAGGAGATCGAGGCGCATCTTCATGCGGGAAGATTTGTGATTGGTGATTTGTGATTTGTGATTGACGCGAGCATGATGGTTTTGACCCTGATCACAATTCACCCATCACCAATCAGTCTTCAAATGTGATCACCACTTTGATCGAATCGCTCGGGTCCCTGGCGCGGGCGAAGGCCTGCGGCGCCGACCCGAGCGGGAAGCGGTGCGTGACGAGATCGGCGACGGCGACGCGGCGCGAGGCGAGAAGCTCCAGGGCCTCGCGCGTGTCGTCCGGCCCGCAGGAGTAGGAAGGCACGAGGCTGACCTCCCGGAAGTAGAGGTCGTGCCCCGGCAGCGCCACCTCCTCTCCGGGCGGCGTCATCGTGAAGAGGAGGAGAGTGCCGCCCGGCGCGACCGCCTCGTAAGCCGACCGGACAACGCCGCTCTTTCCCGGCCCGACGAACACGAAGTCGAAGCCCTTGCCGCCGGAGACACGACGCGCGCCCTCCGCGATCGTCTCGCGGTCCACGTCGAACGCGTCGCCGGCTCCCGAATCCTTCGCCCGCGCGATGCGAAAGGCAACCCGATCGGCGCCGGCGATCCGGGAGGCGCCCCGCGCGCGGCCGAGCCGCGCGGCGAGCTGTCCCACCGTGCCGAGGCCCACCGCGAGGAGCGACTGTCCCGCTTCGAAGCGCCCCCGGCGAAACGCCTTCACGACGGTCGCCAGCGGCTCGATGAAGCTCGCCTCCTCGAAGGTGAGCGTCCCGGGGATCTTCAGCGTGTCGCGCGCGAGGTTGCCCGCGGGGATCCGCACGTATTCCGCCATGCCGCCGGGATCGAGGCGCGACGACCTCCACGCCGCGCAATGGACGAACCGCCCCGCGCGGCACTCGCCGCACTCGAGGCACGGCGCGTGGTGGTGCGGCGCGACCCGGTCTCCGGCGGAGAAAGAGGTGACCCCCGCTCCGACCTCGACGATCTCCCCGGCGACCTCGTGCCCGATGACCTGCCCGGCCTTCTTCGCGACATACCAGTCGATCAGGTCCGACCCGCAGATCCCCGCGGCGCGCGTCCGCAGGAGCGCCTCGCCCGGCCCGATGGCCGGCACCGGCGCCTCGACGACCGAGACGGAGCCGTCAACTTCGATGCGCACCGCTTTCATGGCTTCGTCAATGGCGGCAGCATTGCGTAACGGATCCCTGCGCCGCGCGCCTGAGCTTCCAGGAACCGAGGCACATCCGACAGAGAGCCCGTCTCCGTGATCAGGGGACGGGGATCGACCTCGCCCGAGGAGAGGAGCGCCATGGCCTGCCGTGCCTCCTCCGGCGTGTAGTGGAAGGAACCGGCGAGCGAGATCTCCGAGTAGTGGAGGCGCGCGGCGTCGTAGGTGACGGAGGCGCCGGGCGCGCAGCCGCCGAAGAGGAGGACGCGGCCCCCCGGGCGCACGAGCGACGGTAGGAGCTCCCAGACCCGCGGGTCGCCGGTGCAATCCACGGCGGCGTCGGCGGCAATGCCGGCGGCGGGCTCGCGCGCGACGTCCACGACCCGCGCCCCGTAACCCGCGGCGGCTTCGAGGCGCGGTGCTCCGCGGCCGGCGACGATCGCTCTCGTTCCGCGGGCTCGCGCGGTCGCGGCCCAGAGGAGACCGAGCGCTCCGGCGCCGTAGATGAGAACCGTCTCCGGCGGCGGAGCGCCGAGCCGGTTCCATCCATGCAGGACCGAGGCGAGCGGATCGAGAAACGCCGCGACCTCGTCCGGGAGATCGGCCGGAGAACGGTGCAGGTTGGAGCGCACGACCGCCGCGGGCACGCGCAGCAGCTCGGCGAAGGCGCCCCACGTCCGGTCCGCATGAGCCGAGACGCAGAGGTTCGCTCGGCCGCCGACGCACTCGTCGCAGGAGCCGCAGGGTCCCGAGACCCCGGGCACCACCCGTTCGCCGGCACGGAAGTCCGCGACCCCCTCCCCCGTCTCGACGATCTCGCCGCAGGCTTCGTGTCCCATCGTCACGGGCAGCGAGATCCTCGGGTGTCCTCTCGCGAGCAGTTTCAAGTCCGTGCCGCAGGTCAGCGCCGCCCGCACGCGCAGGACGACCTCGCCCGGAGCCGGCCGCGGAACGGGAAGGTCCCGCTCCTCGTACTTCCCGACCGCCGTTTGGACGAACGCCCTCATGAGAGATTTGACGATTGAAAGATTGCGGATTGAAGATCGAGCACGAGCCCGGCTGCGATCAATCGTCAATCCTCCAATCCATCAATCCTTCATTCCTATGACTTTCGTTCGCCGACGAACCGGGCGAGGTCCGGGAGACGCCCTCCCGCGCCCGGAAGAGCGCGCGCGGCCGCGATCGCTTCTTCGACCTTCTCGCGGAGCATGGCGCGGGAGCGGTCGACGCCCCAGACGGCCGGGAACGTCGCCTTGCCGGCGGCGGCGTCTTTGTGCGTCGTCTTGCCGAGCGTCGCCGCGTCGGCTTCGACGTCGAGAAGATCGTCCTTGATCTGAAAGGCGAGGCCGATGGCGCGGCCGTAGGCGTCGAGGCGCTCGAGGTCCTCGTCTTCGGCGAAGGAGAGGAGCCCGCCGGCCCCGAGCGAGGCGCGGATCAGGCGGCCGGTCTTGCTCTCGTGGATCCGCGCGACGAGCTCCTGCGAGGGATGCGTTTCCTTCTCCGCCTCCAGGTCCGCGACCTGGCCGCCGATCATGCCGGCCGTGCCGATCGCGTCCACGACCGCGCTGACGACCTTCACCTTCGCCGCCGCGTAGATCTCGTCTTCCGGGTAGCGGGCGAGCGTCCCGAGGCCGTGAGTCAGGAGCGCGTCGCCGGCGAGGATCGCGATCGCCTCTCCGAAGACGACGTGGCAGGTCGGGACGCCGCGCCGCAGATCGTCGTTGTCGAGCGCGGGCAGGTCGTCGTGGATGAGCGAATAGGTGTGGATCATCTCCAGGCCGCACGCCGGCGCCAGCGCCGGGCTCGATTCGCCGCCGACCGTCTCGGCGGCGGCCAGGCAGAGGATGGGACGCAGGCGCTTCCCGCCGGCGAAGAGCGAGTGCCGGATCGCGCGGTGAAGCGTCTCCGGCCACGCGCTTTCCGGAGGCAGGAGACGGGACAGCTCCCTGTCCACCTCCTCCTTCCGCGCCGCCAGATATTCCGTTACGTCAGGAGCGCTCGTCGTCGTCCGGATCCTCCCCGGAAATCTCGCCCGATTCGAAGGGCGCGGTCTTCCATTCGGCGGCGGATTCCTTCAACACGATCTCGACGGACTTCTGGACGTCGGTGAGCCTCCCGTCGCAGAAGCGGGCCAGGGCCATCCCTTCCTGGAAGAGCTCGAACTGCTTCTCCAGGCCCAGCTCGTCGGACTCGATGGCGGCCACGATCGCCTCGAGCCGCTCCATCGCTTCCTCGAAGCTCTTCTCCTTCCGGACTTTCGCGGTCATTCGGGCTTCTCCTCGAAAAGGAAATCGAACAGGGGGAGCGCGCCGTCCGGCGCCGCGCGGGCACGCTTCGCCGGGATTCGGGACTCGGCAATCGGGAGCCGTGACGCCTGGCCGACGACCGCCTTCAACTCTCCCTCGTGGAGACGCACGCGGATCCCGTCTCCGGGCCGGACCTCCGACGCGGAGAGGAGCGGGGCGCGGGCGCCCTCCCGGAACGCGACCGCGTAACCGCGGGCGAGGACCGCGAGCGGGCTCAGGATCTCGAGCTTCGCGGCGTCCCGGGAGAGCCGCTCGCGGCGTCGCTCGAGATATCGGCTCATGCGCTCCGTGAGGGAAGCCGTCAGCCGCCCGACCCGCTCGCGCCGGCGCGGAAGCTCCGCGACCCTGGCGAAATTGTCGAGCGCCTTGCGCGCGGCGGCCACGCGCGCGGCGAAGGCCTCCGGCCGCCGCTCGAGAGCGGAGACGAGCGCCCCTCGCCCCTGGCCGACGCGCTCGCGCAGTTCGCGCAGCTTGTAGCGGAACCGCAGCAGTCCCTCGGCGCGCGAGAGTCCCGTCAGACGCCCGCGCTCGAGCCCCAGTCTCGCGCGCAGAGCGCGCGTCACGCGGCCCCGGCAGTCGGAGAGCCGGCGGACCAGGGCGTCTTTTCTCTCCACGACCAGCTCGGCCGCGGCCGACGGTGTCGGCGCCCGAAGGTCCGCGACGAGGTCGGCGATCGTGACGTCGGTCTCGTGCCCGATCGCGGAGATGGTCGGGATGCGGGACGCCGCGAGCGCCCGCGCGACCCGCTCGTCGTTGAAGGGAGCGAGGTCCTCGGGAGAGCCGCCGCCGCGCGCGACGATCAGGACGTCGAAATCCTCGCGGCGATTGAACGCCCGGATCCCCTCGGCCACCTCGGCCGCGGAGCCGTCCCCCTGGACCCGGACGGGATAGATCGTGACGGAGAGGCCCTCGTGCCGCCGCCGGAGCACGTTCAAGATGTCCCGGATCGCCGCCCCGGAGGGAGAAGTCACGACGGCGATCCGCCGTGGCAGGGCCGGGATGCGGCGCTTGCGGGCGGGATCGAAGAGGCCCTCCGCGGCGAGCTTCGCCTTGAGCTGCTCGAAGGCGAGCTGAAGCGCGCCCGTCCCCACCGGCTCGATCGCGTACGCCTTGATCTGGAACTTCCCCTGCGGCGCCCAGAGGTCGAGGCTCCCCCGGACGACGACCTCCAGGCCGGCCGTGACGCGGAAGGGGACGCGCGCCAGGTCCGACGCGAAGATGATCGCGTTCAAACAGCCGGTCCGGTCCTTCAGCGTGAAGTAGCCGTGGCCTCCCCGCTGCTCCCACCGGCTGACCTCGCCGACCACGGCGATGTCCCGCCACGACGCGCGCAGCATCCCCGCGACCTCCGCCAGCAGCTCGGAGACCGTGTATGGCCGCGGCGGAGCCGGGGCCGGGACGGCACGGGGGAACATGAGCGACATTCTAAGTCTGTCAGCCTGAGCGCAGCGAAGGATCTGCCTCCGGGCGACCTCGACAGACCTTGGCCCTGCCGACCGTCACACGTCCGACTGCTTCATGGCGCGCGAGAAAGGTACGGCGAGGACGATCAGCGTCGCCATTTCGACCTCGGTATCGCCGAAGTTGTATTCGAAGAAACCGGCGACGAAGAGAGCGGTCCCCGCGAGCAGGGCTCCGGCGAGAAGCGCGGCGCGGTCCGGCCGAGTCTCGCGCCGGAGCAGGACGACGGCCCTTGCGAAGAAGAGGCCCATGAGACCGAGGTAGGCCGCGGCGGCGAAGAGGCCGTTGGCGGCGGCGATCTGCAGGGTGTTGTTGTGAAGGTGGGGGACGTGCCATTGCGGCGCGTCCAGGTCTCGGTAGAGAGGGTAATAGCGCTTGACCATCTCCGGGCCGATGCCGAAGAGAGGCGCCTCGCGGATCATGCGGAGGCCGGCGTGGACCATGGCGATGCGGTCACGGTTCGTGCGTTCGTGCAGCGACGCGATCGAAGTGATCCGGGCGCGGATGGGCGGAGGGACCAGGAGGAACAGGACGAGAAGCACGGGGACGAGGAAGAGAAAGCCCCTGGGCTTGCGGACGAGGAAGTAGAGCGCGACAGCCGCCAGGGTTCCAACGTAAGCGTTGCGGGTGAAGGTCAGGATCATTGCCGTGAACGGGATCACCGCCGCGAGCCCGATCCATCGCCAGCGGCCGCGGCCCTCGAACACGAACCCGAGCAGCAGGCACCCGGCGATCATCGTGAGGCCCGAGAACGTCATCCAGCTCGAGAGTGTCGCCATGATCCGGTTCTCGAGATCGTCTCCGCCGTGAGCGAACTGCCAGAAGCCGATGAGCGACAGCACGACCGCGTTCGCGCAGAGCGCGAGGAAGATGATCCGGGCCTTGCGCGGCTCATCCAGGAGATCCATGGCGATCGGAAGCAAGAGGAGGAGCGAGATCCCGGCCAGATGCCGGACGCTCACGGCCGGATCGCGCGAGAAGAGCGTCGAAAGCGCGGTCAGGAGAGCGAGAAGGCCGGCCATCGCGACGATCGGCGACGACAGGGACGGCGCCCAGCGCCCCCGCCGTCGCATCTCCGAGAGCCAGGCTGCCGCGAGGATCCCGAAGGCGATGTAGGCGGGAGAGATCTGGGAGGTGAGGAACGCGAAGAGAACGAGAAGAGGAAAAAGAGTATCTCGGAGCCTCACCCCGCTCGTTTCCCGTTTCCCGTCTTCCGTTTCCCGATCCTGCTCACCGGGCTTGCGAGCCGGGAAGGGCCTCCTCCACGAGCATGACGGGAATGTCGGAGACAATCGGGTAAACGAGATTCGCCTGCTTCGAATAGAGGCCCTGCGTCACGACCGGCTCCTCGCCGCGGAACTTCTCCCGGTACTTCTCGACGAGCTGGCGGCGCGTCTCCTCCTTGAGCTCGATGAGCTCGAGCGGCCCCTTCGTCTTGGGACACACCAGGATGGCAAGAAGCTCAGGGATCAACGGCCATGAATGGACCTCCGGGTTGCGAGTTTATCCTTCCAGGTGATGAGGGGAAGGTGTCAGGTTGAAGGTGTCAGGTCGAATGCAGGTGTCAGGTATCAGGTGCCAGGTGTCAGGTGAGGACCCGAGCTCTCGTCCCTGACACCTGATACCTGGCACCTGATACCTGCATTTCCCCTGACACCTGTTCCCTGACACCTTTATCCTTCCCCGGTGCGCATCCTCAACCTCGTGGCGGGCGAGAAATGGACCGGTCCGGCGGCCGTGGTCTTCGACCAGACCGCGGCCCTCGTCGCGGCGGGCGTGGAAGCGCAGTTCGCTTTCGTCGCCGGAAGCCTGCTCGCCGGGCGCCTCCTGCCGCTCGGATGGGCGAGGCCGCTCATCACGCATCCGCGGACTCCCGGCAACGTGCTTGCCGACGCCCGCCGGCTCCGAGAGGCCGTCCTGAGGGAGAAATTCGACATCCTCCACGCGCACACGACGCACGACCACGGGGTGGCGCTCCTCGCGGCGCGAGGAACGGACGCGCGGGTTGTCCGCACGCTCCATCACATGCGGTACGCGAGCCGGGACCCGGGCTCCCGCGCGCTCTTCCGGAGCACCCGAGCGTTCGCGTTCGCCAACCGGGAGATCGCCGAACGGTTCAATGCGCCGGGGCCGGTCCTTCCTCCCGTCGTGGACGAAAGACGATTTCATCCCGGCACCGGGCGGGAGGAAACGCGGCGGCGCTTCGAGCTTCCCGAGGGTGTCCTCCTCGCCGGCACGGTCGGCAAGATGGCGGCGGGGCGCGGCCACGCGGAGGCGATTCGCGCGATGGCGGGCGTCGCCTCCGCGGGGCTTGCGCACGTCGGCCACGGAGAGTTGATGCCGGACCTGAGGGAGAACGCCGCGGCGCTCGGCGCGGCGGACAGGAACTTCTGGCTCGGCTATCAGGAAGAGGCCCTGCCGGACCTCTACCGCTCCTGGGACATCTTCCTCTTCACCGCCTCCGGCTCGGACCAGGGGCAGCGGGCGATTCTCGAAGCGATGGCGAGCGGCCTCCCCATCGCGACGCTGGATATTCCCGGCGTGCGCGATCTCGTCACCGACGGGGAGGAAGGCCTCATCGCCGCCGACGTCGAAGCTCTCTCGCGCGCCCTCGGCCGGCTCGCCGCGTCCGAAGAGATGCGCCGGCGGATGGGCGAGAAGGCGCGGCAGCGCGCGCTCGCGTTCACCGCGGAGCGTTTCGCCGAGAAGGCCAGGAGCTTCTACGAGGGACTGTTGGCTCCGAGCGTTCCCGTGCGTAGGGGGGGGTTTGACGGCCGCCGAGCTCTGCCGTGGCGAAGGTCGCGATCCCGTCTGCCACGTACGTGGCGCATCCGGAGGGGCGGGAGGGCGCAAGGCCCTCCCCTACGGCATGAGGGCACGAGGAGCGCGACGGGAGCCACTGATCAGCTGCCTCTTTTCTCCAACCGCTGGAGCTCCCAGAGGCGCGCCCACTTCAGGAAGACCCCGTAGGCCTGGAGGGCGCAGACGACGAAGCCGTGGAGGCCGTCGAGGAAACCGGCCTCGAGGACGAACATCCTGAAGAACCGCCACGCGGGGCGCAGCGCGACCTCGACGAACCCCGCCCGGCGCCCCTCCTGCGCGAGGTCCCGCGCCCCCCACTCCGCGTAGCGGTGGAGCTTCTCGAGATACTGCGGCATCGACCGGAACGTGTAATGGAGGAGCGGAGCGTCCAGCGTCGGCGTCGGCCCGTCCGGATGCATGTCCGCGTGCACGCGCTGCTCGGGATAGCGCGGCGCAACCGCGCCGCAGGAGCCGCACGAGCCGGTCCTGGCCCCATCCCGAATGCCGGATGACCCTGTCCGCGAAGACGTTGTCACGGCGAAGCAGGTAGTGGTCGGCGGAAGGCCCTCCTGCCAGAAGATCCCCGATCTCGCGGGCGAGGGCCGGCGTCACGCGCTCGTCCGCGTCCACGATGAGGACCCACGGGTGCGCGGCCTGGTCCATCGCCCAGTTGCACTGCGGTCCGTTCCCCGCGTATTCGTGCTGGAGGACCCGGACCTTCGGGGTCGCGCGCGCGATCTCGACCGTCCGGTCCGTCGAGAAAGAGTCCACGACCAGGATCTCGTCGGCGAAGGAGAGCGTCGCGAGGCACTCCGCGATGTTCCCCTCCTCGTTGAAGGTCGTGACGATCGCGGTCAACTTCTCGACGGGTGATCGGGCCATGTCAGCCTCGGGTGATCGGGTGATCGGGCCAGCGGGTGAGTCGGAGGCCCCGGTCAATCATCCGATCACCCGATCGCAGATCACCCGATCCCGTCAATCGACCCGAACCTGGACTCGCTCAATGGCCGTCGCCTTGCCGGTCTCTTCGTCCACGGCGATGACGGCGGCGGAGAGGCGGATGTCGCGCTTGGCGGTCTCGAAGGAGCGCGGCGTCTGCGAGAGGAACTTCTCGATGATGCGGTCGCGGGCGAACCCGATGATTCCCTCGTACGCTCCGGTCATACCGACGTCCGTCAGGTACGCCGTGCCGCCGGGCCGGATCGTCTCGTCCGCGGTCGCCACGTGCGTGTGCGTGCCGACGACCGCAGAGACGCGCCCGTCCAGGTACCAGCCGACGGCCTGCTTCTCCGAGGTCGCCTCCCCGTGCATGTCCACCAGGATGACCTTGACGTCGCCAGCGCGGGCCAGCTCTTCGTCGGCGACGCGAAAAGGGGAGTCGGCGTGGGCCGGCATGAAGACCTGGCCCTGGAGGTTCAGGACGCCCACAGCAACGCCCGCGGCCGTGGATTGGACCGTGAAGCCGCGGCCGGGATTCCCCGGAGGGTAGTTGGCGGGCCTCAGGAGGCGGTCCGAGGAATTCAGCGCGTCGTAGATCTCCTTCTTGTCCCAGATGTGGTTGCCGGAGGAGAACACGTCGATCGGCATGCGGGAGAGCTCCGCGAAGAGCTCGTTGGTCAGCCCGAATCCTCCGGCCGCGTTCTCGATGTTGACGACCGTGAAGTCGATGCGCCGTTTGTCGATCAGCGGGAGCAGCGCGTCCTGCAGGGCGCGGCGCCCCGGAGAGCCGACGACGTCGCCGACGAAGAGGATGTTCATGAGAGCCGGAAGGCGGGAGGCGGGAGGCGGGAGGCGAAGCTGACAAGGCATCCTCGCCTCCCGATTCCGCCTTACGCCTGACGCCTTACGCCTGCACGGCTCTAGCGGGCATACTCGATCGCGCGGGTCTCCCGGATCACCGTGACCTTGATCTGGCCGGGGTACTGCAGTTCCGACTCGATCTTCTTGGCCACGTCCCGGGAGAGCCAGAGGGCCTCGTCGTCGCTGACGCGGCCGGCCTCGACGACGATGCGCAGCTCGCGGCCGGCCTGGACGGCGAAGGCCTTCTGCACGCCCTTGAACCCGTCGGCGATGTGCTCGAGCTTCTCCAGCCGCTTGACGTAGGTCTCCAGGATCTCGCGGCGCGCCCCGGGCCGCGCGGCCGAGAGGGCGTCGGCGCCGTTGACGAGCACGGCCTCGAGCGAGCGCGGCTCGTAGTCTCCGTGATGGCATTCCATCGCGTGGATGACGTCGCCCGACTCGCCGAACTTCTTCAGGACCTCGCGGCCGAGCTCCAGGTGCGTCCCTTCCATCTCGCGGTCGATCGCCTTGCCGATGTCGTGGAGCAGGCCCGCCCGCTTGGCCACCTCCACGTCCGCGCCGAGCTCGGCCGCCATGTTCGTCGCGAGCCAGGAGACCTCCTTGGAATGCTGGAGCACGTTCTGGCCGTAGGAGGTGCGGTACTTCAATCTCCCGAGCAGCTTGATGAGCTCGGGGTGGAGGTCCGGAATCGAGAACTCGAGCGCGGTCGCCTCCCCCTCCTGGCGGATCTTCTCCCACAGCTCCGAGCGCACCTTCTCGACGATCTCCTCGATGCGCGCGGGGTGGATGCGCCCGTCCGCGATGAGCTTCTCCAGGGACAGCCGCGCCACCTCGCGGCGCAGCGGCTCGAAGGCGGAGATGACGATCGCCTCCGGAGTGTCGTCGATGATGAGGTCCACGCCGGTCGCGGCCTCGAGCGCGCGGATGTTGCGCCCCTCGCGGCCGATGATCCTCCCCTTCAGGTCGTCGGAAGGCAGCTCCACGACGGACACGGTCGCCTCGACGACCGTGTCGGAAGCCAGCCGCTGGATGGCCATGCCGATCAGGCGGCGGGCCTTCTGCGTGGCCTGCTCGGTCGCCTCCTCCTCGATGCGGCGGATGAGCCCGGACGCCTCCACCCGCGCCTCGTTCTCGATGGACTTGACGAGGTCCCGCTTCGCGTCCACCGCCGTCATGCCCGAGATCTGCTCGAGCCTCTTGCGCTGGTCTTCGACGACCTGCAGCGCCTCGGCGTGCGCCTCCTCCACGCGCTTCTGGGACTCGGCGAGGGCCTTCTCCTTGCGGCCGTGCTCTTCCTCGCGGCGCTCCTGCTGGGCGAGCTTGCGGTCCAGGTTCTCTTCCTTCTGGACCACCCGGTTCTCCAGGGCGGCGACCTCCTGGCGGCGCGCCTGGATCGTCTTGTCGAACTCCGCCCGGGCGGCGAGCACCTTCTCCTTGGCCTCGATCGAGGCCTCGCGCAGCTTCGCCTCCGCCCCCCGGTTGGCCTCCGCCAGGACCCGGTCGGCTTCGGTCCGGATGTTCTTGCGCTCGTCCTGAAGTTTCTTCCGGAGAAAAAGGTACGCGACGACCGAGATCGCGGCGGCCAGAACGAAGCCCGCCGCGATCGCGATCGCGAGGTCTGTATTCATCTCGGCTCCCCATACCCGGGGGCGCGCCGAACTCGACGCGGCCGGCTACACGATGATGCGGAAGTCTTTCTCCCGCCGAGGGTTTGCGATCTCCGATTCCAGGGCTTTCAAACCGACCACTCGCTATCCTTCGTGTCCGATTTTCTCGGTCAGCCGACGCCGCGCCTTCAGGCGCCCAGGGCGTCGTCCAGTTTTCGAATCAGACGCTCCGCCCGCGCAACCGCGTCGGTCGGATTGTCCCTTCGCTGTCTCTCCTTCTGGTGCAGATCGTCCGATATGTTCAGCGCCGCGAGAATGGCAATTTTTGTCGTATCGACCGTCGCCGTTCTCTCGGCCACTTCTTTCATCCGTGAGTCAACGAAGCGGGCAAGATCGTGAATGTAGGTGCTGTCACCCTCGGCCCGGACGTTGTACGTCTGTCCGAAGATCTCCACCTGAGTCACGCTGCCCCTTCGTTCCAATTGAAAAGCTGACTCCTTTCAGACGAGCAGTCTAGCCGCTGTCCTCTCGTGGAGTCAACAGCTTTAGGGAATCCCGCCATCGGTAGAATCATCGTCGACTCTCTATTCTCGAGAACTCGAGACTCTCGGCAGGCGCTCGCCTCGGGCCATACGAGATCCTCTCGCCGCTCGGCGCGGGAGGGATGGGCGAGGTCTTCCGCGCGCGGGACACGCCGTCTCGGCCGCGAGGTCGCGATCAAGATCCTGCCCGAACGCCTCGCCGACAACGCGCATGCGCTGGCGCAGATTCGAGCACGAGGCCCGGGCGGTCGCGGCGCTTTCGCATCCGAACATCCTCGCGATCCACGATTTCGGGCGCGAAGGCGAAGTCGTCTTCGCGGTCATGGAACTGCTCGAGGGCGAATCGCTCGACCGGCGGCTCGCCCGCGAGGAGCTGCCGTGGAAGAAGGCGCTCGAGATCGGCGCGGCGGTCGCCGACGGGCTCGCCTCCGCGCATGCCCGGGGGATCGTGCACCGCGACCTGAAGCCGGCCAACATCTTTATCACGCGCGACGGCGTCGTCAAGATCCTCGACTTCGGACTGGCTCGCGCCAGGATTCGCTCCCGTCGGTGGACGCCGGAGACGGCCGGTGCCCACCGTCGGCGGCCTTGCCCGAGACCGAGCCCGGGACCGTCCTGGGGACCGTCGGCTACATGTCGCCCGAGCAGGTGCGCGGAGAGCCCGCCGACGCCCGCAGTGACATCTTCTCGCTCGGCTGCATTCTCTACGAGATGCTGACCGGCCGCCGCGCCTTCCGTCGAGACGACTGCAGGCGGAGACCCTGGCGGCAATCCTCCGCGACCACCCGACGGAGCCTTCCCGAGTGCGGGACGGACGATTCCCCCGGCGTCAACTCCGTCGTCGATGCGCTGCCTCGAAAAGAATCCGGAGCGAGCGCTTCCAGTCGGCCCGGGACCTGGCCTTCGCCCTCCGCGAGATCCTGGCCGGTTCCGCGATTTCGACTCTCCCCGGCGAGCCCGCGATCGCAGGCGCCGAGCGCCTCGCCGCCGGCGCGGGATCTGGATTCACCGCATGTGTTCCTCGCCGGCTGCGGCCGTCAGTCGCGCTGGCTGCTCCTCGTTCGGGGGTTCGCGCAGCCGCCTCTTTCCCGGGGCGCGGGGTCAGGTCCAATCCCTCGCGGTTCTGCCGCTCGCCAATCTCTCCGGCGATCCCCAGCAGGACTACTTCGTCGACGGGATGACCGAGGAGCTGATCACTCGCGAACCTCGCGCAGACTGGGCAATCTCGAGCGTGACTCTCCCGCACCTCGGTCATGAGCTACAAGGGAACGAAGAAGAAGGTCCTGCCGAGATCGCCCGCGAGCTCGGCGTGGATGCCCTCATCGAAGGTTCCATCCTCCGAGAACGGGTCAGATCGAGTCAAGGTGACCGCGGAGCTCATTGACGGGTCGAACGACCAGCATCTCTGGGCCGACAGCTATGAGCGCGACTTGCAGGACGTCCTCCTCTTGCAGAGCGAGGTCGCGCGGGCGATCGCGCGAAAAGTCCTCGTCGAAGTGACTCCGGAAGACCGGGCGCGCCTGGAGGGAGGACGGCGAATCGACCCGGCGGCCTACGAGGCGTACGTGCAGGGGACTCACTCCTAGAACAAGCGAGACACAGGGACCTGCGCTCACCCATTTCCAGAAGGCGCTCGATCTCGGACCCGACCTACGCGCCGGCGTATGCCGGGCTTGCCGACGTGTATTCGCAGATCGGTTATCAAAACGTGCTCGCTCCGCGGGACGTTTTCCCGAAGGCGAAGGCCGCCGCGCAGAAGGCCCTCGAGCTCGACGCGGGCCTCGCCGCCCCGCACGCCTCGCTCGGCTTCGTCCACATGTACTTCGATTGGGATTTCCCGGCTGCCGAATCGGAATTCCGTCGCGCGATCGCGCTCGATCCGAACTCCGTGGCGGCCCACCATGGCTACAGCGTCTACCTCGCCGGGATGTTGCGGCCAGCCGAGGCGCGAAATGAGATCCAGAAAGCGCATACGCTCGATCCTCTCTCCGTCCTCGTGTCCACGGACATGGGTTTCGAGATGTACTACGACCGGGACTACGTAAAGGCCACGAAGGCCTTGCGCGATGCGATCGAGATGAACCCGAAGGCCCCACTGCCTCACTTCTGGCTCGGACGCGTGTACCAGGCTGAGCGAAAGTATCCGGAAGCGATGGCCGAGTACCGGGCGGCCGGTCCCGGTGTCGCGCAGTGGCCTCCAGCGCTCGCGGGCCTCGGGCATCTCGACGGGCTGCTCGGAAAGCGCGCGGAGGCCCTGCGGGTGCTCGAGGAGTTGCGTGCCATGGCCGAGAAAAGCTACGTCACCGCCTACGCTCCAGCCCTCGTCTACCTGGGGCTCGGAGACAGGGAGCAGACGTTCGCGCGGCTTAATCGCTCCTTGGAGGAACGGACGAACTGGCTCTTCTGGCTGCTCGCAGACCCTCGCTGGGATCCGATGCGCAAAGACCCTAGCTTCCAGGAGATTGTCCGAAAGGTCGGCTTCCCCGCCGAAGCTCAGGCGCGCAGTTCCCGCGGTTAGCGGACTGATCGCGCCCCGGAGTGGTCACCGAATCAGAACCGGCGGTCGATCCCGACGAAGACCAGATACATCGCCAGGTCTCCCCCCGAGACGGTGCCGGGCACATGGAGCTGCCTGTCGATCAGGCTGGCGCGGAAATCTCTGTAAACGGAGAACGGCAAGCTTGCGGAGATCGTCGTTCGGCCGAACGAAAGGACGATGCCCGGATCGACATACCCGATGATCGCCGGTCTGCGGAACCCATCGCTGCCTCCCACGAGGTCGCGCAGCGGGATCCCGTCCAGGCGGCCCCCGAGGCTGACGGAGAGTTTCGGCGCAAACGAGGGGGAGTAAACGAGGCCCGTTCGCGCGCTGTACACGTCCGGCACGGAGAGCGGGACTGTGAGAATGGGCGAGGCGACGTCGGTCGTGTTCTGCGGGTTGACAAGATAGGAGCCGGTCACGTAACCGTAGGCGTTGGCAAACAGCTTCTGAAACGCCTGCATCTGGAGAAGGACTCCCCAGCCTCCGTCTCCGAGTTGGATCGCCTGATCCACCGGCCGCTGGACGACCGAACCGTTGGCCAGGAAGAACTCGTCTTTCACATCATTCCTGCCGCTCGGAGACTTGACGCCGAGACTCGCTTGGATATTCCCATCGAAATGCGTACGCGGATCGAAAAACCAGAAGTTTCCAGACAGGCTCACGTCCCCGAGTCCACCGGCGCTGACTTTGTGACGCACGCCGTCGGCGTAATAGCGCGAGTGCGTTCCGTAGGAGAATGGGATGGTAAGGCTCGCGCCCCACCGGTCTGTGATCCCGTAACCAACCGTGACGTCCGCCGAGTAGATGTTCAGGAAAAGGGGGTGCCCGAACGGCGCCTCGTCTTCACGGAGGTCCTTGCCGACATACCATCGGTCCGCCGACAGGCTTCGGTAGGCGAGGCCCGCCAGCCACTCCCCAGCCGCAAGGTAGACGCCGCCATGTCCGCCCAAACTGGGCGAGATGAATCGGACGGGGCTCACCCCTGCGCGAACGCCCGCGGAGCGTAAGCGAAGGAGCCGAGTGAGAGCACGGCCAGAAGCAGCCGTCCCGTCCAGGTTGGCCCTCTTTGCATGGTCTCCTCCGTCGTGCAGTCGTCTCGGACTCCTCTAGAATGACGCTGGGGTCTGTCCGAAGTCCTCAGGGATTTCCAAGAATTTTACCGTCGTTCTCCCGGCCACACATTGCGAAAGCGCTTCGAAAACTGCGTTTTCGACTCTGAGATCCGGCAACTCTTTCGGGCGGGCCGCCCGGTTCCCCTCTCTCCGAAGGCCTTTGGGCTTCTCGAGTTGCTGCTCGAGCGGGCGCCCCGGGCGATCTCGAAGGAGGAAATCCAGGATGTTCTCTGGCCTGCCACCTTCGTCTCGGAGTCGAGCCTGACCAACGTCGTGGCCGAGGCTGCGCGCCGCGTTCGGCGACCGCGCCCGAAAACCGACGCTGCTGCGGACGGTGCACGGATTCGGCTACGCCTTCTCCGGGAATGTCTTCGATGAGCGCGAACCGGCCCAGAGGCCGCGAACCTCTTCCCCTTTCGCCTCGTCCACGAGGCAACCGTAAGATCCGCTCTTTCCGCAGGGACAGAACATTCTCGGCAGGGATCCCGACGCCGAGCGTCCATGTCGACCACGGCTCCGTCTCCCGACGACACGCGCGAATCTCGGTCCGCGGGAGCAACGTGGTGCTGGAAGACCTCGCAAGCCGCAACGGGACCTTCCTCGCCGGGCACCGGATCGACTCTCCCGTGGAGCTCCATGATGGCGACATCATCGGGCTGGGGCCCGTCACACTCACCTTTCAGGCTCTCACGTCGCCGGGCTCGACCGCCTCTGACCTGGTCTCTGAGGCTTCGCCGTCGCGTCCAGGCCGATGGATTCCGTTCGGGCGTAGCCTCGCTCGCGTACGCCTTTCCAGTCCTGTTCCGATACGGCCCGGAGGATTGCACTCGCCGCGGCCAGAGCGCCGGCTGACAATCGCCGAAATGAACTCACTGACTAATCGTGAACTGATAACACTGGCTCGTCAGCACGACCGCCCCGGTTCCCCTCCTCGATGACTCGAAAGTGGATGTCGAACCGCGAGCCCACAGGGAAGGCGGCCAGGTCGCGAAACAGGTCTTCCCGGCCCGTGCCGGTCGCGTCCGTCGTGATGGCCTGCGGTTGAGATCCCATGCCGAGAGTGAGCCAGTCTGTGCTCGTGCAATTGCCGTCGGCGTTGCGTCGACCGCCCGCTGGAGAAGGTAGCTCGTGTTCGGCGCGAGGTCCCGTACCCAGGTGTCGAGATGTACGATGCGAGTATCGTCATTGGGCTGGCGGAACTGGACCAGGCCGAAGCCGTCGCCGCGCAGGATGATCTCCAGGTTGAAATGAGGCGTCTCCGGCCCCCAGGGCGGATCTGAGCGAGGGAGAGCCGAGTCATGCACCTGAATCCCCAGATTCCGAAAGCTATGAACCACGTCCACCCCGAGAGCTTCTTGGTCCCCATCGCAGCCTCCTTTTCGAGTTCGCCGGACATCGGTTCTTTTGCTTTGAAGAGCCGTCGAACCCAGAACCGAGGATGCGTCTCCTTCGAGCAGAAAGTCCTCACGGACTTCGAAGGATTTCCCAAGCTTTTTCCCGCGCGAGCGAGCGTTTCGAACCTTTTCGGCTCCGACACCCGCCCGCTCGCGGGAGATTCTCTATTGAGGAGGAGGACCTGTCGGACCCGGGTCAGCCTTTTTCGGCGGCCTCGAGGGAGGCGATGAGTTTCTCCAGGCGCTCGCGGACCGCTTCCTGGTCCTTTTCCAGGCGCTCGACGGCGCCCTTCGATTCGGAGGCGTCCTTCTCGGCCTTGCGGGCGGCGGCGAGATCGGACTTGAGTTTCGAGTTCTCTCCCTCGAGGGCCGAGAGGCGGGAGAGGAGCTTTTCGATCTTGCGCTCCAGCGTGTCGAAGATCTTCGCGTTGTCCATGTCGCCCCTTCTACCTCCCGTCATTCTGAGGGCCGAAGGCCCGAAGAATCTGCTCTCGTCGAATAGGCCAGGGCAGATCCTTCGCTTCGCTCAGGATGACAGGCCGAAGGTTACCCCAAGTCGGGATTTCAGCTGGTCGCCGAGTCGCCGAACCTCGCGCATTGACCGCTTCCTGCTCGAGCGTGCGGTCCGGGCAGCGGAAGACGAGCCGGATCGTCGTCTTGACCTGGCCATGCGGGACTCCGCGTCCCTCGTAGCGGTCCAGGACGCGCACCGATTCGAGGTCGGCGAGCTTCGCGGCGGAGACGATCTCTTCGATCTCGCCTCCAGCTCGCGCTCTTTGCGTGCGCGAAAGAGAGATCGGCCTCGATGGGAGGATAGGGCGAGAACGGCTGGAAGCGGGCCGCACGCGCGGACGGGATCGCATCCACGCGCAATTCAACGGCGAAGACGTCCTCGGTCAACTTGCGCTTCTCCCGCTCGGAGCGCTGAGACGAGACCGACCACACCCAGAGTCTTCCCGTCGGCGCTCTCGACGAGCGCCGCCGCGTCTGTCGGCGAAGGCATCGCAGGGGAAGGGCTTCCAGGCAAGCGTCCCGGCGTCCAGCCAGGGCGAGAGCAGCCGCTCGGCGAGACCCTTGGCGTCGAAGAAGTCGGCGCGTGCCGAGGCGCCGGACGAGCTCCAGTGCGGGCGAGCCTCGCCGGATAGCGCGAAAGCGAAACGCCGCGACTCGAAGGACGCCGGCTCCTCCGGGTCGCCGGCGCGGTCGAAGACCCGGCCGACTTCGAAGAGAGCGACGTCGCGCTGTCCTCTGTGGACATTGCGCGCGGCCGCGTCGAGAAGGCCCGGGAGCAGCGTCGCGCGCAGGTCGCGGCGCGTCTCGTCCAGAGGGTTGGCGAGCGACAGGGGCGCCGGGGCGCTCCCGGCGGCCGCGAGCCACGCGGAATAGGCCCCCTCGTCGCTCCGCCTGTCCACGAAGGGGGCGCTCATCGTCTCGAGCAGCCCGGCCGCGGCGGCGCCGTCGGACAACCGCTCCTCGATGACGCGCAAGCGGCTCCAGGTGCCCGCCGGCCCGCGGTCCCGGCGGCAGACGCGAGGGAAGACGGTCGTACCCGTAGACTCGAAGGACCTCCTCGACGAGGTCGTCCTCGATCGACACGTCGGGCCGCCAGGAAGGAACCGTCACGGCGAGCCGCCGTCCGCTCCTCTTCCCGAGGACGAATCCGAGGCGCGCCAGAACCTCCGCCGCGAAGTCGATGTCGAGGTCCTGTGTCCCCGCGAGCAACCTCAGGCGTGAGAGGCGAAGCGCGGCGCGCCGGATCTTCCAGGCGGCGCCGCGGGCGTCCATGAAGCCGGGCGCGAGCGTCCCGCCGGCGGATTCGAGGAGGATCGCGGCCGCGCGGTCGAGCGCCTCCGGGATGGCCTCGGGGTCGGCCCCGCGCTCGAAGCGGTGCGAGGCGTCCGTGTGGAGCCCCAGACGCCGGGATGTCTTCCGGATGGACGGCGGATCCCACCACGCGGCTTCGAGAAGGACGTTCTTCGTCGCGGAGGTCACCGCGGTGTCGAGCCCGCCCATGACGCCGGCGAGCGAGACCGCCCGCTCGGCGTCCGCCACGACGATGTCGGAAGGATCGAGAGTCCTCTCGATGCCGTCGAGGGTCACGAGCTTCTCGCCCCGGCGCGCCTTGCGGACGACGATGCGCCGGCCCGCGAGCCGGTCGAGATCGAAGGCGTGGAGCGGCTGGCCGATCTCCCACATCACGTAGTTGGTCGCGTCCACGGCGGCGCTGATGGACTTGCGCCGATCGCGGCGAGCCGCGCACGGACCCGCTCCGGCGCCGGCGCGCCGGCGGAGATGCCCTGAGACGACCCGGGCGCCGAAGCGGCGGCAGAGGCGCGGGACCTCGATCGTGACGGAAGTGAGCTCGCTCGACGGACGCCCCCTCACCCCGGCCCTCTCCCGCGGGGAGAGGGAGAAGAGGAAGCGACGCCATGGCGGCGATCTCGCGGGCGAGGCCGCGGTGGCTCATGACGTCGGGCCGGTTGGGCGTGATCTCGACGTCGAAGATCGTCGCCGGTGCCCTCCCCTTCGACCGATTCGACGGGGAATCCCGCCCGGTCGAGCATGCGCGCGCACGCCCGCGGGGCCGCCCGCGGCCGCCGGTGTCCACGAAATCCGAGAGCCACTCGAGAGAGAACTTCATGTTTCGTTCGTAAACTGAGAAAGGAAGCGCTCGTCGCCGTCCAGGAGAAGGCGCAGGTCCGGGAACTCGTAGAGGAGAAGCGCGACGCGGTCGAGCCCCATCCCGAAGGCGAAGCCCGTGTACTCTTCCGGATCCACGCCGCAGGACTTCAGGACATTGGGATGCACGGCGCCGGCCCCGGCGAGCTCGATCCAGCCCGAGTGCTTGCACTTGGCGCAGCCCTGGCCCTTGCAGAAGATGCAGCTCGCCGCGACGTCCGCGCCCGGCTCGACGAACGGGAAGAAAGTCGGGATGAAGCGCATCCTCGTGCCGGGCCCGAAGAATGCGACGAAGAACTCCTCGATCGTCCCCTTCAGATCCGCCATCGAGATTCCGCGTTCGACGACCAGCGCCTCGACCTGATGGAAGACGGCCGCATGCGTCGCATCGACCCCCTCGTTGCGGTAGATGCGTCCCGGGGCGATGATCCGCAACGGCGCGCCCCGTTTCGTCAACTCTCGGATCTGGACGGGGGACGTGTGCGTGCGCAGCAGGAGGGGCGAGCGCGCCTTCCGATCCACGAAGAAGGTGTCCTGCGAGTCTCGCGCCGGATGCTCCGGAGGGAAGTTCAGGAGCTCGAAGTTGTGGCGATCGTTCTCCAGCTCCGGTCCGTCGGCGATCGAGTAGCCCATCCGGAGGAAGATCTGCTCGATCCGGCGCCGCACGATCGTGACGGGGTGAAGGCCTCCCGCGCGCGGGCGGCGTCCCGGCAGCGTGACGTCCACGGCCTGGGCCTCGCGCCGGGCCTCGGCCTCGCGCCGCTCGACCTCCGCGGCCAGGCGCGCGATGGCTTCCTCGATCTCCGCCTTCGCGGCATTCGCGCGCGAGCCGAAGCCGCCGCGCTCGTGCGAGCGGCAGGTTCCGGATGCCCGCGAACAGCGCCGGGACGAGCCCCTTCTCCCTCCCGACGTACTTCCCCTTCAGCCGCTCGAACTCCGCCCGTGACGAGACTCCGCGGCCGCGACCTCCTCGCGGAACGCATCGAGGACTTCGCGGACGGGATCGCTCGGGTCGTGAGGCGGGAGACGGGAGGCGTGAAGGCGGGCCGGAGCCCCCGTCTCCGGGCCCTCGTCGTTCACGTCTTCGCCTTTCGCCGTTACGCCGTCTGCCGGCTCATCAGGCACCGGACGAGCGCCGCCTTGGCGACGCCGACCAGGTGCGTGAAGGCCGGCGGATCGGAGACGGCGAGATCGGCGAGCATCTTCCGGTTGATGTCGTTGCCGGCCTTCTTCAGGCCGTCCATCAGCCGGCTGTAGGAGATCTCGTTCTCGCGCGCGGCGGCGTTGATCCGGATGATCCAGAGGCCGCGGAAATCGCGCTTCTTGACCTTGCGGTCGCGGTAGGCATAGACGAGCGACTTCTCGACGGCCAGCTTCGCCATCCGGTACGACTTGGATTTCGTGCCGTAGTAGCCCTTGGCGAGCGCGAGGGTCTTCGCCCGCTTGTTCTTTCTCTTGGGACCTCTCTTGACGCGTGGCATGTCAGTCTCTCCTTGTGGGCCGGAAGGCGGTAGGCGGCACTCGGTAGGCGGACGAAAGCCCGAAAACGGCTTCGCCTCCCGCCTCCCGCCTCCCGCCTTCCGCGGTCATGCGTAGGGCAGCATCTCCCGGACCCGCTTCTGGTCCGAAGGGGACGCGATGGTCGAATGAGCCAGGCCGCGTTTGCGCCCCGGCGCCTTCTTGGTGAGGATGTGGCTCTTGTACGCCTTGGCGCGCTTGAATTTGCCCGAGGCGGTCTTCCGGAAGCGCTTCGCGGCGCCCCGATGGGTCTTCAGTTTCGGCATGGGATCACTCCGTTCGTTAGGCTCCGGCCTTGGCCGCGGCTTTTTCGTGGTGCTTGACGGGCGCGAGGATCTGGTAGAGCCGGTTTCCGAGCATCTCCGAGCGCGACTCGGCGATGGCGTGGCCGGTCAGATCGATGAGCAGCCGGTCGAGGACTTTCTGGCCGTTCTCGCGGCGCGCCATCTCGCGGCCGCGGAACTGCACGGTCGCCTTGACCTTGTCGCCGTGCGACAGGAACTTCAGGATGTGCTTGATCTTGAAGTCGTAGTCGTGGTCGTCGATGTTGGGCCGGAATTTCACTTCTTTAACCTGCGTCGTCTTCTGTTTCTTCTTCGAATCCTGCTGCTTCTTCTTCTGCTGGTAGATGAATTTCCCGAAGTTCATGATCCGGCAGACCGGCGGTTTGGCCGTCGGGGCGATCTCGACCAGGTCGAGGCTCGCCTCCTTCGCCTTCTGGAGCGCGTCGGCCATCGCGACGATCCCGAGGGGCTCTCCGGATTCCCCGATCAGGCGGACCTCCTTCCACCGGATCTGTTCGTTGACACGAATACTTTTCTTATCGATTCTTCACCTCCACGGTCAGTTCTCCTCTCTTCTCCGCGATCGCCCTGCGGGCGAGCGAAAGAAACTCTTCCACCGAAAGCGTCCCCGCGTCGCCCCCGTGCCTCAGCCGGACGGAAACCGTGCCGGCCGCGGCCTCCTTCTCTCCGATCACCAGCATGGCGGGAGTCTTCTGCATCTCCGCCTTGCGGATGCGCGCGCCGAGCTTCTCGTTGCGGTCGTCCAGCTCGACGCGAAGGCCCGCGGCGGAGAGCCGCGCGGCGATTTCGCGCGCCGGGGCCGCGAACCGGTCGGAGACGGGCAGCACGGCCGCATGGACCGGGGCGATCCAGAAGGGGAAGTTCCCCGCTGTGTGCTCGATCAGGATGCCGAGGAAGCGCTCGAAGGAGCCGAGGATCGCGCGGTGCATGACGACCGTGCGGTGCTGATGGCCGTCCTCTCCGATGTACGTCAGGTCGAAGCTCTCCGCGTGCTCGAAGTCGATCTGGATCGTGCCGAGCTGCCAGGGACGGCCGAGCGCGTCTTTCACGCGGAAGTCGATCTTCGGGCCGTAGAAGGCCCCGTCGCCGGGCGTCACGACGTGCGGGCGCTTCGCCTTCTCCAGGGCCGAGGCCAGCGCGGCCTCGCCGCGGTCCCAGAGCTCGTCGGCCCCGATGCGCTTTTCGGGGCGCAGGCCGAGAGAGATCTCGACGTCGGTGAACCCGAAGGCGCCGTAGACCGCGTCCACGAAGTCGAGGAAACGGAAGATCTCGTCTTCGACCTTCTCGAAGGGAGTGAAGATGTGGGCGTCGTCCTGGGAGAACGTCCGCACGCGGGTCAGGCCCGCGGTGACGCCGGAGAGCTCGTAGCGGTGGAGGCGGCCGAAGTCGGCGAACCGCACCGGCAGGTCCCGGTAGGACCAGAGCCGCGTCTTGTAGAGGAGGAAGTGTCCCGGGCAGTTCATCGGCTTGACGCCGAACTCCCGCTCGTCGATCTCCGTCCAGTACATGTTCTCGTGGTAATTGGCGTAGTGGCCGGAGAGCTTGAAGAGCTCGGCGTCGAAGATCTGCGGGGTCACGACCTCCTGGTAGCCGCGAAGGGCGTACTCGGACCGGAGGTACTCGAAGAGGCCGTTGTAGAGCGCCGTCCCCTTCGGATGGAAGAACGGGGACGCCGGAGCCCACGGGTGGAAGGAGAAGAGGTCGAGCTCCCGGCCGAGCTTCCTGTGGTCGCGCTCCTTCGCCTCCTCCATTCGTTTCAGGTATTCGTCGAGCTCCTTCTGCGTCAGGAACGAGGCCCCGTAGATGCGCTGGAGCATCGGGTTGTGCTCGTCCCCCTTCCAGTACGCGCCGGCCGTGTGCGTCAGCTTGAAGACGCCGAGCTTTCCCGTCGAGGCGACGTGGGGACCGCGGCAGAGGTCCACGAACTCCCCCTGCCGGTAGCAGGAGACGCGCTCCCCTTCCGGGATGCCCTTCGCGATCTCGACCTTCAGGGCGTCCCCCTGCTTCTCGAAGATCGCGATGGCTTCGGGCAGCGGCATGTCCATCCGCTCGATCGCGAGGTCTTCGCCGATGATCTTGCGCATCTCGGCCTCGATGGCGGCGAGGTCCTCGGGCGTGAACGGGCGGGCCGGGTTGAAGTCGTAGTAGTAGCCGTTCTCGATCGGAGGCCCGATGCCGATCTGCACGTCGGGGAAGAGGCGCTTGACCGCCTGCGCCGTCAGGTGCGCCGTCGAGTGCCGGTAGATGGGCACGGCGTCGGGCGACTTGCCCGTGATGATCTCGAGCGACGCGTCCGATTCGATCGGCGTGACGAGATCCACGACCTTGCCGTCGAGCTTGCCCGCCCAGGCGTCCCGGGCGAGCCGCGGCCCGATCCCCTGCGCGACCTCGCGCACGGTCGTCCCCCGCG
Organism: uncultured Acidobacteriota bacterium; assembly: GCA_963741435.1. Taxonomy (GTDB): domain Bacteria; phylum Acidobacteriota; class Thermoanaerobaculia; order UBA5066; family Gp7-AA6; genus JAWOLE01. Next base: position 438,814 of record CAVUIX010000002.1, on the reverse strand, counting down.
GAATGGATCGCGTGGATCCATCCGGAAGTGTGACCGTCACCGTGTCCGCCCGGGCTTCCATCTCGTCCCTATCTCTCTCCAAAAGCAAAAACGCGGGTCACCCCGCGTCAAACCTGTCTTTGGTAGGCGCTAACGGGCTCGAACCGTTGACCTCTACCGTGTGAAGGTAGCGCTCTACCAGCTGAGCTAAGCGCCTTCGCTCCAAGCAAGTTGGTAGGCTCGAGCGGATTTGAACCGCTGACCCCTACCGTGTCAAGGTAGTGCTCTCCCCCTGAGCTACGAGCCTGTTCGAAGGTCCCGGCCGGGCAATCGCTCGGCCGAGGGGCTACGGGCCGGAAGCCCGCGGGGGCATTTTGCTGGGGGTTCGGGGGATTCGAGAATCCCCCGCCCTTCCGTCCGGCCTTCGTCCCTGATTGAAAAAGAGCTTTCCCGGGCTCCCAAGCCCGTGGAGCGGCGCAATTTACCACATGTTCCCGACCTCGCCCAAGGCAGGAGTCTTGCTACACTGCCTCCGGTCCTTGCGTCCGAGTAATAAAAGACGCCACAAGGTGTGCACCGAAAGGACTGATCGATCGTATGAAGGGGTGACGATGGACCGCGTGGGCAGTCCTGGTTCGCGGCGCGAGGAGTCTCCCAGAGGGGAGGCGGATCCTCGCGCCGCGGGAGCGGAGCGCCGGAGCTGATGAGCCCCGAAGGGGCGACATCCAAGCGCAGCGCGCGGAGCGACGTTTGAAGCTCGTCATCCAGATCCCCGCCTGGAACGAGGAAGAGGCGCTGCCGGAAACGCTGGCGGCGGTCCCGCGAAGCCTCCCCGGCTTCTCCGAGGTCGTCATTCTCGTCGTCGACGACGGCTCGACCGACGGCACCGCGGAAGCGGCCCGAGCCGGCTTCGCGGACAGGGTGGTCAGCTTCTCCAAGCACCGGGGGCTCGCGGCGGCTTTCTCCGCCGGTGTCGACGAGGCGCTGGCGATGGGGGCCGACGTGATCGTCAACTTCGATGCCGACCTCCAATACGACGCCGCCGATATCCCTGCCCTGGTGGCGCCGATTCTGGCGGGACGGGCCGACCTGGTCGTGGGCGACAGGCAGCCGGGCAAGCTGGCGCATTTCTCTCCCGTCAAGCGCCTGTTGCAGCGGCTGGGAAGCTGGATGGTCCGCCAGGCCTCGGGGCTCCAGGTCCAGGACGCCACGTCCGGGCTGCGGGCGTTCACTCGAGAAGCCGCCCGCCGGATGAACGTCTTCTCGAAGATGACCTACACGCTCGAGACGCTCATCCAGGCCGGCTTCAAGGACCTGCGCGTCGTCTCCGTGCCGGTCGTGGCGCGGCCCGTCCGCCGGGCTTCGCGGCTCTTCTCCTCTCCAACGAAGTACGTGCTGATCCAGGGCGCCAACGTCCTGCGCATCACGGCCCTCTACAAGCCGCTGAAGATCTTCTCGGCAGCCGCGGCCTTTTTCTTCTTCCTCGGAGCCGCTCTGGGACTGCGGGTCCTCCTCGCTCACTGGAACGGCGATACCTCGAACCATGCCGTGTCGCTCTCCGTCTCGGCGGTGCTCGTGACGGTCGGAGTGCTGACCTTCCTGATCGCGCTCCTCGCCGACATCGTCGCGATCAACCGCGAGCTGCTCGAGGAGCTGAAGCTGCGCGAGAGCCGAAACCGCGCCGCGGAGGCGAAGTTGCGAAAAGTCGAGTACCGCAGGAACACAGACGAGGTGGAAATCCAGTCCCGAGGCAGACTCGAGGATTAGGGGTCAGGGAACAGGTTCCAGGGGAAATGCAGGTTTCAGGTGTCAGGTATCAGGGGTCAGGGACCCGAGCCCAACCTGAAACCTGACCCCTGATACCTGACACCTGCATTTACCCTGACACCTTCAACCTGACACCTGAACCCCGTCTTCCTAGGTCCAGTCCCCGGTCTTTCGCGCCAGGACCGGCGCGCCTTCGAGCATCGTCAGGATCGTCTGCGTGCTGTCCGCCACGGCATAGAGGATGCGGTCGTCCGGGCGCGCGTACTTTTTCTGGATGGCCAGTTCGAACTGGGCGAGCAGGAGGTCGAAGTAGCCTCCGATATTCGCGAAGACGATCGGCTTTCCGTGGATCCCCATGCGCTTCCAGGTCACCATTTCGAGCGTTTCCTGGAATGTCCCGAAGCCTCCCGGAAATGCCACGAACGCGTCCGACAGGTCGAACAGGAGCTGCTTGCGCTCGTGCATGGTGTTGACCATTCTCAGCTCGGTCAGGCCGCGGTGGGGAGGCTCTCGTCCCTCGAGCGCTCTCGGCATGACGCCGGTGACTTTTCCGCCGGCGGCGAGCACCTCGTCGGCGAGGGCGCCCATCAGACCGCAGGAAGCACCTCCGTAGACGAGGCCGATCCCCCGCCGCGCGATCTGCTGTCCGAAGGTCCGGATCTCTCTTTCGACGGCCTGGTCGAGCGCCGAGGCCGAGCTGCAATAGACGCAGACCCGCTTGAGCTCCACGGGGACGAATCCTAACCGTTTACGACCGGTAACGGCTGCCCGGCGTGTCGAGGGGGCGGCCCTCGCGGCAGAGGGGACACTGGTCCTCCGGCCACGACGGCAGGGAGAGGGTCAGGAGCGAGCGCGCGGGCACCGGCAACGCGCCGGAGGGCAGACCGCGATCCACGATGGAGCCGGCCGCGACGACCCTGGCGCCGGAGGCGACGGCTCTCTCGATGACTTCGCGAGTGGATTTGCCCGTCGTGAAGACGTCTTCGACGACGGCGGCTTCCTCCCCCGGCTCCAGCCGGAAACCGCGCCGCAGCGCGAAAGCCCCGTCCTGCCGCTCCGCGAAGAGGAAGGGAACGCCAAGAGCGCGCGCCGTCTCGTGCCCGATGATGATCCCTCCGAGCGCCGGGGATACGATGACGCGGGGCGCAAACTCGCGGAGCTTCTGCGCCAGCTCCCGCCCGGCCGCCTCCGCGCGCTGCGGAAACATCAGCAGCCGCGCGCACTGCAGGTAGCGGTCGGAGTGGAGCCCGCTGGATAAGCGGAAGTGGCCCGTCAGGAGTGCTCCCGTATCGATGAAATCCTGGAGGGTGATCACTGCCGACAGCTTATTGGTTTCAGGTTTCAAGTTCCAAGTTTCGGGAGGCCCCTTCCTGAAACCTGAAACGTGAGCCTTGAAACTACTTCTCCTCGGCCGGCTTCAATATGACGCCCGTGTGCGACCGGCCGTTGATGGCGATGAGGACCGGAGAAGCGAGTGAGAGATGGCGCACGAACTGCGTTTCGGAGACCGCCGGCTCGCCGCGCAGCCACTCCCAGTCGACGAAACCCTCGCCGGCATCCGGGTTCACCGTGAAATACCCGATGTTGCCCGCGGCCAGGTTCTGGAAGAAGTGGCTCCCCTGGGACGGCGTCACCTTGAAATCGGCGAAACCGGCCTCCACGATCGCCCGCGCCCCGGCGATCTGGTCCCAGCCGACGGGGATGCCCAGGAACGGGTCGGCCGAGCCCCACCGGCCGACTCCGATCAGGAGATATGGCCGCCGCTTCTCCTGGAGCCGGGCGTTGAACTCCCCGACCGTCCGCGCGATCTCGCGCGTGCGCGACCGATCGAAGCGCTTCGCGTCCATCACGATCACGTCGCGCACGCCGTCGATCGTGCCGTGGCCGAGCACGCTGGAGCTCTCGCACAGGACCCGTTCGCGATCGACCGGCTCGAGCTCTGGCCCGGCGGGCTCGCGGATACGGCCGAGCGGCCGCAGCTGCAGCACGCCGAACTCGGGCGTCGAACGGGGCGGGAAATTGACAGCGAACTCGATCTCCACGGGCACGCTCGTCCCTCCGACCGCGACTGCGAGCAAAGCGTCGAGCACCTCGGCCAGGGGAAAGAGACCGTGCTTCAGAATCGGAGCGAACGTCACGAGCCGCACGCCCGCGCGGGAGATGCCGTCGGACACGACGTCGTTTTCGGGCGAGTAGGTCGAGCCGACGCGCGCCAGCGTTCCGTCCTCCTCGGCCGCGGTCAGGTCGAAACGGGCCAGGGCAAATCCGTTCGGATTGTCCTGCCCGAGCTCCAGGGCATAGAACTCGCGCTGCGCGTTGATCAGCGTGTCCTTGACCGAGGAGAACTGCACGATGTTGCGCGGATAGCGGGGACAGAACCGGAAGCAGGGCTGGCCGGAGACGACGATCTCGCCGAGGCCGAGCGCCACGGCGGCGATGCCGTCTTCCGAGCGCATCGGAAGAAGCGGGTAGTAGTTGTAGGACCGGGCGACGCCGGCCAGGTCGGGATAGAAACGCCGGCCTCGCGCCCCACCCACGATGCGCTGGAGCACGACGGCCATCTTCTCTTCCTCGAGCCGATACGGCCCGCCCGCGAGGTACTGCTTGGCCGCGTGCTTGAAGGTGGACGCGTACACGCGCTTGATGGCGGTCTGGAGCTGCCGCAGCCGGACCTCGGCGCTCTCGTGGTCGTTGCCCAGCATGAACGTGTCGTAGATCCCCGCGAATGGCTGATACAGGGAGTCCTCCAACAGGCTCGACGAACGGACCGCCAGCGGATATCGGACGGCATCCAGGAGGGCCGAAAGGTCCCGGGTGACGGCGGGAGGCAGCTGCGCCTCGACGAAGCGCCGGCCGATTTCGGCTTCGTCGGGGCTGTTCAACGCGAAGTCCCTCAACCCGTCCTGCTCCAGGAACTCGTCGAAGACATCGGTGCCCAGCACGACCGCCGGCGGCACCCCGATCCGCACTCCGGGAAACCGGGCGGAGACTCGCGACTCGGCGAGCAGGAGATCCACGAACGCCAGGCCGCGCGCCTTTCCGCCGAGCGAACCGCCGCCGAGGCGGGAGAAGGTCGTCTGCGGGCTGAAGGTCGAGCGATCGAAATCCACGACGACGCCGCGGCGGGTCTGCTCGCGGTAATCGTGGATCGCGCGCAACACTTCGCGCCGCAGGTGCTCGACGCTCTCGAAGTCGGAGACCTTGCGTGGCCGCAGCTCGTGGGCGAGGGCGAACTCCGTCCGGGCCTTGAACCACCTCGAGAAATGGTTCCTCTCGGCGTGATACGCCAGGCTCTCGGCAGGCACGGTCGCGAGCTTCTCCTCGAGCTCGCGCAGATCGCGCGCGCGGCCCACCTCGCGGCGGTCGGGGGTCCGGAACACGAAGTCGCCGAAACCCAGGTGCTCGATCATGAAGAGCCGCAGCTGCTGGAGCAGGGTGGCCGAGCCCTTCTGGAGAAAGGACGCGCCGATCGAGCGAGCCAGCGCCTCGTTACTGGCGCGCGTGGACTGGAGCATCACCGGCACGTCCGGCTGGCGCTCGCGCACGCGGCGGGCGAACTCCAGGCCGGCGTCGGCGGCGACCTGGCCGTCCTTCGGAAACTGGATGTCCGAGATGACCCCGAGGATGTTCTCCTGATAGTCCAGGAAGTACCGCCATGCTTCTTCGTATGTGGTGCAGAGGAGGATCTTCGGCTGCGCCTGCAGCCGCATCAGCTTGTGCGAGAGGTTGACCCCCTCCGGCACGAGGCTGTGGGCGTGGTGCATCATCTCGGCGTAGATCGTCGGGAGGAAGGAGGAGTAGTACCGGACGTTGTCCTCGATGACGAGGATGGCCTGAATGCCGAGCGCGCCGGTGTCGTGGACGACGTTGACGCGATCCTCGACGGACTTGACGATCGCGGGCAGAAGACGCACGTCCCCCTGCCAGAGAAAAACGCGGTCGAGAGGCGACGGCCCGCCCGCGGCCCTGATCTCCGCGACTTCGCGCATGTCGTAGGCCAGCGCGACGACCGGAGTCTCGATTCCGGCTTCCCGGAGCCGCCGGGCGAAGTCCATCGCCGACGTGTCCCCGACGTAGGCCGAGGCAATGACGAGGTCATAGCGGGCCTGTTCCTGCGCCAGCGTGAGCGCCTCTCCCGCCGTCGCCACGTGGGTGACGGCCGGGGTGTGGCGCACGTTGAAGTCGAGGAACTCCTTGAGGATGACCTCCTGCAGCTCGCTGTCCTCGGCGAGGATGAACGAGTCGTACTGGCTCGAGACGAGCAGGATGTCGCGGACGCGGAACCGGGCCAGGTCCGAGAAGCGGGGCAGACCGGCCGGCTCCCGGGAAGAAGTGCGCGCATCGGAGCGGGAGTCTGACATCGGAAAGGAGAAGTGAACCTCACCCGGCCCGAAGATTCAATGCCCTATGAGACGTGTGCCTTCTCTCACCCGCCCCGGCGTCGGGCCCGCCTCCCTCGTCGCACGCGACGGCCCGGCCGCGACAGAGGAACCCTGGCCGTCGCTTGTCGCTCAGTCGCACAAGAAGCGAGGCGGTCGTTGTCGCATACCGTGCTCCCTCGCTCACGCTCCTCCGGGAGGCGGTCCCGCCGCCGGGGCTGCACCCGGACTAAGCCGGACTGAGAGCCCCGGAGCCGGCGGCGTTTCCCGAAGGAGGTGATGGGTGACGAGCATGGAACGCCGCAGCCGGCACCACGGTGACACTGCGAGGAACCCTCAGCGCCGGCCGGTTCTGATCGTAACCCGGCCGGCGCGGCCGGCGCGTGCCGACGCAGGGAGAACGGCCGCGACGGCTCCGGGGCGGGTTTCTCGCCACGATCCGCAATGGGGCGAGACCGCGAATCCGGGCGCAAAGAAAAGGCCGGGGAACCGAGCGGTCCCCCGGCCCTGTTTGTCGTGCGGACCGTTAGACGAGGCCCTGATCCATCATCGCGTCGGCGACCTTCAGGAAGCCGGCGATGTTGGCCCCGTTGACGTAATTGCCGGGGGTGTTGAAGGTGTCGGCCGTCTCCCGGCAGCTCCTGTGGATCGCCTTCATGATCTTGTGCAGGCGGTCGTCCACTTCCTCGCGCGTCCAGGAGAGGCGCATGCTGTTCTGCGACATCTCCAGTCCCGACGTCGCGACGCCGCCGGCGTTGGCGGCCTTGGCCGGGCCGTAGAGGATCTTCGCGTCGAGGAACAGCCGCACGCCCTCGAGGACCGTGGGCATGTTCGCGCCTTCCGAGATCACGTAGACGCCGTTCTTCAGCAGGTTCGCCGCGTCCCTGGCGTTGATCTCGTTCTGCGTGGCGCTCGGGAACGCGCACTGGGCCTTGTGGTTCCAGAGTGCGTTGTACTCGAGCATCGGATCGATCGCCGTGTAGACCACGTTCTTGAACTTGTCGGCGTATTCCCGGATGCGGCCGCGCCGCTCGTTCTTCAGCTCCATCACGAACTGCAGCTTCTCGGCCGTGATGCCGGCCTCGTCGTAGATGTACCCGTCGGAGTCAGACAGCGTCACGGGCTTCGCGCCGAGCTGCAGGAGCTTCTCGACGGTGTACTGGGAGACGTTGCCGCTGCCCGAAACGAGACAGACCTTGCCTTGCAGCGTCTCGTTCCTCGTGGCGAGCATCTCGGCCGCGAAATACACGGCGCCGTAACCGGTCGCCTCCGGCCGGATCAGCGAGCCGCCCCAGTTCAGGCCTTTCCCCGTCAGGACGCCCGTGAATTCGTTCTTGAGCCTCTTGTACTGGCCGAAGAGGAACCCGATCTCCCGTCCGCCGACGCCGATGTCTCCCGCCGGCACGTCGGTGTCGGGCCCGATGTGGCGGTACAGCTCGGTCATGAAGCTCTGGCAGAAGCGCATGACTTCGTTGTCGCTCTTCCCCTTTGGATCGAAATCCGAACCGCCCTTGCCGCCCCCCATCGGGAGGGTCGTCAGCGAGTTCTTCAGCACCTGTTCGAATGCCAGGAATTTCAGGATCCCCAGATTCACCGACGGATGGAAGCGCAGCCCCCCCTTGTACGGGCCGATGGCGCTGTTCATCTCGATCCGGAAGCCGCGATTGATGTGGACGCGCCCCTGGTCGTCCTGCCATGGCACGCGAAACATCAGGACGCGCTCGGGTTCGACCAACCGCTCGATGATCCGCGCGCCGCGATATTCCGGGCGCCGCTCGAGAACGAGATCGAGCGATTCGACGACCTCCTGCACCGCCTGATGAAACTCCGGCTCGGCCGGATTCTTGGCCTTGAGTTCCCCCATCAGATCGCGAACGAACGGACTTGTGGTCACGGGCTTCTCCAACTCGAGTACATTCATACAGCCTCCTCGCGTCACTTTGGGCGCAACTGTGAGTTCAGTGTCCAACCCCGTCCGGTGGTTGTTGGCGTCGGGACCCTGGCAAAATGCCGATCAACGGGTCAAATCTAGCGGTCCTCCCCCCCTGCCGTAAGATTCAAATACCTCAGATCCGCTGAACGGCCGCGGGCGGCGGGGGCGCGGCGCGCTCCGCCCCCGGGGCCCGTCGGGGCTCCTAGGCCGCCGAGGCGCCGGCCTGGATGAGCCAATGCTTCATTTGGGCGCTGCCGACGAGGCCGGCCTGCTGATACAGGAGAAGGCCTCCTTTCATCACGATGAAGTTGGGGATCCCCTGGACGCCGAACTGCGCCGCGAGCTGAGGGTACTTTTCCGTGTCCACCCTGAGGACCAGCGCCCGGCCGGCCATCTCGACCGCGGTGCGCTCGACTTCGGGCGAGGCCAGCTTGCAGGGTCCGCACCACTCGGCCCAAAAATCCACGAGAACCGGGACCTTCGCGTCCCGCGTGATTTCCCGGAAGCTCTCCGGGTCGGCCTCGATCGGGCGGGCCACCGGCGAGATCGGCGTTTTGCACGCGCCGCAGCGCCCGGCGTCGGCCAGACGCTCCCCCGGAGACCGGTTCTTCCTGCCGCAGGAGGGGCACTCGAGGATCATTCCGCTTTCCCTTGCAACGCCTTTGCCTGAAGGCCTCATTCTTCTCCCTTAGAATCCCCTCCGCAACTCTCAAAGGAGCTTTCATGATCCTCGCGGCGGCCCTCATTGCCCTCCTCGTGCCCGCGCTCACGGAGCCGCCGGCGCCGACGCCCGCGTTCTTCGAATCGCACCGCGAGAAACTCCTCGCCGGCCTTCCCGAAGGTGCCATCGCCGTCTTCCGCGCCCCCGCCGAGTCGCCGGCGGACACGCGCGCGGAGACGCACCGCCAGGACTCCGACTTCTGGTACCTGACGGGCTTCGAAGAGCCAGACGCGGTCGCCGTCTTCCTTCCGGGCACCGCGAAAGAGGGGCGCTACATCCTGTTCGTGAGGCCCAGGGACTTCGCGGCCGAGCAGTGGACCGGCTGGCGGGCCGGGGTGGAAGGCGCGAAGAAGGACTACCGGGCCGCGCAGGCCCACCCTGTCGCGGAGTTCTGGGACCGCTTCCCGAACCTCTCCGCCGAGGCGCAAAGCCTCTATTACGGGGCCGGAGGGGACAAGGAGTTCCAGCGGCGCCTGATCGACTCCTGGAATGCCGGCAACGCGAACGCCGTGTCCGCCCGTCCGGCCGCGGAGGCCGCGCCGATCGTCAACGCCCTGCGCCTCGTCAAGGACGCGGTCGAGCAGGATCTTCTCCGGGAGGCGAGCCGTGCCTCGGCCGACGCGCACAGGGCGGCCATGGCGCAAGCCGCCCCCGGACGGCACGAGTACGACCTGAAAGCCGCGATGGTGGGAGTCTGCCTTTCCCGCGGAGCGGCGCGCCTCGCGTACCCCTCCATCGTCGGTTCCGGCAGGAACTCCGTCATCCTGCATTACGACCGCGACGACAAGAAGCTCGAGGACGGGGAGATCATCGTCAACGACACCGGCTGCGAGTATTCGATGTACGCCGCGGACGTGACGAGGAGCTATCCCGTCTCCGGCCGATTCTCTCCCGAGCAGAGGAAGATCTACGAGATCGTCCTCGCCGCCCAGAAGGCGGGCTTCGCTCGGGTCCGCCCCGGAACGCCGTTCAAGGAGATCTTCAACGCCACGGTCGAGGTCGTGGTGGACGGCCTCCTCGGGCTCGGCATCCTCTCGGGTAACCGCGAGGAGATCATCCGGACGCGCGCGTATTCGAAGTTCTATCCCCACGGATCGAGCCACTGGATCGGATTGAACGTCCACGACGTCGGGAGCTACGGACTTCCGGCCGGCGCCGCGCGCTCCGACCGCTACGTCAAGGCCGAGATCAAGCTCGAGCCCGGCATGGCGCTCACCGTCGAGCCCGGCATCTACATCCCCGAGCGCTCGACTCCGGACCCGAAGTGGTGGAACATCGGCGTGCGCATCGAGGACACCGTCCTCGTCACTCCTCAGGGAATGGAGTGCCTCTCCTGCGGCGCTCCCAAGGAGATCGCCGACCTCGAGAAGGCCATCGCCGAAGGGCGCGCGTCGAAGTAGAAGCCACTTCTTACATCCTCCGGTGTGCGCGAGCGCGCGCATAGCGTCGGCGGAGGCCAAGAGAGCGTGTCCTGGTAATCCTCGTTCTAGCCCCGGTCGCGGCGCGAGGAGTCTCCCAAGTAACCGCAGGGAGGAGCCTCGCGCCGCGGGAGCGAAGCGCTTGCGCGGGATCCGGCGGGCGGTCGAGCCGGCATCCCGGCGAGCCGCCCGCCGGTGCGCCGAAGGCGCAGATCCCGCGCAAGCGCGGAGCGACGGCTGCTGTAGGCTTTCGCGTTCATGCCGGCGCCGCCCCCTCCCCGCTTCGATCCGGCGCGGCGCCGCGCCGTCACGCTGGCACTGGTGCTGGTGACCGCCCTGGCTTCCTTCGAGTCCACTGTGGTCTCGACGGCCATGCCGACGATCATCGGGGATCTGGGAGGGCTTCCGCTCTACGCGTGGGTCTTCTCGATTTATCTTCTGACCTCGACGGTCGCGATGCCCGTCTACGGGCGCCTCGCGGACATCCACGGGCGCCGCCGGTTGATCCTCGTCGCGATCGGCGTTTTCCTGACTGGCGCGATCGTCTGCGCCTTCGCCCGGTCCATGCCGCAGCTGATCGCCGCGCGCGCGATCCAGGGCCTGGGCGCCGCGGGGTTGGTCCCCATCGCGTTGACGGTCTCGGGCGATCTGTATTCGCTCGAGGAACGGGCGCGGGTCCAGGCGCTCTTCTCCGGCGTCTGGGGATTCGCCGCCCTGGTCGGACCGCTCGTCGGCGCGTTTCTCACGGTGCACTTCGGGTGGAGGTCCATCTTCTCGATCAACATCCCTCTGGGCGCGATCGCGTTCTTCATCGTGGCGACTCGCATGATCGAGTCGCGCGCCCCTCTGCCCGATCCCGTGGACGTGGCCGGGGCCTCCACCCTGGCCGTCGGAGTCTCGCTCCTTCTGTTCGCCGTCCTGCGCGCGCCCGGCTCGGGGGGAGCGACCGCGATCGTCCGGGTCGCGCTCCTCTGCGCCGGGGCGATCTCGCTCGCGGTCTTCGCGCGTCTCCAGACCCGGCGCGAACATCCGCTCGTGCCTCCGGATCTCTTCCGCCACTGGCAGACCGCGTCCCCCTACCTCGCCGGAATCCTCCTCGGCACGACCATCTACGGCGTGGACACTTTCGTGCCCCTCTTCGTCCAGGGGGCGCGCGGAGGAACCGCCGGCGCCGCGGGGGCCGTCGTCACGCCGCTCATCCTCTTCTGGTCGATCTCGGCCGCCGCCGCGGGCCGGCTCATCCTGCGGCTCGGGTTCCGCCTCACGGCGCGGCTGGGGGCGGTCCTGGTCCTTCTCGGTCTCGCGGGCCTCGTGGCGGGCGCCCTAGCAAACGCGAGCGTGGCATGGATCAGCGCGGCGTGCGCGGTCGTGGGCGCGGGGCTCGGCCCTTCCTCGCTCGCCCAGGTGCTCGCGATCCAGCACGTGGCTCCCGAGCGCCAGCGAGGCGTCGCCACGAGCCTCGTCCCCTTCTTCCGCACCGTCGGCGGTTCGATCGGCGTCGGAGCCCTGGGCGGGGTCTTCACCGCGGGCGTCGCGGCGCGGCTGGGCAGCGGGATGGAGGCCGCGAGCCGGCTGCTCGCGGGACAGCGCGCGGCGGGCGCGGCGGAAATCTCTCCGGTCGCGCCCGGTCTCTTCCGTCACGCGATCGAGAGATCGCTGCTGCCGGTCTTCGCCGTGCTCCTGGCCCTCGCCGCCCTGAACCTCTTCTTCTCCTCCGGCTTCCCGGAAACGACGGCGCCGCCGGCGGACGTTTCCAAACCGGCCGACGCCCTCGTTTAGAAGCTCGGTTCTCGGTTTTCGGTGCTCGGTGCTCGGTGCTCGGTGCTCGGCGAGGCCAAACCGGGCACCGCCTGAGAACCGATATTCTTCTTCCGAGAACCTCACAATGGCGGAACCGGAAGAATCACGCCCGAAAGCCGTCACGGTCATCGGCTGGCTGTGGGTGGTTCTTGGCGTCCTCTTTCTCCTTCGGGCCCTCGTCAACATGATCCTCTGGAAGATCCTGAAGCCGGACATGCTCGGCTTTCTCGAAACGTTCGCCGGAGTGCCGCCGGCGCAACAGAGGTTCCTGCGCCCCCTGTTCGAGCACCTGGGAGCGCTTCAGACGATCGAGGCGACCCTGTCCGCCGCGGTCATCGTCATCGCATTTCGACTCCTGCGTCTTCGCCCGTGGGCCCGCGTGGGTATGCAAGTGGTCTGCTGGCTCGTCCTCGCGGCCGTGGCGGCCTTCGGGGCATTCTGGGTCTGGCTCTGCCGGAGCGTGGCCGCCGCCGTTCCCTCCTCCGCCGCGAGCTCGTTTGAGAGATTCGGGCTCGTGGCGGGGCTCGCCTTCTGCCTGGCTGTCGCGGCCGGTCTGGCGGTGATGATCGCGTTGCTCGCAAGCTCGAGAGTTCGCGAAGCCTTCCGGCATACGCCCCCGGCTTCGCGCTAGCGCCGGCATAGAATGCCGTGCTGAAAGGGAGGACCGAGTGAGACGAAAGACAAGAAAGGCACTGAACCTCTCCGCCCATCACGCCGGCGTGGCGCTGCATATGCTCGTCGAGGAAGGGAAGATCGCGGCCGGCGACATCGCGAAAGCCTTGAGAAACCGCGAGAGGATGATCAAGGAGCTGCGCAAGAGACTGGCCGCGCTGGAGACCTCGGCGCGGCCGATGGCCCGCAGACTCGCCTCCGCTGGCCGCAAGGCGGTGCGCCGCGCAGCACCCCCGGCCCGCAAGGCCATCACCCGCGCCCAGCGCGTCGCCCGCCAGGCGCAGGGCCGCTACATGGCCGCGGTGCGCCGTCTTTCGGCAGACGCCCGCGCCAGGATCCGGGAAATCCGCAAGGAGTCCGGCGTCGACGCGGCCATCAAGGCGGCGCTGAAGATGGCGGGCGCGAAGTAGGCGAATCGTCGGGTTCCCGGGGCAGCGCGACGGGCTCGCTGGCCGGCAGCCATCAGCGGATCTACTCGGTGGTTCGCCGGATTCCGCGCGGGCGCGTGGCGACATACGGGCAGGTCGCGCGGCTGGCGAACCTGCCCGGCCACGCGCGCCTCGTCGGCTACGCGCTCGCCTCGCTGGATGACCGCAGCCGGGTTCCCTGGCACCGCGTGGTCAACGCCAGGGGCCGGATCAGCCTCCGTCGGGATGAGGGGCCGATGGGCATGCTCCAGCGCCAACTTCTCGAAAGGGAGCGGGTCGTGTTCGACTCATCGGGCGCGATCCGCCTCGATCTTTTTCGCTGGCGTCCGCGGCCGGCGAGCGCTCGAAGGAGCCGCGTCCCCGCCGACAACACCGTCCCGCGCAAAACACTCGCCGCGCGCGCTCGTATCTGAGCGAGAGCCGGACCGCACGTCTTCGCGGCTGGCCTGGAGGTTTGCGTATGACACGCCGCATTCGTCTCGGGCTCCTGTCGCTCGTCCCTCTTTTCGGCCTTTCCGTCCCCGTTTTCGGCGCCCAGGGTCTGACGTTCCCCCCGAGCGGAGAGAATCCGCAGGCCTCGGTCACGCAGGCGATCGGGCCGGTCCGGGTCACGATCGATTACTCGAGCCCGCGGGTCGTGCGAGGAAAGAACGACCGGCGCGGCAAGATCTGGGGCGAGCTCGTCCCCTGGGGGATGTCCGACCTCGGGTTCAACGGATGCGCGAACTGTCCGTGGCGGGCCGGAGCCAACGAGAACACCACCTTCGCCGTGACCCACGCCGTGAAAGTGCAGGGGCAGCCGCTCGCGGCGGGGACGTACGGGCTCCACATGATCCCCGGCCAGGACGAGTGGACGGTCATCTTCTCGAAGGACGCGAGCTCCTGGGGAAGCTTCTGGTACGACCCGAAGAACGACGCGCTGCGCGTCACGACAAAGGCGGGCAAGAGCGAGTACCACGAGTGGCTCACCTACGAGTTCACGGAACGCGAGCCCGCGAAGGCGACGCTCGCCCTGAAATGGGACGAGATGCAGGTCCCCTTTTCGATCGCGGTCGAAAACCCCGACGAGCTCTGGGCGGACAACATGCGCACGGACCTTCGCGGCTTTGCCGGTTTCAGCTGGCAGAACTGGCAGCAGGCGGCGAATTTCTGCGCGCAGAAGAAGGTCAACCTGGCCGAAGGGTTGAAGTGGGCCGAGCGGGCCGTGTCGGATCCGAGCTGGTCGGGCGGGCAGGAGAACTTCACGACGCTCTCGACGCTCTCCCTTCTGCAGGGCTTGAACGGCCGGGCGGCAGAGTCCGCGAAGACGTTCGACAAGGCTCTCAATCATCCCAGCGCCCAGCCGGTCCAGATCCACATGGCCGCGCGCCAGCTCATGACCGCCGGGAACAAGGATCAGGCGATGCGGGTCTTCCAGTTCAACGCGAAGCGTTTCCCCAACCAGTGGCCCGTCCACGTCGGGCTGATGCGGGGCTACGCCGCGATGGGCGACAAGAAGAAGGCGATCGAGGAAGGCAAGCTCGCCCTGGCCCAGGCGCCGGACGAGGGAAACCGAAAGAACCTCCAGGGTCTCATCAAGCAGCTCGAGGAGGGCAAGGACATCAACTAACGCTCTGTAACGCTGAAGTGATCGTGGCGAAAAACCCGCCCCGGAGCCGTCGGCATTTCCCTGCGTCGGCACGCGCCGGCCTGCCGTGATGGGAAGAACCGGCCGGCGCTGAGGTTCCTCGCAGTGTCACCGTGGTACCGGTCTCGCTCTTCCATGCTCGTCACCCATCACCGACTCCGGGAAACGCCGCCGGCTCCGGGGTTCTCAGTCCGCTTACCGAGTGAAGGGCCGGCGGGTGGCGCCGGACGGAGACCTCGCGCGCGGGCGAAGCTACCCCCCCTTGACTCTCTCGACCGCCGTTCGCGCAGCGAACGCCTGCGGTCGAAAGCCGACGGCGACAGGACCCGACCGGCCCGGATTCGGCTATCAAGGGACCCGAAGTCCGGTAAAAAAGCTCGGTCAGTCCGAGTCGGTGGAAGTCTCGGCGACCTCGTTGCCGACGGCGCGCACGAGAGCGTCGACGGCGGTGTCCTCGAGGCCCTTGGGGCCGAAGCCGCGCCTGGCAAACTCGACCCAGTCCCCATCGGCTTCGACCTGGAGTGCCAGCAGCCGGGCCTTGCCCTTCCAGAGGATGCGCACGGACACTTTCGGCGAGGTGAATATGGCCATCCGGTCACCCGCGGAGTCGGCAGGTCTCTCCTCCCTCGAAATGGTGTAGCCCTTCTGCTGAAGGGCCGACCCGATGCGGTCAAAGGCGGCGTTGAGGGTCAACATCTCAGACCTCGCTCTCGTTCTGCTCATTCTATTGTCGCGGGCCGCCCGTTGGCCAACGGGAGTTCAGCTGCCTCCGGCCGGCTCGGGCGCCGGCGTCAGGACCCGGCGCGGTCGCCGGAAGCCAGGATCAGGACCTGGCCTTGCTCCTCCCGGCGCGTGCGGGCAGCCGCCAGGGCCGCCGCCCCCCGGTCCCGCCACCAGGCCCGCGCGTCGTCGGTTTTCCACGGCGGCGCAACGTCGCATGCCTCGAGCATCGCGTCGAGCGCCTCGGCCGATCCCGGCCGGTCCTCGCGGCCGAATGCGAGACAGCGGTGGATGACCTCCTCGAGCCGGGCGGGCACGGGATTCGGAGCGGCTCGAGAGAGAGGTGGCGGCGGTCCCTGCCGCTCCGACTTGAAGACCTCGATCGCGGTGCGCCCGGGGAAGGGCGAGTTGCCGGTCAGCAGAAAGTATCCGACGGCGCCGAGAGCGAAGAGGTCCGCGCGCGCATCCACCTGCGAGGGAGTGCTCATCCCCTCGGGGGCCATGTAGAGGGGCGTCCCGAGGAGCGAGCCGTCCTGCGAGAGCGCGGCGTCTCCTCCGTGATCCGCCGCGTCGCCTTCCTTCGCCCGCTCGACGGCGGCCACGTCCTTGACGAGGCCGAAGTCGAGGACCTTCAGGAAGTCGGGGATGCCGCCGCAGACGCAGATCATCAGGTTCGCCGGCTTGATGTCGCGGTGGATGAGACCCGCGGCGTGGGCCTCCGCGAGCGCGCCGCAAGCCTGCCGCAGCAGGTGCACGACGCGCCCCGGCGGCAGCGGCCCGTCGAACTCCACGAGCTGCGTGAGATTGATGCCGCGCACGAGCTCCATCGCGTAGTAGAAGACCCCCTCGGCCGTGCGCCCGTAGTCGTAGATCGCGATCGTGCTCGGGTGAGTCAGGCCGGCGGTCAGCTGGACCTCCCGCTCGAACCGCGCGAGCGTGCGCTCGCCCTGCGTGCCGGGCGCGAGCAGCTTGACCGCCGTCGGCCGCCGCAGCAAGGCATGGCGCGCCTCCCAGACGACGCCCATCGCGCCGGTGCCCAGGCGCGCGACGAGGCGGTACGGCCCGACCTTCTCCACCTGGCGGCGCAGGCGCAGGATCGTCCGAAGCGAGGTCAGCGTGACGAGGCCGAGGAGCGCGGCCAGAATGCCGGCCGAGGCGATCCCGATCGCGCCGCGCCGGGAAGGAAGGAACGCGCCGGGAAGCGCGAAGACCGTCAGGGCCCACCGGCGATCGGCGAACTGCACCGGAAACTCCAGATCGAAGCCTGCTCGCCGCGGCAGCGCAACCGCCTGCCTGGGCCTCTGCGCGAGCACGGGCGCCTCCCGCGCCTCGGGATCCTTCAGCGCGAGGCCGAGGCCGGAGGCGTCCGCCGCCGCCGCCGCGGTGTCCACGAGAGGAGCGACGCGAAAGACCGCCATGGCGAACCCGGAGAGCGCGTCGCGGCGCGCCGCGTCCGACGCGGGATCCCCCTCCTTGTAGAGAGGAGCGTACATGGCGACGACCGGCTGGGCGTCCGGCTTCCCCGCGTCCTCCACCAATCCGAAGGGGGGCGACGCCGCGATCGTGCCCGAGTCGCGCGCCTTCTCGGCCGTGGACCACCGGAGCGTCTCGGCGGCGATGTCGAAGCCGAGGGCGAGCGCGCTCGGCGGCTCCATGAAATGGATCGGGACGTAATAGGGCCGGCGGCCGGCTTCCATCGGCTTCCCGTCGGGACCGATCTCCCAGAAGCGGTAGCCCGTCAGGCCCGCGTCGCGCGCCTCCTCCTCGAAGGCGGCGCGCTCGGAGTCGCGGACGAGCGGAAGCCACTCGAACGCGTACACGAGCCGGTGGCGGAGCAGCATCGGCTCGGTCAGCAGCCGGAACTGCCGGCGCGTCGTCATGCCCGAGGCCTCGAGAAAGCTCGAGAGCGCGGTCAGGTCCTCCTGCGGCAGGACGAGAGTCTGGGTGACCGCCGCCTGCAGCCGCTGCGCCTTTTCGGTGAAGGCGAGGTGCGCGGCGGCCTGGGCTCGCGCGAGGATGTAGGCGCCCAGCCCGAGCGACAGCGCCACGAAGACGCTCGCGACGAGGATGTCCGTTCCGCGCACGGAGGAGCGCCACGACGAGATGGCCGACTTCAGGCGGCGCGCCGTGAACCAGCCCGACTCCGAACCGGACCGGCGCCCGCGCTCTCCCGAACTGCTCGTCACGGGGAGGATTATCTTTCGGACCGGCCCGCGCACGGGTCGAGAACCGGCATTCCGCCGCCCCGGCACGCGATGGCTGGTCGCGGGAGGCAGGGAGGCGGAAGCTCTCCCCGCGATCGTTCTAGGGACCGGGGGCCTGGCTCCCCTGGATCGTCATCACGGGGCAGGACGTGTTGGAGATGACGCGCGAGGCGACGCTGCCGAGGAAGAAGCGGGAGACGCCGGTGCGGCCGTGGGTGCCGATGATGACGAGGTCGCAGTCGAGGTTCTTCGCGGCTTCGGTGATGGCTTCATCAGGAGCGCCGGTCAGGATGAGCGGTATGGCGATGACCCCCGCTTTCTGGGCGTCTTCGACGAGGCGCTGCAGCTTCTTCCCGGCCTCCTCCTCAAGGCTGCGGTCCCACTTCTCGTACGTCGCCGGAGGAACGTAGCCGTCGAGGATCAAGCTGGGCGGCTGATAGGCGTGGGCGATCGTCAGCTCCGCGCCGGTCTCCCTGGCGAGGACCGTGGCCCTCGCGACCGCCGGCGCCGAGGCCGCGGAGAAATCCGTCGCCACGAGGATGCGTTGGAAATGCGCTCCGGGTTTCTTCTCTTTCGTCCGCGCGGGAAGCGGGAGCCCCTGGGCCTTCCGCAGGAAGTCCTCGGCGGCGACGCGGTTGGAGGCGGGGATCACGAGCACGGGGCAGGCGCTCGCGCGGACCACTTTGCGGGTGTTGGAGCCGAGCAGGATGGCGCGGACCGCCGAGACTCCCACTGCCGACAGGACGATCAGGTCGCTCCCGCGCTCCCGGGCGAAGGAGAGGATCCCCTCCGCCGGCGTCTCCGCCGCCATCACGCGCCCCTCGTTGACGAGACCCGGAAGGATCGGATCGAGCCGCGCCTTCCAGCGCGCGACCTCGCCCGTCGCGATCTCGAGCAGTTCATCCTGGTCGATTCCGTGCCGGTTGGCCCGCCGGGCGATCACGTGGAGCAGGACCGGCTCCGCTCCCGTCAGCGCGGCCAGCGCGAGCCCCCAGTCCGCGCCGTGCCGGGAGCCTTCCGAAAAATCCGTGGGAATCAGGATGCGCCGCAGGCGATAGCCCTCGGGCACGTCGTGGTGCGTCAGGACGGGACAGTCCGCGTTGTAGAGAAGGGCCGACGCCATGCCGCCGATCCGCCGGTCCTCCGCCGCAAGGCTCCGCGTGCGCACGCCGACGAGATCGGCGCGCCAGGAGGCCGACTCCCGCAGGATCTCCTCGGTCGGAGTGCCGCGGATCACGTCCGCGCTGACCTGGAAGCCGTCGGCCGAGAGCGTCTTCATCTCCCGCTCGGTCTCCACGCGCGTCGCGTTCTCGGCGTCCTGCTCGAGCTGGGCGATCTCGCCGAACCGCGGGTACGTCCGCGGAACGTAGAAGTCCGCTTTCACGGGCCGGTGGACGTAGAGCCTCCGCAAGTGCGCGCGCGGCGCGGGAAGGATGGCCCGAAGGACGCGAGAAACGTCTTTCAGATCGTCTTCCGGCTTGGCCGGGAGCAGCACCCGCAGTTGCCGGCTCGAGGAATCCATGTCCGGGTCCATCCTGTCGCCATCGAAGCCCCGCGGCATGACACAAATGAATCAGAGGAGATAATCGGGAAGGAGTACCGATGGTCACCAGGTCCGCCGGGTGCGTGTTTTGCGAGATCGTTGGCGGCCGCGCGCCGGCCCACCGCGTCGGCGAGAACGGGCGCGCGCTGGCGATCCTCGACATCCATCCCTACGCACCGGGGCACGCGCTCGTGCTTTCGAAGCGGCATGTCCCCATCTGGCATGACCTGACCCCGAGGGAAGCCGCGGACGTCTTTGCCCTCGCCCACAGAGTGGCGGGGAAACTGCGGCGCGTCTTCGAATCCGGAGTTCGTCTGTCTCATGGCCCGCGGCCGCCGGATCCCGCACACACACGTCTTTCTCGTCCCGACCCGACCCGGCGACGTGCTCGACCGCTATTTCAACGGCCTCGGGAACGTGCAGGAGGGCTCGCAAGAGCTCGCGCCGCTGCGCGAGCCGGCGTCGCGCGACGACGGCCGCGCGCCGCCTTCGCGCACCGCCGCCGCGTCAGGTCACGGCGTCCGGCGGAGGGGCGGCGAAGAAGCGCTCGATCGCGCCCGCGAGGCGCTGGAACGTGATCGGCTTGACGAGGTGCTCGACGAATCCCGCTTCGCGGCTGCGCCGGAAGTCGTCTTCCATCCCGTAGCCGGTCACGGCAATCCCCGAAAGGCCGTAGGAGTCGCGTAGAGACCGCATCAGATCGAGGCTTCTATCCCGCCGGCGTCAGCCAACCTCGCGGAGCACGCGGAATCCGTAGTCGGAGTAACGGTAGCCGGGCGGCAGGCTCGTGCGCGCCGACGGCGAGGACCAGCGGATCCTGTGGCGCCAGGAGCCTCCGCGGCTCGCGCGGCGGGAACGCGAGCCACCCGGACGCGCGGGAGCGGCGGGGTCGGGCTCGCGCCAGTTGCCGCACCACTCGTGAACGATCGTGCCGGCGTCGAAGAGCCCGTAGCCGTTGGGCGTCCCGCGGCCCGCCTCCCAGGGGCCGGAGATCGGGCCCTCGGGGATCTCGCCGGCAGGGATCGTCTCTCCCCACGCGGTACGCGGAAGTGTGAGCCCTCCGCTCGCCGCGAGCTCCCACTCCGGCTCCGTCGGCAGGCGCCAGCGTCCTCCCGACAGTCTCCGAGAGCCACGCGCAGAAGGCCGCGGCGTCGTCCCACGTCACGCCGACGACCGGCTGTCCCGGCGCGGAGAAATCCGGATCCGTCCACCACGGCGGAGCCTGCGCGCGTCCGGCGGCGAGAAAGGGCGCGTACTCGCGGTTGATCACCGGCATGCGGCCGATCCGGAAGGGCGGTATCTCGACCGTTCGAGCCGTGCCGTCCAGTTCCGGAAGATCAAGCCTCCCGGCAGGAATCGGAACGGTTTCAGGAACGGCGAGTGATCGAGGATCCGCCGCGCTGAACCCTGTGCCCATCGCCGCCGTAGGATACGGCATGGCATCCGCGGCCGAACCTCGCTCGCGAGCGCGCTTCCTGACGGCGAAGAACCTTCGCGAGGCCCTCCTCTCCGGGCTCGTCGGCATCGGAGTCGTCTTTTTGATTTTCTTCGGCCGGGTGGAGCTCTTCGGCTGGCGTCTGGCTGCTTTCGGAGCGCTGACCGGAATCTCGATCCTTGTCTGCTGCAACAGGTTGTTCAGGCTCGTGGGCGAGCCAATCCACCGGCGCGGCATCCTTCCGCGCCCGCTCGTGGCCGCGATCGTCTTCTTCTTCGGAGGCGCGCTTGGCTGGGGGATCGCCTCGCTCATCGCGGAGAGCACGGGCCTCACCCGGATTGTCTTCTCCCCGCGCGATATCGGCATCGCCTTCGCCGTCGCCGGCTCGCTTGGCCTCGTGGTCGGGCTCGCATTTTATTTTTTCGGGGCGCTCGAGACGCGCCTGCGCGAGAGCGTCGAACGCTTGAAGGAAGCGGAGTTCGCCGAGAAGGAGCTCGAGCTCGCCCGGTCCATTCAACAACGGCTTCTTCCGCCGGACGCGATCGAGGCGGAGGGCTACCGCGCGTCGGCCCGCAACCTGCCGGCCCGGTTCGTCGCCGGGGATTTCTACGACGTCTTCCACCAGGCCGATGGGACGGTGGGGCTCGTGATCGCGGACGTCTCGGGCAAGGGGATCGGCGCTTCGCTCATCATGGCCTCCGTCAAAGCGGTCGTGCCTCTGGTCGCGGCGGACCGCTCGGCCGCCGAAACCCTGACGCGGTTGAACCGCAAGCTCTCGGCGGAGCTCGCCCCCCGCGATTTCGTCGCCCTCTGTTTCGCGCGCTACGATCCGGCGGACGGAATGCTCGAGATCGCCAACGCGGGATTGCCGGATCCTTACCGGCTTTCCTCGGGAGGGGCCGTCGAGGCCCTCTCCGTCCCCGGTCCCCGCCTCCCCCTCGGCGCCCGCCGCGATATCGCCTACGAGTCGCTGACCGTCACCATCGCGCCCGGGCAGCGCGTGCTTTTCCTGACCGACGGTCTGCCCGAGGCGCCGGACGCGGCGGGTGATCCGCTCGGATACGAGGCTCTCTCGCGTTTCGTATCGTCGGCCGCGGCTGCGACGGGCGACCTCGTGGACCGGCTCCTCGATTCCGTCCGCGCCGCGAGCCCGGGCGCCCTGCAGGACGACTGGACGGTCCTTCTCCTCGAGCGGCGCGCAGCCGGCTATCTCGGCCCCAGCTGATAGATCCGAAGCTCGTTGCCGCACTGAACCCCGAACTGGGCCGACGGCATCGCGCTTCCTCCCTGGATCGTGCACTTCTCGATCCAGCCGCCGCAGTCCATCGTGACGAGCGGACCCCCGTCGGGATGCCTGTCCACGAGGAGCCGGGCGTGATGCGTGTGACCGATGACGAAGAGCCGGTGGCTCCGCCCCTCGGGCGTGCGGGCTCTTGCCCGAACGTCGCCGCCGAACGTGATGATGCCAGCGCTCTGATGGAAATCGTCTCGCCCGTGGGCGGACGTGGCGGGATCCTCGAAGCCTTCGACGCGAAGGAACATGTTCCTGCAAGCCTCGACGTCGGCTCGGCCCATGACCGGCACCGCGCCCGTCGGGCTCGGAATCACGATCGGGAAGGTCCGACTCGGATCGCTCTTTCTGGCCCGAAGCAGGATGTTGATCGTGTCCTGATACCCCTCGGGAAACTGGCCCACCCTGTATAACCCGGCGTGAACGTGCTCCGCCCTGATCACGAGGGCCGCCTTCCACTTTTCCGGGAGCCGCTCGATCTGATCCCAGATGTGGCCGTGAGTGAGAAACATCTTGCCGCCCGCCGCCGGCACGATCTCCGGCCTCTCGTCCTCCGGCGCCGTGGAGACCTCCGTGAGCGGGCCGTCGTGGTTGCCCCGCACGATCGTCGTGCCGAGATCCCGGAGGCCCCGGTGCATGGGCCGGATCTTCGGGTCCTCCGTGATCGCCTCGAACACCTCGTCGGCATTCATGCCGTCCGGCGGGTCCTGCCGCCAGAAGTCGAGCCGGTCGCCGCTCTGAAAGACCTGGACCCGGGGGGTCGCTTCGAGGACGTCGAGCAACGCCAGGAAGAGTTCGAAGCTGTTGAAATGATAGTCAGGGAAATGGCTCATCCGTTCGGTGCTGATCCAATGCAGGTCGGGAATGAAGACGCGGAGCGTCGGGTCGTTCTCGAAACCGAGCTTCGGATCGACGTAACGGTTCACGAGAAAGACCCGGAAGCGTCCGAGCAGCGTCTCCAGGAAGTCGTTCTGGTCTGCCATGCGGGCCCCCTTTGCCGGCCGCGTCGCGGGAGCCTATCAAACGGATCGCGAGCAATCACGCCTGTTGACCCTGCCCGCGCGGGGGGATAGGTTTCGCGCAAAGGACCGAAGGCGAACTTCGGACACGACGATGGGAGAGAAATCGACGCGCCGGCGATTCCTTCGCACGCTCCTCGGCGCGCCCGCGGCGGTGGCGGCGCTCCAGTCCTGCTCGAGCGCGTCCGGCGGCTCCGGGAGGGCCGGCCGCTCCGGACACATCGGGCAAGGCGCTCCTGGATTGCTCGAAGCGAAGATCCTGGTCGAACTACGTCGGGACGCAGACGGCCGAGCCTCTCGCCCTCTGCGCTCCGGCGAGCCCCGGCGCCGCGGCATCCATCGTGGCGGAGACGGGCGCCCGCCGCCTGTCGGTCAAGGCGGTCGGCTCCGGCCACGCCTGGTCCGATGTCGCCCTGACGGACGGAGTCATGGTGCTGCCGGACAACCTGCGATCCGTCCTTCCCCTCGAGAGGGAGGTCTTGAAGCCCTCGGCGCCTTCGCAGCTCTTTCGCGTCGAGAGCGGCATCACCATCCGGCAGCTGAACGAGGCCCTGGCAGCGGCGGGATTGGGCCTCATCAACATGGGCGGCTACGACGGACAGACGATCGCCGGCGCCACCTCGACGGCGACTCACGGCTCCGGCATCGAGTTTGGCCCGCTCTGCGACGTCATCGAATCCCTCGAGATCATCCCGGCCGACGGCCGCCTCTACCGGATCGAGCCGAAGGACGGGATCACGGACCCCGCGGCGATTTCCAGGCGGCACCCCGACGTCACGCTTCTCCAGGACGACAAGACCTTCTACTCGGTGATCGTCGGGATCGGGTGCATGGGCATCATCACCTCGGTCATCCTGCGCGTCCGGGACAAGTACTGGCTCACCGAGAGGCGATCGACGAGCCCGTGGCCAGAGGTCCGCGCCGCGCTGGCCAAAGGGGACGTGATCCGCGAGCACCGTCACTACGAGGTGCTCCTGAATCCCCATCCGCTCGACGGAGTGAACCTGTGTCTCATCACGACCCGCGACCCGGCTGTGCCGCCCATTCGCGAGTCGCCGTTTCTCGAGCGCAATTTCCTCGTCGCGCTCGGCTCGATTCTCCCGCCGGGACTCCTGGAGCCCGAGCCGGACAAGGCGCCGCAGACTCTGAACCTCGCGTTGAAGCTTCTCGCCCGGGAGCCGTACACCCGGGTGAGCTACGAGGTGCTCAACATCGGCGCTCCGAACAACATCCAGGCCGTCTCCGCCGAGCTTGCCTTCCCCATGGAGGGGAACCGCTACCTGCAACGCGATCGACCGGTTCCTCGAGCTCGCCGAGATCCAGCGGGCCACGGGCGGCCGCTGCCACAGCTCCCCCGTCTCCCTGCGGTTCGTGAAGGCCTCGAAGGCGTATCTGGCCCCGCAGAGCGGACGCGACACCTGCATGATGGAGATCATCTTCGGCAAGGGCACCAAAGGCGCTAACGAGATGATCTATCTCTACGAGAACGAGCTCTACAGGTACGGCGCCCGTCCCCACTGGGGCCAGCTCAACTACGTGACCGGGGGCCACCGGTTCCTGAGGAAGATGTATCCGCGTTACGACAGCTGGCTCGAGACCTACAAGAGGTTCAACACGAATCACCTTTTCGACAACGCGTTCGCCAAGCGCGTGGGGATCGCCGACTATGAATAGGCGTTCCGACACCACGGGTCTTCGCGGGAGCCGCTGATGTCTCTCCGCCAGGAAGTCCTTCGAGCGTTCGCGGAGCTCCAGCTCAGAGCGATCGATCCGGCGCCGGCCCCGCTTCTGGATGACCCGGCGGCCGTGGCGACCGACGTCGTGACGTATCTCAACGGGGCTCCGCACCTCGTCGCCGAAGGGTTCGGCCTGGCGCTCGATCGGATCGACTGGACCGCCCGGACGGCATTCGGTCTGCCCTTCGCCCAACTCGACCTGCCGGACCGGCGCTCGACTCTCGACCGCATCGCCCGGGACCAGCTCGGGCAGACGCTGCTCACGATGCTGGCCCGCGCGTCGTGGCTCGTCATCTATTCGCGGGAGCCCGCGCGC
Source organism: uncultured Acidobacteriota bacterium (assembly GCA_963741435.1). Lineage (GTDB taxonomy): Bacteria > Acidobacteriota > Thermoanaerobaculia > UBA5066 > Gp7-AA6 > JAWOLE01. The sequence goes on along the minus strand of CAVUIX010000002.1, from coordinate 413,826 downwards.
CGCCGCGTGGGGTTCTCCCGTTCTGTAGACCTGCCCCCACCCGAGGACGTGCCGTCGCCGGACGCCGCCAGTCTCCACCGCACCTATGATGTCTGTGTCGTCGGCTCGGGCGCCGGAGGATCCGTCGTGGCCGCGCGGCTGGCCGCCGCCGGGCGGAACGTCCTCCTCATCGACGAGGGGTCGTGGGTCAATCCGAAGTCGTACAGCTCCCGCGACGACCGCGCGCTCAACCAGCTCTACCGGGACTCGGGAATCCAACCCGCGCTGCCGGCCCTGGACTACATCCCGCGCCGCCATGGCTTCGGGTTCATGACGGTGCTGCAGGCCAGGGTCTTCGGCGGCGGGCCCGTCGTGAACAACGCGATTCATCTTCCGATCAAGAGAGAGCGTTGGTCCCAATGGCGGAGCGACTACTCTTTCCCGGTCGACTGGGCGGATCTCGAGGCCGCTCTCTCGCGGGTCGGAAGCGATCTGGGCGTGAGCACGTCGGAGATGAAGCGCGCGCAGGGAGAACGAAGCACGGCCTTCGAAACCGGCGCCGGAAGGCTCGGCCTGCCCGTCGAGGACCTCCCGCTGTCGGTCCTCGATTGCCTGGGCTGCGGAGGCTGCAACGTCGGGTGCCAGTTCGGCAGGAAGACCGGCGGACCTCACGGCCACCGGCCGGCCGGCCGGCCCTCCAGCTATCTCGAGCGGGCCCTCGCGGCGGGCTGCGCTGTCCGGCCGGGCCTGCGCGCCGTGAACCTCGTCGCGGACTTCCTTTCGCGGCGGGTGGTCGCCCTCAAGTGCCAGGACCTCACCGACGGCAAGAGGGAGGTTCAAGTCAAGGCGCGGCAATTCGTCCTCGCCGCGGGTTCGATCGCCAGCAGCAGGATCCTGCGCGACAGTCTCTTCCAGGTGCTCAGTCCCGTCGGGCACCACATGGCGGCAAACGTCGTCTCGCCGGTCTTCGCGGAGCTGCCGCAGGACATCGAGCCCGCCCACGACAACCCGGGCGTGCAGATGTGCGTGTTCGTGGATCAGGGGGGCCACCTGCTCGAGTCCTGGTTTCACTATCCGGGCTCCCTCGCGGCCGCTCTCCCGCAGTGGCTGGAAGAGCACGCCGGCGTGATGAAGGCCTACAAACGGCTCGCGGTCTGCGCCGTCGTCGTCCCGACCGCGAACAACGGGGAGCTGGGACCCACCAACAATCTCGTCCTTTCCCTGTCGGACGAGGAGGTCGCGCAGATGAAGGAGGGAATGGTGCAGATCGCGGAGGCCTTCTTCGCGGCGGGCGCGTCCCGCGTGTTACCCGGCACCGCCCGTCCCCTTCAGATCAACGCCGCCACGAAGGACGCGGACGAAGCGGTCTTCCGCCGCTCCGTCGTCGGGCAGGCAGACCTGACCCTGAGCACGGCCCACGTGCAGGGGGGCAACGCGATCGGCCAGGACGCCCTGCGCTCCGTCGTCTCTCCCGGCTTCAACCTCCACGACTTCGACAACGTCTTCGTGGCCGACACGAGCCTCTTTCCCGCCGGCTGCGAACGCAACCCGCAGATGACGACGATGGCCCTGGCCCACCTCGCCGCCGACCGGGTCCTGTCGGCCTGAAGAGCACGTGACCGGAATTGAAAGAGAGGCTTGAATGAGCACACCGGATCGCCCTCCTCCTCCGGCTTCCCAGGCCGCGCAGAACGCCGCGCCCGGGCCTTCCGGCCAGCCTCTCCGCATCACGCCGCCCTACTACCCCATTGTCTACGTCCGGGGCTACGCGATGAGCTCCTCCGAGCGCGAGGAGACATTCCACGACGCCTATTACGGCTTCGCGGCGACCTCGGTCGAGAAGCGCGAGGTGGCGCCGCCGGAATACTTCGAAGCCGACGTCTTCGAAGGACAACTCATTCGTTTCATGAAAACGAACCGCTACACCGATTCCTCCAACACCGGCCTCCAGGACTCGGCCGATCCTGTCCGCAGCATCTGGGTCTGCCGCTTCTATGACAAGGACGTCTTCCAGGGGAATCTCCGGCCGATCACCCAACACGCCGAAGATCTGCGCGAGCTCGTCTGCGAGACGATCCCCGCGAGACTCGAGACCCGCGGCGTGGACCTGGGTCCCGACAGAGGAGACTATCGCGTGATTCTCATCGCTCACTCGATGGGCGGGCTGGTCTGCCGGACACTGATCCAGAGCCTCCTCCCCGCCGCCAACCAGGATCCCAAGCGTTGGATCTATCGCCTCGTGACCCTCGGCTCGCCGCATCGCGGAATCGATCTCGGGAACGTGTCTTCCTTCCTTCAGGATCTCGTCCAGCAGGTGTTCAACCCCTTCGACTCCAGGATGTTTCAGCCCGACGAGATCAAGAGATACCTCAATCTCCCGGCCGGGTACGATCCGCACAGCCTCGGGGATCCTCGAGCGCCGTATTCTTTCCCTGTCAAACGCTGCCTCTGCCTGATTGGCAGTGACTACCATTCATACACTCTGGCGAGGGTCGCGACCGGAAGTGTCAGCGACGGGCTGGTCAAGCAGTCCAACGCCTACATCGTGAGCGGGCCCAAGCCTCCCAGGGACACTTACGACGACGCGCACCGCTCTTACGACGATGAGCACCGGGCGTTCTGGGCCAACGTGCATCGGGCTCACTCCGGGTACCGGGGAATCGTGAACAGCTACGAGGCTTATGAGAACATCCAGCGTTTTCTCTTCGGTGACACCATGGCCGCGCTCTACCTGGAGGACAGCGTGCCGGGATCGCCTCCACAGGGCGCAACCATTCTCTACGACGTGGAGTTCGCCCTGACGATTCGCGGAACCGGTGTTTATCTCCACCGCCGTCAGCAAGACCCCTGCGAGAATGCGCTCCGCTTCAAGGGTCAGCTTCCGAACCAGATACACCTGCACACCGCGTTCTTGAATTCCAGATTGCGGGTCAGCGGCGATTATTACTCGCACTTCCTCCTGCGCTTCCGCGTCGTCGAACGCCGCGTCAAGACCGACTTCCTGGGATGGGACCACGAGTATCCGGACCGTCCGATCTACAGTGAATCCCTGGAGGTCCGGATTGGAGACCCCCTCACACCGGGCCAGACCCACCCGCTCCAGTACCGATGGCTTGCCGACGCCGGCGATTTTCAGTCGTTGGAGCCAGTGGAGAATCGCTACCAGATCCCGCTCCGACCCGCTCCGGCCTTCTCTGCCACCTTCGTGCTCCAGGTGAGCCGATGGCCCGATCCCGCGCTCACCCGCGACGACCCGCAAACCCCGGACAATCCCGCGAGAAACGGTTGAGCCCGATTCTGGCGGTCTTGAGCGCCATCGCCGTCGCGAGGCTGGCCGGCATTGCCCCGGGCGCCTCCGCACAGACGGGCGCCTCGTCTCTTCCGCCGCGCGGCATCCCGGTCGAGCGAGCGGTCGATCCGCGCCCGAACGTGCGAGCCGGCCGAGTCGAGGAGTACGGCATCGCCGACCGGACCTCCCGGCGCGAGCGCCGGCTCTGGGTGTACACGCCGCCGGGCTACTCCCCGGCTGCTTCCGCGGGTTACGAACTGCTCGTCGTCTTCGACGGGGGCGAGTATCTGAACGACATCCCGCTGCCGATGATCCTCGACGCGTTGCTCGCCGACGGAAAGGCTCCCCCCTTCGTCGCCGTCCTCATTGACAACGGAACGTCCACGGCAGCGGCTGGACGATCTCGCCAACCGCGCGGGCTTCGCAGCGTTCCTCGCCGACGAAGTCATCCCGTGGGTGCGGCTGCACTGGAACGTGACCCGCGATCCCCGCCGGACGATCATGGCCGGCTCCAGCGCGGGCGGCCTCGGGGCCGCTTACGTCGCCTTCAAGCGCCCCGACCTCTTCGGCAACGTCCTGTCGCAGAGCGGCGCGTTCTGGCGCGGAAACGAGGCGTCAAACGAGGCGCCCTACGAGTGGCTCACGAGCCAGTACGCCGCTTCGCCCAGGAAGGACATTCGCTTTCTCCTCGAGGTGGGCTCCCGCGAATCGCGCGGCGCGCTGGGAGGCGCGGCCCCCTCCATCCTCGAGGCGAATCGCCGGCTCCGCGACGCGCTGACGAAGAAGGGCTACGCCGTCACCTACGCCGAAGTCCCCGACGGAGATCACGCCCCCGCCACCTGGCGCCAGCGCCTCCCCGCCGCCATCGCCACCCTCGAGGCGAGCCTTCAATCGAAATGATCGAGTCGGGCCGGACCCAGGGTCAGGTTCGAGATCCGAACCAATCGGCGACGCGGAGCGTCAGACTGTTACGAAAGGAGTATCGATCATGCCAAGCGCAGGAGACACCCTCAAGGAGTTCTACGCCGCCGTCAAGAAAAAGGACATCCCCGCGGCCCGCCGCTACTTGAAGGACGACCTCTTGTTCCTGGGGCTCTTTGAGACGTACCACAACGCCGAAGAATACATAGCGGCCCTGACAAAGCTCTTACAGGTCGTGCGTGCGACTGGACGTGAAGACGATCATCGCGGAAGGGAACCAGGCCGCCATCTTCTTCGAGCTGGAGACCAAGGCTCCCGCCGCCGCCACGACTCTGGTGGCGGAGTGGCACCAGATGAAGGATGGGAAGATCTCACGCGTTCAGTCGGCCTTCGATGGCCGGCCCTTCGCGGCAATGTTCGCCGGCGGGAAGCGGACCTGACCGGCGGCGAGGAAGTCGCCGCTAGTTCGGGAAGTCGGCCGGGTCGATGCCGGGTATGACGCGCAGCGCGTTCTTGTAGTAGAGCTTCTTCAGGACGGCGTCGGGAAGGTCGAGGCCGTACATCTTCCAGAACGCGTGCCGCTTGCGGTAGTAGTCGAAGTACTCGTCGGCCGTCTCGAGCACGCGGAAGTAGACGTGGTACTCGTCAGGCGCCCAGGTGTCCTTCCCGAACATCACGCGGTCCTGATGGCGAAGGAACCAGTCGCGCGCGAAACGCGGCTGGCGCCCGAGCTCCGCGAGCACCGCGCCGATCTCGGTGAAGACGTTCGGGAGCCGGTCGAGGAGCTGCCCCAGGCGCCCGAGGTCTCCGCCCATCCAGCCGAGGTGCGCGTCGATGAACTTCGTCCTGGGGTGCTTCTGGAAGAGATGGTGCTGCTCGCCGATCAGGGTCTCCCAGCTCGGGTACTCCGAGGGCGGGCGCGCGCGGCGGGGAAACTGCTTCAGCTCGAACCAGCGCTCGTTGAAGCGGTCCTGCGGCTGGAAGAAGGAGGCCGGCTCGGCCGTGTGGATCAGCACCGGGATCCCGAGCGCCCCGCACTTCTCCCAGACCGGGTCCACGCGCGGGTCGTCCACCGGGACGCGCAGGCCCGATCCGTCCTTGACCGTCATCCCGAAGTTCTTGAAGATCTTCAGCCCCTGCGCGCCGTTTCTGACATCCCGTTCGAGCTGGGCGGCCGCGCGCTCGCCCCAGCCGGGCTCGCCGATGCCCGTGAAATCGAGATTCGCGAAGACGACGAAGCGCTTCGGGTATCGCCCCTTCAGGTTCTTGAGACCCCGCGCGAACGTCACGCCTTGCCCGCCGGAGAGGTTGACCATGACGCGCATGTTCAGCCCGTCCATGTCGGCGACGAGCTTCGCGACGGCTTCCTCCGAGAGCTCGGTGTCCTGGTGGTTGTGGACGTCGATGAAGGGATACCTGGCCCGCTTGACCTCGTGTCCGGGCACGACGAGCGTGGACTTCGGCTCGTACTCCTCGACCGTCATTCCCGCACGGGGGTCGGCCAGGGCGCCTGGGCCTGCGCCACAGTCGCCGCCAGAAGGGCGCCCATTCCCAGGCAAAGCCGAGCCGTCAATCGCATGGACCTTGTCGCATCTACGTCGATTAGGCATCCACGGCGGCGGAACTACCTGGAGGGCGCCCAGCTCGTCATGTCCTTGTACACGACGTGCAGGACCTTGCAGACGACGCCGGTCGCGCCCCGGCCGACGTAGGCCTCGTCCTCGTGTGTCTTTCCCTTCTCGATCGGCTGCCGGCTCGACTGGTCGACGTTCCAGACGACGGTTGCCCTCTGCTCTTTCCCGTCGGCGCCGTTGTAGGTGAGCCCGACGTCCACCTGCATGACCGGCTTGCCGGTTACCACGTGGATGCGGTAACGCGCATGCTCCTTGTCGGCGGCGAGACCCAGGAACTCGACCGTGACCGGCACCTCCTCCGGCAGCACGGGCAGAACGGGAGTCGTTCTCCCGGGCGACTGCTTCTGCGCCGACGCCTTCACTTCGCTCCCCTTCCCGCCGCAGCCGAGCGGCATCAGGAGCGAAGACAAAACGACGGCGGCTGCCGCGCGTCCCGTTCTCGATCTCATGGGCTCTCCTTCCAGGGCGAGCGTAACACCGGGTTCCGCGCCCGCACTCTCAGGTTCCTCACCCGACAGGACCCTCTAAAGCGATAGTCTCTCGCGTCAAATGTCCGGCCAGATCGTGGTTCGCGGCCTCCGCAAGCAGTTTCCGAAGGTCCTCGCCGTGGCGGGGGTGGACCTCGACGTCGCCGCCGGCGAGGTCTTCGGCCTGCTCGGGCCCAACGGCGCCGGCAAGACCACGACGCTCGAGATGATCGAGGGCCTGACGCCGGCCGACGCCGGAGAGATCGAGGTCTGCGGCCTGAACTGGCGCCAGCACGCGCAGCAGATCCGGGCCCGGATCGGAGTGCAACTGCAGGCGACGAGCCTCTACAACAAGATCACCCCGCGCGAGGCGCTCGATCTCTTTGGCTCCTACTACCCGAAGCGGCGCGGCACGGATGAGCTCCTCGAGCTCGTGCAGTTGAAGGACAAGGCCGACGCCTACCACGTGACGCTCTCCGGCGGGCAGGCGCAGCGCCTGGCGCTCGCGCTCGCCCTGGTGAACGATCCGGAAGTGGTCTTTCTGGACGAGCCCACCGCCGGCCTGGACCCGCAGGGGCGCCGCTCGCTCTGGGAGGTCGTGCGCAGGATGAAGGCCGAAGGGCGCACGACGATGCTCACGACGCATTACATGGACGAGGCCGAGGCACTCTGCGACCGGCTGGCGATCCTCGATCACGGCAAGATCCTGCGCTCGGGCACGCCGGCCGAGCTGATCGCGGGCCTCGGGATTCCGAGCGTCGTCGAGCTCACTTTCGACGGCGCGGCGCCCGATCCCTCCGCCTTCGCGGCTCGCCTCGGTGACGCCGCCCCCGTCGAAGCGCGCGGAGACGTCTGGGAGATCCCGACCCGGGATCCGAAGACGCTCCTTCCCCGCCTCTTCACCACGATCGAGAGCCAGCGCCTGGAATACAGCCAGGTGCACGTGCGCCGGGCGACGCTCGAGGACGTCTTCCTCGATCTGACCGGCCGGAGCCTGCGCGAATGAACGGAGAGACCTCGATGACGCTGCCGAATCCGTCCAGGCTTCTCCTGCAGCAGTTCCGCATCGAATGGCGGCTGTACGCGCGAGACCGCGGCGCCATGTTCTGGACGTTTCTCTTCCCGCTGCTGATGCTCTTCGGCTTCGGCGTGATCTTCCGCTCGGGAGGGCCCCCGGCGCCGAAGATCGTGCGCGTCCTGCCGGCGCAGGAGTCCGCAGCGCGATCGCGCGTTCCTGAAGGCGCTCGAGGAGTCGCACCTGACGATCGTGACGATGCCCGCCGCGCAGGCGGAGGCGCGATGGCGTACGGGCGAGACGATGGCGCAACTCGAGAGCGCCGGCGGCGGCTATCGCCTGCGGCTGAACAGCTATCTGATCGTCCAGGGCCTGGTGGCCGCGCAGGCCGCGAACCAGGCGTTCCTGGTAGCGCAGGCGCGATTGAACGGCTCGCCCGAGCCGGAGCGCATCCCGATCGTCGTCGAGAGCCCCGGGCATGCGCACGCCGCCAACTACGCGGCATTCCTCGTGCCGGGCTTGATCGGATTGAACCTGCTCACGATGGGTCTCTTCACCGTCGGCATGGTGACGGTCTCCTACCGCGAGAAAGGGAAGTTCCGCCGGCTCGCGGTGACGCCGCTTCCGAAGTGGGTCTTCCTGCTCGGCCAGATCCTGCAGCGCGTCACCGTGGTCGTGCTGCAGACCGCGCTGCTGCTCCTCGCCGCGCGACTGGGCTTCCGGATCGCGAACCAGGGGTCCAACCTGTTGCTCGTCGCCCTCGTCATGTTCGGCACCGCGACCTTCATCGCCATGGGCTTCGCCCTCTCGAGCCTCGCCTCGACGATCGAGACCTACGGGCCGATCTCGAACCTCGTCTTCTTCCCGATGATGCTGCTCTCGGGCGTCTATTTCACGCTCGACAGCGCGCCGCGGTGGCTGCAGAAGGCGGTGTTCGTCCTGCCCCTCTCCCCCTACCTGCGCGTGCTGCGCGCGGTGTTCAACGACGGCGCCACGCTCGCGGGCCACGGCGCCGGGCTCGCGGTCCTCGGCGCCTGGGCCGCGTTGTCGTTCGTCCTGGCGGTCAGGCGCTTCCGCTGGGTGTAGGCGGCCGGCTCACGACTCGCAACGCTCCCCGGCGGGAACGGTCTCGCTCATCAGTGGCTGTTTCTCGACAGCCTTCCATGGGGCCTGAGCACGAAACTGCAGACGGGCGAGGAGCAGGGCATCTCGAGCGTGGCCAGCCATTCGGGCGACCGGTCCAGAGGAGAGTCGCAGAGCGGGCACACCCCCTCGCGAATGGATTTCACGACGCGCGGATCGTTGCAGCTCAAGTCGAAGCAGCAGTCGTCCGTCTCGTCGAGAAGGGCTTCGAGCGGGTCCGGGCGCATCTGAGAGAGACTCCTCCTCCATTCCTCCGTCGAAAGCCGCCGGTCTGCCGGGGAAGGAAGGATTGTCGCGCCGGCGGCGGGACAGTTGATGTCCCGCCCGCAGGGTCTTCCGGCACGGAGGCGTCTCGTCTACAATCTCGCCCGTTTCTCAAATGACACTGTCCACCGGCTCACGTCTTGGCCCGTACGAGATCCTCGCGCCGCTTGGGGCGGGAGGCATGGGAGAGGTCTACCGGGCGCGGGACGAGCGCCTGCGCCGCGAGGTCGCGATCAAGGTCCTCGTGTCCGAGCTGTCCGCCGACCCCGCCCGGCGAAAGCGATTCGAACAGGAGGCGCGGTCGGCCTCTTCGCTGAACCACCCGAACATCGTCACGATCCACGACATCGGCTCGACCGATTCGATGGTGTACATCGCCATGGAGCTCATCGACGGGCTGACCCTGCGCGCCCTGCAGCAGGACGGGCTACTGCCGACCCGGAGGCTGCTCGACATCGCGTTTCAGATCTCCGACGGCCTCGCCAAGGCGCACGCGGCGGGCATCGTTCACCGGGACCTGAAACCCGAGAACATCATGGTGACGAAGGACGGCGTCGTCAAGATCCTGGACTTCGGCCTCGCCAAGCTCCTCCTGCGCGAGACCGCGAAGGGAGACGAAAGCGCCACCGCGGTCGAGCAGACGCAGCCGGGAACGGTCATGGGCACGATCGGTTACATGTCGCCGGAGCAGGCAAGCGGACGGCCGGTCGATTTCCGCTCCGACCAGTTCTCGCTCGGCTCGATCCTCTACGAGCTCGCGACGGGCAAGCGGGCGTTCCAGCGCAACACGAGCGCGGAGACGCTCACGGCCATCATCCGCGAGGACGCCGAGCCGGTCGGAAAAGTCAACGCGAGCGTTCCGGCGCCCTTCCGCTGGATCATCGAGCGGTGCCTCGCCAAGGACCCGGAGGAGCGCTACGCCTCGACCCGGGACCTGGCGAAAGACGTGCGGAGCGTCCGCGAGCATCTCTCGGAGGCCTCCGTCCCGGGCGGGGCCCCGGAGGCGGCGCCCGTCGCCGCTCCCGCGCGCCGCCGCAGCCCTGTCCTTCGCGCCGCGGTGTCGGTGGCGGCCCTCGCCGCGGCGCTCGCCGCCGGGATGCTGCTCCAGAATCGCTTTTCCCGGTCGTCGCCGCCGTCCTACCAGCAGATCACCTTCGGCAGCGGCACGATTCGCGCCGCGCGCTTCGCCCCGGACGGCCAGACGATCGTGTACAGCGTCTCGTGGGACGGCAACCCCTTGAAGCTGTTTCTCAAGCACCCGTCGAGCCCGGATTCGCTTCCGCTGGAGCTCCCGAGCTCGAACCTCCTCGGAATCTCGCCCACGGGCGAGATGGCGATCGCGCTCGATTGCCGTTCGACCCACCCGGGCATCTGCGCCGGCAAGCTCGCGCGGGCGGCGCTGACGGGAGGCGCGCCGCGGGACGTGGCCGACGGCGTCCAGGACGCGGAGTGGGCCGCAGACGGCAACGGGTTCCTCGTCGTGCGCGACGTCGGAGGCAAGGCCCGCATCGAGTTCCCGATGGGAAAGGTGCTCTACGAGACGGCCGGGCACGTCAGCTACGCGCGGCTCTCGCCGAAGGGCGACCGCATCGCGTTCCTCGATCACCCCTTCCCGCTCGACGACGCCGGAACGGTCGCCGTCATCGACCTCTCGGGAAAGAAGACCACGCTGACCGGCAAGTGGGCGAGCGAGCACGGTCTCGCGTGGGCCCCGTCGGGCAAGGAGGTCTGGTTCACCGCGACCGAAGCGGGCGCCAACCGCTCGCTCTATGCCGTCTCGCTGTCGGGAAAACTCCGCGTCGTGGCGCGGGTGCCCGGCGGCTTGAAGCTCCACGACATCGCCAAAGGCGGCCGCGTGCTCCTGACGCGCGAGAGCCCGCGGGTGGGCATCCGCGGGGTTCTCGCGGGCGACGAGCGCGAGCGCGACATGTCGTTTCTCGACTATTCCTTCGCGGCCGACCTCGCCCCGGACGGCAAGACGCTGCTCTTCGACGAGGAGGGGGAAGCCGGCGGCGCCAACTACACCGTCTTCCTCCGCAAATCGGACCGGTCTCCCGTGGTGCGCCTCGGCGAAGGCAACGCCCTCGCGCTGTCGCCCGACCTGAAATGGGCGCTCTCGATCATCCCCGTCCCGAACTCTCCCTTTCAGTTGATGCCGACGGGCACCGGGGAGCCGAGGAAGCTGGCGCTCGAGGGGATCAGCGCCGAGCAGGCCGCCGCCTGGCTCCCCGACAGCAAGCGGATCGTGTTCGCCGGGAGCGAGACGGGGCACGGCCTCCGGCTCTACCTGCAGAGCGTGGACGGCGGCAAGCCCCGGCCGATCACGCCGGAGGGAGTCACGGTGGGGCTACCCGGATTCACGGTCACTTCCGACGGCAAGAGCGTCGCGGCGATCGGGCCGGACCACAAGTGCGCGCTCTACCCCGTTGACGGCGGTCCGCCGCGCCCCGTGGACGGCGTGGCGGAGGGCGAGGTTCCGCTGCGCTTCTCGCCCGATAACCGCTCGCTGTTCCTCTGGAAGCGCGGCGACATCCCGGCGCGCGTCTCGAAGATCGACCTGGAAACCGGCCGCCGCGAAGTCTGGAAGGACCTCCTGCCGGCCGATCCCGCCGGGGTCGAGCGGATCTCCAACGTCCTCGTCGCGCCCGACGGCAGGTACTACGCCTATTGCTACGCCCGCCTCCTCTCCGATCTCTTCGTCGTCGAGGGTCTCAAGTAGCGCTGCCGGAGTCCGCGGGGGGGTCCTCCTTGTGTAGACTCATCGCCCGATTTGAGGTCGAAAGAGGAGGCGAGCGATGAAGAAGACGAAGCGCCCGGCGGCCCGAAAGGCGGCGGGCAAGAAGAGCAAACCGGTCCCGCGCCATGGCAGCAAGAGCACGGAGGTTCGTTCGAAGCGCGCGGCGAAACCGGCTGCGGCAAAGACGCGGGCGTCGGGCTTCAAGCGGCAATACCTCGACATCTTCGCCAAGGAGTTCCCGACCACGTTGAAGGTCCTGAAGGCGTATCCGCCGGGGCAGGGCGATTTCAAGCCGCACGAGCGTTCGGGCTCGGCTACCCGCCTCGCCCATGCGTTCACGGCGGAAAACTGGGCCGTCCTGAAGGTCGTCCGCGGCGAGCTGACAATGCCGCCGGACGTTCCGCAGGCGCCGGCCACGTTCGCCGAAGCCGTCGCGAACTACGAGCGGGGAGCGCAGGAGCTGATGGCGGCCGTCGAGAAGATGCCGGAATCGCGCCTCTCCGAAACCGTGACCTTCTTCACCGGCCCGAAACAGAGGGGACAGGTCCCGGTCAGCGAGATCCTCTGGCTCATGCTGATGGACTCCATCCACCACCGCGGCCAGCTCTCCGTGTACGTCCGCATGGCCGGCGGAAAGGTCCCCTCCATCTACGGACCCAGCGCCGACGAGCCCTGGATGTAAGGCTGAAGCCCGGTCGCAAAGAGCCCGGGGTGGGAACACACACGCGCGCGCCGGGTCATGGCTGAGGTTCTGCCGGCAATTTTCTTCGGGCACGGCAATCCCATGAACGCCGTGCTGAAGAACGATTACACCGAAGGGTGGCGGCGCGTCGGCGAGACAACGCCCAGGCCGAGGGCGATTCTCTCGATCTCCGCCCACTGGTACGTGCCGCAGACCGGCGTCACGATCAGCACGGCGCCGCGGACGATTCACGACTTCGGCGGCTTTCCGCGCGAGCTGTACCGGGTGCGTTATCCGGCGCCCGGCGATCCGCAGCTTGCCCGCCGCGTGCAGGAGATGCTGGCGCCGTTGCCGGTGGCCCTCGACGACTCGTGGGGCCTCGATCACGGGACATGGTCCGTGCTTGCCCACGCGTACCCGGCCGCCGACATCCCGGTCGTGCAGCTCAGTATCGATGAATCACAACCTCCGGCATTCCATTTCGAAATCGGCCGGAGGCTCGCGCCCTTGCGCGGGGAAGGCGTCCTGATCGTGGGCAGCGGCAACCTGGTCCACAACCTCCACACCTACGCGTGGGGCCGGCACATGCCCGAGCCGTACGACTGGGCGGTCCATTTCGAGACCGAGGCGAAGGGTCTGTTGCTGGCAGGCGAAACGAAACCGCTCATCGAATACGAGTCTCTCGGGCGCGAAGCCTTGCTCTCGATCCCGACGCCGGATCACTACCTGCCGCTCCTCTACGTGATCGGCACGCGTCAGCGCGGCGACCGCGTCACGTTCCCCGTCGAAGGCGTCGACGGCGGATCCATCTCGATGCTCTCGGTGCGGGTGGGATGACAGTCACGAGGCTCGACAAATCGCCGCCACCAGCCGGCGCCGCGCGACTGCGGTTGGTTAGAATCGGAGTGTCTTCGGAAAGGAGCGGCGATGGCTGACACCAGGATCACACCCCGGAAAGACGGGCCCCTGAGAGTGGAAGGGGATGACATCACTCTGGTCGACGAGGCCGGCAACCGTTACGATCTGGTCGGCCGTACGGGCGTGTCGCTCTGCCGCTGCGGCCAGTCCCAGAATAAGCCGTTCTGCGACAGCTCTCACGTCAGGGTCGGCTTCGCGGCCGAAAGCGCCGCCTTCTCGCTTCCGCCACCCAAGCCCAGGGTGTGACGCCCGAATCCGGCCGGGCGTCGCTCAGGCTGCTCTCTGGAGGAGCAGGAAATGTCAACGCCGGAATGTAATGACCTTCCGGAGTCTCACCAAACGGTGGGGAGATCGCCGGCTCTCCGAGCGGGGAGTCTCTCTCGAGCCTATGCCGGCTTCGCGTGGTCCAGGAGCAACGCGCCGTTCTCGCCGAGGCATCGTTCCTGACACTGGCCGACCGGGCCGCTCCATCGATTGCAGGACTTCACCTTGATGTCCGGTTCGCCGGTCAGGCTGGTCGCGGCCGCGTGGACGGCGTTGAGCCGAATCGTCGCGGCTCGATCCGTCTCGGGACAGGTGACGATCAGCGTGCCCGAAAAACGCCGCCGCGCCCGCAGGAAGTTGACGAGAACGGGAAAGCAGGAGAGAACGAAAACGACCCCGATGACCAGGAATAACTCCCTCATGGATCCCTCCTCCCTGTTGACGACCCAAAAAGCTTATGCCGCCGTGGGAAGCCGATTCCTGATGCATCTGAATCAGAAGGACGGCCTCCCGGAGGGAGGCTCGGCTCGCCAATTCCGCGGCCAGCCGCGGATCACTTCGCGGCGGAGACGAGCCTCTGGAACCTGGGGTTGTTGCGCAGCGGGTCGAAGTTGGGATCGATCTTGAGCCAGCCGGGCGAGAGGATGTAGGGAACCTTGAGGAGCGGCTCCAGCCGGTCGAGCGCCTTGTCCGGCTCACCGGCCACGATGTAGATCCGCGCCAGCTGGTGTTGAATGTAGGGGCCAATGGCGGCATCCTTGCTCACCGGGAGAAGGGCGGCTCCGCGCTCCCCCTCTCGGATGGCTTCCTCCTTTCGCCCCAGGTAGGCAAGCGAGAGAGCCCGGAAGACGCGGAGGTGCGCGTCTTCGGGGGCGGCGCGGAGCTGTTGCTCGAGGGCCGTCGCGGCGATTTCGGCGTACTTACGCACGCCCTCTCGATCCGCCTCGAGGGCGGCGGCCTGGAGGAGACAGAACGCCCAGGTGGCGCGATCGCCATCGAACGCGTTCGGGGTCAGACGAAGGAGGAGCGCCCGCTGCTCGCGGTCGAGAATCCAAACGAGATCGTAGGCGATTGCCACGTCGGCCACGAGCGCCGTGGGCTCGACCTTCCCGGCCGCGGAGAGGAGCACCCGACGGGCAGCCTCGAGATTTCCGCCTCCCAGGAATGTCATTGCCTTGTTCTCGATCAACGGGAGGTTGGCGGACGCGATCGCGAGTCCCTTCTCGGACGCCTCGCGCGCCTCGGGATAGCGGCGCAGGAAGAGGAGCGCCTGGGTCAATCGCAAGTGAGCCCGGACCGACCGGGGGTCCAGGCGGTTTGCCTGGCGTAAACGCTCCACCGCCGATTCCCAGCGCCCAAGCGACTCCTCCGCCAGAGCGGTCGCGGTCAGCAGATCCGCATTGGCCGCCGCGACCCGATGACCCCGGTTGTACTCCTCCATCGCTCGGTCGTAGTTCTTCAGAACCAACCTTTGATAGTTGCCGAGCGCGAGATACGCCTCGGAAAGGGCGGGGTCGAGCGCCACGGCCTTCTCCGCTGTTTCGCGCGCGCGTTGGGCGAGCTCGGGATTCGGTGCGCCGTTGACGTACAGGGTCGCGCTTGCCCATGAAATCCTCGCCCACGCCTGAGCGAAGCCCGGATCGAGAGCGACGGCCTGCTCGTAGAAGCCGAGCGCCTGGCGCACGCCGGCCGGACTGCCGACAGTCAGGCGCCTCCAGACCTCCTCGCCCTTCAAGAACGCGTCGTAGGCGGCGAGGTTCGCCGTCGGCTTCTCCGAGAGGCGCTTCTCCTCGCCCGCCCCGAGCGCCACGCCCAGCGCCTGCGCGACTCGCGACGCGATGTCCGACTGCACCTGAAAGACATCCGTCAACGCCGCGTCGAACGGCTGCTGCCACTTCGACGTGGGCGCGTCGGGGCGCGTCACGTCCACGAGCTCGGGAGTGACGTGGACGCGGCTCCCGCCGCCGGTCTTCTCCCACCGCACCGTGGCGGTGAGCAGGTAGGAGGTATTCAACTCCCCGGCGATCTGCTTCGGAGTCTTGGACGTTTTCTTGTAAGGAGTGGAGCTGGCGCGAGCGATCACCTGGAGGCTCGGCAGCGATGTCAGCTTGGCCCTCACCTCGTCCGCGATCCCGTCGGCAAAGTAGTCGTCCTCGGGAGATCCGAGGTTCTCGAATGGCAGCACGGCGACACGCTTCACGCCGCCGGCCTCGCCCGCGACGCCATGCGTCCGCCGGAGGAGGAGGGCGCCCGCCACGCCGAGAACGAGGATGACGGCAACGGCCGCGGCGGCGATCAGAGCTGTCCTCCTGGGGCGTGGTGGCGCGGCATGTTGCGCGCCGCTCACGACGGCCTGCGAGGACTGTTCCGAAAGGTTGAACGCGACGTCCCTGGCCGACTGAAACCGGTTGTCCCGGTCCTTCTCCAGGCAGTGCCTGACGATGCGATCGAGAGCCGGCGAGATGCTCCGTCCTGACTCCGACAACTCCGGCGGGTCTTCCTTCAGGATCGCCGACATCGTGTCCGCCGCCGTCGACCGGTCAAATGCTCTCTTGCCCGAGAGCAGTTCGTACAGGACCGCCCCGAGCGAGAAGATGTCCGACCGGTGATCGACCGGAAGCCCCCGCACCTGCTCGGGCGACATGTAGCCGATCGTTCCCATGACCGTCCCGGGCTCCGTATGACGGGAGACCGTCGGGGCGCTCGTCTCCTCTCCCGGGGCAACTGCCTCCACCCTCTTCGCCAGCCCGAAGTCGAGGATCTTGACGTGGCCGTCCCGGGTCACGAAGAGGTTCTCCGGCTTCAGGTCCCGGTGAACAACGCCCTTCTCGTGAGCGGCGGACAGGCCCCTGGCGATCTGGAGCGCGTAGTCCACCGCCTGCTTCTGCGGGACGGGACCCGCATCGAGCTTCCCGCGCAGCGTCTCGCCTTCCAGAAGCTCCATTACGGCGTAAGCGATGCCATCCTGGTTTCCGAAGTCGTGAATCGCAAGAATGTTCGGATGGGAGAGCGCCGCGACGGCCTTCGCCTCGCGCTCGAACCTGGCCAGCGTCTCGGGATCCGTCGCAACCGTTTGGGGGAGCACTTTGACCGCGACGTCCCGGTCCAGTTTCTCGTCTCGCGCCCGATACACCTCCCCCATCCCGCCCGCGCCGATCGGAGCGAGGATCTTGTAGGGTCCCAGGCGATGGCCGGCCGCGATCGTCACCGGGTCTTCGCGAGGACCGCGGTCCAGTTGGTGACGACGACCGCGCCGTCGGCCTCCGCATCCGGCGCGCGGCGGATCACGAGGAACCGCTGGCCGTCCGGAGACACGTCGTAGGGGTGGCGGTGGAACTGGATCTCGCCGCTGACTCCGAGCTGCAGGGGGAAGAGAGGTTGCGGCTCTCCAATTTCCAGACGGCCCGCGGCAAAACGCAGGGCGGCGGACATCAACATTCCGTCTCTGGCGGCGTAGAAGAGTTCCGAGCCGTCTCGATTCCAGACCGGCATCTTCCCGCCTCCGATCGAGACCTGGCGCTTCGGACCTTCGGGCAACGGCTGCACGTAGACTTCCCTCTGTCCCGATTCGCTCGAGTCGAAGGCAGTCGAGCGGCCGTCCGGAGAGATTGAGGCATGCTCTTCGGAGAACCGGGAGTCGCCGCTCAACCGAAGCGAATCGCCCCGCTCGGTGAGAGGGGCGAGAACGCGAGTGAAGATGCCGCTCTCGGGGATGTTCATGAGCAGATGCCGGCCGTCGGGCGACACCGCCGGCAGAACCTTGTCCTGCTTCGTTCGAACCAGGATCTTCTCGGCGCCCCCGCTCGCCGGCCGTTCGTAGATGTCGTAGAAGCCCACACGATCGGAGACATAGACCAACCGCTCGCCGTCCGGGAACCACGCGGGGCCGAACTCATCCGTCCGCTCGGCTGTGATCCGGGAGCCCGTCCCGCGGGAGGCATCCAGGACCCAGACATCCTGGTTCTGGCCGTGCGACGGATCGCGCAGCGTGACCGCCACCTTCTCGCCGTCCGGCGAGATTCGAACGTCCTCGTATCCGCCGATGTCGCCGAGAGTGCCGAGCTCGCGCCCCTTGCGATCCACCCAGACGAGCCTCCGCCGCATGGACCACGGCAAGTAAGCCACGCGAGTTCCCGGCGGCCGAAACGGCCAGGACGTTGTCCTCGGTCCCATAGCGGACCTGCTCGAACGCGGGTGCGGGTTCCCCGGCGAGCTCCAGGCTTCGGGGATCGAACCTCCACGCGAAGAGGGCGTTGTCACGCGCGAACAGAAGGTAGCCGGGATCGGCGAAGACGGCGTTGGAGTCCGCATGGAAGAGCCGGCGGACGTCCTTCGAATCGAGCGAGGCGAGCATGACGGAGGTCTTCTCCGGATCGAGGTTGCGCGCCACGAACACGAAGTGGCGCCCATCGGGGAGGAAGACGGGGAGGTTGTGGGCGACCTCACCCTTCGCCGCGTCGAGCGTAGTGGCGGGCTGCGGCGTGCCGCCTGTTGCGGGCACGGCCACGATGGGAGTACCGAACTCCTTCTCGAAGAGGATCGTGCCCTGGCGATTCCACGCCCCGTTGAACGCGCCCCCGCTGTCGCAGATCGTCTGAACGGGGCCGCCGTCCCTGCCGATGCGTTTCAATCTTCCTTCCGAGAAGAAAGCGATCTCACGACCGTCGGGCGACCAGAACATGCCGCGCGCGTCCTCGGTGCCCGGCAGCCGCCGCATCTCCAGGCTGTCGAGCGAGCGCAACTCCGATCGAGTTTCTCCCTCCTTCGTCCTGGAGCAGGAACGCAATGCGCCGCGCATCCGGAGAGAGGTCTATGAGAGGGAGGAAGCCCTGGCCGGAAGGAGGCATGATCGTGAAGCGCAACAGCTCCTCGTGCGCCCGCGGTCGGCGTGAGAGGAGGGCAAGAAGCGCGCCGAGGAGGATCGCAAACGCCACGACGGCCCACGCGGGCCGCTCCCAACGCTTCCGTCTGCCGCCATCGGCCGTGACGGGAGCGGCGCCGGCCGCCGGGGCCTCCGCGATCCACCTCAACTCCCTCGCGATGTCTCCCGCGCTCTGCCAGCGCTCGTCCGGGTCCTTGGCGAGACAGGTCCGGACGAGCCGCTCGAGCGCCGGGGGCGTCGCCGGCGCGATCGCCACGAGCGGCCTCGGTTCGTCGCGGAGGATCGCCGAGGCCAGCGTTGCCTCGCTCTTGCCAGAGAACGCCTTCTGCCCCGTCGCCATCTCGTAGATCACGGCCCCCAGGGCGAAGATGTCGGTGCGCGTGTCGGCTCTCTTTCCCTCCAGCTGCTCGGGCGCCATGTACGACAGGGTGCCGAGAACCGTCCCTTCCTTCGTGACATCCTCCGCCGCTGTCGGGGCCGCCGTGAGGCTCTCGACCGGGGCTTCCGGTTCGAGAACCTTCGCCAGCCCGAAATCGAGGAGCTTGACTCCCGACTTCGTTAGCATCACGTTCCCGGGTTTCAGGTCCCGATGGACGATCCCCTGCCGGTGCGCCTTGTCGAGTGCATCGCTGATCTCGATCGCGTGGTTCAGGACCCGCTCCGGCGTCAGCGGCCCCTTCGCCAGCCGGGCCGAAAGCGTCTCGCCCTCCAGGTACTCCATGACGAGATACTCGGTGTCGCCCTCGCGGCCGACGTCGTACAGCGCGCAGATGTGCGGGTGCGAGAGCTGCGCGATCGCCTTCGCCTCGCGCTCGAAGCGCTGACGGACCTCCGGCGACGCGGAGAGATGCTGCGGCAGCACCTTGATCGCTACCGTGCGCTCGAGCCGCGTGTCCCTCGCCTTGTAGACCTCACCCATCCCGCCCGCGCCGAGCGGCGTGAGGATCTCGTAAGGCCCGAGCCGCAATCCCGGCGCCAGCGTCATAGGAGCTCGATGAGGAATTCTATTCGTTGATCCGGGCGCGCCGGAGAAGCCTCGGGCCGCAGGACCTGGATTACTCCAGCTGCTGGTAGAAATCGTTCCCCTTGTCGTCCACGAGGATGAAGGCGGGAAAGTCCACGACGTCGATCGCCCAGATCGCCTCCATCCCCAGCTCCGGGTACTCGAGGACGTCCACCTTCTTGATGTTCTCCGCCGCGAGGAGCGCGGCCGGGCCGCCGGGCGATCCGAGGTAGAAGCCGCCGTGCTTCTTGCAGGCCTCGGTCACCTTCGGGCTCCGGTTCCCCTTCGCGATCATGACCAGGGAGCCTCCCTGTGACTGGAAGAGGTCGACATAGGAGTCCATGCGTCCCGCGGTCGTCGGGCCGAAGGAGCCGGAGGGCCTCCCCTTCGGCGTCTTGGCCGGGCCCGCGTAGTAGACCGGGTGGTCCTTGAAGTACTGCGGCAGGGCGCTCCCGGCGTCGAGGCGCTCCTTCAGCTTCGCGTGGGCGATGTCGCGCGCGACGACGAGGCGGCCGGTCAGGGCGAGCGGGGTGGAGACCGGGTACTTCGAAAGCTCGGCCAGGACCTGGGGCATCGGCTGGTTCAGGTCGATCCGGACGATGCCGTCGTGTCCCTTCGCCCCCTCGTGGACCGGGAGGAGCTTCTCGGGATGCCTTTCCAACTCCTCGAGCCAGATCCCCTTCTCGTCGATCTTGGCGAGGACATTCCGGTCGGCCGAGCAGGAGACGCCGAGACCGACCGGGCAGGAGGCCCCGTGGCGCGGGAGCCGGACGACCCGGATGTCGTGGGCGAAATACTTGCCTCCAAACTGCGCGCCGAACCCCAGCTTCTGCGCGGCCGTGAGGAGCTTGCCCTCCAGCTCCGGATCGCGGAAGGCGCGACCCGTCTTGTCGCCGGTTGTCGGAAGCGAGTCGTAGTAGCCGGTCGAGGCGAGCTTGACGGTCTTCATGCACGCCTCCGCCGACGTCCCGCCGACCACGAATGCGATGTGGTAGGGAGGACACGCCGCCGTCCCGAGGCTCTTCATCTTCTCGACCAGGAATGTCTCGAGGCTCGCCGGGTTCAAGAGGGCCTTCGTCTCCTGGAAGAGGTAGGCCTTGTTCGCCGAGCCGCCCCCCTTGGCGACGAAGAGGAACTTGTACTCCGCCCCGGGGGTCGCGTAGATGTCGATCTGCGCCGGCAGGTTGTTCCCGGTGTTGACCTCGTCGTACATCGTGAGCGGCGCCGTCTGGGAGTATCGGAGGTTCTCCCCGGTGTAGGTCTTCCAGATCCCCTTCGAGATAAACGCCGCGTCGTCGGCGCCCGTCCAGACCTGCTGCCCCTTCCAGGCCACGACCGTGGCGGTCCCCGTGTCCTGGCAGAACGGCAGCTCGAACTTCGACGACACGACGGCGTTCCTCAAGAGCGTCGTCGCCATGAACCGGTCGTTCGCCGAGGCTTCCGGGTCGTCCAGGATCGCGGCCACCTGCCGCTGGTGCTTCGGGCGCAGGAGGAACGACACGTCGCGCATCGCCTCGCGCGCGAGGAGCGTGAGCGCCTCGGGCTCGACAACGAGGACCGGCTTCCCGGCGAAGGTTCTCGTCCGAACGTGTTCGCGGCTCACGAGCCGGTATTTCGTGGTGTCTTTTCCATGCGCGAACGGGTTCGAGTAAACGAAGCCGTCCTTCGGCGCGCCGGTTCTCTTTGCGTTCTTTCCGGCTGAGGCAAGTTTCGCTCTCGCCGGCCTCTTACGTTCCGGGGAAATCGATTGGGTCGTCGCCATCGTCGTCTCCTTCGTCGCACGAATCTACCGAAGGACCGGGAAGCCGGACTGATCCGAATGCACCAGAACCGCAGGATGGAGCGGTTCGCCTCACCGCTTCGAGCGGCCGAGCACCGGCTTGATGTCCACGACCGGCGTGCCGTCGATGGCCTCCATCGGTCCGATGCGCGATAAAGTTTTGGACAACCCTTCGGACGATGGGAATCGCCCCGCCGTCCCGCTTCGACAAAGGAGGACGCCATGGGTCTAATGGACAACCTCGGGAGCATCGTCGATCAGTTCACCCGCGGCAACGCGTCGGACGCCGACGTGCACGGGGCCTACGATCAAGTGGCGAGCGCCGTTCCGCAGGAAACCCTCGCGGCCGGCCTCGGCCACGCCTTCAAGTCGGATCAAACGCCGCCGTTCGAGCAGATGGTGTCCGGGCTCTTCGGGCAATCCAACCCCGATCAGAAGGCGGGCCTGCTCAACCAGCTGCTCGGATCGCTCGGCCCCGGCGGCGGGTCCCAGGTGTTGAGCTCCCTGGGGCTCGGAGGCCTTGCCGGAGCGGTCGCCGGCGGGAACGTGACGCCGCAGCAGGCTCAACAGGTGAGCCCGGAGGCGGTCCAGACGCTCGCCCGGCACGCGGCAACACAGGACCCGTCGATCATGGACAAGGCCGCGGGTTTCTACGCGCAACACCCGACGCTCGTCAAAGCGATCGGCGCCGGCGCGCTGGCGCTTCTCATGTCCAAGATTTCCGCGGCGAGGAGGTAAGCCATGGGAATCATCTGGTGGCTGATCGTGGGTCTCATCGCGGGATGGCTCACCGGCAAGATCATGGGAGGCGGGGGCGGAGTTCTCTGGGACATCATCCTCGGCCTCGTCGGAGCGCTGGCGGGCGGCTTCCTGATGAGCCTGCTCGGCTTCCGGGCCGAAGGCGGCATGATCTACACGATCATCGTGGCGGTCATCGGCGCGATCGTCGTCACCTGGATCTACCGCAAGGTCACGGCAAAGCGGGCGTGAGAGAGGACGCTCCCGACCCGGCAAACGGTTCGAGAAGGAGGTTGCATGACAGATGACCCCGATAAGCCGGACTTCTCGGACGTCGAATCCGGATGCTCGTCGACCGCCGTGTCTCGTACCCTGGCGGAAAAGGGTTCTCGATCCAAATGCCCACGGGGCTAGCCGAACGAGAACTACAAGGTGGAAACGACGGTGGACGGAAAACCCGGGCCTTCGAAGACGTTTGCGATGAATAGCGGCACGATCCCGATAGATCACGAGTCCCTCTCCCCCGACGGACGCCGTGCTCTCCGAATCCGAGCATCTCTTCAGCCTGATGATCGCCGAAGGCGTCCAGGCCTCGGCCGCGAGGGGCATCAGAGGCGTCTGAGATGATCAAGTCGCAAGCTCCGCGCCGCCAGGACACGCGGCGAGCGGTCCGGGAGGCGCTCGACTATCTGGAGCGCCGCGGCAGCAAGCGCAACGTCGAGGGCATGGCGCGGTACGGAATTCGCGCCCGCAAAGTGTTCGGCGTGCCGATGGCCGCCATGAAGAATCTGGCCAGGAGATTCGGCACAAGTCACGAGCTCGCCGCCGCGCTCTGGGCCACCGGCTGGCACGAGGCCCGCATCCTTGCCGCGTTCGTCGACGAGCCGGAGCGAGTCACCTCCGCGCAGATGGATCGCTGGTGCCGGGACTTCGACAACTGGGCGATCTGCGACACCGTCTGCTTCCACCTCTTCGACCGCACGCCGCACGCCTTTCGCAAGGTCGCGCAATGGTCCCGGCGGCGCGAGGAGTTCGTCAAGCGCGCGTTCGGTTAGGTAGGGAGAATGGACAACACCAAGATCTTCGACACGCTCGAACGCAAGATCGAAAAACTCCTGTCCCGGCTTTCGTCGCTCGAATCCGAGAACGCGCGGCTGAAATCCGACCTCGCGGCGGCGCGCAAGGCGGAGAAGGACGCCTCCGAATCGCAAAGGCGCCGTCGAGCGCCTCGAGAAGGACCAGGAAACCGTCCGCGAACGTCTCGAAAAACTGATCGCCTCCCTCGAAGCCGCCGAAAAAAGCTAAGCCTCGTTAGAACGAAACGCGCAGGGCGGCGCGGAACTGCCGCGGGTCCTGGCGCAGGACGATCTTGCCGTAGAAGGGATTGTTCGAGGGGACGTTCGGGTCGTAGAGCGTGTCCGGATAGCCCGCCGGCGGTCGGATCGCCGTATATTTGTCATCCCGCTGGATCTCGATCTGGTTGTTGAAGACGTTGAAGAGGTACGCCTGCGCCGTGACGGTCAGGGGACCCATGGCTATCGGGAATCCCAGCGTCAGGTTCGCTTCCCAGAGCGTCGGAAGACGTCCGGCCTCGCCTCGCGGCACGAGCTGGATTGGCGAGCCGAAGGGCGAGAGCGAGTTGAAGTACCCGAGCCTGTTGACCGGCGCGCCCGACTGGACGAACCCCTGGAGGCCGACGAGCAGGCCGAACGGAGCGGTGTAGCTGACGTCGGCGCGAAAGCTGTGCGGGCGGTCGAGTCCGAGCTTCCCGTAGGCGTTGTGCTCCCAGTATGCCGGGTAGTCGAAGTCGGAGGTGGAGGCGCCCGGGTTCGTCTCCCCGTTGGTCTCGTTAACGCCTCCGTCGTAGTTGCCCCTCAAGGACGAATAGACGTAGGAAAGCTGGGCCCAGACTCTCTGGCCGACGCTCTTGCGCGCGGAGAGCTCGATCGCGCGATACAGGCGTCGGGCCTCCGGCGTCGCGGGCACGCCCTGTTGACATTGATAGGCGTCCCCATCGAGGCCGTTGCATCCGTAAAAATCGCCCCGAGCGTACCGGCCCTCCGATCCCGGGTTCACGATCGCGCATGAGTTGAAGTCGTTCTCGGGCAGCGTGAAGTCGAGATCGCAGCGGTTCTCGATCGCGCGGCCCAACCGGCGATAGGTCCCCTTGACACCCAGCGAGAAAGTCGAATCCAGAAGGGTCTCGAACCCCGCCGTCAGCTCGTCCTGGAAGACTCCTTTCAGACCCGTGTCCGCAAGGCTCCCGCGGAGCGGGGCGATGGCCGGGCTCGAACGCCCCGGAACGCCGGGGCTCTGCGCCGTGTCCACCGGATCGAAGTTGTAAGTCGAGATCGAGTAGAAGGGCAGGACGAAGGCGCCCACGCGCGTCGGCAGCGCGTAGGAGAACCGGCCGGCCGAGGCGTAGACCTTCATCCTGCCGCCCCGGGTGGGGTCCCAGACGACGCCCAGACGCGGCTGCCAGCCGTCCGTTGTCTGGAAGATCCGCGCGTCCGAAGAGTCTCGAAAGTCCTGCTGGTCGTAACGCAGGCCGGCGTTGACCGTCAGGCCGGGGGCCGCCCTCCACGAGTCCTGCAGGTAGAAGCCCGTATCGATGTTGTGAGGCCGGCCGACGCGCTCGGCCGGGACGAGATCCAGCGGACTCGCCGAGTAGAAGTCGTGCTTGTAGTAAACGGTGCCGAGCTCGTTGAATTTCCCGACAAACTGCCCGCCGGTGTAGCCAGTGGTCACCGTGGACCTAGCGTCCTGGTAGTCGCCGCCGAGCCGGAGCTCGTGGCTTCCGAGATAGAGAGCCAGGTCGGCGCGGAGCTGGTCCCGCCGGGAGACGTTGCGCTGCCGGGGCCCGCCGATCGTCCCGAGGCCCCCCGAGGCCGAGTTGGCTTGCGCCGGCGGAAGGCAGGGAGCCGTCGGCGTCCCGCCGGCGCAGGTGTAGTCCTCGTACCGGACGCCCTCTCCCGCCCCCGACGGAATGAGCTCGAAGCGGTCCTGGTGGCGCGAGGCCTGAAGGCTCAAGACGGCGGCCGAACCGAAGAGCTGGCTCCCGCGCAGCCCGAAGTCTGTCCCGCCGATCTCGCGCCGCGACTCCCAGGTCCCCGGATCCGGGCTCACAATCGTGCCCAGCGCCGTCCCGATGCGAGCGGCGCCGGTGATCTCGGACGGATCGGCGAAGGCCGTCGCGACGAGTGTCGTGTGATTGGCGATGTTCCAGGTGAGCTTTCCGGAAAAAAGATTGGCCGTCTGGTCCCTGGGGAACAGCATCGAGCTCGGGACTTGTCTGTTCGAGAAATAACGGGAAGTGGTGCCGGGGGTCTCGACGCGGTCGTACGCGAGGAAGAACCAGAGGCGATCCTTGAGAACGAAACCGCCGAGGTCCGCTCCGAAGTCGCGGCGCTCGGTTGGCGTCAAGCGCATGCCGGACGGCGAATCGTTTCCGGTCACGATCTGCTCCGCTCGCAGGCTCTCCGAGTCGTAATAGAAGAAGCCGTCTCCGTGAAACTCGTTTCCGCCGGACTTCGTGATCACGTTCACGATTCCGCCCAGGGCCCCGCCGTATTCGGCCTGGTACCCGGTGGTCTTGACCTCGACTTCCTGGATGAACTCGCTGTTCAAGGCCTTGCCCTGGAATCCCTTGAGGACGTTGGTCGTATTGATGCCGTCGATCAGCCACTGGTTCTCAACCGACGTCGCGCCGGAGATCGAGAGCGGGAGCGCGATTCCCTGCACCTCCGCGCGGTCGCCGGCCACTCCGGGATTGGCGCGCACGATGTCCGCGTCGTTGCGCTGGACGGGAAGTCCGGCGATCAGCCGGCTCGTGTAGTTGGTGCCGGACGTGGCCGACGTCGTATCGACGAGCGGGGCATCCCCGGAGACGACGACCTGCTCCTGCGTGGCGAGCGGGAGGGCCAGGTCCGCTGTCGCCGTCGCGTCGAGCGAGACGACGGCGTTCTTCTGGACGGTTCGGAACCCGTCGAGGCGCGCCTCGATCCGGTAGGTTCCCGGCGGCACGGCCGGCATCCGATACGAGCCGTCGCGGCCGGTCACGACGGTTCGGGTTCCTTGCAGGCTGGGACTCGTGGCTTCGACGGTGACGCCCGTCAGCGGCGCGCCGGAGGAATCGGTCACGCGGCCTTCGATAGAGCCCGTCGTCTGCCCGGGTGCGGCGCCGCTCGCGAGAAGCAAGAGCGCTCCAGTGAGGGCGATCGAAAGGAGGAGCGGGTTTCGCAAGGAACGCCCGTTCACTTCAGGCCGGTGACGAGGTAGAGGTCGGAGCGAATGTTTAAGGACGAGTAGGCGAAGGACTCTCCGTTGGGCGTCATCGTGAAGTAGTAGGGAAAGTTCTTGACCGGCTCCTCCGGCGTGAACTCGCGCCAGGGCTTGCGCCGGCCGGTCGCGAGATCGAGGCGGAGGATCTTCACCGGAGCTTTGCGGAACTGGCCGATGTACAGCGCGCGGGCGTCAGTGCTCCAGCTCAGGATCTCGTCTCCCGCCTCGAGGCCCGGAATCGGCCGTGGGGATCCTCCCTCGACGGGGTAGATGACCCCTTCCTTCTTCGGCCCCCGGCAGGCCGCTTCCTTCCCGTCCGGCGAGAGGCGCCTGCAGACCGTTCCCTTCGGAGCGACCGGAAACAGCCTGCCGGCGGGGAGGTCCTTGGCGTAGACGGGTCCTCCGTCTCCCGTGAGAAGGAGCCGCTTGCCGTCGGAGGAGAACGCCGCCTCGGTGAACTGATGCCCCTCGCTGTCCAGGGCCTGGGGCTCTCCCGCGCCGCTCGGCAGGAGGACGACCCCCGACCCCCGTCCTTTCGTGTTCGCGGCCACCCATCGCCCGTCGGGAGAGATCGCCATCGACCTCCCGTCTCCGATGATCTTCGCCGGCGAGCCGTCCGTCGGGCGGACGTAGATCACGCGGAACTCCCCCTCCGCCGCTTCTTCAAAGAGGAGGGTCTTTCCATCGGGGGTCATGTCTTTCGCGAGCGACGCTTCATGCCAGGAGAGGTCGCGTTCCTGCGACGAGCCCCCGAAAGCGCCGCGGATCTTAAAGCGCGAGTTGAACAGCGAGACGAGCGCGCGGCCGTCGCGCGCGACGTCCTGCATCCACACGTGGGAAGGCACCCGCATCATCACGCGCAGCTTCCCGGCGGGCGTCACGGCAAGGAGCGGGGTGCGCCATCCGCGCTCGGTGGCGCCGAACCAGAGCTCCTTTCCGTCGGGCGACCAGGCGAGCCCCCGGCCTCTTTTCCATCCCTGCGAGAGGACGTTGTGCCTGCCGGCCAGATCCACGGTGTCGACCGAAATCGTGGAGTCCGAGTGCCTGGCGAGGAAGCCGATTTTCCGCCCGTCGGGCGAAAGGCGGACGAAGGCGATCCGGTCGGCCGTCTCGTAGAGGGTCTTGCCGATCGGGAACTCGAGGCGGCTCTTCCCCTGCTCCGATCGGGCGATGGCAAGGCTCTTGCCGTCGTCAGAAAAGTCGGCGTGAAGACCCCTCGGCCAGCTCCCGGGGCGCTCCGCCGGTCAAGGGAACGCGCGCGAGCGTTCCGGCCGACGCGAAGTCTGCCCCGGCCACGCGGTTCAAGAGCATCACGATCTCGCCCTGGGACGACACCGAGACGACCTCGCCATCCGGCAGCTCCAGTCGTCTGGATTCGCGGCCGTCCGTCCGCGTGGAGTAGAGACTCATGGGGTTGCCATCCCAGTTGGCGGCGAAGACGACGGTCCGACCGTCCGGGGCGAACCGGGCGGCCTCGACGGTCCCGTTGCCATAGGTCAAGCGCTGGAAGTCCGGCACCGGGCGGTTTCCGGCGCGCCTGCCCGCGAAGTAGATCCCGACGAATCCGGCGAGGACCGCGAGGGCCGCGAGCACCGCCGCGAGCCCGAGCCAGCGCGGCGCGGCGGCGGGACCGGCCGCGAAGACGGCGGAGATTTCCGGCAACCGGTCGCGGGCGACCTTCAGCTCCTGCGCCAGGTCACGGGTCGAGGCGTAGCGGGCGGCCGGGTCCTTGGCCAGGCACCGCGCCACAATCCAGCGCAACGGCCCGGGAACCCGCGGGTTGGACACCTCGATCGGCTCGGGCTCCTGGTTGATGATCGCGGCCAGGGTCTCGATGGCGCTCTTGCTCTGGAACGCCCGCCTGCCCGCCGCCAGCTCGTAGAGGATCGAGCCGAAGGAGAACTGGTCGGAGCGGTAGTCCAACGGACTTGCCCGCCGCCTGCTCGGGGGACATGTAGCCGACGGTCCCGACGACGGCGCCCTCCAGCGTTTGCGTCGCCTCGACCGAGCCGGCGTCGCCTTCGAAGGGCATGCGCTTGGCCAGCCCGAAATCGAGGATCTTCACGAGCCCGTCTTTGGAAATCATCACGTTCTCGGGTTTTAAGTCCCGGTGGACGATGCCGGCTTCGTGCGCGCGGGCGAGTCCGCTCGCGATCTGGCACGCGACGTCGAGGAGGCGCGGCAGCGGGAGTGGCCCCGCGGCGATCGATTCCCGCAGCGTCTTGCCCTCGACGAGCTCCATCGCGATGTACGAGAGCGCGCCTTCCCGGCCCACCTCGTAGACCGTCACGATGTTCGGATGGTTCAGGGCGGAGGCGGCGCGCGCCTCCCTCTCGAAGCGCCGAACTCTTCGCGGGGTCGGCCGCTACGCTCTCGGGCAGGATCTTCAGGGCGACGTCCCGCGCCAGGCGCGTGTCCCGCGCGCGATAGACCTCTCCCATGCCGCCCGCGCCGAGCTTCCCCCGGATCTCGTAGCCGCCGATCCGGCCGCCGGCCTGCGGCGCGGCGGGGGCGCGCTCCTCACTCATCGGCTGTGCACGGACTCCGTCGAAACCCCGCCGACGTAGCGCCGGAAGATCATCTCGGCCGTCCCGATCCGAAGGCGGTCCCCATCCTGGAGCGCGCGGGGCTCGGTGACGGGCTTGCCACTCAGGAACGTCCCGTTCTTGCTTCCCAGGTCTTCGAGCGTCGCGCCGTCGCCGGAGACGAGGATCCGCGCGTGGTGCCGCGAGACGCTGTGCACGTCGATCCAGGCGACGGCGTCGCGGTCCCGGCCGAGGATGTTCTCCCCCTCGGCCAGCGCGATCTCGCGGTCGTTCCACGCGAGTTTGAAGACGACGTCGGGCGAGCCGGACCGCGGCAAGTCGGCGGCGGGGGACGCCTCGCCCGCGAAAGCGTAGCCGAAGCCATGGACAGTTCGAACGAACCTCGGCTCGTGCGCGTCGTCCCCGATCGCCTCGCGCAGCTCAGCCACCAGGCGCGCGAGGTTCCCCTCGGCGACGAAGACGCCGGGCCAGAGCGCCTCCATCAGCTTCTCCTTGGAGAGCGCCGTCGGCCGGGCCTCGAGCAGAAGCTCGAGCAGGCGGAACGTCTTCGCCGGAACGCGGAAAGGCTTTCCCCCGCGGAGGATTTCGCGGGTTCCACCGTCGAAAACGCAATCGTCAAAGCGAAGTCGCAAGCATCGGAAGGTGCCGGCGGCACCGCCCTTCCCCTCAGCTGCGCATTATCCGCCCGGGCGGTTCGAATGAAAAACGAAGGAAAACCGCATCCCGACCGAAAGACTCGCGCGGGCCGCCGGAGGGAGCCTCCGCACCGAGCGATGAAGAGGATTGGAGGGCGGGTCGCCGTCGGGCGTGAAAAAGGAGGCGGTGCCGTGAAGACAGTGGTTTTCTCCAGGATGGTTCTTCTTTCGGCAGGTTTGATGCTCGTTCAGGCAACGACGAGCGCCCAGGTCGTCACGACGCTCGCGGGGTCGGGACAGATCGGCAGCGGCGACGGGAACGGCGCGCAGGCGTCGTTCGCGAGTCCGCGGGGCGTCGCGGTCGATCCCTCGGGGAACGTCTACGTTGCGGACACCGGGACGCTGAGAATCCGCAAGATCACGCCGAACGGTTTCGTGACGACCGTTGCCGGGGACGGGAACGCCTGATACGACGACGGGACGAGAGCCAGGTTCTGGGGGCCGCTGGGCGTAGCGGCGGACGCCTCCGGAAACGTCTGGGTCGCGGACTCGGACGACGGGTTCGGCGACGGTCAGTACCTCAAGGAGATCACCCCGGACTGCGTCGTCCACAACTTCATTCTTTATCCGGGCTTCGATCCCCTCGCGGTGGCCCTGGACAAGTCCGGAAGCCTGTACGTGTTGGACTCCTCGACCGGCCTCTGGAAGATCCCGGCGGACGGCAAGTCGGCGGCCTCCCTCGTGAGTCGAACCACCGGGGTCGGCGTGGGCGTGGACGGAGATGGAAATGCCTACGTCGCCGATCGCGACAACAACAAGGTCTTGAAGATCACGCCGGCCGGCACAGTGACGACGCTGGCCGGATCGGGGAATCTCGGCAGCGAGGACGGGACGGGCACGGCAGCCTCGTTCCGAGGTCCGACCGGCCTCGCGGTGGACTCTTCGGGAACCGTTTTCGTAGCCGATAGCGGCAACCACCGGATCCGGAAGATCGCGCCCAACGGGATCGTCACGACGCTGGCGGGTTCAGGGAAACCCGGAGAAACGGAAGGAATGGGGACCACAGCCTCGTTCAACTTTCCGGCCGGCGTGGCGCTGGACTCCTCGGGAAACCTCTACGTGGCCGACGCTGGCAACCACAAGATTCGCAAGATCTCCCTGCAGGAAGGCGGCCCCGCCGCCAGCGGCTGGACGAGCCGCGGGCTCGAAGGCCGGGTGATCGGCTCTCTCGTCGTCGATCCGAGCAATCCCTCGCGGATCTACGCCGCCGCGGGCCTCGACGGCGTCTACCAAACGGCCGACGGCGGAGAGAACTGGAGCCGGGTGGACATCGGGCGATTCGTCGAGAAACTCGCCATCGACGCGCAGGCGCCCGACACGCTTTACGCGGTCGCCGGCCTTCCCAGCTCGCGGTTTCTGCGGCCGGTCGTTGAGCAGCAGCTCTTCAAGAGCCTCGACCGAGGGAATACCTGGACGCAAGTCGAATTGGGGGCTCCGGTCTATTCCGTCGCCGTCCATCCCGGGAAACGGGGACTCTTGTACGCCGGCCGAAGCAACGCCACGGTTTCGACGAGTCGCGACGGCGGCTCGACGTGGTCCGCGAGCGCATTTCCTTACTACTGCTCCGACTTCTGCGATGAGGCGATCACGAGCCTCGCCCTGGATCCTTCCTCTCCCTCAACGATCTATGCCGGCATCGACGCGGACTTCGATTACCCGGGCTTCAACGAGCTCTTCAAGAGCACCGACGGGGGCGCGACCTGGAAAGCCAGCGACGCCGGGCTGGTCCTTTGGTCGAGCGTGTACGCCATCGCCGTGGATCCGGGAGATCCGAAGAGGGTCCTCGCCGGCACGAGCGCCGGGACCTACCTAAGCCGGGACTCCGGCGGCACCTGGTCCGCCACGTCGGCGTCCCCGAGCCGGGCATTCGCCTTCGACCCGCGGGATCCCTCCGTTGTCTATGCGGGGACGGACCATGAAGGAGTTCTCCGCAGCACGGATCGCGGAGAGCACTGGAGCCCGATGAACGTCGGCCTTCCGAACCTCCGGGTTCTCTCGCTCGCCATTGACGGGATCGGCGGTCTCCTGCTCGCGGCAACGCGGGGCGGCCTCTTCGCCTATTCCGTCGCCGAGCCTCGGGACTTGTTTATCGACGTGTTCGACACCGTCGACGGAGCGACGGGATTCCTGATGATCGGAGCCGGCAGAACCTTCCGGCTGGGCACGGTGGACGGCTCGGGACGAAAGTCTCTCGGCTCCGCCCACGGCCCGTATCCCGACTGGACTCCCGGCGCGGCCGACAGCGGCCCGGACGGTGGGACCCGTGTTCTGTGGAACAGCGACGCCGGCTCTGCCGCCCTCTGGTTGACCCGCCCCGAAGGAGTCCAGGCCTCGTTTCTCTATCCCGCGCGCCCCGGATGGGCGGCACGGGACGTCGCGGCCGGCGCCGATGCCTCGACACATCTTCTCTGGGCCGCCGACGACGGAGCCATTTCTCTATGGACCGTGGATCGCTCCGGAGTTCAAACAAACAGCTCCGATTACGGCCCATACTCCGGCTGGTCCCCGGTCGCGATCGCCGACGGAACGGATGGAAGAACCCGACTTCTCTGGACCAAGATCGACGGAACCGCCGGCCTTTCCTTCTTCGACTCGAGCGGCATGCTCGATTCCCACAGGTACGAACCAGGCGACGGATGGAAGGCGGTGGATCTCGCGGTCGACAACGACAACCGGACCCGAATCCTGCGGGCGCACGAGGACGGCGGCAATCGCGCTCTGGACGGTTGACGCGGACGGACAGCCGGCGAGCTTCGGGACGCTCTATCCGCCGCCTCCGGGGTTCCAGGCGGCGCGCATCTCGACCGGATCGGACGGTTTGACTCGACTGCTCTGGAGGGATCCGAACGGACTGGCGATCGTCTGGCTGTTGTCGGCGGATGGCCTTTATCAGAGCTCATTTCCGTTGAACTGAGCGCCGCGGAACTCGCACGTTTACGTTGACGGCAATTTCGCCGCATTTTGCAAGGAGGGCATCATGAAACTGGTTCAGATCCTGGGAATCATTGCAGTGGCGGCGCTGATCTGCGCGGTTCCGTTCGTCGCGGAGGCCGCGCCGCCGTCGGATAGTCTCCTTCACTTCAGTCGCACGCTCGGCGAACGCGGTCAGCAACCAGGTCATCATCGACTGGAACGTCTATACTCAGGACGCGAGCGGCGCGCACTCGCCGCCGCGCAGAGCCCGCACGTTCGCGATGGTTTCGATCGCCGTGCATGATGCGCTCAACGGGATCGAGAACAAATACGCGCGTTACGCCAGCTCGGCCAGCGATCCTCTCGCGTCCCCCGTCGCCGCGGCAGCGCAGGCAGCCCACGACGTTCTGGTGGCTCTGTTCCCCGCGCAACAGGCCGATCTGGACGCCAAGCTGGCGGCCTCTCTCAGCGCCATCCACGACCAGCACGCTCTGGCTCGCGGCGTTGCGCTTGGCCAGGCGGCCGCCGCGGACCTGCTGGCGCTTCGCTCCAACGACGGCTCCAACGTCGTCACTCCTTACACGTCGACGTTCCTTCCCGGACGCTGGCGCCCGACACCCCCGGCGTTCGCGCCCGCCCTCGAGCCAGGCTGGGGCAACGTGACGCCGTTCGGGATGAGCTCCGGCAGCCAGTTCCGGTCTGCTGCGCCGTATGCGCTCGACAGCGCGGAGTACACGCTGATTGGGTCGAACTCCGCGACTATGGCTCGGCCACCAGCAGCGTCCGCAGCGCCGACGAAACTTCCTACGCACACTTCTGGTACGAGCCATCGGCGGTGACCTGGAATCGCCTGGCGCGCACGGCGCTGGCGTTGCGGCCCAAGAACATCTGGAAAAGCGCGCGCCTGTTCGCGATGATGAACATGGCTATGGTGGACGGCTATATCGCCAGCTTCGACACCAAGTACTACTTCGACAACTGGCGTCCGATCACCGCGATCCGCGAGGCGGACTCCGACGGCAACCCGGACACCATCCCGGATCCCGCGTGGAGCCCGCTGCGCCCAACTCCCCCGATCCCGGACCAGACCTCGGGCCACGCTGTCGCGGGTTTTGCGTCGCGCGCCGCTCTGGTCGAGGTGTTCGGCGAGGATGTAGGCCAGCCAATCACGATGACGTCGACGACCGCCGTGCCGGCCGGATCAACTCGGAGCTGGGATAGCTTCACCCAGGCCGCGCACGAGAACGCCGAATCGCGTATCAAGGTGGGAATTCACTTCCGCAAAGCGTGCGACGACGGAGAAACTCAGGGCCGTGCGGTCGGCGACTGGATCGTCGGCCAACTATTTCGGCGAGGTCGATGAGTAGCCACAGCTTGCCCGGAAATTCGGGGCGTCGGGGTCGCCTATTCTGATTACTAATAGACTCTTTACCTTTTTTCTTAACTCTCTTAGCTACTGTTTCAATCCCCTTTGCGTCGTTGATTCTAGGGTAGCCTCGCGCCAGACGCCAGAGTGAACTTCGACACGCGCCTTTCATCAAGAGAGGACCATGCTGACCAACGCGATAAGAACCGTGTTCATGACGGTGGTGTGCCTGCTCGCGGTCACGGCGCTCCGCGCCCAGACATCGGGACAGATTCGCGGCACAGTCGTGGACGACGACGGCAAGGCGCTCGACGGCGTGAAGGTGAAGCGAAGGCCGCGTCCTCCACCCGGACTCTCACGACGGGCAAGGACGGCCAGTTCCGCTTCGCGCTTCTCCCGCCGGGCCCCTACAAGGTGACGTTCACCCGCGAGTCCTACGGCCAGGTAGAGAAGAACGCGACAGTTCGTCTGGACGGGACGGTCATCGTCAACGCGAAACTCTTCCGCCTGTCGTAGCTCCCCTTTGTGGAAAGGTGGGATGCTCAACTGTTAGACGAGAGGGAGCGGAATCCGCTCCCTCTCGTCCGGCTGCCCCTCCGGCATTCGGCGCCGGCGGGGGGCTCAGCGCAGCCCTTCCACCACTTCCAGGCTCGTGAGGATCCGCTGGTAACTGTAGGCATAGCTGCGGGCATCAGGGGTCATAACGATGTAGTCGATCGAGACCAGTCCCGAGCGATCCGCGGGCGCAATCGTCTTCCAGAGCTCCCGACGGCCGGTCGCGACATCGACTCTTGAAGACCTGCGCCGGCGCCTCGCCTCTTCTGTAGGCGTAGAGCGACCCGCCGTCGGCGCTCCAGAGGATGGGGCTTTCGCCGGTCTCGAAGCCGGCGAGCGGCCGCGGGGCGCCGCCATCGACCGGGTAGATCGCGATCTTCGAGTCCGGCCCCCGCGCGGCGACGAAGCGCCCATCGGGCGAGAAAGAGACATATCCAGACTGCATTCCTTCAGAAGAAATCGCGCGCGGTTCCCCGCCCTCGAGATTCTGGACGTAGAGGCGCAGGGCGTCGGATCCGGCCCGCCCAGCAAACAGGACTCTCTTGCCGTCCGGAAGGAATCCGCCCGAAGGTATCGACAGGATTCCCTTGTGCGTGAGCGACCTCGGCTGCCCGGGCCCCGTCGGCAGCAACACTAGAGTCTCGGAGGACCAATACTGAGGGCTGCGACAGGACCCAACGGCCGTCGGAAGAAAGCCCCAACCCGGCGCCTTCGCCGAGGCGGACCGCCGCCGAACCATCCGTTGCCCTCAGATAGATCGCGCCGTTTTCTCCCCCGCCCTCCCCCCACTCGTCGAAGACGATGGTTCGTCCGTCCTTCGAGATCGCATCGACATTCGGCCGGTCCATCCAGGAAAGCTCACGCTCGGCGCTCTCGCCGGCCGGCAGCGCAACAAGACTCGAATGCCAGAAGTAGTCGTTGAGCAGCACCCGGCCGTCTCTCGAGATGTCGTGGAGGTAAATACCGCCCGCCTCCCGGCGCACGAGTCCGCTCGCGACCCGAAAGCGTGACGGCGTAGAGCGCGAACTTCTCGGAGCCCCTTTGACCCGCCGAACCAGATCTCATTTCCGTCGGGCCGCCAGGCCACATTTCCGGTGCCGCTCCACCCTTTCAAAAGGGTCGTCGCCTTTCCGGAGAGGTCTACGATGACGATGCCCGTCACCCGGGCTGATCGCGAGGCGGTCGCCCCGAGGGGAAAAGCGCACGGACTCGATCACATCCGCGGTCTCATAGAGGACCTTTCCAATGGGAAATTCCACGCGGTCCTTTCCGCCCACCTCGATGCACGACCGCTAGCTCGCGCCCGTCGGGTGACCAGTCGGCCAGCGAAACGTCCTCGAGCAGTTCGCGCGGCGCTCCCCCCTCGAGCGGCACGCGGGCGAGCGTTCCCTTGCTCATCCCAGATCGTCTCGCGACCGATGGAGATCGCGAGCTCCCCGGTCGAGGAAACAGCCAGGACCCTGGCATCCGGCAGTTGCAGGCTGCGCGACTCGACGCTCCCCGCACGCGTCGCGAAGATCCTGGATGGCTGTCCTTCCCACGCGCCGCTGTAGACGACCGTCTGGCCGTCGGGGGCGAACCTCGCCGTAAAAACCGTGCCGCGCCGGAAGGTGAGGCGCCTGTAAGAGGGAGAAGAGGGCTTCTGTCGGATGGCGGTCAGGCCCCACCCGGCGAGAAGGCCAAGCCCGAGCAGCGCAACTGCCGCGAGCGGCTTGCGCCAGATCCGCGAAGGGGCCGCGCGAGCCCTCGGCGCGAGTGCGCTTCCCGATGCCCCGGTCAGCGCCTCCAGATCGAATGCGAGGTCCCTGGCGGACTGGAACCGCCGTTCAAGGTTCTTCTCCAGGCAGTGATGGACGAGCCGCTCGAGAGCCGGACTGACATTCTGGTTGGTGACAGAGAGGTCCGGCGGGTCCTCCTTCAGGATCGCGGCCATCGTCTCGCCGGGCGAATCGCCCCGGAACGGGCGCTGGCCCGAGAGCATCTCGTACAGGATCACGCCGAGAGCGAAGATGTCGCTTCGGGCATCGGCGGGCTCGGCCTTGACCTGCTCGGGCGACATGTAGCCGACGGTTCCCATGACGACGCCCGGCTCGGTCGCCGTCGGGAGGCTGGACGCACTCCCGGAGCCCTCGACCTGGATCAGCTTCGCCAGGCCGAAGTCGAGGATCTTGACGCGGCCCTCCCGGGTCACGAAGAGGTTCTCGGGTTTCAAGTCCCGGTGGACGATCCCTTTCTCGTGAGCGGCGGCCAGGCCCTGGGCGATCTGGATCGCGTAGTCGATCGCCTTGCGCGGGGAGAAGCGCCCCCCGGCGAGCTCCGCTCGCAGCGTCTCGCCTTCCAGCAGCTCCTGGACGACGTAGGGGGCGCCGTCGTGCTGCCCGATGTCGTAGACGATCGTGACGTTGGGGTGGTTGAGAACTCCGGCCGCTCGCGCTTCCTGCTCGAAGCGCTTCAGCCGGTCGGGGTCTCTCGAGAAGGAGACCGGAAGGACCTTGATCGCGACGGACCGGCCGAGCCTCGGGTCTCTGGCCCGGTACACCTCGCCCATCCCGCCCGCGCCCAGTGGCGACAGGATCTCGTAGGGCCCGAGGCGAGTCCCCGGCGAAAACGCCATGAATTTTCGGGCTCAGATTCTATCGCCCGCTCAGTTCCCAAGCGACCTCGTGTGATGCCGGAGGGTTCACCCCAAGGGACCCACGCCACCTGTGTGAACTTCTGGATGCCCTCGATTTCGGGCGCCAGATCGGTCTCCGACACGATCATCCGGGCGGTGAAGGACTCGTCGTTTCCGTCCCCCCTGCCGGTAGATTCCTTGCCGGTCAGGGAGCGCGCTCCGCGGTCAGCGCAGCATCATCCAGAGGTAGGCGTACTGGAGCGCCGTGACGGTCGCCGTCTCCTTGTTCACCGCGCCGCTCGCGTGGCCTCCCTCGGTGTTCTCGAAGTAGTAGACGGGATGCCCCTGCGCCTCCATCTTCGCCACCATCTTTCGCGCGTGCGCGGGGTGCACGCGGTCGTCGCGCGTGTTCGTCCAGAAGAACGGCGTCGGGTACTTCGCGTCCGCCTTGAGTAAGTGATACGGCGACCAAGTCTGGATGTACGCCCAGTCCTCGGGCTTGTCCGGGTCGCCGTACTCGGCCATCCAGCTCGCGCCGGCCAGGAGGTGGTTGAACCGGCGCATGTCGGCGAGCGGAACCTGCGCGACCACGGCATGGAACAGCTCCGGGTAGAGCGTGAAGGTCCCGCCGACGAGGAGGCCGCCCTGGGAGCCGCCCATGATCCCGAGGTGGCGGGCGGAGGTGATCTTCCGCGCGATCAGGTCGCGAGCGACCGCGGAGAAGTCTTCGAAGTTGTGGATGTGCTGCTCCTTCACGGCCGCCTTGTGCCAGGCGGGGCCGAACTCTCCCCCGCCGCGGATGTTCGCGACGACATAGACGCCGCCCCGGGCGAGCCAGGCCGACCCGAGGACACCGCTGTATCGCGGCACTTCGGAGACCTCGAATCCCCCGTAGCCGTAGAGGAGCGCGGGCGCCGTTCCGTCGGCCTTCACCCCCTTCGGCGTCACGACGAAGTACGGGATCTTCGTGCCGTCCCGGGACGTGGCCTCGAACTGGTCGGTCTTCAGCCCCTTCGCGTCGAAGAAGGCCGGCATCGTCTTGACTTTCGCGGGCTCGGCGCCGCCCTGAACGAGCCAGAGCGAGGCGGGGGTCGAGAAGTCCTGGTAAGTGAAGAAGAACGATTCCGTGAGGTCGCTCGTGGCCGACAGCGACGCCGTGCCGAGCCCCGGTGTCGGCACCTCGGACCGCTTCCACGCGCCTCCTTCGAGGGAGAGCGCGGTGATGCGGCTGCGCACGTTATCGAGCGTCTGGAGAAGCACGCGGTCGCGCGTCCGCTCGACGCTGGCCAGCGAGACGCGCTCACTCGGCTCGAAGAGCACTTCGAAGTTGCGGGCGCCGCGCAGGAGGTCGTCGACTCCGTTGGCGAGCAAGGAGCCCGCGCGGTACGTCTTGCCGCCGGCCGTCCAGTCGCTCCGCAGCGAGAAGAGGAGCCGGTCGCGGAAGAACGCCCGCGGCTGGGAGTCCTCCGGCAGGTCCAGCTTGACGAGGCGGTCGCCGAGGAGGAGGAACGACTCGTGGCGAAAGAACGCCGGGGTCCGCGTGATGAAGTCGTACCGGCCGTCGCTCAGGATCTCGCTCGAGCCGCTCGCGGCGACGTCTTCGCTCTTTCCCTCGAAGACCGTCCGGGCCGACGAGAGCGGCGTGCCGCGCTTCCAGAGCTTCACGATCCGGGGATACCCGGAGGTCGTCAGCGATCCGGATCCGAAGTCGGTCCCGACCCAGAGGGTGTCCTCGTCCCGCCACGCGACGCTCGATTTCGCCTCCGGCAGGGAGAAACCGCCGGACACGAATTGCTTCGTCCCCGTGTCGAACTCGCGCTGCTCGGAGGCGTCGGAGCCTCCGGGCGAAAGGCGGACCATGCACCGCGCGTAAGCCGGCGGGAAGCAATTCGCTCCGTGGAACACCCAGGCTTTGCCGTCCGCCTTCGCGAGCGCGTCCACGTCGAGCACCGTCTCCCACTGCGGCGCGGCCGTGCGGTAAGAGGCGAGCGAGGTGCGCCGCCAGATGCCCCGCTCGTGCGCGTCGTCCTTCCAGAAGTTGTAGACGGTCTCGCCGAGGAGCTCGGGCGACGGGATCTTCTCCTTCGAGTCCAGGATCTCCAGCGTGCGCGCGAAGATCGGTTTGTATTCCGCACGGGCCTCGAGGACCGCGGTCGTCTTCGCGTTGTGCTGCCGGCCCAGTCCAGGGCCTTCTCGCCCTGCACGTCCTCCAGCCACTGGAACGGGTCCTCGCCACTTTGCGCGACTGCCGCCGCCGACCCCGCGACGGCCAGCGCCACCGCCGCCAGCCCTCTCCCGAACGCCTTCATGTGTCCTCCTGCGCTCATCGGTCCAGATGATGCGCCTTTGTTTTCATAATCTTATGTCCTACAGCCGCGGCTGGAAGAGGACTCCAAGAAAGAGCTTGCATGTGAGATAGTGTTATAGTTAACTATATCAGCATGCCTAGATCGCTCACACCAACCGCAATCTGGAACACGTGATGGATCGTGAGTGGAACGACAGTCAGCCGATTTACCGCCAGCTGCACGACCGTGTCGTCGACATGATTCTCGATGGCCTGCTCAAAGAAGGCGATGCGCTGCCTTCCGTGCGCACCGTCGCGGCCGAGTATCGGGTCAATCCGCTCACGGTCCTGAAGGGCTATCAACAACTGGTGGACGAGCAGCTTGTCGAGACGAGGCGAGGTCGCGGCATGTTCATCAGGCCCGGCGCGCGCAATCTGCTGCTGCAGGGCGAACGCAAGAAGTTCCTCGCGGACCAATGGCCCAGGGTCTACGCGACCATTCAGCGGCTCGGCCTGACACCGGAAGAACTGCTGAATGCCGGCGCAACCCGCCGGCCGTCGTCGGACATCGCAGAGGAGGAGCGCTGAAGCCATGGCATGCATAGAAGCACGCGGCCTCCGCAAGGTCTTCGACACGACCGTCGCCCTGAACGGCGTCGATTTGCGTGTCGAAGAGGGCCGCATCGTGGGGCTCATCGGCCCCAACGGCGCGGGCAAGACCACCGCGCTCAACGCGATTCTCGGCCTCACTCCCTATCAGGGAGAGCTCAGGGTGCTCGGGCGCGACCCCTGGATCGCGCGCGATCAGCTCATGCGCGACGTCTCCTTCATTGCCGATGTCGCCGTGCTGCCGCGCTGGATGCTGGTTTCGAACGCGCTCGACTACGTCGCCGGCGTGCATCCGCGATTCGATCGCGCGAAGGCGGAGGGCTTTCTCGCGAAGACCGCAATCAAGCGCGGCAGCAAGGTCCGGGAATTGTCGAAGGGCATGGTGGCCCAGCTGCACCTCGCCCTGGTCATGGCCATCGACGCGAGATTGCTGGTGCTCGACGAGCCGACGCTGGGCCTGGACATCCTGTATCGCAAGCAGTTCTACGACTCCCTGTTGAACGACTACTTCGACCGCAGCCGCACGATCCTGGTGACGACACACCAGGTGGAAGAGGTCCAGGACATCCTCACCGACCTCCTGTTCATCAACCGCGGCCGCATCGTGCTCGATTGCAGCATGGAAGAGCTCGAGTCGCGCTATCTGGAGGTGATGGTGCACCCCGAGCATGCCGCCGCCGCGCGGGCGCTCAAACCGATTCACGAGCGCCAGGTGTTCGGCCGCACCATCCTCCTGTTCGATCACGCCGACCGTCAGCAACTCGCCGCGCTCGGCGACGTGCGCACGCCCGGCATCGCCGACCTGTTCGTTGCCGTGATGGGCAATCAGGCCGGCCACTCACAAGGAGCGGCAAGATGAATACTCCATCGAACGCGGCGACCGAGTTCCCTGTCGGCTCGCGGGGAATCGCGCCGGCGGCCTTGCCGGCAACCCGCCTGATGGAGTGGTCGGTGCGGCGGGAATTGTGGGAGAACCGTTCCGTCTATATCGCGCCGCTGGCCGTCACCGCGGTCATGCTGTTCGCCTCCGCCATCAGCATGATTCGTCTGCCGCAGCGCTGGCGCGCCTTGTTGCTGCTCGACCCGGCGCAGCAGGCAGCCGCCATCCAGAAGCCGTACGAAGTCGTGATGATGATGATCCTCCTGACGGCCTTCGTCGTCGGCGTCTTCTACTGTCTCGACGCGCTCCACGGCGAACGCCGCGACCGCAGCATCCTGTTCTGGAAGTCGCTGCCCGTCTCGGATCTCACGACGGTCCTCTCCAAGGCGAGCATCCCGCTGCTGGTTCTGCCGCTGTTGAGCTTCGCGATCATCCTCGCGACGCAGCTGATCATGCTCCTGTTGAGCTCCGCGGTCCTGCTGGGGAGCGGTCTGGGCTCCGCGGCGCTTTCATTGCAGTGGAAATTCGCCCCGTCGCCGGTGGCTCTGCTCGGCACCGTCGTGGCCACAGCGCTCTGGCATGCGCCCATCTATGGCTGGCTCCTGCTGGTCTCCGCCTGGGCGAAGCGCGCGGTATTCCTCTGGGCCGTGCTGCCGTTCGTCGCGATCAATGTCTTCGAGAAGATGGCATTCCGCACTTCGCATCTCACCTCCCTGCATGGATATCGCCTGTTCGGCTCGTTCCCGCAGGCTTTCGTCCGCGAGGGGCGGGGCAGGTTCATGTTGAAGCCGCTGACGCAACTGACTCCGGCGGAATTCCTGAGCCGGCCGGGTCTCTGGATCGGGCTGGCATTCGCCGCAGCATTCCTCGCGGTGGCGGTGCGGCTGCGCCACGACCGGGAACCGATCTGATCGCATGCGCACCTCGTCTCATCGTTCGCGTGGGTAAGACAGAGTCCCCGGGGGCATAAGGAGAGAGAGACATGCACCCAACCGACAAGGCAGCCCGCGTCGCAGGAGCGATATATCTCTCAATGGTATTCGTCGGTCCGTTCAGCCTCATTTATGTCCCTCGGAAGCTCATCGTGAGTGGAAACGCCACCGCGACCGCCGCCAACATCCTGGCCCACGAGACGCTGTTCCGTCTCGGCATCGTTGCCGACCTGATCGGCGCGCTCATCTTCATCCTTGTCGCCATGGCTCTCTACCGTTTGCTCAGCGGTGTGAGCACGACGCTGGCGTCGCACATGGTGGCCCTGGTTCTGGTCTCCGCCGGTGTCGGGTTTCTGAATGTGCTGAACCACATCGCCGCCCTGATCCTCGTCCGCGGCGCCGATTTCCTCGCGGTCTTCGACAAACCCCAGCGGGAGGCACTGGCCATGCTGTTCCTCCGCCTGTATGGCCAGGGAATCGTTATCAACGAGATCTTCTGGGGTCTCTGGCTTCTCCCCTTCGGTCTCCTGGTCATGAGATCGGGTTTCCTTCCGCGGATCCTGGGTGTACTGCTGATCGTTAACTGTTTTGCCTATGTGGCCGTGAGTCTTACGTCGTTACTCCTGCCCGATTACGCGAATGTTGTGAACCGATGGGCGACCATCCCGGAGACCGGGGAACTGTGGATCATGCTGTGGCTTCTGATCAAGGGCGCCAAAGTTCAACCATTGGTCGCCGCAGCCTCGTGATCGAGCGGTGAGCGAGCGCTCGCGCCGGCGATGCCTCGCTTTACTTGTCGAGGCCGAGCTTCCTCATCAGCGCGACGAAGCGCGGCTCCGAGCGAAGCGGATCGAAGGTCCTGTCGTTCCTGAGCCACCCCAGCCACTGTGTGTCCGAGGCGTAGGCCTGCTCCAGGTAGGCGACCGCGCGGGCGTGATCGCCGGAGCCGAGGGACACGAGCGCCATGTTGAACGCCGTGACGGAGCCGCGCAGCGATAACTTTTTCAGCTCCTCGAGCTCCGCCAGCGCGCGGGCGCGGTCGCCGGAAGCTCCATAGGCGTACGCGAGCCATGCGGAGACGAACGCCGGCGATTCCATCGCCTTGGCCTTCTGGAACTGCGGGATGGCGTCCTTGACCTTCCCGGCCTGGATGTCGATCCACCCATTCTCCCAGGGGGGAAAGAAGAAGGTCGGATCGAGATCCGCGGCCCGCCGGGCCTGCTCTTTCGCCGCTTGATACTGGCCTTGCCAGGCAAGCCCAATTGAGTTGTCGAGCGGGACTTGCGGGGACAGCGGGTCCAGCTCGGCGGCCCGCCGGCCCTCGGCAATCGCCTCTTCGAACCGTCCCTGGAACGCGAGCCCCAGGCCAAACTGGTCGTGGGCGAAAGCGTAGTTCGGGTTGAGCGCAAACGCCCGGCGAAACTCGCGCTCGGAGCCGGCCCAGTCGTATTCGTAGAACAGCTTGAACGTGGCCAGCGAGGCGTGGCCCTCGGCCGACTGGTCGTCGAGCTGGATGGCCTTTTCGGCGGCGGCCTTCGCCTTGGGCCGCGCCTCCGAGGCAGTCAGGAACCCTTCGTTGTAGCCGGCCCAGAGGTAGGCGTCGGACAGCCCCGAGTGGGCAGGGGCGAAGTTCGGATCGAGCGCGATCGCCTCTTCGAATAACGTGATCGCTTTCTTCAGGTTCTCGTCGCTCGGGCGGTTGAAGTAATACCGGCCTTTGAGGTACGCGTCGTACGCCTCGGGATTCACGCTCGGCGCGCGCGTCAGCCGCGACTGCTCGGCCGGAGTCAACTGAACATGGATCTCGCGCGCGATCGCCGACGCGAGCTCATCCTGCAGCGCGAGCACATCGCGTGAGCTGCGCTCGAAGCTCTTGGCCCAGAGATGCCGGTCCGACCGCGCGTCGATCAACTGCGCGGTGATCCGGACCTTGTCGCCGGCTCGAAGGACCGAACCTTCCACGATCGCGTCGACGTTGAGCTTCCTGGCGATTTCGGGTGTTGGCGGCCGCTGCTTGCCCTTGAATTGCATCGCCGAGCCGCGCGAGATCACTCGAAGCTGACTGATGGTCGCGAGATCCGCCGTCAATTCATCGGTCATCCCTTCGGCGAAGAACTCCTGGTTGGGGTCGCCCGAGTAGTTGTCGAGCGGAAGCACGGCAATCGACCGGATGACGGGCGGCTCGGTCTCGCTCACCTGCGCGCGGGGTGCCGGGCGCAGGACCCCGGAACGGATGGCCAGATACAGCGCCGCGGCCAGGAGAATCGCGGCGGCGGCCACCCAGGCCGGCCGCTTCCAGGCCGCGCGCGCGGCGGGAGCGGCCGCGGGCCGCGGCGGAGGAGTCGGGGAGGCCAAGGATGTCTCCGCCCGAAGCTCCTTCAGCTCGTTGAACACGTCGCGGGAGGTCTGGTAACGGTCGCGCGGGTCC
Organism: uncultured Acidobacteriota bacterium; assembly: GCA_963741435.1. Classification (GTDB taxonomy): domain Bacteria; phylum Acidobacteriota; class Thermoanaerobaculia; order UBA5066; family Gp7-AA6; genus JAWOLE01. The sequence goes on along the minus strand of CAVUIX010000002.1, from coordinate 370,004 downwards.
TTCTCCAGGCAACGGCGAAGGATCCTCGCGAGGTGAGGAGGAACGTCCGCGCGCAGGTCCGTGACCGAGGGGGCCTTGTCGCGCAGGATGGACGAGATGATGTCCACGGCGCTTGCGCCCTCGTGCGGGCGCCGGCCGGTCAACATCTGGTAGAGCAGCACGCCCAGCGAGAAGACATCCGACCTCGCGTCCACCTTGCCGCCCCGCGCCTGCTCGGGGGACATGTAGGCGACGGTGCCGAAGACCTGACCCTCACTCGTAAGCTCCGCGCGGCTCTCCGTCGGCGTGTTGCTGAGGTTGGGGTCGGACTCCGCGGGCCCGCGCTTGGCGAGGCCGAAATCGAGCACCTTCACGCGCCCCTCGCGAGTGACCATGACGTTGCCGGGCTTCAAGTCCCGGTGCACGATGCCGCGCTCGTGCGCCGCCGACAGCGCTTCGGAGAGCGGCACGGCGATGTCGAAGAACCGTGAGAGCGGAAGACCGCCCGAAGCGAGGAGCGTGTCCAGGCTCTCCCCCTCTACCAACTCCATGGCGAGGAACCGCGTGCCGCCCGACTCCTCGATCGAGAAGATCGTGACGATGTTCGGATGGTTGAGCGATGCGAGCGAGCGGGCCTCCCGCTCGAACCGGGCCAGGCGCTCGGCGTCTCCCGCCACCGCCTCCGGAAGGACCTTGATCGCCACGTCCCGGCCGAGCTTCGGATCCCTCGCCCGATACACCTCCCCCATCCCGCCCGCCCCCAGCGGCGCAAGGATCTCGTAAGGCCCAAGGCGAGTACCCGGTGAAAGCGCCATGAATTTCTGGCCCCGGATTCTATCGCCGCGGGTTAGAGCGATACGAGATCATCGATGGAGACCTGCATACGCGCACAGGCGCGTTCCCGCTCAACGAGCGACCCCATGTTTCCACCGTTCGGGCGTAGACTCCGGGAGGCGAACATCCGCGCGCCGGGAACGTTCGCCTGGGGCTTCCCCGGGGGGCAGATGACCTTGTCGAGAGGGTCGTGGCTTCTCTTTCTGGTCTCGTGCGCCTTCGCGTTCGATTCCTGTATGTCCGCCGGCACCGCGCCGACGCGCCCGACGGTTCCGGGCCCGCTCAACGGTCCCTTCTTTGTACAGAGCTACATCGGAAAGTGTCTGACGTACGGCACCCTGCCGGCGGCGTCGCCGGGTCCGCCGCTGGCGAGCGGGTCCCCCGTCTCCATCTCCGATTGCGTCGGGACAGCGCCATCGAAAGAGCGCGTCCTTCAGCAGATCTACGTCGAAGAAATCAACGAGTCTCACGAGGTCGTCCTGCATGCCGGCAGCAAAGTCATCGGCGTCGCCGGTGGGTTCCTGATCGCACAGGCGCCGCTCGTGCTCCAGGACCAGCAGCCGCTCTCTTCCGCGCAGACCTTTCAGCTCGACGGTGACAGCATCATCCTCGCGCGCGATCGGAACCTCGTCGTCGAGGTGAGGAACGGACGGGGCGCCAACGGCACCCCTCTCGTTCTGGGAAACCGCGACCTCGACGACACGGAATTCTGGACGTTCGTCTCCGCGGGCCGGGTCGACCGCAAACCGACGCGCGGCTTCATCCGGGTGCCGCAGGACAAGTCTTTCGACGCGGCGGTCACGGGCGCGAAGTGGGGCGACGTCGTCGAGGTCGATCCGACGTATCAGGCCTTCTATCCGGACCGGGAGCCGATCAATGTGGGCCCCGGCGTCACGATCCGGGGAAACCGGCGGTTCACGCTGCTCGGGCCGGAGATCTCCGCGCCGAACACGACGAGCCAGCCGGATCCGATGGGAATGCTGGTCATCGGCGGCAACGACGTCCGAATCACCGGGATGCGCCTGCGCGGTCCAACCCGCGACAAGGACGCGACGGGTCTCGCCGCCAATGGGATTCACCGGCCCAACTGCGATCTGGAGGCGCACCCCGGATGCGACTGGAGGGGCTTGATCATCGATCACAACGATCTGTCGGACTGGACGGTCGCCGGCGTCAACATCGACGGATCCAACGGCTCTCGCGACTGTTCCGTGACCGGCCACCCGGATCCCGTCACCCGGCAGCTCGACGTTCGGGTGGTTCGCAACTTCATCCACGACCAGAGGAACAACGATGGCAGCGGCTATGGAATCGTCGTCGGGAGCGGCGGATTCGCGTCGATCGTCGGCAATACTTTCCTACAGAACCGGCACTCGATCGCCGGCGACGGCACCGCTCTCGCGGGCTACAGCGCCTGGTTCAACCTCGTGCTCTCGCGCGCGACGCGATACGGCTGCTGCTATCAGCAGGACTTCGACATGCACGGAAGCCAGGGAGGATATGGTCCGCCGGGGGGCTCCGACGTCGAAGTCGGGCGCAATACCTTCCTCGGAACCAACCGCGACACGCTCTGGTTACGAGGCGCGCCGTGCGGCGCCGACCGGTTCAGCCAGAACATCGTCCAGCGTGACACGGACTCGATCGAGTGGTACGACAGCGGCGGCGCACACAACGGGCTTCCGTTCCCGATCTGGCTCGACGTCACCGCCGACAACGTTTTCGGAAGCGGCGATCCGACACAACGCCTCGGCGTCGCGGATTTCGACGGCGATGGAAAGGACGATCTGTTCCTCGCCACCGGCACCGCGTGGTACTTCGCCCCGGCCGGGGCGGCGGAGTGGCGGTACTTGAGCGCCAAGACCGAGGGGATCGGCGATCTCCTGTTCGGAGACTTCGACGGGGACGGCCGCGCCGACGTCTTCACCAAGCGCGGGCCCGAATGGCTGGTTTCCTGGGGCGGGCTGTCGCCCTGGGAAAGAATCAACAGAAGCGACGGCGATTTGAAGGACTTCGCCATCGGCGACTTCGATGGAGATCATCGCGCCGACGTCTTCTACGCGGACGGGGCACGGTGGCGCGTCTCCTACGGCGGCGTCGGAAGCTGGGTCAACTATGCGGTCTCGAGCTACCGGGTCCAGGATCTACGGTTCGGCGACTTCGACGGCGACGGGAAGACCGATGTCTTCGGGGTGGTCGCCGGCGATTGGATGGTCGTCGCTGGAGGCACCGGCACATGGGCGCCCCTTCGCCACCCCGCGTTGACGACGACCGTCGCGGGACTCGTCGTCGCCGACTTCGACGGCGACGGGCGCGCCGACATCGCGACCACGGTCTTCTCCGGCCCGTTCCTGTACTGGGAGATTTCTCACGACGGTCAGGGCGACTGGACATTTCTTCGCTCTGCCGATCAGGCTCTCAACCAGACGGCGGCAGTCGGCCGCTTCGACGATCTCGTCGGCGCCGACGTCCTGATCTGGGATAGCACGTCCCTCGCCATCTGTTCCTCCGCTTCGGGGACTCCCCACCTCCACAGCCGCCAGGACATGCGCTAAGGGGAGCGACGCCGTCTCCGGGGACCTTCGGAAAAGCCGTCCTGAGGAGCCGGAAGCGTGGCGGTCTCAACGCGTCGCGAAGCGACGCTTGTCCAATCAGCTCGCTCGGGCGACGAGTTTCTGGAAGCGGGGGTTCTTGCGGAGCGGATCGAAGTTGGGGTCGATCTTCAGCCAGGCGGGCGAGACGTAGTACGGGAGTTCTCGGGCTTCAAATCCCGGTGGACGATCCCTCTCTCGTGCGCCGCCGACAGGCCCTTCGCGATCTGCAGCCCGTAGTCCACCGCCTGCCTCTGCGAGACCGGACCCGCGTCGAGCTTCCCGCGCAGCGTCTCGCCTTCCAGAAGCTCCGTGACCGCGTAGACGATCCCCTCGTGCCGCCCGAAGTCGAAGATCGCCAGGATGTTCGGATGCGACAGCGCCGCCACCGCCTTTGCTTCCCGCTCGAACCGCGAGAGCGCCTCGGCATCGTCGGCCACAGACGCGGGCAGGACCTTCACCGCGACGTCTCGCTCGAGCTTCGCGTCGCGCGCCCGATATACCTCCCCCATCCCGCCGGCCCCGAGCGGCGCGAGGATCTCGTAGGCGCCCAGACGCGTCCCCGCTCGCAGTGTCATCGGTCTTTCGTAATCGGCAGCCGCATTCTAGCCAGAAGCGCCTCGAACCTCGAATCCGCGCGGAGCGAATCGAAGCCCGGAAGGCCGACGAACGCGAGAGCGGGCTGGCGCTCCACCTCGGCGCGCTCGAGCACCCGGAAGGCCGCGTCCGTCTCGCCGATTTCCCACAGGAGCCACGCTTCCGAGACGACGGCCGGAGCGGAGGCCGGCCGGGCCTGAATCTCCGAGAGAATCTGCCGCGCTTCTCCGACACGCCCGGCTTTCGCGAGCGCCCACCCGAGAGCGCCGTGGATGAAGCCGCCCCGGTGGGATGGCGTCAGGGCCCGGTCGAGCATCGTGATGCCGTCGTCCGCGCGGCCGAGCGCGATCCGGGCGAGGCCCGCTCCCCAGAGCGCCAGAGTGCTCTCGGGCTCGAAGGCCAGGGCCTGGTCGTAGGAAGCGACAGCCTCGGCCGCGCGCCCCTCGAGCAGCAAGCCGAGCGCGCTCATCGCGTAGGGATAGGGCGAGAGCGGGTCCGCTTCGCGGGCGCGCTGGAAGTGCGGCGCCGCCTCGGCGGCGCGGCCGAGGAGCGTGAAGAGGATTCCGCCCCAGCAGCGAGCCGGCGGATCGTCCGGGGCGAGCGCGATCGCCCGCCGCAGGGCGCGCTCGGACGCGGACCAATCTCTCTCCCCGAAGGCAAGCAAGGCCTCGACGTAGAGCGCTTCCGCCGCCTTTCCTTGTTTCGCGGCCGCGGTCGCGAGCGGTTTCTTCGCCAGCGCGTAGGCTTCCGCGGCCGGGACCAGTCCATAGAAGCTGGCGAGGATCCTGGCCTCGGCCAGAGCGACCCATGACGGCGCGTGCGCCGGGTCGAGGCGCAAGGCCTCCTCGAAGGCCTTCAAGGCGCCTGCGAGGTCGTTCTTCGAATATCGGAGATGCCGGCCCTTGAGGTAATAGCGGTACGCCTCCAGGTTGCCGACCTGCGAGCGGGCGCGGACGGCACGTTCTCCCGGCGCGAGGCGGGCCTCGACCGCTTCCACGACTCCCGCGGCAATGTCGTCCTGCAGGGCGAAGACGTCCGACGCGTCCCGGTCGTAACGTTCGGACCAGAGCTGGTAGCCGGTTTCCGCGTCGGTCAGCCGGGCGGTGACCCGAAGCCGGCTCCCGGCCGCCCGGACGCCGCCCTCCAGAACGTGGCTCACGGAAAGAGCGCGAGCAATCTCCGGCAGGTCCTTGCCCTCCCGTCCGGCACGAAAGGCCGACGTGCGCGACGTTACGCGGATGCCCGGGATCCGCACGAGCGCGTTCATGATCTCCTCGGCCATCCCCTCGCAGAGGTAGTCCTGGTCCTTCCCCGGGCTCATGTCCTCGAACGGAAGGACCGCGATGGCGACGGCGGCAGCTGGCTTCACCGCGGGAACGGCCCCCGAAGGCGAGGGCACGTCCAGTCCCGCCTTGCGCAACCCGTCGATGAAGCGCTCGACGTACTCGGGCTTACACCACTTCTCCATATCCGCGCGAGCCGTGGCGGCGAAGGCCGGCCGCACTTTGAGCAGATCCCTCAGGGCTCTGCCGGCCGCATCCCGCTCTCCGAGCTGCCCGAGGGCGGCGGCCAGGGCGGCGTGCGCGAACCAATTGCCCGGCAGATGGACTTTCAGCGCGAAATCGAGCGCGCCGCGGTCGTCGCCCCGTTGGTACGAATCGTAGAAGTCCGCGTACCAGTACCATCCCGGATGATTGGGATTGAGCTGCCTGGCGCGCCGGGCCAGCTCGAGGCCGCGCTCGCGGTTGCCCGCATAGATCAGCATCTCTCCGAGGAACGCGATGGTGTCGCCGTTTAAGGGATTGAGCGCGACGGCCCGCTCCGCCGCATTCCGGAAGCTCTCGAATTCCTTGCGAAAGTAGAGCGCCTGGGCCAGGCTGCTCTGCGCCAGGTGATTGGCCGGCGCCGCCTCCACGGCCCGTTGCGCGGCGGCCAACCCGGTCGCCAGCGAATCGGCCTGAAGGTGGAATCCCTGCGCGTAGTCCTGAACGCAAAGCAGGGCCAGCATCGCCCAGGCATCGGCATAACCCGGCGCTTTCCGCACGGCCAATTCCAGGCCGAATCGCGCCGCGGCGAGCTCTTCGGCGGTGGCCCGCGTCGAGTAGCCAAAGCTGCGCATCACCGCCTCGTAGGGGCTCAACTGCTCAGGAGGGCGGCTGCGCAGCGCCTCGCTCATGCTGCCGGGCAGAACGCCGTGCATGTCGGCAACCGTCGAAACGATCCGCGGGACCAGGTCGTCCTGCAGCTCGAAAACCGACTCCGGGCTGAAGTCGCGTTCGTAGTTTTCTGCCCAGAGATGAGCGCCGGTCGCCGCATCGCTGAGCTGCACGGCCAGGCGCAACTTCGTTCCGGCCTGGCGAAGACTGCCCTCCATCACGTAGCGCGCGCCGAGGGCCTTGCCGGCGGCGCGGACATCCATGCCCTGGCCGGCGAACTGGGCGGTGGAGCTTCGAGCGATGACACGCAGGTAGGAGAAGCGCGAAAGACCGGTCACGATGTCTTCGGTCAGCCCCTCCGCCAGGGACTCAACGGCGGGGTCGCCGCCGCGAGACTGGAACGGCAGGACCGCGATCCAGAAGCCTTCCTCCCCTCGGACCGGCCCCGAATCGCGGGACGGGGCTTCGAGCCGGACCGTCGGCACCGAGGCCTCCGCCTGGAGGTCGCGGAGCTCGTTGAAGACGTCGCGGGACGTCTGGTAGCGATCGAGCGGGTCCTTCTCCAGGCACCGGCGGAGGATCCTGGCCAGGTGCGGAGGCACGTCCGTACGGAGATCGGTGATCGAAGCAGGCCGGTCCCGCAGGATCGAGGTGAGCAATTCGATCGCCGACTCTCCGTGGAACGGGCGAGCGCCCGCCAGCATCTGGTAGAGGACGATCCCCAGCGAGAAGACGTCCGACCTCGCGTCCACCTTGCCGCCGCGCGCCTGTTCCGGGGACATGTAGGCAACCGTGCCGAAGATCTGGCCTTCCCCGGTCAGCTCGACGATGCTCGCCGTCGGCACGCCGGTGACGTTCGGGTCGGAGCTCGGCGCGTCGAGCCTGGCCAGGCCGAAGTCGAGGACCTTGACCTTTCCTTCGCGCGTGATCATGACGTTGGCGGGCTTCAAGTCGCGGTGCACGATCCCGCGCTCGTGCGCGGCTGACAGCGCCTCGGCCAGCGGCACGGCGATCTCGAAGAAGCGGGCGAGCGAGAAAGCTCCCGCCTCCATCGCCGCATCGAGGCTCTTCCCCTCGACGAGCTCCATCGCCAGGTACAGCGTCTCCCCCGACTGCTCGACCGCGTAGATCGTGACGATCCCCGGATGGTTCAACGCAGCGAGAGCCCGCGCCTCCCGCTCGAAGCGGGCCAGGCGCTCCGTGTCCCGCGCCATCTCCTCCGGAAGCACCTTGATCGCCGCCTCCCGCCCGAGCCTCGAGTCCTTCGCCCGGTAGACCTCCCCCATCCCGCCCGCGCCCAGCGGCGCAAGGATCTCGTAAGGCCCAAGACGAGTCCCCGGTAAGAGCGCCATGAATTTCCGGGCGCGGATTCTACCGCCGCGCAGATCCCGAGACCGAGGTGGGCCTACCGTGTCATCCTGAGCGAAGCGAAGGATCTGCTCTCGTCGTTCGGGCCAGGCCCCTGTCGCGGCGCGCGCGGTGCCCCGAAGTAATCGTGATAAACGTATCTTCGGTTGATCTGTTTCATCAATCGCAAATCACCCGATCGGCAAGAAATAAATTTCTATGAAGACTGGAATCATCGGGCTGCCGCAGGTGGGCAAGACATCGCTGTTCAAGATCCTCACGAAAGCGCAGCTCGACGCGCATGCCATGCATTCGCGCGACGTGCACGTCGGCATCGCCAGGGTTCCCGACGAGCGCCTGGATAAGCTTTCGGCCCTCTATAAGCCAAAAAAGACGACGCATGCCACGGTTGAATACGTGGACGTTGCCGCCATCGGCCAGGAAGCGCTCAAGGAGTCGGCTTACGCGTTACGCCTGCGGGAGGTGGATTCGCTCACCCACGTGCTGCGCGCGTTTGAAGATCCGGCGATCCCGCACGCCGGTGAGATCAATCCGCTGAAGGACGCACGCAACGTCGAGGCTGACCTGATCGTCAGCGACATGGTGCAGATCGAAAAGCGCATGGAGGGGCTGGAAAAGGACTTGAAGAGGATCAAGTCCGACGAGCTGGTGCGCGAGCACGAGCTGCTGCTGAAGTGCAAAGCGCAGCTCGAAAGCGGACAGCCCATGCGCGAGCTCGAACTCAACGCCGACGACGAGAAGCGCCTGCGCGGCTTCGCCTTCCTCAGCCAGAAGCCGATCCTGTACGTGGTCAACATCAGCGAGAGCGCCGAGCTGGGCAAGGATCTGGACGCCGCGGCTGCCAGGTACAACCTCGCCGAAATTGCTTCGCGCCCGAACGCGGGAGCGACAGCCATCTGCGGCAAGGTGGAGGCCGAGCTCGCGGAGATGAGTGACGAGGAGGCTCCCGAGTTCCTCTCCAGCTACGGGCTGAACGAGAGCGGGCTGACGCGCCTCATTCGCAAGACTTACGAACTTCTGGGCCTGATCTCATTCTTCACCGTCGGCGAAGACGAATGCCGCGCCTGGACCGTGCCTCGCGGCGTCCACGCGCAGGAGGCGGCGGGCGCGATCCACTCGGATCTCGAGAAGCACTTCATCCGCGCCGAGACGATCCACTGGGACCAGCTTCTCGACGCCGGATCCGAGGCCAGCGCGCGCTCCAAGGGCACGCTGCGCCTGGAGGGCAAGGAGTACATCGTCAAGGACGGCGACGTGATGCATATCCGGCACAGCGCGTAAGCGCATTCCCGCGTGTCATAATGGTTCATACCGCCACTTTGATGGCAAGGAGAGAGGATGATGAAGACCACCTTTGCGTTTGCCGCTGTTCTCCTGCTCGTTGGGTCCTCGGTCCTGGCTCAGCAGGCTCCCAAGCCAGCGGCGGAAATGTCGCAGATCAAGTATTACGCGGGGTCCTGGGCGTGCTCGGGTGACGCGCCCGCCAGTCCCTTTGGTCCCGCCCACAAGACGGAGAGCTCCCTGGTGCTCAATTCGGACCTGGACGGCTTCTGGTATTCCGGCATGCTCACCGAGAAGAAGACGGCGTCGAACACCCAGCCGGTGAGAGGCATGGCCCACCTCGGCTATGACGCGCCGGGGAAGCAGTTTGTGATGGTGTGGGTGGACAACTTCGGGAGCTGGGCCAACGAGATGTCGCCCGGGTGGCAGGGCGACACGATGGTCTGGACCGGTGACATGGTGGTGGGTGAGAAAACCACCGCGCGCGACACCTACGTCAAGAAGAGCGACACGGAGTTCACGCACAAGTTCGAGCTGAAGATGAAGGGTCAGTGGGGTCTCATCGTCGACGAGACCTGCAAGAAGGCTGGTCCGACGAAGAAGTAGCCCGGCCGTTCTCGTCGTCCTGCCGGGACACTGCCGCGAGATCCACGAGCGGGCGCGCCGCAAGCGAAGATGAACCGCCGCTCCTGACATCAGCGCGTAGCTCAAACACCATGGTGATCTGGCTTCTCGCTCAGGCTCTTCTGGCTTCCGCCGCGACCCCGGCGGACATCCGCGTGGTCCCGGAGCCTCAGGCCTTCACGGTGATCCTGTCGCGTGCGGAGCCCGGCGCGCCGGCCGGCGCGTTCTCCGGTTCGGTCTCGCTGAACGGATCCGCTTCGGAGGTCCCCGTCACCGGCCTCGCACGAGCCTCCGGGGAGCGCCTGGAGCTTTCCGTGAAGATGCGGTACCGGGACGTGCCGGAGGACTGGATCAAGCGCTTCCGCGCCTCCGATTTCGACTACCGGCTGCGCGGCCGCGTGGCGGGCGGAAACCCGGTCGAATGGTCGGGCACCAGGCGCTGGGACCAGGTCGAGGTCGAGAAACGGGAGGACGCGGCGTCAGGCTTCGTCAAGCTCACCTCGATCCAGCTGACGGAGTTCTCGCTGCTCGAAAGCGCAGCCCTGGCGGAGGTCACGGTTCGGAACCCGCTCGCATTTCCGTTGAAGCTCGCGAGCGCGAGCTGCCGTCTGTTCGCCAACGAGCGGGAAGTCGGGTCGGGCGCCACCGGCGAGATGATCCTCCGGCCCGGGCAGGAGACGACGTTGAAGCTTCCCATCGACCTCGACAACGCCCAGCTCCTGGCCGCCGCCGGTTCCGCGCTCCGTTCGGGCGACGACGTCGAGGGACGGCTGCGCGGCACTCTGGTTGTGCGGCTTCCGCGCGGCGACATCCCGGTGCCCCTCGATCTTTCGGGTCGGTTCTCCCCTCTCCGGTGAGGGCGATTCGCACCGGCGGACGGCGTCTCCCGGACCTGAAGACTCCTGGCTCTACTTCCTCTCGGCGTGCAAGGCAAAAAAAGAGGCCCCTCCTGGGGCCTCGGATGAAACGAGCGCTCTCAGGCGCTTATTGCCAGTTAGACCGGAAGGTACGTGGAGGCGGTCTCGTAGATCTCCACCTTAGGCGTTCCATCGATCACGGGGGTGAGCTTCGCCAGAACCTGCGGATACGCAGCCGTACCGTAGGTCTCGGCGTGCAGGCGGTTATCCCAGAGGCTGATACCGACCGCGCCCTTGGGGTTGACGAGCGTCACTTCCTCCAGGAAACCATTCTGCTTGCGCAGGATCGGCAGGACTTCCTTCTCGAAGAGGTTGTTGAACTCCGTCTCTTTGCCGCTCTTGATCTGGAAATGGACTTCGCGCGCGAACTTCATGACTCAATCTCCTGAATCCTTGTGGAAGTGGCCTCCATCGGGTATTGACTCGAAGGAAAGACGGCGACGGCAAGGTTCCGAAGCCGGCCGGGCCTTAAAGAAACCCAACAGCATATTTTCAGGCGTCGCATGGGAATAGCCAAGATGCATGCGCATCATTTTCAAGTCCTTGAAAGACAAATGCGTCACCAATCCCATGCATCGGTTTTCCGGGGTCGGAGAAAGCATTCCAAAAAACAAAGTGAGGTGTCGGCCGTCAGGCCCTGCTTTCCTCGATCTTGCCGTCTAGCAAGACCGACCCCGTAGGCTCTCCGAAACGCCGGCCCATCGCGGCGAAAGGAGTCTCCGAGCGAAGGCGAGGAGGAGCCTTTCGCCGCGGGAGCGAAGCCCCGGAGCGGATCGCGCCGCAGGCGCAGATCCAAGCGGAGCGGGCGTAGCGACGGATGGAGCGGGAAACGGGGGTCGAACCCGCGACTTCTACCTTGGCAAGGTAGCGCTCTACCACTGAGCTATTCCCGCTCGGGAGGGCGAAGGATAGCGGAGGGGTCCGCGACGGTCAAGCCGTCGTGTGGAGATCGACGGCCGTGCCGCCGCAGTGCTGGCAGACTCGGATGGTCTGTCCGCCGAACTTCTTCTCCGGAGCGCACGGCTCGCAGAGGGGCCGGCCGGTATCGTGGCATTGGAAGAATGCGACCCTGTCGGTGTGCGTGCGGCAGCAACCCGGAGGCTTGACCTTCTGGGCCTTGGCAAGTTTAAAGAGCGATTTCAGATACGGAAGATCGCCCGCCAGGACGGCTTCCGCATCTTCCACGCGGATGTGGTCGGTCTCGCGGATCTCACGCGTCCGGATGAGATTGCGGATGTCCCTCCGGTCGAAGACGTCCGATCGGAAGCCCGGTTTTTCGATCCGGAAACGCAGGCCCTCCGTGGCGGCGAAGGTGTTGGGGCTGACGTCCTGCAGCCGCCTCTGACGGAGCCGCTGGCGGGTCAGCGGCCCTGGCGGCAGGGGCGGGATTAGCTGCCGCGGCTGCCGCTGCGGCGGCCTCCGCCCGAAGCTGGATTTCCCGGCGGGCCTCCTCCCGCGAGGGAAAGTCCATCGGCTCCTTGCAGTGCGGGCAGCCGAACCGAGCCTGAACGGGGGGGATTCGCTCGAGCTGCATCGAAAAGTTCCCCGAACATTTCGGGCAGACAAAATTGTAGCGCTGCTCTGGTTCTGGCAACTAGTTTCGTTCTCCTGAAAGACACGAGATTGTAACACGCAGGCGGGCGGCCTATCTGTGTCCGGGCAATCCTCGTTCTGGCCCCGGTCGCGGCGCGAGGAGTCTCCTGAGGTAATCGCAGGAGGAGCCTCGCGCCGCGGGAGCGGAGCGCTTGCGCGGAATCAGGCGAACGATCGAGGCCGCATCCGGCCGAGTCGATCGCCGGTGCGCCCGCAGGCGCAGATCCCGCGCAAGCGCGGAGCGACGGCTACCGCGGCGGGCGCGGACGAGGAGGGCCGACGAAGGCGTCCCGGAGGATGGTCACGTTCGACGCCGAGTCATCCTGAAGGATTGAGACCACGTCGAAGCGACAGGTGGAGTCCTCGAGACGCTCGCGCTGGAGATACGCCTGCGCGGCGCGGAAGATCCGGCGCTGTTTTTCGGGTTGACCGCCTCCTCGGGCATGCCGAACCCGGTGCCATGCCGTCCCTTGACCTCGACGAAGCAGAGAACGTTCCCATCCTGCGCCACGAAATCGATTTCCCCGACGCGAGTCCGGAAGTTCCTGGCTCGAATCGTGTACCCCGCCTCCTTCAGATGCTTCTCCGCCAGCCGCTCCCACTCCTGCCCCACCCCGCGCAGATCCGCGGTATCCTCGGGGGCCGCCGCGTGAAGAATGAAACAAGGCGGTCGAGGAGATCCGAGGGGAACACCGGCGCATCGTAGCCGGTCGTCGCGGCGCTCGAGAGTTGCATACGATATTCGAAAGTCATATGCTTTATGCATGAGAACAACCCTCGACATTCCGGAGGAGATTCTCGAGGAAGCCAGGCGCGCGTGCGGTCATCGAACCAAACGCGAGACCGTCATCTCGGGACTGGAAGAGCTGATCAAGAAAGCGAAGCGGGAAGAGTTGCGCCGCCTCGCCGGCAGGATGAATCTCCGGATTGACCTGGCGCGGTCCCGGAGGCGAAGAACCGCTTGAGCGACGTCCTCGCCGACACCTCGGCGTGGGTCGCATTCCTGAGAGGGGACTCGGCCGCGGTGCGCCGGATCGACCCGCTGCTGGCCGAGGGGCGCGTCGCGATCGCCGGGGCCGTCTATGCCGAAGTCCTCTCCGGCACGTCGTCGCGCCGCGACTTCGACCTGTTGAGCGGGCTGCTCGGGATTGGAGTGGCTCCCGGACCCGCGAGCTCTGGGAGAGGATCGCGGAAGCCGCTTCGCGCTCGCGAGACGAGGTTTTCAGGCGGCGGTCCTGGATCTGGTCATCGCTTTCTGTGCCCTGGAGGCGCGCCACACGCTTCTGACGCGGGACCGGGATTCACCGGATTCAGACGGTCGTGCCGGTGAGCTGGAGTGTTCTAGCCTCTGAACGCGCGCGCCCTCACCGTCATCCTTGCCCTCGTGCATCCTGAGCGCAGCGAAGGACCTGCTCCGGTCGCTTCGATAGTCACTTTCCTGCTCGGGCAGCTCGAGCGAGCGGAGCGACGGCCCGGGCTCCGACGTTCCGGGGCAGATCCTCGTCGCTTTGCTCCTCGGGATGACAGGCAGGGCGCTCGCCGGAGGGTTATTCGGCGATCTCGGAGGAGCCATGGACTGGCGGGCGAGCTCGAGGACGTCGAAGGGGGCGGTCGTGGCGCCGATCTCGTCTTTGGCGTTGCCGATCATGACCATGCAGAAGGGGCAGGAGACGCCGACGGCGTCGGTGCCGGCCTCGGCGATCTCCTTCATGCGGGCCTGGTTGATCCGGGAGCCGAGCTTCTCTTCCATCCACATGCGCCCGCCGCCGGCGCCGCAGCAGAGCCCGCGCTCGCGCGAGCGCGGCAGCTCCTTGAGCGTCAGGCCGGGGATGGATTCGAGGATCTGTCGGGGCGCGTCGTACACGCCGTTGTAGCGGCCGAGATAACACGGGTCGTGGAAGCTGATCGTCTGGGCGATGGGCGTTTCCATTCGGACGCGCCCCTCGGCGATCAGCCGCGAGACGAGCTCCGAGCCGTGCATCACCTCGTAATTTCCGCCGAGCGGGGCGTACTCGTTCTTCAGGCAGTTGAAGCAGTGAGGGCAGTTCGTCACGATCTTCTTCACGCCGTAGCCGTTCAAGGTCTCGATGTTCTGCTGCGCGAGCATCTGGAAGAGGTACTCGTTGCCCATGCGGCGCGCGGAGTCGCCGTTGCAGGTCTCCTCGGTTCCGAGGATCGCGAAGGAGACGCCGGCGGCGTTCAGGATCTCGACGAGCGAGCGGGAGACGCGCTTGGCGCGGTCCTCGTAGGAGCCGGCGCATCCGACCCAGAAGAGGACCTCGACCGGGCGCTCCCCCGCCTCCGCCATCGTGACGACCGGCAGGTCTTTGGCCCAGTCGGCCCTCGAGGCGGCGGAGATCCCCCACGGGTTGCCGTTGGTCTCCATGCCGCGGAAGGCGGTCTGCATCTCCTTGGGGAACTCCGTCTTCTCGAGGACCAGGTGGCGGCGCATCTCGATGATCTTGTCCACGGCGGGGATGATGAAGACCGGGCAGGCGGACGTGCAGTAGCCGCAGGTCGTGCACGCCCAGATCGTGTCCTCGGAGATCCAGCCGCCGATCAGATCCTTGCGCGCCTCGCCGGCATCGCCGTTGCCCCGGCCGGTGGCGGCCGCGAGGACCTGTGGCGTCGCCTCGTACACGGCATCACGCAGCTGCCCGATGAAGACCTTCGGGTCGAGCGGCTTGTCTGTCAGCGACGTCGGGCAGACGACGCGGCAGCGCCCGCACTCGGTGCAGGTATATCCGTCCAGCGCCGATTTCCACGCGAGGTGCTCGACCCGCGAAACGCCGAAGTGCTCGGAGTTCTCCAGGTCCGGCGTTCCGAGGCGCCCCATCGGCTCGAGCTTCATCAGGAAGACGTTGGGGATGGCGGTCAGGATGTGGAAGTGCTTGGAGTACGGCAGGTAGTTCCCGAAGAAGAAGATGTCCACGAGGTGGACCCACCACCCGCCGGCGTAGAGAGCCTGGAGCGCCGCGGGAGCCAGCGCCGGCGCCGAAGAGTCCCGCCATGGCCGCGACGGCCGGCGCCCAGGCGCTCGCGAGCTCGGGCGCGAGCGCGACCTTCGCCCCTTCCGACACGAGGTCGGCGGCGATCAGGAGCCCGATGAGGAACAGGATGATCCAGGCGTCGAATGTCAGGTCCAGGCGCTTGGGCCGCACAAACACGCGGCGGAAGACCGCCATCGTCACGCCGACGAGGACCAGGACCTCGAAGACGTCCTTGACGAGCGTGTAGATGTCGCCCGCGCGGCCGGGCAGCAGCACGAATCCCGGCACGAGCCCTTCGACCACGAGCGCGATCGTCCGGACGGTCAGGACGAGAAAGCCCGTGAAGAGAAAGATGTGGAATGTCCCTGCATAGAGGTCCCGGAACATGCGTTTCTGCAGGAACGCGTATTCGAGCGTCTTCCTGATCCGCAGGCCGATCCGGTCGAAGCGCGGCTCCGGCGCGAGCGCCAGGAGGAGACGGATGCGCCGGGTCGCGGAATAGACGAAGACCAGGATCGCGAAGAGGAGAAGCAGGCCGAAGAGGAGACGGCCGCTCAAGCCGAGGATCACGTGGTCGGTGGAAGAGGAGTCACGCTTGGACTCTAGCCGACGATTCCGACCTTGTCATCCCTTCGCCGACTCCGGTGTCATCCTGAGGAAATGAAGGTATCAGCGCTGATCATTTCGACGGATTGCTTCCAGGCTCAGGGCAAGCTCATGAGCGAAGCTGAAGGACCTGCTCTCGTTCGCCGCCAGTGTTCGGGAGCAGATTCTTCGGCCTTCGACCCTCAGACATGACAGCGACGGGGTCACTCTTTCTTTACTTCCCTGACGGCCTTGGCCACCTCGGGGACGATTTGGAAGATGTCTCCGACGATCCCGTAGGTCGCGACCTTGAAGATGGGGGCTTCGGGGTCCTTGTTCAGGGCGACGATGACCTTGGAGGTGCCCATGCCGGCCAGGTGCTGGATCGCGCCGGAGATGCCGCAGGCGACGTAGAGAGTGGGCGACACGACCTTGCCGGTCTGTCCAACCTGGTACTGGTGATCGATCCAGCCCGCGTCCACGACGGCGCGCGACGCGCCGAGCGCGGCGCCGAGCGCTTCCTGGAGATCCCGGATCAGAGTCCAGTTTTCCGGTCCCTTGATGCCGCGCCCGCCCGACACGATGATGTCCGCCTCCGAGACGTCCAGCTCCTTCGAGGCCGAGGTCTCGACCTTTACGACCTTCGCTCGCGGCGCGATCGCGCCGAGATCGAGCGATTCGACCCTCGGCTCCGCCGCGTCGGCGGCCTGCGCCGGGAAGACGTTCGGGCGCGTCGTCGCGACCTGGAGCGCCGCGCTGCCGCAGTCCACCTCCGCGCGCGCCTTGCCGGAGTAGACGGGGCGCCAGCCCACGAGCCTCCCGTTCTCCACGCGCAGCTCCATCACGTCGGCGAGCACCGAGACGCCGTTGCGCGCGGCGAAGCGCGGCGCGATGTCCTTGCCCATGGATGTCGCGGCGATCAGGACGGCGTCCGGGCTTTCCTTTTTCGCGGCGGCGTCGAGCGCCCCGACGTACCCCTTGGCGCTGTAGAGCGCGAGGTCCTCCTGGTCCGCGACATGGACGACGCCGGCTCCGTACTTTCCGAGGCCGGACGCGAGCGCGGCGACTCCCTTGCCCGGCAGGACCGCGGCCACCGGCCCGCCGGAGAGGTTGCGCGCGACCGACAACGCTTCGAGCGAAGCCTTCCGGATCTTCCCTTCCCGCTGCTCGATGAAGACGAGAAACTTCATAGCTCTCGGCTCTCAGCTCGCTGTCAGCCTCTGCAGTCCGCTGCAGCGACGCAAGATTCTGCTCCGGCGGCTTCGTCAGGATGACTTCGCTTCGCTCACGTCCTTATTCGTCCTCGGCGATAGCTGACAGCTGATAGCTGACATCAAATGACCTTCGCTTCTTCCCGCAGCAGCCGGACGAGCTCCTTCGCCGCGGCGGCCGGATCGTCGGCGGGAATGAGCTTGCAGGCCTGGCGCGGCGGCGGCAATTCGAGCTTTCTCCAGCGGACCTTCGCGCCGGCGGCGGCCGCCTCCGGGATTCCCATTTCCGCCAGTTTCTTTTCCGCGATCGTTTTCTTCTTGGCCCCCATGATCCCCTTGAGCGAGGCGTAGCGCGGCTCGTTCAGCCCCTTCTGGGCCGTCAGCACGACCGGGAGCGTGGATTCGACGATCTCGTGGGCTCCCTCGATCTCGCGGTGGGCCGTGATCTTCCCCTCCCCCACCTCGAGCTTGATGACGTTGCCCACGTGCGGAAGGTCGAGGAGCTCGGCAACCATCGGACCCACCAACGATTCGTCGTAGCCGACCCCCTTCTGGCCGAACCAGAGGAAGTCGTAGGACCCCTCCCGGGCGGCGGCGGCCAGCGCCCTGGCCGTCGCGAGGGCGTCGAGATACCGCGAGTCGCCCGAATCGATCCAGACCGCGTCGTCGGCGCCGCGCGCCAGGCACTCCCGGAGGCCCGTCTTCGCGCGCTCGGGGCCGACCGCCGCGACCCGGACCGTCCCGGCGCCTTTGGCCTCCTTGATCCGGAGGGCTTCTTCCAGCGCGTACTCGTCGTAGGGCGAGACGATCCACTTGACGTCGGATTCGTCGATGGACTTGCCGTCCGCGCCGATCCTGATCCGGGTCTCGGTGTCGGGGACGTAGGCGATGGCGACGAAGGAGTTCATGGGAAGAGAGGTTGCCTAATAAACGGGACGGAACGCAAGATGCAAAATGGTCCGCCGACCCATGTCATCCCGAGGAGCGAAGCGACGAGGGATCTGCTCCTCAGGACTGCAAGGCGCCGGAACAGATCCTTCGCTGCGCTCAGGATGACGACGATGGAGCGCGATAGCAGGATGACGCGCCTCCGGCCTAGACTCTCTTGAAGACGAGGGAGCCGTTGGTGCCGCCGAAGCCGAAGGAGTTGGAGAGGGCGTAGCGGATCGGAGCGGAACGCGCCACGTTCGGCACGTAGTCCAGATCGCATTCGGGATCGGGAGTCTCGTAGTTTGTCGTCGGCGGCATGACCTGGTTCTCGACCGCCAGCGCGCAGATCGCGGTTTCGAGGCCGCCGGCGGCGCCGAGCAGGTGCCCCGTCATGGACTTGGTGGACGACACCGCGACCTTCCTCGCGTGAGCGCCGAAGACCATCTTGACGGCCATCGTCTCGACCTTGTCGCCGGCGGGCGTCGAGGTGCCATGGGCGTTGATGTAGTCCACATCCTCGGGATTGATCTCGGCGTCTTCCAGGGCGTTGCGCATGACGCGCGCCGGCCCATCGCCGTCTTCCGAAGGGGCCGCGATGTGATAGGCGTCGCCGGAAAGGCCGTAGCCGACGAGCTCGCAGTAGATGCGGGCGCCCCGTTTCTTCGCCGCCTCCATCTCCTCCAGGATGACGAGGCCCGCTCCTTCCCCGATGACGAAGCCGTCGCGGCCGCGATCCCAGGGACGGGACGCGTGCTGCGGGTCGTCGTTTCTGGTGGAGAGGGCGCGCATGACGGCGAAACCGCCAACGGCCAGAGGCGTCATGACCGATTCGGTTCCGCCGGCGATGGCGGCGTCCGCCTCGCCGTACTGGATCTTCCGGTAGGCCTCGCCGATCGCGTGGGCGCCGGTCGTGCACGCCGTCGCGGTGGCGAGGTTCGGGCCCTTCAGCCCGTACTTGATCGAGATGTTCCCCGCCGCCTCGTTCACGATCAGGCCCGTGATGAAGAACGGGGAGATGACGCGCGGGTTGTTGCCGCTCTCGACGAACTCGCGCTGCGTCTTCTCGATGAGCGGAAGCCCGCCGATACCGGACCCGACCACGACGGCGAACCGCTCGCGGTTCTGATCGTTGACCGGAATGCCCGAGTCCTCCATCGCGAAGCGGGCGGCCGCCATCGCGAAATGGATGAAGGTGTCCATCTTCTTGATCTCCTTCTTCTCGATGAAGAGAGAAGGATCGAACCCCTTGACCTCGGCCGCGATGCGGCAGGTGAAGGGGGAAGCGTCAAAGCGGGTGATCGGGCCGATGCCGCTCTTGCCGGCGAGCAGCGCTTCCCAGTTCGCGGCGTTCCCGATTCCGACCGGCGAGACGAGGCCCAGTCCCGTCACGGCCACCCGGCGCGGAGAGGAGAAACGGGGCATGTCTTTTCTAACGGGACACGAGATCAGTTCTGCGAGGAGTTCTTCTCGATGTAGGCGACGGCGTCTTTGACCTTCTGGATCTTCTCGGCGGCTTCGTCCGGGATCTCGATGTTGAACGCTTCCTCGAACGCCATGACGAGCTCCACGGTGTCAAGAGAATCCGCGCCGAGATCGTCCACGAAAGAGGCTTCCGGAGTCACCTCGTTGGCATCCACACCGAGCTGCTCGACGATGATGCTCTTGACCTTCTCTTCCACGCTCATTCGGTTCCCCTTTCTTCTCGTTCAGAAAGCCGCCGTATTCTTGCCCAGATGCCCCGCGAGGGCAAGCCGTAAGGCGTGAGGCGTCAGGCGTCAGGCGCGGCGGTTTCCTTCGGTCGGCTTCGCCTTACGCCTCACGCCTCACGCCTGACGATCCTACATGTAGAGCCCTCCCGACACGTTGAGGACGGTTCCGGTCACGTAGGCGCCTCGTCGGAGGCGAGGTAGGCCACGGCGGCGGCGACGTCGTCGGGGGTGCCGAGCCGGCCGAGCGGGATCTGGCCGGAAAGGGACTCCCGCGCGGCGTCGGTCATCTTCTCCGACATCGCCGTCCCGATGAAGCCCGGCGCGACGGCGTTGCAGGTGATGTTGCGGGAGGCGAGCTCCCGCGCGACGGATTTCGTGAGCCCGACAAGCCCCGCCTTGGACGCGGCGTAGTTGACCTGGCCCGCGTTGCCCATCAGGCCCACGACCGACGTGATGTTGACGATCCGCCCGTAACGCTTGCGCAGCATCGCCTTGACGACGGCCTGCGTCAGGAGGAAGACGCCTGTCAGGTTGGTCGCGAGCACCCGGTCCCACGCCTCCCGGGACATGCGGATCATCAGGTTGTCTTCCGTGACGCCGGCGTTGTTGACGAGAACGTCGATCTGGCCATGCCCGGCAAGGACGGATTTCACGCCGTTCTCGACGGAGGCCGGGTCGGCCAGGTCGAGGGTCAGAGCCTGCGCCTTGCCTCCCGCCGCCGCGATCCCGGCGACCACGCTCTCCAGCGCCTCCGCCGTCCGCGCCGCCGCGACGACGGCCGCCCCCTCCGTGGCGAGCCGGCGCGCGATCGCCTCGCCGATCCCCCGCGACGCGCCGGTGACCAGGGCGACCTTGCCTTCGAATCGGTTCATGGCCAGAGTCTACCTTCCCGATCCTGTCATTCTGAGGCCCGCAGGGCCGAAGAATCTGCCCTCTCGGTGACGCGCCTCGAGGACACCGGAGCAGATCCTTCGCGCCTCACGACGCTCAGGATGACGGCGCGCGTGCGGCGCGCCGTCACTTCGGTTTGTCCACGATGTCGGGCAGGTCACGGCTCCACGTGTCCACGATGGCCTTCGCCACGTCGGCGATGGCCAGCACGGAGGGGTGATCCGCGGAGCTGACGGCGTCGGCCTTGCTGCCGTCGGTCAGGACGACGAGGACGAACCTCCCCTTCTTCGTCCGGAGGATGCCGGCGTCGTTGCGCACGCCGCGCATCGAGCCGGACTTGCCGGCCCAGAGCATCTCGGACGGAAAGCGCCGCGCGATCCGCTGGCGCGTGGGGTCCTTGTCGAGGTACTCGAAGATCCTGCGGGAGGATTCGGCGTCCAGGACCTCCCCGCGCGCGACGCGCCCCATCCAGTCCGCCAGCTCGCTCGGCGTCACCGCGCCGAGGCGAAAGCCCAGCCAGGGAGATGGGTTGTCGTGAGCGTGCGCGAGCGAGGGGAGCATCGCGAAGAGGCGGATGTGGGGAAGCCCCATCCCCGCCATGCGCGCGTTGATCGCGTCGATCCCCAGCCGGCCGATCCAGGCGTTGGTGGCCGTGTTGTCGGAAGGGCCGATCATGAGCGTGACGAGGTCGCTCCAGGTGGGATTCAGCCCGGCATCGAGGATCAGGAGCGTCCCCGATCCGTCCGCCTTCTTCTCTTCGGTGAGAGTCCACCGGTCCGACAGCGTGATCGTCCCATCCCGCACCCGGGCCATCGCCTCGGTCACGATGGCGATCTTGATGACCGATGCCGACTCGAACTCTTCCGCGCCGTTGCGCTCGTAGGTCCAGCCGCTCTCCAGGTGCCTCGCCGCGACTCCGATGCGGCAGGCGCAGCGGCGCGAGGCCGCATCCACGGCCGCGTCGATGGGGGACGGCTTGCCGCCCCTCCCCGTCGTCGCGCATCCCGCGAGAGCGAAGACGCCCAGCAGGGCGAGAGCTCGAACCGCACACCGCGCACCGCGCAGCGGCCACCGCATCAATTCCCTCCGTAGTTCTCGACTGTGATTCCCTTCTCAATCCGGCGCACCAGTCCCGACAGCACCTTCCCCGGCCCGATCTCGATCGCCCGATCCACTCCCTCGCGCGCGAGGAGCCGCACCGACTCCACCCAGCGCACCGGGGCGTCCACCTGGGCGAGGAGCGCGTCGCGCAGGTGGTCTCCCCGCGACCGGGGCCGCGCGTCCACGTTCGTGACGACCGGGATCGCGGCGTCCGCGAAGCGGGTCTCGTCCAGGAGCGGCCGCAGCCGCTCGCGGGCGGGCGCCATGAGCGAGCAGTGGAAGGGAGCGGACACGGGAAGAGGGATCGCGCGTTTGGCGCCCCGCGCCGTGCAGGCCGCGCAGGCGCGCGCCACGGCTCCGGCGTGGCCGGCGATGACGGTTTGCTCGGGAGAGTTGAAGTTGGCCGGCGAGACGACCTCTCCCCGGGCGGATTCCCGGCAGGCGGCGTCGACGTCCTCGGGAGACAACCCGACGATCGCCGCCATCGCGCCCACGCCTGCGGGAACCGCCTCCTGCATGAAGAGGCCTCTCTGGCGGACCAGCCGCACGGCGTCCGCGAAGGAGAGAGCGCCGGCCGCGACCTCCGCCGAGTACTCGCCCAGGGAGTGTCCCGCGGCGAAGGCCGCTCCCTCGATCCGCTCCGGAAATCGCGCCTGGAGGTCCCGCCAGGCGGCGATCGAGTGAGTCAGGATGGCCGGCTGGGTGTTGGCGGTCCGCTGCAGCTCCTCCTCCGGCCCCTCGAAGCAGAGCCGGGAAAGCGCGAACCCGAGGGCCGCGTCGGCCTCTTCGAACACCTCCCGCGCCGCCGGCGACGCTTCGAAGAGGTCCTTCCCCATTCCGACGAACTGGGAGCCCTGGCCCGGGAAGAGAAGCGCGAGCATCGAGACAGGTGATCAGGTGTTAGGTTGAGGTCGGTAGGGGAAAGCCCTCGGTCCCTATCACCTTCCACCTTCAACCTCACCACCTCAGCAGGACCGATCCCCACACGAGTCCCGCGCCGAAGGCGGTGAGCAGGACGAGGTCGCCGGTGTTGACTCGCCCGCCCAGCGCGCACTCGTCCAGCGCGATCGGGATCGAGGCCGCGGACGTGTTGCCGTAGCGCTCGACGTTCTTGTACACGCGCTCGGCGGGGAACTTCAGGCGCGAGGCCACCGCGTCGATGATCCTCTCGTTGGCCTGGTGCGGAATGAAGAGCTGGATGTCGTCGTTTGCGAAACCCTGCTCGGCGAGCAGCTCCGCGGTCACGTCCGCCATCGCCTTGACGGCCACCTTGAAGGTCTCGTTCCCCTTCATCCGGATGTACGCAAGCTTCTGCTCGATGTTCTTCGGATCGCTGGCCGGATGGTTCGAGCCGCCGCCCGGCATGCAGATGAAGTCCGCGTAATTGCCGTTGCACTTCATGCGCGTCCCGAGGATGCCGTGGTCCCCCTTCGTCGCCTGCAGGACCACGGCCCCGGCGCCGTCGCCGAAGAGGACGCAGGTGGAGCGGTCGGTCCAGTCCACGTAGCGCGTCAGCACTTCTCCGCCGATGACGAGGATGTTCTCCGCCTTGCTGGACTGGATGAGAGCGTCGGCCAGGTGCAGCCCGTAGAGGAACCCGACGCAGGCCGCGCCGATGTCGGAGGCCGCCGCGCGGGTCGCCCCGAGGTTCTTCTGGACGAAGCAGGCCGTTGCCGGAAACGGCATGTCCCCGGAGATCGTGCCGACGAGGATCATGTCGAGGTCTTCAGGCTTGACGTGCGCTCGCTTCAACGCGGCCTCGGCGGCCTTCGTGCAGAGGTCGGAGAACTTCTCCCCCTCCGACATCATGTGCCGCACCTTGATGCCCGTCCGCTCGGTGATCCACTGGTCGCTCGTCTCGACGATCTTCTCGAGGTCCGCGTTGGTCAGGAGCTTCTTCGGCACGGCCGCGCCGGTGCCCAGGATCTTCGCGCGGTTCATTTCAGCTCTGGACCGCCTGCGCCTCGCGCGAGTGGAGGTCGGCGATCGAGGACTGGATCTTCTCCGCCAGCCCCTGGCGGGAGAACTCCGCGGCGAGGCGGATGGCGTTCTTCACGGCCTTGGCGCTCGAGCGGCCATGGCAGATGATGACGCATCCCTTGACACCCAGGAGCGGCGCCCCCCCGTACTCGGAATAGTCGAGACGGGTCTTGAACCGGCGGAAGGCCGACCGCGACAGCAGGAACCCGACGGAGGCCTTCAGCGTCCGCTTGATCTCCTCCCGCAGGAGCTGCTCGACCATCTCGGAGAGGGACTCGGACACCTTCAGGATGACGTTGCCGGTGAAGCCGTCCGTGACGATGACGTCCACCCTTCCGTTGAAGACGTCCCGTCCCTCGACGTTCCCGATGAAGTTCAGGCCGGTCTCCTTCAGGGACTTGAACGCCTCCTTGGTGCGGTCGCTCCCCTTGGTGTCCTCCTCGCCGATGGACATGAGGCCGATCGAGGGGGAGGGCTTTCCGAACACGAGCTGCGCGTAGATCGAGCCCATGACCGCGAATTCCTTGAAGTGCTGCGTCTTGGCCTCGGGGTTCGCCCCGACGTCCAGGAGCAGGCAGTGGCCGGTCAGGTTGGGAAGGACCGTCGCGAGCGCCGGGCGGTCCACGCCTTCGATCGTGCCGATGACCATCTTGGCGGCGACCATGGCGGCGCCCGTGTTGCCCGCCGACACGAGCCCCTCCGCTCGGCCGTCGCGGACGCAGTTGGCCGCCACCCGGATCGAGGAGTTGCGCTTCTTGCGCAGCGCCGCGACGGGATGCTCGTCCATCGTCACGACTTCCGGCGCGTCGACGATGTGGATGTCTCCCCCGCGGTAGCCCGAGTCCATGAGCAGGGGCGTCAGCTGCGCCGTCCGCCCCACGAGCAGGGTCGAGATGCCGAACTCCCGCGAGGCGGCGATGGCGCCGTCGACGTTGACCTGCGGGGCGTTGTCTCCGCCCATCGCATCCACGGCGATGCGCACGCTAGAGCCTCCTCTCCAACGGAATCACGTGGGGCGGGATTATACCGGCAGCGTCAGGCGTTGATCGTCTGCTTGCCCTTGTAGTAGCCGCAGTGCGGGCAGACGCGGTGCGGCTGCTTGGGCTCCTTGCAGTTGGGACACTCCGAGAGGGCCGGCGCCGTCAGGGCGTCGTGCGCGCGCCGCTTGTCGCGGCGGGCCTTGCTGTGGCGCCGTTTGGGGTTGGGCATCGTGGACCTACACTTTCTTGAGTTGTCGCAGAGCTTCCCACCGCGGGTCGGCCGAGTTGACCTCGCAGCCGCAATCGGCGACGTTCAGGTCTTCGCCGCACCGGGAACACAGGCCGCGGCAGTCTTCCCTGCAGAGCGGCTTCATCGGCACGGCCATCTGGATCTGCTCCTCGGCGATCGGCGCGACGGGGAGAACGGGCTCATCGTAGAAATACACATCGAAATCGTCGCCTTCCAGGAGGATCTCCTGCGCCGGCGGCGGGCGCTCGCTTCGTCAGGACGAGGGAGAAGTCCTCCCGGGTCTGAAAGGGTAGGAAGCCAGGCAGCGGCTGCACTCGAGCTTGCCTGCGTAGGCGATCCGCGCGTCGAAGAGGAAGCCCTTCTCGATGCGCGAGATCTCCCCTTCCAGGCGCACCGGCGAGACCTCGAGCAGGGGCTCCCGGTCGAGCCCCGCGGTCGAGAAGAACAGCTCGAACGCGAACGGCACGGGCTCGTCCAGGACCGCGTCCAGAGAGATGGTGTTGGGCTGCGTCATGGAACCGGGTATTTTATCCAGCCGCCGACGGGAGTCAAACGCCGGAAGCTATCAGCTATCAGCCTTCAGCTATCAGCCTGTCAGTCATCGGTTTTCAGGTCGCAGTTCTCAGATTACCGGTCATCCGCGGGATGCGGGCGAAAGTACCCATGAAGCAGCCGATGCCGCCCTTGCGCTCTGGCTGAGAGCTGAAAGCTGATAGCTGATAGCTTCCTTCCGTGAAAGTCGCGATCGATGCGCGGGCGCTCCTGCCTCCGGCGACCGGAATCGGCACCTACACGCGCGGCATCGCCGGCGCTCTCGCCTCGCGCGACGGCGTCGAGGTGCGCCTCTTCACGCCGCGGCCTCTCCCCGAGTCCGAAGCCCTCGGTCCCTGGAGCGTGGGCGCGGACCGACGCAGCCCGGGGACGCTCTGGGTCCAGACGACCCTCCCTCGGCGCGCCCGGCAATGGGGGGCCGACGTGCTGCTTGCCGCCTTGACGATCGGCCCGGTGCGCGGCGGCCTGCCCTTCGTGTCCGTTGTTCATGACCTGACGGCAGTGACGCATCCGGAGTGGCATGCGCTGCGGACGCTCGTGGGCTTCGCGCCCCTGTGGGACCGGACCGCCGAGAAGGCCGCCCGCTTCGTCTGCGTCTCGGAGACGACCGCTCGGGAGCTGGAGCGCGCGCATCCGGAGACGCGGGGGCGAGTGCGCGTCGTCCGCAACGGCGTGGATCCCGATTTCGCCCCGGCAGCGGACGGGCCGGCGCTCGCCGCGACGCGGCGGAGCTACGCCGGCGGGAACCGGTACATCCTGTACCTGGGCACGCTCGAGCCGCGCAAGAACGTCGAGACTCTCGTCGCCGCCTGCGACCTCCTCTGGAGCCGCGGCGCGCAGGCGCCCGATCTCGTGCTTGCGGGCGGATCCGGCTGGAAGACTTCCTCCCTGTTCGACCGGATCTCGCGCTCGCCGTTCCGGGAGAAGATCCACCTCGCGGGCTTCGCCGGCCGCGAGGCTGCCCGGGAGCTGTACCAGGCGGCCGACGTTTTCGTCTATCCCTCGCTCGAGGAAGGCTTCGGTCTTCCCGTCCTCGAGGCCATGGCCTGCGGGATCCCGGTGGTGGCGTCCACCGCCGACGCCCTGCGCGAGGTCGCCGGCGGCGCCGCTCTCTTCGCGGAGCCCCGGGACTCCGCCGGGTTCGCGCGCGAGATCGAGCGAGTCCTGGAGGATCCCGCGACCCGCCGGCGCCTCGCGGCCGCGGGACCGGAGCGCGCGGCGAGCTTCTCCTGGGAGGCCGCCGGGCAAGCGACGGCCGCGGTTCTCGCGGAAGCCGCCGGGGAGACGCCGCCGTGACGCGCATCGGCATCGACGCGCGCAAGTTGAAGGACTACGGGATCGGGTCCTACATCCGCAACCTTCTCGAAGCGATCGGGAAGCTTCCCGAGTCGCGCGCCTACCGCTTCCGGGTGTACGCGCGCCGCGCCGACAGCGATGCCCTTCCCGACCTGCCCGACCACTTCGAGGTCTCGCACGACGATTCCGCGGGTTATTCCGTCGCCGAGCTGACGCGCTTTGCCTGGAGGCTGATGCGGGACCGGCTCGACCTGTTCCATGCGACGCACTACGTCCTGCCGCCCCTCTGGAAGACCCGCGCCGTCGTGACGATCCACGACATCATCCACCTGCTCTACCCGCAGTTCCTTCCCAGCCGCGCGGCGCACGTCTACGCGCGCTTCATGATCCGGCGGGCGCTGACCCGCGCCGATCGCATCGTCACCGTCTCGGAGAACACGCGGCGGGACCTGACGAACTACTTCGAGGTTCCGGCCGCTCGCATCGACGTGATCTACAACGGCGTCTCTCCGCGGTTTCACCCCGATATTCCCCGGGAAGAAAAGGAACGCGTTGCCTCGAAGCTCGGGCTGACCCTTCCGTATCTCCTCTTTCTGGGAGGCGAGAAACCGCACAAGAACGTTCAGAACGTGGTTCGCGCGTTCGCGAAGGCGCGGCAGGAGCGATCTCTGCCGCATTCCCTCGTGCTCGCCGGCCCTCTTCCCCCCAACCCGGCCCGGCTGGACGCCCTGATCTCCGCGCTCGAGCTGACGGAGACCGTGCGCCGCCCCGGCCTCGTCGAGGACGCGGACCTCCCGGCCCTCTTCGCCGGCGCGGAGGCCTTTCTCTATCCGACGCTGTACGAGGGCTTCGGCCTTCCGGTCGTGGAGGCGATGGCCTGCGGCACGCCGGTCCTGACGTCGGCGACCTCGGCCCTCCAGGAGATCGCGGGCGGCCACGCCTGCCTGGTGGATCCGATGGACGTGGACGCCATCGCCTCGGGCATCGCCCGCCTGGCGACCGAAGAGAAGTTCCGCTCGGAATTGAGCGAGCTCGGCAGGAAGCGCGCCCTCGACTTCTCCTGGGACAAGGCCGCCCGGCGCACCCTCGACGTCTACGCCGCCGCCCTCGGCCGGGAGCCGAGGACGTAAGGCGGGAGGCGTGAGGCGAGAGCCGAACTCATGACGGCGATTTCGACTCCCTCCTCGCCTGACGCCTTACGCCTGACGTCTCACGGCTCCGGTGCTCCATGAGGACCGCTGTCGTCCACGACTGGTTGAACGGGATGCGGGGAGGCGAGAAGGTCCTCGAGGCGATGCTGCCGCTCCTGCCGGAGCCGACGATCTTCACGCTGTTTCATGTTCCGGGATCCGTGTCGAGAGAGATCGAGAAATACCCTATCCGCGTCTCGTTCCTGAACCGCCTTCCCCTGGCACGCGATCACTACCGGCACTACCTGCCGCTCTTCCCCCGCGCGGTGGAGTCGTTCGACCTCTCGGGCTTCGATCTCGTCGTCTCCTCGTCCCACTGTGTCGCCAAGGGCGCGATCGCGCCGCCGGGCGCGCCGCACCTCTGCTACTGCCACACGCCGGTCCGCTACGCCTACGAGCAGTTCGACGCCTATTTCCCCGCCGGACGAACCCGGTGGCGGGCGCTCAAGACCTTCGCCGTCGGCCGCCTGCGCCGCTGGGACCAGAAGACGGCGGGAAGGCCGACCCGCTACCTGGCCAACTCCTCGGCGGTGGCCGAGCGGATCCGCCGCCACTATGGCCGGGAGGCGACGGTCTGTCACCCTCCGGTGGACGTGGACTTCTTCGGGCCGGGACCGGAGCGCCGCGAGGGTTTCTTGCTCGCCGTCGGGGCGCTCGTTCCCTACAAGCGCTACGAGGAAGCGATCGCGGCGGCACGCCGCACAAGCCGGCCCCTCGTCCTGGTGGGAGGCGGTCCGGAGGAGAAGCGCCTCCGCGCCATGGCCGATTCTTCCGTAAAGATCCTCGTGGACCTCGCGCCGGAAGAGCTGCGCCGGCTGTACCGGACCTGCGCGTTCTTCGTCCAGCCGGGCGAGGAGGACTTCGGCATGGCGGCGGTCGAGGCTCTCTCCTGCGGCGCCCCCGTCGTCGCGTTCTCGCGCGGAGGGGCGCGCGACGCCGTGCGCGACGGCGTCAACGGCGTGCTCTACGGGCCGGAGGAGCCGGAAGGCCTCGCCGGCGCGGTCGGGCGAGCCGCCCGGATTCGCTTCGATTACACTGCGGTTCGCGAGTCGGCGCTTCCGTTTGCCCGGGAGCGCTTCGAGAGGGAATTCCGGCAGGAGATCGAAACCCTGCTAAGGAAGAAAGCCGGGGGCTGAGCTGACAGCGGGAAGCTTCGTCGCATGATCCAGAAGTCCACACGCCGCATCGCGGCCCTCTTCCTGGTGTCGGACCTCGTCTCGACGCTCGCGGCCCTTCTCGCCGCCTACGCGCTCCGCTTCCGCGCGGAGATCGTTCCGGTCACCAGGGGCGTTCCCGACGCCGCGACCTACTACAGGCTCTTTCCGCTGATCGCCGTCCTCTGGCCGATCGTCTACTACTTCTACGGGCTCTACAGCGTGCGGCGGAACCGTTCGCGGATCGAGGAAGGATTCGCCGTCCTCGTGGCCACGGGACTCGCCACGCTTCTCCTGACCGGGCTCGCCACGTTCTACCGCGGGTTCTCCTACTCGCGCCTCGTCCTGCTCCTCTTCTTCGTCGCCGACGTCCTCTTCGTCTTCGCGGGCCGGACCGCCATCCGCCGCTACCTCGAGGAGGCGTGGCGTCACGGATTCGGTGTCCGGCACGTGCTCGTCGTGGGAGCCGGGCGCCTGGGGCGGGCCGTCATCGACAAGCTCGCCGAACACCCCGAGGCCGGCCTTCGCGCGGTCGCGATGCTGGACGATGATCCGGAGATCCTGGGAACGCTCTACCGCGGCATTCCGGTCGCCGGCGCGACGGGCGAGGCCGCGACGGTTGTCGAACGGCTCGGCGTGGACACGGTCTTCCTGGCCCTTCCGCTGGATGCCCACCGTACGATGCTCGAAGTCCTGAAAGAGGTCGGCCGAACCGTCGCCGACGTTCGGGTCGTGCCGGATCTCCTCCAGCACATCACCTTCCGGGCCGGCGTCGAAGACCTCGACGGCCTGCCGGTCGTTCACCTGACCCAGGTGCCGCTCACGGGGTGGATGAGTCTCGTCAAGCGGACGGTGGATCTCGTCGTGTCGAGCACCGTCCTCGCCGTCCTCTCGCCCGTCTTCGCGGCGATCGCCCTGGCGATCCGGCGGGAAGACCGGGGCCCGGTCTTCTACCGCCAGCGGCGGATGGGCCTGGACGGGCGCCCCTTCGAGATCCTGAAGTTCCGCTCCATGGTCCCCGGCGCCGAGGACGAGTCGGGGCCCACCTGGGCGAGTCCCGGGGACCCGCGGCGCACGCGCGTGGGCCGTTTCCTGCGGCGATGGAGCCTGGACGAGCTGCCGCAGCTCGTCAACGTCCTGCGGGGGGAGATGTCCCTCGTCGGCCCGCGCCCCGAGCGGCCCGAGTTCGTGCGGGAGTTCAAGGAGACCTTCCCCCAGTACATGCTGCGCCACCGCATGCGCGCCGGGATGACCGGCTGGGCGCAGGTCCACGGCTGGCGCGGCAACACGAGCCTGACCAAGCGAATCGAGTACGACCTCTACTACATCGAGAACTGGACCCTCTCTCTCGACGTCAAGATCCTCTGGCTGACCCTGCGCCACGGCCTGACACACCGCAACGCGTACTGAAGAGGTCTCAAGGTCCAAGGTCCAAGGTCCAAACGGTCCAAGGTCCAAGGTCGTTCTTGCACCCGCTCTCGGTCGTGCCCATCGCGCCGTAGGGGCGGCCCTTGCGGCCGCCCGCCTCTCGCGGCCACGCAGTTTCGGTCGCGCAGGCGAGCAAAGAGAGACCTGACCCCGTTTACGCCAGCTTCTTCAGGCGGGTCATGCGCTCCTTGAGCTCCCGCTCCTCTTCGGGCGCCAGGGCGCGTCCGCCGAAGGCGCTGGCGCAGTACATCGAGACGACGCGCCGGGCGTCGCCGCTGGCCGGCGGAACGGCCCGTCCGAAGAGGCGGGCGACCTCGAAGGGAGGGATGGCGGGAGAGAGGCCGCCGATCCTCGCCGCCAGGAGCCGCCGCAGGACGAGATACGCGCGCGTCGCGGCGGAGGCCGAGGGACGGCGCTTCGCGCGCCGGCGGAGAAGGAAGACGAGGACGGCGAGGAGAGCGAGGCCGGCCGCGGAACCGGCGCGTCGAAGCTCCCGCGCGCGCAACAGGTCCTTCCATGACGCGAGGCCCTGGCCCACGCCGGCCGCGGCCTGGCGGATCGTCTCGATGATCCGCACCTGGTCGAGCGAATCGAACCCCAGGATCCGGCGGTCGTAGAAGAACTCGATCTCGCGGCCCAGGTTCGAGAAGAACCGTTGCCAGGAGAGCCGGCTCTGCGCCGGAGGGATGCCGGCGTCCGGAGTCGGGTCGAGCACGGTGAATCCCTTCCCGTCGATGTCCGCTTCCACCCAGGCGTGCAGGTTGCCGCCGCGCACGACGAGCGCGCGGGAGAGAAGCCCGGTCTCTCCTCCGTAGGATCCGGTCACCAGGCGCGACGGGATCCCGCGCGCCGTGAGCATCATCGCGGCCGCCGAGGCGAAGAACTCGCAGTGACCCGCCCGGGAGCGCAGGAGGAAATTCACGAGGGGATCCCCTCTGCCGCGCCGAGGCGTGAGCGTGTAGACGAAGTTTCGCGTGAAGTTGTCGCGGATCCGGAGGTAGATCTCCATCGGTTCGGTCAGGCCGGCGGTCAGCTTCTCCGCGTAGTCGCGGATCTCCGGCGGGACGGAAGCCGGGTCGATGACGGTCGAGCCGACGCCCCGCGGCTCGACGCCGCGCACGGCGGCGGTGTAACGCACGGACCGGGCGCCGCCGGGAAGACGGACGATTCCGTCCCGGAGCGGCGTCGCGAAATCCCGCTCGACCTGGAGTTGCTCCGCGCCGTACGGGAGGAACAGGAAGCCCTCGGCGGAGACGTTCAGGTCGATCGACAGTTGGCCGATCAGCAACTGCTGCGCCCGCGTCTCCAGCGGCAGGCGTTCGGCCGCCGGCACGGGGCTTCGCGCGCCTCCTCCGCGCGTCCAGACCCCCCGGGCGTACTCCGTGAAGACGGCCTCGCGCAGCCGCAGGACGCGGGGAAGCGCCGACTGGGGCTCGACTTCCATCCGCAGGACGATCTGGTTGCTGCGCTTTGCGGAGGGGAAGGATTCCAGGTCCACCCGGTCGGCCGCCAGCGTCGTGGAGGAGGCGTCGTCGATCCGGAACGGCGCCGTGGCGAAGGGACGGCGCAGCCTCGGCAGCGTGTAGAAGAGAGGGCCCGTGACCACCGCGCCGATCAGGATCGCGGCGGCCGCCATGCCGCGCGTCGGCACGGAGCGCAGGACGCGCTCGGGCGGCGCGTCCTCGAAATCCGCCAGCACGGCCAGCCTGGCGAGCGCGCGGAATCCCAGAAAAGCCATGGCGCCGAAGTAGAGCAGCGAGGAGACGTGCGTCGAGGAGGACGCGGACGCGACCGCGATGAGGAAGAGCACGAGAAGTGCGGTCCTCACCTCGCCCGGACGCTTCAGGGAAGCAAGCTTCGCGACGGCGGTGAAGAGGAGCAGGTGTGAGACCGAGCGCAGGAGCCCGTGCCGCAGCGTCAGCACCTCGAACCCGAGCCAGAGGAGGTACCCGAGCCCGAGCGCGTTCAGGGCCGCGTTGGACAGCCGGGCCGGCCGTCCTCCCCTCGCGCGCCACCAGAGAAAGAGGAGGGCGCAACCGTAGAGGACGAGGGCGAAGGCCGAGGCGCCCCCGGTCCACAGGAGCGGCAAGGGAGCGACGAGCGCCAGCGGTGCGAGCACCTCGAAGAAGGCGCGGCGGAGTCCGGCCGGGATCTCGGGACCGCCGCTCACGTCACGAACCACCGCAGATCGCCGCGGCGGACCGGCGGGAAGGCGGGCGCGCCGGCGGGATCGACCGCCTCGAGGCGGGCGAGCGCTTCCAGGATGCGCGAACGCTGCCCCCGGCCGCTCGACGGCGGCACGCGGACGTCGCGGGCCTGGAACCCGACTTCGCCGTCGCGCGAGAGGAGGAGGACCGCCTGGCCGGCGCAGCGCGAGATCCTGCGCTCGAAGTCCACGCGCGCGCCCGGGTCCGCCGGGTCCGCCAGCGCGTTGTCGAGCGCGAGGATCACGACGCGGTCCCGCTCCGCCTCGCGCTCGCGAACGATCCAATGGCGCATCCGCGCCGACTGCTTCCAGTGCAGGTCGCGCGGGTCGTCCCCGGGCACGAAATCGCGCAGCATCCGGATCTCGGCTCCTCCCCCGCGCCGCCGCGGATGCGGCCGGCCGCCCCGCGAGTCCTCCGGCGGCATCGGCGCGACCGCGCTCGCCTCCGGCATCGGGAAGACGACGACCTCCCGCGCGAGCCTCGCGTGCCGGTACTTGCGAAAGAGCCCGAGCGGAAAGCGCGACAGGAGACCGGCGTCGGCCTCCCGGTAAACGCCCCTCCGGGGAAAGACGCCTTCCACCATCACCTCGCGGCGCTCTCCAGGCTTCAAGGGATCGACCCAGAGCGGGCCCGGCAGGCCTTCGTGCAGGAAGAAGAGTCCCTGCGCCGTGGCGGTCGCAAGCCTGTTCTCGAACCGGATCTTGAGCAACGCCGGCCGCCCGGCCACGACCTCTCCGACCGGCTCGATCTCGCAGAGCACCCCGCGCACGTTGCGGCGCGAGAGGATCCCGGAAACGACCATCGCCGCGAGCATCCCCGCCAGCACCAGGTACAACCCGTTGTTGCCGGTGTTCGTTGCGCCGATCGCGACCACCAGGCACATCAGGACGTACCCCAGCCCGAAGTTCGTAATCCGGATCTCCCACTCCGGGATGAGACGAGTCATGAGGGAGTCGTAAGGCGTAAGGCGTAAGGCGTAAGGCGAGGACCCGAAATCAGCGGCATAAACTTCGCCTCACGCCTTACACCTCACGTCTCACGGCTAAACCGGGACCGGCACCTGCGCGAGGATCTTCTTGACCACCTCGCGTTCGTGGCCGCCCGAGCCGAAACCGTCGGAGGAGAGAGAGAGGATGCGGTGCGCCAGCACGGGCTCGGCTACGGCCTGGACGTCGTCGGGAGTCGCGTAGTCGCGTCCCTGCATGAGCGCGTAGGCCTGCGTCGCGCGGAAGAGCGCCTGGGCGCCGCGCGTGGAGACGGGCAGACGCAGGTCCGCGGCGCGGCGCGTGGCCCGCACGACGGCGTGGAGATACTCGAGGAGCCGGTCGGAGACCGTCACGGCTTCGACTCTTTCCTGAAGCGCCAGGACTTCTTCGGGAGCGAGCACCGCCGGGATGGCGGCGAGCGCCCTCTCCGTGCCTCCGCGCCGCAGGAGCAACTTCTCCTCCTCCTCCGTCGGGTACCCCAGCGAAAGCCGGAGAAAGAACCGGTCCATCTGGGACTCGGGGAGCGGGTACGTCCCGAGGTACTCGACCGGGTTCTGTGTCGCCACGACCATGAACGGCTGGGGGAGCGGCCGCCGCTCCGACTCGATCGTCACGGCGCCCTCGTTCATCGCCTCGAGCAGCGCGGACTGCGTCTTGGGAGTGGCGCGGTTGATCTCGTCGGCGAGCACGATGTTGGCGAAGATGGGCCCGGCATGGAACTCGAAGCGCTCCGTGGGAGTGTGGAAGACGGAGATCCCGAGCACGTCGGCCGGGAGCGTGTCGCTGGTGAACTGGATCCTCCGGAATTCGAGCGACAGGCTGCGCCCGAGCGCCCGCGCGAGAGTGGTCTTGCCCACGCCCGGCACGTCTTCGATGAGGATGTGCCCGCGGGAGAGGAGCGCCGTCAGGACCAGGTCCACGGCTCGGGGGTCGCCCCGGTAGATCAACCGGACGTTGTCCCTCAAGCGGGTCAGGCCGCCCGCGACCCGTGCGCTCATCCAATTGCCTTCATGCCGGCGAGCCTCCCATGCCGGCGGTGACGCCGGCCCCGTTCGTCGGGGAAACAGACATGGTAGGCGCGAATTCCCCCGCATTCAACGAGGGCGCGTCCCCAATTCCGCCCAAACGGCTCATCCCAAGAGCAATACGCTCGCCGTCCTGTCCGCGTCCGAGCGCGATCCCCCCGTCGTTCTGAGCGAGGCGCAGGATCTGCTCCAGCGTTCCAGCACTTCCGGAGCAGATCCCTCGTCGCTTCGCTTCTCGGGATGACAGGGCGCGCTAATCAGCTTTCTTTGCGTCTTCGCGTTTGGCGAGACGCTCGACGGCGGCTCGCAGCTCCCCTTCCCGGTCAAACGGCAGGACGAGCACGCCGCTGGAAGTGACCACGATCGCCGTCTCGCGCACGCCGGGCGCGAGGACGGGGGCATCCGACAGGATGAGGTTGCCGCGGTCATCGGAAGCCCCCCGGATCTCCCGGACCGATCTCCAGCTCCCCACGTCGTTCCAACCGGCCCGCAGCGGCACGGCATGCACGCCAGCGGCTCTCTCCATGACCGCGTAATCGATGGAGACGGAGGGCAATTCCGCGTAGGCGAGTCGCGCGGCGTCGTCGTCTCGCTCGCGCAGCCGGCGGCGGTAGCCCTCCACCTGCTCCACGAGAGGGCCCGCGACCCGGCGGGCCTCGGCGAGAAAGCGGGAGGGACGGAAGACGAAGATCCCGGCGTTCCAGAAGCACCCGGCGCGGACGAGCGCCTCTGTCTCCTCGCGAGCGGGTTTTTCGATGAACCGGACCACCTCCAGTCCCTCTCCCGCGGCGACCGCCGAAAGCTCCAGGTATCCGTAATCACTCTCCGGCCGGCTGGGCTGGACGGCGAGGACGACGGCGGTGGCCGTTTCGGCGATCCGCGCCGCCTGTGACAGCGCGCGGCGGAAGGCCTCGTCATCGGCGAACGTCTGGTCCGAAGGGACCGCGGCGGTCATCGCGTCGCCGTCCCGCTCGAACTGGAGGGCCGCGGAGAGGAGGGCCGGCCCGGAGTTGCGCCGGTGGGGCTCGAGGATCACCCGGTCCGCCGGCAGGGCCTTGAGCTCCGAGAACACCAGGTCGGCGTGCTTCTCGGACGTGGCCACGAAGATGTCCTCCGTCAGCGGAAGGATCCTCTCGAAGGCCTCGGTGAGAAGGCTCTTCTCGGAGAGGAGCGGCAGGAACTGCTTGGGACGCTCCTCGCTCGAGAGCGGCCACAACCGCGTCCCGCCTCCGCCGGCAAGCAACAGCACCCTCATGGTTCCCGCCGGGAAATCGGCCACCCGCCTCCCGCCGTTACTCCCATTTCAATCCCAGCATCTCGACTTCCGGAGCAAGGGTGATGCCGAAGCGCTCCCGCACGGTGTCGCGGGCGAGCCGCATGAGGGCGAGCACGTCCTGCGCCGTGGCTCCCCCTTCGTTGACGATCACGTTGGCGTGCCGGGCGGAGATCGCCGCCCCGCCGCGGCGCGCTCCCTTCAGTCCGCAGGCCTCGATCAGGCGGCCGGCGTAGTCGCCGGGCGGGTTCTTGAAGACGCTCCCGGCATTGGGCTCGGAGGGGAGGGCACCCCGGCGCTTCTCGGCGACCGCGCGCGTCTTCGCCTCGATCTCTTCGATTGGGGCACGCTCGAGCCTCAAGCCGGCCGAGACGACGATCTCCTTCGTTTCGACCAGTTGCGTCCACCGGTAGCCGTGCGGGATCTCCTCCGCGCGGACGCTTCGCGCCTGGCCGGAGCGGGAAACCAGGCGCGCGGTCTCCAGCACGTCGAAGATCTCGCCGCCGTAGGCGCCGGCATTGATCCGGACGGCGGCCCCGATCGAGGAAGGGATTCCCGAGATCGCTTCGATCCCGGAGAGACCGGCGCGCGCGGCGGCAGTGCACACGGCCCCGAGCGCCGCGCCCCCGCCGGCGGTCAAGCGCTCCCCTTCGACAGTCACCCGGAGGAATTCCCCTTCCAGGCGGGCGACGATCCCGGGGAATCCGTCATCCGAGACGAGGACGTTCGAGCCCATGCCGAGAAGCGCGATCGGCTCGCGGGCGGAATCCGCCCACGCCAGCATGCTCACGAGGGCGCCTTCGGTCCTCACGCGGCAGAACCAGCGCGCCGGACCGCCGATCTTCCAGGTGGTGTGCGGGGCGAGAGGCTCGCCGGCGGCGACGATCCCCTCCTGTTCGGCGAGCGCGAGCTTCATGGCCACCATCCCAGAAGCAAAGCCCCCGCCGCCACGCAACCCGCCGCCAGGAGTCCCGCCGCGATGTCATCGGCCACGATGCCCCACCCTTCGGGCAGATCCTGGAGGCGCCCGACAGCTCCCGGCTTCCACACGTCGAAGAGGCGGAAGAGAAAGAAGGAGGCGGCCCAGGTGAGCGCCTCCGCCCGCGCAGTCGGGTAACGAAAGAGCGGCACGGCCGCGGAGGCGAGAAACTGCCCGGCGATCTCGTCGATCACGATGCATCCGGGGTCCTTCGCTCCGAGAGCGCGCGCCGTCCGGCTGGAGGCGGGAACGCCGGCGAGGCCCACGAGCAGCCCGGACATCAAGAGTCCGACCACCGCCGTCAGACTCGGAGGCGTGTTCGTGAGGGCGCGGGTGAGAAGCCAGGCCACGGCGAGACCCAGCGCCGAGCCCGCGGTGCCCGGCGCGAACGGCGAGAGCCCCGTCCCGAGGCCGATCGAAAGGAGAGTCGCCATCGGAGAAGCGTGAAAAGCGCGGCGAACGTCCGCCGTTGACACGCGGTTACGGCCAAGAGATGATGACTCGGTCCTCATCGTTTCGAAACCCCGCCCGGAGTCTATAATCGCGCTCTTCCGTGAAGCAGAACGCGGAGACGCGCAATTGCCTCGGAGCGAACGCCTCCAGGCAACGCAAGAAAGGTGAGGAAATGTCCAGCGTGAAATCCACCGAGAAATGGCGCGCCGTCGAAACGGCGCTGACACAGATCGAGCGGCAGTTCGGCAAGGGCTCGATCATGCGGCTGGGAGACCAGCCCGAGCAGGTCCTGTCCGTCATTCCGACCGGCTCGCTCGCCGTGGACGCGGCTCTGGGCGTGGGAGGGATCCCGCGCGGGCGCGTCGTCGAGGTCTTCGGCCCGGAGGCGTCCGGAAAGACGACCCTTGCGCTGCAGATCATCGCCCAGGCCCAGAAGACGGGAGGGCTGGCGGCCTTCATCGACGCCGAGCATGCTCTCGACGCCGACTACGCCCGCAAACTCGGCGTGGACACCGACAACCTGCTCGTCTCGCAGCCGGACAACGGCGAGCAGGCGCTCGAGATCGCGGAGATGCTCATCCGCTCCGGCGCGATCGACGTGGTCGTCGTGGACTCGGTCGCGGCCCTCGTCCCCAAGGCCGAGATCGAGGGAGAAATGGGCGAGGCACAGATGGGTCTCCAGGCGCGCCTGATGTCCCAGGCGCTGCGAAAACTGACCGCGATCGTCTCGAAGTCCCGCACGACGCTCCTCTTCATCAACCAGATCCGGGAAAAGATCGGCGTGATGTTCGGCAACCCCGAGACGACGACGGGCGGCCGCGCCCTGAAGTTCTACGCCTCGATCCGGATCGACATCCGGAGGATCGCGTCGCTCAAGGACGGGGAAGCGGTCGTCGGCTCGCGCACGAAGGTCAAGGTCGTCAAGAACAAGGTCGCTTCCCCCTTCCGGCAGGCCGAGTTCGACATCATGTACGGCGAGGGAATTTCCCACGAGGGGGAGCTCATCGACATGGGGATCGAGGCCAAGCTCGTGGAGAAGACCGGCGCCTGGCTCTCCTATGGCGACCTGCGGATCGGCCAGGGACGGGAGAACGCGAAGCAGTTCCTGAAGGAGAACAAGGAGCTCGCCGCCGAGATCGATACCAAACTGCGCAAGCACCTGAATCTCGCTGCCGCTCCCGTATCCGCCCCCGCAGCCGAGAAGCCCGCGGCAACCCCGCCGGAACCCGCAAAACAGAGAGAGAAGGTCCAAAGGTAGCGTGAGGGTGTCCTGGACTCGGTGTTCGGTGTTCGGGTGAAGTACCGTCCAGGCCCGAACCCGAAAAACGAGAAGCGAACACCGAACACCCGGAGACGACACCCGGAACGGGAACAACTTGTCGGCCACTCCGGTTGCGGACGCCGATGATCCGTCTCCTCGGCGCCCGCTTCCTCGCGGGCGCTCTTCTTTTGTGCGCGGCGGCTCCAGTCGCGGCCGACCGCATCTGGCTCGCCGGGGAGCGGGTGGACCGCTCCTGCCCCGCTTCCGGCCCCCCCTTCGGCATTGCTCCCTTGCCGCCCGCCGGTTCCGCGGGCTCCGCGGACAACTGCCTTGTGCGCGTGCCTGTGGCGGAATTCGGGGACGCGGCGCTCGAGGACACCTCCGCGAGGATCGCGCGACTGGGCGACGCGCCGGCCGTGGATCTGGAATTCGACGTCGTTCGCTTCCTGGCGAGCGAACTGACGGAAGAGGACCAGAGGCTCCGTCTCGCCTATGCGGTCAAGAGGCTCTCTTCGGCGGCCCGAGGCGCCTTCCCCGCGAGGAAGGTCCTCATCAGCCTCGTCAACCCCGGCCAGACTCCGGCGGCGGAAGTGGAGAGGATCGCGCGGCTCCTTCTCGAGGAGGAGCTCGAGCCGTACGTGGACGCCGTTGCCGTGCCGCTCGAGCTCGTCTCTTCGCCGTCCTTCGATGCGACGCTCCTCTCGCGGCCGTGGGTCCGGACCTCCCTGCCGTCGCCGGGAGAAGCCGTCAACGCGGTCCTGGCTGCGCTGGCAAAGATCCCGGCCGCGGCCAACGTGGAAGTCGAGGGCGGTGTGTCGCAGGCCGATTGGGACGCTCTCCGGAGACTCCAGCGATACTGGACGGAGAACGTCTCGCGGGACCCGACGCCCACCAGCGCCCGGCGCGCCGACGGGACGGCCGTGGACGTTCGCCGTTTCTTCGACGCAAAGGCCTTTTCGCCGGTCCTGCTCCTCCCGCAGGATGCGGCCGGCGCCACGGTGATCGAGCTCTCGGGGGGCCCCTTCGCGAAGGCCTCGGTCGAGAATCTCGCGAGCGGAGCGAAGCGGGACTTCGTGCTGCACGGAGCCGGCACGCTTGAGCTCGACCTGTCGAAGGGGCCGCTCGCGGTCGTGCTCGAGCCGGCGGCGCGCCCGGGCGGCGAGACGAAGACGACCGTCGAAGTCGGCGCCGCGCGCGGACTGACCGCCGAGGAGATCGTGGCGCGCGAGCGGGCCTGGGACGCCGGACAGCGCGAGCGGACGGGATCCTTCATCGCCGATATGAAGACCTCGCTGCGGTTCAAAATCGGCGAGGTCAACGAGACCTTCGACCTGACGATCCTCGGGCCCTACTTCTTTCGCCGGGGCGAGGCGCCCGACTGGGAGTGGGACGAGTTCTATCTGAATGGCGTGAAGTGGAAGGGCCGGACTCTCCCCAGGCTCCCGATTCTCCAGCCCGAGAAGGTCTCGGCCCTGCCGCTCGACATCCGGCTCTCCGAAGATTACGACTACGCGCTCCACGGTGAGGACACGATTGCCGGCCGCCGTGCGTACCACATCCACTTCGTTCCGAAGACCGCGACCGGAGAGAAGCCGATCTACCGCGGCAGCGTGTGGATCGACAAGGAGACGTTCGCGCTGCTGCGCCGCGATTCCGTGCAATTGAACTTGAAGGGCGAGACGCTCTCGAGCGTCAAGAGGGAGTTCTACCGCCCGGTCCCCGGCTTTCCCGGCGTGGTTCTGCCCCTGGAGATCACAGGCGAACAGGTGTTCTCGACAGCCGGGCGAACGACGGCCATCGAGCAGAGAGTCCTGATGGAGTCGGTCCGCGTCAACCCGCCGGACTTTGACGAGCAGCTCGCGGCCGCGCACGCCTCGCAGGCCCAGATCATCCGGGACACGGAGAAGGGAATGCGCTACCTCCTCCCCGATCCCGCCAGGCCCGGCAAGCGCATCGTCGAGGAAACGATTTCGAGGAGGAGCACATTCGGCCTTCTCGGGGCGTTCTACGACGACTCGCTCGACTATCCGCTTCCCCTCGCGGGGATCCAGTATTTCGACTTCGACCTCTGGGGCAAGGGAAAACAGTTGTCCGTGTTTTTCGCCGGGGCCCTGCTCACGGCCAACTACACGGACCCGGCGCTCGCGGGAAGCCGATTCGACCTGGGAGCGGATCTCTTCGCGATCGCCGTCCCGTTCGGCGATGTCTCCTACCGCGACGGCAAGGAGGTCCCCTCGGAGAAGTTGAAGCACCTCCCCGCCGTCTTCCAGGTCAACGTCGGCCATCCGCTCGGGCCCTACCTCAAGGCGTCGCTCGGGATCTTCACCAAGTGGGACAACTTTCAGCGTGACAAAGACACCGGGGCAAGCTTCATCACGCCCGTGGACACGTTCACCGACGGCGCGGAGCTCCGGCTCGTCGCCAACATCTCCGGGTTCAATGCGATCGCGACCGGCGGCTACTTCCACCGCCGGGAGTGGGAGTTCTGGGGCGATCCGGCGACGTCGGAATTCGATCCGAAGCAGCAGGATTATTGGAAATACTCGCTCTCGCTTTCGAAGGACCGTTACTTCTCCGGCTTCCGCAAGCTGCACCTCGGCCTGTCGTACCTGGGCGGCGGCGATCTCGACCGCTTCTCCAAGTACGAGTTCGGATCGTTCTCGGGGAACCCGGTGCGGGGCTACAAGTCCGGGAGCCTCCGCACGGAGAGCGCCTTCGTCGCCAACGTCTCCTACGGGCTCAACATCGAGAACATCATCCGTTTCGAAGGCTTCTACGACCAGGCGCTGCTCAAGGACAAGAAGTCGGGCTTCGACAACACGTACTTCTCGGGAGCCGGCCTCCTCGCCTCGCTCAACGGCCCCCTGCAGAACTCGATTTTCCGCGCCGAGATCGGCATTCCGGTGGTCAGCCACGGCATCCACGGCGTCGTCATCAACGTCCTCCTCCTCAAGCTCTTCTGACCGGCCGCGCTCCGGGACGACGGGGAGACTGGGGGACGGGGGGACTGGGAGACAGCTAGCATGGGGGGCGTGGCTGACACCGAGGTCGTTGTCGACGCGAGGGGGTTGTATTGCCCGATTCCGGTCCTTCGCCTCGCGAAGGCGTTCCGAGGCTCCCAGGTCGGGATCGTCGCGCGATTGCTCGCGACCGATCCCGCATCAGTCGAGGACGTGAACGTGTTCTGTCGCGAGCGCGGCCACGGGCTTCTCGAGTCTCGGCGTGAAGGCGAAGTGTTTCTCTTCCGTGTCCGAAAGTGATCCCCCAGTCCCCCAGTCTCCCCGTCCCCCAGTCTCCCGAAGAGCCATGACTGTAGAATCGCGTCGCCGTGGCTGAACCGATCCCCTTCCCTTCCGCCGTCGCGCCGGTCCGCCGGGCCCTCGTCTCCGTACACGACAAGACCGGCGTCGCGGAGCTGGCTCGGGAGCTCGCCTCCCGAGGCGTGAAGATCGTCTCGACCGGAGGCACGGCAGCGCACCTGAAGAAGGAGGGGGTCGAGACGGGATCGGTCGAAGAGACGACCGGTTTCCCGGAGATCCTCGGCGGCCGCGTCAAGACTCTTCACCCGAAGATCTTCGGCGGCGTGCTCGCCGATGAGACCCGCGACGACCACGCGAGCGACCTGGCGAGCGCCGCCATCGAGGCCTTCGACCTCGTGGTCGTCAACCTCTATCCATTCGAGGAGACGGTTTCGCGCGGGGCGCGGCTTTCCGAGGCGATCGAGATGATCGACATCGGGGGCCCGGCCCTGATCCGGGCGGCGGCGAAGAACCACGCGCGCGTTGCGGTGGCCGTCGAGCCGGAGGACTACGAGGACCTCCTCGCGGAGATCCGCTCGACGGGCGGGACCACGCTCGGGACGCGCGCGCGGCTGGCCGGCCGCGCGTTCGCGCGCACGGCGGCCTACGACGCGGCGATCGCCCGTTTCCTCTCGGAATCGTTGCGCGGGGGAGAGGCGTTCCCCGAGAACCTCGTCCTCGCCTTCGAGCGCGTCGGCGCGCTGCGGTACGGCGAGAACCCGCACCAGCGCGCGGCTCTCTACCGCGAGCCCCAGGCGCCGGCCGACGCCGTCGTGCGCTTCGAGATGCTCCAGGGCAAGGAGCTGTCCTTCAACAACCTGCTCGACCTCGACTCGGCCGTCGCGCTCGCCCGCGACTTCGACGGCCCGGCCGCCGTCATCGTCAAGCACAACAACCCGTGCGGTGCGGCGACCGGCGAGACGATAACCGAGGCCTTCGGGCGCGCCTTCGCCTGCGATCCGCTGGCGGCGTTCGGCGGCATCATCGCGATCCGCGGGCGCGTGGACGGCG
This sequence comes from uncultured Acidobacteriota bacterium, assembly GCA_963741435.1. Taxonomy (GTDB): domain Bacteria; phylum Acidobacteriota; class Thermoanaerobaculia; order UBA5066; family Gp7-AA6; genus JAWOLE01. The sequence goes on along the minus strand of CAVUIX010000002.1, from coordinate 327,326 downwards.
CGCTCGCGTCCCTGGTCCTGCAGCACTTCGCCGAGGTCGTCGCGGCCGACGACTACACGCAGGAGGCGATCGACTTCTTCGGGAAGAAGCCCAACATCCGGCTGCTGAAGGTGCCGGTCTCCCGGCGGCTGGCGGGCTCGATCGACTGGAAGCGCATCGAAGGCGGGCTGCTCGTCCAGGATGCCGACACCGAACCGGACCAGACCCCGGCCTGGCGCCTCGTTTCGCAGCGAAAGCCGACGGCCGTGGAAAGGGCGGCGTGCGAGCTGGCCTGGAGAGTCGTGCGCCGGGTCAAGTCCAACGCGATCGTCCTCGCCAACGCCCGCCAGACCATCGGCATCGGCGCGGGACAGATGAGCCGCGTGGACGCCTGCCGGCTGGCCGCGTCCAAGCCGGTGCTGCCGATCGTCAACTGCGGCGCGGCCTCCGACGCCTTCTTTCCGTTCCGCGACGGCCTCGACGTCCTGGCCGACGCCGGCGTGACGGCCGTCGTCGCGCCCGGCGGCTCCATCCGAGACAGGGAGATCATCGCCGCCGCCGACGAGCGCCAGATTGCCTTTCTCCAGGCGCCCAGGCGCCATTTCCGACATTGAGGAATCGGGTGTTCCTGGCGCCCTTGCTCTTCGTCGCGGGCGCGATCTCCCCTGACGCGAAGGCGCTTCTCGAGCGCGTGGCTTCCCTGTACGGCGACGGCGCGGCGCGGTCGGCTTCCTTCACTCAGACGTACACCCCGGCGGGATTCGCCTCGGCCCGGCACGAATCCGGGACCGTGTGGATCCAGGCGCCGCAACGCCTGAGGTTCGACTACGCGAGCCCCGAAAAGAAGACCTTCACCTACGATGCGGGAGAAGGCCGCCTCTGGACGCCGGAAGACAGGCAGCTCACGATCCGAAGGCTCTCCGCCGAAGACCGTGCCCGACTGCCGATCGTCTTCCTCTCCGACGCCTCGGAGCTCGAGCGCCAGTACGCGATCACGGCGGAGAACGGAGAGTCCGCCGCCAGCCGCCTGCTGCTGACCCCTCGCTCTCCGAGGCCCGATCTGGCCTGGCTCCGCCTCACGATCGGAAGGGACGGGGCCATCCTGGGCCTTGCCTACGAGGATTCTTCCGGCAGCCGGACGGAATTCCGCTTCGAAGCGTGGAAGAAGCAGAAACCCCGCCCGGCCTCCGACTACCGGGTCGCCGGCCCGCCCGGCACCCGCATCCTCGAGAACTAGCCTTCAGCCCTTGGCTATCAGTTTCAGCCAGGCCTCGGTCTCGGGCTCATCGTGTCGCGGGGGGCTGAAAGCCGATAGCTGACAGCTGACGGCTTGCGGCTCGCATAGAATCCCGTCATGCCGCAGGATTCCTCCTTCGACGTGGTCAGCAAGGTCAACCTCCAGGAGATCGCCAACGCCGTGCAGCAGGGCTCCAAGGAGATCGGGACCCGGTTCGATTTCCGCGGCAGCGCGTCGATGATCGAGTGGAACGAGAAGGACCTGACGCTGACGCTCGTCTCCGACGACGAACACAAACTCAAGTCGGTCGTGGACATCCTGGAGACCAGGCTCGTCAAGCGCGGAGTCTCGATCAAGGCCCTGGAATTCGGCAAGATCGAACCGGCCGGCGGCGCCCGGGTCCGCCAGGACGTCAAGGTCCAGCAGGGGATCCCGTCGGAGAAAGCCAAGGCCATCGTCAAGGCGATCAAGGACCGCAAGCTCAAGGTCCAGGCATCGATCCAATCCGACCAGGTTCGCGTCGCCGGCCGGAACAAGGACGACCTGCAGGCCGTGATCGCGCTGCTGAAGGGGGAGGATTTCGGACTCCCCCTGCAATTCACGAATTACCGATGAAGCTGTCGATGGCCAACCCGCGGCTCCGGCGGGCCTACGACCTGATCGCAGACAAACTGGCGCGGGTCGAGGAGGAGCTGCTCCTGCACTTCCGCTCTCCCATCCCGACGATCGACCGGATCGGGACGTATCTCGCCTCGGGAGGCGGCAAGCGCATCCGGCCGGCCCTCCTCCTGCTTTCGGCCCGGCTCCTCGACTACGAGGAGGGGGAACGGGACGTCCGGTACGCCACGGTCGTCGAATTCATCCACACGGCGACCCTCGTGCACGACGACATCATCGACGAAGCGCGGCTGCGCCGCGGACGCAAGTCCGCCAACGCCCGGTGGGGAAACAACCTGACGGTCCTCTTCGGCGACTACCTCTATACGAAATCCATGGGGATCGCGCTCGACGAGGGAGACCTGACGATCCTGAAAGTCCTCTCGGACACGACGCTTTCGATGATCGAAGGAGAGATCATCGCGATCGAGAAGACCGGCAACATTCACATCACGCGGGAAGAGGCGCTGGAGATCATCCGGCGCAAGACCGCGGATCTCTTCTCGGCCGCCTGCCGCCTGCCCGCGCATTTTGCTCCGCGCGGCAATCTCTTCGCCGCCGAGCGGCTGGCCGAGTACGGCCGCTGCCTGGGCGTCGCCTTCCAGTTGATCGACGACCTGCTGGACTACACGGCGAGCGAAGAGGCTGTCGGCAAGCCGGTGCTGAACGACCTCCGGGAGGGCAAGCTGACGGTGCCGCTGCTCCTGGCGCTCCCCCAGGCCACGGCGGCGGAGCGAGAGAAGGTCGCCACCGTGCTCCGCGAAAGGGAGTTCAAGAGCGTCGAGCCGGGCGAGATCCTGGCGCTCGTCGAGCGCGCCAACGGCATCGCGGAGACCCGGGCCCTGGCGCGCGACTACGCCGCCGCCGCGCGCGTTGCCCTGACGTCGTTCCCCGATTCGGAGGCGAAGGAAGGGCTTCTGCTCGCAACGGAATCGGTCGTCGATCGGCTGAGCTGAGAAGAGGGGTCGGGTGCCAGGTGCCAGGTGCCTGCTGCAACCGAGAATTTCTAACTATATTAAGAATTACTCGACAAATTCCTAATTTAATAAGGTATTTTACTGATTATTCAGATAATAAATAGCCAGGAATCGCTACGCGGCAGCTCCGTACAAAAGAAGGAAAATCGGGGTAATAGCCGAAAATTTTCTTGAATGCCGGCCAGGGTCGGCTATACTCGTCTCAATGCGTTTGGCTGCCTGGAACAGTCTGGCGACCACTTTCAAGCAACTTTCCTCTCTCCTTCCGACTCGTGAGGACTCAACCGAGGAGGCGCGTCTCTATTATCGCCGCGCCTGCCTTGCCGCGACCGAAGAGAGGTACGACGTGGCGCTCATCTTCTGCGCGAAATCCGTGGATCTGGATCCGAATGACCTGGCGACCCGGCTTCTCATCGCCCAGATTCACGATTACGGCTTGCACGACTTGAACGGGGCCGTGACAGCCTATCGAAAGGTCATCGCGCTGGCCGCCTACGAAAGCGACAATCCCTACCGCGCGGCGGCCGGCGAGGCGCTGGACAACCTGGTGAGGGATAGAGAGATCGTAGTGGAGTCGGCGGGGTAGGTATTCGGTGTTCGGTCTTCGGGGTTCGGGAAGGCCCCAACCGATAACCGAGCACCGAACACCTGGAAAGCGCGCGCCAATGAAATCTTCCGTGTTGCCACTGCTCTGACCGGCGCACCCAATCCTCACTCCCTCAAATAGCCCCAGGGATACATCGGCGGCCTGCCCCACACTCCCGCCGGAGAGCCGCCGCCGCGCGCAAGTACGTCTTGAGACAGGCTCACACGCCAGCTCCCGTCCGAAACGATACGCCTGCCCTCCGGAAGGTCGAGACAGAAGAGAATGCCCCCGGCGCCCGTCGGGTTTTCGGCCTCGATGACCACGCGGTTGACGCCGGCCAGGAGCAAGGGCGCCACTTCGAGGACGTTCAGGCGACTGCCCGGCTGATGTTCCGAGGCCGCGAACCGCGATCCATTGAGAATCAATGAGCCGCGACGGTCGACGAAGAGCCTCGCCTTCGCGGAGACAGGAACGGTTTCGAGCCGGAAGTCGCGTTCGGCATAGAAGCGCAGCGGTCTGGGCTCGCCGACGTCGAGCGAGAACCAGATCCAGCGCGCGGAGCCGGTGACGAGCGAACCTTCGCGCGCGTTCCACGCCCGGGCGAGAGCGCCGGCGGCCGCGACGATCAGGACGGCGATCAAAACCGGCGCCGCGCGAAACCAACGGGAAACGACGGGCCGGTTTTCTTGACGCAACGCGCCGCGCAGGATACACTCTTCGTCCCGACGTCATGAAGATCGTCGGGATCGTTCCCGCCCGTTACGCTTCCGTCCGTTTCCCCGGAAAACCCCTCGCTCCCCTGGCAGGCAAACCGATGTTGCTGCACGTCCTCGAGGCGGCGCGCGCCGCCAGAAAGGTTTCGCGCGTGGCGGTCGCGACCGACGACGAGCGGATTGCCGCGGCCGTCCGCGGCGCCGGAGGGGAGGCGATCCTGACGTCGCCCCACGCCGCGAGCGGCACCGACCGCCTCGCCGAAGCGGCGCGCTCGATCCCCGCCGACGTCTATGTGAACATCCAGGGGGATGAGCCGATGATGTCTCCGCGGAACATCGACCGGGCCGTGGAGGCGCTTCTCGACTCGGAGAACAGGGAGATCGCCACGCTGGCGATCCCGATGCCGCCGGCCGACGCCTCCGATCCGAACACGGTCAAGGTCGCCGTCGCCCGGGACGGGCGCGCCCTCTACTTCTCGCGGGCGCCGATCCCCTTCCCCCGCTCGGGGGCGCCCGCCTACCGCAAGCACCTCGGGCTCTACGCTTACCGCGCGGCCGCGCTCGCGGAACTCGCGGCCCTGCCGCCGTCCCCGCTGGAGAAGACGGAATCGCTCGAGCAGCTGCGCTGGCTCGAGGCCGGATACGACATCTGGGTGGCGCAAGCCTTGAGCGACTCGATCGGCGTGGACACTCCGGAGGACCTCGCGAGAGTGGAAGAACTCTTAAGGAAGGAGGCCGTCTCATGAGCGGCAAGTACGTCTTCGTCACCGGCGGTGTCGTGTCTTCGCTGGGCAAGGGGATCGCCGCCTCCTCGATCGGCGCCCTGCTCGAGGCGCGCGGCTACAAGGTGGCCGTCGCCAAGTTCGATCCGTACATCAACGTGGACCCGGGGACGATGTCCCCGTTCCAGCACGGCGAGGTCTATGTCACCGACGACGGCGCGGAGACGGATCTGGACCTGGGACACTACGAGCGCTTCACCTCCATGACCGGCTCCCGCGTCAACAACACGACGGCGGGGCGCATCTATCTGACGGTCATCGAGCGGGAGCGCCGCGGCGACTACCTTGGAAAGACCGTCCAGGTCGTCCCCCACATCACCGACGAGATCAAGGAGGCGGTCCGGCGCGTCGGACCCGACGCCGACGTCGTCTTGATCGAGATCGGGGGCACGGTGGGCGACATCGAATCGCTCCCGTTCCTCGAGGCGATCCGGCAGTTGCGCCAGGAGGCCGGGCGGGGCAACGCGGTCAACGTTCACCTGACGCTCGTCCCCTACATCAAGGCCTCCGACGAGCTGAAGACGAAACCGACTCAGCATTCCGTCAAGGAACTGCTCTCGATCGGAATCCAGCCCGACGTGCTCCTCTGCCGCACCGACCGTTTGCTGCCGGCGGAGGTCAAGCGGAAGATCGCCCTCTTCTGCAACGTGCCGGTCGAGGCCGTCATCAACGCGAAGGACGTTCCGTCCATCTACGAGGTGCCGCTGCAGTTCGCCGCCGAGGGGCTGGACGAGATCCTGCTCGATCTGCTGAACCTCCCCCACTACGACCGCGATCTCTCCAAGTGGGAGAGCCTCGTCAACCGCATCAAGAACCCTTCGGGCGAAGTGGAAATCGCGGTCGTCGGCAAATACGTGGACTACGGCGATTCCTACAAGTCGTTGAACGAGGCGCTCGCCCACGGCGGGATCGCCAACAGCGTCCGGGTCCGGCTCCACTACGTGGACGCCGAGAGCCTCGAGAACGACCAGTACCCCGAGGTGCTGACGCGCGCCGACGCGGTTCTCGTGCCCGGCGGCTTCGGCCGCCGCGGAGTCGAGGGGATGATGAAGGCCATCCAGTACGCCCGCGAAAAGAAGGTGCCGTTCTTCGGCATCTGCCTCGGGCTCCAGACCGCCGTCATCGAGTACGCGCGGCACGTCGCGGGGCTCGAAGGCGCCAACTCCACCGAGTTCGACGAAGAGCCCCGGCACAAGGTCATCTTCAAGCTGCGCGACCTGATCGGCGTCGAGGCGCTCGGCGGCACGATGCGCCTCGGGAAGTACCCCTGCGAGCTCGCCCCCGGCTCGATCGCGGCGCGCGCCTACGGCGAGAGCCCGATCTCCGAGCGGCACCGCCACCGCTACGAGGTGAACCAGGAGTATCTGCCGGCGTTGAAGGACGCGGGGATGTCGTTCACCGGGATGTCGCCCGACCGCAAGTTCGTCGAGATCATCGAGCTGCACGAGGACCATCCCTGGTTTCTCGGCTGCCAGTTCCATCCGGAGTTGAAGTCCAAGCCCTTCGCCTGTCACCCGCTCTTCAAGGACTTCATCCGCGCGGCGCGGGCGCACCGCGCGGCGAGCGTCGAGCAGGTCGAGACCGCGAAGATCCTCGCCGCGAGAAGCGAGGAGATGGCCTGAGCGAGATCACTCCTCCAAGGATCGCGATCGCTCCCGGCTACGACATCGGCGGCGGGCAGCCGCCCCTCTTCTTCGCCGGGCCCTGCGTCATCGAGTCGCGGCGGCACGCCCTCGCGATGGCGTCGCGGATCCGGGACCTCGCCCGGGAGACGGGCGCGCCCGTCGTCTACAAGTCCTCCTTCGACAAGGCCAACCGCTCCTCGATCGGCTCTTTCCGGGGGCCGGGTCTTGCGGAAGGCCTCGACATCCTCGCGGAGGTCAAGGAAGAAACGGGCCTGCCGGTCCTCTCCGACATCCACGAGCCCTGGCAGGCCGAGCCGGCCGCGCGGGTCCTCGACGTGCTGCAGATTCCGGCGTTCCTTTCACGCCAGACCGACCTTCTGACGGCGGCCGCGCGGACGGGGAAACCGATCAACGTCAAGAAGGGTCAGTTCCTCGCGCCCGACGACATGGAGCGGGTGGTCGAGAAATGCCGCGCGGCAGGAAACGACAGGGTGCTCCTGTGCGAGCGCGGGACGTCCTTCGGGTATCACAACCTCGTCGTGGACATGCGCTCCTTCCCGATGATGAGGCGATGGGGCTGCCCGATCGTGTACGACGTGACGCACTCGATGCAGCTTCCCGGAGGGGGCAGGGAGACCGGAGGCCTGAAGCAGTACGCTCCGATCCTCGCCCGCGCCGCCGCGGCCACCGGCTGCGTGGACGGCTTCTTCCTGGAGGTCCACGACGATCCGGACCGGGCCCTGTCGGACAGCTCGACGCAGCTCGACGTCGCGGCTCTGCCGGGGCTCATCCGATCCGTTCTGGCAATTGCCGCCGCCGCCCGCGAGACGGCCGGAGAACGGGAGCCCGGAGAGAAGACGGTCCCCTGACGACCTGAAGATGCTATCCATGATGGTTCGCGCTATTTCTGATGAGTCTGGATCATGCGTGTGGAGATGAGCTCCATCAGCATGACATCCGCGATTTGAAATCCAGGCATCTCGCAGGCAATCCGCCCGCGCCCCCGGAGGGCAAGAGAGGGCGAGGGGGAGGCCGCGAACGGGCCATTCCGAAGGAGGCATCCGATGGTTCTCTTAAGACGTGTCGCCTTCCTCTGGCTCGCTCTCGGGGGAGGAGCCGCCCTCGCGCAGCAGCCCTGCCCCTGCCCGCCGGCGCCCGCTGGCCCCCCTCCGCTCTGGTCGGGTTCCGCCGAGCTCTCCTTCCTCTCGACGAGCGGCAATACGAGCACGAGCTCGCTCGGGGGCGGCCTTGAGGTGGACTACAAGCCGGCGCCGTGGACGGTCATCTTCAAGGCCAACTACCTCCGCGCCGAGACCGACAACGTCACGACCGCGGAGCAGTTCGGGGGATCGATCAAGGGCATTCGGGACCTGACCCCCCGCGTGGACGTCTTCGCCAGGGGAACCTACCTGCGCAATCGCTTCGCCGGCATTGACGGCCTCGTCGCCGGCGAGGCCGGGGGCGGTTACAAGATCCTGCCGGGTCCCGTTCACGCTCTCCGCGGCGAGCTCGGCTTCGGATACACGCACGAGGACCAGGTTGTCGGCGACAACCGCAGCTACGCCAGCGCCCGGGCCGGACTCGATTACAAGTGGCAGTTCTCGAAGACCGCCGCGTTCACCAACGAGCTTGCGTACAACTACGACCTGAGCGATTCGAGCAACTGGATCGTCCTGGAAAAGGCGGCGGTCACAGCCGCGTTGACCGCAACCTTCTCCCTCAAGGCGTCCTATACGCTGCTCTACAACAACGAGCCGGTGCCGACGTTCAAGAAGACGGACACGGCGACCGCGGTCGCGCTCGTCGCCAAGTTCTAGCGCGGGGCTCCCGGCAGCGCGGCTTCCGTGCCGTCGCCGGCGGCCTCGAGCGACCCGTTTGACCGCGCCCCAAATCTGGGCCGTTTTCATCAGATCCCGGCCGCGGGGCGTGTCATACGATCCGCCCGGGAAATCATTCCCACGGCAACGTCGAGAGGAGGTTTTGGATGCTGAAAGAATTCAAGGAATTCCTGCTCAAGCAGAACGCCCTGGCGCTCGCGATCGGCGTCATCATCGGCGCCGCGATCGGAAAGGTGGTCTCTTCGATTGTCGAGGACGCGATCAACCCGGTCGTGGGGCTCCTTCTGCCCGGGGGCGACTGGCGAAGCGCGAAGATCGTCCTCGCGCATGGCCTGGACGCCGCGGGCAAACCGACGGAGGCGGCGATCACCTACGGGCACCTCTTCGGGTCTATCGTGGACTTCGTCATCATCGCCTTCGTCGTGTACATGATCATGAAGGCCTTCATCCCGAAGCCGGGAGAGGCAAAGCCCACGACGAAGGAATGCCCTCAGTGCAAGGAAATCATTCCGCTCGAGGCGACGCGGTGCAAAGCGTGCACCCAGCCCGTCGTCGCCGCGTCGGCCCGTTGAGCTCCGCGGAAAGGAGGCAGCGCGCGAACAGCTACAATGGGCTTTTCGCAGCCGTCCCGGAGGGAATGGTCCGGGTCACACTGAAACGAATGCCTGACCGGACCCGGGATGAAGGCCCTTCAGCCGGCGGCGCCGGCCACGCGGTTCCTCCCACGGGATTTGGCAGCATAGAGGGCGGCGTCGGCGCGTTCGCGCCAGAGACCGGCGTCCATGTTGGGCTCGAGCACCGCGACGCCGGCGGAAAAGGTCGCGTGAAAAACGGTCTTGTCGGTCGCGACCTGATCCAGGGCGGAGAACTCCTCGCGGATCCGCTCGAGAAGGCGCACCGCCTGGTTCTCGCCGATGTTCTCGATGATCGCCGCGAACTCGTCGCCGCCGAGCCGGCCGACATGGTCGGATTGGCGAATGCGCCGGCGCAGGAGTCCCGCGAGCGAGCGGAGCACCGTGTCGCCGACCGGGTGGCCGAAGCGGTCGTTCAAGGACTTGAACCCATCCAGATCGAGGATCACCATGGCCACCGGCGTCCCGGGATTGCGCTGCCTTTTCCGAGATCACGGCCCGGGCCCGCTCGAGAAAAGCCGCGTGCGTCAGGAGACGGGTCAGCCCGTCCCGCTCGAGAAGGTTGCGCAGGAAGCGCGCCCGCTCGATCCTCCCGGCCGCAGAGGAGAGGAGAAGTCCGGGCGCGACCGGCTTGACCAGGTAATCGTCGCCGCCGGCTCTCATCGACTCGATCTGCGACTCGATGTGGCTCTTCGTCGTCAGGAAGAGAATCGGCAAGGCCGCGTGGGCCTCCTGCTGGCGGATGTACCGCGCCAGTGAATAGCCGTCCGCGCCCGGAAGCTGGATGTCCAGCAGGACCAGATCCGGACGAAAGGCCGACAGCTCGGTTTCGAGATTCTTCGCGTCCGCGCAGATCCTCACGCGGTAGCCCGCGGACTCCAGCACGGCGCTGACGAAAGCCGCCTGGTCCGGGTCATCCTCGACGGAGAGCACGCGCGGCGGCTCCGTGCGGCTCCTCTCCAGCAGATGCTCGAGCCGGCGCATCAGCGCGTCGAGTTGCACCGGTTTGTCGAAGTACCCGTCGGCGCCGCAGTGGATCGCGTCCACGCGGTTGACGAAAGCCGATGGCCCTCCCACCATCAGGATGGCCAGGGACTCGCCGGCCGGCAGGCTCCGGGCGTGCTCCACGAGCTCCGACCCGGACCCGTCCGGCAGCCGGACATCCACGATCAGCCCGTCGGGCGTCCGCCGCGACAGCTCCGTCAGCGCCTCCTCGCGGCTGGCCGCTCCCCGCGCGGACATCCCCTCGCCGGGCGGCGAGGTCCTTCAGGGAGTCGCGGATCTCGGGGTCCGAATCGACGATGAGAATGTCGAAGGACGCGCGAACCGGAGCGGGAGTTGCCGTGTCCGCCGGCCTCCGAGAGCCGGCTCGCCGCGCAGCTCCCGGCGAAGGGACTCGAGAAGCGATCTCCAGCGCTGGATCTGCCGGGCCTCCGGCTGGACTTTCTCCTTCAACAGCGCGTCGCAGTGCCGTTCCCCCTCGTTGCCCAGCGCGCTGACGCCGGGAAAGCCATAGGTCGAGCCCGCTCCCGAGAATCCGTGGAACTGGATCATCACGTCGCGCAGGGTCCGCTCGTCCGCGGGATCCGCCTCGAGCAAATCGAGCAGCTGCTCGATGCGCGCGAGCCTGTCGTCGGAACCGCGCACGAAACACTCGCGGAGATCGCGGAGTGCGTCTTCGAAGGACATCTCAGCCTCAGTCAGTCATCCAGCAGCTCCCGCAGCAGGCGGGGCAGCGTCATGGGGTCGAAGGGCTTGACGAGGACGCCGCTCGCTCCCAGGCCCTTCAAGCGGTCCATCTCGGCGGACATCGTCTTGGCCGTCAGAAAGACGACGGGGATATCGGCGGTCTCCGGATCGCCGCGGAGCGCCCGAAAGGTCGCGGGCCCGTCCATGCCCGGCATCATCATGTCGAGGAGAACGACGTCGGGCCGCTCCTCGCGCGCCTTGCGGACCGCCACGGAACCGCTGTTCGCCTCACAGACCTCCATCCCTCCGACCGCCGCCAGCGAGAGTCTCGCGATCCGGCGGATGTCGTCTTCGTCATCGATGACGAGGACTTTCAAGTTGGACTCGTGGCGGCGCCTGTGGCGCGGCCCACCATCTCGAGCACGAGCGCGCAGAACTCCCCGTCGGTCGACCGGCTCTTCGTCAGAAAGCGCGTGGGGCCGAGCTTCAGACGCTCCCGCTCGCGGGCCGTCAGATCGTGAATCGTATAGACGAGCACGGGAAGGTCCGCGAGCGCCGGCTCACGCCGCAGGGCGGAGACCACATCGAGCCCGTCTCCGTGCGGAAGCGACACGTCCAGGACCAGCAGGCTCGGAGGCTGCTCGCGTGCTTGCGCGATCGCCTTCTCGCCCGTCGAGACGGACCGAACGGACAACCCGGCTTCCCGCAGTTGCCGCTCCATCACCCGCAGCAGAGCCTGGTCATCTTCCACGAGCAGCACCTGGGGGCCGGCGCTCGGGTCCGGGTCCGCTTGCGTCCGGGCCGGCCGCTCGGCTCCCTCGCGGGGAGAAACCGGAACGCGGAACCAGAAGACGCTCCCTTTGCCCTCCTCGCTCTGGACGCCGATCGAGCCGCCGTGCTGTTCGATGATCGCCTTGCAGATGGCGAGTCCGAGGCCCGAGCCCCCCTTCTGACGCGCGTCGGACGCCTCGACCTGCCGAAACCGCTCGAAGATCGCGTCCCGGAACGAAACGGGGATCCCGCGTCCCCGGTCGCGCACGGAGACCTCGGCCCATCCCCCCGCGCTCGCGCCCGCGAGACGAACGACGCTGCCCCGCGGCGAGAACTTCACGGCGTTGGAGAGGAGGTTGACCAGGACCTGCACGAGGCGATCGCCGTCTCCCCAGATCTCGGCCGGGGTCTCCGAGATTTCGATCGAAACGCCTTCCTGGTCCGCGAAGGAGCGCACGGCTTCGACGGAGCGGGCGAACACGGACTCGAGCGTCACGGCATCGAAGCGCATCTCGATCCGTCCCGTATCGTAGCGCTCCAGATCGAGGATGTCGTTGATCAGCCGGACGAGCCGGACCACATTGCGCTCCGCGACGGCGACGACGTCCGCGGCCTCCGGGGGGAGCTTCCCGAGGACGCCCCCGTTCAAAAGGCTCAGGGAACCGCGGATGGACGTCAACGGCGTACGCAGCTCGTGGCTGACCGTCGAGACGAACTCCTTCTTCAGCCGCTCGACCTCGCGGCTCTGGGAGATATCGCGGATGCTTCCGCCGAACCACCGGCCCTCGGAGGTCCGGAACTCGAAGAGGGCGAGCTCCAGGGGGAAGACTTCGCCGCTCTTGCGGCGTCCCTCCCACTGCGTGACGCGGCCGAGGGCGCGCCTGTGCGACTCCTTCAAGAAGTTCAGGGGCTCCGGGCTCGAGGAGTCCGGGACGAGGGCGGAAAGCGGCTTTCCGACGAGCTCGTCCGCGCTGTAACCGAAGATCCTCTCGGCGGCGGGATTCATCGCCCGGACGACGCTTTTCTCGTCCACGAGGATCAATCCTTCCATCATGTGGTCGACGACTGATCGCGTCCGGGCCTCGCTCGCGCGCAGGGCCTCGGTGGCGCGCCAGCGGTCGATGCCGAGCGCGATCTCGTCGGCGACCGAGGCCAGGGCGGCCAGGGCCGCCTCGGTTAAGGGACGCGTCGCGAACAAGGCCATGACGCCGACCAGGCGGCCCTCCACGATGAGCGGGTAACCGGCGAAGGCGACCATCCCCTCGCGGCGCGCCCAGTCCTTGTCGTCCTCGCGCTCCGGTGTGGCCGTCAAATCGAGCAGCGCGGGCCGCCGGTCGCGGGCAATCTCGCCGATCCGGAACTCGCCGACGGGAACGTGCGCGTCCGGCCCGAAGAGAGGCCGCCGGGCCCACGCGCTTCCCTGCAGCTCCAGGACCTTCTCCTTCTCCAGAAGGATCCAGATCGAGGCCATAGCGGCGTCCAGGTGGCGCACCATCGCCTCGGCGCACTGACCCAGCGCCCTCGGCAGAGAGTCCGCCTTGGTCAGCGCCGCGCCGACGGCCGCGCCGAAGACCGCCTGGTGGGCGCGCTCAGCGAGCTCGGCTTCAGTCTTCTTCCTCTCCGTGATGTCCTGGAAGGCGACGACGGCGCCGACGATCTCCCCGTCCACGAGGAACGGGGAAGACACGAATTCCACCGGGAGGACCGTTCCGTCGCGGCGCGTGAACACGTCGTCGCTGCTCTGGAATTTCCTGCCCGTGCGCAAGACGGCCAGAATGGGACAGGACTCCGTCGAGGTCCTCCTGCAGTCCGCGCGCTGGAAATGGATCGTCTCGTGCATGTTCCGGCCGAGCAGCTCCTGTTCGGTCCAGCCGAGCATTTCCGCGGCAGCCCGGTTCAGCAGCGTCAGGCGCCCATCCCGATCGAGCGCGTAGACCCCCTCGCCTTGGCTGTCGGTGATCGCCGCCGTGAAGGAGAGCTGATTGCGGAGACTTTCGGCGGCGAGCGACCGCGTTCGGATCTCTCGGTTGACCGCCCAGTAGACGGCCAGGAGCATGAGGAACGGAAGGAGCGCCCCCGCCATCAGCACGGTCAGCGGCTCGTGGGCGATGCCGTGCCCTCCCACGATCAGGCTGTGCATCGAGCGCCACGCGATTCCGACCGCGCCGATCAGGACGAGCGATGCGACGACGAAGCCGGCGACGACTTTCGTCTTGAGTGGCCGGCCCTTCACCGCACTGCCGACGGTCCGAGATGCCTGGCGAGGACCGCGCGGAGCTCGCGGAACTCGAGCGGCTTGGACAGATAGTCGTCGGCGTGGAAATCCCGAAACGCCTCGGACCGATACCGGGCGGCCGTGAAGATGGCGGTCATGATCACGATCTTCGATCCCGACGTGGCGGGATTGCTCTTCAGAAGGCGGCACATCTCCCGGCCGTCCACTTTTGGCATTAAGGCGTCGGTCAGGACGAGATCCGGCTGGTAGCGGCTCGCCAGATCCAGGCCCTCCGCGGCGTCTCGGCCGAGGACGACCCCGTAGCCGAGCGCGGAGAGGGCCAGGTGTGCGACGCGCCGGATGTCCGGCTCGTCGTCCACGACGAGGACCAGCGGACGCTCAGCGGAGGCCGGCGGGGGATTCGCCGGCGGTTCGAAAACAGCGCGGCGGTCCGCCATCGCCCGGTCCCACATGGTCTGCGGGGCCTTTTCCCAGAAACTCTGCTTGTAGGCGGCCGTCGCCTTGCAAAAACAACTCCGGCACGCGGGACAGACGAGCGACCGCCTGGTCGCCAGACATCCGCACCACGGGCTGGCAAGGGCGTCGAAAGGCGCCTGGCAGGTGAAGCAGGGGACGACGTACGCGTTGCCGCGAGGCTCGGTCTCAGATTCCATCCGGGATTGCGTCTATTCTACCCTTCCAGGGCGGCCATGACACTGTCCGAAAGGACAGGGCTGAATCCGGCTGTTCCCAGGGTCTTCTCCGTCTCCCGGCGGGACAGGGCTGGCGAGGGGCATCAGCCGGCGTCGGGCGGACGGATCGCGATGAGCGGCTCCGGCTCGACTCCACCTCGTACCCCGCGGAGGCCCAGCCGTCCAGCCCTCCGGCGAGCGGGCGCACCAGCGTGAATCCCCTGTCCATCAGCGCGCGGGCCACACGGGCCGCCGAGGCTTCGTTGGGTCAAGTGCAGTAGAGGACGATCTCCCGATCGTGAGGGAGATCGGAGATCTTCTCGGGGATCTCGGACAGCTCGAGCTGTCTTGCCCCCGGGATGCGCCGCGCGTCAGAGAGGCGCGCGCCCCGGGTCCGCACGTCGAGGACGATCGGGTCGCGCCCCTCGTCCATCAGGCGGCGCAGCTCTTCCGGCGAAATCCGCGCCATGCGGAGCATCTCGTAGAAGCGGCGCCGCTGCCGCCACTTGACCGCGATGAAGAGGAGAAGCGCACTGGCCAGGAGGACGACCGCCCGGGTGCCGATGCCGGTCAGGAACTCGAGCCCGCGGTCGATGGCGCGGTGAAACACCATGCCGGCGCCCACTCCGGCTCCCGCCCAGACGAGGGCTCCCGCCCCGTCGAAGACAAGGAAAGGAAGGAGGCGGGCCTTGATCGCGCCGGCCAGCGGAGGAGCCACGGTCGAGAAGCCGGGCACGAACTTCGCGACCACGAGCGACGGCAGGCCCCACTTCTCGAAGATCGTGGTCGTCTGCCGCACGCAAGAGTCCGGGCGAGAGAGAGAGGCGGCAGAGAGTCTTCAGGACCCGGAAGCCGTAGCGACTGCCGAGCGCGAACCAGGCGGCATCGGCGAGGAGGCACGCCACCAGCGCCACGAGCAGGACGCGCGGCGCCGAAAGGTCCTTCTCGACCGCCAGGGCACCGGCGACGATGAGGACGGGGATGGCTGGAATCGGCAGGCCCAGTTGCTCGAGCAACACGTTGACGAAGATCAGCGTCAGACCGTATTTCGAGACGTACTGGGCCAGCTGTTGCATGGGTGCCGAACGTTAACACTCCCCCCTTCGAAAGCGTCTCTCCGTCGGGACTCGGGCTCGGGACTCGGGACTCGGGACTCGTTGGAAGTTGGAACCTCGGACATCGTCTTGACCCTTGACCCGACCAAACGAATCCGACAGCGTCAGCTCGTGGCAGCGCCGCTCGGAGCGGAGATCTTCGAAGAGACGCGTTGGGTCGAGGCCGCCCGGGAGGGCGACCGATCGGCCTTCGAGTCGCTCTACCACCGCTTCGCACCCATGGTCCACGGCATCCTGCTCGCCCGTGTCCCTCGGTCAGACGTGGAGGACCTGGTGCAGGAGGTCTTCCTGACGGTGTTCCGCCGGCTGTCCGCTCTCCGCGACCCGGCCGCGTTCCCCGGCTGGCTGGCCATGATCGTCCGCAATCGGGCGACCGACCACCTCCGGAGAGCTCCGCGCTCCGAAGAGCTCCCCGATGAGCTTCCCTCCAGCGATCTCGCGGAGACAGAGGCTCGGGCAATCCTGCAGGTCGTCCGCTCTCTTCCGGAGGCGTACCGCGAAACACTCATTCTCCGACTCGTCGAAGGAATGACGGGTCCGGAGATCGCCGCGCGCACGGGACTGACGCCAGGCTCCGTGCGCGTCAACCTGCACCGCGGGATGGCTCAATTGAGAGAGGCGCTCGACAGGAGACAAAGCCATGGATGACCGCTACCTCTGGGACCGCACCGGGCCGCCCGATCCGGAGGTCGAGCAATTCGAGAACCTCCTCGGGCGCTTCCGCCTCCGGCATCGCCCGCTCCAGCTGCCGGCCCGCCGGCCTCCCGCGATGCGCCGGTTTCTCGCGGCCGCCGCAATCCTCGCCGCGGCGGCGGGCGCAATCTGGATCGTGCGCTCGGGCGCGGCGCCGCAATGGCGTGTCGAGAGAATTGAAGGAGCTCCGCTCGTCGGATCCAGGCCGGTCGCGGGGGCCGCATCGCTCCCCGTCGGGCAGGGGGTTGAAACCGACGCCTTCTCGCGGGCGAGGGTCGGAATCGGCAGAATCGCCGAAGTCCTGGTCGGTCCGGGATCCCGGCTCCGGCTCGTCAAGTCCGGCCCGGTCGAACAGCGGCTGGCCCTCGACCGCGGCAGGATCTCGGCCAGGATCTGGGCGCCTCCGCGGCTCTTCTTCATCGAAACCCCGTCGGCTCTCGCCGTGGACCTGGGGTGTGCCTACGCGCTCGAAGTCGACGAGTCGGGGGCCGGGCTCCTGCGCGTCGAGACCGGCTGGGTCAGTTTCGAGCGGGACGGAAGGGAATCCATCGTCCCCGCGGGAGCCGTCTGCGCGACCCGTCCGAGAGAGGGCCCCGGAACGCCCTACTACGAGGACGCCCTGCCGGAGCTTCGCCGGGCGCTCGAGCTGTATGACTTCGGAGCGGGAGGAGAGGAGGCCCTCTCGACAATCTTGAACGTCGCCCGCAAACGGGACGGGTTGACGCTCTGGCACCTGCTTCTCCGCGCCCGGGGGGCGGACCGCGGGCGCATTTGTGATCGGCTGGAGCGGCTCGTCCCGCCGCCTCCCGAGGTCACCCGGGAAGGCGTTCTCGGCGGCGACGGCCGGATGCTCGAGCTGTGGCGCTGGGAGCTCGAAGGAATGCCGCTGCTACCCAGGGAGGGGACATTCCGGTCCTTCTGCCGCAAGCTCTGGTTCCGCCTGGCGGCATGACCGAGGACCGAGAGACGGAGGGCGCGAACGCCGTTCTCGCGGTCATCCGCGATGGAAAGGCCGAGATGTAACCCTTTTGGCGAGAAGGACATCAATTCAGCTCCGACAAATCACCAATACAAATCACAATCACAAATCCCTACTGCCTAACTTCTCCGGTCTCCCACCGTCTAAAGAACAGGAATGGAAGGAAGCGATGCAGCCGCTGTCGCGCGGGCGAGAGCGGGCGATCGGGAAGCCTTCCGGACCCTGGTCGAGAAGCACAGCCGGAACGTGTTCCGGCTGGCTTTCCGGATGACGGGAAACGAGGAGGACGCGGAAGACGTGGTTCAGGAAACGTTCTTGAAGGCCTACCGGAAAATGTCGACCTTCGCGGGCCAGTCGGAGTTCTCCACGTGGCTCCACCGGATCGCGGCCAACTGCGCGGTGGACGCGCTGCGCCGCCGCGTTTCGCGCCAGAGGCAGGAGCGGCCGCTCGACGCGAAGGCCGAGGAGGCCGCCGCAAGCGGCCCGACTCCCGAGCGCGCGCTCTTTGGATCCGAGATCCACGAGCAGGTCACCCGATCGCTCGAAGGCCTCTCGGCGATGGAGAGAGCGGCCTTCGTGCTGCGCCATTTCGAGGGTCGGACGATCGCGGAGATCGGAAAGACCCTCGGCGTCCGGAGCGGCGCGGCGAAGAACTGCGTCTTCCGGGCGGTGGCGAAGCTGCGGCGCGATCTGGGACAGGTTGCGGAAGGCGCGCCATGAGCCACCCCTCGCAAGAGCAGCTGATCCTCTTCCACTACGAGGGAAGCGCAAGCGTCTCCCGCCATCTCGCCGCCTGCCTCCCCTGCCGCGGCCGGGTCGAGGAGATCCAGAGGCTACTGGCGGCGGTCGAAGCGGCTCCGGTCCCCGAGCGCGGCGAGGATTACGGGCGAGACGTCTGGCGGCGGCTCGCTCCGCGGCTGCCGGAGCGGCCCGACCCGTTCTGGAAGGGGATTCTCGCGCCGCGCTTCGCGTTCGCGGGAGTCCTGGCGGCGGTCGCACTGGCGGCGTTTCTCGCCGGACGCCTCTGGCGCGGAGGAGAGCGGCCGGCGGCGGCCAATCCCTCGCGGGCGCGGGAGCGGATCCTCCTCGTCACCGTCGGAGACCACCTGGAACGCTCCGAGGTCGTCCTGATCGAACTGCTCCACCCGCCAGCCCACGAGGCCGGCGGCCAGTTCGATCACGCGCGCGCCGAAGAGCTTCTCGTCGCCAACCGCCTTTACCGCCAGTCGGCGAGCGCCGCCGGCGAGCGGGCCGTCTCCGACGTTCTCGACGACCTCGAGCGCGTGCTCCTCGAGGCCGCGCACGGCCCTGCCTCCTCCGGCGAAGAGGTGGAAAACGTGCGACGGCGGGCGGAAGCCGAGGGAGTGCTTTTCAAGATCCGCGTGCTCGGCTCCCGGGTGCGCCAGCGCGAAGAGGCGATGTCCCCGCGCAACGAAAGGAAGAGAACATGATCCGGAGGACCATCCTGCTTTGCGCCCTGTTCGTTCTCGGTGCCGCGCGGCCCGGTCTCCCTGCCGCGGCGGTTTTCGATTCCGGATGGGCGGACGGAGGTGAAGGGACCCGCGAAGACCAGCTCTACGAACAGGGCACCAGGGCCCTGGATGACGGCGATTGGGAGCGCGCGGCGGCGGCCTTCACCGAGGTCGCCAGGAGCAACGGCGCCCGCGCCGACGCGGCCCTCTACTGGGTCGCCTACTCGTACAAACAGGAGAAACGCCATGCCGAGGCGCTCGCTCTCCTGGGCGGGTTCTCCGCCAGGTTTCCGAAGAGCTCGTGGCTGAAGGACGTCCGGGCGCTGGAGCTGGAAATCCGGCAGTCGGAAGGCGGGAAAGTCCGCCCCGAGGCGGAGAACGACGAAGACCTGAAATTGATGGCGATCAACAGCCTGCTCCACACGGACCCGGAGCGCGCCATCCCGCTGCTCGAAAGGCTCCTGAAATCGGGCTCCTCCCCCAAGGTGAGAGAGCGCGCCCTGTTCGTGCTGGCGCAGAGCGACTCGCCGCGCGCGCGCCAGATCGTGGGGGACATCGCGCGCTCCAATTCCGATCCCGAGCTGCAGGAGAAGGCGCTCCACTATCTCGGCATCCACGGGGGACGGGCGAGCCGGGAGCTTCTCGCTGAGATCTACGCCTCCCCTTCCTCGACGCTCGAAGTCAAGGAGCGGATCCTGAAGAGCTACATGGTCGCCGGGGAACGCGACCGGATCCTGACCGCCGCGAAGACCGAGAAGGATCCGCGCCTGAGGTCGGCCGCCGTGCGCCAGCTCGGCGTCATGGGCGCGCGGTCGGAGCTCTGGCAGCTCTACCAGAGCGAGACCTCCTTCGAGGTCAAGAGAACGGCGCTGCAGGCGATGTTCGTGGCCGGGGACAGCGACCACATCCTGGAGGTGGCGCGGACCGAGTCGCAGCCGGAATTGAGGCGCGAGGCGATCCGCAAGCTGGGGACCATGGGCAGGCAGCAGACCGGACCGGCGCTCGTCTCGATTTACAAGACCGAGAAGGACCCGGACCTGCGCAAGGCCGCGCTCCAGGGGCTCTTCGTGCAGGGCAACTCACACGCGCTCGTCGAGATCGCACGTTCGGAAAAGGACCAGGAGTTGAAGCGCGAGGCCGTGCAGAAGCTCTCGGTCATGGGCCGCGACAAGGAAGCGACGGATTACCTGATGGAGTTGTTGAAGGACTGAGCAAGGAGGAGCGATGAGCGGAAAGCAGCGGGTCTTCTGGATCGTTCTCATGATCTGTCTCGCCGCGGCCGTGGGCGCGCGGGCCACCGAGAGGCACGGCCGGCACGGCGCGAGCATCTCGACCGAGCGCGACGGCCCGATCGACGACTGCCGGCAGATGCGCGTGACATTCGATGACGCGGAAGCCGCGCGCGCCGAGGAGACGGTGTCCGGCCCCGCGCCGCGCGGCGCGCTGCGGTTCCGGGCGCCGGCCAACTCCGGGATCTTCGTCCTGGGGGACGACCGCTCCGACGTCTCCGTGACGGCGTGCAAGGCGGCGGCCGCGGAGCAGGACCTCTCGCGGATCGCCGTCTCTCTCGAGGGCGGGGAGATCTTCGTGCGCGGACCCGAAGGCCGCGACTGGCTCGTGCACCTGATCGTCCGGACCCCCCGCGGCGCCGGCCTCGACCTCGATGTGACCAACGGCCCCGTCGCCGTGCGCGGAATGACTGGCGCCGTCACTGCCCGCGCGCAGAACGGCCCGCTCTCCTTCGAGGAGTCTTCCGGGCCGATCCGGGCAGAGGCGCGCAACGGCCCGATCTCTCTCAAGGCCTGCCCGGGCACCGTCTCCGCCACGGCCGTCAACGGCCCGGTCAGCGTCTCCGGCAGCGGCGGCGACGTCGACATCAACACGCAGAACGGACCGATCTCCGTGAAGCTGTCGGGAAGCCGGTGGGACGGGCGGCTCGAAGCTCATGCCCGCAACGGCCCGCTCTCGCTGTCGCTGCCGGAAGGATATTCCTCGGCGGTGAGCGTCGAGAGCTCCGGCCGCTCTCCCTTCCAGTGCCGCGCGAAGGCCTGCGGGGAGGCGCGCAGGAACTGGGCCGAGGATTCGCGCCGGATCGAGTTCGGCGACTCCTCGGCGCCTGTCGTGCGCCTCTCGACGGTCAATGGACCGGTCTCGATCCGTTCGGACGGGGCCGAAGAGGAGTGACGCTCGTGAGGCCGCGCCGCTGGCTCCTTCCCTTCCTCGTGGCAACGGCTGCGGCGTTGCCGGCCGCCGCCGCGGCGCAGCCGGCGCGCCTCGCCAACGCCCGGCTCGATTCCCGGCCGGCGACCGGCGGTCTCGAAAAGACAGTCCGCGCCCTCGCCGCGGCGCAGGAGAGCCCGGCCTGGATCGCGTGGTCGGTCCCGACGCCCGGCGTCCACAACATGTGCTGCTACGGTTCCCTCGGAGACCTCGAGTCGAGCCCCTGCGCCGGCCGTTGCTTCCTCGAGAGCGAGGGCCGCAACGTGACGGTCGTCAATTCCGACGGCGGAGACTGCGTGGACCGCTCGGGAAGCAGCCGGATGCTCGTCCTCCTGCGGCTGGAGGCGCGGGCGCCCGAGCGGCTGCGCACGTTCTCGAGCGATTGCGCCCTCGATGCCGGCGGCCTGCCTGTCTTCTGGCTCTCCGAGGTGCGGCCGTCGGAGAGCGTCGCGCTGCTCGAGACTTTCGTGGGCGACCCGTCGCTGGCGCGCAAGAAGCACTGGAAGGCCGGTGAGCCGGCGCTCTCCGCGATCGCGCTGCACGACGACCCTTCGGCGGACAAGGCGCTGGAGAGGTTCGCCTCGCCCGGAAACTCCGGATCGCTCCGCAAGCAGGCCTTCTTCTGGCTGGGCAACGCGAGGGACCGCCGCGGTTACGAGGTCCTTCGAGCCCTGGCGCGAACGGAGGAGAGCGAAGAGATGCGGCGGCATCTCACGTTCGCCCTCTCGCAGAGCAAGGTGCCGGAAGCCACCGGAACGCTCATCGAAATGGCGAAATCCGACGCGAGCGCCTCGGTGCGAGGCCAGGCCCTCTTCTGGCTGGCGCAGAAGGCCGGGAGGAAGGCGGCCGCGGCGATCGAGAACGCCATCCGGAACGATCCGGAGACGGAGGTCAAGACAAAGGCGGTCTTCGCCCTGACCCAGATGCCGAAGGACGAGGGGATCCCGCTCCTGATCGAGGTCGCCCGGACCAGCAGGAACCCCGCAGGTGCGCAGGAAGGCCGTCTTCTGGCTGGGTCAGTCCAGGGACCCGCGCGCCCTCGCCTTCATCGAGGAGGTGTTGAAGTAGGCGTCCGGCTCCTGTCATCGTGAGGTGGAACCGATGTTGAGAACGGGAAGTCTCGGCGCGATCTTCTGCGTTTCGCTTCTGAGTCAACCCGTCCTCGCGCAACACGGGGCGGCCGCGGACGCCCCGGCGAAGAGATCCGAGGCCGAGCGATGGCGCGAGGACCTTCGCTTCATGGCCGGGGAGATGCCGAAGGTCCACCGGAATCTCTTCCACACGATGACGCGCGCGCAATTCGAGGGCGCCGTCAAGAGCCTCGACGAGCGAATCCCCTCGCTCGCGCGGCACCAGATCATCGTCGAGATGGCCCGGATCGTCGCGATGGTCGGGGACGGGCACACCAACATCTCGCCGACCCGGGATCCGAAGATCGGCTTCCGCGCCTACCCCGTCCAGCTCTACTTCTTCAAGGACGGCCTCTATGTCCGGGCGGCCGCCGGCGAAGAGGCCGAGCTCGTCGGCGCGCGCGTCCTCGGAATCGGAAGCGCCTCCACTGAGAAGGCCTACGACGCCGTGCGCGAGATCATCGGGCGCGACAACGAGATGGACGCCCGGTTCTTCGCCCCGTACCTTCTCGCGATGCCGGAGGTGCTCCATGCCCTCGGGCTCGTCCGCGACATGGAGAACGCCCCGTTTCTCCTCGAGATCCGCGGGCGCCGGAAGACCGTGAACCTGAAACCCGCGGGGCCGGCAGAGAAGATGTCCCCGGAGACGGACGCGAGCTGGGCCCCGCGCCAGCACTGGGTGGACGCCCGCGATGGGGCCGCGCGTCCCGTGCCCCTCTGGCTCAAGGACCCGCGCGACAAGTACTGGTTCGAGTACCTGCCGGACGCGAAGGCCATGTACGTCCAGTTCAACGAGGTCGGGAACAAGGAGGAGGAGACGGTCGAGGCGTTCGCCGAGCGGCTCCTCGCCTTCGTCGAGGCGAATCCTGATCGAACGCCTCGTCCTCGACCTTCGCCTGAACCGGGGAGGCAACGGCGCGTTCAATCGCCCGATCCTCCGGGCCATCGTCGCGGCCCGGAAGGTGGACCGGAAGGGCCGGCTCTTCACGATCATCGGCCGGAGCACGTGGTCGGCCGCCCAGATGCTCGTCAACGAACTCGAGGACTACACGAACACCCTCTTCGTCGGCGAGCCCACCGGGGGAAAACCGAACGCCTACGGAGACTCGCGCCGCATCACGCTGCCCAACAGCGGGATCACCGTGCGGGCTTCGACGCTCTGGTGGCAGGGTGACGAGCGCGACCGGCGTCCCTGGACGGCCCCGCAGATCGCCGCGGACCTGACCTTCCAGGATTATCGAGCCAACCGCGACCCGGCGCTCGAGGCGGCGCTCTCCTACGTCCCGGGCAAACCGCTCTCGGAAGTCTTGAAGGAGGCCGTCCTCGCCGGGGATTTTCACGCTCGCGGCGGACCGGTACAGCCGGTGGCGGGCCGACCCCGTCAACTCCTACGCCTCCGCGGAGATCGAGGTCAACGGGTTAGGCTACGAGCTCCTCGCCGCGCGGCGCCTCGACGCGGCCATCGAGATCTTCCGCCTGAACGCGGCCGCGTATCCGCGGTCCGCCAATGCCCACGACAGCCTGGGAGAGGCCTACCTGGCGAAGGGGGACCGACAGAACGCGATCCGGAGCTACGAGGAGGCGTTGAAGCTCGACCCGAACATGCCGTCGGCGGTAGAGGCGCTCCGGAAGCTTCGCGCTCCCTGAGCGCCTCCGCGGCAGACTCGTCACCGCGCCGGCTTTCCCTCCGCGTCGAGGAGGACGACCTCGCCCACGTTCAGTTCCTTCAGTCCCGGCTCGATCTTCGCGCGGTCGCCGACCAGGACGAGCGCGGCTTTCTCGGGCCGCGCGTACTTGACCGCGGCGGCCCGGGCCGCCTCGAGCGTCATCTTCGCCGTCTCGTCGTACTCGCGCTGGAGCTCCGTCATCGGCAGCCCCTCCGTCCACAGGTCGGCGACCTGCCCGATGACGCGAGGGAGGGACTCGAACTGCTGGGCATAGCCGCGGACGATCCGGGACCTCTGGAATTCGAACTCCTCCTGGCTGATCGGTTTCTCGCCCCCGATCGCCTTCATCTCCTTCTGGAACTCGGCCACGGATTCCTTCGTCTTGTCGGTCTGGACCCCTCCGACGGAGTACCAGATCCCCGTGGCATGAAACGGCCTCAACGCCGAGAAGACA
The DNA here is from genome assembly GCA_963741435.1 of uncultured Acidobacteriota bacterium. GTDB lineage: Bacteria > Acidobacteriota > Thermoanaerobaculia > UBA5066 > Gp7-AA6 > JAWOLE01. Next base: position 303,203 of record CAVUIX010000002.1, on the reverse strand, counting down.
CCGTAGGAGTACCCCTTGTCTTCGCGGAGGTTCATGTCCAGGCGGGAGGCCGCGCCGCCTCCCCAGACGCCGTCGGCCACGGTGAGGGCGTAGTAGTCGGCGGCCGACCGGGGGAGGCCGGGCAGGGCCTGCGTCACGACGGTCTGCGCCGCGTCCTGCCGGTCGACGAGGTAGATCCGGCCGCCGGGCGAGGGAGAGGCGGGCGGGACCGGGATCCCGGCCGGCGCGGGGCCGCTCCAGGAGCCGAAGGCCTTCTCTGCCAGGGCCCGGGCCTCCTCCAGGGTGACGTCTCCGGCGAAGATGAGGGCCGATCCGCCGGGAGCAAACCGCCCGGCGTGGAACGCGGCCAGATCCTCGCGCGTCAGGCGCTCGACGGTGGCGGGCAGTCCCTGCGCCGCGCGGCCGTAGGGGTGGCTCGGGCCGAAGACCAGCATCGAGCGGACGCGGGCGGCGACCGCCCCCCCGCTCTTTTCCTGCTGGGCGAGGGCGTCGAGATGGCGCTTCTTCTCCCGCTCGACTTCCGCCTTCGGAAAAGTCGGATTTCGGACGACATCGGCCAGGAGGTCGAACGCCGCCTCCAGGTTGCGCCTCAAGACCTCGAGCGTCAGGCGCGAGCTCTCCCTCTGCGTCTCCGATGCGAGCGACGTTCCGAGATCTCCGAACGCCGTCTCGATCTGAAGCGCCGCCCGCGTCTTCGTTCCCAGGCTCATCGTCTCGGCCGTCAGGTACGCCGTCCCCTCCTTGCCGGGAGAATCCGCGATCGAGCCCGCGCGCGCGACGTACGTGACCGCGACCTTCGGAAGCTCGTGCCGCTCGACGACGAAGACCTCGAGACCGTTGCCGAGCTTCGCCGACCGGACCGCCGGGGCGCGGAAGGCCGTGTCGGCGCCGAGCGCCGGGGGCTTCGACCGGTCGAGGGCGACCTCCGCCGCCCGCCCGGACTTCTCGGGATGGAACCGGACGAGGAGGCGGTCGGGAGTGTCGAGCCATCGGGCCACGGCCTTCCGGACGCCCTCGGCGGTTGCCGTCTTGTAGCGGTTCTGGTCGAACTGGAACTTCCCCGGATCGCCGAGGAACGTGTTGTAGCTGTTCAGGAGGTCGGCCTTCCCTCCGAAGCCTCCGATCCGCTCGAGGCCCGTCACGAAATTGAACTCCCACTTCGTCTGGGCGCGCGCGAGCTCCGCCGCGTTCGGTCCCTCTTTCGCGAGCCGGGAGATCTCCGCGGTCACGACCTTCTCGATCTCGGAGAGCGAAGCCCCGGGGCGGGCGGTCGCGACGACGGCGTAGAGGCTGGAGATCTCCATGGACTGCTGGAACGCGGTCACAGTCGTGCAGAGCTGGCGGTCGTAGACGAGGACCTTCTGGAGGCGCGAGGCGAGGCCGTCGGTCAGGATGAGGGAGGTCAGGTCGAGCTCCGCGTCGCCCCCGGCGTAGAAGGGAGGCGATGGCCAGACCATGTAGACCCGCTCCTGCGGGACGCGGTCGGTCGCCTCGACGACTTTCTCGCCGGACAGCGACGGGATCCATCGCCCCGGCCTGTCGAGCGGCGGGCCGGCGGGAATTCCGCCGAAGTATTTCTCGACGAGTTTCCTCGCGGCGGCCGGGTCGAAGTCCCCGGCGATGACGAGCGACAGGTTGTTGGGGGTGTAGTACCTGCGGAAGAAGTCCTGGACGTCCTCGAGCGAGGCGGCGGTCAGGTCCTCGTGGCTGCCGATGACGGGCCACGAGTACGGATGCCCCGCCGGGAAGAGGTTCTCGACGATGAGCTTGAAGGCCCGCCCGTACGGCTGGTTCTCCAGCCCCTGGCGCCGCTCGTTCTTGACCACGTCCCGCTGGGCATCGAGGTTCTGTTTCGTCAGGTAATCGCCGAGCGTCGCGAGCCGGTCCGATTCGAGCCAGAGGACGTACTCGAGGCTGCCCGACGGCACGGTGATGAAGTAGTTGGTCCGGTCGTTGTTGGTCGTCCCGTTGACGCCCCCCTCGGAGAGGTTCGCCCCGGCCTGCTCGGCGCGGCCGAAGTACTTGCCGGGGGCGTTCTTCGAGCCCTCGAACATCTCGTGCTCGAAGAGATGGGCAAAGCCCGTCCTCCCGGGCTTCTCGTTCTTCGACCCGACGTGGAACCACTCGTTGACGTGCACGATCGGCAGCTTGCGGTCCACGTGGAGAATGACCTGGAGGCCGTTGCCCAGCACGAACTTCTCGAAGGCGACCGTCGGCGCCGCGGCCGGCGCCGGCTTCGATTTCGCGGCCGCTTTTCGAGGGCCCGGCGTCTGGCCGGCAACCGCCAGGGCGCAGGCCAGGAACAGAAGGACGGCGGCGCGGGCAACTCGTAGGATCATGGCTCTCCTTTCCGCGGTCTGGCGGATTCTACGATTCGCTGGCCGGGAGGTTTCGCAAGCTAAGATAGTCGCGTGATCCTCGAGACGGCGCGGCGGGTTCTCCAGATCGAGTCGGACTCCATCCGCGAGCAGATCGGGAACCTGGGCTCTTCCTTCGTCCGGGCCGTCGAGGAAATCGCTACCTCTCGCGGACGTCTGTGCGTCACGGGCCTCGGAAAGTCCGGTCTCGTGGGCCAGAAGATCGTCGCGACTCTCGCCTCGACCGGAACGCCGGCCTACTTCCTTCACGCCGCGGAAGCCTCCCACGGGGACCTCGGGATGCTGGTGGCCGGTGACGTCGTGCTCGCCCTGTCCGCGTCCGGCGAATCGCCGGAGATCCTGCGGCTGCTCGAGTTCGCGCGGGCCCGGTCGCTCCTGACGATCGCCATGACGGGCGCTCCGGACTCCTCCGTCGCGCGCGCGGCCGACGTGACGCTCTCCGTTTCCATCTCGCGCGAGGCCTGCCCCTTGAACCTCGCTCCGACCGCCTCGACGACCGCGCTCCTCGCCGTCGGGGACGCGCTCGCGATGGCGCTCTCGGAGAGACGGGGGTTCAAGGAAGAGGACTTCGCCGCGCTGCATCCCGGCGGAGAGCTCGGAAGGAAGTTCCTGAAGGTCAGGGACCTGATGCGCACGGGAGAGAGGGTTCCCCGGGTCTCGCGGGACACGCCGATGACCGAGACGATCCACGAGATGTCGCGCAAGATGATGGGCGTCACGGCGGTCGTCAACGGGTCGGGGAGCCTCGCGGGCGTCATCTCGGACGGAGACCTGCGCCGCCTCCTGGAAAAAGACCCGAAGCTCCTCTCCCGCGCCGCCGGAGACTGCTCCCACGGCAACCCCCGCACGATCGGTGCCGAGGAGCTCGCTTCGATCGCTCTCGCCCGCATGGAGGAATGGAAGATCACCTCCCTCTTCATCCTCGACGAAAACGGCCGGCTCTCCGGCGCCCTGCACATGCACGACCTGCTGTCGGCGGGAATCCGGTGATGGACGATCGAAGGATTGACGATTGGATGATCGATCGATCGACTCGGGTCGGCTCAATCACCGGACTCAATCCGTCATTCTCCCGATCGTCAACCTTCGATGATCAAGGCTCTCTTTTTCGACGTGGACGGCGTGCTCACGGACGGGCGCATCTATCTTCTCGGCGACGGGCGGGAGCTCAAGGTCTTCGACACGAAGGACGGGTTCGGGATACGCAAGGCCATCGCGTCCGGCTTGAAGGTCGCCTGGATCTCCGGCCGCACGTCGCCGGCGACGGCGCGGCGCGCGAAGGAGCTCGGCGTGCACGCCTGCCTGCAGGGAGTTCGCGACAAGCTCGCCCGGTACGAGATGCTCTGCCGGCGCTGGAAGGTGGCTCCGAGCGAGACGGCAGCCATCGGAGACGACGAGCCGGACGCCGCGATGCTGGAGGCGGCGGGCTTCTCCGCCTGCCCCGCCGACGCCACCCTTCCCGCGAGGAAAGCCGCGAAGATCGTCTTGAAGAACCCCGGCGGCCGCGGCGCCGCGCGAGAGTTCATCGAGATGGTGCTGACAAGAAACCGACTGGGGGTCGAGGCGCTAGGCGTTAGGCGAACGCCGAGATTCTCCGCCTCCTCTCCCGTCTCCCGCTCTCCCAGTCCCCAGTCGCCTCTTACGACTCACGCTTCTTGAACAGCCAGGCGACGGCAATTCCCAGCAGGTAGAGGAGGATCATCGGGACGGCGAAGACGCACTGCGTCGCGACGTCCGGGGTGGGCGTGATGATCGCCGCGATGATGAAGATGATGAGCACCGCGTATTTGAACTTCGCGAGAAGCCAGCGCTCCGAGACGACGCCCATCCGGGCGAGGAAGAAGATCAGGATCGGCATCTCGAAGCAGAGGCCCAGACCCAGGATGATCTTGATCGCGGTCCCCAGATATTCGTTGATGGTGATGACCGCGTTGAAGTTCTTTCCGACCCCGACCAGGAATCCCACCACCAGGGGAAACGCCTCGAAGTAGCCGAACGCGCACCCCCCCAGGAAGAAGAAGACCCCGGCCAGGATGAACGGCCAGACATAGCGCTTCTCGCGCCGGTACAGCGCCGGGGCGACGAAGAGCCAGAGCTGCCAGAGGATGACCGGCGATGCCGCGATGAGCCCGGCAAAGAGCGCGACGCGGAAGTACATCAGGAATGGCTCGGTCAGCGTCGTGTACGAGAGGTTCTGCCCCGGCGGAAGGACGCGGCGCACCGGAAGGGCCAGGATCTCGAAGATCTGCGGCGCCCAGTTCCAGCAGGCCAGAAACGCGACGAAGATCGCGATGAGGCAGACGATGAGTCGTTTGCGGAATTCCTCCAGATGTTCGAAGAACCCCATCCGGGGCAGTTCTTCCTCGCCTTCCGGAGGCGGCGGGGGGGCACTGCCGGGAAGGAACCGGCTCAAGAGGGTTCGATGGGACGGGAGTCAGGGGGCTGTACGGCCTGCGCCGGCGCAGCCGGCCTGCCCTCCGCGCTGTCAACGGCGGCGGGCGCGGCCGCGGAGGTCTGCCCCGCCGTAGCGATTCCCGTCGCGGCGGAAACGACGCCGGTTACCTGCTCTCGCACGGAGGCGGCCTCCTGCTTGCCCTGCTCGATCTCCAGCTCGATCGTTCTCTTCAGGTCGTCGGAGGCCCTCTTGAATTCCGCGAGCCCCTTTCCGATCGACTTTCCGATCTCGGGCAGCTTCTTGGGCCCGAAGACGAGGAGGGCCACGATGAAAATCAGGACTAATTCGGGCATTCCGATGGACCCAAACATGTTTCCCCCAGGTGATGATTCTATCTCGCGGCTCTCACACATGGATTGGGAGACTGGGAGAGTGGGTGACGGGGAGACCGGGAGACGGCTCGACAAGGGTCGCCCAGTCATCCGCTCCCCTCTTCTCCCAGGTCCGCCCCTCGAAGAACTATCGTTCGGAAGAGCGTCATGTCAGAATGCGACGCGGAGGAGGTCCTTCTTGAGCCAGCCACGTTCCCGGATTCTCATCGCCCTTTGCCTGTCGTGGCAGCGACCCTGGTCGGCGGCGCTCTGGGTGAAAGGCTCCCGTCGGCATCGGACCGCGACACTCCGCCCCTGGACGAGTACGCGGACATCCTCACGACGATCTCCGACTGGGCGCCCGAGCCGGTTTCTCCCGACAAGTTCGTTTACGCGTCGATCCACGGGATGCTCTCCCGCCTGGATCCGCACACGGCGTTTCTCGAGCCCGACGACTATGCCGCGATGCGGGAGAAGCAGCAGGGCTCCTTCTTCGGCCTGGGCATCCAGATCCAGAAGAGGATGGGCAAGATCACCGTCATCGCGCCGATGGAGGGCACGCCCGCCTTCAAGCTCGGCATCCGCGCCGGCGACATCATCACGCACATCGAGGACGAGGAGCTCAAGGAAGAGGTCTCGACCGACGAGGTCGTCCGCAAGCTGCGGGGGCCCAAGGGAACCCAGGTGACGATCACGATCCGCCGGGCGGGCCTCGACGAGCCGATCCATATGACCATCACGCGCGCCGAGATCCCGACGCGCGCGGTTCCCTACGCCTTCATGATCACTCCGGATACCGGCTACATCTTCCTGAGGGACTTCACGCACACCTCGAGCCGCGAGCTCGCCAACGCCATCGACAGCCTGGAAAAACAGGGGATGAAGAAGCTGATGCTCGACCTGCGCGGCAATCCCGGCGGGGTGCTCGACCAGGCCGTGGACATCAGCGATATCTTCCTGGGCAAGGGCGCGAAGGTCGTTTATACCCGCGGGCGCACGGCTTCCTCGGCCCAGGATTTCTTCGCGCCCGGCGAGGGCCCGCATTTCGACAAGCCTCTCGTCGTCCTCGTCAACCGCGGCTCGGCCTCGGCCTCGGAAATCGTCGCGGGCGCCATCCAGGACCACGACCGGGGGCTCATCGTCGGCCAGCGCACGTGGGGCAAGGGACTCGTGCAGAGCGTCTATACGCTGCCGTACGGCGCGGGACTGGCGCTGACGACCGCGCGGTATTACACCCCCTCGGGCCGCTGGATCCAGCGGGACTACAGCGACCTGCTTGCCTACGTGAACCCCGACGACCCCGACCCGGCGGCCCCGGAGAAGGCGAGCGAGGAGACCAAGAGCACCGGCCAGCCCTTCTACACCGACGCCGGCCGGATCGTGTTCGCCGCCGGCGGGATCACGCCGGATGTCCTGGTCAAGAACAGCTTCGACTCCAAGCTCGTCACGCAGCTGCTGGCGCGGAACATGTTCTTCAACTTCGCCGTCCAGTGGCTTCCCAGGCACCCGGAAGTCAAGCAGGACCTCCAGATCACGCCCGCTCTGCGCCAGGAGTTCTTCGCGTTCGTGGAGGCCTCGAAGTTCTCGACGGCCGACGAGCTCTCGCGCCAGTGGAACGAGGAGCCGAACAAGAATCTCCTCGACTACGCGCTGCGCATCGATATCGCCAACGTGCACGCGGGACTCGAGGCCGGCTGGAAGGTGCGCGCCTCCGGCGACACGCAGGTCCAGAAGGGTCTGACGCTCTTCGACGAGGCGGCCCGCGTCGCCGCCCTCCCGAAGAAGGCCAGCCCCTCCCGCGCCGCGAAGACCCTCTGAGCCGCAAGACAGAAAGCGCCAAACGTTAACGAAGCCCGGGCAACCGGGCTTCGTTGCTTCAGCGCATCAGCGGCGCCGGACGCTACTTCGGGCCGGGTGTTGAAGACGACGAACCTGCGCCGGCCGATCTCGCTGCTGAACGAGGGACGGCCGCTCGCGGCGTCGGGAGTGTCCCACGCAGTAACCACGAGGTCGTGTTGACCGTTGGAGAGGCGCGTCGTGTCGAGGTTGAACGCCCATCCGACGAACGCGGTCGGCCCGGTTGAGGTGAACGTCGGGGGGACTCGGAAGTCGTTGGCGGGCACGTCGGGCCGGGAGGCGAACGGCGGGAAGAGGCTGCCGACGACCTGTCCGTCCAGGGAGATATCGAGCTTCGTAATCCCGTTGACGTTGGCGGCCGCTGTCCCGTTGTCATAGTCGAAAGCCCAGCCCGAAAAGCCGAAGATCCCGTGGACGAACTGCAATGACAACGGTGAGTCGATATAGCCGAACGCAGGCCGGTCGGAGAACGTCCCCGTGTCGCAAAGGTCGTTTACGGAAATCTCGCCGAACTGCGTAACGGTCTCCTTCTCGTTGCCGGCGCGAACGGCGAGGGTGTGCTGGCCGGACGTGATGAGACCGGCGCAAATGGGTTGGCCAAACGGGTCGGGGATGAGCACGTCCAGGAGCCCGTTGCCGGGATCCCGCTGGAGGGCGAAGAGGAAGCGGAATCCCGAGTTGTCCGCGTTGACGAAATTTGGATAAGCCTCGGCGACGTCGGGACGACTCAGGCCATAGCAATTCGCGAAGACGATGCCCGCGCGGACGCAGTCACGGCGGGTATTGGCGATGATCTGGCCGTCGATCAACAGCTCCACGTAAGACACCTGGCCCCCCGAACCGGCATCGAGGGCCCATCCGGCCACGACGTTCTTGTAGAAGGACACCGGCACCGGCGGCTGCCCGACCGGACCCGGGGGAAAGCAGGGCGAGACAGTACAGGGGGGAGGCGGCGTGGGGGTCTCGGGCGTACACGGCGTGGAGACCGTGGGACCACAGAAGAGCGAGGCCCCGTCCAGCGGGAGGTCCAGGTACCCGAACGGGGGCAGGTTCGAAGCGTTGTTGATGATCACGACCAACCGCACGCCAAGCACGTTGGAGGAATCCTGTTTGTCAAAGGCGCGGGCGGAGATGATGTGCACGCCGTTGTCGAAGGCCGTCGTATCGATGTTGGCCAGAAACCCGGAGTGAAACGAGTTGGGAACGTCCGGGAAGAGCGCGAACACGTCCGGGCGCGGGAGCCCGTAGATCGCGCTGGAAGGCGCGCCAGTCCCGACGGTTCCCGCGACGATCTTGCCGTCCACCAGAATATCGATGTGATCGATCAATCCAGAGTCGTCGGCAGCCCATCCGGAGACCGGGAAGGCGCCGCTGATGCCCCTCTGGTCATCCGAAGGCGAATCGAGATTCCCGAACGGCGCCTGGTTCGCCCCGGCGGCGGCGACCAGCACCGAGACTGTGGCCAGGTCGAAGACCGCCGCAGTCCCGGTCTCCGTCACCTTGATCGAAACGAGGTGCGGGCCGACCGAGAGGCTCCTCGCATTGAGCGACGTCGCGAAGCCGGGGTCCCGCGTGGGGCTGAAGGCAAAGGCCGGGAACATCTCGATCACGTCGGGCCGCGGGATGTTCTTCACCGCGCGGTTTCGCAAGGCCCCGTCCACCCAGAGCTCGATCCTTGTCCACTCCCGCGAAGTCGAGCACCCACCCGGAGACCGGGACGACGCCGGAAACGGTCTGGCCGCCCGTCGGCGTCTCCAGCACCCCGAACGGATCCGCGAGCGCCGCGCTCGCGGACAGTCCGGCGCCGAGGAACAGAGCGGCCAGTAGCGATGATGAAGACCTGGACATTTACGATCCTCCGAAGTTTTTAGAAAAAGGATGCGGGAAGTTCGATGGAAAGTCAAGGACTCAAGGAACTTCGCCTCATTTTTTTCGGCAAAAAACACTCCCGGGATGCTAAAAACAGTTCCAGGAACCCTTGGAAACGGAAAATTATGAAGTCGCACCGTTTGAAGATCTTCTTCTCCCTCGCCCTGACGGCGGTGCTGCTCGTCCTCTTTTTTCGAGGAGTGGACGCCGGCAGGACCCGCGAGGCGATTGTCGGGGCGTCGCCCGGCTGGCTCGCGGCGTCGATCGTCCTTGGATTGCTCACCTTCTTTTTCCGGGCCATCCGCTGGACCTGGATCCTGCGACCGGTCGCCCGTGTGCCCATCGGACCGGCCTTCGCGGCCACGGCCGCCGGGTTCGCCGCCAACAACCTGCCGGGCAAAGTCGGAGAGGTGCTGCGCCCCTACCTGCTCTCGCGGTCTCGCCGGCTCCCCTTTTCCCCTCTTCTCGCCTCGATCCTGCTCGAGCGTGTCTTCGACGGCGCGTCCGTGATTTTCTTCTTCGTTCTGGCAATGAGCGCCGGGGTGACCCGCTCGGGAGGCTCCGCCAGGATCGTGCTGCCGGCGGCGGTGCTCGCCGTGCTCGTCGCGGGCGTCCTCTTCGCGGTTTTCCGGCGGACGCAAGCGGAGCGTCTCATGGAGCTCGTCTGGCGGCGGCTCCCGGAGAGATTCCAGCCGCGCGCGAGGGAATTCGCCCTGACCTTCGTGGACGGCTTCGCCTCGCTCAAGAGCCCGGGACTCCTGGTCTCCATCGTGGCGGGCTCCCTCGCCATGTGGTTCGTGATCAACGTGCAGATCTACTGCGTATTGAAAGCCTTCGCGCTGCCGCTTCCGCTTTCGGCCGCCTATGTCGTGACGGCGGCAGCCGTGCTCGGCCTGGCCGTGCCGACGCCCGGAGGGCTCGGCTCCTACCAGGTCGCCGTTCAGATCGCGCTGACCGAGGTCTTCTCCGTGACGCGCACGGCGGCCACCTCCGTCGCCCTCGTCGCCTGGGCCACCTCCTTCGTCTTCGTCACGGTCATCGGCCTCGGCTTTCTCCTCTTCTCCTTCCGGTCGGTGCACCTGCGCGATGTCCCCGCCCCGGGCGACGGGAGCATCGGTAGACGGTAGACGGTAGACGGCAGACGAGAGAAGATAGCGGCCGTGCTTGTCGTCTTCCGTCTTCCGTCTCCCGTCTTCCGGGTCATGAAGTGCCCGTTTTGCGGCGGCGGGAACGACCGGGTCGTGGACTCGCGCGAGAGCCGGGAGGGAGAAGTCATCCGCCGCCGCCGCGAGTGCGTTTCCTGCGGTCGGCGCTTCACCTCCTACGAGACGATTGAGGAGATCCCCTACGTCGTCGTGAAGAAGGACGGCCGCCGCGAGGCGTTCGACAGAAAGAAGCTGCGGGGAGGGCTCGTCAAGGCCTGCGAGAAACGGCCCGTCTCGGCGGCGAAGCTCGATGCGATCGTGGACGAGATCGAAACGCGGCTCCACGACACGGAGGAGCGCGAGATGGCCACGAGCCAGATCGGATCGCTCGTCATGGAGCGGCTCCGGGAGCTCGACAAGGTCGCTTATGTCCGCTTTGCTTCGGTCTATCGGAAATTCGAGGACGCCGACGAGTTCTTCGACGAGCTGAAGACCCTGATCGGCCGCGCCGAGACGAAGACGACATGAGAACCGTCAGGCGTCAGGCGAAAGGCGTTAGGCGAAGCGGGACCGGACCGGGCTCGCGCCTCACGCCTCACGCCTCACGCCTCACGAGGACTTTGTGAAGCCGCTCGCCCGGTTCTACGGCCCGCTCGTGGAGCTGTCGCGGCTCCAGAGCGAATTGAACCGTCTCTTCTCGCTGTTCGTGGAGAGCAACAAGAGCGCCTCCTCGGGGTCTTCCTGGGACCCCAACGTGGACGTTCTGGACGACGGGAAGAACGTCCGCGTCTTGATCGAGCTGCCCGGCGTCGAAGCCGAGGACGTCGGAGTCGCGATCCGCGGGCGAGTCCTGACGGTGCGCGGCACGAAGAAGGGACGGATCAGGACCCGGGAAGGCATCCGCTTCTTCTGCATGGAGCGCTACTTCGGCACGTTCGTCAAGTCCGTGCCGCTGCCGCGCCCGGTCAACACGCACCGCGCCGTGACGAAGTTGAAGGACGGCCTTCTCGAAGTCGTCTTCCCGTGCGTCCCGGATCTGCGGGAGAAGGAGCTGGCGATCACGGTTCGGAGCGAGGAAGAGTGAAAGGATTGAAGGATTGAGAGGATTGAAGGATTGAAGGATTGAGGTCCGTGGCCCAATCCTACAATCGTCAATCTGTCAATCGTCAATGGTCATGGCTGAAGTCGAAGAGAAAGAACGGGAGATCGCGACCGAGCGAGAGCAGGATCTTCCGATTCCGGACATCCTGCCCGTCCTTCCGCTGAAGGACGTCGTCGTCTTCCCGTTCATCATCCTGCCGCTTTCGGTCTCGCGCGAGAAGTCCATCAACGCGGTGGATGCCGCCCTGGCCGAGCAGCGGATCATCATGCTCGTGGCGCAGCAGGACGCCCAGAACGAAACACCCCGACCCGGGGAGCTCTTCGCCGTGGGCACCGTCGCCGCCATCATGAGGATGTTGAAGCTCCCGGACGGGCGCATCCGTCTCCTCGTCCAGGGTCTCGCCCGCGCGCGCATCGATTCCTTCCTCTCCGAGGAGCCTTATCTCAAGGCCAAGATCACGAAGCTGGAGGAGCCCGGACCGGCCAAGGAGCTCCCCCCCGAGCACGAGGCGCTCCTGCGCAGCGTCAAGCAGAACCTGGAGAAATCGGTCTCGCTGGGGAAGAGCATCTCCCAGGAGGTCATGGTCATCGCGGCCAACCTCGACGATCCGGCGCGTCTCTCGGACCTGGCGGCCTCCAATCTCGACCTGAAACTGGAGGACGCGCAGAAGATCCTCGAGTCCACCGACCCGATCGAGCGCCTGCGCCTGGTCAACGAGAGCCTCGCCAAGGAGATCACGGTCCTGACGATGCAGCAGGAGATCTCCACGCAGGCGCGCGGCGAGATGGACCGGTCGCAGCGCGAGTACTACCTGCGCCAGCAGCTCCGGGCGATCCAGCACGAGCTCGGCGAAGGCGAGGAGATGTCCGAGGAGCTCGCCGCGTTCCGCAAGACGATCGCGGAGAAGAAGATCCCATCGGAAGCGGCCGCGGAGATCGAGAAGCAGATCAAGAGGCTCGAAAGGAGCCACCCGGACTCCGCGGAGACCTCGATCATCCGCACGTACCTCGACTGGATGACGGGACTGCCCTGGGGCAATCTCTCGGAGGACTCCCAGGACATCGAGCGGGCCCGCAAGATCCTGGACGCGGACCACTACGACATCGAGAAGGTCAAGGAGCGCATCCTCGAGTACCTGGCGGTGCACGCCTTGAAGAAGACGTTGAAGGGCCCGATCCTCTGCTTCGTCGGGCCGCCGGGCGTGGGCAAGACCTCGCTCGGACGCTCGATTGCCACCGCGCTTGGGCGCAAGTTCGTGAGGCTCTCGCTCGGCGGCGTCCGCGACGAGGCGGAGATCCGCGGCCACCGCCGGACCTACGTCGGCGCCATGCCCGGCCGGATCGTCCAGGGAATCCACCAGGCCGGCACGTCCAACCCGGTCTTCATGCTGGACGAGATCGACAAGCTCGGGGCGGACTACCGCGGCGACCCGTCCTCCGCGCTCCTCGAAGTGCTCGACCCCGAGCAGAACTTCTCCTTCCGGGACCACTATCTCGGCGTTCCCTACGACCTCTCCCGCGTCCTCTTCATCGCCACCGCCAACATCCTCGATCCGATCCAGCCGGCGTTCCTCGACCGCATGGAGGTCATCCGCCTCTCCGGCTACACGCTCGAGGAGAAGAAGGCGATCGCGCGCCGGCATCTGATTCCCAAGCAGTACGATGAAAACGGCGTGTCCGAGGCGAACCTCGAGTTCACCGACGCGAGCATCGCGAGGATCATCGAGGCTTACACGCGCGAGGCCGGCCTGCGCAACCTCGAGCGCGAGATCGGCGCGATCTGCCGCAAGGTGGCGGTCTCGGTCGCCAAGGGAAAGACCCGCCGTTACCGGATCACGGGGGCGGCGGTCGAGAAAATGCTCGGCCCGGTCCGGCACTTCGCCGACGAGGTCTTGAAGTCGGACCAGGTCGGAGTCGCGACGGGCCTCGCCTGGACCTCGACGGGCGGGGACATCCTCTTCGTCGAGGCGCTCGCCGTACGCGGCAAGGGAGGCCTGCGCCTGACAGGACAGCTCGGCGAGGTCATGAAGGAGTCGGCGCAGGCGGCCATGTCTTACGCGCGCGCTCACGCCGCGGATCTTTCGATCCCGGAGGATTTCTTCGAAACGCACGACGTTCACGTGCACGTGCCGGAAGGGTCGATTCCCAAGGACGGCCCCTCGGCCGGCATCACGATGGCGGCCGCGATGATCTCCGCGTTTACGCTCCGCCCGGTGCGCCGAGACGTCGCGATGACCGGCGAGATCACGCTGCGCGGCGAGGTCCTCCCCATCGGAGGGGTCAAGGAGAAGGTGCTCGCCGCCCGCCAGGCGAAGATCTCGACGGTCATCCTGCCGCGCTTGAACCGCCGGGACGTGGAACAGATCGGCGTGCGCATCCTCCACGGGATGGTGTTCGACTACGTGGACACGGTGGAGGAGGTCCTGGCCTTCGCCCTGCGCCCGGCGCAGGCGGCGCCGAAGCCCGCAGAAGAAGCGGCAGAGGCAACCCGTCCCCGGAGTGAGGTCCCCGTGGCCGCCCGCGAGATCGCCGTGACGCCCGCAGGCGCTCGAAAGCCCGCGCGAGCGTCAAGATCCTGACGGCGCGGGTTCCAGGTTCCAGATTCCAGATTCCAGGGAGCACCCGAGCCTTGGAACCTGGAATCTGGAATTTGGAATCTGGAGTCTTGGACCCCGGCGGATAATCCCCCCTGATGAGGGCCGAGGACCGGTTCGTCGAGAGGCTGCGGCGGCTTCTCCCCGCTTCGGAAAGAGTCGCGGTCGGGCCGGGCGACGACGCGGCCGTCGTCCGGGTCGAGAGCGGAGATCTCGTGGTCACGACCGATCTGGTCGTCGAAGGTGTGGACTTCCTGCCGGAGACAAATGCCGAATCGGTCGGCCGGCGCGCGCTCGCGGTCAACCTCTCGGATCTGGCGGCGATGGGGGCCCGCCCCGAGTTCTTCCTGCTTTCGATCGGCTTCCCCGCGGCAAAGGGAGAAGACTTTCCTCTCGCCGTCGCTCGCGGGGCTCTCTCCCGCGCCCGGCCGCTCGGCGTCGACCTGGTCGGAGGCGACCTCTCGAGCAGTGCGCAGACGATCGTCTCCATCGCGCTCTGGGGACGCGCCGAGTTCCGGCCGGCGCTGCGCTCGGGCGCGTCGGCCGGGGACCAGCTCTTCGTGACCGGGTTTCCCGGCCGTGCCGCCGCCGGACTCGCCCTCGCCCAAAGACTCTCGAGCGGTGACACCGTCCCGGCCGCCCTCGCGGCCGAGCATGCCGCGGAGCTTCTCGCCGCCTACAGCGACCCCGAGCCCCGTGTTGCTCTCGGTCTCGAGCTCTCGCGGCGCAACCTCTGGAGCGCGGCGATTGACGTGTCCGACGGGATCGGCGTGGACGCGGCGCGGCTGGCGCGCGCCTCGGGCCTCCGCGCCGTCATCGAGAAGGCAGGCCTTCCAATTTCCCCCGCCCTTGCGGCCTGCGGCGTCTTGCAGAAGAGAGACCCCTTCGACTGGATCCTCGGCGGCGGCGATGATTACGAGCTGCTTTTCGCGGCGCCGGAGAGCGCGGCCGCAGCGATCGGAGCGCTCGCGAGCCGCCAGGTCCCGATCACACGCATCGGCCGCCTGGAAGAGGGCGGCGGGGTCCTCCTGCGCGAGGGCGGGCAAGAGCGCGACATCTCTTCTCTCGGGCACGACCATTTCGGGGCGCGCCCGTGAAGAAGCTTCCCATCTCCCGCGCCTTCCGTCGCCGTCGCTTCCACCCGCTGACCTGGAGGCGCCGCTGGAAAGTGCTCGTCCTCGACCTGCTCGGCCGCGAGGAATCCCCCGAGCGCGTCGCGGCGGCGATTGCCGTAGGCATCGGCGTCGGGTTCTCTCCGTTCCTCGGTTTCCACATCTGGATCGCGCTCGGGCTCGCGTTCCTGTTTCGCCTGAACAAGATCGACGCCGCGCTCGGACAGTTCGCGGGCAACCCCTGGACTCTCCCTGCGATCTACGCGCTCGGATACCGGCTGGGCCGCAGGCTCCTGAACTACGACCGCAGGAGCGTGCCGAGCCTCGCCTGGGACCGGCTCCTCCACAGCGATTTCTGGAAGGCCTTCAAGGGGGCCGCCTTCGCGCCGCGCCTGCTCTCCTTCCTCGTCGGCACGATGGTCATCGCGATCTTCATCGGCGTCATGGCCTACGGGCTCTTTCTCGCCATTCTCCGCCTCTACCACCGCCGGCATCCCCGGGTCGCGATCCGCGCTGCCCACCGCCGCACGTCGGAGAAGCTTCGCCTCCGAAGAGTCTCCCCCGACGACTCCACCGGGAAGTGATTCTGTTCGTAGCTACTTTGGACTCTGGACCCTGGACCCTGGACTCGCGAGCGGAGCGAGCGATCCCTTGAGTTGCGCGAATCGCCGCGCGTACGCGTCGCTCTTCTCGCAAGCGCGCAGCAACAGAACCCAGTCTTCCGGCAAGCGCGAGAGGCGGAAGATTTTCTCGCGCGCGAGCGCGTCGGCCAACGCCAGGGCCGAACGGGCGTCGCGGTCGGCCAGGAGGCGCAGGGCCGGCAGGTACCCCGGCTCGAGGAGAAGCGCCCGGCGCGCCTCTCTCACCGCATCTTCGGTCTTGCCGACGCGCAGAAGCCAGCTCGCGAAATCCGCGTGGACGGAGGGAGTAGAGGGGCCCAGGGCGAGCGCCCGCCGCCAGTCCTCGAGCGCCTCCGGCCACGGAAGCCTCGAGCGCACTATCGCGAGCCGGTACGCCAGTGGAAGCGAATCCTTCTTCTGCGCGAGTCCCTTGCGGTAGGTCTCCTCCGCGGCGGCCGGGTCACCGCGCGCCTCGCGCACCAGCCCCAGGCCGAAGTAACCGTTCTCGTAGGCGTCGTTCGACTCGAGCGCCTGCTCGTAGGATTCTTCGGCGTCGGACAGAAGCCCCATCTCCCTCTCCACCCTCCCCTTGCCCGCCCACGCGTCCCAGTAATCCTCGTAGATCTCCGTGGCCCGTTCGTATTGCTCGCGGGCGCGCAGATACTGCCGCGCGTCCGCCCAGACGTAGGCGATGTCGTAGTGCGCCTTCGCGCTGTCGGGGGAAGTCCGGACGAGATTCAGGAAGAGGCCCTCGTCGCTCCACCAGACGGAATTGCGCACGATCGTGCGCACGCCGAGGACCAGGACGGCCGCCGCCAGGATCCACCGGCGCCGCGGCGCGAGCGCAGCCCGGGGGTTCGGGGGACCGCAAGGTCCCCCGCCAGGATTCAGCGGGCTCGGGGGACCGCAAGGTCCTCCAACGGGATCTCGCCTCGAGACGCTCCCGGCGATGACCGCTCCCGCCGCCAGGCACAGCCCCGCGCTCGGCAGATACGCGAGCCGCTCGGCGAAGATCGTTCCGATCGGGAAGAGGAGGTTCGACACCGGCAGGAGCGCCACGCAGAAGAAGAGAAATCCCAGAGCCAGAGGCGAGCGGGAGGAGAGGCCTCGGAACGCCGCCGCCGTGAGCCCTGCCGCGAGTAGCACGGCGCCGATCGCGAGCGCAGATTTCGCAGGCACGACCTCGATCGACCAGGCCGATTCGTCCGCCGAGAGATGGAGCGGAAATAACGTCCTCCCGACATACCGGAACAGGATCACGCAGGCGTTGACGGCCCGCGGGAGGGCGTCGAGCGGATACAGGGCGTTCTCTACCTCAAAGATCCCTGTTCCGGGGGCCTTCAAGAAGCCTCCGAGAACCCACCGGCGAAGGAGAAAGACGCCCGCGAGGGCCACGCTCGAGCCGACGAGGACGGGAAGCCCGCGGACGAAGGCCCGCCCCAGGCGCACCCGCAGTCGTCCCTCCTCGACGAAGACAAAGAGGAGAAACGCCAGCGCCGGCGCCGACGAGCCACTCTCTTTGGTCAACACCGCGAGCGCGTAGCAGAGGAGTGCCGCAAGGAGCAACAGGAGGTGGGAGAGAGAAGGCGGACCCCACCCTGTCATCCTGAGCGAAGCGAAGGATCTGCTCCGGTTCGGCGGTGCTGAGGCAGATCCTTCGTCGCTGCGCTCCCCGGAGCTCGCCCTGAGCGGAGCGAAGGGATAACAGGGGAACTCCCCGGGCGGCGCGAAATGGCGGAAATGCCGGAGCGCGAGGTGCAGGTAGAGGAGGGCGAAGACGGCGGCCAGAACCTCCCCCCGGCCGACGAGGCTCGTGACGGACTCGACGTGGACCGGGGCGACCGCGAAGAAGAGCGCCGCGGCGAAGGCCGCCGCGGGGGGGATGGCGATGCGCAGGAAGAGCGTCCCGAGGAGCAGGGTCGCTCCGGCGTGCAGGAGAACATTGACCGCGTGGAAGGCGACTGCCTGCCGGCCGTGAATCCACCACTGGACGGCGTAGGAAAGCAGCAGCACCGGCCGGTAGACCGTGCCGGAGCCACGAGGGCCGCCGAAGTAGGACGTCGTGAAGATCTGCGACACGTTGCCCGGCGCGCGGATCCGCGGGTTGTCGCGAACGATCGCCTTATCGTCGTAGGTGAAGCCCCCGCCAAGGCCGTTGGCGTAGGTAATGACACAGGCAGCCACGAGCACCGCCGCCCATCCCCACTTCTGGCGCTTCGTCAGGTTCGAGACAGTCAAGAGTCGAGAGTCTAGAGTCTAGAGTCCGGAGGAGCCAGCGGACCTCTCCTCTCTCGACCCTCGACCCTCGACTCTCGACTTTTCAATGGCCGCTGCGCGGGCGGATCGTCACGTTGAGTTCTCTTATCAGGTACAACAGTGCCTGGCGCGAGAGGCCGAGGTCCCGAGCCGCCCGGCTGCGGTTGCCTCCGGAGCGCTCCAGGGCTTCGGCGATCAGGCCCCGGCGGTGCTGATCCACGCGCGCCCGATAGTTCTCGGTGCCGGCGCGGCGCCCGCTTCGCCGCAGAGGCTCCGGCAGGAGCTCCGGAGCGACCACGCCGCCGTGTTCCGCCAGGGCCGCCGCCTGCGCGACCACGTTCTGAAGCTCGCGGACGTTGCCGGGCCAGGAATGAGCGGAGAGCGCCGCGAGAGTCTCCGGGGCGAACGTGAGGTCTCCGCGGCCGTACTCGCGGGCGTATCGCGACAGGAAGTGGCGCGCGAGCAGTTGCGCGTCGCGCGCGCGGTCGCGCAGAGGAGGAAGCGCGATGACGGCGACGTGGAGTCGGTAGAAGAGATCCTCCCGGAACCGCCCCGCCTCTACCTCCCGCTCCAGGTGGCGCGAGCTCGCCGAGACGACCCGCACGTCGACCTGGCGCGGCCGGTTCTCGCCGACCCGGCGGATCTCGCGTTCCTGCAGGGCGCGCAGGAGCTTGGCCTGCAGGGGCGACGTCAGATCCCCGATCTCGTCGAAGAAGATCGTGCCGCGCTCCGCCTCCTCGAGCAGGCCCTTGCGATCCCGGTCCGCGCCGGTGAACGACCCGCGCGCATGTCCGAAGAGCTCGCTCTCCAGGAGGGCCGGCGGGATCGCGGGAACGTTGACCGCGACGAAGGGGCCGGCGCGGCGCGCGGAGAGAGCGTGCACGGCGCGCGCGATCGCCTCCTTGCCGGAACCCGACTCGCCGAGCACCAGCACGGTGACGGCGGCGGGCGCGAAGCGGACCAGACGCCGGTACGGTTCCTCCATCGAGACGTCCGCGGCCATCACGCCGAGCCTCTTCCATCCCTCCGCGAAATCGGAGGCGGCCTCGGGCTCGGCGCACCGGAAGAGCATCGTCTCGAGCAGGAAGGCGACCGGGGCCGCTCGTTCCCCGGGGATCGGGGGCCACAGCGCCAGTTCGTACCCCGCCGTTCCGGCCTCCAGCCGCCTGCGAGCGGCGCCTTCCGGCACGGAACCAAAACGAACGACCTCGCGGCCGCCGCCGTCGGTGACGCGGAGTCCGGAGAGGCCGAGCGCCGCCAGCGGAGCCTTCCGCTCCTCCCCGGCAAGCGCTCCCGCGATGGCGGCCCGCAGCTCCCGGAGCGTCTCGGCCGAGGGCTTGTCCCCCCGTGTGGCGTGCCTCGGGTCCTCTCGCCCCGCCGGATCCGCCATTACCCGCTTACCGAAGAACGAGAGTTTCCAGGTCGGCGAAGAACCGCGGATAGGACTTGGCGACGCAGGCCGGGTTCTCGATCAGGAGACCGGGAAGCGCGAGAGAAAGGAGCGCCGCCGCCATGGCGATGCGATGGTCTCCGAAGGTCGGCAGCTTCCGCGCCGCGCCGGCGGCAGGAGGATCGGCCGCTCCATCGACGGAGAGGCTGTCTGACCGGGCCTGCGCTCCCGCGCCCGCCGCCGCCAGCAGCGAGGCGATGGCCTCGATCCGGTCGCTCTCCTTCAAACGCAGATGCGCAATGCCTTCGAAACGGCTCGGGCCCGGGGCTCGCGCCGCGAGTGCCGCGAGGACCGGCACGGCGTCGGGAAAATCCGTGGCGATGACCGTGACGGGCCTCAGGATTCCAGGGCCGGAGCGGGCGGTGACCGCTTCCGCCGACGCTTCGATCTCCAGGCCCATGTGCTCGAGGACCGCGAGCGCCCCCGCGTCGGCGTCGCCGCTCGGCCAGGCGAGCCCCGTGACGGTCACGCTGCCGCCGGCCATGCCGGCAGAGGCCAGAAGAGGGAGGGCCGAAGAATAGTCGCCGGGCACTCTGTAGCGCGCGACCGGGACGCGGCCCCGGGTCACGCGGATCGGGCCGGCCGTGGAGTCGCCGGAGGCGCGCGACGGACAAGCCCCGATGACCTCGTGTCCAAAAGCGCGCACACACTCTAGTGTTGTCGCGACGTAGGGAGCCGAGGCGACGCCGGACTCGGACGAGACCTCGAGGCCTTCGGGGAGAGCCGGTCCCGCGAGCAGCAACGCGGAGAGAAACTGGCTCGACCGGGAGGCGTCCACGGTGATGCGGCCCGAGCGCAGGCTCCCGCCGGCGATCTCGAGGGGAAGATGCTCCTGCGCTCCCGCATATTCGATTCGGGCGCCGCCCGACCGCAGGGCGCGGACAAGCTCCCCGATCGGCCTCTCGCGCAGGCGCTCCGATCCCGTCAGGAGGAAACGCCCCGGAGTCGCGGCCGCCAGGGCCGCCAGAAACCGGGCGGCGGTCCCCGACTCGCCCGCGTCCAGTGTGACCTCGAGATCCGCCGGTCCGAAGAGCGGTCCGCGGACCCGCAACCCCAGCGGGGAGGGAGCGATCGTCGCGCCCATCGCCGCCAGGCACCGCGCGAGTGCCCGCGTGTCCCCCGACTCGAGCGGGTGTTCGATCTGGACCGCCGTCTCCGACAGCGCCGCCAGGATCAGGGCGCGGTTGGTGGCGCTCTTCGACGGCGGTGCGGACATGGTGCCGTTGACCTCGCGGGCGGGCGGAATCGCCAGGTACTCAGCCATGAGAAAGGTGTCAGGGAACAGGTGTCAGGTGAAAGACAGGCGTCAGGTGCCAGGTGTCAGGTGTCAGGGACGAGGGCGGGGCCAAACCTGACACCTGATACCTGATACCTGACACCTGCATTTTCCCTGACACCTTCAAACCTGACACCTAAAGTCCGACAAGCGCTGTGGATCCATCGTCGCCGATCTCCATCCAACGGCGCTCATCCACGAATGCGGGGAGAATTTCCACTCTTCCCTTGCCCACCTGCTCGGTCCAGGACTTGTGGAAATGGCCCAGAAGGAGCACGTCGATCCCCTCGCGGAAACGCCGCTCGGCAAAGGAGCGGATGATGTCGACGGGCAGACGCGCCTTGTGCTTGAAGTTGGACCGGTAGAGATGGGCTTCGACATTCCACACGAAGCGGTTTCCCGCCCTCTTCGGAATGAAGTGCGACCGCCGCGCGGGAGACCGCGTTCTTCGACAGGAACCTCCAGAACCGGTACGGCAGGTCCTTCTCGTTCAGCAGGTCCCCGTGCGTCAGCAGGAAACGGCGCCCCCCCTGCTCGAAACATCTGTTCGTCACAGACCTCCCGGAAGTAGCGCTCGACGTACGAGCCCCGCAGAAAGAACTCCCGGTTCCCCTCGACATACGTGACGGAGACGCCGCGGGCGGCGAGCCTCTCGACGGCCTGCAGGAACCGCGCGATGGCGGGGGTCTCGAACTTGGGGTGCGCGATGAAGTAATGGAAGATGTCCCCGAGGAGCGAGATCTCCGTCGCCTTGCGCCGGGCCGCCTCCTCGAGAGCCTCCAGGAACGGTCCGTCGTCGTCCGGACGGCGTCCCACGTGACAATCCGCGAAAACAGCCCGCACGCCGTAAAGATAGCGTAAGGCGGGAATTCGGCCGGAATCAGGCTGTTCCCCGTCTATACTTATGATCAATCTTCCGAGGATCACATGCGCAATTCCAGGTTAGTTCTCATTCTCCTGCTGTGCCTGCTCGCGCCGAACTCCGCCCGCGCGGTCAGCGCGATCTCGGCGGCCGACGCTCCCAACGCCACTCCGGGCCTCTTGAGAGAGTTGAGCCGCGGCGTCGAAGAAGTCCGCATCATCATCGGCGTCAGGGACGGCACCCCATCGGCCAGGAGGCTCCTGGCCAGTCCCGACCCGGAGGGAGAGCCGGAACGGCGCGTCCTGCGCGTGGCCGCGCAGAAACGTCTGGCCGACGAGATGACGCCGCGGCAACTCGCGGTGCGCCACTATTACGAGAGCTTCTCGATGCTCGCCGGCACCGCCACCCGGGAGGCCGCGATCACGCTGGCAAACCACCCGGATGTCGCCTGGGTCGATCTCGACAAGAAGGCCCATCTCCTCCAGGCGACGCCGCAGAGCTCGCAGGTCCTGATCCGCAGCGACCAGGCCAACGCGCTCGGCTTCACCGGCGCCGGCCAGGCGGTCGCCGTCATCGACACCGGCGTGGACTACACGGTCCCGAGCATGGGAGGCGGGAGCTTCCCTAACGCCAAGGTGATCGGCGGCATTGATGTCGCCAGACAGGGACAACGACCCCATGGATTGCGAGGGACACGGGACCGAAGTCGCCGGCGTCATCGCCGGGCCCACCGGCGTGGCGCCCGGCGCGAAAATCGTGGCGATCAAGGTCTTCCCTTCGACCGACGCGACCAACTCGACCTGCAACGACACGGGCAACGCATTCTCGGACATCTTCGCCGGAATGGACTTCGCCGTCGTGAACAAGGCGGCATTCGGGATCACGGTCATCAACCTGAGCCTGGGGGTCTCGTTCGACGATGGTCTGGACCACGGCTACTGCGACGCGGACGAGCCAGGGCTCCGCGGACGCGGTGGACGCCGCCACGGCGGCCGGGATCGTCGTCGTCGCGGCCGCCGGAAACGACGGGCTCCCCAATCAGCTCTCGGTGCCGGCCTGCGTCTCGTCGGCCGTTTCCGTCGGCGCGGTCTATTCGGAGAGCCGGGCGCGAGTGGCCTGGTGCGGACGACACCTGCAGCCCCATTTTCTGCGCCGATCAGCCGGCGAGCACGCGACGGAATCAGTCTGCTTCTCCAACTCCACCTCGAACCTCTCGCTGCTCGCGCCGGGCGCGTTCTGGAGGGTCGTGACGAAGGGGGGAGGCACGGACTCCGGCTTCGCGGGGACCTCGGCCTCCACTCCCGCCGTGGCGGGGGCCGTCGTGCTCCTGCGCCAGGCGCGCCCGGACCTGACGCCGGCCGGCGTGATCGGCGTGCTGCGCGCCACGGGCAAGCCGATCACGGATCCCCGCAACGGCGTCGTGACGCCGCGCGTCGACACGCTCGCGGCCGTGCAGCTCGCCGCCTCGAACTTCGCCGTTTCTTCCGCGCCCGCCACGGACATTCCCGACGGAGCGGGCTCGGCCAGCGTCACGGCGACGATTTCCGGTTTCACGCGCCCGATCGCCGCCGTCCAGGCCTGGGTCGAGATCAACCACCCCGAGCCCGAGCAGCTGCGGCTGACGCTCACCGGCCCCGACGGGGCCACGGCCCTGTTGCAGAACCTGACGGGGATCTCCCAGCACCCGATCAACACGATCTTCGGGAGAGGGGAATTCACCGGCCGGCAGGCCAACGGAACCTGGACGCTGAAGGTCGAGGACCTGGTGACGGGCGTGACCGGCCGCATCCGGTTCTTCGCCGTGACTCTGATCCCCCTGGCGGAGAGACAGACGGTGACGAGGAGATCCTCGCCGCGCACGCCACGGACGGTGAACCCCCGACCGTGAGCCGGTGTTCGGAGTTCGGGGAGGCCCGGGCGCCGGGTACCGAAAACCGGGCACCTTGAATCTTCCCAACAGCTAGAATCCGCCTCATGAGCGAGGCCGCGTCCTCCGCCCAAAGACCCGCAGGCGTCCTCCAGCCATGGCAGCGGCGGCTCTACGGACTCCTCCTGATCCCGCTCGGCTTGATCGCGGCCAACGCGATCTACCTCTACGCCTTCACGCGCGACACGGCGTTCTTCTACGTGATGCTCCTGCTCCACCTGACGCTCGGCGTCGCCATCGCGATCCCCTTCTTCGTCTTCGCGCTGACCCACGCCAGGCGCATGATCCGGATGTGGAACAAGCGCGCGAAATACGCCGGCCTCGCGATCTTCACGCTCGCCGTCGTCTGTGTCTCCACGGGCGTCTTCATGACGTTCAAGGGGGCGACGTTGAACAACCGGGCGATCTGGCTCGCGCACGTCTCGGCGACGCCGCTGGCGCTCGTCGCCTTCATCCTCCACCGGCGCGCGCACACGCACAAGCTGCAGTTCAAGCGCCTCTTCGCGTGGGGAGGAGCGGTCGTCCTGTTCCTCGCCGCGATGGGCGTCGTCGGGAAGCTCGAGAAGCCCCCGAAGCGGATCGTGAACGTCAACGGCGACACGGTGTTCTTCCCTTCCTACTCGGAGACGTTCGACCAGGGGTTGCTGGACGCGAAGAAGCTCGCGGCCAACGACTACTGCCAGTCCTGCCATCCCGACTCCTTCCACCAATGGCAGCGCTCGGCGCACCGTTTCTCCTCCTTCAACAATCCCTTCTACCGGAAGAGCGTCGAGCTGATGGCGGACCGGGTCGGGCGCGAGCGGACGAAATGGTGCTCGGGGTGCCACGATCCCGTGGTCCTGTTCACGGGACAGATGGGCGCGGCAACGCAGGCGAAGTTCTCCTACGACTCCTGGGAGGCGCAGCAGGGCCTGACGTGCATGTCCTGCCACTCGATCGCCGAGGTCAAGGACCTGCGCGGCAACGGCTCCTACGTCATCGAGGAGTCGAAGCAGTATCCGTTCGCCTTCTCGAAGAACAAGACGCTCGCCGCGGTCAACCGGCTGCTGATCCGCATGGAGCCTTCCCTCCACCGGAAGACCTTCCTGAAGCCCTTCCACCGGACGCCCGAGTTCTGCTCGACCTGCCACAAGGTCGAGCTGATCCCGGCGCTCAACAGCTACCGCTGGATGCGCGGGCAGAACCACTACGACACCTGGTACGACTCGGGAGTCTCCGGCCGCGCCGTGCGCTCCTTCTACGACCCGCCGCAGACGAAGGCCTGCCGGGACTGTCACCTCCCCCCCTACCGCTCCGACGAGTTCGGTAACAAGAAGGGGCAGCTGCACGACCACCTCTTCCCCGCCGCCAACACGGCGCTTCCCTTCGTCCGGGGAGACAAGGAGACGCAGGAGCGCATCCACAAGTTCCTCGAGAACAAGGTGCTGTCGGTGGACCTCTTCGCGATCAAGCGCGGCGACGAGGTTGTTCCGATCGGTGAGAAGCCCCCGGGGGTCAAGCCGGGCGAGACCCTGGACCTCGAGGTCGTGGTGCGGACGCGGGGCGTCGGTCATCCCTACACCAACGGCACCTCCGACTCCAACGAGACGTGGGTTTCCGTCGAGGGCGCTCGCCGGAAAAGAGAAGTTCTTCCGGAGCGGCGTGCTCGACGCGGGCGGCCGTCTCGACCCCGCGGCCGACACGCTCTCGCTCCTCGTGATCGACCACGACGGCAGGCACATGGACCGCCGCCAGCCGCAGGACATCCACGTTCCGCTCTACAACAACGGGATCGGCCCCGGCGCCGCGCGCGTCGTGCACTACCGAGTGCGTGTCCCCGACGACGCGAAGGACGCGATCACGCTCTCCGCCGGCGTTCACTACCGCAAGTTCTCCCGCGATTACACGACCTTCTCCCTCGGCGCCTCCTCTCCCTCCCTGCCCGTGACAACCCTTGCCAGCGACACCGTCACCCTCCCGGTGAGCCGGGACTCGGGACACGGGACTCGGGACGCGAACCGAGCAAGCTCCCCGAGTTCCGAGTTCCGAGTTCCGAGTTCCGGGGCCGAAGGCCCTCGCGGCAACCCCGACAAGCCCTGGCTGCGGTGGAACGACTACGGCATCGGACTCTTCCTCCAGGGCGACTACCGGGGCGCCGCGCGCGCCTGGAACCGGGTGGCCGAGCTCGCCCCGGACAAGCCGGACGGGCCCTTGAACCGGGCACGCGCCGAGATCGCCGAGGGCCGCCTCGAGGACGCCAAGCAGTCGCTCATGGAGGCGGAGCGCCGGCGGCCGGGCTGGGGGAAGACCGCTTTCTTCCGCTCGACCGTCGCCAAGGACGAGGGGCGGTTGGACGACGCGGAGCGGGACCTGAAATCCGTCCTGTCGAAGTTCCCGCTCGACCGGGTCGCCTGGAACAACCTCGGATCCATCGAATGGTTGGCCGGCCGATACCCGCAGGCGATCGAGGCGTACGAGAAGACCCTCGCGATCGACTCCGAGGACCTGAACGCGCACTACAACCTGATGCGCGTTTACCGCGCGCTGGGGGACCGCTCGAAGGCGGTGTTCCATGAGGCGGAGTACCGCAAGTACAAGGAGGATGAGACCGCGCGCGCCCTGGCGGCCGACTACCGCCGCGACAACCCCTGGGACAACCGGGAGTCGCTGCCGATCCATGTCCATGCCGAAGCGCAGCCGCCGCCCGCTCCCGCGCCCTCATGGGTTGCCTCGATCGGCCCGAAGGGATACCAGACGGACATGGGCTATCTGACCCGCACGCATCCGCCGATCATCCGGGAAGCACGCGACGACCGCCGCCCCTCCAAGCCCGCCGCCGGACAACCCGGCGCCGGGCCGAGACCTTATTCCTCGCCTTGACCCCACCGTTGTCATCCTGAGCGCAGCGAAGGATCTGCTCCGTTTGAGATCGAAGAGAACACTCGCATTCGCGGGACTTGTCCTCACAGCAGGTCTTTTCGCTGCCTGCCGACGCAAGGAGGCGCCGAAGCCCGCGCCCGCCATCCCTCCGGCGCCCACGCCGGTGCCCGCCGCGCGCTTCGAGGAGAAGGCGGAAGCGATGGGGATCCACTTCAAGCACGTCAACGGCGCCCGCGGCGAGAAATGGATGCCCGAGACAATGGGGGGCGGCGTCGCCGTCCTCGATTACGACGGCGACGGGAAGCCGGACCTCCTCTTCGTCTCGGGCTGCTACTGGCCCGGCGATCCCCGAGGCAAGGAGATGAAGTCCTCCCTCGCGCTCTACCGCAACGAGGGGACAGGTCCCGACGGCCTCCCCCGCTTCCGCGAAGCGACCCGCGAGGCGGGACTGGAGAAGGTCTTCTACGGCATGGGCGCCGCCGTCGGCGACTACGACAACGACGGCCGGGACGACGTCTTCGTGACGGGCCTCGACCGCGACTACCTCTTCCACAACCTGGGCGGCCGCTTCGAGGAGGCCGCCGTCAGGGCCGGCGTCGCCGACTCGGGCTGGGGAACTTCCGCCGCGTGGTTCGACTACGACGGGGACGGCCTGCTCGACCTCTTCGTCTGCCGATACGTGGATTGGTCGCCGAAGAAGGACCTCTTCTGCACACTCGACGGGAAGACGAAGTCCTACTGCACGCCCGAGCGCTACCCCGGCACGCCCTCGCACCTCTACCGCAACCTCGGCGGCGGCCGCTTCGAGGACGTCACGAAGAAGGCGGGAGTCTGGAACGCCAACCAGAAGGCGCTCGGAGTCGCTCCCTGGGACTTCAACGGCGACGGCCGCGTGGACTTCCTCGTCGCCAACGACACGGCGCCCAACAACCTCTACAGGAACAAGGGGGACGGGACTTTCGAAGACGTCGCGGTCGAGGCGGGCGTCGCCGTGGACGAAGCCGGGCGCTCGCGCGGCGCGATGGGAGTGGCCTGGGGCGACACGAAGAACGGGAAGGGGACGGCGCTCGCCATCGGCAACTTCTCCAACGAGTTGAAGTCCCTCTACTGGACCGAAGCCGGCGACGTTTTCTTGGACGAGTCTCCGCGAAGCGGCGTCGGGCCGACCTCGCTCCTGTCTTTGACCTTCGGCCTCTTCTTCTTCGACGCGGACCTGGACGGCCGGCTCGACCTCTTCCTCGCCAACGGCCACGTCGAGCCGACGGTGCAGCAGGTCCAGAAGGACGTGGCCTACAGGGAGGCTCCGATCCTGTACCTCAACCGCGGCGAGAACCGCTTCGCCGTCGCGGCGGCGGAGGGCCTCGCGATGCCTCTGGTGGCGCGGGGCGCCGCCTTCGCGGACCTGGACGGCGACGGGGACCTCGACGTCGTCGTCGTCGAGAACGGCGGTCCCGCGCGGATCTTCGTCAATCGTCTCGACCGTCCCATGCAGAGCGTGCGGGTCCGGCTCGTCGGGACGGGCAAGTCCGACCGGGACGCCGTCGGAGCGCGCGCCATCGCCACGATCGGCAAGGAGACGCTCGCTCAACAGGTCTCGGGCGGCCGGTCCTATCTCTCGGCCCCGGAGAAGACGTTGACATTCGGGCTCGGCGCCGCTCGCAGGATCGACAGGCTGGAGATCCGCTGGCCGGACGGCAAGGTGGAGACCTACGGGGATCTTCCGGGCGGGACGAATTCCGTCCTGACGGAGGGAAACGCAAAGCCCTGAGGGCGGCGCGTCTTCTGGAAGAGAATACGAGACCGAGGCCAAACGACCGGGAGGAGATCGATATGTCCGCGATCCATGATGACCTGTCACCGGGCCAGGGGAAAGTAACCGAGCAGCACATCGCGTTCTCCAAGGACGAGCAGGGGAAGCTCCAGGCGGTCAGCAGCGTGTGCACCCACATGGGCTGCGACGTGGAGTGGAACGGCGCAGACAAGACGTGGGACTGCCCCTGCCACGGTTCCCGCTTCGCCCCGGACGGCAAGGTCCTGCGCGGCCCCGCGCAGAGACCGCTCCCGCCCGCGGATACGCCGAAATAAGCGGGGCCCGCTACCGCGCCTCCAGCGGCTCTCCCGGACGGAGTCGGTAGATCCTCCGGGCGGCCACGTCGTGGAAGACCTGGCTGCGGCCGCCCGGCCAGGTGACGGCGATCTCCTCCACCCTCTCGGCGTCTCCCAGGCCGAAGTGGAGGTCCGTCAGCGTGCCCGAAGCGTAGGACGGGGAGACGAAGAACTCCTTCGTCTGCGAGCGTCCGCCGACGGTGACCCTGACTTTCGTCCCGAGGGCGGTTCTTCCGTCCTCGCCCGCCCGCGGTTCGATGCGGATCCAGCTCTTGCGGCTCCCGACCACGTTCTCGAAGAGGCGGGACGGTCCGGCCAGGTCCACGATGAAGAGGTCGAGGTCTCCGTCGTTGTCGATGTCCGCCACCGCGCTGCCGCGCCCCGACATCGCAACCGCCGCGAGATCGCCGGACGTCTTCCATTCCTCGAAGCGCCCGCCGCCGAGGTTGCGGAGCAGAACCGTTTTCTGCGCGTACCCCGGATCGCCCACCTCCAGGTAGGCCGCCTTTCCGCTTTTGTAGTGCCCGACCATCCGGACGATCCGCGGCGCCAGGTGCCCGCCGACGGCGTAGAGGTCGGGCCAGCCGTCGTTGTCGAAGTCGGCGAAGTGCGTGCCCCAGCGCACGAAGGGAACGCCGACCGGCCCCGCCCCGGACGACGCCCCCGCGTCTTCGAACAGCGTCCCGCCGACGTTGCGATAGAGGCTGTTGGGCTCCCCGCCGAAGTTCGTCACGAAGAGGGATGGCCGTCCGTCTCCCGCGGGATCGCCGACCGCAATCCCCATGCCGGCCCGCGCGCGCTCGCCGAGCACGCCCGCGCCTGTCTCGGCCGTCGTCTCTTCGAAGGTCCCGTCGCCGCGGTTACGGAAGAGACGGTTGCCGACGCGGTCGTTGACGAAGAAGAGATCGGGCTTCCCGTCCCCGTCGTAGTCGAGCGCGGTGACCCCCAGCGTCTTCGTGTCCATCGGGTTCATCTCGAGTCCCGCCCGCTTCGTGACGTCCTCGAAGCGACGGCCACCGAGATTGCGATAGAGCCGGGGGGGCTGCCCGACGTAGTCCTCCGGGACGCGCAGCTCGAACTGCGGCTGCCGCGCCTCCCACTCCGGCGTCGAATCGAGGTAGTTGGCGACGACGACGTCCACGCGCCCGTCACCGTCGTAGTCGAGGAAGGCCGCTCCGACGGAGAAGAGCGGGTCCTCGAGCCCCGTGTCCTTCCCCTCCTCGAAGGTCCCGTCGCCGCGATTCCAGTAGACCGTGTTCGGGCCGACGTTTGTCAGATAGAGGTCGAGCTTCCCGTCGCCGTCCAGGTCCGCCCAGAACGCTCCCATGCCGAGCCCGCAGGCGTGGATGCCCGCCTGCTCGGTCACGTCCTCGAAACGTCCGCCTCCGCGGTTGCGGTAGAGCCGTCCGCAGCTCTTTCTCGTTCTTCTTTCCCCAATGCGGTATCGAATTCGTCACGTAGAGATCGGCCAGTCCGTCGCCGTCATAGTCTCCGAACGCGCAGCCGCCGATCATCGTCGGGATCAGCTTCAGGCGCCTCATGTCCGACCCGATCCGGAAATCGATCCCCGAAGCCTTTGTGATGTCGCGGAAAACTCCGTTTCGTTCCGGCGGCGGAGAGGGCGAAGAGAGCGTCGCGCACGCGACGATGAGAACAAGGAGACCGGCGGCGAGAGGGACCCGCCTGCGGCCTACCACCTATCGCCTTTCACCGACCACCTGGCGCGCGAAGCGCGTCCACGAACTCCTCCGGACCGCCACGGCGCGTCAAGGTCTCGGAGCGAAATCGGACGTGGGCGGGATCGCCGGGAAATTGCTGCGGCTCCCCGTAGCGGGCGTCGTCCATGCCGTGGAAAGGCAACGGTTCGACGGTCTGGCCGGCGACCGTGTTCTTGTCCGCGTCCTTGTCCCACCCGTCGAGCGCGAGGACGTAGTCGCGGACCCAGCCGGGCGCCAGGGGGGGCAACGCCGCCGCATCGAACTCCATGCGCACGGCGTCCCCTCCCTTCATCACGACGTAGCGGTCATCGGCCGCCTGCAGCAGATCGCGCACGGAGCCAAAGCGCGTGTAGAGGCCGGCCATGTCCGCCCAGCGCGGCGCGGTCTCGATCTCGTCGTGCACGAAGATCTGCGGCCCGCCGGGCGTCTCGCGCGTCATCCGCGAGAAGCCGCGGAAGAAGAGGTCGGCGGAGACGAGGGGCGCCGGCGTCGGATCGGAGCGGCGCCGGCGCCTCGTCCACCGTGTAGAAGATCCGGTCCCAGGAGATCTCGAGGTTCGTCCGGATCCGCACCCGGGGATCGCGCCGGTTGAGCACCGCCGACAGATCGACGGGCATCGTCTTGGTCTTGCCGGCCGGGTAACCGAGCGAGGGAATCGCGACCATCCAGCGGCCGCTCGCGTCGGGGACTTCGAGCATCGGGGGAAGAGGCGTCAGGGCTTTCCCCTGCGACAGCGAGACGTTGATCGAGGTGTCGGAATAGAAGATCCACCCGGTCAGGTACAGCACGACCTTCCTGGCGTGGCGCGCCCGCGCCAGATCGAGCACGAGATCGTGCGGAGCGACGATCCCCTGGTAACGGGTCGGCGTGAAGCCCGCGAGATAGACGCCGTCGGCGCGCGCGATCTCCTCGGTCCGGTCGCGGCCCTGCTCGTCCGTCGCCGTCGGCGTGAAGGGACGCGAGACGGTGAAGAGGGCCTTCCCTGGAAAGGGGGGAGGGACCATCTTCTCGTCGGCGACGAGCTCGACCCCGGCGGGATGATCCACGGCGCGGAGCTCCGCGAAGTCGAAGTACGCGGTCTCCCACAGCTCCTCGGTGAAGTCGAGGCGGAGCCTCCCCCCGGAGGGCCGCAGCATCCGCCCCGGAATGACGAGCCACTCGCGCGTGTCGGCGGGAGCCTGGTGGACGCCGTCGTAAAGGAGTCCGGCCGGGCTTCGCCCGAGCGCGTCGGTCACGAAGTGCCAGGTCTTTCCGTCGTAGGCGTAGACGAAAGGGCAGGAACCCTTCAACTGCTGCACTTCCTTCACGAGCGTCCTGACCGGCGGCGAGACCAGGTTCTGGGGGATCCCGTTGGTCCAGACGACACGGAGGACCTCGGCCTTCCGGTTCGAGCCGAGCCCCAGGTGCGTGACCGGCCGCGAGACGGTCCGCAGCGCATAGAGATGGCCCGACTTGATCTCGACTTCCGACCCGTACCCAAGCCGATTGACCTTCGCGGAGCCGGTCGGAAGACCCTCGAGCGCGACGTCGAGCCAGCCGTTCGCGTTGCCCCCCTGGTTTTCCAGGAGCGCCGCCGTCCCGCCCGCCGTGACAATCACGAGGTCGAGATCGCCGTCGCCGTCGAAGTCCACCGCCTCGGCGTCCAGCGCCGGCGGGAAGGTCCCCTCGACGCGCCTGAAGGAGCCCGCGCCGTCGTTGCGGAAGAGGGCCGAGCCCCCGGAGCCTGCGAGGAAGAGGTCCAGGTGCCCGTCGTTGTCGAAATCGAAGAGGAGGGGCGTTCCTCCCGCGGCGAGCTCGATCGCCGGCAGGAAGGTGCCGTCGCCGCGGTTCAACGCCACGAACGCGCGGCTCTCCGTGGTCCAGACGAGGTCCGGCCGCCCGTCCGCGTTCAGGTCGCCGGCGGTCACGGACAGGAAGCTGCCGGCGCGCGGCAGACCCGCCGGCTTCTCCGCCAGGCGGCCGCCGCGCAGGTTGTCGAGCAGCAGGAGCCCGCCGCCGCCCGATACGAGAACGAGGTCCGGATCGCCGTCACGGTCGAAGTCCGCCGCCACGGCCCACCGCGAAGAGACTCCGGCCGGCAGCGCGGTCTTCGTCACGTCCGTCCAGGTCCCGTCGAGATTGTTGCGCAGCAGGCGATCGCCCGAGCCCGAAGAGACGTAGAGATCCAGATCGCCGTCGGAGTCGTAGTCGATCGGCAGAACGCGATCTCCCGAGGCGATCTCCGTCTTCCGCCACGCCTCCTTGTCCCGGACCCAGAGCGCCCCCGGCGTCACGATGTCGAGCTCTCCGGAGTTCGTCACGTCGGCGACCTCGGCGGCGCGCGACGCGGAGCCGGGCACCGGCGCTCCCGCGCGGTATCCGTCGCGGGCGGAGGCGGTGACGAGCCCCTTCTGGCTCGCGAAGACGAGGTCCCGCCCCTCCTTCCCCGCCGCTCGCACGGCGGTCAGGCCCTGCAGGCCCGACAGACCCGGGATCGGTTTCTCGGAGAAGTGAACCGGGATCGCGCGAGGCCGCGCGCGCAGGCTCGCGGCGAGCCCGGCGGACCACTCCTCGAGCGGCAGCCCGACGACTCCCGGCTCCACGTCGTGGCGGGCCTGCTGGAAGCGCGGAGTCGCGCGGAGGAGGTTTTCCACGACACGGTACTTGATCGACGCCGACTGCGTCGTCTCCCGATTCGAGAGCCGCCCTGGCCTCCCCGAGATATTTCTCCAGCTTCGCATCGCCGGATCCGATCGCGCGGGCCATGCGGTCGCAGGCCGCGAGAGCCGCCGGCCGGTTCTCCTCCTCGCGCCGGTGCTCGCAGAGCGCGTGCCAGGAGGAAGAGGTTCGCCGGCGCCTGCTCGAGAGCCGCATCGAGGTCACGGATCGCGCGCTCGCGGCCGCCCGGAGCCTGGCCTGCCAGCCGCGCCGCGCTCCAGCGCGAGGCGAGGTCCTTGGAGTTGGCGGCGGCGGCCTTCTCGAAGGCCTCGACCGCTGCAGCTGCGTCCCCCTCGAGCTCGCGCAATGTCCCCTCGAGGGCGAGCACCCGCGAGTCCGCGGGAGCGAGCCGGGAGGCTTCCGCCAGGAGCTTCTTCGCCTCCGCGAGGTCCTTCGCCCGCATCGCCGCGACCGCCCCGTCCGCCCAGCCGAGCGGCTCGCCCGGCGCGATCCTGCGCACCGCCTCGAAACGCGCCCGCGCCTGCGCGGCATCCCCCTCTTCGAGCGCCGCCAGGCCCAGGTTCTTTTCCGCCTCCAGGCGCGAGATGTCGGCCGGCGAAGGACCTTGCGGCGGGGAAACGAGCGAGAGAATGAAAAACTCAGCCAGAGGAACGCGAAAACTGTCGGCACGCCGTCGGCTGATGATAGCGAAAGGCGAGCGAGCGCTCGGGTTACGTCGGCGCTCAGACCGCTTTCTCGAAGGCGGCCAGCGCGCGGCCGTCGAAGAGGCAGAAGACGATTCGCTCGAGGGAGCGGGCTCGAGCGGCGAAGCGGCGCGCCTCCCCGGCCGAGATCTCGGCCGCGCGATCGAGCGGGAATCCGTAGATGCCCGTCGAATGGCGGGCAGCGCCACGGACTTCGCGCCGATCTCCTCCGCGCGAGCGAGCGACGATCGGACCGCGGAGGCGAGGAGCTCTTCCTCTCCCTCCTGACCGCCGCGCCAGACCGGCCCCACGGCATGGATCACCCACCGCGCCGGCAGCGCGCCTGCCGCCCGTCACGACCGCTCCGCCGACCGGGCAATGCCCGATCCGATCGCACTCGCGCTGGATCGAGTCCCCGCCCTTTCGCCGGATCGCCCCGGCGACACCCGGCTCCCAGCTGCAGATGCTCGTTGGCCGCGTTGACGATCGCGTCCACCGTGAGCTCTGTGATGTCGCCTTGAATCAACTCGATGGAAGGAGGCATCAGGTATCAGGGAACAGGTGCCAGGGGAAATGCAGGTTTCAGGTGCCAGGTATCAGGTGTCAGGGACCGGGGTCGGGCCCAACCTGACAACCTGACCCCTGATACCTGACACCTGCATTTGACCTGACACCTTTCCCCTGACACCTAGGCCCCCAGCTGCCTCGCAATTTCTTCCGCGATCTTCAAATACGCCTCGGTGACCCCGGACCTGGGCTCCGCCGCGACGATCGGCTCGCCGGCGTCGCCGCCGATGGCGACCTTGGGGTCGAGCGGGATCTCGCCGAGGAACGGGACCTTCAGCTGCTCGGCGGTCCGCCGGCCGCCGCCGTGCTTGAAGATCTCCTCGCGGTGGCCGCACTGCGGGCAGATGTAGTACGACATGTTCTCGACGATGCCGAGCACCGGCACGTTGACCTTCTGGAACATCGCGAGACCCTTGCGCGCGTCGATGAGCGAGACGTCCTGCGGCGTCGTGACGATGACCGCGCCCGACAGGTGGATCTTCTGCGTGAGCGTCAGCTGGGCGTCGCCGGTCCCGGGCGGCAGATCGATGAGCAGGAAATCGAGCTTCCCCCAGGCCACGTCCTGCAGGAACTGCTCGACGGCCTTCATGACCATCGGCCCGCGCCAGATGACCGGCTGGTCCACGTCCATCAGGAAGCCGAGGGACATGACCTTCACGCCGTAGCGGTCGATCGGCACGATCTGGTTCGCCTCGTTGATGAAGGGTTTCTCGGCGATTCCCATCATCATCTGCTGCGACGGGCCGTAGATGTCGGAGTCCATCAGACCCACTTTGTGTCCGACGCGGGCGAGCGCGAGCGCGAGGTTTGCCGCGACCGTCGACTTGCCGACCCCCCCCTTGCCCGACGCGACCGCGACCTTGAAGCGGACCTCCTGCAGGATGTTCGCGGCAGGCGGCGGAACTCCGGCAGCTCCCCGCGGCGGCGCGGGTCCCGGCGGCTGCACGTCCAGGCGGACCGTAACGGCATGGACTCCCGGCAGCGAGCGGAGCTTCTCGGTCGCCTCCCGCCGGATCTCCTCGGCCGCCCGCGGCGATTCCGTGATGATCTCGAGCCGGAAGGAGACGTTGCCGCCTCCGATCGCCAGCTCCTTCACGAACCCGAAGGACACGATGTCCCGCGAGAGCCCCGGGAACCGGATCGTCCGGAGAACCTCGAGGACTTTTTCTTCCGTCAGCTCCGCCGTCGTCGACATCACGCCTCCGCCCGACAAAATATCACCAAGGCCGCCCATGTCATTCTGAGGAGCAAAGCTACGAGAATCTGCTTATCACCACCGAAGAGCAGATCCTTCGCTTCGCTCAGGATGACAGGGTCGCGCCGGCCTCGTCGCGCAGGTCGCCGATCGCCTGGCGCAGGTGGCGGGTCACGTCGTTCCTGTCGCGCGCGGAGCGGCCGGCGACCTCGATGGGCGGCCCGATGGCGAGACAGACGCGGCCGGGCGACATCTGGAGAGTGCCTCGCGGCAGAATGCGGCGGGTCCCAGCGATACCCACGGCGAGCAGAGGGAAGCCCGACCGCAGCGCCAGCAGAGCCGCCCCGGACTTGAACGGCAGCAGCTCCCCCGTGCGCGTCCGCGTCTCCTCGGGAAAGATCACGAGCGACCGACCGGCCTTCAGGAGCTTCAACGCGGCCTCGACCGTCGAGACGCTGCGGGCCCGGTTCCCGCGGTCCACCGGCACGAAGCCGGCCGCGCGGATGGACCATCCGAGGACGGGCACGCGGAAGATGCTCCGCTTCGCCAGGAAGCGCACCGACAGCGGGAGACTCGCCAGGAGAACCAGGATGTCGCTGTAGCTCTCGTGGTTGGCGGCAACGACGTAGGCTCGGCCGCCTTCCGGCCGCCGCGAGTTCAGAACGGTGACGCGGACTCCCGAGAAGAAGAGGATCGTCCGGGCCCAACCGCGCGCGAAGCGCAGGAACCATTCTCCCCGGGGTGGAACGAAGGCCGCCACGATGGCGGGAAGGCCGAAGAGGACCGTGGCCAGGACGATCCCGATCCAGACAGCGGTCGAACGGAGCGCGCGCAAGCCTTTCAAGTCTCCACCGCTCCGACATTTACACGAAACGAAAGTGAACATACAATCGGCGACTCTCATGAGCACCCCGCAAAGACAGGTCACCGGTCCCCAGCTGTCGGCGACTGCCATCTTCTATCGGAGAATCGGCTGGCTCCGGTTCGTGGACCGCTTCGGCCGCAAGGGCCAGGCGGCCATGGAGTACCTGGGGGGGCTGGCGGAGCTCGCGGGGCAGGCGATCCAGGGCTGCGTCACGCGCCCCTTCTACTCCAGCGAGGTCATGACGCAGCTCGACGAAATCGGCGTCAAGTCGCTTTCGATCACCGGAATCACGGCCTTCTCCACGGGCATGGTCCTCGCCCTTCAGACCGCCTACGCCCTGGCGGCCTTCGGCGGAAAAATGTTCGTGGGGCGCGTCGTTGCACTCTCCCTGCTGCGGGAGCTGGGCCCGGTCCTGACGGCGCTCATGGTGGGGGGCCGCGTGGGATCGGGGATCACGGCCGAGCTGGGCTCGATGGTGGTCACCGAGCAGGTGGACGCGCTGCGCTCCATGGCGATCTCGCCGGTCCGGCGTCTCGTCGTGCCGCGCGTCCTCGCGACGGTTCTGATGCTGCCGGTCCTGACCGCCCTGGCCGACGTGCTCGGCATCCTCGGCGGTCTGCTCATCGCGGTCGTGGAGCTCCAGATGACGGCTCAGGACTACCTGACGAGCATCTGGAACCAGCTCGCCATCTCGGACATCATGAGCGGACTGTCCAAGACGTTCTTCTTCGGCTTCGAGATCGCGGTGATCGGCTGCTTCAATGGCATGCGGGTCGAGGGCGGGGCCTCCGCCGTCGGGATCGCCACGACCCGCACGGTCGTTCTCGCCTCCATCTGCGTCCTCGTCTCCGACTTCTTCCTGACCAAGCTCTTCCTGGCCCTCTGATCCATGCCCGCCTTCGATCCGAACATCCCCCTGGGCGCCCGGCCGGCGCCGCCCGGAGACACGATCGTCGAGTTCGAGAACGTCACGAAGAGGTACAGCGGCAAGGAGATCCTGGCCGGCGTCAACCTCCAGATCCGCCGCGGCGAGATCCTCTGCGTCCTGGGGCCGTCGGGCACCGGCAAGAGCGTGACGCTGCGCCACATCAACGGCCTGACCAAGCCGGACGAGGGGGACGTGCGCGTCTTCGGCGAGTCGGTGATCCCGCTGACGGAGGACCAGCTCTCCCCGATCCGGCGTCGCCTCGCGATGCTCTTCCAGGGAGGAGCCCTCTTCGATTCGATGACCGTCGAGCAGAACGTGGCGTTCCCCCTCCGGGAGCACACGACGAAGACCCCGCGCGAGATCGCCGAGACCGTGGCCGAGAAGCTCTCGATGGTGGGGCTTCCCGGCACACAGAAGAAGATGCCCTCGGAGCTGTCGGGCGGGATGCGCAAGCGCGTGGCGCTCGCCCGGTCGATCGCGCTCGAGCCCGAGATGATCCTCTACGACGAGCCGACGACCGGGCTCGACCCGCTGACCTCCGAGAAGATCGGGCACCTGATCGTGGATATCAACAAGCGCATCAAGACGACCTCCGTCGTGGTCACGCACGACATCGTCATGGCCCGCACCGTCTCCGATCGCCTGGCGTTTCTCCACCAGGGGCGCTTCCAGTTCATCGGGACCTTTTCGGAGGCCTCCCGCGGAGGGCCCCCGGTCCTGATGGAGTACTTCCGTTCGATGGGTTTCCCGTGCGGCACCGGCCTCGTCCAGGTCGTCAAGGACCTCTAAGGATGAAGGAGATTTCGATGATCCGTCTCACGTCTCCCGTCTCACGTCTCCCGCGCGAACGGAGAGAGCGCTGATGCCCGGCGAGTTTCAGGTCGGAAAGCGATTCCGCGTCGGGGTCGTCGTCCTGATCGCTCTCATCGCCGTGATGCTCGGCATCTTCATGGTCGGCCAGCGGGCGAACCTCTTCCGCAAGAAGTTTCCCTACGAGACGCGCTTCGACTCCGCGTCGGGCCTCGTGGCGGGCAACCCCGTGCGGTTGAACGGCGTGACCGTCGGCAACGTGATCGAGGTCATCCTCTCGCCCGACCCGGCCGACCGCACGGTGCGGGTCGTGTACGACGTGGACCGGCGAGCCGCTCCCGCGCCTGCGCAAGGGGACGCGGGCGGCCATCAAGACGATCGGACTGCTGGGGGACAAGTACGTCGAGCTCGAGGGAGGCACGGCCGAAGAGCCCGAGGTCGAGATCGGCGGGACCATCCCGCCGGCCCCGGGGGCCGGCATCGAGAAGCTGCTGGAGGGGGGCGGCGACCTCCTCCCGGACCTCTTGGGCATCGCGCGGTCCCTGAAGAACATCCTCGCCCGGACCGAGCAGGGGAAGGGGTTTCTCGGCGCCCTGACGACCGACAGCGAAGAGAGCGCGCGCCTCGGCAACAATCTCACCGCGACGCTGACGTCGCTCAACTCGATCCTGCGCAAGATCGACAACGGGCAGGGCCTCGTCGGCAGGCTGCTGATCGACCAGAAGTACGGAAAGGAGACGGGGGACTCGCTCCAGGCCGCCGTCCGCTCCGTCCAGAGCATCTTCGGAAAAGTCGACGAGGACTTGCGAAACAACACCGGGGCTCTTTCGGCCCTGCTGACGGACCCGGAGGGGAAGAAGAAGGTCCTCGGGCTCCTGGACAACCTCGCGACCGCGGCGGGGTCCCTTGCGACGACGCTCCAGAGGCTCGAGAAGGACAACGGGCTGCTCGCCATCCTCCTGCGCGACGAGCAGTTCGGCAAGGAATTCAGCGATCACCTGCGGAACTTCTCCCGGAGCCTCGACTCGATCGGCCGAAAGCTCGATTCCGGCCAGGGCACGGCCGGCAAGCTCGTCAACGACCCGGCCCTCTTCGATGCCGCCACCCACATCGTCGTGGGCATCGACGAGTCCTGGATGCTGCGCTGGCTCATCCGCGACCGGCAGAAGGCCGGCATCGAGAAGGACTACGAAGAGACGGTGAAAAAGCAGGGAGGCCCGGCCGGAACGCCGCCGCCCGCGAGCCAGCCGACGCCGCGGCCCACGCCCGGCTCGTGAGGCTTCTCATCACCGGCGGCGCGGGCTTCATCGGCTCGCACCTGGCGGACCGCCGCCTGGCAAAGGGCGACCGAGTGGTGGTGTTGGACGATTTCAACGACTTCTACGATCCGGCCGTCAAGCGCAGGAACGTCGCTCCGCACACGGGGAACGCGAGCTACCGGCTGGTCGAGGGAGACATCCGGGACCCCGGGCTAGTCAAACGGCTCTTCGGCGAGGAGTCCTTCGACGCCGTCCTCCACCTGGCGGCGCGGGCGGGCGTGCGGCCGTCGCTCGCGGAGCCGGTCCTCTACGAGGAAGTCAACGTCATCGGCACGCTGCGGCTCCTCGAGGCGGCGATCGCGCGGGGCAATCCCCGGTTCCTCTTCGCTTCTTCCTCGTCGGTCTATGGCATCAACTCCCGGCTGCCGTTCTCCGAGGAGGATCCCATCACCCGGCCCATCTCTCCCTACGCGGCAACGAAACGGGCGGCCGAGCTGCACGTCTTCACCTTTCACCACCTCCATGGCCTCGAGGCCGTGTGCCTGCGGTTCTTCACAGTGTATGGGCCCCGGCAGCGTCCCGAAATGGCGATCGCCCGGTTCATCCGCTGCCTCGAGGAGGGCCGGCCCATCCCCTTCTTCGGCGACGGCGGCTCGCGCCGCGACTACACCTACATCGACGACATCCTGGACGGCATCGAGTCCGCCCTCTCCGCCCGCCTCTCTTTTGAGATCATCAACCTCGGAGGAGCGCATCCCGTCACGCTCGCCGGTCTCGTGCGCGCGCTCGAGTCGGCGACGGGCAGGACGGCGATCCTCGACCGGCAAGGGGACCAGCCGGGAGACGTGCCGGTGACGTACGCGTCCGTGGAGAAGGCGGAGAGACTGCTCGGATACCAGGCGCGGGTATCCCTGGAGGAAGGGCTGCGAAGGAGTGTCGAGTGGTACAGGAGGGAGAAGAGAAGTGAGTCGGCTTAAACAGCGCACTCACCCCGCCGCTCTCCCGGAGGGAGAGGGAGTCTGCGCCGCGACGGGCCGTAAGTCATGAACATCTGCATGGTGGGGACGGGGTACGTCGGGCTCGTGACGGGGGCGGCCCTGGCCGACCTCGGCATGAACGTGATCTGCGTGGACAAGGACGAGGCGAAGATCGCGGCGCTCGGCAGCGGGGTCATCCCGATCTACGAGCCGGGACTCGAAGAGCTCGTGGCCCGAAACGAACGGAAGGGGCGCCTGCGCTTCACGACCGACCTGAAAGCCGGCATCGAGAGCGCGCTCGTCATCTTCATCGCGGTGGGCACGCCGCCCCGGCCGGACGGCTCGCCCGACCTGACCTTCGTGCGCCAGGTCGCGGAGGCCGTGGCCGAGCACATGAACAGCTACAAGGTCGTCGTCACCAAGTCCACCGTCCCGACGGGCACGGGAAAGATGATCTCCGACATCATCCGCGGCGGGAACGGGCGGTTCGAGTTCTCCATCGTCTCGAATCCCGAGTTCCTGCGCGAGGGGTCCGCCGTCAACGACTTCATCCACCCCGACCGGATCGTGATCGGGGCCTCCGACGCCCGGGCGATCGAGATCATGAAGGAGGTCTACAAACCGCTCTTCCTGCGCGAGACGCCCTTCGTCATCACGGACGTTGCCTCGGCCGAGCTCATCAAGTACGCGTCCAACGGTTTCCTGGCCGTCAAGATCTCCTTCATCAACGAGATTGCCCAGCTCTGCGAATTGATGGGCGCCAACGTCAAGGACGTTGCTACGGGCATGGGCCTGGACCCGCGGATCGGCCCCCGCTTTCTGCGGCCCGGCCCCGGCTTCGGAGGCTCCTGCTTTCCCAAGGACACGTCCGCGGCCGCCGACATCGCCCGCAACCTCGGCACGAAGTTCGAGCTGATCGAGGCGACCATCCGGGTCAACGAGCGGACGAAGGCTCGCATGCTCCGGAAGATCGAGGGGGCCGCCGGGCCGCTCGCGGGCAAGACGGCGGCCTTCCTGGGCCTGTCCTTCAAGCCCGAGACGGATGACATCCGCGAGTCCCCCGCGCTCGCGGTCGTCGCCGATCTCCTCCAGGCAGGCGTCTCCGTCCGCGCGTTCGATCCCGCGGCCATGGAGAACACGAAGCCGCTGTTCCCCCAGCTCCACTATGCCAGCGATGCCTACGACTGCGCCCGGGGCGCCGACTTCGTCGTGCTCGCGACCGAGTGGAACGAGTTCCGGGCCCTCGACCTGGAGAAGCTCGCCCGGGCCCTCCGCGTCAGGACGATGATCGACCTGCGAAACGTCTACGACCCCGACGAGCTTCGCGCCGCCGGGTGGAACTACACCGGAGTGGGACGATGAGCAGAGTTGTGAATCGTGAGTTGCGAATTGTGAATCGGCCGAAGCCCAGATTCACGTCTCATGACTCACGACTCACGACTCATGCGGCGCGGAGCGCCCCATGAAGGTCCTCGTGACGGGCGGCGCCGGGTTCCTGGGGAGCCACCTCTGCGACCGGCTGCTGGCCCTCGGGCACGAGGTCGTCGCGATGGACAACCTGGTGACGGGCAACCTTCGCAACATCGCGCACCTCTCGCAAGAGCCGCGGTTCCGGTTCGTCCGCCACGACGTCACGCAGTTCATCATGATCGAGGGGCCGCTCGACGGCGTGCTGCACTTCGCGTCGCCCGCTTCGCCCATCGACTACCTGGAGCTGCCGATCCAGACTTTGAAGGTGGGGTCGCTCGGGACCCACAACGCTCTCGGCCTCGCGATGGCCAAGAAGGCCCGGTTCCTGCTCGCCTCGACCTCCGAGGTGTACGGGGACCCGCTCGTCCACCCGCAGCCCGAGACGTACTGGGGCAACGTCAACCCGATCGGTCCGCGCGGCGTCTACGACGAGGCCAAGCGCTTTGCCGAGGCGATGACGATGGCCTACCGCCGGGCCCACGGCGTCGACACCCGGATCGTCCGCATCTTCAACACGTACGGCGAGCGGATGCGGCCGCGCGACGGCCGCGTCGTGCCCGCGCTGATCGGCCAGGCGCTCGCTGGCGAACCGATGACCGTCTTCGGGGACGGCTCGCAAACGCGCTCCTTCTG
This sequence comes from uncultured Acidobacteriota bacterium, assembly GCA_963741435.1. Classification (GTDB taxonomy): domain Bacteria; phylum Acidobacteriota; class Thermoanaerobaculia; order UBA5066; family Gp7-AA6; genus JAWOLE01. The sequence goes on along the minus strand of CAVUIX010000002.1, from coordinate 261,262 downwards.
CTACGTGTCGGACCTGATCGAGGGGATCTACCGCCTCTTCCTTTCCGGCGAGGCGGATCCGGTCAACATCGGGAATCCGAGCGAGCTCTCCGTGCTGGACTTCGCGCGGACCATCCAGAGACTGACGGGAACCCGCAGCCAGATCGTCTTCAAGCCTCTGCCCGTGGACGATCCCAGGGTCCGTCAGCCCGATATCAGCCGGGCACGCCGGCTGCTCGGATGGGAGCCGAAGGTGAAACTGGAAGAAGGGCTCTCGAAGACGATTGAGTACTTCCGGCAGCTCGGCGAGTGAGAGCGATTTCGGATTTTCGATTTTGGATTTTGGATTGAGCACGACCAGGGGCCCTAATCCAAAATCTAAAATCCAAAATCGAAAATCACCCGTCGCTGCCGATGGCTTCCACCGGGCAGGAATCCATGGCCTCCTGGCACTGCGCTTCTTCCTCGGGGCTCGACGGCTGTCGAAAGACGAAGGAGAAGGCCTTTTCCTCGTGGCGCTGGAAGTTCCCGGGAGCGGTGACCCGGCAGACATCGCAATCGATGCACTGCGTGTCCACGTAGTACTTCCCGGCGGCGTTCTCGGGAAGCCTGTCGCGCGGGTCGGCCATGTGGAAAAGGTATCAGGTGTCAGGTGCCAGGTGTCAGGGACAGAGGCATCCAGTCGCTCTGTTTAGGCGGAGATTAGGGACGCCACCCTTCCCGGATGATCCTCGTTAGACTCGCGTCCGTGATCCGACGCCCGATCCTCATCCTGGCGCTGGTGCTGGCTGGGATCTCGTGCCGCGAGAGGCCTCTTCCGGTGGCGGACGGGCGAACAGGCGATCTCGCGGCCGGACAAAGGATCTTCGAGCGCAAGTGCGCTTCCTGCCACAACACCAACGGGGACGGCAAGACGGTCACGGCCGCGCGGTTCCGCTACGCGAACTTGATCGACGGCGTCTGGCGATCCGACGGGAGCGCCGAAGCGATCGAACTGCAGATCCGCCGGGGCCGCGATCCGATGCCGAAGTTCGAAGGTAAACTCACCGACGAGGAGATCCGGCAGACGGTGGCGTACGTGTTGGAGCTGTCGCGCCGCGGCGCGTCCGGAAGCAACCCGGCGGGAGGCGGGAAGCCTTGAAACGCCGTATCCCTCTCTTTCCGCTTCCGGGAGTCGTCCTGCTGCCAGGAACGATCCTCCCCCTGCACATCTTCGAGCCGCGATACCGCGCGATGATCGCCGACGCGCTCGCTGGCGACCGCATGATCGGCATGGCGATGTTGAAGCCCGGCTGGGAGGAGGTCGAAGAGAGCCCGGCCGTGCACGAGGTCGGAGGCGCCGGCGAGATCGTCGAGTCCGAGCAGCTGGACGACGGCCGCTACAACATCCTGCTGGAGGGCCGCTTCCGATACCGCATCCTCAAGGAAGAGCCCGAAGGGACTCCTTACCGGACGGCCAGCGTCGAGGAAATCGCGTCGATCCCGTTTGGAAGCCCCGACGAGGAAACGCGCGTCTCCCGGATGGCGCTCTCCCTGTACGAGAAGATCCGAGGGCAGCTCGATCTTCCCCCGATCCCCGACGGTCTCCTCTCTCCCGAGCGCCTCGCCTCGGAGATGGCCCTGCGGCTGCGCTGCACGCCCGAAGAGCTGCAAGCGTGGCTCGAGACCGACTCGCTCTCGGCCCGCTTCGGCACGCTCGTCGGCCGCATGCTCGAGTGGCAGCGGCGAATCCAGTTCCTCGCGCCCTTCCGCCCCGGAGTGCTGGACACCACGAGGAACTAGACGCGTTCACGCTTCGCTGTCCAGAGGTCCAAGGATCTAAAGTCCAAGGTCAGCTATCCGACTCTCGAGCTACTTTGGACCTTGGCACCTCAGACTTTGGACCGCGGCGCGGACCGTCAGGTCCGCGAGGCGTTCAGGGCCCGGTCGTGCGCCCAGCTCTTGATCGCCTTGATCTGCTCTTCCATCGTCACGGCGAGGGGGACCGTGGTCGAGATGACCTTGTGCAGGTCGTCCTCGGTCGGCTGCCGATTCTCCGAGTAGGCGTCCACCACGGAGGAGACGACGATCTGCTCGATCTCCGCTCCGTTCCACCCCTTGGTGGCCTTGGCCAGGAAGACGAGGTCGAACTTGCCCGGATCGCAACGGTTCTTCTTCAGGTGGATCGCGAAGATCTGCTTGCGCTCCTCTTCGTTGGGCAGGTCCACGAAGAAGACCTGGTCGAATCGCCCCTTGCGGATGACCTCGGCCGGGAGGAGCTGGATCCGGTTCGCCGTGGCCGCGACGAAAACGAACGCGCTCTTCTCCTGCATCCACGTCAGGAAGCCCGAGAAGATGCGGGACATCGAGGCATCTCCTCCCTCCCGGTAGCCTCCCACGCCCATCTCGATCTCGTCGATCCAGAGCACCGCCGGCGAGACCGCTTCGACCGAGCGCAGCGCCTTGAGAAACGTGGCCTCGGGGTTGGGAGTGCCGAAGACCGCGTTCATGTCGAGGCGGAAGAGCGGAAGGTTCCAGAGCGTCGAGATCGTCTTGACGGCGAGGCTCTTGCCGCAGCCTGAGACTCCCATCAGGAGAACGCCTCGAGGAATGGGAATGCCGGCGTCGAGCGCCTCCTTCGAAAACAGCGTCCGGCGCTTCTTGAGCCAGGTCTTCAGCGTGTCGTAGCCGCCGATGTCTTCGATCGAGAAGCGGGGAGGCACGAACTCGAGCACCCCCTCCTTCTTCGACATCTGCTCCTTCTCGGCCAGGACCTCGAGATACGCCTCCTCGTCGAAGGACTGCCGCTGCGCGAAGACCTTGGAGAGCAGGTGCCCGATTTCGTCCGCCGTGAGCCCCCGCATGGCCAGCGACAGCCGGCGGACGGCCGTCTCCTCGAGGGATGCCCCGCCGCGCCGGCGCATGACGCCCTCGATGATGCGGGTGATCTCCGATTCGTCCGGCAGCTCGTACTCGACGACGTAGATCTCTTTCTTCGCCTCCTCGGGGATCACCAGCCGCGGCGAGACGAGCAGGACGTGCCGGCCGCGGTCCTTGAGTCCGCGGTAGAGGTCGCGCAGCCGCCGCACGACCTCCGGCCGCCCGTCGGGCGAGGTCGGAAAGTCCTTGAGCAGATAGAAGCCCTTCCCCGAGGCCTGGAGAATGGCCTCGAGAACACGCAGCGGGTCCCGGGTTTCGGGCACCGGCACGCCGTCCACGACCAGGCCGTCCACGACGGACCAGATGCCGCACGGAGCCGGCTGGCCGAAGAAGGTCTTGGCCAGATGCTGCGTCAGACGCTCGACGCGCGACTCCTCCCACGTCTGGACGTAGAGGATCGGATGCCCGCCGAGCAAGGCCCTGCGAATCCGGTCTGTCGCCTTGGGAGGCACCGCCACCAGAGGGGCGAGGATGCTCATCTCGTGCAATTGTAGCAACTTCTCTTACAATCACCTCTGATGTCCAATCCCGAGCACGTGGCGCTGCTTCTTTCGCCCGAGTGGAACACCTGGCGGGGCCGCAACCTGAACGTCACCCCGGACCTGACAGACGCGAGCCTCTCGGGCCAGGATCTCTCGGGCAAGGACCTGAAGCGCGCCGATCTCACGCGGGCGGAGCTCCAGGGCGCTTCCCTGGCGTCTGCCGATCTTACCCGGGCCGTTCTCGTCGAGGCGAAACTCGAAGGGGCTTCGGCTCCGGGCGCTCTTTTCGAAAACTGCGTCCTGGACTTCCTCGATTTCTCCAAGGCCTTCCTCGTCGGCGCGCGCTTCAAGTCGGCGTCGCTCCAGAGCTGCTCGTTCGTCGGAGCCAATCTCGCGGGCGCCGACCTCTCGCGGACCCATTGCGACGGCTCCAACCTCACGGATGCGAACCTCGCCGGCGCGACCATCTCGGACGTCAGCTTCCGCGGCGTCAAGACGACGGGCGCTCACTTCGACGGCGCCGATCTCTCACGGTCCCTCTTCGAGGGAGTCAAACTCGCCCGAGGGTCCTTTCCCAACGCGAACTTCACGGCAGCGAACCTGAAGACGGCGGACCTGACGGGCGCCGACCTGCGGCGGGCCAAGTTCGTCCGCGCGATCCTGCGCCAGTCGGCCCTGAATGCCGCCAACTGCGAGGGGGCCGACTTCAGCGACGCGGACCTGGAGCTCGCCTCGGCCGTCGAAACGGATTTCTCCGGCGCCTGTTTCGACCGCGCGAAGGTGCGCAAGACGGACTTGAAGCGCGCGATCTTTCTCGATGCCTTCGGCGAAAAGGTCAGTTTCGCCGACGCCAAGCTGACGGAGGTGGACCTGCGCTCGGCGCGCTTCGAGAGCGCCAACATGCAGGGCGCGGACCTCTCCAAGGCGATCCTGTCGCGCACGAACCTGAAGGTCTACTCGTTCGTGGGCGCGCGGTTCGCCAACTGCGACGCCTCCGAGGCCCAGGCCCAGGAAGTGAACTTCTCCCGCGCGGATCTCTCGCTCGGCAACTTCCGGCTCGCGAACCTGAAGCGCGCCAACCTGTCCGGCTGCCGCGCCTTCGACGCCGATCTGTCGGGCACGCTGCTCGTCGGCGCCAACTTCACCGACGCGACCCTGCAGGAGGCCGACCTGCGTTTCGCGCGCGCGATCGGGGCCGATTTCACCCGGGCGAACCTGGGCGGGGCGGACCTGGCCAACGCCGACCTCTCGGAGGCCAAGTTCAAGAAGACCAAGATCTGGGGCGCCACCGCCCGCCGCGTCAAGCCCCCGAAGGGATGGAGCATGCTGCTCGCCCTGTCGACCATGTTCTCCAGGGCCAAGGAGAAGAAGACGGAGACGGCCGACGTGAAGGAGCAGCAGCGCAAGAAACGGATCGCCGCCCTGGAAGCCGAGGCCGACCAGAAGCCGCCGCATCTGACGGGCCGGCGCTGACGCTCCGCCCCGGGTTTCAGGTTCCAGGTTCCAGCGTGTCCGGGTCCCCTGGATCTGGAATCTGGAACTTGAAATTACTTCTTCGCGGCGGGTGAAGAAGCCGGTTTGGCCGGCGGCTGGGTCGGTGGCGGCGTTGCGGCTTTCTGAAAGGCGGCGTCGATCGAGGAAACCGGATCGCCCGCGAGGAGGAATGCCCCCGGCCGGCCGCTGACGGTCGCCTGGCCCTCCGCTCCCATCGGGTAGAACCGCAGGATCCAGGGTTCTCCGGAAGAGAGCTTCACGGTGACCGTCGCGGCGGGCTCGCGGGAGGCGAGGGCCTTGCCCGCCGCTTCGTCCAGGAAGGACTTGCTCTTCAAGTCGAGGAGCGAGGAGAGAAGGTCGTCCACCGGCGGCGCGGTCACCACCCGTCCGGACAGGCTCCAGCCCCCCTCCTTCCGCGCAAAGGAATAACTCGAACGCGCGAAGGTTGCGTCCACCTGCGAGACCGAGCCGCGGTCGAATCGCAGAAGGCGAGGCTCCCGAAACACCTCGGCCTCCCGGGACAGGTCCTCCACGACCGTGCTGGCGATCGTGAAGACCTGGTTCTCGCGCCTGGCATAGATCGAGTTTCCATCCGACCGGGTCGCGCCGAAATCGACGGACACTCCCGGCCCCTTCGCGTCGGCCAGGACGACGTGGAAAAGCGGAGGGGCGAGCCCGAGGGAGGCCAGGCCCTGCCCCGGCGGCGAGGGGACGAACTCGAGGACGCGCAGCGCCGTCAGGGCTCCGAGAAGCTTCTCGACCGGGTCGCTCTCGGCCAGGTCGGAGAGAGGCTGGCGGATCCACCAGATCCCGTCCTTCTTCGCGAAGGAGAGGCGGCCCCTCCCGCGGTCGACGTCCAGCCGCGCGGCGTCCGAAGCCGGAGACCCGAAGACTTCCTTGCTCTTGAATTCGTCGGCGCCCTTCTTGACGGCCGAGGCGATCGAAGTCGGAACGAAGAGAACGGCATCCGAGCCGGCCACGCGCGCGGCGGTGGCGTCCGTGCCCGGAATCTCGATGCCGAACTCCAGGGTGCGCGACAGTTTCTTGGCCGACTTCGGATCGTCCTTCCAGACGATCGTGGCCTTCGCTGAAGGGGCCTTCAGGCCGTAGTCTTCGGGGCGGGCCTCGGAGGCGTCGCCGCCCGCGCGTTTCAAGCGCGCGAGCTGCGAGACGAGGTCCGAAGCGGCAAAGCCGTCCGCCGGATACGAATCCGGAGGTGCGAGCCTCCAGGAGCTCGTCCCGCTCCGCGCGAGCTCCACGATGCCGCCCGGCCGCTCGAGCCGGACCGACTCGATGCGCTCCTCCGGCAGGTCCCAGACGAGATCCCCCTTCTGCTGCCGCTCCGCCGTGGTCGGCATCTTGCGTTCGAAGAAAACGACGAAGGCGAAGAGGGCGACGACGAGCGCCGTCAGGACGATGAGCTTCTTGGCAGACATGGAGTCCGAGCTCGAATCAGTCGCGGCGCCGGTACCAGACCCAGACGCCGAGCACGATGGCGAAGGCGGGAAGCCCGAGGATCGTGAAGAGCCCGATCCGGTTGACCTGCGTTCGCGTCAGCGCGAGGGAGGCCTGCTCCGGCGTCTTGGGCGCGATCCCGACGAGCCGCTCCTGCCCCGAGAGCCAGTTGACGGCGTTCAAGAGGAGGTTCGCGTTGCCCGCGTTGCCGAGGCTCCCGTTGGCCGCGAATCGGGAGTTGCCGATGACCACGAGGCGGAGAGGCTTCGCGGCCGCCTTCGGGTCCTTGTCTTTCTTCTCGGCCTCCACCGCGACGGCGATCGTCACGGGCCCCGGCGTGTCGTCCTTGTCCTTCTGGACGGCTTCGAGCTTCGTGAGGGACGTCTCTCCCCATCCGTCCTTGCTCGTCTGTACGAGCATCGTCTCCGTGTAACCCTCCGGCGGCTTGTCCGGCTTCGAGACGGAACGGGCGAGCGGGAAAACGACCGGGAGGCCTTCCTCCGACAGGGACCGCACGATCGGGTGACTGCCGTAACTGTTCGCGATGAGCGTCTCGGGCCCGACCATCGGCACCGCGTTGGCCGGGTCGATCACGATGTCGGCGCCGAGCTTCACGCCGTAAGCCGCGAGGAACGCCCCGACACCGAGGTCGCTCTCCGGGGCGCCCGCCTGGGGGAGGACCGGGTCGAGCATCAGGAGAATCCGGCCGCCCCCCTCCGCATAGCTCTTGAGCGCGGCGGCTTCCGGCTCGAGGAAGGCCGCCCGGGGGCCCGCGACCACGACGACCGCGGCGTCGGCGGGGATCGAGCCCTTGCCGAGCGAGTCCCAGGAGGCCACGCTCAGGTTCTCCCGCTCGAGCAGCTGCTTGGCCTGCGCCGAAGCCCCGCCCGCGCTCCTGCGAATCGACCTTCGGCTCCCCGTGGCCGGCGGAGAAGTAGATCTTCGAGACGTTCTTCTCGGTGACGTCCAGGATGGCGGACGTGAAGGCCTCCTCCCCCTTGAAGGATCGGATCTGCGGCGCCGCTCCCATCTGCGCGCCGGAGAAATCGAAGTCCGCGAGCTTGTCTTCCTCGACGTATTTCTTGCTCTCTCCCGACCGGAACACGACGGTGTTCTGACGGATGCCGAACTGCTTGACGAGCGCTTCGGCCCGCAGGGGATTGCGCTCCGGGTCCAGAAACTCGACCTCGACCTTCGGCGACGCCGCACGGTAGCGGGAGAGCAGCTCCGAGACCGGCTGGTAGAGCCGGGAGTTGCGCGTCATGAAGACCGTGACCTGAACCGGCTTTGTCAGGCCGCCGAGGACCTTCCGGGTCGTCTGGGAGAGCGAGAAGAGGCGGGTCTTGGTCCAGTCGCCCCGGACCCAGTGCCGCGCGCCCAGGTAGTTGACTCCCGCGAACAACACGAGGAGAAGGACGATCCCGGCCGCGCCCGCCCCGGCCCGCGCCGCCGAAGCGCGGCTCACGGCCTCTCCTTCTTCGCGGTGAGCGTCACGACCGAGAGAAACAGGAACAGAACCGTCGCCGAGAGGTAGTAGACGAGCCGGCGGCTGTCCACGATTCCGCGCGCGAACTCGTCCATGTGGTCCCAGAGGTTGAAGTAGGAGAGCGCGTCGCGCTTGCCCGGGTCGTTGATCATGTTCTCCGCGAGGCCGGCCGAAAAAATCGGGATGAGCATGCCGAAGGCCAGGATCGCAGCGACGATCTGGTTCTTCGTCAGCGTCGAGGCGAACGTTCCGACCGACAGGAAGTACGCGCCGAGCAGCAGGATGGCGAGATAGCCCGAGGCCACGGGGCCCAGGTCGATCGGCGTCTGCGAGCGCAGGATCCACACGTAGACGAGCGTGGGGGCCCAGAGAGTCAGGAAGAACCCGAGCGCTCCGGTGAACTTGCCGAGCACGACCTCCGTCTCGGTCACGGGAGAGGTCAGGAGGATCTCGATCGTGCCGCTCTTTCGCTCCTCGGCAATGAGGCGCATCGCGATGATCGGCACGACGAAGAGATTGAAGATCCAGAAGTACGTGTTCGTGAAGAGGTACGGGAGCGCCTGTCCCTTGGGGGCGTTGGGCGCGTTCAAGAAGTTCACGATCGCGTAGAAGATCAAACCGTTCATCACCAGGAACGCTGCCAGGATCACGTAGGCGAGCGGCGAGAGGAAGTACGCGCGCCACTCGCGCCCCACGATCGCGAAGAATCTCCTCATTCCGCCTCCACCTTCGCCTCGGCCTTCGCCGGGGCTTCGGCGGACAGGTTGTCCGCCGCGGCTTCGGGAGACGCGGATTTATCCGCCGTAGCTTCAGCGGAGGCCTCGTCGTGCCGGGTCAGGCGCACGAAGACGTCCTCCAGGGAGAGGCCCTCGCGGGAGAGCTCCCGAAGGACCCACCCTCTCGCAACCGCGAGATGGAAGATTTCCTCGGACAGATCGGCGCCTTCCGAGCACTCGACGCGCACGCGCGTCTCCCCGTCCCCCGAGGTCTCGTCGACCGTGATGGCGCCGGGGAGTTCGCCGACGGCCTCCCTGGCGGCGACCTCTCCCCTGAAAGCGGCGCGAAGGACGTTCGACCCGGCCAGGCGCCGGCGCAGCTCCTGCGGCGTCCCCTCGGCCACGATCCGCCCCCGGTCGATGATCAGCACGCGATCGCAGACCGCGTCCACCTCCGGGAGGATATGGGTTGAGAGAAGGACGGCGCGCTCACGTCCGAGAGAGCGGATCATCTCGCGGATCTTGATGATCTGCGCCGGGTCGAGCCCGACGGTCGGTTCATCGAGGATCAGGACAGGAGGCCGATGAACGAGCGCGCCCGCGAGCGCGGCTCTCTGCCGGTACCCCCGGGAGAGGTTCTCGACCTTGCGGTCCGCGACCTCATCGAGCAGGCAGAGTCCGATGATCTCGTCCACCCGCGCCTTCATCCCCGCCCCCACGAGACCCTCGAGCCTCGCCCGGTACGCCAGGTACTCGCGAACGCGCATCTCGGGATAGAGAGCGGCGGACTCGGGCAGATAGCCGAGATTGGCGCGGGCCTGCCGCGATTGCGCCACGATGTCGTGACCTGCCACGCTCGCCCTCCCTTCCGAGGGGGGCAGGAAGCCGGTCAGCACGCGCATGGTCGTCGTCTTTCCTGCGCCGTTGGGGCCGAGGAAGCCCACGATCTCCCCCTGGCGGACGGAAAAAGAGACGTCGGAAACAGCGACCTGCGTCGCGTATCGCTTGGTGAGGCTCTGAACTTCGATCATTCGGCCAGCGGCGTAAAAAAGCGCCAGAATCTAACATGTATTCCCGAAACCCGTAAGGCGTAAGGCGTAAAGACGTCAGGCGAGGCCCGAAGCATCACACAAGCTTCGCCTCCCGCCTCACGCCTCACGCCTCACGGCCCTCCCTACAGGCCTCTGCTATCGTCGAATCGATGATCAGCGTGTCGAACGTGTCGAAGACGTACGGCCGGTTTGGCCGGCGCATGCGGGCCCTGGACGGCGTGTCGCTGGAAGTCCGCCGCGGCGAGACACTGGGCCTGATCGGCCCCAACGGGGCGGGCAAAACGACGCTCCTCTCGTGCCTCCTCGGCTTCCTGCGCCCCGATACCGGGACGATCACCGTGGACGACAAGGCGCCGGACGACCTCTCCATTCGCGCGCGGACCGGCTACATGCCGGAGCGCCTGGGTTTCGACCGCGACCTGTCGGGAGGCGCCTTCCTGGCGCATCACTGGAGACTCTCGGGCGGTGACCCCGCGCGCACCGCCGGGGAAGTGGCCGCCGCCGCGGCTCGCGTGGGACTCGACGGCGGCGTGCTGTCCCGGCGCCTGCGGACCTATTCCCGGGGGATGCTCCAGCGGATCGGCGTGGCCCAGGCCACTCTCGGCAGTCCCGGACCTCCTCTTTCTGGACGAGCCCGCCTCCGGCACCGATCCCCTGGGCATCGCCGTCGTGCGGGAGCGGATCCTGGAAGCCAGGACGAGAGGCGCCACGATTGTCCTGAACTCCCACCAGCTGGCCGAGGTGGAAAAGGTCTGCGACCGCGTCGTCTTCATCGACCGGGGCAAGCTGACACAGACGGAGACCCTGCGGGGAGACGCCGCCACGCCCCGCCGGGCGATCCTCCGGGTGCCACCGGCCCGGGCCGCTGACGGCGCCGCCGCCCTCTCCGCCGCCGGCTTCGACGTGGCCTCCTCGGGCGAAGGCTCCCTGCACCTGCCGTCCGCGAGTGAAGAAGACGTGGCCCGCGCCGTCAAGACGCTCGCCCTCGCCGACGTGCCGGTTCTCGAGGTGCGCTCCTCGGCGGACCTGGAAGAGCTTTTTCGAAGGCCTGCTCCGTGACGGAAATGGTAAGGCGATTTTTCCGGCAGAAGCTCGGCTCGGTCGGGGTCGTGATCGCTCTGTCCGTGCTGTCGCTCCTCTCCGCCTCCCAGATCCTTTTCACGGGAGGCGGACGTGCTCTGGAGTCAGGAGGGTTCGTCGCGCTCCTGATTCTCGCGGCCGCATCGGTCTCGAAAGATTCTTCCAGCGGCGCGCTGCAGATGATCCTGGCGCGCCCTATCCGGCGGGTGGAGTACCTCTTTGGCCGCTACTGCGGCATCCTGCTGTGCTACGCGATCTACGTCGCCGTGACGGCCGCAATCGCGCTGGCCCTCTCGCCTCTCCTGGGAGCGGTCCTGGGACGCGGGAGCGCCGGCGGGCTGGCGTTTTGGGATCTCGCCCGCGGCGCGGCCGGCGCGCTTCTCTCCGCCGCCCTCCTCGCGTCTGTCCTGCTCTTCTTTTCGACCTTCCTGCGGGGGTACGGCGACATCCTGGCGTACCTCCTCCTGAGTTTCCTGCTCGGCGCGCCGGACGCCCTGGCGGGAGCGCTCCGAAAGCCGTGGCTCTCGAGGCTCGGAGCTGTCGTCCGCGAGAATGTCCTGCCTCACGTCGCCTGGGATGACGTCCTGCGTGGGAAGGGCGTCCTCGCTGCCGCGACCGGGCAGTATGCGCTGGCGCTCACCGCCTATCTGGCCCTGGCCGCCTGGATCTTCTCGCGACGGGAGTTCTCGTATGGACAAGACTGAAGCGCCGGCCCGCTCGGGACCTCAATCGAGGCTTCCGCCGCTCCTGCTCTGGCTGGTGCTTGCCGCGATTCTGTTCCGCGTGGTCACGGCGGTCATGGACCGGGAGAAGAAGACCGAGGCGGTCGGCCTCGTCCGCTGGCAGCAGCGAACGGAAGCGGAGGCGGCGGCCAGGAGCGCGGGAAAGCCTGTCCTGTACGACTTCACCGCCGCCTGGTGCGGACCCTGCCACCGGCTCGACAAGGAAGGCTGGGGCGATCCCCAGATCGCCTCGATGGTCAACCAGTCCTACCTGCCGGCGCGCGTCGTGGACCGCGAGCGGGAGGATGGAAAGAACCCGCCCGCGATCGAGGAACTCGAGCGGCGCTATTCCGTCAACGCCTTCCCCACGCTCGTCGTGGCCGCCCCCGACGGCCGCCTGATCGCGAAGCTGCAAGGCTACGGCGGCCGCGAGAGGCTCATCCAATTCCTGCAGGAATCCAGCCGCAAGACGCCGTAACGCCCTTCCCGGGCACCGGGAACCGATCTACCCCGTCATTCCAGCGCGGCGCGTGTCGGGCGGGGTCGGCGGAGCGAGCTCGGCCAGGAACCGGCCGGTCAGGCTCGACGGGTTGTGCCGGATCTCTTCGGGCGTACCCTCGGCCACGATCGCTCCCCCCATCTCTCCGCCCCCCGGCCCCAGATCCACGATCCAGTCGCAGGCCGCGAGAAACTGCAGGTTGTGCTCGATCGCCAGGACCGAGTGGCCCAGATGGATCAGGCGACCCAGGGTCTTGAGCAGCCTCTCGATGTCCGAGGCGTGAAGACCGGTCGTGGGCTCGTCGAAGAGGAAGAGCGTGCCGAGCAGTCTTGGCGGGGGACCGTGCGGTCCCCGGACCCCCTGGCCGCCGGCCGCGCATCGATGAAGGAGGCGAGCTTCAACCTCTGAGCCTCGCCGCCCGACAGCGTCGCCGTGGGCTGGCCGAGCGTCACGTAGCCCAGGCCGGTCTCGGAAAGCGGCTGGAGGCGCCGGACGATCCTGGGCTCTCCGGCGAAGAATCCCGAGGCGTCCGAAACCGTCATGGCGAGGATGTCCCCGATGTTCTTGCCCCGGTAGCGGACGGCCAGGACCCGATTCTGGAAACGCCGGCCGTCGCACGAGTCGCAGCGCACGGTGACGTCGGCCAGGAACTGCATGTCGATCGTCTGCCACCCCGTCCCGCGGCACATCTCGCAACGGCCTCCCGGCGAGTTGAACGAGAAATCGCGCGCCGTGATCCCGCGGGAAACCGCCCGCGCCGTGCGGGCGAAGACCTGCCGGATCTCGTCCCAGGCCTTGACGTAAGTGACCGGGTTCGAGCGCGCGGATCGGCCGAGCGGGCTCTGGTCCACGAGCAGCAGATCGCCCACGTTCTCCAGCCCATCGATCCTGTCGTGCGCCCCGACGTCGAGCGCCACGAGCCCTTTGACGCGGCGCGCGTAGGAGTTGTAGAGGATGTCCCGCACCAACGTGGATTTCCCGGACCCCGAGACCCCCGAGACGGCGATCAAACGCCCGAGCGGAAAACGGACTGTCAGGTTCTTCAGATTGTGCTCGCGCGCTCCGAAGACCGTGATGGCGCCTTCGGTGCGACGGAAGGCCACGATGCGGCCGGGAGCGGGCCGGTGTTCGGTGCTCGGTGTCCGGTCTTCAGTTGCGGATGGCCTGCGGAGGCGGAGAAGCTGGCCGGTCGCGGAAGACTTCACGCGCGACAGGGCGGCCGGTGTGCCTTCGAAGAGGAGGCGGCCGCCGAGGCTTCCCGCGCCGGGGCCCAGATCGATCACGCGATCGGCCGCCTCGATGACCTCCGGGTCGTGCTCGACGATGACGACCGTATTGCCCCGGTCGGCCAGACGCCGCAGGATCTTCAGCAGCCGCCGCGTGTCGGCGGCGTGCAGGCCGATGGTCGGCTCGTCCAGGACGTAGAGCGTGCCCGTCAACGCTCCTCCCAGCGCGGAGGCCAGGCCGATGCGCTGCGCCTCCCCTCCCGAGAGGGTCCTCGCGGCGCGCGAAAGCGTCAGGTATTCGAGACCGACCTCGTTCATGTAGCGCACTCGCGAGCGAATCTCGGAGACGATGGAGGAGAGTCGCTCCTCCTCGGCCGCCGTGAGCGTCCAGTCTTCGAACCACTTCCGCAGTTGGGAAAGCGGGAGCTCCGAAAGCTCCGCGATCGTCCGGCCGCGCAGGCGCACCGACAGCGCCGCGGGCGTCAGCCGCCCTCCGCGGCACTCGGGGCAGAGCGTGTAGGCGCGGTAACGGGCGAGCAGCACGCGCACGTGGATCTTGTATCGCTTGGTCTCGAGCCAGTCGAAGAAGCCGTTGACGCCGTAGAACTCTCCCCGCCCCTTGATCAGGACTTCCCGCTCGTGCGCGGAGAGCCTCGCGACCGGGATGTCCGTGCGGACCGAGTAGCGGCGGCAGGCCCGGAAGAGATCGTCGTAGGCCGACTCGTATGCCGGCGTGTTCCACGGGGCGACGGGCCGGTCGGAGAGCGTGAGGGCGGCGTCCGGAATGACCTTCTCCAGGTCCACGCCGATGACCCGCCCGAAGCCCTGGCACACCGGGCAGGCCCCGAGCGGCGAATTGAACGCGAAGAGCGCGGGCGTGGGCTCCCGGAAATCGGAGCCGCAGCCGGGGCAGTGGAGGCCGCGGCGAAACGTCCGAGCGCGGTCCTGGAAGACGGCCGTGAGCGACCCCGCCATCGCGAAAGCCGAGTCCGCCGCGGCGGCGATCTCCGCGCGCGACTCCTCCCGCACGACAAACCGTCCTACGACCACGGGGAGGCGCCCTTCTCCGTCCAGAAGCGGCTCGACGTCTTGCGCGATCTCCACGGTCTCGCCGCCGGGGGACAGCGCCCGGAAGAAGCCGGCGCGCTTCAATTCCTCCAGACGGATGCGGTCTTCCCGGCTGGTGCGGCGTGAGCGGCGGCCGTTCCCCTCGCGGCGCCACGTCAGAGGCGCGACGAGCGTGATCCTGGCGCCCGGCTCGGCGCGGAAGAGCTCCTCGACCGCCCGGTCCACTCCCCCGGGAACGGCGGCCAGTCCGCAGGCTTGACAGAACGTCGTGCCTCCGTGCGCGAAGAGAAGCCGCAGAGAGTCGTAGATCTCCGTTTGCGTCCCCACCGTCGAGCGGGCGTTCCTCACGCCGTTCTTCTGTTCCAGCGCGATGGCCGGAGGCACCGGCTCGATCGAGTCCACGTCGGGACGGTCGAGCCTCTCCAGGAATTGCCGCGCGTAAGTCGAAAGCGACTCCGCGTAACGCCGCTGCCCCTCGGCATACAGCGTGTCGAACGCGAGCGAAGACTTCCCCGACCCCGAGACCCCCGTGATGACCGTCAGGCTCCCGATCGGGATCGTGACGGAGACGTCCTTCAGGTTGTGAGTCCGGGCCCCTCTGATCCGGATTCCTTCCGACTGAATGTTGGGTGTCCGCTTCATGGAACCGTTCAATTTATCAGACCGATTGTTGGATTGAAGGATTGACGATTGAAGGATTGGAAGCCCAATCGTTCAATCTTCAATCACTCAATCTCTCAGTCGAAGGCGCCCTCGACCGGCACCGATCCTGAAGGGCGGTGCAGCGGACAATCGGAGCGGGGCTCCGTGCCGGAGATGAAGACTTCCGTCATGCGCCGGGGGCATTGCGGTGTGGCGAGCCCGCCGGTCTCCGGATCGATCTCGGCCGTCACGATGTCGGAAGGCACGGGGAAGTTCTCGCTGAAGAGCTGGGCGGGCACCGAGCGGGAGAAGTCGGCGAAGATCGGCACGGCCGCCTGCGTTCCGGTCAACCGGATCGGACGGTTGTCGTCGTATCCGACCCAGACAGCCGCCAGGAAGCGCGGCGAAAAGCCGATGAACCAGGCGTCGCGGTAGTCGTTGGTCGTGCCGGTCTTGCCGGCGAGCACGCCCCGCACTCCCCCGGCCCGGGCCGCGGAGGCCGTGCCGCGGTCCACGGCGCCCCTCATGAGCGAGTCCACCAGGAAGACGGCGTCGGCGGGGAGGACGGGCTTCAACGGAGTCTCCTTCCGGTCGAGCACCCGCCCGTCGCTCGTCTGGACGCCCACGATCGCGATGGGATCCACCCGCACGCCCCCGTTGGCGAAGACGGCGTAGGCGGACGCGATCTCGAGCGGCGAGACCTCGAACGCCCCGAGAGCGACCGAAGGATAGGGGCGCAGCCGCGAGCCCACGCCCGCGGCCCGGGCCGTCGCGAGCACGGCCGGCAGCCCCGCCGCGAGAGCCACCCGCACCGTCGGGATGTTGATCGAGAGCTCCAGGGCCCTGCGCGCGGACATGGCCCCCCGGTAGTCCCCGTCGTAGTCGTGCGGACTCCACTGCTCGTCCTCTCCCCCCTTGTCCCAGGTCACGGTGATCGGCGTGTCCTCCAGGATCGTGGCCGGCGTGACCGGTGTCTCAAGGTCGCGGCGCGCGAAGGCCGCCAGATACACGAACGGCTTGAAAAGCGATCCGGGCTGCCTGTGCGCCTGCGTGACCCGGTTGAACTGGGAGAGACGGTAGTCGCGCCCTCCTACGAAGGCCTTGACGGCTCCGGTGCGGGGCTCGAGCACGATGAGCGCCCCCTGGATCGGTTCCTCCTTCGCGTTGACCGCGAGCCGCCGGTAGTTCTTCTCGAGCGCCGCCAGTCCCTGCGTGACCGACCTCTGGGCCGCGCGCTGGAGATCCACGTCGAGCGTCGTGTAGATCTGCAGACCTTCGGTCTTCAGCTGCTGGCCGAAGCGGGCCTCCAGCTCCCCCTTGACGAAATCCACGAAATGCGGCGCGCTGGTTCGCGATTGCGCGCGCGAGAGCGAGACGACCGGCTCCTGGAGGGCCTGCGCCAGCGCGGCATCGTCGATCTTCTTCTCCTCGCGCATCAGCCTGAGGACGAGATCCCGCCGCTGTCTGGCCCGAACAGGGTTGTGGAGGGGCGAATAGGCGTTGGGAGCCTTGATCATCGCGGCGATCGTCGCCGACTCGGCCAGGTCGAGATCGCTCGCCTCCTTGCCGAAGTAGTGCCGCGACGCCTCGCCCACTCCGTTGACCGCGACCGAGCCGTGCTGTCCGAGGTAAATCTCGTTCAAGTACGCCTCGAAGATCTCGTCCTTGGAATAGCGCGCGTCGAGGATCACCGCCAGGACGGCCTCGATCGCCTTGCGCCGCAGCGTGCGCTCCGGCGAGAGGTAGAGGTTCTTGACGAGCTGCTGGGTGAGCGTCGAGCCCCCCTGGGTCCCCCTGTTCCTCACGTTGGAAATGACGGCGCCGATGCTGCGCCGGACCGACACGCCGGCGTGGCGGTAGAAATCGCGGTCTTCCGTGACGAGGACGGCGTCCTTGAGCGACTGGGGCAGGTCCTCGAGGCGAACGAGAGTGCGGTCCTCCAGCTCCTCGCCGAAGACCGAGCCCAGCAGCTCGGGCTCGACGACGAGAGCCGGCGCCGGCTCGCCGGAGCCGTCCCGGATCGAAGCGACCTTTCCGCTCGCGAACTCGATCCGCGACGGAAACCCCCGAAAGAATTTTCCCGGGTACCGGAAGTCCCGCGGGAAGACCTCGACCACGTTGCCCGTCCGGCGGAAGTGGCCCGCCCGCGCCGGCGCTTCCCCGTCGGCCTGGTAGAGGAGACGTTCGAGCTTTCCGGCGAGCTTCTCCGGCGAGCCCCCGTCCCCGGCGCGCAGCACGAACATGTCCGAGTAGATCCGCGACGGCAGGTTCCACCGGTGCCCCTCGAACCTCCGGACCACGACCGAGGTGAAATGGGCGAGCACGGCGAGGCCCGACAGCAACACGGCACCGAACGTCGCGAGGATGACCAGGCGATGCCGGTAAACCCAGAGGTGAAGGGAAACGCGGCGGCGGGGAGCGGATCCGGTCCTCATGAACGTCGACGAGCATAACGAACCGGAGCGAGTAGGTATTCGGAGTTCGGTATTCGGTGTTCGGTTCTCTCCTCGGAACCTGCTCTAATGATGCGGGATGTCGCGCAAGAAGCGGAAGGCGGAGTTACCGGCCGCGAGCGCGGCGCCGGCGCGGGATCCCGGCGGCGCGATCGCCGCGGCGGCACTCTTCCTCGCCATCGTGTGCGCGGGACTCGCCGTGGATTCCGGCGCCGACGCCGCCTTCGATGCTCCCAAGCGGCTGACAACGCTCGCGGCCGTCGGGATCGCCGCGCTCGCGGCCTTCGGGTTCGCGCGATGGAGGAATCCGCTCTCCGCGGCTCCGGGCGGGCGCCTCCGCCTCCACTCAGCGGCGCTGCTGCTGCTTCTGTTCGGCTGCGCCGCGGCTCTCGTCAGCGCCCTCGCTTCGCCGCGGCGCGCGGCCGCGCTGGACGCGACGCGGGCCCTCCTTCTGACCGCGCTCGTACTGGCGCTCGGAGCGAGCCGCGTCCTCGAAAAATACAAGGCTCTCCTCCTCTCGGCGTTCCTCACAGTGGCCGCCGTCGACACGGGCGTCTCCGTCCTGCAAGCGCGGAACATCTACCGCCCCTTCGCGCTCATCACTCCGGGAAGCCGCGAAGCGACCGGCGCCTTCGTGGGCAATCCCGGCTCCCTGGCGCTGGCGCTCGCACTGGCCGCGGTTGCGTGTCTGGGAATTCTCCTCTGGAGCGCTCGGACGGGACTGCGCGCCGCCGCCGGATTGGGTGCCGCGGTCTTCGTGGGCGGCCTTCTCGTCAATCGCAATCTGACCTCCTGGACGGCTCTCGTCGCCGGGACGGCCATTCTGCTGATTTGCCGCTACGGCCGCCGCGCCGCGCCGGGGATCGCCGCCCTCCTTCTCCTGGTCGGCGTCGGCGCTTTCGTGTACCGACCCTTGCGCCAACGCATGACGGAGACCGTATCGGCGCTCCGTGCCCGGGACTGGGACCGTCTCGTCACTTACCGGCTCGGAGCCTGGAGCGCCGCCGCCGAGATGGTGCGCGAGCGTCCCTGGACCGGGTTCGGGCCGGGCACGTTCGGAGCGGAATTCGTGCCGCACCGCCTGCGCGCGGAGATCACCCTGCGCCGCAAGCTCGTCAATCCCCTCGTCACCGCGTCCTACGCCGAGGCGCACTGCGACTACCTGCAGGCCTTCGCGGAAGGGGGAGCTCCGGCCGGGCTGGCCGTTCTCGGAGCCGTCGTTCTCCTCTTCCAGGGTCTCCGGAGGACGGCCAGGGGTCCGTGCCCGCCGGGGGAGCGCGCCGAGGCCGTTTTTCTCCTGGCGTTTCTCGGAGCGGGAGCCGTCGCCGCGCTGACCTGGTTCCCCATGCAGCGTCCCATCTCCGCCGTGCCGCTGCTGCTCGCCGCGGGCAGGGCGTGGAGGATCGGAGATCGATTTTCGGTTCAACCCGAGCACCGGACACCGAACACCGAAGACCGGCTCATCAGGGTCCTCCGAGGTCTCCTTCTCGCCGGCGTCCTCGCGTGGGCGCTCGCGCCGGAAATTGCGAGGTACCGGGCGGAAAGAATTTTGCGGCCCGCGGCGGACTCCCTGCGCTTTCTCGTCAGCCACCCTGGAGACGTCTCCGATCCTCGAGGGGCGCTCGACCACATCCAGGAGATCGCGCTCTCGGCGGCGCCAGGACTTCCCGGCGACTCGCGCCCGCTCGTGCTCGCGGGATCCTGTCGGCTCGTCGGCGCGGACACCGCAAGAGCGATCGAGTTCTACCGGAAGGCCCTCGACCTCGGCGAAAGGGCGGAGATCGACCTGAACCTGGGCCGAGCCTACGAGGCCGGAGGCGAGACCGAGAAGGCCGCGGCGGCTTTTCTGCGCGCCATCTGGATCAGCCCCGCGCTCTTCCCCGCGCTGCTGCCGGACCTCCAGCCGGCCCTCCGCGAACGCTCCAGCGAGATGGAGAGACTCCTTCGGAATGGAAGCCTCTCCGCTCCCCCGCCGCTCCCACCTTAGGACTTGTCCCGGGAGCGGAAAATGCGGGCGGAGTAGATGCCCCAGGCGTGGAGCTTGTAGAGGAGCATCGTCTTCAGGATCGCGAACCCGTAGCGCACCGAGGGACCGAAGGAGATCTGGGAGGCCTCGTCGAAATAGCGTGTCTCGATGGGGATCTCGCGGATCGTGAGCCCGCGGGCCATCGCCTGGGCGATGATCTCGGTATCGAATACGAAACCGTCGGAGTTCCGCTCCAGGGCGACAGCCTCGAGATACCGGCGGCTGTAGGCGCGAAAGCCGCTGTGGTATTCCGTCAGGTAAATCAGGAACGTCGCGTTCTCGATCGCCGTCAGAAAGATGTTGCCCAGGTACTTCCACTTGGGCATGCCTCCCTGGATCGGGCGCCCGCCGAGCATCCGGCTGCCGAAAACGGCGTCGCACTGGCCGTGAAGGAGCGGTTCGATCAGGTGGGGAATGACCGTCGGATCGTACTGGTGGTCCGGATGGACCATGACGACGATGTCCGCCCCGCGCTCGAGAGCCGTGCGGTAGCAGGTCTTCTGGTTGGCGCCGTAACCGCGGTTTCGCCGGTGCTCGACGACATGAAGGCCCAGCCGACGCGCCTCCTCGACCGTGCGGTCGCTCGAAGCGTCGTCCACGAGGATCACGTCGTCCACCGAATCCCGGGGGATGTCGGCATACGTGCGCGCGAGAGTCTTCTCCGCGTTGTACGCCGGCATGACCACCGCCACCTTCGGGCGCCGCGCCGTGTTCATGGACAGCGAATCATAACGATTGGTGATTTGTGATTGGTGATTTGTGATCTGGACGGACAATGCCTTTCAACCCTGTTCACAGATCACAATTCACAAATTGCTCTAAACGCCACGCCTTGTCAGGATGACGGGGATCGTCCGAAGCAGAATCGACAGGTCCAGTCCGAGCGACCAGTTGTTCAAGTAGGCCAGGTCGTATCGCAGCTTGATCTCGGGCTCGGTCGCGTAGTCGCCCGAGACCTGCGCGAGGCCGGTCAATCCGGGCCGGGCGGAGAACCGCAGCGTGTAGCCGGACACGCTCTCCTCGAAGGGCCGGGTGAACTCGGGACGCTCGGGACGCGGGCCGACGAGGCTCATGTCGCCGATGAGCACGTTCCAGAGTTGCGGGATCTCGTCGACGCGCAGGGAGCGCAGCCAGCGGCCGGCCGGCGTGACGCGGGCATCTCCCGGGGAGGAGAGGACCGCGCCCGTCTCCCCTTCCGCTCCCTCGCGCATGGTCCGGAGTTTCCAGAGCTGGAAGGGGCGGCCGTCCTTCCCCACCCGCTCCTGCCGGTAGAAGACCCCTCCGCGCGACGTGATCGCGACGACCACGGCGCCCACCAGGAGGATCGGGAGCGAGACAACGAGCAAGACGGCGGAGACGATCACATCGAACGCGCGCTTTCCCGCCGCGCGGACCCCCTCCAGCGGACGCATCCTCGCCTCGAGAAGCGGCAGATCCCCGACGACACGGAACCTGAGCCGCCCGATCATGGTCTCGAAGGGGGAAGGCCAAACGAGAAGGTCCGCGCGCCAATCTCGGGGGATGCGTTCGGAGATCCGGTCCTTCCAGCTCGATTCTTCCGGCGTCACGATGACCTCGTCGATCCTCTCGCGTTCGGCAATCTCGATGAGGCTCTCCAGGGGACCGAGCACGGGAAGGTCGGACCTGCCTCCCGCCGCCGCGCCGACGAGTCCCGCGACCTCCACTCCGGTCCAGGGGTGGCGCCGGATCGTGTCGGCGATGAGCGTCGCGGCCTTCCCGGTCCCGACGATCACCGCGCGCCGCCGCGGCTGCGGGAAGAGTCGGTCGAGGAGCATCCGCCAGAGCCCGAGCGCGACGGCGTCGAGCAGGATGTAGACGACGAGGACCGAACGCGGAAAGAGATAGGTCTGGGCAAACGCCAGGAAGTAGACGGCCGAGAGGGCGAACAGCTCGAAGAACAGGGCGGGAACGAGGAGCCTCGCCAGCGGCTCGCGGAAGCGCTCCCTCGCGCGGTAGAGACCGAAGAGCGACAGGAAGAAGGCCTGCGCGCAGAGGACGATCAGGATGTTCACGAAGGTATAACGCACCTTCGCGGAGGGGAGCAGTCCCTCGGTGCCCGGCAGCGCCACCCGGGTCCGCAGGAGGAAGGCCCCATAGAGGCAGAGCGCGGCGATGGCCAGGTCTCCCGCCAGCGCCGTCGATCGGAACGCGGAGGAGGGACGTCTCACCGCGTTCGCCGCCAGGCGGGCCGTCGGTAGCCCGCCAAACCCGCGACGACGCCCGCGGCGAGGGCGATATTGATCACGCAGAAATCATAGAGCCTGCCGGGGAGGCCCGGCACGTTCGGGCGCGCGGCAACGGACAGCATCGAGAGCGCCGCCGCCGCCAGGACGATCACTCCGGCCGGACGCAGGCCCGCGTCGCCCAGGGCTGCAACGGCGGACGCGAGCGCGAGGACGGGCGCGATCCAGCGCGCGGCCTTCCGGGAGAGAAAAGCGACGGAGAGAAGCCCATGCCGGCGCAGGTTGAAGAGCCACGTCTCCTGCGCGAGCACCATTCCGGCTCCCGTTCCGATCCGGAATCGCCGCGCGACTTCGGCCGACACGTCCCGTCCCGTCTTCTCCCGGGCCACGGCCTCTCCGGCGAAGACGACCCTCTTTCCCTTCCGCGCGATCCGCGCGGGGATCAGGAAGTCGTCCAGCACCGTCGCGGCCGGCAGAGGCTCGGTCCACGATCGCCGGGCGGCATAGATCGCGCCGTTGGCGCCCAGGCACACTCCCAGTCGCCCCTCCGCTTCCTTCAGGCGTGTCTCCCGGTCCCAGAAGACGGTCTCGGAGCCGCGGCCGAGCGCCGCCCGCTCGAGGACGAGCCTCCCGCACGCGGCGCCCACGGCCGGATCGCCGAACGCCTCGGCCAGATGCCGCACCGCTCCCGCGTCGAAACGCGTGTTGGCGTCCGTGAAGACGATCACATCGGCCGAGGATTCGCCGACGAGATCGTTCAAGACGGCGGCCTTCCCGCGCCTCTGCGGAAACTCCACCACGCGCCCCCGCGCGCCCAGGAGAGCGCGCGCAATCTCCGCCGTCCTGTCGCGGCAACCGTCGCATCCTATGGAGATGAGAAACGGGAGGTTCAACTCCTGCGCGAGCAGGTTCTCCACGCGTTCTCCGATCACGTCTTCCTCGTCGGCCGCGGAAAGGACGATTTCGAGAGACCGCGGCGCGCCGCCCTCTTCGTGTTCCCGCGCGGGGCGCCGCGAGAGGCGCGCGATCAGGGCCGGATACGCCAGATACGACCAGGCCGCCGTGAGGACGGCGAGGGCCGCGAGCGCCGCCGCGAGCGCGCTCACTTCTCCGACGCCCTTCGGGATAGTTCCCGGGCGAAGCTGCCGGCGATCTTCCGCCAGTCGGAGAACATCTCCACACGCCGCCGCGCCGCGGCCGCCTGCGAGCGACGCGCCTCGGGGTCGGCCAGCAGCCCGGCGACGGCGCCCGCAAACTCCTCCGCTCCCTGCGCGAGCAGGATCTCCGATCCGGCGGCGAAGTCCAGCCCTTCGGCTCCGACGGGAGTCGAGACGACCGGAACGCCGCAGGCGGCCGCCTCCAGGATCTTCAACCTCGTGCCTCCCCCGGCAGAGAGCGGCACGACCGCCACCGCGGCCCGAGCCCAGTGCGGGCGCGTGTCGTCCCCTTCTCCGAGGAAGGAAATGCCGGGCAAGGTCCGCCGCTCCATCGACGGCCGGACGCCCCGGCCGAGAATCTCCACCCGCGCCGAGGGGCGCAGGCGCAGGAGCGCCGGCCAGACCCGGGCGCAGAACCAGCGGATCCCCTCCGCGTTGGGGGGCCAGGTCAGGTCTCCGACGAAGAAGACGATCTCTTCGCGGCCCGGCTCTTCCCGGAAGGCGTAGCGGGCAAGATCCACGCCGTTGGCGACGACGAGGGGACGCGCGCCGCCGAACGCGGCGAGGACTCGAGCGTCTCGCTCCGACACGCAGGACGCCCCCGCGACCCGCCGGAGGATCCAACGCTCCATCCGCTCGACGCGCGGCGCCTGCCAGCGCGCGAGCCCGCGCCGGGCCGCCGATGCCGCGCTCTCTCCCATCCGCCGCCAGATTTCCGAATCCACATTGTGAAAGTCCACCCACGCACGCGGAGAATGCGTCACGGCCGCCGGCGCGACGTGGTAGGAATGCGCCACGATCCAGGCCGGCGGCTCCCGCGCGGTCCAGCGTGAAAGGCGCGAGGAAAGGACCCGCGACCGGTAGAGCAGCCCCGGGTACGCCCGGCCCGTGAGAGCGCTCTCGACCAGCGCCGCGGCGCGCCTCGCGGCGCTTCCCGCGCGCGCGACCTCCTCGATCTCGACGCCCGGCGGATACTCTCCGGTGCCCCGCAGATGCGCGGGCACGAGCGCCAGCGCGCGCACCCGGAACTCCTGAGCCAGCCCGGCGAGCAGGTGGTAGTTGCGGATCGCGAGGCCGTCGCGCGTCGGGTGTGCCGGGCGCGGAAGAACCGAATAGAGGATCGGCTTCATGAGGGGGTCGCCGCCAGTATAGAGGCGGGACGGCGCCGGCTCGGGCCCGTGAGGGCCTTCAGGTCTGCGGCGGGCCGGAGAACAGGCGCGTGATCCTTTCGTCGTCTTCGGGCAACGTGGCCAGGACGCCGCGGAACTCCTCGAGGAACCGACCGTCCCACCACCCCTTGCGCACCTCTTCCGCCATGATGCCGAGGGCCTCCCCGCGCGAGAGAGCGCCGCGGTAGACGCGCGCCGTCGTCAGGGCGTCGAAGACGTCGGCGACCGTCGTGACGCGGGCCGTGACCGGGATCGCTTCGCCGGAGAGCCCGTCGGGATAGCCCGACCCGTCCATCCGTTCGTGGTGGTGGTACACGACCGGCATGGCGTGAAGCAGGGTCTTCATGTTTTGAAGCAGATCGCGCCCCCCGGTCGGGTGCCGCTTGATCTCCGCGTACTCCTCCACGGTCAGCTTCGCCGGTTTCAAGAGCACGGCGTCGCGCACGGCGATCTTTCCGAAATCGTGGAAGAGCCCTCCCCGGCGCACCGTAGCCAGCTCCCGGCCCGCGAGCCCGATGCGTTCGCCGAGCAGGCCCGCGTAAAACGAGACGCGAGCGCTGTGGCCGTAGGTGTACCGATCGCGCGCGTCGATCGTCCTTGCCAGCGAGATGATGACCTGCTCCGCGTCCTCGAGCGCGTCGGTGACGAACTTGAGCTCCAGCAGCGCCCGCACCCTCGCCGCCAGTTCCTCGGGTGAGAAGGGCTTGGCGATGAAGTCGGTGACGCCCGCCTCGATGGCCTTCAACTTGCGCTCGTGGGTCGCCGCGCCGGTGATCATCACGACGGGGATCAGCCGGGTGCGCGGATCGGCCCGGATCTCGGCCAGCAGCTCATGGCCGCTCCGGCCGGGAAGCTGCATGTCCAGAAGGACCAGGTCCGGCGTCGACGCCTGCAGCTTGTCGTGCGCCTCTTCCGCCGAGGACGCCTCAACCAGGAGGTGTCCCATCGGACGCAGCAGATGCACGATCAGATTCCGGATCTGTTCGTCGTCGTCGATGACGAGGATGCTCCCGTGGCTGGAGAGAACGGGCTGCTCGCTCATGCGGCCGCTCCCGGCGGATGGCTGCCGCGGCCGTATGAGTCAGCAGTTGTCTCACCGGCGGGCGCGGAGTGCCTCCTCGTCCTCGAGCGGGGCCTTCCGTGCCGCGAGCGATCTCGGCGCCGGGGAAGGGCCGTCGAGAGAGCCCGCGTCCTCCTCGACGCGCGGCAGGCAGATCTTGAACGTGGTCCCCCGGCCCGGCTCGCTCGAGACCCAGACGAAGCCGCCGCTCTGTTTCACGATCCCGTACACGGTCGCGAGGCCGAGGCCGGTCCCCTTTCCCTTCTCCTTCGTCGTGAAGAACGGCTCGAAGATGTGGGTCTTCGTCTCCGCGTCCATCCCCGATCCCGTGTCGCTGACCTCGATCACCACGTACGATCCGGGCTGCGCCGTGACGTGCTCCCGGGCGCCGGCCTCGTCGAAGCTGCACGTTGCGCGTCTCGATCGTGAGCCGGCCGCCGCCGGGCATGGCGTCGCGGGCATTGACCGCCAGGTTCATGAGCACCTGCTCGAGCTGACCCGGGTCCGCCTTGACCCGGCCGGTCTGCGGATCGCAGACCGTGACGAGGTCGACGTCCTCGCCGATCAAGCGGCGCAGCATCTTGTCGATGTCGGCCACGATCTCGCGGACGTCGATCACCTGAGGGAGGAGGACCTGCGTCCGGCTGAAGGCGAGAAGCTGCCGTGTCAGCGCGGCGGCCCGCTCCCCCGCCTTCCGGATCTGCTCGACCTCCGGGCGCAGGGGATGCTCGGCCGGCAGCTGGTTGCTCACGACGTCGCTGTAGCCCAGGATCACCGTCAGCAGGTTGTTGAAGTCGTGAGCGACGCCCCCCGCCAGTCTTCCGACGGCTTCCATCTTCTGAGACTGCCGGAACTGCTCCTCCAGCTGCTTGCGCTCCGACACGTCCCGCACGATGGCGAGCACGAGACGCTCGCCCCCGATCTCGACGAGCGATGCGGAGACCTCGATCGGGACGGTCCGCCCGTCCGCGGCCAGGGCGATCGTCTCCTGCACCTCGGGGGCCCGGCCCGCGAGCACCGTCTCGAAATGCCGCCGGGCCTTCTCGCGCTCGTCGGCAACGAGCAACTCGAAGAAGTGGCGGCCGACGAACCGGGCGCGGGGCCGGGCGTAGAGCGCTTCGGCGGCGCGATTGACCTCGACGACGATTCCCTGGATGTTCGCGACGAGGATCGCGTCCTTCGCGTTTTCCATCAGCGCCCGCGTGCGCTGCTCCGAGGCGCGCAACGCCTCCTCCGCCTTCCGGCGGTCGGCGCGTTCCCTCGCCTCCGAGAGCGCCCGGCGCACGGCGGACGGAAGCCGCGCGAGATTGCTCTTGAGCACGTACTCCGTCGCGCCCTTCTTCAGGGCCTCGACGGCCCTCTCTTCTCCGATCGTGCCGGACAGGAAGAGAAAGGGGATGTGGGACCACCGCGCGCCGGCAAGGTCCAGGGCCTCTCCCCCCTGAAAAGACGGGAGCGTGTAGTCGCACACGATCAGGTCGAAGTTCCCTCGTTCGAGCGCCGCCAGGTATTCCTCCCGGGTCACCACGCGGACGATGTCGCAGTCCAGATGGTCGGCCAGCAAGGCCTCGCTGACCAGCTCCGCGTCCCGGGGGTCGTCCTCGACGTGAAGAATGCGGACGCGCTCGCTCATCGCCTTCAACCGGGCCTGCGAACGCTGCCCGGCGCCCGCTCGTTCAGGAGCGCCCAGAAAGCTCCGATTTCCCGGACCGCCTCGACGAACTGATCGAAGCCGACCGGCTTGACCACGTAGGCGTTGACCCCGAGCCGGTAGCTCTCGACGAGGTCCCGCTCCTCCCGCGACGATGTGAGCATGACGACCGGCACGGTTTTCAGCGTCTCGTCGGACTTGATCCGGCGCAGAACCTCGAGACCATCCACTCGCGGCATCTTCAAGTCGAGCAGGACCACCGCCGGGTTCCCCTCGGAGCGGAGCGCGAAGCGGCCGCGCCGGAAGAGATAATCGAGAGCCTCTTCGCCGTCGCGCGCCACGACGACCTCGTTGGCGAGGTGATTCTCGGCCAGCGCCGTCAGCGTCAGCTCGACGTCCTTCGGGTTGTCCTCCGCCAGCAGGATGCTCTTCAGCTCGGCCACTCGCCCTCCGGTGCCTCCCGTGGGAGCGAAAAATAGAACGTCGCGCCTTCGTTGACCGTCCCCTCCGCCCAGGTCTTCCCCCCGTGCCGCTGGATGACCCGACGAACGTTCGCCAGCCCGATCCCCGTTCCCTCGAACTCGCCGGCGCCGTGGAGCCGCTGGAATACGCCGAAGAGCTTGTCCGCGTATTTCATGTCGAATCCCACGCCGTTGTCGCGGACGAAACAGACGACTTCGCCGGGGTTCCCCGGCAGGGAACCCACTTCGATCGACGTGACCGCGCGGGGGCTCGTGTATTTGACCGCGTTCGACAGGAGGTTGACGAAGACCTGCCGGAGGAGCGACGCGTCCCCCGAGACCGGAGGCAATTCCCCGACGGTCCACCGCACGTCCCGGCCGTTGACGTCGCGCTCGACCTCGCGAATCGCCTCCCGCGCGAGCGCCGCGAGATCGACCGGTCGCGGACCGGACCTCCGCGCGGCCGAGCCGCGAGAAGGCCAGCAGCTCGTCGATCAGATTCCCCATCTGGCGCACGGAGTCCTCGATCGTGGCGAGGTAGTGGCGCGCCTTCTCGTCCAGAGCCGGTCCGGCGTGGCGCTCGAGCAGGCGCGTGAATCCGTCGATGTGCCGGAGAGGCGCGCGGAGATCATGCGAGACGGAATAGGAGAACGCCTCCAGCTCCTGGTTCAGGCTCGCCAGCTCCCCGACGCGCCGCTTGAGCTCGCGGTTCAGCTTCTCGATCTCCTCTTCCGCGAGCCGCGTCTGCGTCACGTCCCTGGCCGCCGCGTAGATCCTCCGGCTGCCGGGGTCGGGGGTCGAGTTCCAGAGCAGCCACCGGTAGGAGCCGTCCGCGCAGAGATACCGGTTGGTAAAGGAGAAGGTTTCCACTCCGCGGGCGAGGCCCGCTGCCTCGGCGGCGGTCGCCTCCCGGTCGTCGGGATGAACGAAGTCCAGGAAGGGCCGGGCCAGGAGCTGTTCCCGTGACCAGCCCAGGACCCTCTCCCAGACCGGGTTCAACCGCTTGAAGTAACCGTCGAAATCGGCGACCGCCAGCATGTCCAGGGAGAGCTTGAAGAAACTCTCCAGCTCCTCCTCCGCGCGCTTGCGCTCGGTGATGTCGCGGATCGCGCTCGAAACCAGGACACCCTCCTCCGTCTCGAGCGGGCTCAAGGAGATTTCGGCGGGAAACTCCGTCCCATCCTTGCGCAAGCCGTACAGCTCCATGCCGATCCCCATCGGCCGGACGCGGGGATCGCCGAAGTAACCGGCGCGATGCCCGGAATGCGCCTGCCGGAACCGGGGAGGGACGAGGATCTCGATCCGCTGTCCCAGCAACGCCTCCCGCGGGTACCCGAAGAGCCGCTCGGTCTGGGCATTGACGAGCACGATCTCGCCCTTCTGATCGACGATGACCATCGCATCGGGCGCCGACTCGAGGAGGCCTCGAAACATCCTCTCGCCGCGGCCGGCAATCCCATCGCGTGATTGGATTTCCTTCATGGGCCTTTCGTTCAGTGATCGGCTCTCACCGCGCCGCCGCGAAGGCGCAGCCGAAGGCGCGCGGCAGAAGAGCCTCCTGCCCGAATTTCGATCAGAATCCGCATTCTCCTGATTTCAGGCAGTTTACCAGATCGCTCGCTCATCAGGGCCGGGCAACATTCCCGGAAAATGCGCGAAGCCGTGGCGGACTGCGGCATCGTCGGTCTAACCGGACATGGAGAGCGACCGGATTCGCCAAAGAAAAAGCCCCGGCTTTCGCCGGGGCTCCGATTCCCGTTCTCAGGCTTCTAGTACATCCCGCCCATGCCGCCGCCGCCGGGCATCCCGGCCGGCGCCTTCTCCTTCTCCTTGATCTCGGAGACCATGGCCTCGGTCGTCAGCATCAGGCCGGCGATCGAAGCGGCGTTCTGGAGGGCGTTCTTGGTGACCTTCGTCGGATCGATGATGCCGGCCTTGATCATGTCCTCGATCTTCTCGTTGTTGGCGTTGAAGCCGAAGTTGCCCCCCTTGGACTTGAGCTCGTTGATGACGACCGAGCCCTCGGCGCCGGCGTTCGCCACGATCTGGCGTGTCGGCTCCTCGAGTGCGCGCACCACGATGCGCGCTCCGATCTTCTCGTCGCCCGACAGAGTGTTGAGCGCCTTCTGGACGGCCTCGATGGCCCGCAGGAGGGCCACGCCGCCGCCGGGGACGATCCCCTCTTCGACGGCAGCCTTGGTCGCGTGCATGGCGTCCTCGACGCGCGCCTTCTTCTCCTTCATCTCGGTCTCGGTCGAGGCGCCGACCTTGATGACGGCGACACCGCCGACGAGCTTCGCCAGGCGCTCCTGCAGCTTCTCGCGGTCGTAGTCGGAGGTCGTCTCCTCGATCTGCGCGCGGATCTGCTTGATCCGGCCCGCGATCCCTTCCTGCTTCTTCTTGGAGCGGTCATCCACGACGATCGTCGTGTTGTCCTTGTCCACGGTGACCTTCTTGGCGTCGCCGAGGTCTTCCCACTTGACGTTCTCGAGCTTGATGCCGAGGTCCTCGGAGATGAGCTTCCCGCCGGTCAGGATCCCGATGTCCTCGAGCATGGCCTTGCGGCGGTCGCCGAAGCCCGGGGCCTTGACGGAGCAGGCCTGGAGCGTGCCGCGCAGCTTGTTGACGACGAGCGTCGCCAGCGCCTCGCCCTCGACCTCCTCGGCAATGATCAGCAGGGGCTTGCCCTGCTTGGCGATCTGCTCGAGGATCGGGAGGAGATCCTTCATGTTCGAGATCTTCTTCTCGTAGAGCAGCACCTTCGCGTTCTCGAGGATGCACTCCATGCGCTCGGCGTCGGTGATGAAGTAGGGGGAGAGATACCCGCGGTCGAACTGCATCCCCTCGACCACCTCGAGCGTCGTCTCCAGGCCCTTGGCCTCCTCCACCGTGATGACGCCGTCCTTGCCGACCTTGTCCATCGCCTCGGCGATGATCTTGCCGATCTCCGCGTCGTTGTTGGCCGAGATCGTGCCGACGTGCGCGATGTCCTTGCCCTCGACGGGCTTGGACATCTTGTCCAGCGCCTCGACGGCCGCCTTGACGGCGTTGTCGATTCCGCGCTTCAGCTCCATGGGGTTGGCGCCGGCGGTCACGTTCTTGATCCCTTCCCGGTAGATCGCCTGCGCGAGCACGGTCGCGGTCGTCGTGCCGTCGCCGGCGACGTCGGAGGTCTTCGACGCGACCTCGCGCACCATCTGCGCGCCCATGTTCTCGAGCGAGTCCTGCAGCTCGATCTCCTTGGCGACGGTGACGCCGTCCTTGGTGATCGTCGGGGACCCGAACTTCTTCTCGATGACGACGTTGCGGCCCTTGGGGCCGAGGGTGACTTTGACGGCGTCGGCGAGCTTGTTGACGCCGTGGAGGATGCGCTGGCGCGCCTCCTCGCCGTAGGAAATTGTTTTCGCAGCCATTGTTCTCTCTACTCCTTCCGGTTTACTTCTCGACCACGGCGAGCACTTCCTCTTCCCGGAGGATCAGGTGCTCTTCGTCGTCGATCTTGATCTCGGTGCCCGCGTACTTGCCGATCAGGATGCGGTCACCCTTCTTCACGTCGAGCGGGAACTGCTTCCCCTCTTCGTTGACTTTCCCCTTGCCGACGGCGACGACTTCCGCCTCCATCGGCTTCTCCTTGGCGGTGTCGGGGATGATGATGCCCCCCTTCTTGGTCTCCTGGGGCTCGAGTCTCTTGACGAGAATCCGGTCATAAAGCGGTCGAATCTTCATTCCTCTCCTCCTGTGATCCTGTATGTCGAGTTGCCCTCAGCCACCCCCAGTGGATGTTTCGAGCCTGTGAATACTAGCACTCCTCTCAGTCGAGTGCTAGTACCAGCAGGGTGGCGCCTCTGACCATCCAAACCTCTGAATCTAAAGGGCAAACAGTGACCGCGGAACGCCGGGTCGAGAACTACGAGATCGCCCTGCGCAATTCCTCCACGACCCGCTCCACCTCGCTGTCGGTCATCTGCGCGAAGATCGGCAGAGCGAGAACTTCGCGCGCGGCCTTCTCGGCCCGCGGCAGAGAGCCTTCCCGGTAGCCGAGACCGGCGAAGCATTCCTGGAGGTGGAGCGCTACCGGATAGAAGACCGCCGTCGCGATCCCTTTCGCGGAGAGGCGCGCCTGGACGGCGTCGCGGTCCCGCACCCGGACGACGAACTGGTGATAGACGTGCCGCCGTCCGGGCGCCTCGATGGGAAGGGTGATTCTCCCCGCGCGGGCCTCCCCGGAGAGAAGCTCTCCGTAGAGCGCCGCGATCGCCCGGCGACGCTCGTTCCAGGCCTTGAGGTACGGCAGCTTTGCGAGGAGCACGGCCGCCTGGACCGCGTCCATGCGGAAATTGCCGCCGACCCGGGAGTGATGGTAGCGCGAGGTCTCGCCGTGGAGACGCAGGTTGCGAAGGAGTTTCGCCGTCGGTTCGTCGTCGGTCGTGACGGCGCCGCCGTCCCCCGCGCCCCCCAGGTTCTTCGTCGGATAGAAGGAAAAGGCGCCCATCAGCCCCATGGTGCCCGCGAAACGGCCCCGGTCGGACGCGCCGACCGCCTGGCACGCGTCCTCCACGATCGGCACGCCGCGACGCCTGGCGATCTCCAGGATCGGATTCATGTCGGCGCACTGTCCGTAGAGGTGAACCGGCTGGATCGCCTTCGTGCGGGGAGTGACCGCGGCCTCGAGGAGGTTCGGGTCCATGTTGAACGTGTCCGGCTCGATGTCCACGAAGACGGGCTTCGCGTTCAGCCGCGCGACCTCGCCGGCCGACGCGAAGAACGTGAACGGGCTCGTGATCACCTCGTCTCCCGGTCCGACGCCGAGGGCCATCAGGGAAACGAGCAGCGCGTCCGTTCCCGAGGAGACCCCGATCACGTGGGCGACGCCCAGCTCTTCGGCAAAGGCCTTCTCGAACGCCTCGTTGGCGGGCCCCATCACGAACCGCCCCGTCGCGAAGACCTCATCCACGCGCCGCGCGATCTCTCGCTTCAACTCCTCGTCATACCGAGTCAGGTCGAGCAGCGGGACCGGTTTCGGAGCGTTCATCGAATGGCGGGCATTCTAGCGGCTAACGCGGCGCTCGGCGCCGGAGCAGGTGGGCGGTAAAGCCGTCGTTGGTTTGCGCGGGAAGGATCCGAAAGCGGTTTCCGGACACGAAAGGACGCAGACCCTCCCCGGGATCCAGGGACGCGGGCTCGAGCCCGGAGTCGCGAGCGAGGACGCGCTCGACGGCGCGCTCGTTTTCTTCCTCCTCGAGGCTGCAGGTCGAGTAGAGGAGAAGACCGCCGGGCGCGAGAAGCCCCGCCGCGGCCAGGAGGCCCGCTTCCTGCGCGAGCGCGAGCCGCTCGATCGCTTCCGGGGTCACGCGATAGCGGATCTCCGGGTTCTTCCGGAGCGTTCCGGTGCCGCTGCACGGCGCGTCGAAGAGGATGCGGTCGAAGCCGCCGGCCGGGAGTGGCGGCGTCCGGAAGTCGCCCGCGGCGGGAAGGACCTCCGGGACTCCCAGACGGACGCGGTTCTCCCGGACGAGAGCCAGCCTCTCGATGGAGCGGTCGAGCGCGATGGCGCGGCTGGCCTGCCCGTGCAGGATCGCCGAGAAAGATTTTCCGCCGGGCGCCGCCGCGAGGTCGAGAAGAGTCTCGCCGCGCGGCAGGAGGAGAGGGAGCGCTTGCGACGCGGCGTCGGCGACGCCGAAATGGCCCTCGGCGAAGAGCCGTGTCCGGAACGGGTTTCCCGTCAGGACGGTCAGGGCGAGGGGGGAGAGCGGCGACGGTATGGTGGAAATGCCTTCGGCGAGAAGCGCCGCCGAGAGAGACTCACGATTGGTTCTCCTCGTGTTCGTCATGAGGTCCACGCCCGAGGGAGAGTTGTCAGACTCGAGAATCTGCCGTGTTGCCGTTGTCCCGAAACGCTCTCGCCACCGGCGGACGAGGAACTCGGGATGCGAGAAACGGAGGGCGAGTGCGGTGGCGCCGGTCGCGCCCTCACCCCTCCCTTCTCCCGGGGGGAGAGGGGGGTGGCGGAGGAGGTTTCTCAGGATGGCGTTGACGAGACCGGCGGCGCCGGCTCCGCCGCTCTGCCTGGCGTGCGAGACGGCGTCGTCCACGGCGGCATAGGCCGGAACCCGGTCGAGGTAGCGGACCTGGTAGAGAGCGACTTCCAGGATCTCGCGCAGGTCGGGCTCCAGGCGCGACAGCGGCACCCGGGACACCGCGGAGAGCTCGGCGTCGAGCGTCGCGCGGTGACGCAGGACTCCGAGCGCGATCTCCCGCAGGAGGCTCCCGTCCTCGGGAGAGAGGCCGCGCGACTCTTCCGCCAGCAGCGCGCTCGCACGGCCGCCGCGCTCGAGCACCTCCCGCAGGGCCCGGACGGCCCGAACGCGGGCGGGGGACGCGGAACGCATCAGGAACCGCCGGCATCGACTGGCGGACCGAAGCGACCCGGAAACTTGACCGCCCGCGCGAATTCGGATCCGCTGACGGGCTTGCGACCCGCGCGCTGCAGCACGCGGAGCTCGAGTGTCGTGCCCTCCCCCGCCGCGGCGATCAGTCTTCCCTCCTCGGTCCAGAAGCTGCCGGGCGGCTCCCGGCGGCCGCCGGCCGCGATGCCGGCGCGGACGATCTTGATTCGCTCCTTTCCGAGAAACGTGTGGAGTCCCGGCCAGGGGGTATAGGCGCGCAGCCGCCTCTCGAGCGCGGCGGCGGGCATCGCCCAGTTCACCTCTGCCTGCTCGCGCCGGATCGGCCGGCAGAACGAGGGCTCGCCGGTCTGCGGCCTCGCCTGGAGCGTTCCGGCCTCGAGGCCTCGCAGGGTCTCGATCAGGACGTGCGCTCCGGCGGCGGCGAGACGGCTCGAGAGCGAGCCGGCGTCTTCGCTCTCCCCGATCGCGACGCGCCGTTCGAGGTAGACCGGCCCCGCGTCCAGCTCCTCGACGATCTTCATCGTGACCACGCCGGTCTCTGAGTCGCCGGCGAGGATGGCCGCCTGGACCGGCGAGGCTCCGCGGTACTTCGGCAGGAGCGAGGCGTGCACGTTGACGAAGGAGAGCCGGGGCAAGTCGAGCAGGGCATTGGGCAGGAGCATCCCGTAAGCCACGACGACGCCCGCGTCCGGCGCGATCTGCCGGACCCGCTCGAGGATCTCGACGTTGCCCCTCAGCCGTTCCGGCTTCGCGACGGCGATCCCGCGCGACTCCGCCAGCTGCGCGACGGGCGAGGGGCGCGGCGTCGCGTGGCGTCCCGCCGGCCGGTCGGGCTGCGTCACGACGAGAGGCACCTCGACCCCCGCGTCGAGCATCGCGGCCAGCGACGGCACCGCGAATTCCGGCGTCCCGAAGAAGACCGCGCGCATCACGCCATTGTAGGGTTTCAGGTTTCAGGTTCCAGGGAGACGGCGAGGACGAGGCCCGTGGCGATCCCGAAGAGAATCCAGAGGCGCGGCCAGCCTTTCTCGGAACCGGAGAAGAGGACGGGCGCAAGAGCACGAGCGCGTAGACCGAAACGACGATCGTGCGCCGGCGCTCGTGCTGCTTGTCGGCGGGGGGCTCCAGGAACCCGAGGCCGCGCGCCAGGCGATCGACCAGGTAGGCCACGGCCGGCGCCACTCAGAGCGCCACGAGCTGCGTCAGGACGGCCCGGCTCATCGAGGCTGGCGGTCCACCTCCTCGAAGTAGTCTTCGGAAACGAGGACCTCGCGCGGCTTCGACCCGCGGGGCGGGCCGAGCAGGCCGTCGCGCGACATCAGGTCGATCAACTTGCCGGCGCGGGAGAAGCCCACGCCCATGCGGCGCTGCAGGAAGGAGATCGAGGCCATCTTCTCCTTGACGACCAGCCGCGCCGCCTCGTCGTAGAGCGGATCGGTCTCGTCTCCAGAATCGTCCCTCGCCGCCGTCTCGGCCGGCTCCTTCGTGATGCTGTCGTCATACTGAGGCTTGCCCTGCTTGCGGAGAAAGTTGACAAGGCGCGCCGACTCCTGGATCGAGACGAACGCCCCGTGCACGCGCTTCAAGCGGGAGGTTCCGGGGGCGAGGAAGAGCATGTCGCCGCGCCCGAGCAGCCGCTCTGCCCCGTTGCCATCGAGGATGACGCGCGAGTCGACCCTGGAGGAAACCTTGAACGCGATCCGGGATGAGAAATTGGCCTTGATCAGACCGGTCACCACGTCCGCGGAGGGACGCTGCGTCGCGACCACGAGGTGGATCCCGACAGCGCGTGCCTTCTGCGCGAGGCGGACAATCGACTCCTCGACTTCCTTGGGAGCGGTCATCATGAGGTCCGCCAGCTCGTCGATCACGATCACGATCAGCGGCATCGGGTCGAGCTTCAGCTCCGGGTCGTCGGGGTGCTCGGCCCGCACGCGCTTGACGACGTCCGGGTCCCGGATGGCCGCGTTGTACTGCTCGGCGTTGCGCACCTGGCCGACGTCCGACAGCGTCTGGAACCGGTCATCCATGACGCCGACGGCCCATTTCAGGGCGTTGGCGGCCTTCTTCGGATCGATGATGATCGGAGTCATCAGGTGCGGCAGGTGCTCGTAGATCTCGAGCTCCACCATCTTCGGGTCGACGAGGATGAGCTTGACCTGGTCGGGGCGCGCCTTGAAGAGGATCGAGGTCAAGAGCGCGTTGATGCTGACGCTCTTCCCGGAGCCCGTCGTTCCGGCGATCAGCAAATGAGGCATCGAGCGCAGGTCGTCCACGACCGGCTCTCCGTGGATGTCTTTGCCGAGCGCGAGGGTCAGGAGGGAAGGGGACCGCCGGAAGCGATCCGACTCGATGACGTCGCGTAACGAGATGATCTCACCCCCGCCGGGATTGGGGACCTCGATTCCCACGCTCGCCCGGCCCGGGAGTCTCTCGATCCGGATCGATTCGGCCGAAAGGGAGAGGGCCAGGTCCTCAGAGAGGCTCATGACCTGGTTGACCTTGATCCCGGTGGCGGGACGAAACTCGTAGGTCGTGACGACCGGCCCCGGGTGATATTCGACGATCTCGCCCTCGACGCCGAACTCCGCGCACCTGGCGGCGATCGACTTGCCCGTCTCCGCCAGCATCTTCCTGTCCACGACGCCCAGTGACGTCCCGCTTGTCCAGCAGGGAGGCGTCGGGATAGGGATACCCATCGAGCCCTTGTAGCGGCAGGCTCTGCTGCGGCTCTTTCTTGGGCGTTCGCGCGGGGGCGGCCGTTGCGGGAATCGCGGCCAGGGGCGCCGTCGTCTTCTTGATCGAGAACCGGCCCTCGCCCGGCACTTCGCGCAGCTGCGCCGTACCTTCGTCGGCGACGAAGGGCACCTCGCCGAGCGTCACCGGCTCGCGGCGGGCCTTCTCGATGTGCTTGGCCACGACCGCCCGCCGCAGGCGCTCCTTGGTCCGGCGATCGCGGCGCCGCACCCATCCGATCCTCATGCGGGAGAGGAGGCCGGCGAACCGAATGCGCAGACCGGCGAAGACCTCCGCGAGCGACACCTGTGTCGAGAGAGGGACCGCGATCAGCAGGAGCGCAGCCGCCAGGAGCGCGGCGCCGGTCGTGCCGAGGCGCCCGCGGGCGGCTTCCGCGGTCGCGCGGCCGACCACACCTCCCGCTTCCGCTTGCTCTCCGAAGAGCGAACGCCGTCCGAGTCCGAGAGAGAGGAGGGCGGGGATGGACACGAAGAGAAGCGCAAAGCCGGTCGCCTTCGTCGCCGGGTTCTCGACGGGCCGCTGCGAGAACATCCGCCATCCCCAGAGCAGCAGCAGCACGGGCACACCCCACGCCCCCAGGCCCACCAGAGCGTAGAGCGCGGCCGAGAGAGAGGCGCCGAAGCCGCCGATCCAGTTATTCGGGGAGGCGGCCTCGCCCCCCGCGGTGACGGAGAAGAGGTTGGGGTCCCGGGGATCAAACGAGAGAAGCGAGAGGGCTGTCAGGACACCCACGAGGATGAGAAGGACCCCCAGGGCTTCGCTCGCGATCCGGCCGCGCCAGAAAGTTCCTTGCGCCAATCTTACCCATTATCGGACCAAACGCCGTCGAATGGAAAGGATTCCAGGTTCCACATTCCAGATTCCAGGGAGCGTCTCGAGCGATGCTGCTGACCTCACGTACACTTGGAATCTGGAATCTGGAATCTGGAACGTTCGATGAATCAGGCAAAGAAAAGGATCCTCTTCCTGTGCACCGGCAACGCAGCGCGCAGTCAGATGGCTGAGGCGTTGGCGCGGCTGGATCACGGAGGCGCCGTCGACGCCGTCTCGGCTGGTTCGCGCCCGGCGTTCGGGGTTCACTCTCTCGCCGTGGACGTCATCGCGGAGCTCGGGGCCGATATTTCCGGAGCGCGTTCCAAGTCTGCCGAGGAATTCCGCGACGCTGTCTTCGACGTGGTCGTGACCGTCTGCGACTCGGCCGCCGAGGACTGCCCGACCTGGCCCAACGCGAAAAGGGTCGAACACTGGTCGATCGAGGACCCGTCCTTCGAGCCGGACCCGCAGGTCCGCTACCAGCGCTTCGTCGAGACCAGGGACGACCTGCGAAAGAGGATCGGCGCCCTCATGGCAGCGCTCGCCGAGAGGACCGGCGAGGCGGACTAGTTACTTCGCTTCGTCGTAGGCGGCGCCCGCGTTGCCCTTCAATCGGTCTTTGTATCCTTCAAAGTCTCTGTAGGCCGGCAGGTCCAGCTCCTTGAGGAAGTCCTCCTTCGACTTTCCGGCGGCCTTCGCTTTCAGCGCCGCGTCGAGCACGTCCGAGATGTACTGGCGGAAGGCTCTCAGGCCCGAGAGGTCCGAGATCTCGCCGTGGCCGGGGATGATCGCCACATCGGCCGGAACACGCGCCATCACCCTGTCGAGCGCCGCCAGGTACCCGTGGACCGAGCCGCCCCCCTGGATATCGATGAACGGGATGACCTTGTTGAAGAAGTCGTCTCCCATGTGAAGAACCTTCGCCCTCTCGAAATACACCACGCTGTCGCCGTCGGTGTGCGCGGGCGGGAGGTGCCACACCTGGATCGTCTCGTCGCCGATGTGAATCCGCAGCTCCGAGTCGAAGGTCATGATCGGGGCCGGGATCTCCTCGACCTTGACCTTCCTGGCCCACTCGATCTGCTCGGCGAGGAATTTGGCCATCTGGTCGTTGCCCGCTTTCTTCGCCGTCTCCAGGCGGGCCGGGTAGTCGCGCAGGATGTCGGCGGGAGACGTCAGCATGCGCTTTCGAACGTTGTCGTGCGCCACGATCATCGCGAACTGCTTGAACACCTCGTTGCCGCCGACGTGGTCTCCGTGATGGTGTGTGTTGAGCAGGAACTTGATCGGCTTGTCGGAGACCCTCTTGATCTGCTCCACGATTCCCGGCGCGATGTCCTTGAACTCGGAGTCGATGACCAGGACGGCGTCCGGCCCGACGAAGAAGCCGACGTTGCCTCCCCGGCCGTAGAGCGCGTACACGTTGCCGGAGAGAGGCTTGACCCGGAAGATGTCCTGGGGCTGCCGGTCGTGATGATCCGCGCCCGGCGACGGCGCCGCCTTCGGAGCGGGGTTCGCCTGCCAGGCCGCGGCCGGCCGCGGAACGATCGCCGCCGCGCACAAGGCCAGCGCCGCGATCACCCTCGGTCTTCTCATCTCTCCTCCTCTTTCAGATGGGCCGAACTCTATCGCCCCGACAAGAAATCACAAATCACAAATAGAATGCCGACCGTGAGTCCGCGCCGAATTCGAATTCTTTCGGGCGTGCAGCCCTCGGGAAAGCTGCACCTGGGCAATTACTTCGGCGCGATCCGCCAGCACATCGCGCTCCAGGACGAGGGAGAGTGCTTCTTCTTCATTGCGGACTACCATGCGCTCACGACCATCCAGGACCGCCGGCAGCTCGCCGAGAACGTCCGAGCCGTCGCGCTCGACTACCTCGCGCTCGGCCTCGATCCGGACCGGACGGCGTTCTTCCGCCAGTCCGACGTGCCGGAGGTGACCGAGCTCGCCTGGATCCTCTCGACGGTCACGGGGATGGGGCTTCTTGAGCGGGCCCACTCCTACAAGGACAAGGTCGCTCGCGGGATCACGCCGAGCGCCGGGCTCTTCTTCTACCCGGTGCTCATGGCCGCCGACATCCTGATCTACCGGTCGAATCTCGTCCCCGTCGGACAGGACCAGGTTCAGCACATCGAGATGACGCGCGACATGGCGGGCTCATTCAACCAGGTTTACGGCAAGGTGTTTCCGCTGCCCGAGTGCCGCCTCGATCGCGCGCCGAACGTGCCGGGAAGCGATGGAAAGAAGATGAGCAAGTCCTACGGCAATACGATCGAGATCTTCGCCGAAGGAAAAGCGCTGAAGGACTCCGTGATGCGGATCGTGACCGATTCGACCCCGGTCGAGGCGCCCAAGGACCCGGCCAACGACAACCTCTTCG
This sequence comes from uncultured Acidobacteriota bacterium, assembly GCA_963741435.1. Lineage (GTDB taxonomy): Bacteria > Acidobacteriota > Thermoanaerobaculia > UBA5066 > Gp7-AA6 > JAWOLE01. Next base: position 221,901 of record CAVUIX010000002.1, on the reverse strand, counting down.
CCCTGTTCTCCCTCTTCGCGGACGAATCCGAGAAGGAGGCTCTCACCGCCCGCTACCTTGCCGGTGGCCTGGGTTATGGCGAGGTCAAGAAGCTGCTCCTCGCGAAGGTCGACGCCCATTTCGCTCCCGCCCGCGCCAAACGCAAGGAACTCGAGCGTCACCCGAGCATCGTCGAAACCGCCCTTCGAAGAGGCGCCGAAAAGGCGGGCGCCGAAGCCAAAGAGACGATGCGCCTCGTGAGGGAGGCGGTCGGCCTCCGGTAACCGGTCGCGCTTCGCGGCGGTCGGCGTGCGGGATTTGGAATCTCGTCGCCTGGCTTACGCTATATTTACGCCTTCGTGTTGAGGCCCATCTCCAACCCACCCAACCCCTGGGAATCCACCCATGTGGAGTACCTCGGGGAGCCGCCCGAGGCGAGGCTCGAGGTCTTCGAGGAGGAGTCCCGCTCGATCCTCGCGGAAAACGAGAGTCCCGATGTCGGCTTCCGCTGGAGCCTCAACCCTTACCGAGGCTGCTTCCATGCCTGCGCGTACTGCATGTCCGGCGATACCCCGATCCTGATGGGCGACGGACGGACCAAGCCGCTCGCCGACATTCGTCTCGGAGATGAAGTCTATGGAACTGTCGCAGTCGGACCCTACCGCCGGTATGTCAAGACAACGGTCATCAACCACTGGCAACGAATAGAACCTGCTTATCGCGTGGGGCTAGAAGACGGAACGCGGCTCATTGCGAGTGCGGACCACCGCTTCCTCACGCAGCGCGGTTGGAAGCATGTGACAGGGCGCGAACATGGGCGACTTCGACGGTCTCACCTGACACCGAACAACCACCTGCTCGGGACTGGTCGATTCGCCGAACCGCCTCGGGAGACGATCGAGTATCGAAGAGGGTACCTGTGCGGCATCATCCGTGGCGATGCCCTGCTCGCATCGTACGCATATCCTGGGCGACGGCGAGCAACCGAAATACAACACCAGTTCCGGCTCGCCATGGTGGATCTCGAGGCCTTGCGGCGGGCGAGGCTTTTCTTGCAGATGTTCGAGATCGAGACCCGGGAGTTTCTCTTCCAGGCCGCCGCCGGCGGGCGGAACGCCCTATCTGCGATCCGCACCCATGCCCGGCTCGGAGTCACTCGCATCAGAGAGATCGTGCGGTGGCCGTCGGCGCTGAGCCAGGACTGGTCCAAGGGCTTTCTCGCGGGGATCTTCGATGCGGAGGGGTGCTACAGCAGAGGAATTCTGCGAATCACGAACACCGACACCGCAATCATCCAGAGAGTCACGGAGGCTCTTGCTCTGTTCGGATTCGATTTCGTCGTCGAGACCCGCCAGAGAGGCCGGCCGATCCATAACGTCCGCGTCCGGCGTGGACTCCGCGAGCACCTGCGATTCTTTCACCTGGTGGACCCTGCGATCACCCGAAAGAGAAACATCGAGGGACAGGCCTTGAAGAACGACTCGGCTCTTCGGGTCGTCTCCGTCGAAGCTCTCGGCATCTCGCTGCCGCTCTACGACATCACGACCGGCACGGGAGACTTCATCGCCAACGGTGTGGTCAGCCACAACTGCTACGCCCGCACGAGTCACGAGTACCTCGGGTTCGGGGCGGGCACGGATTTCGACCGCAAGATCGTCGTCAAGGTCAACGCGCCGGAGCTTCTGCGCGCCGAGCTCTCGCGGCGCTCGTGGAAGGGCGAGACGATCATCTTCTCGGGCAACACCGACTGCTACCAACCGCTCGAGGCGGTTTACGAGCTGACGCGGCGGTGCCTGGAGGTCTGCGCGGAGTTCCGGAATCCCGTGGCCATCATCACGAAGGGGGCGCTCGTTCGGCGCGACGCGGAGCTGCTCGCCCGGATGTCGCGCGAGGCCTCGGTCTCGGTCTCCTTGAGCATTCCCTTCTCCGACGACGCGATGTCGCGGACCATCGAACCCAACGCGAGCCTCCCATCACAGCGATTCGAGACCCTGCGGCTCCTCTCCGCGGCCGGAATCCGGACGGGCGTCGGTGTCGCTCCGGTCATCCCGGGTCTGAATGACAGCCAGATCTCGGCGGTCCTGGGGCGGGCCCGGTCAGCGGGAGCCACGAGCGCGTTCCTGACGCTCGTGCGCCTCGCGGGCCAGACCCTGCCCGTGTTTCGCGAACGCCTGGAGCAGGCCTTCCCACAGAGGGCTTCGAGGATCTGGAGCGCCATCCAGCAGGTCCGCGGCGGGAAGCTCAACGAGTCCCGGTTCGGCCTGCGGATGCGCGGCGTGGGCGCCCGCTGGGACGCGATCCACGACCTCTTCGACCTGGAGTGCCGCCGGCTCGGCTTCAACGAAGAGCGCGTCGGCGAAGGGAATGCCGGCGAGGAAGAGACGACATTCCTTCGGCCGGGAGAGCAAGGCGAGATGTGGAAATTGTGAACTGTGAATTGTGGACGGCGGTCAGCACTTTTCACTGCAAAGTACTTGACACGGGTCTGGCGCCGGCCGTAGGATCGGGCCGTGGAGAAGCCGCCGCTCCATGCCGCTCCGGAGCCGCCCGCCCTCGGCAGCAGGGCCATCGACAACCTCCGCTTCATCCGCGAGACGATGGAGCGGGCCTCCTCCTTCACCGCCGTGCCGGGCTGGGGAGGCGTCGCGATGGGAGTGAGCGCCCTCTCGGCCGCCGGTCTCTCCACCCGCGCGCGCACGCCCGAGGAATGGCTGGGAATCTGGCTCGCGGAGGCGTTCGTGGCGCTCGGAATCGGCGTGTGGGCGATCACCACGAAGGCGCGGCGAGCGAGCATTCCCCTCTTCGCCGGGCCGGCGCGCCGCTTCCTCCTGACCCTCTCTCCCCCGCTCGCGGCGGGCGCGCTCGTCACGCTGGCGCTCGAGCGCGCGGGACAGACACAGGTCCTGCCGGGGGTCTGGCTTCTTCTCTACGGAACCGCGGTCGTCACCGGAGGAGCGTTCTCCGTCCGGATCGTTCCGGTCATGGGGGTGGGCTTCATGCTCCTGGGAGCGATCGCTCTCCTCTGTCCCCCGTCCTGGGGGACGGCCTTTCTCGCGGCCGGCTTTGGCGGCCTGCAGATCGTCTTCGGCGTGCTCATCGCCAAACGCTACGGAGGCTAGATTCGGGTTTCAGGTTCCAGAGTCCCAGGTTCCAGGAGGGGCCATAAGAAGAGCCCGGCGGTCGGCGGCAGGGGCCGGCGAAGGCGCTCAAGCGCTCGTCCTCGCAGCGGCTCGCGCAAGCTGCCGGAGCTGGATCGGGTGATCCACGAGCGGATGCGGCTGGCGATCGTGTCGGCCCTCGCGGCCAACGAGGTCGCTCTCCTTCAACGAGCTGAAGACGCTGCTGGGAACTTCCGACGGAAACCTTTCGGTCCACGCGCGCAAGCTGGAGGAGGCGGGCTATCTCGCGCTCTCCAAGTCTTTCGAGAGCGCGGATGCCGCGCACCGAATACCGGCTGACGTCCCGCGAGGCGCCGAGGCGTTCGAGCGCTATCTCCGGCCATCTCGAGGCCCTCGTGCGCGGGGCGCCGCGGCAAGTAGAAAAAAATTTGGAGGCTCGCTTTATGCCGCAAAGCGTACTTCACGCCCCGGTTCCCTCCGGCTTCGTCGTCCTCGGTTCCTGGGGACGGGCCTTCCTCCTCTTCGACCGTCCTGCTGGCGGCGCTGGCCGCGTTCGCTCTCGGCAGGCGCCGCCTCGCGAGGTGGCTTTCGGTTTCGTGGCTGGCGGCCGGCGCCGGCGCTATCTCGGCGTGCTCTTCGCCGTCTCGCTTCGCGAGCCGCGAGGAGACGTTCTTCGCAAGGGAGAACGCAAGTACTTCTGTGAAATCGACTGCCATCTCGCCTACTCGCTCGAGGAGGTCGCGGCGAAGACCGTTGGAGATCGCCGCACGCGCTACACCGTTTCCCACTCGTGCGGTCGACCTGGTTCGACCCGGAGACGATCGCCTCGTTTCGCGGAAACGCGCCGCTGACCCCAAATCCGCGGGAGGTGTTCGTCGTTGACGAGTCCGGAGCCCGCTACGGGCCCTCGCCGGCAGGGCATGGCGGCGCTCCAGGCGAACGCGGGAGCCCGTCCACGCCGCTCTCACGGGAGCTGCGGCCGGGCGAGTCCTACACGACACGCTCGTGTTCGATCTTCCCCGACGAGCCCGCCGGCCCCGTCTCTTCCTCGGCGATCACGCCCGGAATCGAGGTCTTCCTGATCGATCACGAGAACAGCCTCTTCCACAAGAAGATCTTCTTCGCCCTGTAGCCCCGCGCTTCCTGTTGGAATCGCTGTTGCCCGGTCGTCCTGACGACGACAGAATGCCTCCGTGGCATTTCTGGGAATGACGCCCCGCCGGTGGATCGAGTACTCGGCCGCGATCCTGGCAGGCAACGCGATCTACTTCCTGGTCCTCTTTCCCGACCTGGCTCCCCCGCTCCAGCACCAGCCGTTCCGGTTCGATGTCGGGCTGGCGCTGGACTTCCTCTGCTGCGTCGTCGTCTACGGCGTCATCAGACTGGGGGTCAATCAGGCGCGTCGGATGAACGCGAGGTTCGGAGGACGATAAGCCGGTTCTCGGTGCCCGTGGCCCGGTGCCCAACCGAACACCGAGAACCGTGCACCGACCGCCTTATGGTTTCTCGACGATGTCCGCTTTCAGGCTCGAGGCGATCGCGAGCAGCTCGTCCTTCTCCTTCTGGGGGACCTTGAACTTGTCGAGGCTCTCGGACAGGTACTTCACGGCCAGCTCCCAGTCGGCCCCCGTGATCGCCAGGCCCTTGTGCGCGGTCTTCATGTCGCGCCCGATGTAGAGACAGGGTCCGCCCGTCGCCATGCAGAGCTGGTCCACGACGAGTTGCCGCAGGCGTGCCTTCGAGTTGTCGCTCAACCCGGCCAGGAACCGGGCCAGCTGCTTGTCGGCCGCCATCCGGCCGATGAAGTCGTCGGAGACCGCGGCGATGGCGTCGTATCCGCCCAGCCGCTTGTAGAGCGACGGTCCGGCCGAAGCCGCCTTGGTCTGAGACACCGCCGGGAGCGACACGAACAGAAGAGCCAACAACCCGAGAAGCGAGCGTTTCCTCATGGGTCTCCCTCCTTCTTCGACGTTCGACCTTAAGCTTCGCGCGAAATTATGGCGAAACTCTAGCATCTTACGGTCGGCGGAGGATTTCAGATTTCCGGTTCCCGGCCTGAAACCTGAAACCTCAATCCTTGAACCAGGGCCTGCCTAGAACGATGACCGGACACGATGACCGGCCGGATGTCGAAGGCCCGGCGGCAGGCGCGCTTGGCGGCGAGCGCGATCTCGGCGCGGAGCCACTCGGGATCGTTGCGCTCTTCGGGCGTGGCGCGGGCGAGCACGGAGCGGCCAGCCTTGCGCACTTCCGCGGCGATGTCGGCATCAGCCGTGGCAACGCCCCGGGAGACCACAGTGATCTCGCCCGAGCGAGCATCAGGCGGCAGGAAGACGACGACGAATCCCTCTTCGGCGAGCTGCCGCCGGTCCCGCACGACGGAGGGCTCGACGAGCTCCGGCCGGGAGTCGAAATAGACGCGCCCCGCCGGCACGGCGCCCGGCTCGACCTCGAAACGCGACGGACCGAGTGTCAAGCGGTCGCCGTTGTCCAGCAAGGCGATGCGGTCCCCGGAAACCCCGGCCTCCCGCGCGATCCCCGCCGCCGCCGCCAGCATGCGGCGCTCGCCGTGGACCGGCATCACCGCCTTCGGGCGAGTCAGGCGCAGCCAGTCGGCGATGTCCTCGCGATGCGCGTGCCCGGAGACGTGAACCGGCGGGTCCGCCTCGCGAACGACGCGCGCTCCGCGGCGGACCAGATGATCCGTCACGCGGTTGACCGAGCGTTCATGGCCGGGAATCGTGCGCGCGGAGAAGATCACGAGGTCTTCGGCGCCGAGCTTCAAGTCCGCGTGCTCATCCAGGGCGAGACGGTAGAGCGCGGAGAAGGGCTCCCCCTGGCTTCCGGAGGTCAGACAGAGAAGCCGCTCGGCGGGGCATTCGGCCAGCTCGGGCGGCGGGACGAGGATTCCGGAAGGGAGCGAAAGGCGGGAGAGGCGCTGCGCGATCTCCGCCACCGTCCGCATGCTGCGGCCGAGCAGGGCCACCCGGCGGCGCAGTCGCGTCGCCGACTCGATGGACTGGGACATGCGCGCGACGTGGCTCGAGAAGGTCGTCAGGACGATCCGGCGCGGCGCGCCGGCGAAAACGGCCGCGAGCCCCTGTCCCGCCACCCTCTCCGAGAGCGCCCGGCCGGGCCGCTCGGCGTTGGTGGAGTCAACGAGAGACAAATCCACGCCTCCGCCCGCGGCCGCCCTGATCCCCTCGAGGTCGGTCGTTTCGCCGTCGGGCGGATCGGGGTCGAGCTTGAAGTCGCCGGAGTGAAAGATCCGGAGGCCCCCCGCTTCGATCAGGATGGCCGCGGAATCGGGCACGGAGTGGGAGACGCGGAAAAACGCGAAGGTGAACGCTCCCGCGCGCACCCTCTCCCGGGGCCGCGCCGCGATCAGCCCCTCGAGCGGGCCGTCCGCGTCCTCGAGCCGGCGCCGCGCCATGGCCAGCGTGAACGGAAAGCCATACACGGGAGCGGCGCTCATCTCGCGCAGCAGGGGGACCGCCCCGATGTGATCCTCGTGCCCGTGCGTCAGGAGCACCGCGTCGATCCGGGCTCCGGCAAGAGCGGACAGATCCGGAGCGATCCGGTCGATTCCGGGAAACGTCTCGTCGGGAAACGAAACGCCGACGTCCACGAGAATGCTGGAGTCGCCGCACCGGAGCCACAGCAGGTTGCGGCCGAATTCGCCGAGTCCCCCGAGCGGAACGATCTCGACCGTCATGGAAGCCGGTCTTCGGTGTTCGGGACTCGGTGCTCGGCCGGGCGCCTGGCACAGGGCACCGGGCACCGATCCTTCAACATCACGAGCGCGATCTCCGCGAGCCGAAGGTAGTCGTCGAGGGACAGCTCCTCCGCCCGGACGCGCGGAGTCTTTCCCATCGCTTCGAGGGCCCGCTCCCACTTCGCCCGCCCGCCTTCCACGGCGAGCGCGTTGGCGAGGGTCTTGCGGCGCGAACGAAAGCCCAGCGAGGCGAGCTCCAGCGCCCGGTCGCGCGAAGGGGCGTCCAGCAAGGAAGACCGAGGCGAGAGCTCCACGACGCTGGATGTCACCCTGGGCCGGGGCCGGAAGGCTCCCGGCGGGAGATCGAAGAGGATCCGCGAGCAGGCGAAGGCGGCCGCCCGGACCGAGAGATACCCGTAATTTTCCTGCCCCGGCCGCGCGCACAGACGCTCCGCCACCTCCCGCTGGACCGTGACGATCGAGCGCGCGATCGTTTCCGGCTCTCCGACCGCGGCGAGCAGGATCGGCGTCGCGGCGTTGTACGGGAGGTTCGCGACGAGGACGGCGGGGCCTCCCCACCCGGCCCGCGCCAGCCACTCGGCAAACGGCCTTGCCAGGACGTCGCCGCGCGCAATCTTCACCCGCCGCTCGCCCGCGAACTCCTCCTCCAGAGCCGCGGCTCTCCAGGGATCGATCTCGATCGCGAGCAGGCGCTCGACCCTCGCCGCGATCGGGCGGGTCAGGGCCCCGTTGCCCGGACCGACTTCGACGACCGTGTCCGTGGGATTCAGCCGCGCCGCGGCGACGATGCGCTCGGCCGTCTCTCCCCGCGCGAGGAAGTGCTGCCCCCAGCGCTTCCTCGCCGGGATCATCGGACTGTCGGAGGCGCCGCGCGGCACGGCTTAAATCGTTCTACCCGACAGACTTCCTCTGGCTCCACGAAAAGCAGGTTATCAGATGGTAAACTGCTCTCGTCAAAGGGAGTTCTCTTTGCTGCCCGTCCATACACTCGACAACCGCCGCCTCGAAAACTTTCTCGAACGCCACAAGGCCTACTACGCCTACTCGGGAGAGATCGACATCGACGTCTTCCTGAGGGAGATCCTCCAGAAGGCCAATGAATTCGTCCCATCGGAGGCCGGCTCGATCCTGCTCGACGACCCTCTGACGAAGAACAACGAGGATCGGATGGAGAACGAGCTCGTCTTCATCGCGACCTTCGGGGCGGACGCGGAGACGCGGCTCTCGCGGCGGATCAACGCGCGGATCGGCATCGCCGGCCACGTCTACTCCACCGGCGTGACCTACATGACCGAGGACGTGATCGGCGATCCCGTATTTCTACCCGACCTTCGACATGGCGGCCGAGTTCAATACGAAGTCGGCGCTCTGCGTTCCCATCCGGATCGAGTCGGCGGTTTGCGGGGTCCTCGAGCTCGTCAACCGGACCGGACCGCAGTCCTTCCAGGAAAAGGACCGGCGGCTGCTCGAGATCTTCGCCGACTACGCGGCCATCTCGATCCAGAACCTGCTCGACGCTCGGCGCGCGCACGAGGTGGCCAAGCGCGACGGCCTGACCGGCCTCTTCAACGAGCGGTACCTGCACCTGCGTCTGACACAGGAGCTCTCGCGGATCTCGCGCGACGGCGGAGACCTCTCGCTGATTTTCCTCGACCTGGACTATCTGAAATCCGTCAACGACCGCCACGGGCACCTGGCCGGCAGCCAGGTCCTGCGGGAGGTCGGCTACGTCCTGAAGCGGACGGTCACGGACGAGCGGGCCACGCTGACGCGCTACGGCGGGGACGAGTTCGTGCTGATCCTGCCCGGCCACACGCTTCGCGAGGGGATGGAGGTTGCCGAAGCGGTGCGCCATGCCATCCGCACGACGACCTTCGTGCCCCGGCCCTACGGTTTCAACAACCCGGCGCTGAACCTCCAGGGAGTGATCACCGCCTCTCTCGGAGTTTCCTCGATCCGCGCCAGCGCGACGCCGGCGGCCTCCGTCGAGCAGCAGAAGAACGAGCTCCTGCGCGCGGCCGACTCCGCCCTCTACAAGGCCAAGGAGCACGGAAAAGACCGCTGCCTCGCCGCCGGTCTGCAGCCGGTCTCCGACTCCGCGGCGATCGGATGAGACCATTGAAGATTGATGATTGAAGATTGACGATTTGAAGCCCGAGGCGCGCCTTTCAATCTTCAAATCGAAGAATCGAAAAATCGACAATAAGAGTAGGTGACTGCGCATGTCTTCGATAACCGGTACCCATCTTTCGGCCGACGAGGTTCTCGGCGTCCTGTCGCGCCACATCCTCGTGGACGGCTATCACGTCGTCATGGACCTGGAGAGGAGCCGCGGCTCCTATCTCTACGACGCCCGCAGCGGGCGACCGATGCTCGACCTGTTCGCGAATTTCGCGACTTGCCCCATCGGCTACAACCATCCGAAGATGCTCGACCCGGAGTTCCGGCAGCGGCTTCTCGAGGCCGCGCTGATCAAGCCGGCCAACAGCGACATCTACACGGCCGCCTACGCGGAGTTCGTCGAGACCTTCACCCGCCTCGCGATTCCCGCGTCCCACGCCGCCCACCTCTTCTTCGTCGAGGGGGGCGCCGCGGGGGTGGAAAACGCGTTGAAGACGGCGTTCGACTGGAAGGTCCGCAAGAACCTGGCGCGCGGCGCGGGCGAGAAGGGGAAGAAGATCCTCCACTTCCGCAACGCCTTCCACGGTCGCACCGGCTATGCCCTCTCCCTGACGAACACCGCCGATCCCCGCAAGATCCAGTACTTTCCGGCTTTCGACTGGCCCCGCCTCTCCTGCCCGAGGCTGCGCTTTCCGATCACTCCCGAGATCCTGGGCGAGGCCGAGGCCGCCGAAGAGCAGGTCGAGCTCGAGATCCGGAGAGCCTGCGCCGACTCCGACGGCGACATCGCGGCGCTCATCCTCGAGCCGATCCAGGGAGAAGGAGGAGACAACCACTTCCGCCCGGAGTTCTTCCGGCGCCTGCGCGGCCTGGCCGACGAGCTCGAGTTCCTCCTCATACTCGACGAGGTGCAGACGGGCGTCGGGCTGACAGGCTCGATGTGGTGCTGGCAGCAGTTTCCCGTCGAGCCGGATCTCTTCGTGTTCGGCAAGAAGACGCAGGTCTGCGGCTTCGCGTCCAACAGGCGCATCGACGACGTGGACAACGTCTTCAAGATCTCCTCGCGCATCAACTCGACGTGGGGCGGAAACCTCGTGGACATGGTCCGCTGCGCGAAGTACCTCGAGATCATCGAGGAGGAGAACCTCGTCGAGAACGCCCGAGCCGTGGGGGACTACATGCTCGCAGGGCTGCGCGAGATGGCCGAGGAGTTCCCGGCGGTCGTTTCGAACGTCCGCGGCCGGGGGCTCTTCCTCGCCTTCGACCTCCCCGACAAGGCGATGCGGGACCGGACCCTCGCCGCCGGGCTCGAGAACGGACTGATCGCGCTCGCATCCGGATCCTCCGCCATCCGCCTGCGGCCGCCCCTGACGCTCTCGCGCGAGGAAGCGGACGAGGGAGTGCGCAAGCTGCGCCGGGCGATCGGAGCGGCGAGAACCTGACAGACGAGCCCTCACCGCCGGGACTGAGGACTCGTCTCTCCATCGCCCGGGTCCTGACGGCCGTCGCGGTTCTCGCGGGAGCCGCGGCCGCGGTCTTCTTCCTGACGCTTCCGGACGTGTCCGCGTTGAAGACGGCCTGGCCGAAGACGACGGCCTTCATGGAGCGCCGCAAGGCGGAGCTGGCGCGCTCCGGCCAGAGCTCCCGGCTCGAGTGGATTCCGGTTCCGTTGTCCAGGATCTCGCGCAGCCTTCCGCTGGCCGTCGTCGCAGCGGAAGACGCCCGTTTCTACGAGCACGGCGGCGTGGACTGGGAGGCCGTCCGCGGCGCGCTGGAGAAGGACTGGGAGAGCCGGAACCTCCGCCACGGGGCCTCCACGATCACGCAGCAGCTCGCCAAGAATCTCTACCTCTCCCCGAGGCGGACTCCCTGGAGAAAACTGCGGGAATGGGCCATCGCGCGCAGACTCGAGGCGGAACTGACGAAGAGGCGCATCCTCGAGCTGTACTTGAACGTCGTGGAGATGGGCCCAAGGACTTTCGGCGCGGAAGCCGCGGCGCGCCGATACTTCGGGAAACCCGCTTCCGACCTCTCCGACCTCGAAGCCGCGACGCTGGCGGCCGTGATCCCGTCTCCGCGGATCTATGACCCTGTCCGCCATCCTCAGCGCGTCGCGCGGCGGGCGCAGCGGATCCTGCGGTGGATGGGGCGGTAGGGAGGGCCTGTCCTGTCGGCCAGTGGGACGAACGCCCCGACTCCTGCTATCCTGATGAGCACTTTTCTCTTTCTTGGAGGTTCGAACAAGTTGCCGAAAGCGCGATGGGCCCCGGGGCTGATGCTGTTCGTGGCGCTGGCCGGGGGGTGTTCACGCAAGCCGGCGGCGATCGAGGTCTCCCCGCGGCCCGTGAGAATTTTCGGGCTCGAGCGGAGCCAGCGCCTGACGGGGCGCCTGGTCGACAAGAAGGGACACCCGGTGCAATCGGGCAGCCTCAAGTGGTCCTCCTCCAAGAACGACGTCGTGACGGTGGACTCCTCGGGCAAACTCCAACCCAAGAGCGCGGGCCGTTCTGTCGTCACGGCGAGCTTCGAGAACCTGTCGACCGACGTGCCCGTCGAGGTCGTGGACTTGAAGGCGATCGAGACCGCTCCCGCGTCGGCGCGCCTCGTGGGCCCCGTCGGCACGACGATGCTCCTCTCCGCCATCCTCAAGAATTCCAAGGGCATGCCCGTTTCCTGGCCGGTTTCGTGGAGCTCGTCGAGACCCGCGACCGCGACCATCTCCCAGGACGGAACCGTGACCGCCGTTAGCCCCGGAATCACGACGATCATCGCCAAGGCCGGGGATCTCCAGGGAGCGTCCGAGATCACCGTCACAGTCGGCGACATCAGCCGCCTGGAAATCCGCCCGGCGACGGCGCTCGTGCGGGTCGGCGACTCGCAGCACTTCGAAGTGATCGCCTACGGACCCGACGGCAAGACCTACGAGGGATCCGCCGCGGTCTTTCGGTCGTCCGACGCCGCGGTTGCGACCGTGGACGGCGCCGGCATCGCCTCGGGGATCGCCGCCGGCACCGCGACGATCAAGGCCGCGGTCGCCGGCGTCAGCGCCGAGGCAACGCTCCTGGTGAACTGACAAGCCGGGAGAGCGGTAGACGGGAGAGCGGAAGACGAGGTACAACACGGGATAGAGAGGCTTTCATGCTCTTCGTCTCCCGTCTGACGTCTCCCGTCTCCCGGCCCTCCGCGTCATGACGGTCCGCCCGCCCGCTGTCGCCGGGATGTTCTACGAGGCGCGCGCCGAGCGCCTCGAGAAGGACGTGCGGTCTCACCTTCAGGCGGGAGCGGAGGTGACGCCGGAACCGGCCTTCGGGGCGATCGTGCCGCATGCCGGCTACGTCTATTCCGGACCCGTGGCCGGCGCCGTCTATGCGCGCGTTTCGATCTCCCCGACGGCGGTGATTCTCTGTCCCAACCACACCGGGCGGGGCGCCCCGGCCTCCCTCGAGCCGTCGGACGCCTGGCGCACGCCTCTGGGCGACGTGAAGGTCAACCGCAGACTCGCAGAGCGTCTGCTGGATCTTGCGCCATCGCTGGAGTGGGACTCCTCCGCCCATGCCCGCGAGCATTCGCTGGAGGTTCAGCTCCCGTTCCTCCAGGTGCTGCGCCGGGACATCGAGCTCGTGCCCGTCTGCCTCGGCGCACACGACCTCGACCTGTGCCGTGAGGTCGGAGAGGCGCTCGCGGCGATCTCCTCGGAGGAGGCGGAGCCGCCGCTCCTTCTCGCCTCGTCCGACATGAACCACTACGAGTCGCGCGTGATCGGCCGCCGCAAGGACGAGCGCGCGCTCGCGCGGATCGAGGCGCTCGACGCCGAGGGCCTCTTCACGACGGTCCTCTCCGAGGGGATCTCGATGTGCGGCTTCCTGCCGGCGACGGCCCTGCTCTTCGCCGCGCGAAAGGCGGGCGTCTCGCGGGCCCGCGTCGTCGCCCGCCGCGACAGCGGCGACGAGACCGGCGACACCTCCTCCGTTGTCGGCTACGCCGGGGTCATCCTCGGGTGAGGATTTGTGATTTGTGATCTGTGATCGAAGCGCAGTTTCCACTTCGATCGCGCATCGCGGAATCCCTCCGGCCTGCCTGGCTCGCTAGATCCATTCCGGCTGCGCGACGGTCCGCGGACCGCCCGCGTCGCCGGTGTTGATTGTCGAGGCCGGCTCGAAGAGAAGGACGTGGGCCTCGCTCTCCGCCACCGGGCGGTGCTCGACGCCGCGGGGCACGATCAGGAATTCCCCTTCCCGCAGAGGGACCGTGCGGTCCCGGAACTCCATGTCGAATTCCCCGCGAATAACCAGGAACATCTCGTCCTCGTCGTCGTGCTTGTGCCAGAGGAACGGTCCCCGGAACTTGACGAGCTTGACGTGCTGGCCGTTCAACTCCCCGACGATCTTCGGTTCCCAGTGCGACTTGAAAAGGGAGAGCTTCTCCCCGAGGTTGACCTTGTCTCCGGCGGAAAATTTGGGACCGGACATGAATCAGGAGTCCCGAGGATCAAGCCACGCCCTGGGGCAGCTCTTCGGGAGCCTGCCGCAGCTCCCGCGCCATCTCGTCGAGCCGCTTGCAGGTCTCGCGCATGTACTCGTAGAGGTGCTTGTGCATGAGCGCGAGTGTGACGGCCTGGCGGAACTCGCGCGGCCGGCGCAGGGCGGTCTCGATCATGAGGGAGAGAGTCAGCCACGCGCGGCGGGGCGAGGCGCGCAGGATGCAGGTCCAGAACACGCGTCGGAGGATCTTCAGGTCCTCCCGGCCGGCCGCCAGACGCGTCTGGATCTGGGCGCCCTTCTGAAGGAGAAGCTGCCTGACGCGGCGGCGGTAGTTGCCGTAGCTGTAGAGGCGCTCGAGCAGGTTCTTGTAGCCCTCGTAGAGCTCAACGCGCGACATCCCCTTGGGAATGATGTTGGTGAAGACGAACTGATCGCCGACGGACTCGGCGATCAGGCGCCCGGCCTCCTTCAGGCGCTGATGCAGAGGGGTCTTGGGAGCGGCGTTCAACATGCCGGTCATCGAGATCGGGATGCGCGCGTCCTGGATGAATCGGAACTGCTCGTCGAAGATCGAAGGGTCGTCGTGATCGAAGCCCACGATCATGCCCGCCATCACGTCGATCCCGGCCCGCTGGATGCGGTGCACCGAGTCCAGGATGTTCTCGCGGAGGTTCTGCGTCTTGTGCGTCTCCTTCAGGCTCTCCGCCCGCGGAGACTCGATTCCGATGAAGATCGTCGCGAAGTTCGCCTGCCGCATGAGCTGCAGCAACTCGTCGTCCTGCGCGACGTTGAGCGTGACCTCGGTCAGGAACTCGATGGGATAGCCGTTCTCCTTCTGCCAGTCGGCCAGCGCGTGGAGGAGGTGCTTGGCCTCCGGTTTGTTCCCGATGAAGTTGTCGTCCACGACGAAAATGTTGCGGATGCCGAGACGGTGGATCTCGAGCACCTCGGCCATGACCTGGGCCACGGCCTTCGTGCGCGGCTTCCGTCCGTACATGACGATGATGTCGCAGAACTCGCAGTTGAAGGGGCAGCCCCGCGCGAACTGGATCGTCATCGTGCGGTACCGGTCGATCTTCAAGAGGTCGAAGCGCGGCAGCGGCGAGTCGTGCATGCTCGGTTTCTCGTGCTGGTTGTACTCGGATTTCCAATTGCCGGCCGAGTAGTCGGCCAGGAACTGCGGCCAGGTGTATTCCGCTTCGTCCACGAAGACGACGTCCACCCTGTCGCGCAGCTTCTCGGGGCAGAGCGAGGCCAGCGGCCCGCCGGCGACCACGAATTTCCCGCGGCGGCGGAACTCCTCCGCGAGCTCGAAGATCCGTTTCTCGTGGACGACGTATCCGGTCAGGCCGACGATGTCGGCGTCCGTGTCGAAATCGATCGGCTCGACGTTCTCGTCGCAGAGGACGACCTCGTGCTCGCGCGGCGTGATCCCCGCGACCGTCGGCAGCGAGAGGTTGGGAAAGAGGCACTTCTTGTTCAGGCTCGGCAGGATGCGGTCGAATGTCCAGAACGACTCGGGGTTCTTCGGCGCGATGAGGTAGATCTTCATCGAAATCCTCCCGTGGACAGACGTCGCGGGAACCGTCGTCCGGAAAGCGGATTCATCGTCGGCAAAGCCTAATGCAAATAGATCAGGAGAGGGGGTCAGATTCGGTCCTCGGTGACCGTTCCGGCGAGGGCGCGGAGGATGCCGTCGGCGACGCCCGGGGGCCCGGCGACGACGTTGCCCCGCTCCCAGAAGCGCTTCCCGCCCGAGAAATCCGTCACTTTCCCTCCGGCCTCCTCGATCAGGAGCGCCCCGGCGGCGATGTCCCAGACCGCGAGGCGGAACTCGAAGAAACCGTCGTAGATCCCCGCCGCCACCATCGAGAGGTCCAGGGCGGCGGAGCCCGCGCGGCGGACCGCCCGGGCGTGGAGAAAGAGCTCCCGGAAGACGGACAGGTAGAGGTCGATCTTCTCGCGCGAGCGGAAGGGGAACCCCGTGGCGAGGAAGGCGCCGTCCAGGGCCTCGCGGCCCGTCACGCGGATCCGCGCGCCGTTGCGGAACGCGCCGCAGCCGCGCTCCGCCGTGTACATTTCCCCGCGCAGAGGGTCCCAGACGGCCCCCGCCACGATCTCGCCGCCTTCCCGCGCGGCGACCGACACGCTCCAGAAGGGGAACCCCGCGATGAAGTTGGCCGTCCCGTCGAGAGGGTCGATGATCCAGGTGCGTCCGCCGCCCTCCGTTCCGCGCTGGCCCCCCTCCTCCCCCAGGAAGCTGTCGCGCGGGAAAGCTCTCCCGGATGCGGGAGACGATCCGCTCCTCGCTCTCCCGGTCGGCGCTCGTCACGAAGTCGTTCTTCCTCTTCTCGGAGACGTCGCCGGCCGGCAAGTTGCGCCAGCTCGCCAGGGCGACCTCCCCGCCCGCCTTCGCGGCGGCCACCGCCGTCTCGACGAGCGCACTCACGAGAGTGCCCTAAGCCGGTTCCAGATTCCAGATTCCAGATTCCAAGAGGAATCCGCGGCCCCCTGGAACTTGGAATGTGGAATCTGGAATCCCATCGGCTCTAGCGCTTCGCCTCACGGGTCAGGCGCGCGAAGCCCTCGGCGATGGCCTTTTCGGAGGGGGTGCCGAGGAGGTTGTAGCCGCGGTCGTCGGGGCGGGCCTCCTGCCCGCTCGAGAAAGCCTTCCACCAGTAGACCCCCTTCCACCAGCTCTTCCCGCTCAGGGCGCGGAAGACCGCCGCCACGGCCCGCCCGGCGTCGCCGGGAGCCGGGGGCCTTCCGCCTTTCTCGTCGTGCGGCGTGATCCAGGCCCCGCGCACGGCCGGATATCCCGCCTCGGCGAAGACCACGGGCCTGCCGGCGGCGAGGGCGAGCCGCTCCAGAGGCGCGACGGCGGCGCGGACTCCCGCTTCGAGCGCGGCGTCGCTCGCGCCGGGATCGGGGGACAACGAGTCGTAGAAGTCCACGCCGATCGCGTCCAGCGCGTCCCAGAAAGGCACCCTCGGAGCGCCGGAGGCCCAGTTGGACGCGTAGGTCAGCGCCGCTCCCGTCGCGAGGCGAACGGCGGCAATCGTCTCGCGCCAATCCCTGGCGCGTCCTTCCGTCGCCACGAGCTCCGTCCCGACGCAGAAGAGCCCGGCGCCCGCCGCCTCCGCGACGACCGCGTGATGAACGATGAAGCGGCGGTAGCCGTCGAAGAAGCGGCGCCAGTCCTCTTCGCTCCGCATCGCGATCTCACCGACGAACCGGCCTCCCCTGATCCAGATCTGCGGTTTGACCATCGCGGACATGCCGAGCTCCCGCGCGTCGGAGACCGCCCGCACCGTGCCCTCGTCTGTCTCGCCCCCGGGATTCCGGTGGATGAAGGAGATCGCCGGCTCGCGGGCGTCGCGCACGAACGCGAACGGCATGATCGAGATCGAGTCCACGGACATCTTCGCCACGTGCAGGAGGGTCTCGCGAGAGCGGGGAGAAGCGTACGAACCGTCCAAGGAGTTCGACATCGCGTAGGAGATGCCCCGCAGAAAGCCGGCCGGAAGCCCGCGCCGCGGCGCCGGGGCGAACGGGCGCCCGCGGGCACGGACAGCCCAGCGCTTCAAGGCCGCCTCCAGCGGAGCCTCGGCCCCCGCCAGCGTCCGGACCACCGCCGGCTCTCCCTCCTGCTCGATGCCCGCATCGATCCAGGAGGCCGCGGCGCCCACGGAGAGGACGGGCGAGATGTCCGGATCGGAAGTCAGGACTTGAGACTCCGACGGCTCCACGCCCGCCTGCCGCGCGAAGGCCGCGAAGGTCGCGACGTCCCGGCTCCACCACCGTCCGCAGGCGCGCGCGCCGAGAGCCGCCAGGAGCGTCGGCCGCGCGAGAAGCCGTTTGTCGCGCGCCGCGAAGGCTGCCGAGGCCAGGACCGGCGAAACTTGATCGGGCTCCCGGGGTGACGAGAGATCCAGATCCACCTGGATCTCGTTTCCGCTCCCGGACAGGTCCGCCGGACGCGAAGAGCCGGTGAAACGCCCCTTCGTCGCCGGGTCCGGGAAGAGGCGCACCACGATCGTCGCGGCGGCCGCCTTCGGAAGAAAGCGCCGCAGGACGGGCTCCCACCGCGCGACGCCCGCGCGCTCCGAATCCCGGAATTGCCAGCGCACACCCGCGTTCTCCTCCTCCGCGAGCGACCGCCGGAAGCTCTCCCGCGTCGCGATCTCGTCGCGGTCCGAAGAACGGTCGATCGCGAGCGGCCCGCTCGCGCGCGCGAACCGCCCGCTTTTTGCGAGCTCGCCGGAAACGACGCGGTAGTCCTCCGAGCGGTCCTCTTCACGCCAGAGGAGGCGCCGCGCGAGAAGCCGCAAGGCGGCTTGCCGGCCCACACCGATGACGAAGGTCTCCGGGCGCGAGGGATCCGTCAGCGCGATGGCGTCGGCCTCCTGTCCGTAGGTCCGGCCGTCGAAGGCGAATTCCTTCCCGGTCAGCCGGATCGGAAACCTCGCGACGAGCCGGGCAAGGGCCTCCGAGGCCGGCAGCACGGCGACGTGCACGAGTTCCGAGCCGGCCGGCGCCGCCGAGGACTCGGGGCCGACCTCCAGCTCCACTCCCTCGCGCCGGGCCCAGCCCGAGAACTGTTCGAACTCCTGTCCGAGCGAAAACCCATCGGGCACGCGAATCGCGATCCTGCGCGGCGGATCGCCGAGGACGGGCGCCCCGAGCGCGATCACGATGAATGCAACGACGACCGCCGTGCCCCTTTGGACCCTGGACCCTGGACTCTCGGCTTCTCTCACGTCTCCCGTCTCCAGACGATCCGGCCCTCGACGATCGTCGCGGCGACCACGCCGAGAAGCTCCCATCCGGCAAAGGGCGTGTTGCGCGACAGCGATTCGAAACGGGACGGGTCCACCCTCCAGCGCGTCTCCGGATCGAAGAGGGTCAGGTTGGCCGGCGAGCCCGGGGCCAGGGTGCCGCCCGGAAGGCCGAAGGCTCCCGCGGGTCCGGCCGAGAACACTTCCGCAAAGCGGGTCAGCGAGAGCTTCCCGGTCGTCACCAGCCTGTCGTGCACGACGGCGGCGGCGGTCTCGAGACCGACGACCCCGAAGGGAGCCGTGCCGAAATCGAGAGCTTTCTCGTCTTCGTGGTGAGGAGCGTGGTCGGTCGCGACGGCGTCCACCGTACCGTCCTCCAGCCCGGCGGCGAGCGCGTCGAGATCCGACGGCTCTCGCAGCGGAGGATTCATCTTGGAGTTGGTCGAGAAGCCGGAACGGGCGACCTCCTCGTCGGTCAGCGTCAGATGGTGCGGCGTCACCTCGCAGGTCACCGGGAGGCCGCGCGCCCTGGCCTCGCGAACGAGCTCCAGCGAGCGCGCGGTCGAGAGGTGCGCCACGTGG
The DNA here is from genome assembly GCA_963741435.1 of uncultured Acidobacteriota bacterium. GTDB lineage: Bacteria > Acidobacteriota > Thermoanaerobaculia > UBA5066 > Gp7-AA6 > JAWOLE01. The sequence goes on along the minus strand of CAVUIX010000002.1, from coordinate 203,105 downwards.
AGACGGCCCCCCGCCACCTCGGCCACAAGCAGGTCCCGCGCCACGGCGGCGGCCTCGGCGATCGCGGGCTGGCCCGGCAGGCCGAGGCGCGTCGAGACCGCTCCCTCGTGCATCGGAGCGCCCCCGGAGAGGCTCGGATCCTCGCAGTGCTGCACGACCGGCATCCCGAAGAGCCGCGCGTGCTCGAAAGCCCGGCGCAGGAGGGCGCCATCGGAGAGCCATTTTCCGTCGTCCGAGACGGCCACGGCGCCGGCCACGCGCATCTCGCCGAACTCGGCCAGTTCCTCTCCGCGCTGCCCCTTGGTCACCGCGCCGATCGGGTAGAGCCGCGGGCCGGAGGCGCCGCGCGCCTTGGACACGAGGTACTCCGAGATGGCGCGGCTGTCGTTGACGGGGTCGGTGTTGGGCATGGCGCAGATGGCCGTGTACCCGCCGGCCGCCGCGGCCTTCAGGCCCGTCGCGACCGTCTCGGCGTACTCGCGGCCCGGCTCGCGCAGGTGCGCGTGCAGGTCGATGAAACCGGGAAAGACGAGAAGCCCCGAGGCGTCGAAGACCTTCGCGCCGGCGGCGGGGAGATCCGGCTCGACCCGGGCGACGACGCCGTCCTCGAGGAGCAGATCGAAAACGCCGTCGCGGTTCGATGCCGGGTCCACGACCCGCCCGCCGGAGACGAGCAACCGGCTCACGCCGCTTCACCCTCCCAGGCATGGCCGGTCAAGAGCAGGTACAGGACCGCCATCCGGACCGCAACGCCGTTGGAGACCTGCTCGAGGATGAGCGATCGGGAGGAATCCGCCACGTCGGAGGAGATCTCGACCCCGCGGTTCATCGGCCCCGGGTGCATGACGACCGCTTCCGGCTTTGCGAGGGCGAGGCGTTCGGCCGTCAGCCCGTAGCGCTTGAAGTACTCGCGGGTCGAGGGGAAGAGCGAGGCGCCCTGCCTTTCCAACTGCATCCGGAGCATCATGACGACGTCGGCGCCGCCGAGCGCGGCGTTGAAGTCCGTCGTCGCTTCGACACCCATCTCCTCGATCCGCGGCGGCAGAAGCGTCGGGGGGGCGCAGACGACGACGCTCGCCCCGACCTTCTTCAGAAGCCAGATGTCCGACCGCGCCACGCGCGAATGCGTGATGTCTCCCACGATCGCGACCCGCAATCCTTCGAGACGGCCGAAATGCCGGCGGATTGTCAGCGCGTCGAGCAGGGCCTGGGTCGGGTGTTCGTGGGCGCCGTCGCCCGCGTTGACCACTCCGGCGCGCAGGTTGCGCGCGAGGAAATGCGGGACGCCCGGACAGGAGTGCCGGATCACGATCAGGTCGGGAGACATCGCCTGTAGATTCCGGGCGGTGTCCAGGAGGGACTCTCCCTTTTCGACGGAGCTTCCCTTCGCGGCGAAGGAGAGTGCGTCGGCGGAGAGCCACTTCTCCGCGGTCTCGAAGGAGAAACGCGTGCGGGTCGAAGCCTCGAAGAAGAGGTTCACGACCATGCGGCCGCGCAGCGCCGGGACCTTCTTGATCTCCCGCTCCCCGATGGGCCGCATGGACTCCGCCGTATCCAGGATGAGCGCGATCTCCTCGGCGGACAGGTCCTCCGTTCCCAGGAGGTCCTTGGAGCGGAGCCTGGAGGTCATGGGAGATTCCAGATTTCCGATTCCAGATTCCACGTCGTCGCTGCGAGGATCAGATCAAACATCAAGAGTTGCCACGCCCCCTGGAACCTGGAATGTGGAATCTGGAATCTATTCAGGCGGTCTCTCCAGGATCCAGACCTCGTCTGCACCGTCGGTCTCCTGGAACATGACCTTGATGACCTCGCGCTGAGCCGTCGGTACGCTCTTACCGACATAATTCGCCTCGATGGGGATCTCGCGGTGCCCCCGGTCGATGAGCGCGGCGAGACGCACGGCGCGCGGGCGGCCGAGGTCGATCAGGCCGTCCAGGGCCGCGCGGACGGTGCGCCCCGTGTAGAGGACGTCGTCGCAGAGGAGAACGGCGCGGCCGTTCAAATCGAAATCGATCTCGGTCTTGCGCAGGAGCGGTTGGGGGGCCACGAGCGAGAGATCGTCGCGGTAGAGCGTGATGTCGAGAGTCCCGACGGGAAAGGGCTTCTTCACGAGGTCGCCCAGTCGGGAGGCCAGCCGAATCGCAAGAGGGACTCCCCGCGTGCGGATTCCGACAAAAGCGAGGTCCGGCAGGTCTTTCTGTCGCTCGGCGATCTCGTGCGCCATGCGGTCAATCATCCGCCCTATGCGATCCGGGTCGAGGATGCGGGTCTTCTTGATCAGTCCTTCCGCCAAAGTGTTGGCGAGTCTATGGGCACTCTTCGCTCCCCGTCAAGGAAGGCTTTGGCTACAATGGCGAAAGACCATGGCACTCTACAACGCGGCGACGAAGGAGCTGACCGCCAAGATCGTGTACTACGGTCCCGGTCTCGGGGGGAAGACGACGAACCTGCAGCTCCTTCACGACCGTCTCGACCAGGCCACGGTCGGGAAGCTCCTGACACCTTCGGCACAGGCGGACAGGACGATCTACTTCGACCTGCTCCCGGTCGATCTCGGCGAGATCAAGGGCTACAAGATCCGCTTCCAGCTCGCGACGGTTCCGGGGCATCCCGATTTCAACGAGACTCGAAAGGCCGTGTTGCGGGGAGCCGACGGCGTCGTCTTCGTGGCGGATTCGCGCTGGGCGATGCTGCCGGAAAACCAGGACAGCTGGCAGAACCTGAAGGACAACCTGCAGGAGATCGGCCTCTCCTTCGAGACGATCCCGATTGTCGTCCAATACAATAAGCGCGACCTGCCCGAGATCCTGTCGGTCGGAGCGATGCAGGAGGCGCTGGGCCTCGCCTCCTACCCCTTCGCCGAGGCCGTGGCGAGCACGGGCCGCGGCGTCACCGAGACCTTCAAGCTGATCTCGAAGCTGACGTTCATGGACCTGCTGCGCCGGCTCCAGGGGCGCAAGGTCGAGGAGGCTGGCGTATCCGACCTGTCCACGCCGCTTCCCGTCTACTCCTCGGGAGGCGCGGCCGAGCCCCCTCCGGGATTCGAGGTGTCGGGGCCGCCGGCCGCCGAAGGCTCCGCGCGGACCACCGACTCGGAACGGCTCGCCGCCCTGGAAGCGCGCCTCGCGGCGATCGAGGAGCGCATGGCGAGCGAACCGGACGAACGGCGGCGGCTTGCCGAGTCTTCCGAGGAAACGGCAGAGAAGCTGTCCGCAGCCGAAGCGCGCCTCGCCGTCGATCGAGGAGCGCCTCGCGCGCGAAGCGGAGGGCCACCAGCGGCTCGTGGAATCCGCCGCGGAAATCGTGGAGAGGCTGGCGGCCAACGAATCGCGTATCGCCTCGATTTCCGAACGCCTCGCGAGCGAAGCCGAAGAGCACCGGCGGCTCGAGGAGTCCTCGGTGGAAACGGCAGGGAGACTGGCGGCCGCCGAGAACCGCCTCGAGGCGGGTGAAGCCGCGCTCCGGAATGCTCAGCAGGCGGCCGCGGCCGCGCTCGAGAGCCTCGGGGACCGCGCCGAGAAACTCTCCTGGGAGCGCGCCGAGAATCTCACCCGGCAGATCGACACGCTGTCAGGCCGTACCGAGGCGCTGGAGACCGGCCTCCAGGAGAAAGCCGCGCAGTCCGGGCGCGAGGCCGAGGAGATCCGCTCGCGGATCGCTCCGTTGCTCGAGGCCCAGGCGGAGAAGCGCGCCTCCGACCGGCAGTCTCTCGCCGAGCTCGACCGCCTGCGGGAGGCCCTGGCCGATTCGCTCGCCGAGATCTCCGAGCGCGTCCGCCGCGCCGTCGGGGAGCGGTAGCCTCTCCCCGCGCCGGCTCACGAAGTCCCGCTCCAGGGGTCCACGGCGAGCCGGGAGAGGAAGCGCTCGTCGTTGCGCCAGTCCGGCCTCACCTTGACCGTTAGTTCGAGGAAATAGCGGCGCCCGGTCTGCGACTCGAGCTCCTCGCGGGCCGCGGTCCCGATGTTGCGGATCATGGATCCACCGCGGCCGACCACGATCCCTTTCTGGCCCTCCCTCTCGACGACGACCGACGCGGTGACGACGGTCAGGTCCTTCTCCGGATCTTCCTTCACGGCTTCGATGACGACGGCCGAGGCGAAGGGGAGCTCCTCGCGCGTGCGCTCGAGGAGCTTCTCGCGGACGACCTCCGCGATCCACTCCGTCTCCGGCATCGAGGTCAGGAAGTCCTCAGGGTACGCGGGCTCTCCCTCCGGGAGGCTCTCCGCGAGCGCCCTGGCCAGCCGCTCGACGCCGTCCCCCGTTTTCGCTGAGACCGGGACGATCGCGGCAAAGGAGTGCCGCTTCGAAAAGTCCGCGATCATCGGCAGCAGCCGCTCCTTCGCGACGAGATCGATCTTGTTCAGGGCGAGGAAAGCCGGCGTGCCGGCCCGCGCGATCAGCTCCAGCAGGAACGCTTCGCCCCGGCCCGCCTTCTCGGAGGCATCCACCAACCAGAGGATGACGTCGGCGGTCGCGAGCGCGTCGGTCGCATCGCGCACCATCGCGGCGTTCATGCGGAAGTGGGGGCGGTGGATGCCGGGCGTGTCCACGAGCGCGATCTCCGCTCCGGGAACGCGCGCGACACCCAGCACCCGCTTGCGCGTGGTCTGGGGCTTTTCGGACACGATCGCGACCTTCTCGCCGACGAGGCGGTTGACGAGCGTGGACTTGCCGACATTCGGCCGCCCGACGACGGCCACGCGGCCGGAACGGAAGGAGGTCTCAGGTTTCAGGTGCCGGTCTTTCCGAGCTCGGACGGGGATTGCTGCGCGGCGGACTGCTCGACCGGCGCGATGGCTTCGATCCGGACGCGGTAGACGCGCCGGCGGTCCGCTTCCTCGACGGTGAAGAGCAGGTCCGACTCCCGGTACGCCTCGCCCGGCTTCGGGATGTGCCCCAGACGCGTGGCGAGGAACCCGCCGACGGTCGTGAACTCCCCCTCCTCCGGGCCGCGGCCGAAGAGATCCCGCACGGTCTCGATGTTCTCCTTGCCGGAGACCGAATAGGCGTTCTCCCCCGCCTTCGTGACGGCCTCGCGCTCGTCCTCGTGCTCGTCGGAGATCTCGCCGACGATCTCCTCCAGCAGGTCCTCCACCGTGACGAGGCCCGAGACGCCGCCGTACTCGTCCACGACGATCGCCATCCAGAGATGGCGGCGCTGGAACTCGCGCAGGAGCTCCGAGACCTTCTTGGACTCCGGCACGAAGTAGGCCTCGCGCGTCAGCTCGGCGATCGGCCGCGGTTTTCCAGCGTGAATCGCCTCGAAGAGGTCCTTGACGTGGACGATGCCGAGGACCGTGTCGATCGAGCCGCGGACGACGGGAATGCGCGAGTACTTGGAAGACACGAAGAGGTCCGCGAGGACCGGCAGGGGCGTCGCCGCGTCGATCCACAAGATGTCCGTGCGCGGCGTCATGACCTCGCGCACCCGCGTGTCGCCGAAGTCCACGATCGAGAGGAGGAGCTTCTCCTCCTCCTTCTCGAGAATCCCCTCTTCCCGGCCGACGTCGATGTAGGCCTGGACCTCCTCCTCCGTTGCCGAGGGCGTCTCCTGGCGGGCGCGCTTCTCGAAAATCTTGCGCACAGGGATCGCGAGCGGCGCCAGCAGCCACGAGGCCGACGTGATGACGGGCAGGAGCCTCGCCGCGAGCTTCTCCGGATCGGAGATGGCGCCGTGGCGCAGGAGGAGGATCTCGGTCAGAAACCAGCCGAGCAGGAAGGTCGTCCCACCCCAGGCCCAGTCGTGCTTGATCCCGAAGCTGGAGAAGGTCGTGACGACGGCCAGAAGGCCCAGCATCAGGAGGATCTGCACGAGGACCTTCGTGGTCGTGCGCAGGATCTCGACCTCTCCCGGCCCCGCCAGGAGCCCGGAATGTTCCGGGTGTTCTTCGAGCAGCCCGCGGATCTTGATCGGCGAGAGCCGGTCGAGCGCGATCGCGAACGCCTCGAAGAGCACGAACAGGCCGTAGCAGACGGCCGAAGCGAGCAGGAAGATCAAGCCGCCTCCGCCAGGTTGAGCCGTTTCCGCAGCTTCGCCTCGAGCGCGTCCATCTCCCCCTCGTCCGTCTCGTGGTCGTAACCCGAGAGATGCAGAAACCCGTGCAGCAGGAGCCGGTCGATCTCGCGTGACACCGGCTCCCCCCGCCGCTTCGCCTGCCGCGCCGCGTAGGGAACGGAGATCACGATGTCTCCCAGCAGTCCATTCGCTTGCGCGGGAAACGCAAGGACGTCGGTCGGACGGTCCTTCTTGCGGTAAAGGCGGTTCAACGTCCTCATCTTCCGATCGCCGCAGAACAGAATCGAGACTTCCCCTTTGGACCCTGGACCCTGGACCTTGGACTCCCGAATCGCCCGGGCGATGCGGGAAACCAGTGCGCGCACGCGGCGCGGCGGCGGGGAGCCCGCAACATTCGAGGCGATGCCGATTTCCATGGCCGGATCACACTCCCCGGGGGCCCGCCGAGCGCCCCGGCTCGGACGCCGGAATGTCCGCGGTCTTGCGGCGCTGCCGCTCGCGATTGAACTCGAAACCGGGATAGTCGATGCGGTGGTGGTACACCGTCGAGACCGACCTCTCGAGGGTGTCCACGATGACCGCGAGGTCCCGCATCGTCAGGTCGCATTCGTCGAACTGTCCGTCGCGCAGGCAGTCGTCCACGATGGTCTGGATCATCGCGCGGATCTTCGCCGGCGTCGGCTCGATCAGGGTGCGGGACGCCGCCTCGACCGCGTCGCAGATCATGAGAATCCCGTTGACGCGCGTGGCGGGCTTGGGGCCGGAATGGCGGTACTCGTTCTCGCGCACCGTGCCCTGCCCGGCAGGAGCCTTGGTCAGCGCCTTCTGGTAGAAGTAGCGGATGAGCTTCGTCCCGTGGTGCTCGCGGATCGCCGCCACGATCGGATCGGGAAGCCGCGCCTTCTTCGCCAGTTCGGCCCCTTCCTTCACGTGCGCGGCGATGACGAGCGCGCTCATCGAAGGCTCGAGCCGGTCGTGCCGGTTGTACCCCTTCGGCTGGTTCTCGATGAAGTAGTCGGGCATCTTCGTCTTGCCGATGTCGTGGTAATAGCCGGCCACGCGGGCGAGCAGCGCGTCCGCGCCGATTGATTCCGCGGCGGCCTCCGCCAGATGTCCCATCATGAGAGAGTGCTGGTAGGTGCCGGGCGCCTCCAGCGCGAGATTGCGAAGCAGCGGCAGGTTCTGGTTGGACAGCTCGAGCAGGCGGATATCGGTCGTGACGTGAAAGAGGTGCTCGAAGACGGGCAGAAGAAGCCCGATCAGCATCGCGACAACCCATCCGCCCGCGAGCCCCGCCAGGACGTCGCCGGCGAAGGTCCAGCCGCGCGCCTCCGCGCCGAGGAGCGCGATCGCGGAGATCGAAACGAGGTTGGCCGCGGCGACGAGACCTCCCATCGCGAGCAGGACGCTGCGGGCGCGCAGCTTCCCCAGACCGAAGATGCCGGCGAGCGAGCCGACCAGCGCGAAGAAGACGAACGGGAAGCTCTGTCCCATGAGCAGGCCGGCACCGATCGCATGGACCGCCGCGAAGAGCAGGGCCGGGCCCATCCCCGCCACGAGACTCGTCATGATCGATCCGGCCGCGAACGGGATCGCGAAGTACGTGTGCGCGGCCCAGGCGGAACCCTCGAAGCTCGAGGAAAGGTTCTCGGCGAGCCCGAACGCTCCCCGCGTCAGGAGCGAGAACACGATCCCCGTCGCGAGGACCGAGGCGTAGACCGCCGCGGTCGTCTGCTCGCGGCGGCGCCGGCGGTGGCGCCGCGCGTCCACCCAGAAGACCGCGGCCGCCAGGATCTGGAGGATCAGGACTCCGGAGACCTTCACCCAGGAGGACGGGTCCGAAACCGAGGCCCGCGCCGCAGCGATCCACTCCGCCGCCCTGGGGGAGATCTCATCCCCCTTGCGGACGATGACCTTTCCCCGTGGGATCCTGGTCAGGACGGTCTCGACCGAGCGCGCGGCCTGCTCCCGGCGGCGCGCCGTTTCGCTCCCGTTGAAGACCACGTTCGGGCGCAACGCCGACGCGAGAAAACCGGCGACGTCCGTCAGGTCGCGGCCGGAGAGCGGACCGCCGGAGAGCCGCGTGGTCAGGACGCTCTTCGCCTGCGATCCATACTCCACGATCTCCGCCAGCTCGCGGCGCCGCCCCTCGCGCCCGGAAGACGAATCCCGAAACTGGAGACCACGCGCGCCGTTTTCCATCATCAGGTCACGGTTGTCCACGACGCCCGCCCGGTAGAGCTCGACGGAGACCGTCACCAGCCGGTCCTCGATGGCGCTCGCGAAGGAGAGCCGGGCGAGCGCCGCCAGCGCCTCGTCGCGGATCGGAAGATCGAAGGCGTCTCGAACCGACTGAGGCGTCTGCCCGCCGCCGGGACGGTGGCGCGTGACGGCCCAGGCCTCCCGGGCGTTCTGGAAGGAGTCCCGCAGCTTCTTCTCGATGCGGGATCCGGCGCCGCTGTCCCAGTCGTACACGGGAAGAACCTCGGCGATCGCCTCGTTCCTGCGGCGCTCCGTCGCGACGGGATCCGGGACGATCAGGTCCCGCGGAGCGACGATGTCCCTCCTCGCGATGGAGCCCGGCTCGTCGGGATGGCTCCGGAAGGAGAGCGTCGGCGAAAAGGAGAACGTGGTCACGAGCACGTACACGGCCGCCCAGAAGAAGGGGCGCAGCCCGATGATCGGGGGCGTGCCCTCCTCCCTCGGGGAGCCCCGCCGCTTCCAAAATGAGGTCGTCGGGCGCCGCGAGGGCGCTTCCGTCGGCATCGTCGGCCTAGCGTCCGCTGGAGGAGCGGTTCGCTTCGCGGTCCCGCTCGCGGGTCCGATCCAGGGCGTCGTAAGCGGAAATGATGGACTGGACGAGAGGGTGCCGGACGACGTCTCTCTCGTCGAAGAGGACGAAGCGGATTCCTTCGATGCCCGAAAGGAGTTCCCGCGCCTCGCGAAGTCCGGAGGTCTTTCCCTGCGGCAGATCCACCTGCGTGACGTCGCCGGTGACGACCGCTCTCGATCCGAATCCGATGCGCGTCAGGAACATCCGCATCTGCTCCGAGGTCGTGTTCTGGGCCTCGTCCAGGATGATGAACGCGTCGTTCAAGGTGCGGCCCCTCATGAAGGCGATCGGGGCCACCTCGATGATGCCCCGCTCGAGCAGTTTCGCGGTCTTCTCGTACCCCAGGATGTCGTAGAGCGCGTCGTAGAGAGGCCGAAGGTACGGGTTGACCTTCTCGACCATGTCGCCCGGCAGGAAGCCCAGCCGCTCCCCCGCCTCCACCGCGGGCCTCGCCAGCACGATCCGCTTGACCTTCTTTTCCAGGAGCGCCGCCGCGGCCATGGCGACCGCCAGGTACGTCTTGCCGGTCCCCGCCGGTCCGATCGCGAAGACCAGGTCGTGCCGGTCGATGGTCTGCACGTAGAGGCGCTGCTTGATATTGCGGGCCGTCACCGTGGACTTCAGGGTCGGCCCGAAGGGGCTCTCCATGAAGAACTCGACGAGCGAGGCATTCGCGTCCTCCTTGACCACGCGGATGCCCGTGGCGACATCGCTCGCCTTGAGCGGGTATCCGAGAGCGAGCAACTCGGAGAAGTCCGAGAGCAGCCGGCGGACGGCCTCTTCCCCGGCGCCCGAGCCGATGACGGAGATCTCGTTTCCGCGGGCTGCCAACCGGACGCCAAAGGCTTCTTCGATGGCGCGGAGGTTTTCGTCGGCGATGCCAAAAAGCGCGGTCAACCCCGTATCGGGGAGGGTGACGGCGGGTGTGGGTTCAGGAATCTTGGTCGCTCCAATCTGAGGAGGTCTGAGGTCCCCTGGGTCCGCGCCAAACCTCCTGAGGAGACGCTACCACGCGGGACGAAAAGCAAGAAGCCGGCCTCCTTCCAGGGAAGGTCACTTCTTGGTTATCTCAAGTGCTATCAGACGGATAGCCTGCCCCCTCTTCCCCTGGGAGAGGGAGCGGGGTGAGGGCGCCCCCGGCGCTATCGAGGCCTATTTCCCGTCGGCGAGCGCCTTGGCGACGTCTTCCAGGCCGTTCTCAACCGCGTCCCGGATCGTGGAGCCCTTGGACTTTTGGCGCACTTCCCCGATGATGTTGCCTTTGGCGTCCTTTGCCACGACCTCCAGGCCCACCCCGGGGTTGGCGGCCCAGCCGCCCCAGTAGCGCCCAGCGCCGTGGGGCTCCCAGGCGTTGAAGACGTTCCCCTCGATCATCGCGTCGCCTCCGGACTTGACCACCTTGAAGCCCTGCTTCTCCAGCCACTGCTCCATGTAGTCCTTCCCGTCCTGAGCGGCGTCGCGGCATTCGCGTCCGTGGCCGTTGCTCTCGAAGTCCTTGACGGTGACCGTGGAGCCCTTCTTCAGGCCGCCGCCCGGGAAATAGACCCAGTCGGCGTCCTTTCCCTTGGTCAGCTTGTCGTAGTCGGTCAGATACTTCTGCGGCTCGTCCTTCTCCTTGGCGTCGTCGGATTCGAGGAAGGTCTTCTTGGCCGCCTCCGCGGGGCGCGCCGAAAGGACGAGGAAACCCGTCAACACGATGACAAACAGGCGGGTCATGTGACGAACCATAGACGTTTCTCCTTTTTGTGCCTATTTTACAGGACTAGAGACTCAGTTTATCGATGACGGCATCGCCGGCTTGCGCCGTGGTCAGGACACCGCCGATGTCCCGCGTGCAACGGCACTCCCGGACGCAGGACTGGACGGCCTTCTCCACGTCTTCGGCCTCCTGCCGCCTCTCCAGGTAATCGAGCATCAGCGCTACCGCCAGGATCGCCCCGAAGGGATTCGCGCGGCCGGTCCCGGCGTACTTGGGCGCGGAGCCATGGACCGGCTCGAACATCGAGACCCGGCCCGGATGGATGTTGCCCGAGCCCGCCATGCCGAGCCCCCCCTGGAGGGCCGCGGCGAGGTCCGTCACGATGTCGCCGAACATGTTGTTGGTGACGATGACGTCGAACTGCCGCGGGTCCTTGACGATCTGCATGCAGAGCGCATCCACGAAGAGACTCGAGGACTCGATATCGGGATACTCCGCGGCCACCTCCGCGAAGGCCCGCTGCCACAGGTCTCCAACGTAGCGCATGGCATTGGACTTGTCCGCCATGATGACCCTGCGGCGTCCCCGAGCGCGCGCGTATTCGAAGCCGTGGCGGATGATCCGCTCGACCCCCTTGCGCGTCGAAAGGTCTTCCTGGACCGCGACCTCGTCCGGAGTGCCCTTCTTGAAGTTGCCGCCGCAGCCGACGTAGGAGCCCTCCGTGTTCTCCCGGAAGACGACGAAGTCGATGTCGCGGGCGCCGTACGATTTCAAGGGCGAAAGCCGGTCGTCGAGGCAACGCACGGGGCGGTAGTTGACGTAGAGATCGAGCTCGAAGCGGGCGCCGAGAAGAATGGCGGCCGCGTGCTTCATGTCCGGGACGCGCGGGTCCCCGAAAGCCCCCATGAAGATCGCGTCGTAGTTCCGGGAGAAATCGTCGAAGGCGCCCGGGGAAATCGTCTCCCCGGTCTTGAGAAAGTGGTCCGCGCTCCAGGGGAAATGCGTCATCTCGAGCGGGATCGATTGCCGCCGGCAGACCTCCTCCAAGACCTTGACGGCCTCGTGGGTGACGTCCACGCCGATGCCGTCACCGGGAACCACGGCGATTCTCATGCGCGCCGGAAGATAGCACCATGAGACGGGAGACAATTCGCTAGAATTGGCTTATGACTTTCGCCGGAGCGGTCCGGGAGATTCTCGTCGAGGCCTCGGCGGCTCCCGAGCGCCCGACACCGGGCAGTCTGGCGGAACGGATCTCGCGGCAGGCGGAGAGGTATCTCGACCGCGTGCGCTTCGACCCGGCGCAGTACGTCCGCCACCCGGTGCTGCTCTGGGACGACTGGGAGGTCATGATCATCGGCTGGGAGGCGGGCCAGCTCACTCCCGTCCACGACCATCGGGGCGTGCTCGGGGGCATGGCGATGCTTTCGGGTTCCCTTCTCGAAGAGCGGTTCACGACGCCGGGGCTCGTCCCGGCGCTCGCCGACTCGCGCGTCCGCCCCGAAGGGGACCTGTGCGACATCGGTCCCACGACTCTTCATCGTTTGATCCCGAAGAGCCCGAGGGCCGTCTCCCTCCACATCTACCGGCCTCCGCTGCGCACGATGGGAATCTGGGACGAACGGGGAATGATCGAGATCCGGCCCTCGACCTTCGACGTGGGGGAAGAGGTCCTCGCGCGGGCCGCCGGGATGCCCGCCGGCGCTCGCTGCTAGCTGCCCTCCATCCTCGTCCCGAGCACGACTGCCCAATCCCGGCCCCACGCGTCGCGCACGCGCTCGACGGTGCGCTCGCCTGGCTCCAGCGGTGTTCCCGCGGGAACGATCCGAAAACACCTTCGCTCGGTGGCGGGCTCCTGCTCCGGAACGTCGGGGGCGAGCCGGTAGCGGCGGATCCCTCCGATCGTGATCTCCGAGTGGCCGATTCCCGGCGCGATCGTGACGGTCCCGTAGCGCTCCCAGCGCAGCGCCGTGCGGGCGAGCAGGGTGTCCTGGCCATGGAAGCCGTCGAAGGTCTCCATCCGCTCCGGCCAGGCGAGGAGGGCGTCGCGCGCGCCGAGCGCCCCGGAGACCGCCAGGAGCCCGACGGCGGCGATCGCCCCGGCGTGACGCCGCGACAGGGGAAGCAGAGCGATCAGGCAGAGCACGCCGCCGGCGGCCGCGACGGCCGTGACGTCCGACAGGTATCCGAAGCGGTAGCCGTTGGGAACACCCGCGTGCCCGCCGGCCACCGAGCCCGCCAGCGCGGCGCCGGCCTGCGACAGAAGATAGGCGGAGAACTCCTCCCTCGGGTGCAGGAGCGAGCGAGCGAGCGCCGCCGCGACGGGCAGGCCGAGAATCCAGCCGAGCCTCGTCTTGCCCGGCAGGTCGTGATGCCGGTAGGGATCCACTTTGAACCAGGGGGCCGCCATCGAGTCCGCGGCCGCGGCGAACGCCGGCATCGGGGAGTGCATATAGCGGATCTCCGCGAGCAGGCTGTGATCGGACGCGCGGGCGAAATAAGACGCCACGCGCCCTTCCCGCAGCAGGAAGATCGGCGCGGCGGCACAGGCAAAGCCCGCGGCGAAGAGCACAGCGAGACCGGCGCGCGGGCGGGCGGCCCCCTCGCCGCCCGGCCATGCCGCGAGGAGAAGCAGCGCCGCCGCCACGACCCAGGCCGCGAGATAGATGTGCGCGCACAAGCCAGCGACAGCCCCGGAAATCAGGGCGAGCACGAGGCTCTCCCGGCGGCGGGCCCGCAAGAGAAGCAAGACCGCGATGTCCGCGACCGGCGCCAGGACGATCGCGTTCCACCCCCAGCGGGAGAGGAGCAGATTCCAGCGCAGCCCGGCCAGGACCAGCGCCGCGAGGGTCCCACCGCCCCGCGGCAGAAGGGCGCGCCCGAGCGCGAGCGCGGTGAAGAGCGACGCGACGCCGGCGGCCGCCGAGAGAAACCTCACGCCGAAGACCGTCGTGCCGAAGAGGAGCAGCGCCCCGCGGTACAGCTCGAGATACAGAACGCCCACGCTCCCGTAGGTCTTGGGAACGCCGAAGGGCGCCGGGCGGATCGCGTTCGCGAAGTCGCCGGGCGCTCCTTTCAGCTCCAGAGCCGGAGCGATCAACGAAATGTCGTCGATCCACAGGGAAGGGGGCAGACTCTCCAGGGCCACGAAACGCGCGAGCGTTCCCAGACCGAGGGCGGCCGCCGCGATGGCCGCGAGCGCGCCGCCGCGGAACGGAAGGGGCTCCGGCGAAAAACGGGAGAGCCGGCGTGCGAGCAGGAGGAAGAGCGCCGCCGTCAGGCCCCCCGCGCAAGCCGCCGTGCCGATCACGAAGAGTCCGAGCAGCAGACGCGGCAGAGGCCAGGCCGGATCGGGATCGGTCAGGAGCGCCGGCCGCACCCATCGCACCACGTCCACCGCCACGACGAACGAGACGGCGACGCCGGCAAGCAGGGCCGCCCGAGCCGAGCGGACCCGGCCGGCGTCCAGAATCACTTCTGGAAGAACAGGAAGAGGTTGACGGCCGAAGGGCCGAGCGAAAAGAAATCACCGGAACGCAGGGGTCGCGCGCAGTCCTGTTCGGAGAGGCCCGCCAGATCGTCGGGGACCGGAATGGGGTCTCCGTTCAGATAGGTGCCGCACGTCGAGCGCATGTCCACCAGCCGGTATTGCGGCGTGGAGCCGAGCAGCAGGCGAAACAGCTTGGCGTGCAGCCGGGAGACCTCCGTGTTGAGAAACGCGTCCGGAGAAGACACGCGGAAGCCGGACACCGGCATGCCGACGCCGATGAACTCCGGCACCTCTCGTCCGATCAGGAGCTCGTCGAAGTCCAGGCGCACGAGGCCCGCGTTGTAAGGACCGAGCCCCAGCAGGTAATAGCCTCCCGGCAACCGGAGCAGGGTCTTCTCGAGCCGCACGGAGAGCCCGGCCATCCCGTTGTCGACGAAGGACATGACATCCCGCTGGCGGGACTCCAGGGCCTCGCGGCAGATGGCGGAGTAGAGGTCGTCTCTCACGGCGAAGACCTCGTTGTCACGCCTCTATTTTCGCACAGAGTCGGGTCGTCTTCATCTCCTGGCGCCGAGGACGAGCGCCCATTTCGTTCCTCGTCCGTCTCGAACGATCTCGACGACCCGCTCCTGCCCGAGGGGAACCTGCGTCGCGGGAACGAGACGGAAACTCCGGCGAGCGACGTCGCCGAGGGGCGATGACGGCCGGGGCGACGCGGATTCCTCGGCATGGAGCCGGTAGCGCACGAGAAGATTGAGCGAAAGAGTCGCCCCGTTGGCCAGGACGCGGGAGAGGCGCGGGTCCACGGTCACCGGGCCGTACCGCTGCCAGCGCAGGACTGCCTTCGCCATGAGGTTGTCTCTCCCCTGGTAGCCTTCCCACGCCTCAAGCATCGGCCCCCATCGCAGAAAGACATCGCGCGCGGCGAGCGAGCCGGAGATCGCGAGCAACCCGACGATCGCGATCGCCCCGGCCCGGCGAGCGCGCTCGGAGAGGAGCGACAGGAGCGACAGCGCCCCGGCCGAAGCCGCCACGGCCGTCACCGTCGTCAGGTAGGCGATCCGGTAACCGTTGGGCTGCATCTCCGTGCCCCAGACGACCGTCGAGGCGAATGCCGCGCCGGCGTGCGCCAGCAGGAAGCCGGACAGTTCTTCCCGCGGCCGCAAGAGAGAGCGTGCCAGGGCCGCGGCGACGGCAATACCGAGAATCCATCCCAGGCGCGGCCTGCCGGGCAAATCGTTCCACGGCGAAGGGTCTGCGAGGAACCAGGGAGCGGCCAGCGCGGTCGCCGCGGAGGAGAAGAGGGGCGCGACTGAACTCTGGCGGCGGATTTCCACCAGCACGTTGTGCTGCCCGGCGCGCCGGAAGTAAGGGGTCTTTCCGGCGCCTGGAACGAAGAGAGGAGAAGCCGCCAGGAGGAACATCGCGACGAAAACTCCGCCAGCCCGGAGCCGCCACCATCGTGTCAGACCCGGCCCCGGCCAGGCCAGCAATACCGTCAGCGCCGCGAGCGCCACCCAGGCCGCCAGGTAGACGTGCGCCCCGACCCCGGCGACGACGCCCGCGGCCGCCGTCGCCGCGACACTGCGCCTGCGGCGGGCGCGCAGCAGGAGCAGAGCCGCCAGGTCGAGCAGGGGCACGAGGACGATCGCGTTCCACCCCCACCGGGAGAGAATGAGGTGCCAGCGCATCCCGGCGAGCGCGAGGCCGGCGAGCGCTCCGCCGCCGCGGGGCAAGAGCGCCCTCCCGAGTGCGATCGCCGTTGCGATCGACAGGACTCCGGCAGCCGCCGAAAGAAACCGAACGCCGAAGACCGTCGTTCCGAAGAGGAGAAGCGACCAGCGGTAGAGCTCCAGATACAGCACCCCCACGCTTCCGTACGGACGCGGCAGGCCGAACGGAACGGCCCGGACCGGGTCGGCGAAGTCGCGCGCGTCGCCGTGAAGCGAAAGCGCGGGCGGGATGAGAGACAGGTCGTCCACCCAGAGGGGCGCCGGCAACCGGCCCAGCGCCACGAAACGAGCGGCCGTTCCGAGAAGGAGCGCGGTGGCCGCGAGGCAGACGAGCACGGCCGCGGAGAGCGGAAGAGCGGGAAGACCCTCGCGAACCGCCCGCGTGCGCCCCCAGAGAAGGAGCGCCGCCGATGCCGCCACCCCGGCGCCGCCGGCGGCGGCGAAGACGAGAAGTGTGAGGAGGAGCCGCGCCGGCGCCCACGCGGGATCGGGATCGAGCAGGAGCTGAGGGCGGATCCCGAGGACGAGTCCGACGGCGGTGACGAAGGAGGCGCCCGCGCCGGCGGCCAGGGCCGCGCCGCGACCGTCCAAATTCGATTGCCCGTTCACCGGTCGCCCTGCGCGGACGCGGGCCGCGCGAGCGCTCTCTTCAATTCACCGGCTCCCGGTCTTCCTCCGGGGCGTCCTGCGGCATCGGCGCGAGCTCCACGGTCCATCTTTCGAAGACGTTCTCGGGCAGCTCCTTGACGAAGCGAGAGGGCTCGAGGATGACGTCCACGCCGTAGCGGTCGCGGGCGAGCATCGGGTAGACGAGAGCGACCTCGTTCTTCGCCCGCGTGACCGCCACGTAGAAGAGGCGCCGCTCTTCCTCGAGCCCTTCGGCGGTCGCGGCGGCGCGGTAACTGGGGAAGCGGCCCTCCGAGAGGCCGATCACGATCACCCGGCTCCACTCCAGCCCCTTGGCCTGGTGAACCGAGGAGAGCACGACGCGGTCGTCGTCGGAGTCCCCTGCCACGACGTCCTCGCCCGACAGCTCGTTGAAAAGCGTGACCTCCTCCAGGAAGGAGCGGATCGAGTCGTAGCTCTGCGCGAACTGCGCGAACTGTTCGAGGTCGTCCAGGCGGGCGTCTCCATTCGGGAATTTCGCGCGCGCGAAATCGCGGTAGACATCCTCCACCACCGCGCGGATCGCCTCGGAGGGGGAGGATCGCATCGAAGGGGACTCGATTCTCTCCATCAGGGCCCGGAACGGCTCGAGCGCCGCCGCGGCCCCTCGGGGAAGCTCGATGCCGCGCGTGCCGCCGCGCTCCTGGAAGGAGACGAGAGGATCGGGACGGTTACCGATGGCTTCCCAGACCGCCGCCGCGGCCCGTTCTCCGATGCGCGGAAAGAGCTTCAGCGCCCGCTTCCACGAAAGCTCGTCTTTCGGATTGACGGCGATGCGAAGGAACGCCAGCACGTCCTTGACGTGCCGCTGCTCGAAGAAACGCATCCCGGAGCGGATCTCGTAGGGAATCCCCCGGCGCGTCAGCTCGATCTGGAGCTCCAGCGCCTGGTAGTGCGCGCGGTAGAGGACGGCGAGGTCGGAGAGCTTCTCCCCTTCGTCGTGCCATTCCAGGAGTCGCTGCCCGACGAAACGCGCCTGCTCGGGAATGTCCGGCAGCGGGACGACCGCGGGCATCGGGCCCGGCGGACGCGTCGCCTGCAGCTCCTTGGGAAACTGCCGAACGTTGTGCGCGATCGAGGCGTTGGCGAGCGCGAGGATCTCGGGGGTCGAGCGGTAGTTCCGAGTCAGGCGGAAGGTCTTCGCGTCCGGGTAGCGCTCCGGGAAGCCCAGGATATTCTCGAAGGAAGCGCCGCGGAAGGAGTAGATCGCCTGCGCGTCGTCGCCGACGACCGTGACGTTCTTCTTCGCGCGCGCCATGCCGTCCACGATCTCGCCCTGCAGGCGGTTGGTGTCCTGGTACTCGTCCACGAGGACGTGGTCGTAGGAGCGCTGGAGCTCCCCCGCCGCCTCCGGGATCTCCTCGAGCAGCCGCTTCCAGGCGAGCAGCAGGTCGTCGTAGTCGCCCGCGTTGGCGGCGCGCTTCCTCTCACGGTATCGCTGGAAGACCGAGACGATCTCCGCCTCGAGCGGCGAGAAATGCGGCGTTCGCTCGAAGAGCACTTCCGTGAACGGTCGGCCGGTGTTGATCGTGTAGGAATAGAGATCGAGCAGTACGTCCCCCTTCGGAAACCGCTTCTCGACGACCGGGATCTTGTGGTCTGAGGTCGCCGCCTCCAGCATCTCCCGCGCATCCTCCGGGTCGAGGATCGTGAAGTTCGGCCCGAGGCCGACGCGGCTGCCAAACCGGCGCAGCAGCCGGTTCCCGACCGAGTGGAATGTCCCGCCCATCAGGCGCCGGGTGTCCACCGTGAGCAGTGTCTCGACGCGCCGGAGCATGTCGCGGGACGCCTTGTTGGTGAAGGTCAGCAGCAGGATCCGGCCGGGGTCCGTGCCCGATTCGATCAGGCGCGCCACGCGGTAGACGAGAGTACGCGTCTTGCCCGATCCCGCGCCCGCGATGACCAGGATCGGGCCGCTGCCCGCCAGAACGACCTCCCGCTGCTCCTCGTTCAACTCCCGGTCGTAGTCCACCCGGTAGGCAACCGCCCGGGCGGGAGTCCGCAGGACATAACGACGTTCCACGGCGCCAGTGTAATCGGTACACCCAGCGCGTAATCATCCCGGCGGCTCGGTCGTATTAATTGGTGAAGCCAGAAGGGCTTCCACCAAAGGAGCAACCCGTGAGCATCCAGCAGATTCGCAAATCGGTCCTCGTCGGCGCCGGGATCGCCGTCCTGGGCGCGGCCGGACTTGTCGCCGGCAGGCTCTCGGCCGGGGCCTTTCCTCGGGGAGCGCATTCGGACTTCGGGCCTCGCGTCTTCGGACGAATCGCCCGGGCGCTCGACCTGTCCGACGACCAGAAGAGCCAGATCAAGGCCATCCTGAAGACTCATGCCCAGGAGATCGAGACCCAGATCAAGGCGTCGGCCGCTGCTCGGCGCGCTGTCCACGACGCGGTCCTCGCCCAGCCGCTCGACGAGACCGCCATCCGGGCGGCCGCGCAGAGGCTCGGCCAGGTCCACGCGGATGGCGCGGTGCTCTTCGCGAGGATCCGGACGGAAGTCCAGCCGATCCTGAGCGACGCCCAGCGCGCAAAGATCCAGATGCTCCGCGATCGGATGGGCAACCGGGCCGACTCCGCCGTGAAGTCCTTCGAAGCCTTCCTCGGGAGCGGCTCCTGATGCGGATCCCGGCCGCGCGCGCCGCGTCCGCCGCAGCGCCCCGACCGGCTCCCGCGGAAGCCCCGGACGAGGCGAGGCTGGTCGAACGCGCCCGCCGGGGGGATGAGGACGCCTTTGCCGCGCTCACGCGCCTGGCCGCACCGGCCGCCATCGCCGCTGCCCGGCGCATCACCGGGGACGCGGCCCTGGCCGAGGACGCAGCACAGGAGGCTTTCCTGCGCGCATTCCGCGCGCTCTCGACTTACCGCCACCAGACCTCTTTTGCTGCCTGGATGCGCGTCATCGCGTTGCGGACCGCGATCGACCTGGTGCGCCGCCGCCGCACGGAAGTCCCTCTCGGGGAAACCGCGCGGCCGGGCGCATCGGAGGAGAAACGGCACCTCGACGCGGACCTCCTGCGGGAGGCCCTGGCCTCCCTCGCCCCGCTCGACAGGGAGCTGCTCCTCGCCCGGGAGATCGATGGGGACATCGACCGCGAGATCGCCCGCCGTTTCGGGATGACGGTCACGGGCGTTCGGGTGCGCATCCACCGCGCCCGGAGAAAACTGCGGGCCCGCTTTGAAACGAGGATCTCATGAGGGCGCGGCGTTGCCCGGGTGCGCGAAGGAGCGAGACGGGCCATCTCTTTCGATGCCGCGCCTGCCGTGTGGAGGCCCGACTGGCCGCCGCGTGGAAGAGGCTCTCGGGTTCCGTCGAACTCGAGACGCCGGAGCCCGTCTCCCAGAGCTTCCTCCGGCAGGTGACCGCGGCCCTCGCGCGCGACCACCGCCGCCGCCGGCGCCGCCGCGCGCTTCTCTCGGCCGCCGCGGCGCTCCTCTTCTTCTTCCTCGCGGGCGCCGGGCACGAGTCGCGGGCGAGCGACGCCGTGCGGGTCGAGGAATCCTACGCGCAACTCCTCGCGCCTTCCGCCCTCGAGAGCCTCCTGCCGGATTGAGGCAATCGGGCGATCTGCGATCGGGTGATCGTGCGATCGCGAAAGTCCTGCCGATCGAGCGTTCGATCACCCGATCACCCGATCACCGATCACGACTCTCACCTGTGCGAGACTCTCTCTCCATGCGTCTCAAGCTCACGACAGCCGGAGAGTCGCATGGCCCGCGGCTGACGGCGATCCTGGAGGGCATTCCGGCGGGCCTGCGGATCGATCCCATTCTCGTGAACCGGGAGCTCGCGCGCCGGCAGCACGGCTACGGGCGCGGGGGCCGGATGAGGATCGAGAAGGACGAGGCGATCTTCGAAGGCGGTGTCCGCGGCGGCATCACGCTCGGCTCTCCCATCGCCATCGGCATCGCCAACCGGGACTACGCCAACTGGGAGCGGGTCATGGACCCCCTCCGGGCGGACGCGTCCGCCGCGGCAGAGCGCCGATTGACGCGCCCGCGCCCCGGCCACGCGGATCTGGCGGGCGGAATGAAGTTCGGATCGAGCGACCTGCGCGACGTCCTCGAGCGCGCCTCGGCGCGCGAGTCCGCGGCGCGCGTGGCGGCCGGAGCGGTCTGCAAGCTCCTCCTCGCGGAATGCGGCATCGAGGTGGCGAGCGGCGTCCTCTCGCTCGGCGCGGTCGTGGACGAGAAGTCGCCGCGCTCCTTTGCGTCCCTCCGGAAGGTCCGCGAGGACTCTCCGCTGCGGGCGGTCGACGCCTCGCTCGAGGAGAAGATGGTCGCGGCGGTGGACGCGGCCAAGCGCGAGGGAGAGACCCTCGGCGGGGCAATCCTCGTCGGCGCGCGAGGAGTGCCCGCGGGCCTGGGCTCCTACGTCTCCTGGGAGACCAAGCTCGACGGGCGCATCGCGCAGGCCATGCTCTCCGTTCCCGCCGTCAAAGCGGTCGAGCTCGGCTCGGCCATCGAGGCCTCGCGCGGCCCCGGCTCGCTCGCCCATGACGAGATCGAGCCGGGCGAGAAAGGCGTTCTGCGCCGCCGCACGAACCGGGCCGGAGGCCTCGAAGCGGGAGTCACCAACGGCGAGGAGATCATCGCGGTCATCTTCATGAAGCCCCTTTCGACTCTCGCCAGGGGTCTCGATTCCGTGGACCTGGAGACCGGCAAACCTGCTCGCTCCGCGTACGAGAGAAGCGACGTCACTGCCGTCCCCGCCTGCGGCGTCATCGCGGAGGCGATGCTCGCCTTCGTCCTCGCCGATGCCCTCCTCGAGTCGACGGGCGGCGACCGGATGGACGACGTCCGAAGCCGCCTCTCTTCCCACCGCACGCGCGTCGCGCGCTACCCGCACTGAAGGCTCGAAGGGCCTTCGAGACGGACTCCGCCCCGAACCCCTTCAGGATCAGAGACGCCGGCGGCGTTTCGAGCCGGGGATATCTCGGGAACCGGAAACCGCCGCGTCCGGGCGCTCCGGCGCGGAGCTGAATCCGGGAAGCGGGTCGAGGGGGCCGGGAGCGGAGGTCGCCTCCATCTGCTCGAGCGAGACGGGATTGCGGCCGAGACGGCGGTTGAGCGAAGCGAAGAACGGATCGGTCGGGCGCAGCGCCTCGCCTTCCGGACGCCAGAACTCGTAGTGGAGCTGCGGCGAGACTGCCCAGCCCGTCGCGCCGACGGCGCCGATCCTCTGCCCGCGCGCGACGCGCTGCCCGCGGCGCACGTCGATTCGCGAAAGGTGCCCGAAGACCGTGGCGCCGCTGTCGCCGTGGGAGAGCACGATCAAGTTGCCGAGCCGCCAGAACCAGCCGGCCGGCGAGCGCCGGACCTTCCCCGTGAACATCACGGTGGCGCCTCCCGGCGCGAGAACGGCCGAGCCTTCCGGCGCCGCGATGTCCACGCCCGGGAAGAACTCCTCTTCTCCCGTCCAGGGAGAAACGCGGGGCCCGAAGAAGGAAGAAGGCTCGCAGAGGGCCGCGGCGCACGGAAAAAGCGACGGCGAACGGGACGCCAGATCCGGATCGCCTTTCTCGTGCTCCTCCAGGATAGCCCGAGCCCTCTCGAGCGCTCGAAGGAGGATCTCGATCTGCGCGGCGAGCTTTTCCGGCTGCGCCGAAGAGAGGGCGGCCGGCCCCGAGCTCAGTGCCTGGGGCCACCGCGCGGCGCGGATGCCATAGACGAGAGCGATCCGGTTTAAGTAGTCCGCGCGGTCGAGCGCTCGATCCCGGATCGCCTGCGTCAGCCGCGCGGCCCGCTGCTGTCCCGCCATCGCTTCCCCGATCTCTCCAGAAGAACGCCCATGGTCTTGCCGCCGGTTCGCGCGGGCGACGGCCACGGGCGCGGTGAAAGCGAGCGACATCGAAATCAACGCTCCCGCAACCGCAAGGGACGCAAGCCAGCGCCCTCCCGCGCGGCCGATCCGCAACGTCCTGACCCTCACGCCGCCCGAGGCGGGATGAAACTGGATCTCGATGCCTCCCCCTATCCCCCGGCTCTCACCCGCGCTCGCCTTGAGCGCAGCAGCAGGAGCGCGGACGCGAGAGCCAGCAGCCAGAGTCCCACAACCGAGGCGAGCACGAATGCCGGGGCTCCCGCGAGGCCGACTCTCGAATAGACCCGCAGAACCTCATCCGGCCGCCCGAGATATGTGCCGTACGCGGAGAAGGGAGCGTTCGCGCCGTTGAAGGTCGTCCGGCCTCCATAGACTCCGGGCAGGACTCCAAAGGTCGTCCACCACTCCGCCGCGAGGAAGACCGCTCCGGCGGCGACGAAAGAGCCCGCCGCCACGGGCCGGCCGAGGGCGCAACCGGCGGAGAGGACTACGGGAAAGAGGATCAGCAGGTACCAACCGTCGGGACCCGCCGAGGGCGGGTGCCCACGAAGCCTCCCGACAGCGGCGTACGTCGACGCGTACGCGATTTGCCCGACGAGGAAGATGGCGACGGCAAGCCCCCCCACCCGCCAGGTCTCCTGCCGCCGCCGAGACCGCGCGCCTCTCCGGAGATTTGGCCCCAGGAGCAGAAACAGGAGAGTGCCGGTCAGCAGAACCGCGAGCGCCGCGGGCGCCCCCGTGCCGCTCCACGTGCCGGGCCAGAGAAACGTCCGGCCAAAAACGATCGCGAATCGTCGTGTCATCAGGTCGGGGAGGGCATTGAGACGGCCGAACAACCCGATGTGGAGGGCGGTTGCCTGCCTCGAGGGAAGAAGCCCGAGCCAGTCTCCCGTCCGGGATCGCTCGTGGATCATCCAGGGAACGAAGAAGAGGAGGGCCAGGGCGCAACCGAGGAGCGCTCTTCGCCAGGAGCCGGAGCGCCGGCCGCGCGAAGTCAGGAACGCCGCCAGAGGCGCTACCGGCAGGAGAAGAAGGAAGTAGAGCTTTGTCCAGCAGCCGGCCGTGAGAAGCGCCAGGAGTCCCACCGTCTTGCCGCGCGAGAACCGCCCGCGTCCCGCCTCGACGAAGAAGAAGAGCAGCGCCGCGGCGATCGGCACGGCCAGGGTGTCGTTGGAAAAGCGTCCTACGAAGGAACCGATTCCGGGAAAAGCGACGAACGCCGCCGTCGCCGCCAGTGCGGCTCCCTTCGAAAGGAGACGCCGAAAAAACAGATATGCCAGAGGCACGGCCGTGGCGGCGACGATGGCCGAGAACAACCGGAGCACGAGGAGCCGCGTCGAAAACCGGGCGTCGGGAAGGAGCCGGAGCGGCGCCGACGCGAGCAGGTAGAAGAGAGGCGGCTGCTGCGTCTCATAGTTGGGGTCGAGCCACAGCCGGCGTTCCGTGGGTCGGTGCTCGTAGGCCTCCTGCCGCAGCCCGCGACGCGTATCCTCCGGCGCGCCGGAATACTCCTTCCAGGAGATCCTGCGCCCGGAAATCGGTTTGGACGCCGGAAGCAGCCGGGCGGGACGCAGGAACTCGGCCGCGATGGACGGCTCGCTCGGTTTCGGGACGCGCCCCGTCTCCGCCAGGAAGTGCGCGTAAGCGAAATGAAACGTCTCGTCGAGCGGGTCGCCTCCGGGAAGGGCCAGCGCGAGGAACACGCCGCGGCCGAGGAAAGCGGCAGTCAGGAGAAGCAGCGGCAGCCCGCCCGCGCGGCGCGACCGGGCCACGGTCATCGTGGCTCGATGGAAAGCAGCCCGAGCTCGCGCCTGTCCTCCGAGAGACCCAGCCGCCTGGGGACGAAGGATCGCGAGACCTCGAAGAGAAACGCCCGCGGCCGCAGTGGGGAACCGTTCAAGCGCAGCGTGGCCGATTCCCCGGCCTTGAGCGCGCGCCGGAAGACCGTCCGGCCTTCGAGCGTCACGTTCACGTCCACCGGCCTCGGGCTCGGCGAGTAATGCGCGAGGAGGATTCTTCGCGTCTGCCCCGGCTCGACCCACAGCGCGAACCGGCGGCGCGTCCACCGGAAGGGGCCGCCGGGACCGACCTCCTCGTCGTGAAAGCCGATTCGGGGGGAGTGGCGGAAGGCTTCCTCGGGGCGCGCCGTCGCCAGCACGGCGGTTCCGGCCGCGACAGCGTAGAGGAGAACAACGACGAGAAGGGATCGTTTGAGCCACGGAGTCGCCGCCTCTGTCTTCGGATCTTCCGGGGACTTCTCGGGAGCGGGGCCGGCCACGTGGGCCGCGAGGAGGAAAAAGAGCAGAGACACATCGGCAGCGAACCAATGGGAGCCCACGGCGAGGACGGCGAGAAACGCGGCCGCGGCCACCCCGGAACCGGCAGCGACGGCGTCGCTCGCGCGCGCCCGTCGCAGGGCGAGCACGGCGAGCGAGACGACGAAGAAGGCCGTCAGCAGGAACCCGGCCGCTCCAGTCTCCGCGAGGGCCTGCACGTAGGCGCTGCCGGGATTGTCGCGCGATCAGGAAGCGGGGTTCTCCTCGTTCATCAGGTCCGGAAACTGCCAGGCGAAGACTCCCATGCCCCCGCCTTCCACGGGATGACGCAGGAAAAGACGCCCGGCGGCGCTCCACAGGAGCGGCCGCTCCGACATGCGATACGCGAGCGGAAGCTTCGGGTCGAAGCTCTGAGCGAGGCGAGTGCCGAGAGTCCCCGCGGAGCCCCGCAGGAGAAAGACGCCGGCCCCGAGGGCCGCGGCCGCCAGCAGAACCAGGGTCGCCAGGCGCGCGCGGGAGGGAAGCTCGCCCGCGAGGAACAGAATCAGGACGCCGAGCAGGAGCAGAAGGAAACCGGCGCGCGATCCGGAGAGCAGCAGGCCCGCCGCGAGGAGGATCGCGGCGATCGGCCCGAAGCGGTCGCGCGCCGCCGCGCGAAACAACCCGGCCGCGACGAGGACCAGGGCCAGAGCGCACAGAAGGCCGAGCGAATTCGGATCGGCCGCCGCGCCCGCGATTCTTCCCGTCGACTTCCAGTACGGCCTCGTCTCCGGCGGCAGCAGGCCGAGTCCTTGAAGGCAAGCGGCGAGCGCCGAGGCGCAAACGCCCAGAAGCGCCGCGCGCAGCGCCTTCGACCGCACGGCCGGACCCTGGCGCCGCAGGAGGAGGAAGAAGGCCGCGCCGGCGGCCAGCGCCGAGAAGGCCAGAAGACTCTCGCGGACGGCTGCCGTCTCCGGCAGCCCGTCTCCATTGACGGCGCGGCCTGTCAACCCGCGGAGCGCGGCCCAGAGCGTGGATGCTCTCGCCACGGCCAGGACGGTCGCGAGAGTCCAGAGGAGAAGCAGAGCGCGGAGAGGGCGATCGAGCGGCGAAGGCTCGGGCATGCTGTCGAAGTCGTAGATGAAACGGAAGGACCATCCCGCGGCGAGACCTCCGAAGAGTAGCGCCGGCCAGGCGACCGGGTCCGTGCCGCCGGAGAGCCGCGTGAGCAGACCCGCGCACGGAAAGACAAACGCGAAGACAACGATCGCCCGCGCCGGACTCCACGCGGCCGCCAGCGCCAGACCGACGGCGATCACCAGGACGGGAAGGCGGTCCGGAGCCGCCGGCGCGAACCCCACCGCAAACAGCAACCCCGATCCGATGACCGAGAGAAGGAACAGGAGGATTCTGACGCCGGTTCCCGGCGATCGGTTCATCGGTTCATCGGCCCATCGGTCGATCGCCACGGAGCTCCCGATCATCCGATCACCCGATCACCCGATGAATCAACTCCCGGTCCTCAATCACCAATCACAAATCGCAAATCACAAATCAACCCCGGTGGTACTCCTGCAGCGAGGCGATCCCCGTTCTTCCTTCCTGGCGGGCGCGGATCGCCTCGACGGCGGCGGCGGAAGCCGAGAGGGTCGTCAGGCAGGGTATCCGGAGGCGCAGCGCCGCGGCTCGAATCGCCGCTTCATCCTGGTGAGACTGGCCGCCGAGCGGAGTGTTGATGACGAGCTGGATCCTCCCCGATTCCATCCACTCGACCGCATTGGGATATCCCTCGTTGACCTTGAAGACCCTCTCCGCCGGGAGCCCCGCCTCCGCAAGCGCGGCCCGCGTTCCCTCCGTCGCGCACAGCGCGAATTTCAGGTCCGCCAGCTCCCGAGCGATCGGAATCACGCTCTTCTTGTCATACGGATTGACCGTCAGGAACGCCCGCCCCTCGACCGGCAGCCGGATCCCGACGGCTTCGCAGGCCTTCGCGAAGGCGTCGCCGAAGCGCGGTGAGATCGCCATCACCTCGCCCGTGGACTTCATCTCCGGGCCGAGAAGACTGTCTTCCCCCGGAAACTTCTTGAACGGGAAGACCGGGGCCTTGATGAAGAAGTCCACGGGATCCCGCTCCAGCGGCAAGCCGAGGGAGGCGAGCGGCTGCCCCACCGCGAGAAGCGCCGCGGCCCGCGCCATCGCCACCCCGATCGCCTTCGACACGAAGGGGACCGTGCGGGACGCCCTTGGATTGACCTCCAGGACGTAAAGGAGATCGCCCTGGGTGGCGAACTGGATGTTGACGAGACCGCGCACGGAGAGCGCTTCGGCGAGCCGGCGCGTCGCGTCCCGGATCTCGGCCATCTGCCGCTGCGTGACCTTCCAGGCCGGCAGAACCGAGAAGGAGTCTCCCGAGTGGATGCCGGCTTCCTCGATGTGCTGCTGGATCCCCCCGATCCAGGTCTCCCGGCCGTCGGAGAGCGCGTCCACGTCGTACTCGAACGCGTCGTCGAGGAACCGGTCGATGAGAACGGGATGCTCCGGCGAGCTTTCGAGCGCCTGCGCCATGTAGCCGAGAAGATGCTGGTCGTCGAAAACGACCGCCATCGCGCGCCCCCCCAGAACGTAGGAGGGGCGCACCATGAGGGGATACCCGATGCGCCGGGCCGCCGCGAGCGCTTCCTTCCCGGTGCGCGCTTCCGCGTGCTCGGGGGCGCGCAGGCCGAGCTCCCCCACGAGCCTTCCGAACCGGCCGCGGTCTTCCGCGAGGTCGATCGACTCGGGGGAGGTCCCGAGGATCGGGTATCCGGCCGCCTCGAGCGGCCGCGCGAGCTTCAACGGGGTCTGGCCGCCGAACTGGACGAGCACGCCGTCGGGACGCTCGTTGTCGAGCACGGCCGAGACGTCTTCGAAAGTCAGGGGCTCGAAGTAGAGGCGGTCGGACGTGTCGTAGTCGGTCGAAACCGTCTCCGGGTTGCAATTGATCATCACCGTCTCGTAACCCGCCTCGGAGAGCGCGTAACAGGCGTGGACGCAGCAGTAGTCGAACTCGATCCCCTGCCCGATCCGGTTGGGCCCGCCTCCGAGGATCACGATCTTCTTGCGCGCCGTGCGCACGGACTCGTTCTCGTCCTCGTAAGTCGAATAGAAGTACGGAGTTTCCGCCTCGAATTCCGCCGCGCACGTGTCGATCGTCTTGAAGACGGGCTCGATGCCGAGCTCGCGGCGGCGCTCGCGCACGCGCGATTCGTCGGTGGCGAGGGAGCGTGCGAGCGACCGGTCGGACAAACCGAGTCTCTTGGCCTCGCGCCACTGTTCGCGCGAGACCTCCGCGACCTTCCTGCCGGCGAAGGCCCCCTCGCCCGCGACCATCCTGGCAATCGGGTCCAGGAACCACGGATCGATCGAGGTCCGCGCCGCGATCTCCTCGATGGACATGCCGGAGACGATCGCCCGGCGCAGATGGAAGATCCGCTCCCAGGTGGGAACGGAGAGCTTCTCGAGCAGCTCCTCGCGCGGCAGCGGCTTCCCGCCGTCGTCCAGGCCGTCGCGCCCGATCTCCAGGGACCGGATCGCCTTGCCCAGCGCTTCGGCGAAGGTGCGGCCGATGGCCATCGCCTCCCCGACGGACTTCATCTGGATGGTCAGTCGAGGGTCGGCCTTCGGAAACTTCTCGAAGGCCCAGCGCGGGATCTTGACGACGACGTAGTCGAGCGAGGGCTCGAAACAGGCCGGCGTCTTCTTCGTGATGTCGTTGGGGATCTCGTCCAGGCGGTAGCCCACCGCGAGCAGCGCCGCGATCTTCGCGATCGGGAACCCCGTGGCCTTCGACGCGAGCGCCGAGGAGCGCGAGACCCGGGGGTTCATCTCGATGACGACCCGACGGCCGGTCTTCGGCTCGACGGCGAACTGGATGTTGGAGCCCCCGGTGTCCACGCCGACTTTCCGGATGACGGCCTTGGCCTCGTCGCGCATCTGCTGGTATTGCCGGTCGGAGAGGGTCATCTGGGGCGCGACCGTGATCGAGTCGCCCGTGTGCACTCCCATCGCGTCGAAGTTCTCGATCGAGCAGATGATGATGACGTTGTCCGCGAGATCGCGCATCACCTCGAGCTCGAACTCCTTCCACCCTTCGACCGACTCCTCGATCAGGACCTCGTGGGCCGGCGACTCGGAGAGGCCGTGGGCCACCACGCCGGCGAGCTCCTGCGCCGTCCGCGCCGCGCCACCCCCGGAGCCGCCCAGGGTGAAGGAGGGGCGCACGACGACGGGAAGGCCGATCCTCCGAACGATGTCCTGCGCCTCCTCGAGCGAGCGGGCGCGGCCCGAGCGGGGAACCTCGGCGCCGATCTCGAGCATCGCCTCCTTGAAGAGCTCCCGGTCCTCGGCCAGGCGCATGGCGCGCTCGTTGGCCCCGATCAAGCGGACGCTCCACTTGTCCAGGATCCCGCGGTCCGCGAGCGCGAGGGCGAGGTTCAAGCCCGTCTGGCCTCCGACGGTGGGCAGGAGCGCATCCGGCCGCTCCTTCTCGATGATCTTCTCCAGGAATTCCGGGGTCAGCGGCTCGACATAGGTCGCGTCGGCCAGCTCCGGGTCGGTCATGATCGTGGCCGGGTTGGAGTTGACCAGCACGACCCGGAACCCTTCGCGCTTCAGTGCGCGCACGGCCTGTGTACCCGAATAGTCGAACTCGCAGGCCTGGCCAATCACGATCGGCCCCGATCCGATCACGAGGATCGAGTGAATGTCGGTTCTCCTGGGCACGCCGGTGCATCTTAAGCGAGAGCGCCGCGTGGTTCGCCTGCAGGCGGTTGAGGAGGGACTGGGAGGCGACTGGAGTCGCTAGCGCTTCACGGTGCGGGGAGCGCGGCCGGGACGGTCTGCCTCGGGGGAGACCGACCCGCGCTGCGCGCCGCAGGAGTCGCGCAGAATCGTTCCGGACCGTCCGAGCGCCAGGAGCCTCCCGCCGGACCATCGCACGGCGTAGAGGTCGTTGGACGTGCCGGTGTCGACGGCTGTCCAGGCGAGACCGTCCGCGCTCTCCACACGCGCGCCGCCGGTCCCCACGGCCGTGAAATGAGACCCGTTCCAGGCCACGCCGTAGAGCGTTTGCGGCGTACCCGTGTCCGTCTGCCGCCACGACACTCCGTCGGCGCTCGAGAGCGCAACTCCGTTGTCCCCGACGGCGAGAAACTCCGAGCCGTTCCAGAGGACGTCTTGCAGGCCGCCGCCGGTTTGAGAGAAACGGATCGTCCAGGCGCTCAGATCCGTGCTGGAGAAGACGACCCGCGCCGCTTCCCCGCCCACGCCCACGTACCCTGCCCCGTTCCACGCGATCGCGTTCAAGGTGTAGTACATCCGCGGCTGCTCGGTCCAGGCGTCTCCATCGGCGCTCGTCAGGACCGCGCCGTCGCTCCCGACGGCCACGAACCGGGCCCCGTCCCAGAGGACGTCATGAAGGACGACGGTTTTCACCGGGGTCCGCCGCGTCCAGGCGACACCGTCCTGGCTCGAGAAGATGGCGTTCTGCTCGCCGACCGCGACCCATCGCTTCCCGTTCGAGGCGACGCCCAGGAGCCAGCGGTCGAAGAACGGCGCCTGGCTCGTCCACATCGCCGCGTCCGGACTCGTGAGCACCGCTCCGAAGCCGCCGACCGCGACGTATTGCGTCCCATCCCACGCGACCTTCGACAGGGGATTGCGGTTGCCCACGGTCCGGTGCGTCCAGCCGGCGCGGTCCGTGGTCGTGAGAATCGTCCCCTTGGCGCCGACGGCCACGACGGTCTTCCCATCCGAAGCGAGACCCAGCAGGTCGGAGCCGGTCGGAGCCAGGCTGTTGACCCAGACCTGGCCATCGGGGCTCGAGAAGACGTTCCCGTAGGAGCCCACGCCGAGAAAGCCGCTCGACGTCCAGGCCAGGCGCTGCATCGGGACGACGAGTCCCAGGTAGTCGCTCTTCCAGTTCATTCCGTCCGTGCTGCGAAGCACCGAAGCCGTCATGAACCCGGAGCTGCTGACGACGAACTCCACTCCATTCCATGCGACCGAGGAGAGCATGTCGATGGTGTCGAAGGGGCTGCGCGCCCAGGCCGCGCCGTCGGAGCTGGCGAGAATGGTGCCGAGATCTCCCACCGCGACGAACCGGGACCCGCTCCACGCGATGTCCCGCAACGACTGGTCGGCGCCGGAGGATCGCGCCGTCCAGGACGAGCCGTCCGGGCTCGTCAGGATCGTGCCCGAGCTCCCCACGGCGGTCAGAACGGTCCCGTTCCAGGCCAGACGGTTGAGCATCGCGGACGAGCCGGTCGCACGCGGCGACCAGAAGACGCCGTCCGGGCTCGTGAAGGCCGAGCCCGCCGAGCCGACCGTGACGAACAGCTTCCCGTTCCACGCCACATCGTAGAGATCCGACCGCGTGTCGGGGAAGCGCGGCGTCCACGCCGAGCCGTCCGGGCTCGTCAGGACCACTCCGGAGCTCCCGACGGCCACGAAGACCCCTCCGCCGTAGGCCACGCCGTTCAACCGGTTTCCCTGCGGCAACGGATTCGACCACAGCCACTCCGAACAGACCTGCGCGGAAGCGAGACCTGCGGCGAGGCAAAGAGCTGACGCGGCGAGAAGGACTCTTGCCGTAAACCTGAGCATCGGATACCCCCCTTGATGGAAAGAGAAGCGACAGTTTGAATTATAGACCCGATCAAACCGAGGGGATTTCAGCGAACCCTCACTATCCTGTCCCTCAGCTTCTTGAACGACACTTGAGCCGCTCGCGGCGCGAGGAGTCTCCGAGCGAAGCGAGGAGGAGCCTCGCGCCGCGGGAGCGCAGCGCTTGCGCGGGGTCAGGCGAGCGGTCGAGGCCGCATCCGGCCGAGTCGCTCGCCGGTGCGCCCGCAGTGCGCAGACCCCGCGCAAGCGCGGAGCGACGGTTACTCGTAGCGCAGGGCCTCGGCGATGTTGATGCGGGAGGCGCGGCGGGCCGGGACCCAGGACGCGAGGAGGATGGCGAGAGCCGAGAAGCCCACGATCGCCGCCAGGTCGACCGCGCGCACGAGAAAAGGGATGAATGAGACGAAATAGATTTCCGCCACTCCCGGCGGGAACGAAAGCAGCCGGAACACCGTCGCGGCCCGGCAGATGAGCCATCCGAAGACGATCCCGGCGGCGACGCCCGTGCCTCCCAGCAGCGCGCCGAGCATCAGGAAGACTCGCGAGAAAAACCGGGGATCGGCTCCCAGGGCCGAAAGAACGCCGATGTCGCGCTTCTTCTCCTGCACCGTCATCACGAGGGTCGAGACGACGTTGAACGTCGAGACCGCGACGATCAGGCCGATGACGAGAAAAAGGGTCGTCTGCTGGATCGCCAGCGCGGAGAAGAGACCGCTGTTCATCCTTCTCCAGTCGGTGACCGCGAATCCCGGCCCGGCCGCCTTCTCGATCGCCCGCGCCGCGCCCTCCGTGTCGCGGATCGTGTCGAGCTTGATCTCGACGACGTCGGCCTCGGCCTCCAGGCGGCAGAGGCTCCGGAGAGCCTCGCGGTGGAGGAAGACCCACTCCGCGTCGTACTCGGCGAAGTTCGTCTTGAAGACACGGCCGACGCGGAAACGGCCGGTCCGCGGCACGAACCGGGCCGCGCCCGAGGCGCGGTCGGGCACGGAGAGCGCGATCGTGTCCCCCTCGCGGGCGTCCAGACGCCGCGCCAGCTCCACGCCGATCGCCACACCCGGCGGCTGCCCGGGCGAGCCGGGCGTGAGCACTCGCTGCGCGTCCGGCAGGTAAGCGTCCATCTGCGAGACCGCCCGCTCCGGCTCCGGATCCACGCCCTTCAGGACCGCATCCGTCCCGTCGGGGGTCGCCGCGGAGGACGCCACGCCCGCCTGGTAGATGACCGCCGCGATGGCCTTGACTCGCGGAATCCGCCCCAGGCGCGCTTGAAGTAACCGCGTGTCGGGAGACGCCCCCGAGGGGAGCGAGAGCGGAAAGACCACGACCTCCGCGTTGGCGCCGATGAGTTTTCCCTGGATCTCCGACCGGTAGCCCGAGAGCAGGCCCATCGCGACGACGAGCGCGGCGACCCCCAGCGCAATTCCGCCGATCGAAAGCAGCGAGACCGAGGAGACGAGGCGCGAGGGGCGCGACCGCAGATAACCGAGAGCCACCTCGAGGGAGAGTGGCATTCAAAGCACCCGGAGCCGGGAGGCGGGAGGCGGGAGGCGGGAGGCGAACTGCATCGTGACTCCTCGCCTACCGAGTGCCGCCTCCCGCCTCCCGGTTCTCGGTCCTGCTCCATCGCTTCGATGAAGGTGTCGAACAGGACGTTGGCGTCGTGCGGGCCGGGCGAAGCCTCCGGGTGGAACTGGGCCGCCAGGATCGGGAGCGTGCGGTGGCGAAAACCCTCGAGTGTGCCGTCGTTCAAGTTCCGGTGCGTGGGCTCGACGTCCCCCGGCAGCGTGGACCCGTCCACTGCGAAACCGTGGTTCTGCGAAGTGATCGCGACCGCCGTCGAGCGCAGATCCGCCACCGGGTGGTTCGCGCCGCGATGTCCGAACTTCAGCTTGAAGGTCTTCCCGCCGAGCGCGAGCCCGAGAAGCTGGTGCCCCAGGCAGATCCCGAAGATCGGTCTTTTCCCGATGAGGGCCTCGATCGTGCGGATCTGCGCTCCGAGTGCGGCCGGATCGCCGGGTCCGTTGGAAAGAAAGACTCCGTCGGGAGCGGCTCCGAGGATCGTCGCGGCCGGCGCGGTCGCCGGAAAAACCGTCACGCGGCAGCCGGCGGCGTTCAGGAGCCGGATGATGTTTCGCTTCATCCCGTAGTCGATCGCCGCGACGTGGAAGCGCTCGTTGTCGGCCGCGAAGACGGAGCACTCCGAAGGCGAGACGGCGAGAGCGAGATCGCTGCCGATCATGGGCGGCGAGTCGAGCACGAGCCGGAGGAGCTTCTCCGCGTCGGTGATCTCCGTCGAAAGGCCGGCCCGCATCGCCCCCTGAGTCCGGATGTGCCGCACCAGGGCCCGCGTGTCCAGGCCATGAAGCCCCGTGACGCCCGCCTCCTCGAGGTAGCTCGCGAGACTCTCCTCCCCGCCCGTGCCGCTCCATCGCCCGGGAAAGTCCCTCGCCACGAAGCCGGCCACGTGCACCTTCTCGGATTCCGCCTCGTCCCGGCGCACGCCGTAGTTGCCGATGTGGGCCGCCGTCATCACGACGATCTGCCCCGCGTACGACGGGTCGGTCAGGACCTCCTGGTACCCGCTCATCGCGGTGTTGAAGACGATCTCCCCGAAGGACGTGCCTCCGGCCCCGACGGCCAGGCCGTGGTGCGCCGTGCCGTCCTCGAGGACGAGAAGGCCTTCTCTCTGCATCGCGGGCCTGCCTAGACTCTTCGGCCGACGACGGGGGCGAGCAGCCGCACCTGCCGCATCAGGTCGGCGAACATCTCCGGGAGGAGAGCCTGCGGGCCGTCGGAGAGAGCGGCCTCGGGATGAGAGTGGACTTCGATCAGGAGCCCATCCGCTCCGACGGCGACCGCGGCGCGGGAGAGGGGCAAGACCTTCTGCCGCTTGCCGGTGCCGTGAGAGGGGTCGACGAGGATCGGCAGGTGCGAGATCCGCTGCACGTAGGGGACGGCCGAGAGGTCGAGGGTATTGCGCGTGTGGTCGGAGAAGGTCCGCACTCCGCGCTCGCAGAGGATGACATCGTAGTTGCCCTCCGCCAGCAGATACTCGGCGGAGAGGAGAAGCTCCTCCAGCGTGGCGGACATGCCGCGCTTCAGGAGCACGGGCTTTCGCGTCCTGCCGAGCCTCTTGAGCAGCGAGAAGTTCTGCATGTTGCGGGCGCCGACCTGGAGGCAGTCGGCGTACTCCGCGACGAGCTCGACGGTCTCGGTGTCCAGGACCTCGGTCACGATGGGCAGGCCCGTTTCCCCGCGGACCCTGGCCAGGATCTTCAGCCCTGCCTCGCCGAGCCCCTGGAAGGAGTAGGGAGAGGTGCGCGGTTTGAAGGCGCCTCCGCGGTAGAGCGTCGCCCCGGCCCTGCGGACCGCGTGGCCGATCTCCATGGCCTGGGCTTCCGACTCGACCGCGCAGGGCCCGGCGACGACGACGACCTCGGGCCCGCCCACGGCGACTCCTCCGACCGAAACGACGGTGTTCTCCCTCTTGGCCTCCCGGGAGACGAGCTTGTAAGGCGCCGAGACCGGAATGACTTCGGCGACCCCGGGCAGGTTCTCGAAGGCGCCGGTTTCGACGGAGCCGCGGTTGCCCGTGATGCCAATGGCCGTGCGCTGCGCGCCGGGAATCGGGTGCGCCTGCAGTCCCAGGCTCTCGACTGTCTCGACGACGCGGCGGACGTCTTCGGCCGTCGCGGCCGAATCCATGACGATGAGCATCGAGTGGTATCATGTGAGCACGGCCCGGCGCTGTCAAACCGGCGGAAAGGGACCCCCATGAAGCGACTTGCTCTTCTCGTTCTGGCGGCTCTGGCTCTCGCCGCGTCTGTCGCCTTTGCCTACAACATCAAGTTGAAGGACGGTTCCATCATCTTCGCCCGCTCCATGTACGAGGTGAAAGGGACCAAGGCGATCATCACGCTTCCCAACGGGACCGTTACGCAGATCGACCTCGCGATCGTCGATATTCCGGGCACCGAGCAATACAACAAGGAGAATCCCGGGAACGTCATCGCGATCGTTCCGGGGGAAGACAAGGACATCAAGCTCCCGGTCCTGAAGCCGCCTCCCACCTATAGCCTTCAGGAGATGCTCCGGCAGCGAAAGACGAAGCTCGGCGTGCCGCCCGCCAAGTCAGCCGGAGGCCCCGAAGCGTTGGGGACATCCGGGACGGCCTGGCAGGCGCCCGAGCCCGCCGTGGAACTCGCGTTCCGCAGAGTGCTCGACGGGGCGGCAATCACGCAGTACCGCCTGACGAGTTACCGCGGGAAACTGCGCCTCCTCGCCACGGCCAATTCGGAGGAGGCCGTTTTCAACATGCTTTCCGCGTCCGCGCGCGCCCTCGCGGACCTGCAGGAGAAGGGGAAGCCGACAGTCGTCGAGATCGTCCTGACGACCGCCACCGGCGACCCGGCGGGCTCTTTCGAGATGAACCCGGAGAACGCCCGTCAGCTCGTCAACGGAACCGTGAGCGTCGCCGACTACTTCGTCAAGAACGTCAACCTGTAGGCGGTCGAGAGTCGAGGGTCAGGGGTCGAGAGAAGGCCCCGAGGATAGACTCCGGATTCCAGACTCTCGTCTCCAGACTCTTGACTTCTCGCAGGAGGGCACGATGGCCGAGAGACAGCCGCAGAACTTCGCCAATCACCGCAAGATCGTTCCCCTCTACCATGTCGGGGTCTTCGGCATCCTGGCCATCAACCTCATCTGGAGACTCATCTTGCTGGTCCGGTGGACGTCCTGGCAGGCGCTGCTCGAGCTCGCCGTCGCGGTCGCCCTGCTGGGAATCTCCTTCTACGTGCGGATCTTCGCGCTGACGGTCCAGGACCGGATCATCCGTCTCGAGATGCGCCTGCGCCTGAAGGAGATCCTGCCGGCCGACCTCAAGGGCCGGATCGACGAGCTGACCCGCGACCAGTTCGTGGCGCTCCGGTTCGCGAGCGACGCGGAGATGCCGGACCTGTTGAGAGAGGTCCTGACCAACAACATCGGGAGCCGCGACGAGATCAAGCGCCGAATAAAGAACTGGACGCCCGACTATCTGCGATGCTGAGCGGCGCTCACGCGCCGCGGTTTCAAGTTTCAAGGTTCCAGGCTCCAAGGTAGCGACCGGTTCTGTCAACTTTGAGACTTCGGACTTTGGACCTCGGCGCACTCCGGGGCCAGGTAGTCGCGCGGGTCTTCACCGACGGCGCGGCGGAAGCGTTCGGCGAGGGACACGGCTTCCCCGATGGTCTCGTCGAGGGAGATCCTCTCCACGCGCTGAAGGGGAAAGAACACCGTGGCAGGCGAGAAGGTCGGAGAGGCCTCCCGAACGATCTCTCGCAGCCAGTCCTCGAAGCCTTCAACCCCCAGCCCCCGCACCGTGACGCCGCTCGCGTCGGTGTGCTCGAGGAGACCCCAGAACTTCTCCCGCGGACTCGAAAGGTGCACCAGGACGATGCTCCCCGCCTTCATTTGCCCGGCGCGTCCTCGGAGAGCTCGATGAGAACTCCGTTGCCCGAGTCGGGATGGAGGAAGACGATCCTCTTTCCGTCGGCCCCGGGCGCCGGACGGGAATTGATGAGACGGAATCCCCGCCGCGCGAGGTCCGCGACGGTTCCGTCGATGTCGCGCACGGCGAAACAGATGTGGTGAATTCCGGGCCCGCGCTTCTTGAGGAACTTCGCCACCGGAGAGTCTTCGGAGGTCGGCTCCAGCAGCTCGATCCGGCCTTCGCCGGCGGGCAGAAACGCGGTCACGACGTTCTGCGCCGGGACCTCCTCGCGATGCTTCTCCTCGAGACCAAGAGCGCGGTACACCGCAATCGCGTCGTCGATCGAGACGACCGCGATGCCGATATGGTCGATCTTGTAAGCCGTCATGATTGCCGGTGTCCGGTGCTCGGTTTTCGCTGTTCGGTGTTCTCGGTTCGGATCACGACGGCGAACAGGGACTCGGCCGCGGAATAGGGGTCCTCTTCGCGTTCCGCGACGCGCCGGACGGCTTCGTCGAGACCTCCCGGCCGGTCCTCGCGAGTCTGGACCGAAGCCCGAAAACGCTCGTCCAGGAGCGCAAGGAGCCGGGCGCGGACGCGCCGCCGCCGCCGCTCGCGAGCCTCGCCGCTCCCGGCCAGATGCTCCCCGTGCGACTCGAGCGCCGCGATGACCTCCTCGACTCCCGTGTTCGAGGGCGCGACCGTTCGGACGATCGGCGGCCTCCACCCCTTCTGCGCAGAGAGATCGAGCATCATCGCGAGCTCGGCCGCGGTGCGGTCGGCCCCGTCCCGGTCGGCCTTGTTGACGACGAAGACGTCGCCGATCTCGAGGATGCCCGCCTTGATCGCCTGGATGTCGTCTCCGAGGCCGGGCACGAGCACGACGGCCGTGGTCTCCGCGGCCTTGATGATGTCCACCTCGTCCTGCCCGACACCCACCGTTTCGATCAGGACGACGTCGTAGCCCGCCGCGTCGAGCACGTCCACGGCGTCGGAGGTCGCCCGGGCCAGGCCCCCGAGGGCGCCGCGCGTGGCCATCGAGCGGATGAA
Source organism: uncultured Acidobacteriota bacterium (assembly GCA_963741435.1). Taxonomy (GTDB): domain Bacteria; phylum Acidobacteriota; class Thermoanaerobaculia; order UBA5066; family Gp7-AA6; genus JAWOLE01. Next base: position 165,401 of record CAVUIX010000002.1, on the reverse strand, counting down.
GACGCCGGGGTCCGTGTAGATCTCCGCCATCCGGATACGGTCTCCCAGGATCGCCCCGCCCGTGAAGGGAGAAGAAGGATCCACGGCCACGATGCCGACGGTCTTACCCCGCCGCCGGTACGCCTGCGCCAGACGTTGCGCGAGTGTGGACTTGCCGGCGCCCGGCGGGCCCGTGATGCCGATGACCCGGGCTTTCCCCGTGCGGGGGAAGAGGGTCCGGAGCAGCTCGGCGGATCCTCCCTCGCTCTCAACAGCCGTGATCGCCCGGCCGATCTCGCGCGGCCGCCGCGCGAGGACGCCCTCCACAAGAGAGCCGGGTTTCAAGTTCCATGGTTCAGGTTTCAGGACGGAGGCCGGATCGCTCACGATGTCGTGTCTCACCTTGAAACTTGAAACCTGAAACCTGAAACTCCGCCGCCCGCGGTCACGAGCCGCCGGCCAGGAGGAGGCTCTTGGCGATAACCAGCTTCTGGATCTCCGTGGTGCCTTCGCCGATGGTGCACAGTTTGACGTCGCGGTAGAACTTCTCGACCGGGAAGTCCTTGATGAAGCCGTAGCCGCCGTGGATCTGGAGCGCGCGGTCGGTCGCCCGGACCGCGATCTCGGAGGCGTAGTACTTGGCCTGCGCCGCAAAACGCCCGTGTTCCTCTCCCTGGTCCTTGGCCTGCGCGGCGCGTTCGGTCAGGAGCCTGGCGGCGTCAATCTCGGTCGCCATCTCGGCCAGGTAGAAACGGATCGCCTCGAACTCGCAGATGGCGCGGCCGAACTGCCGGCGCTGCTTCGAATACCGCAGCGCCGCTTCATACGCGCCCCGCGCGATCCCCACGGCGAGAGCCGCGATCGAAATCCGGCCGCCGTCCAGGATCTTCATCGAGTTGGTGAAGCCTTCCCCTTCGGCCCCGAGGAGGTTCTCCGCCGGGATCCGGCAGTCCTCCATGACGAGCGTGCAGGTGTCGGACGCTCGCATCCCGAGCTTGTTCTCCTTCTTGCCCACGCGGATGCCCGGATTGTCGAGCTCGACGATGAAGGCGGAGATCCCGCCGTGGCCCTTGGCGGGGTCGGTCACGGCCATCAGGACGGCCACCCCTCCGACCGAGGCGTTGGTGATGAAATTCTTCGAGCCGTTCAGGACCCAGCCGGCGCCGTCCCGAACGCCCGTGGACCTGGTGCCGCCCGAGTCCGAGCCCGCCTCGGCCTCGGTCAGGCCCCACGCCGCCAGCCACTCGCCCGAGGTGAGCCGGGGCATGTAACGCCGGCGCTGGGTCTCGTTGCCGAACCGGAAGATGTGGCTCGAGCCGAGCGACGTGTGGGCGGCCAGAGCGAGAGCCACCGAGCCGTCCACGCTCGCGATCTCCTCGACGATCGCCGCGTAATCGCCGGTCGAAAGACCCGACCCGCCGTATTCTTCCGGGAAGATCGTGCCGAGCAGGCCCAGCTCTCCCAACTTTCGAAACACTTCGGCCGGGAACTGTTGCTTCTCGTCCCACTCCATGACATGCGGCCGGATCTCCGCGTCCGCGAATTCGCGGACCGTCTGGAGGATGGCTTCGCGCTCGGTGGAAACCGTGGTGCTCATGGGGACATTGTAGGACCGGAAGACGGCAGAGGGTAGACGGTAGACGTAGTGGCCGTCCCGTCTCCCGTCTCCCGTCATCAGACCGTCTACCGCTCCGAGGGTGGGGCGGCCGTAACGCTGTTGGCGGGAACGATATCGATTCCGGTGTAGTAGTGGCGCAGGATCTGGTCGTAGGACGCCCCGGCGAGCGCCATCCCGTAGGCGCCGTTCTGGCAGAAGCCGACGCCGTGACCCCAGCCCCGCCCCAGGAACAGAAACTCCGGCTCTCCCTGCGGCCCCCGCACCTTCCGGACCGAGAAGAGCATCTCCGGAAGCTCCAGGGCCTGCCGGAGGTCGAACCGGCGCAGGACGAGCTCGGCGGCGTCCGTCGTCACGCGGATTTCGATCGCCCGTCCCGAAGTGCTCCGTTTGACGACGGCAATCTCGCGCACCTCGGTCCCCGCCACCCGTGCGGCCATCCGCCGGGCGAGCTCCTTGCCCGGGACGCGGCGCACCCACTCCGTCCAGGACGATTCGCGCTCGAAGGAAGGCGCGGCGACCTCGACCTCCGCCCAGAGCGCCAGGATCTGGCTTCCTCTCTTCCACCAGCGCAGGCGGTCGCCCGCGCGCAAGGCGAGAGAAGCCGCCGGAAAGTAGATCTCGCCGGAGCGCCGCGCGAGAGGCAGCTCCGGGTCCACGGGCAGCCCCAGCCGCCCTTCCGGCGTCTTCACCCAGACGTTCGAGGCTTCCCGGCGCAGGAAACGCCCGCTCCCCTCCGTCACCCCCGCCTGCCGGAGCGCGGCCGAAAAGAGCAGCCCCGCGTACTCCTCTTCGGTCAGCGTCCGGTCCGGCGGCGGAAGCGTCTCGCCCGCAACGAAACGAAATCGAAGGAGGAAATCGTAAGCCTCCTGGGCGGGACCGGAAAGATGGCCGGAGACGGAAGGCGACTCGGCGAAGTAGCTCTGCTGGCGCGGGTCCAGGTGGAGAGCCCGGGCGGGAGCGAGGCCGAATGCCGCGATGAGCGACGGATAGACGGCATTGGGAGAGAGCGACGCGGGCGGCGACGCCTCCGCCGCCACGCCCGCCCACTTCTGCGCGGTCTCGAGCAACGCCGAGCGGCCCGGGCGCTTCCCGGGGACGTGATGCGCGAGCACGGAGCCGCGCCATTCGAGGCCCGTCCGCGGCCGCGCGCCGGTCTTGCCGTCCAGAGCGGCTCCCGGCAGAGCCGAACTGGCGAGCTCAAAGCACTCGACCGAGACGAGGTACGGGACCGCGGGCTCGCCGAAGACGTTCTCGACGTTCTCCGTCCGTCCCCCGCACGTCGACGTGAAGAGCGCGTCGGCGAAGCGGCCGCCGAAGGCGAGCACGAGCCCGCGCGTCGACTCGACGGCGGCGTTGGACAGCGGGTCCTCGGCGGAGAGCCCGGAATAGACCTGGCACCTTGCCGTGCCGCAGACGTCGTAGCCTTCGCTCTCGAACTGCCCTCGGTGCGCGAGCACGTAGGTGCGCGCCGCGACGGTCTGCGCCTTCAACGCCTCGAGTTCGTCGTAGCGCTTCGGTCCCATTTCGGCGGGAACGACGCCAAGCAGGTATTCCTCCAGGTCCACGCGGTTGACCACGGTCACGAGGCCGCGCGGGTTGACCAGGACGCGCAGGCTTCCGCGGTAGGGTTTCGCGTCGAGGAGGACCCGGGCATCGGTGTCCGCCGGATAGATGTCCGCGGGAGAGAGTAGGCGCCGGGCGCTCCCGTCCTCTACGGTCACGTTCAGAAAAGCGGTCGCCTCGGTGGGCGGCGCGGCTCTTCCCTCGACGGCCATTGCTTCTTCCCCGGCGCCGCGCATCCTCTCCGCCAGGGCCTCGGCGGAGGGACGATCGGAAAACGAGCCCAGAAGCACCCGGTATACGCCCCGGTCCGCGGAGAACGCGACCGTGCCCGCGACTCCGAACCGCGCGGCGAGCCGCTCCTCGCGCTCCCGCGCCGGACCCTCCTGCGAGAACGCCCCCGCCTGCACCTGGAAGCCGCCCGAGGCAGCCCCTTCGGGGCGAAAGCGCAGAGGCCCGCGCAGGACCTCGGCCCGCCCGGCGGAGGAGACGATCCAGCGTTGTCCCGGGGGACCATAGACGAATTCCGCCAGATCGCTCCTGACCCCCACTCGCAGGAGCGTCCCCGAGGGAGCGGAGTCGGAGGGGACCGGGACGGTTGCTTGAGCCGCGCCGCTCCAGGGAGCAGGCGTGGGCGCCGGAACAGGCGCCGGGCCGGGAGTCGGCACTCTCTCCCCCGGCGCGGGAGCCTGGGGCGAGACGCCGGCGCAGCTGATCACGCCGCCTAGAAGAAGGAGAAGGAACGCCCTCGACAGGAATCGCCCGGTCGAATTCAAAACCCGGACCGGATGTGTGCGCTCAGAACGTATTTCCGGTAATCCTCACCACGGAGCGGCACCGGCATACACATCTCGTAAAGTCGGCTGCGTGTCCGGTACCCGATCCGATCCTCCAGGGTCATCTTCGGGCCGGAAGCGGTCTCCGGCTCATCGGCGTAATTTGTCGTTACGATCGTGACCTTCTTTTGGTTGTACCGCGTATTCAGAAGGTCGTAGAGAACATCCTGCACCCAGGGGTGTGGAGGGGTGGCTCCGATTTCGTCCAGCACGATCAGCTCGGCGCCTACGTAGGCGGCTAGGATCGCCTCGCGGGAGCTCTCCGACTCGGGCCGAAAGGACGTGGCGATCCGGTTCAGGAGGTTGGAGGAGTCCGCGTACAGACCGCGTACTCCCTTCGTCGAGATCAGCTCGGAGAGAATCGCGCAGGAGAGGTGAGTCTTGCCCAGGCCGGAGGGCCCGATGAAAAGCAGCCCGGCTTCCACGAAGGGAAACCGGTCCACGAATTCCCGCGCCGTGCGTTTTGCTCTCTTTAGCTCGGGTCCCTTGTCATCGTTGAAATTCTCGATCGCACAGCCCCGGTAGCGCTCCGGGATGCCAGCCGCTTCGAGTTTCTCCCGCCGCGACGCCGCCGCCCGGCAGGAGCAGGGGCGCGCTTGCTTGCGCCCGTCCGCCGACGCGAGAATCCATCCCGTACCGCCGCACTGTGCGCAGTCGATGTTCTCGGATGGCATAGCAGCCATTCTAGTTGCTTCCGAATTCAGTCGCCCAGGGAGGAATTTGCATTCGGGAATCCGATCTGGTCATTCACAACTCACAACTTCTCCTCAGTTCTCCGGCAAGCCCTCCTCGATGAAGACGCGCCGCCGCCGCGGCCCCTCCAGATACCTCTTCAGGTCCGCAAGGCTGGCCTCCCAGCCCGATCCGACCTCGCCGCGGTAGCGGTCGTAGGCGGGACCGGCGTCGGGGACGAGCTGCTCGACCGTCACCAGGCATCCCTCCTCGGAATCGGCGAAGGTCAGAACCATGCTCAGGCCCTCGAGCGCCTCGCCTTCTCCCGGCTCCAGCGACATCTCGCGCACGACGAGCCGCCGGCCCCTCTCGAATTCCTCGATTTTTCCCAGGACAGTCGCCTCGGTTCTTCCGCGGGGGTCCGTGAAGCCGATCGCCCAGTTTCCGCCCGGCCGCAGTCCGACGAGCGCCCCCTCGCACCACCAGGAGAGCAGATCGGAGACTCGGGTGAAGGCGTCGAAGGCATCGCAAGCGCTCGCCTGGATGGAGATGGAACGGACGACCGGGACCGTCACATCCCGATTGTAAACGAATGCCTCTATACTGCCGCGCCCATGAGTTCCTCCGACACACTCGAGGGGATCCGGCGCGAACTGACGAGCGCCGTGCGCGACTGCGTCGAGAAGCTGTACGGGATCACGCTCGAACGAGTGGTGCTCGAGCGGCCTCCCGGCGTTTCCCTGGGAGATCTGGCCACTCCCGTCGCCTTCGATCTCGCGAAGAGGCTGCGCAAGGCGCCGCGGGCGATCGCGTCGGAAATCGCCGCCGCCGCGGAGCTGCCCGGCGGAGCGCGCCAGGCGCGCGTCGAGGGGGGCGGCTACGTCAACTTCTTCCTGGATCGCGCGCGCGTGGCGGCCGGCCTGCTCGCGGAGCCCGAGCCGAGTCCGCGGCGCGAGGGGAAGGTCATCGTCGAGCACACCAACATCAACCCGAACAAGGCCGCCCACATCGGGCACCTGCGCAATGCCCTCCTCGGGGACGTGCTGGTCCGGGCGCTGCGATTCCTGGGATACGAGGTCGAGGTCCAGAACTACCTGGACGACACGGGCGTGCAGGTCGCCGACGTCGTGGCCGGACTCCTGCACATCGCCGGCGTGCGATCCGAGCGGGAGGTCCGGGACGTCATCGTGACCGCCTCTCTGCCGGGCGGCGGGCCCAACCCGAAAGGCTTCGCCTACCTCTGCTGGGACCTCTATGCCGAGATCGGGCGGACCTACAAGGCCCGTCCCGAGACGGAGCAATGGAGAACCCGCGTGCTCCACGCGATCGAGGAGGGGAACAACGAGACCGCGGCGATCGCGGCCGCCGTGGCCGAGGCGATCTCCTCGGCGCACCTCGCGACGATGGGACGGATCGGGATCGCCTACGACCTGCTCCCGCGCGAGAGCGACATCCTGAGAAGGAATTTCTGGGCTCGAGCCTTCGAGAGGTTGAAGACCGCCGGGGCCGTCGTGCTCGAGACGGAGGGCAACCACGCGGGCTGCTGGGTCCTGCGTCTCTCCGGATCCGAAGAGTTCGCGGGGCTCGAGGAGCCGGACAAGATCCTGGTCCGGTCCAACGGCACGGTGACCTACACGGCCAAGGACATCGCCTACCAGCTCTGGAAGTTCGGCCTCCTCGGCGTGGACTTCGACTACGAGCGCTTCGAGCCCCGCTGGGACTCCGGCGCCGTCGCCGCGGATGAGATCCCGGAGGCGGTGCGCCGCCACCCCCTCTGGCGCACGGCGCACGGGGCCGGGCAGCCCGGCGCCCCGCCCTTCGGGAGAGCCGCGCGCGTCATCAACGTCATCGACGTGAGGCAGTCCTACACGCAAAAGGTGGTCAAGGAGGGGCTGCGCGTTCTCGGCTTCGAGAGGGAAGCGGAGGCGAGCGCCCATTTCTCCTACGAGATCGTGGCCCTCTCGCCGAAGGCCGCGCGGCAGCTTTCGGAACGATTCGGCGAAGAGTACCGATTGACCCCCGAGGACGAGCAGAAGCCCTACGTCGAGATGTCCGGAAGGAAGGGGCTCGGCGTGAAGGCCGATGACCTGGTCGAGCTCCTTCTCGACCGCTCGCGGGCCGAGGTCGCGGCCCGCCGCGAGAAAGACGAGGCGGCCGGGTCGCAGTCCTCGGCCGAGCAGGACGCACGCTCGATCGCCGTTGGGGCCCTTCGCTACTTCCTCCTGAAATACGGCCGGAACAAGGTGATCGCCTTCGACTTCGACGAGGCCGTCAGCTTCGAAGGGGACACCGGACCTTACCTTCAGTATTCGCTCGTTCGCGCCGGCAACATCTTCAAGAAGCTCGAGGAGCGCGGCATTTCATCGGAGGTGTCCGCGCAAGCCCTCCTCGGCAAAGGCGGAGCGAAGGCGGAGTGGGAAGACGATCTCTGGGCGCTCCTGCTCGACGCGGCTTCGACTGCGGAGGTCGCCGGGCGCGCGGTCGCGACGCTGGAGCCTTCGACGCTCGCCCGGCACGCCTTCTCCCTCGCGCAATCCTTCAACCAGTTCTACCACCGCCACCCGATCGCCCAGGAGCCTGATGAGTCTCTGCGGAACCGCCGGCTCGCCGTGGCGCGTATTTTCGCGAGAGAGATGACGCGCCTGCTGGACCTCCTGGGAATACCGGAACCCGGGAGAATGTGAAGGAATTGGTGGTTTGTGATCTGTGATTTGTGATTGGTCGCTGAAATGGCCTCTCTCGCCGAGCGGCTGCCGGACAACGCACCGGGAGACTTCTTCGTTGACCGGACCTGCATCGATTGCGACGCCTGCCGGAGGATCGCGCCGGCGGTCTTCGCCGGGGCGGAGGACCATTCCTACGTCGTCCGGCAGCCGGAGTCGGAGGCCGACCGCCGGCGGGCATTGATGGCGCTCGTCGCCTGTCCGACAGGCTCGATCGGCACGGTCTCCCGGCAGGACGCCCGGCCGGGGATCGCCGCGTTTCCTGAGCCGGTCGCGGAAAACGTGTCCTTCTGCGGCTTCACGTCGAAGGACTCCTTCGGCGCCTGGAGTTACTTCATCGAGCGCCCGGCGGGCAACGTGCTCGTCGATTCACCCAGGGCCGTCCGCCGGCTGCTCCGGCACTTCGAGGATCGCGGCGGTATCGCGACGATGTTCCTGACGCATCGCGACGACGTCGCGGAGCACGAGGCCTTCGCCCGGCATTTCGGATGCCGGCGGGTCATCCACGAGCGGGACGTCACGCGGGCAACCGCGGGAGTCGAGCGCGCGTTGGCGGGCGACGAGCCCGTCCGCCTGGACGATGACCTCGTCGTGATCCCGACGCCCGGGCACACTCGCGGCCACGCCGTGCTCCTCTACCGGGAGAAATTCCTCTTCACCGGAGACCACCTCGCCTGGTCCTCCCGCCGCGGCGGCTTGATCGCCTTCCGGGACGCCTGCTGGTACTCCTGGCGCGAGCAGATCCGCTCGATGGAACGCCTGCTCGACTTCTCCTTCGAATGGGTCCTCCCCGGCCACGGCGCCTGGCACCATGCGGCATCCGCCGCCGCCATGAAGCGGGACCTCGAGGGATGCATCCGTTGGATGAAGGAGAATTTGTGATTGGTGATTTGTGATCTGTGATCAGGGCGCCAGGCGCCGATCACCATCACAAATTACAAATCACAAATCTTTACCTTCAGTCCTTCCTCGACCACGCGGACCGGCACAACCTGTCCTTCGGGCAGTCGCGAGAGGGCGCGGCGGACGTCGCCGGTTCGATCGGGGGGAGAGAGGAAAACGATGCAGCCTCCTCCTCCGGCGCCGCAGGCCTTGCCGCCCCAGGCGCCGCCTTCGACGGCCGAGGTGATCGCCCGCTCAATCAAGGGGGTCGAAACGACCGGCGCGAGCCGCCGGCGAGCCTGCCATTCTTCCCGGAGCGCCTCCCCCATCCGCGGAAAATCGGACCGCCGGACAGCCTCCGACATGGCCTCGGCGGCGCGGCGCACGTCCTCGAGGTTCTTGGTTACGTCGCGGTCGCCCTCGAGCCGGGCACGCAGGATCTGCCAGTTGTTCATCCCGGAGGAATGCGAGACGCCCGAGTCGAAGAGCGTCAGATGCCTCTCCCATGCGTCCGCATCGGCAGGGATTCTCTGTGAGGTCGTGCGGCCCGCCCGGAAGGTGATGACATGCACTCCCCCTTCCAGCGGCGGGTAGTAGTCCTGTACGCCGGCAGGCTTGCCGAGCACGCGCGTCTCGACGTCCCTCACGAAATCCACGCGATCGACGCCCGCGAGGTCCCGCGGACTCACGCCCTCGAGCGCGCCCAGGAGGGCCACCGTCAAGGCCGAGGAGCCACCCAGGCCCGACCCGAAAGGAACGCCGGACCAGAACTCGATCTCCAGAGGCTCGCGAATCTCCAGGGCCTCGAGCAGCGATCCGACGAGGGCCGTCCGAGAGTCCGCGAGGAGCTCGGCCGCGCTCTCCGCCCGCTTCTCGAAGCCTCGGTCGCGGGAGGAGACCCGCAGACCCGTGTCCGCCCGCCGGACCCGGCAGCCGGCGAACCGATCAATCGCCAGATTGACGGTCGAAGAACCCGGGTGCAGCACATGGAGCGGCCACAGATCCAGTGTCCCGCCCGCCAGATCGATCCGAGCCGGCGCCAGCGCTTCGATGACCCTGTCGGACTGCACGCGATAAGGATTCTATTAGGAAGGAGTTCTGCTCGTTGAGCCGGTCCCGCGAGAGATTTTTTCGCCAGACAAGGAAGCGCGACCGAAGGCGTGTCCGGTCCCCGGTTTAACTCTCTCGGCCGCCTGTTCGCGAAGCGAACGCCGCGGCCGAAAGTTCGATGACGCAGTATGGCGGAGATCCGCGGGACCTAATAGCCGACGCGGCTGGCGCGGAGGAACCCCGAGCGCGGGAATCCGACGCCCTCGACGGTCACCGTCTGTCCGACTGCTGCCTGCGCGATCGAGGGGTCTCGGAACATCAGCTGCCAGACCTCGCCGTTGTCGGCGCAGAAACCGGGCTCGTGCTGGGACTCGGGAAGAGGACAGAGACCCGCTTCGTGCCGCGTCTCGCACTGGAGGCAGACCAGGGTGCCCGTCAGCAGGATTCGCCGGGAACCGGAACTGGGCGACGTCGCGCGCGGCGGCAGGCACGAACGAGGACGCCGCGGCGGAGGAGAGCGCGATCGCGGGGGCAGCCGCGGGGCGCGCGCCGGGGCCGTCGGCGACGACGGGAAGAATGACCACGAGCAGGACGGCCGCGACGGCGAACGCGGGAACGCGCGGGCGCACGTGGGGCGGATCCCCGCGGCGCAGGCGCACCACGAGGCCCGGAGGCGCGGGAGTCCGGTCCATGTGGGAGCGGAGGAGGTTCGCCAGACCCCGCGCCGAGCGGGCTCTCGCGGCGCAGGAGCCGCACTCGGCAAGATGGCGGGAGAGCGCCTCGGCTTCGCAGGAAGAAACTCTCGCGATCCAGATGCGCGTAGAGGAGAAACCTCGTCTGGGTGCAGTTCATCGTTGCCGGAGGCCAGAACCCCTCTTCCGGCTCCGAAATTCCGTCCCTCGTAGCGCCTATTTGGGCCCCGGACTCTGGACCCTGGAACCTGGACCCTGGACTGGCGCCCGTCAGGCCGCCGGGCTCTTGGGTCGGGTCCGCATCTTCGTCGGCTCTCCCCCCCGGATGTAGCCGTGGTGCCGGGCGTACTTGAGGAGAGTCTTCTCCAGGAGCTTGCGGCCCCGATAGAGGCGGGACATGACCGTCCCAACCGGGCAGTCCAGGATGTCGGCGATCTCCTTGTAGGAGAAATCCTCGAGGTCGGCCAGGATGACGACCATCCGGTAGTCGTAGGGAAGCGACTCCAGAGCTTTCCGGACGTCATCGTCCAGGACGCCCGTGAAGTACTCTGCCTCCGGATCGGCCGGCTGGTCGCTGTTGTCGCGGCGGACGATGCGCTCGAAGGAATCCTCGATCTCGGCGAAATCCACGCTCCGGGGCTCGAGCTTCTTCTTCCGGTAGTTGTTGATGAAGGTGTTCTTCAAGATCTTGAAGAGCCAGGCCTTCAGGTTCGTGCCTTCCTCGAACTTGTCGTAGTACTTGTAGGCCTTGAAATAGGTCTCCTGGACCAGGTCTTCCGCGTCCTCGGCGCTCCGCGTCATGCGATAGGCCGTGTTGTAGAGCGAGTCGAGATAGGGCATGACCTGGGAGTCGAAATCCCAGGACGTCACGCCCGACGGTTCTGTTCTTGCCTGCACGCTTGCCTTTTCCATACCTCTCCGTTATTTCAAGAACCTTGCCCGAAGTCCTGAAACTCAGCCCGGCCGGCCGGCCGCCTCGGCGGCCGGCCGCGACCGGGCATCAACCTCCGCCATTTCTACGGATTAGGACCCCCGGCCGTCTGTCGTAGTTCCCGGTTCTAACTACGACAGAGGCACACCCGGGGTTTCGGAAAACAAGTCATTGCGTCCCCAATTCAGGACGGAATGACCCCCTCCTGAGGACGGGGCCGGCCCGGCGGCCCGGGGGATCGCAAGGTCCCCCACCGACCGGCAGTCTCGGGGGGACTGCAAGGTCCCCCGCCAACCGGGGCTCGGGGGACCGCCCCCCGCCAACCCGGGGGGCTCGGGGGGACCGCAAGGTCCCCCGCCGACCGGGGGGCTCGGGGGGACCGCAAGGTCCCCCCGCCCCTTCAGAGACCGCGGATAAGGAACGCGATCAGAAGGGCATAGAGAACCAGGGACTCGATCAGGGCCAGGCCGATGATCGTCATCGTCCGGATCGCCCCGCCCGCGCCCGGATTGCGCGAGATCCCGTCCGCCGCCGCGGATGTGGCCCTGCCCTGGCCGATGGCGCCCGCCGCAGCGGCGATACCGAGCAGGAAGGCTGCTGAGATCGCGCCCCACTTGACCCCTCCCGACGGGGCAGCGCCTCCGGCCGTCTCCTGCGCCAGCGCCGGTAACGCCAGGCAGAGGAGCATTAACGCCAGAACCAAGGCCTTTTTCTTATGCATCCAAATTCTCCTTATTCTCCATTTGTGATTTGTGATTTGTGATCACGGCGCAGAGGCCGCCTTCTCGTCTCGCAATCACAAATCACCAATCGCTAATCACCAATCTCTCTTCTCTCAGTGTTCCTCGTGGGCCGTTCCCAGACTGACATAAACCGATGTGAGCATGACAAAAATGAAGGCCTGGAGCAGCGCCGTGAAAAGGCCGAGCGCCATCAGAGGCCATGGCGCGATGATGGGGGCCAGGCCGCTGAAGATCCCTGTCGCCATGTGCTCCCCGTAGATGTTCATGAACAACCGCAGAGACAGGGAGAGGATCCGCGCGAAGTTGCCGATCATCTCGATGATGAAGAAGAGGGGCGCCAGCCAGAGCACCGGCCCCATGAAGTGCTTGAGGTACCCGAGCAAGCCCTGCTCCCGGATCCCCTGGGTGTTGAAATAGACGAAGGAGATCAGGGCCAGCGCGACCGTCGTCGAGAGAACGCCGGTAGGAGGCGTCAGGAAGAAGAAGAGGCCGAAGATGTTCGCGGCGAAGATGAAGACGCCGAAGGCCCCGATCATCGGCAGGTACTTCTTCTCCGCTCCGTGCCCGATGACGTCCGCGAGCAGGCTCCGGATCCCCTCGACGATCATCTCCAGGAAGTTCTGGACTCCGCCCGGCCGCTCCCGGCGGTAGCGCCGCGCCGCCAGCGGGAAGAAAACGGCGAAGAGCAGGAGAAGCAGCAGGGTCATCACCGCCGCGTCGGGGATCCAGGCTTCCTTGCCGTCGGGGAACCAGAATGCCGCGGCCGAAGGGGACATCTTCTCCACCGGCGGAACGCCGAAGAGCCTGATCAGGAGCCGGTTGACCGGCCCGTAGAGGATGGAATGGTGTTCCATGAACTTCTCTGCGCCTCAACCTTCCGGGGTCCGCTCAAAGATTTCCGCAAGGATCGCCAGGACCACCACCGAGAGCCCGATGGCGCCGGCGATCGGATCGAATGCCTTCCAGTGGAAAACGACCAGGAGAAGCCCGACCGCGGCCGCCGTGACGAGCAGCAGAGGCAGGAGCGCCCGGATCCTCCACTTCTCCCGTGGCGTGACGAGCCGGACGGTCAACTTCTCGAAAACGAGAAAGCTGAAAATAACGACGCTGGCGCAAATTGTCAAGGTGACACCCCGCCTCCATCCGAAGAGAAACGCCCCCGCCGAGAGAATCCCGCCAATCCAGAAGGACCGCACGCGGATTCGCCGGACGACGGCCTCCTCGGCGGTCACTTCCGCTCCAATCTGCGCAGGAATCGCCACAGGTTGAGGAACGCGGCGGCCACGCCGAGACCGGCGCCCACCAGCCCGGCGGCCTCCCCCAGGCCCAGCCCTCTTCCAACCCACCTCCCCATCAGGTAACCCGCAACGATGGCGACGGGAAAGAAGATCCCGACGGCGGAGCCTTCGGCAATCGAGCCGTATCGAGACCCCATGAGACGGGACCCCTCCTAATACGCGCCCGGGACGCAGAGGCGCAGAACGGCGAGGATTCGCTCGGGAGCGATGCCGACGGCGAGGGTCCCGGCGGCGCAGATGGCGACCGCGGCCGTCAGAGAGTAGGAGCTCTGCAGCTTCGCCCCCTCCCCCTCCGAGAAGAACATCGCGGCCGCGATCCGGAAGTAGTAGAAGAGAGAGACGGCCGAGGCGAGCACCGCGAGCACGGCGAGCCACGCGTACCCCGCCTTCATGGCCGCGGTGAAGAGGTAGTACTTGCCGATGAACCCGGCCGTCGGCGGGATCCCCGCGAGCGACAGCAGAAACACCAGCATCATGATGGCGGCCGGCATGTTGCGTTTGGCCAGCCCGTTGAAGTCGGAGACGGTCTCGGCCGCGTATCCGCGCGTCTCCAGGAAGATGACGAGCGCGAAGGCCCCGAAGTTCATGAAGGTGTAGGCGAGAAGGTAGACCAGGATCCCCCACAGGCCGAACGCCGTCCGGAACCCGAGGACGCCCAGGAGCGCGTACCCGGCGTGCGCGATCGAAGAGTAGGCGAACATCCGCTTCACGTTGTTTTGCAGGAGCGCCGCGAGGTTGCCCCAGACCATGGTGGCGGCCGCGACGAGCGCCACGATCAGACCCCAGTCCGCGTGGAACTTCGGAAAGCCCACGTAGAAGATGCGCGCCAGGATGGCGTACGCGGCGAGCTTGGGTCCGACCGAGAAGAACGCCGTGATCGGAGTCGGAGACCCCTCGTAGACGTCGGGAGTCCAGACGTGGAACGGCACCGCGGCGATCTTGAAGAGCAGCCCCGCGAGGACGAGGAGGATTCCGAGCACGATCAGGTTCGTCCGATCCGTCCCCGCGTACATCGTCGGCCAGCTCCGTCAGCCCCATCTTCCCGCCGACTCCGTACACGAGCGACAGCCCGTACAGCAGCACCGCCGAGGAGAACGCCCCCAGAACGAAATACTTGAGCGCGGCCTCCGTGGACTTGACCTGGCCCTTGAAGTAGCCGGCCAGGATGTAGGAGGAGAGCGCCATCAGCTCCAGCGCCACGTAGATCGAAATGAGGTTCGACCCCGAGACCATGAAGAGCATGCCCACGCCCGCGAAGAGGAGGAGCGCGTAGTACTCCCCCGCCGGATAGGGAGCGGTCTCCACGAAGGCCATGGACGCCAGGATCGTCAGAGCGATCGAGAGGAGGATCGTGACCTTGAAGAAGATCGCGAAGTTGTCCACCACGAACATTCCCGCGAGGATCGGGCCCGAGTGACGCGCGGGGTGCGCCGCGACGATCGCCAGGAGCACGGCCGTCACCGCAACGCAAAGGACCGAGAGGAACCCGAGAAGCTCTTCGTGCTCCTTCTTCACGAACACGGCGAGGCAGAGCAGGAGGAGGCCGGCCGCCGTCAGGAAGAGCTCCGGCGAAAGCAGGAACCAGTCGCTCCCCTGGAACGTCAACGGCGCGGCTCCGCGGCGGTCTCGAGCGCCAGCGCGGGTGGCAGGGCCGTCTGGCCGCCGACGGACCGAACGATGTTCTCCGAGGGGGTCCGGAGCACGTCGAAGATCGGCTTGGGATACAGCCCGATCCACAGGGCGGCCACGACGAGGGGCGCGAGCGTCAACTGCTCGCGCACGGAGAGGTCCGGCAGATTCGCGTTGGCCGGGTTCGTGATCTCGCCGAAGAAGACCCGCTGGTAGAGCCAGAGCAGGTAGGCCGCGCCGAGCACGATCCCAAGGCTGGCGAAGAATGCCCACCAGAAGGAGCGGGCGAAGGCCCCCTGGAGGATCGTGAACTCGCCGATGAAGCCGTTCAAGAGGGGCAGCCCCATGGAAGACAGGGCCATCACCATGAAGTACGTGGCATAGACGGGCATCTGCCGCGCGAGGCCGCCGTACTCGGCGATCATCCGCGTGTGGCGCCGCTCGTACACGATCCCGACGAGAAGGAAGAGCGCGCCCGTCGAGATGCCGTGGTTGACCATCTGGAGGATCCCCCCCTGGACCCCGGACATGTTCAGGGCGAAGACCCCCAGCATCACGAAGCCCAGATGCGAAACGGAGGAGTACGCGATCAGCTTCTTCATGTCCTTCTGCACGAGCGTCACCATCGCCCCGTACACGATCCCGATGATGGCGAGCGCGATCATGAGCGCCGAGACCCAGCCCGTCTTGATCGCATCGGGGAACATCGGCAGCGAAAAGCGGACAAAGCCGTACGTCCCCATCTTCAGCAGGACCGCCGCGAGGATGACCGATCCCGCCGTCGGCGCCTCGGTATGGGCGTCGGGAAGCCAGGTGTGGAAGGGGAACATCGGCACCTTGATCGCGAAGCCGAAGAAGAAGGCGAAGAAGAGCCAGATCTGGAGCTCCGCCGGCATCCCCGACGCCACCGCCGTCAGCGTCTCGACCGAGAACGTGGCCGGGTGCCCGAGTCCCTTGTAACCGAGGAACCCGCTCGTGTTGTAGAAGTAGAGGGCGATGATGCCAAGCAGCATCAGGACGGAGCCCGCGAGCGTGTAGAGGAAGAACTTGATCGCGGCGTAGAGACGGCGCTCCCCTCCCCACACGCCGATCAGGAAATACATCGGCACCAGCATGATTTCCCAGAAGACATAGAAGAGGAAGAAGTCGAGGCAGCAGAACGTGCCGATCATGAAGGTCTGGAGGAGGAGGAGGAGGACGTAGTACTCCTTCTGCCGCTCGTGGATGGCCGTGTAGGAGCAGTAGACCGCGATGAACCCGATGAAGGTCGTCAGGAGGACGAGCACGAGAGAGATCCCGTCCATCCCGAAGTGGTAGTCCACGCCGAGGGAGGGGATCCAGGAGGCGCGCTCCTCGAACTGGTAGCCCGGCTTGCCTCGCTGGAAGAGAAACCAGAGCGGCAGCGAGATGACGAAATCGAGCCCGGCCACGAACGTCGCGAAGTACTTGATCGGCCCGGGCCTGTCTTTCGGAAACAGGAACACCAGGGCGAGCGCGCCCGCGAGCGGCACGTACGTGATGATCGAAAGCCAGGGAATGTTCGTCATGCGCCTTCCTTATGACTTCTCATCGAAACACGAGATACACCGCGACGATGGCGAAGAGGCCGGCCCCCATGACGAGGGCATAGTTCTGGACGCGCCCGGTCTGGGCGGACCGGAAGAGCCGGAATCCGGCCTGCAGCGTGTCGGCCAGGCCGTTGACCAGGCCGTCCACGACGTAGTGGTCGAAGAGATTCGACAGCCAGGAGAAGGCGACCGTGAGATGGCGCGCCCCGTTGACCGCGCCGTCCACGACCGCCGCGTCGAAGTCCCAGAGGAGACGTCCTCCTCCCTTCCCGACTCCCTCCACGAAGGCGGCGTTGTAGAACTCGTCCACGTAGTACTTGTTCAGGACCGCCCGATAGACTCCCGGCCAGGCCGCCGCGAGCTTCGCGGGCGTCTCGCCGTTGCCCTTCCCGTACCAGACGAGCGCGAGCAGGATGCCGGTGGTCGCCACCGCGACGGACGCGCCCATGAGGAGCAGCTCGAGCGACAGGGCCGCGTGCGACGCTTCGGCATGCGCTCCCGCGAGCGGCAACACGATCGGCGAGAGAAACTCTCCGATCCTGTCGCCCCCGTGCAGGATCG
Source organism: uncultured Acidobacteriota bacterium (assembly GCA_963741435.1). GTDB lineage: Bacteria > Acidobacteriota > Thermoanaerobaculia > UBA5066 > Gp7-AA6 > JAWOLE01. The sequence continues at coordinate 148,659 of CAVUIX010000002.1, read as the reverse complement.
GCACGCCGACGTAGCCGCCCACGACCGAGAGGAAGGCGAGGACGACGAGCGGGACCGTCATGGATCGCGGCGACTCGTGGATCTGTTTCTCCTGCTCCGGCGAGCCGCGGTAGATCCCCCAGAACGTCAGAGAAACGAGCCGGAACATGTAGAACGCCGTCAGTCCCGCCGTGAAGATCGCCGCCGTCCAGAGGACGCGCGGCAGCCAGACGGGCGCGGAGGGAAAATGCGCCTCGAACACGGCCGCCAGGATCGCGTCCTTGGAGAAGAATCCCGCCAGCAGCGGAACCCCGGCGATCGCGAGAGTCGCGACGAGGAAGGTCAGGTAGGTCGTCTTGATCTTCAGGCCGAGACCGCCCATCCGGCGGATGTCCTGCTCCCCGGAGAGCGCGTGGATCACCGAGCCGGACCCGAGGAACAGGCAGGCCTTGAAGAAGGCGTGCGTCATGACGTGGAACATGCCGGCGACGAACGCCCCGACGCCGCAGGCGAGGAACATGTAGCCGAGCTGCGAGACCGTGGAGTAGGCGAGGACCTTCTTGATGTCGTTCTGCGCCAGGCCGATCGTCGCGGCGAAGAGCGCCGTGAAGCATCCGACGACCGCCACGACGAGCATCGCGTCGGGCGCCAGGCGGAAGAGGACGTTGCACCGGGCGACCATGTAGACGCCGGCCGTGACCATCGTGGCCGCGTGGATCAGGGCCGAGACGGGTGTCGGGCCCGCCATCGCGTCGGGCAGCCAGACGTAAAGCGGGAACTGCGCCGACTTGCCGCAGGCACCGACGAAGAGGGACAGGCAGACGAGCGTCAGGTACGGCATGTATGAGGCCGGCGACGCCGCTGCGGCCGAGAAGACCTTGCCGAAGTCGAGAGAGCCGAACAGGGCGAAGACGCCGAAGATCCCGAGGATGAAGCCGAAGTCGCCGATCCGGTTGACGACGAAGGCCTTCTTGCCGGCGTCGGCGGCGGACTTCTTGTGGTAGTCGTACCCGATCAGAAGATAGGAGCAAAGCCCGACCCCCTCCCACCCGACGAAGAGGAGCAGGAAGTTGGAGGCCAGGACGAGCACCAGCATCGAGAACATGAAGAGGTTCAGGAACGCGAAATAGCGCCCATAGCCCTCGTCGTGACCCATGTAGCCGACGGAATAGACGTGGATCAGGAAGCCGACGAACGTCACGAACGCGATCATCAGGGCCGAAAGCGAATCGAGCCGGAAAGCCGCGTCCACGAACCACTCGGCGGCCCTCCCGGGAATCTGCCCCACGGCCTCGTTGACGCCGAGCGGGATCCAGCGGTAGAGCGTCACGACATGCGACGCGCCCTCGGCCAGGCGCGAAAGGCCCACGTCGAAGATCGCCCCGAACGCGAAGAGGCAGGAGAGCGCCACGGTCCCTGTGCCGACGATCGTGTGCAGGGACTTCGAGCGCGGGTGCGTCTCCCCGTGCATGTGCGCGTGCGGGTGGCCCGGGTCCTTCTGCGACTCCGCGACGGGCTGCGCGCCGTGAGGATCGTGCCGGACCGGCTCCCCCTTCGTCCGGTGCCCGACCAGGTAGACGATCCCGTTGACGATGAATCCCATCAACGGGAAGAGCGGGATCGCCCAGATCAGGTCCTTCATCGGGTCTTCCGGTGCCAGGGAACAGGCGTCAGGGGGAAAGCAGGTGTCAGATGCCAGGTGTCAGGTGTCAGGAGGAGCCCGCCCCGGCCCCTGGCACCTGATACCTGATACCTGATACCTGCCTTCTCCCTGAAACCTTTCACCTGAAACCTACCCCCTTACCCTTGCATCGTGCTCGCCTCTTCGATGTTCAGCGTCTTGCGCTGTCGAAAGAGGGAGATCGTCAGCGCCAACCCGATTGCCGCCTCTCCGGCGGCGATCGTGATGACGAAGACCGAGAAGACCTGGCCGGTCAGGCTCGAGAGCCGCTGCGAGAACGCGACGAGGTTCAGGTTGACGGCGTTCATCATCAGCTCGACCGACATCAGCACCGTCAGGAAATTCCGCCGCACCAGGACTCCGAAGAGCCCGATCGTGAAGAGCAGGAAGCTGACGATCAGGAAGTGATTGATCGTAATCGTCATAACGCTGGGCGCAGGTGCCAGGGAACAGGTGTCAGGGGAAATGCAGGTGCCAGGTGCCAGGTGTCAGGTTTCAGGTTGGACTCGCCCCCGTCCCTGACCCCTGATACCTGATACCTGATGCCTGCATCCTCCCTGACACCTTCCACCTGACACCTAATCCCTTTCATCAGTCCACTTTCTCCGCGGAGCGCTTCCCCAGCACGACGGCGCCGATCATGGCGACGAGGAGGAAGACCGAGGCGACTTCGAAGGGGAGGAGGTAGTCCCGGTAGAGAGACCAGGCGACGGCCTCTGTGTTGCCGACGATCTTCGTGCCGATCATCCGGAAGGCCTCCGGGTTCTGCTGGATGTCGGGGAACTTCTCGGTGCCGAGGATGTAGAGGAACGGCACCAGGAAGACGAGGAGGAAGAGGAGCGCGATGTCCCACTGGTGCTGGAAGGCCTTCCCGCCCGCGACCGTCCGCTGGTTGACGAGCATGATCACGAAGAGGAAGAGGACCATGATGCCGCCCGCGTAGACGAGGATCTGCACCGCGCCGACGAACTCCGCCTGCTCCAGGATGAAGAGGCACGCGACGAGCAGGAAGGACGCCAGCAGGAAGAGCGCGGAGTGGACCGGGTTCTTCGCCACGACGACCGCGACCGCCATCGCGAGCGCCAGGACAGCGAAGACGACGAAGGCCCAGCCCGCGCCGCCGGTCAGGAGGACTCCTCCGGAAACGACTCCCCCGGTCACCCTCGCGCCCTCATCCCTGTTCGACGACCGTGAAGGGCTTCACGTTCGGCGCCTCGCGCCAGTCGGTCAGCTTGCGGATGTCCAGATACAGGGAGTCGTTGCGGTCGTAGGCCGCCATCTCGTAGGTCTTCGTCGTCAGCCAGATCGACTTGGGAGTCGTCGGGCACGCCTCCTCGCAGAGCTGGCAGAACATGCAGCGCTTCACGTCCACGTCGAAGCGGTCCAGGACCTTGACGGACTTCCCCTCCGGGTTCTTCTCGTTGTGCCAGTCGATGTAGATGATGTTGATCGGGCACTCGATCGCGCAGAGAGTGCACTTGATGCACCGCTCCTCGTCCAGGCGGAACATCCCGCGGAACCGGTCCGAGGGGATCTTCTTCTGTTCCGGGTACTGGATGGTCAGCTTCTTCTTCCAGAAGTGACGCCCGGTGACCGAGAGGCCCTCGAAGAGATCGAGGAGCGTCAGCCGGTCGAGCCATTTCTTCAAGCCCATCGCCGTCTCTCCCTCAGGACGCCTTCCGCGCGCCGGCCGGCTCGGCCGCCAGGCGGTCGCGCCGTGTCAGCGCCTGCCGCAGCCTGGCGAGCAGGAACATCGCCACGAAGATCAGGCCGAGGATCCAGGAGAGAGTCACGAGCCCGTTCGTGCGCCCGGGGGTCGCGAGAATGGCCACGGCCACGATCACGATGTTCACGAGGCCCGCCGGGATCATCCACTTCCAGCCGAGGGCCATCAATTGATCGAAGCGGTACCGCGGAAACGTCGAGCGAAACCAGATGTAGAGAAAGATGAAAACGCCCGCCTTGATCAGGAACCAGCCGATCGGGGGGACGACCTTCAGAAATTCGAGGGCCTTCACGTTCGGAAAGGGGGCGAGCCACCCTCCGAAGAAGACGGTGACCGCCACGCAGGAGATGATGATCATCGCCGAGTATTCGCCGAGGAAGAAGAAGGCGAACTTCACGCCCGAATACTCCGTGTTGAACCCGGAGACGAGCTCCGATTCGGCTTCGGGCAGGTCGAACGGGGTGCGGTTGGTCTCCGCGACTCCCGACACGAAATAGAGGAAGAAGGCGAGGAGTCCGGGAAAGACGAACCAGAGGTGGATCCTCTCCTGCCGCTCCACGATCTCGACGAGCGAGAGCGACCGCGTCATCAGCAGCACCGCCACGAGCGCCAGCCCCATCGGAACCTCGTACGACACCAGCTGCGCGGCCGAGCGCAGGCCCCCGAGGAGCGAGTACTTGTTGTTCGAGGCCCAGCCCCCCAGGATGATCCCGTACACGCCGATCGAGGTGATGGCGAGCAGGAAGAGGAGCCCGATGTTGATGTCCGTCACGTAGAGCGGCGTCGCGACGTCGCGGGAGAGCTGCAGGGAGGGGCCGAACGGGATCAGGGCCAGGGACGTCAACGCCGGGATGACGGCGAGGATGGGAGCGAGGAAGAAGACGGCCCCTTCGGCCCGGGCCGGGGTCAGGTCTTCCTTGCAGACGAGCTTGACGAGGTCCGCCAGCCCCTGCAGCGTTCCCTTGGGACCCACGCGGTTGGGCCCCAGGCGGATCTGCATGAAGCCCATGAACCGGCGCTCCGCGAGCACGATCACGAAGCCCACGATCGCCGGCACCCCCGCCACGAGGAGGACGACCTTGATGTAAGTCAGCACGGTCGGGGTCAGGACCTTCATCGCGGCCACCCCGGAGCCGTGCACTCGGCACTCGGCCTCGGTAGGCGGAGGCGCGGCGACTCCCGCTCGACCTCGCCTCCCGCCTTCCGCCTTCCGCCTCCCGCGCTTCTCACCGGTCGACCTCTCCGAGCACGATGTCGACAGTGCCGATCAGGGCCACGAGGTCCGAGAGGAGATGGCCCTTCGCCAGCCGCGGCAGGGCCTGGAGGTTGATGAACGAGGGGGGGCGGCAGTGCATCCGGTAGGGACGGTTGCTGCCGTTGGAGACGCAGTAGAAGCCGAGCTCCCCCTTGGGCGACTCGACGGAGGCGTAGACCTCCTCGGCCGGCGGCTTGATGACGCGCGGCACCTTTCCGCGGATCTCCCCCGGCTCGAGCTTCTCGATGCACTGGCGCAGGATCCGGGCGCTCTGCCGCATCTCCTGCACCCGCACGATGTAGCGGTCGTAGGTGTCGCCGTTGACGCGCGTGGGGATCACGAAATCGAGCTCGTCGTAGCACTCGTAGGGTTGCGCCCGCCGCAGGTCCCACTCGATGCCCGAGGCGCGCAGGAGCGGCCCCGTCAGGCCGCGCTCGATGCACTCCTCTCCGGAGATGACGCCGATGCCGACGGTGCGTTTCTTCCAGATCCGGTTGTCCGTCAAGAGCTGCTCGTAGTCGTCGATGCGCGCGGGCAGGTCGTCCACGAGCTCCGACAGCCGTTCGATCCAGCCCGGCGGCAGGTCGAACGGCAGGCCCCCGATGCGCATGCAGTTCAGGGTCAGCCGCGCCCCGCAGTACTCCTCGAAGAAGTCGAGGATCTGTTCCCTCTCCCGGAACGTGTACCAGAAGGGGGTCACCGCCCCCAGATCGAGCCCGGAAGTTCCGAGCCAGACCAGGTGCGAGGAGAGCCGCTGCAACTCGTCCAGGATCACGCGAATCAGCTGCGCGCGGCGCGGGACCTCGAGGTTCAGGAGCTTCTCAACGGTCAGGCAGAAGGCGTGGTTGTTGGTGGCGGCCGCGACGTAATCGAGCCGGTCCGTGTGCGGGAGCCCCATCGGATAAGTCTCGGTCTCGAAGAGCTTCTCGGTGCCCCGGTGGAGGAAACCGACATCCGGTTTCACCTCCAGGATCTTCTCGCCGTCCACCTTCAGCACGAGGCGCAGGACGCCGTGGGTCGAAGGGTGCTGCGGTCCGAAGTTCAACTCCATCTCCTGGACGTCGAACAAGGTCGGGACCTCAGGATGTTCGAGCGCTTTGTCGGTCATTGTGCCGTAACGTCGTGCCTCTGCTTCGAGTCGAAATCAGGTGACCGGGTGATCGAGCCATCGGGTGATTGAAAGCCCAGGTCAATCACCCGATCACCCGATCGCAGATCACCCGATCTCACGAGACCACCTTCCGGTTCGGATCGTTCATCCCGGGCCCCGCCCCCTCCGGCCACTCCTCGGGATAGATGGCCGCGCCCGTGTCGATCCCCTCGAGCGGGAAATCCTTGCGGAGCGGGTGGCCATTGAATCCTTCCCAGGTCAGGATCCGCCGCAGATCGGGATGCCCGGCGAAACGGATGCCGAACATGTCGTAGGTCTCTCTCTCCGACCAGTCGGCCGCGAGGAAGACCTCGGCGATCGAGGGCACCTCCTGGCCGTCCGCGACGCCGCACTTGACGCGGACCCGGTCGTTCTTCGAGAAGGAGTAGAAGTGGTAGACGACGTCGAAGCGCGGCTCGCGCTTCTTCCAATCCACGGCGGTCACGTCCACGCAGTAGCGGAAGTCCTCTTTCTCCTTGAGGTGCCGCGCGACCTCGGCGACCTTCTCCGGCGCGACGACGACGGTGACCTGCCGGGCGAACTCCTTGGCAGAGACGACGGAGCCCGGCACACCGGAAGAGAGGGATTGCACCCAGGGGTGTCCCGAGGCGTCCTTGCTCTCGAGCTTGGCGGGCGGCACCTCCTTCTTCGCCTCGCCCGGCGTCGCCGGGGCGGGCGGAGGGGTCTCGGCCACTACGACGCCTTCCGGATGACCTTCATCCGGTCGATCTTCTTCTGGAGGGCCATGATGCCGTAGATCAGGGCTTCGGGCCGCGGCGGACAGCCCGGCACGTAGACGTCCACAGGCACGATCCGGTCCACGCCCTGCGTCACCGCGTACGTCCGGTACGGGCCGCCGCAGGTTGCGCAGGAGCCCATCGCGAGAACCCACTTGGGCTCCGGCATCTGGTCGTAGAGGCGCTTGACGATGGGGGCCATCTTCTCGACGACCGTGCCGGCCACGATCATGAGGTCCGATTGCCGCGGCGTGCCCCGGAAGACCTCCGCGCCGAACCGCGCCAGGTCGAAACGCGCGTCCATGACGGCCATCATCTCGATCGCGCAGCAGGCCAGCCCGAACGACATCGGCCAGATCGAGGAGCGCCGCGCCCAGTTGATGACGGAGTCCACCGACGTCGTCAGGACGTTGTCTTCGAAGCGGTTGTCGACGAGTCCCATGCGATCAGGCCCAGTCCAGGGCCTTGCGCTTCCAGACGTAGAAGTAACCGATGACGAGGATCACGAGGAAGACGAGCATCTCGATCAGACCGAACAGGCCCAGCCGGTGGAACATCACCGCCCAGGGAAAGAGGAAGATCGTCTCGACGTCGAAGACGACGAAGAGGACGGCGATCAGGAAGTACCGGACCGAAAACCGCGTGTCGAAGGCGGTCGTCGGAGAGTCGACGCCGCACTCGTACGGCTCCGCCTTGGCCGGGTTCGGGCGGACCGTCTGGATGGCCCGGGCGACGATGATCACCGAGAGCGGGAGGGCCGCCGCGAGCACACCCATGACAAGAATCGGGAGGTAACTGGCCATCGGCGGCCATTTTATCGGAGGGGGTGGGAGAGTCAAACCGGGAATCGTGCGATCGGGTGATCGAGCCATCGGGTGATCGACCGGGGCCTTTCAATCACCCGATCACCCGATCGCAGATCACCCGATCTCTAGACGCCCCGCGTCTGGACGAGGACGGACAGCTCGTCTCCCATTCCTTCCGGATCGACGATCCGGTACGCGCGCCACCTTGCGGCGTCGTTCGCCACGAAGTCGAAGAGGTCCGATTCGACCAGGTACCGGCCCTGCCGCGTGATTGGCCGCGTGGCGAGTCCTTCCTCCTCGCCCGCGCGGATCAGGTCATCCCAGTTCACGTGGGCCGTCAGATCCACTTCGCCCGGACGCCACAGGGGGTCCAGCCGGCGCCGTCCCGCGCTGTGCACCGCGATCGTCCCGTTGCGGCGCGCCAGCGAATGGTAGAGGACCGGCGCTCGGTGCCCGTAGTCGAACGCAACGAGGAACCCGCGCGCCAGGGCCTGCGCCAGCCGCCGGTGGAGAGGAGCCGCGTCGGGCGAGATCTCCGCGGCCTGACCCGGCTCGAGGGTCACTCCGAAACGGGCAAGATACTCCCGGTACTCGCCGGGAACAGGGCAACGCACCCATGTGAAGCCCTGGCTGTCGATGCCGACGCGCAGCTCGCGGAGGCCCTCGGTGGTCCCGCAGACCCGCGCGACGGGCAGGGCGTCGTAAAGCTCGTTGGAGAAGATCCATCCGGAGACGGAGTTCTCCGCCAGGTCGTCGGCCGAATCGAGGATCCTGGGTTTGACCGCGCGGGCCGCGAGCTTCTCCCTGGCGCCGGCGGCGCGCTCCACGGCCGTGAGCCGGACCCTCCCGGCGAAGGACGCGTCCTCGCGAGCGATCGCGGCGGCGAAGTCGTCGAGGAACCGCCCCTCCCCCGCTCCGACCTCCACGAAGTCCACCGGGCCTTCGAATCCCTCCGTGTCGCGGCGGAACCGGCGCGCGATCGCCGCCGCGAAGGCGGGCGTCACGTACGGCGATGTCACGAAGTCTCCCCGCTCTCCGATGCGCGCGCCCCCCGCGTAGTAGCCCTCCCGCGAATCGTAGAGGGCCCACTCCATGAAGGTCCGAAAAGAGAGGGGTCCTTCGAGGCGGATCCGTTCGGCGAGGCGCTCGGAAAGCGACAAAGGACCTTCGATTATATTTTCCTCAATGCGAAGAAGCGTTTCCCCCTCTCCCCCCGGGAGAGGGCGGGGTGAGGGCGCCGCTCTTCGCCGGTCCTTCCAGTCGATCCGAGCCTTGCTCGTCATGAGCATCCCGCTTTCATTCGCCTGCGCATCCCACCGAGAGCCTCCCCTCCCGACCCTCGAGGACTATTCCGATCGCGTCTCCGTCTTCACCGAACAGTTCCTGGAGGATTGGAAATCCGGCGCGACAGACCCGAGCTTCTACGCGCATGGGTTTTCCTGGAGCGGACCCCTGCCCGGCGACGAGCTGACCCGGGTCGCTGCGCGGCCGCCGCTGGAGATCGCCGTTTATGGAGGGATCCCGGCGAGACGAGCGCCCTCACCCCAACCTCTCCCGGGGGAGAGGGAGTGGGGACCTCCGCAGGCGGCTCGCCGAGATCCGGGAGGGATTCGCTTCTCTCGGCAGGACAGAGCAGGTGATCTTCGATTTTCACCGGCACGGCGACCGGCGTGAGATCGTTCTCGGCCTGTTCCTGAGCGGGAAGGGGAAGCAGGGGGAGCTTCGCCAGCAAGGGGGCAAGCTGCGCGCGGTGTTGGAGCCATTGGCCGCCGGCGCGCGCTCCTGGCGGTTCGAGTCGGCGTCTCTTCTCGAGTGGATGGAAGCCTCCGCCTCGGAGCCGCTCTTCGAGGAGGTCGGGGAGAAGGCGGGCCTGTCGCGCGTCCACCGGGCGTTTCTTCCGAACGCGGCGCGCAACGTCCCCATCCCGGGCGAGCACATGCCGCCCGGCGCCGCGGTCCTCGACTTCGACGGGGACGGCCGGGAAGACCTCTTCGTCCCCGGCGGCGACGGCAACCGGCTCTACAGAAACCGGGGGGACGGAACCTACGAGGACGTGGCCGCGAAGGCGGGCGTGGCGGGACAGGAGGGGGAAGGCACCGGCGCGCTCGCCTTCGACTACGACAACGACGGATGGCCCGATCTGTACGTCACCTACCTTGATCGGCCCAACCTTCTCTATCGCAACCAGAGGGACGGGACGTTCGAGGAGGTCGGGAAAAAGGCCGGAGTCTCGCTGAACGACTACTGCACCTCGGCCGCGGCTCTCGACTACGACCGCGACGGTCTCCCGGACCTCTACGTCCTGGTTTACGGGCCGCCCGACCGCGGGCCCAACATCCAGGCGGACAACGCGCCGCCCAACCACCTCTTCCGCAACAACGGCGACGGAACGTTCACCGACGTGTCGAAGGCGTCGCATGCCGACGACACGGGCTGGGGGCTCGCGCTCGAGTCCGCGGATCTCGACGGCGACGGATGGCCGGATATCTACATCGCCAACGACTTCGGGAATCACACGTATTTGCACAACAACGGGAACGGGACCTTCACGAACATCGCCAGCAAGGCGGACGTCCTCGATCCCGGGTTCGGCATGGGCGTCGCCGTGGACGACTACGACGGGGACGGGCGCCTCGACTTCTACGTGTCGAACTATTCGTTCCCCTACAACTGGTTCCTCTCCGACCCGCGCTTCCCGATGCCCGAGTTCCCCTACAGCCTGGGTCGCCCGCTCGTCTGGAGGAAGTTGAAGGCCCTGTCGCGCGGGTCCTCACTCTTCCGCGCGGCCGGCGCGGGCCACTTTGACCGGACGTCGGACGAAGCCGGCGTCTGGGACACTTCCTGGTCCTGGGGTTGCGTCTTCGTGGACGCCGACATGGATGGCCGTCCGGACCTCTTCGTCGTCAACGGCATGGTGACCGGAAAGAACCCGCGCGAGCACGAGATCGAATTCTGGAACCTGATGAGCGCCGAGTACAAGAAGTTCGAGAAGGGGATCCCGACCGGCGACTTCGGCGAGGACTCGCTCTGGGGCCATACGCCCAAGCGCTTCTACAAGAACCTGGACGGAAGGCACTTTGCCGAGCTCGCCGCGGTCACGGGCCTCGAGTCCGACGCCAACCAGCGGGGCCTCGTCGTCACGGACTCCAACGGCGACGGCGCTCCCGACCTCTTCGCCACCGGCTTCCTCCAGCGCCCCTCGCTCTGGTTGAACCGCAACCCGTCGCGGGCGCGATCGCTCGTGGTGACGCTGACAGGCGACCCGACACTGCCCGGCCGCTACAGGTCCACGCGCGAGGCCCTCGGCGCGATCGTGACCGTCGAGGCGAACGGCCTCCTGCGCGCACAGGTTGTCTCCGCGGGTTATTCGTTTCTGTCGTCGGGTTCCCGGTCCCTCTCCTTCGGTCTCGGCGATGCTGCCGCCGCCGATCGTGTGACGGTCCTCTGGCCCTCGGGAAGAAGGACGAATCTCGGGAACGTCCCGGCGGGAAGGCTCCGCCTCGCGGAGGCTGCCAGATAAGATGCGCCCCGAAGGAGGGCTCCGGTGACGCCGACACTTCAATGGTCCCGGGCTCTCCTCGCGACGGCTCTTCTGCTGTCCTCCGTTTCCTGCGGGCCGAAGGTCGTCGTCGCTCGTCTGGCCACTCCGACAGCGGAGGTCCCCCGCGCGGCCGCCACGCCGACGCCGCCGGCAAGACCGCAGCCCGCCGTTCCCTCTCCGCCGCCGGCAAGCGCAGTACCGGCGTCACCCCGTCCGACGGCCACCGCCACGGCGACAGCCAGGCCGACGCCCGCGAGCGCCGTAATCACTTCGCCGCGTCCGACGGCCATCGCCACGGCGACGGCGCGGCCAACCCCGGCGCCAAGAATCGTCGCCACGGAACCTCCGCCGACTCGCACGCCCTCGCCTTCGCCGACAAAAACGCCGGTCGCGGCCGCCGCGCCTCCGCGTCCGTCACCCTCGGCCACAGCAACCCGGACGCCGGTTCGCCCGAGTCCGCCGCCGGTCGCGACGTCGACCCGGACTCCGATTCCGCCGCCGACCAACAGTCCGGCCCCTCCGGCCGCGCCGCCCGCCACCCAGACCGCCGCCCCTCTGGTGGCGACCGCGTCCGCGCAGCCTCCGCTCTCCCCGCCCGCCGCCGCAGCTTCGCTGCCCGGCGAATGGGCCTTCCGCGCCGACACGGGAAAAGGAGTCCTCGCGGGAACGCTGCGGTTCCGTTCAACAGCCTCGGGCCTCGCCGGCGTCTACGTTGGCCTGCACGGCAACGCGACCGAGCTCTCGAAGCTTCACGCGACCGGCGCGAGCGTCTCCTTCGACCTCGTCACGCCGACCGCCGTCTGGCACCTGGACGGCACCGTCTCGGCCGACTCGCATCGACGGCACCTTTCAGACCGCGGACCGCGCGATCCGCTGGACCGCCGTCCGCAACCCGCGGCGACCGCCCCTCCCGCCGACCCCGCGTTCCCTAGGACCCCGTCAACGCCGGCGCGAAGCGCCGGCTATTCTCCGCCGCTCGCGGGGAGGAGTCTCCGAGCGAAGGCGAGGAGGAGCCTCGCGCCGCGGGAGCGCAGCGATTGCGCGGGGTCAGGGGGGCGGTCGAGGCCGCATCCGGCCGAGCCGCCCGCCGGTGCGGCCCGCAGGGCGCAGACCCCGCGCAATCGCGGAGCGACGGTCTAACGCCGCAGGGAGAGGTTTTCGTAGGCGACGATCGGGTTGGTCAGGCCCATGGCGAGGCCTTCCACTTCGGGGCGGGCGAAACAGCCGACCTGGTCGTGGAAGAGGGGCAAGAGAAGCGCTTCCCTCGCGATCAGCTCCTCGACCTCCCGGTAGATCGCGTGGCGGACCCTCGGATCGGTCTCGCTGCGTCCGCGCTCGATCAACGGGTCGATCCCCGTGTCGCCCCAGTAGCGGCCGAGAAATCCCTCCCGCGAATGAAGGATGCCGTGAACGAACGTGTCGGCGTCCGGATAGTCGGCTCCCCAGCGTCCGATGATGAGATCGGCCGTCTCGTTCTGGCGCGCCTCCATGTACTCGGCCATCGTGGACCCGGCGGAGCGGAGCGTGTAACCGATCTCCCGAAGAGCCTGGGTAATCTCGTCGAAGAAGGCCGCGTACTCGCCGAAGAAGACAGGATGGATCGCGGCGAGGAGCTCGACGGACTCGCGGGAGACCGTCTGCGTGGCGTCGCTGTCGGAGGAAATCGCGCCGGTCTTGGCGGACTGCCGCGGCGCGGCCGTCGGCGAGTGGCCGAGAAGGCCCGGAGGAATGACGCCGTGGGCCGGGATCGCGAGCCGCCCGATGGCCCGGCGCACGGACCCGGGCACATCGAGCGCTCCCGCGAGCGCCCGCCTCACAGCGACGTCCTTCAACGGGCCGTGTCGCCTGTTGAAGGCGATGAAGTAGGTCTGGAGGCGCGGGGTCTCGCGGTACCCGGACGCGAAGCGCGGGTCGTGCCGGAAGGCCTCGGCGTCGGCCGGCAGGAGATCCAACGCCAAAGAAAGGCGTCCCGCCAGGAAGTCGTCGCGGATCTCCTCGGGGGAGAGGCCGAAGCGAAAGACGACCCCCTCGCTCTTGGGATACCCCGCGCGCCAGTAGTGCGGGTTGCGCTCGAGCTCGAGCCGCCGCCCCGGCTCGAAGGCCACGACACGGAAGGGCCCGGTGCCGACGGCGCCCTGCCGCAGGCTCGCGCCGATCTGCCGCGTCCCTTCCGGGACGATCCCCGTCGCCGCGTACGAGATCAGAGCGGGAAAGAACGAGACGGGTTTCTCCAGCTCGATGACGAACTCGGAGGGAGAAACGATGCGAAAGCCCTCGAGGTCCTTCGCCTCGCCGGAGAGAATCCTCTTCGCTCCGCGGACGGGCGACAGGAACCAGCGGGCCTCGCTCTCGGTGTTCGCGAGGAGGCGCTCGTAGGAGTGGCGCACGTCGCGCGCGGTCAACGGCCGCCCGTTGTGAAAACGGACGCCCGCGCGCAGCCGGAAACGAAAGCGCATCCCCTCGGCCTCCGGCACGACCTCCGAGGCGAGCCAGGGAACCACGCGCGCGTCCTGGGTCGCGTGGGTGAGCGTCTCGAAGACCGAGGTCAGGATTTCCGACTGCTCGGCCGTCGACGCCAGCGACGGCTCGAGGCTGCGCACGACACCCGCGACGGGAACCTGGAGGACTCCCCCTCCCGGGAGTCCCTCGGCGGCCGCCTCCAGCGCCGGCGCTTCCACCTTCCCGATCTCGGAGTAGTTGACGTAGGGCGCTGTCGAGCGAAGCTGGAGGCCGCGCACGCGGGGGCTCGCGATGCGGTAGTCCACGTCGTGGAAGAGCGGGACGAGAGCCGCTGAGTCGAGCACGAGGTTCTCGAACTTCCGGTAGAGGACCTCGCGGGCATCCTGCCGGCTCTCCTGGCGCGCCTCTTCCAGGATGCGGTCGGCCTCCGGCGAGGAGAAGTAGTTGCGCAGGCGCCCGTTGCCGGAATGGAAGAGCGTGAAGGTGAAGTTGTCCGGGTCGTCGTAGTCGGCGATCCATCTCCCGATCCACACGTCGATCCCGGGCCCGCCGTGCCAGGATTCCAGGTACTCGCCCATGCTCTTCGTCACGGCCGTGACCTCGACACCGACGTCCGCCCAGATCCGGACGAGCGCCTGCGTGAGAGCCGCGTACTGGTCCAGCAGGATCGGATGGACCGCCGCGGACAGCTTGATCGGAAGGGGAAGGCCGCAGGAGCGGATCGCCTCGACCGCCTTCTCGCGCTCCGGATGGGCCTGCCGCCGCCCCGCGTCGTGGCCGAGTATTCCGGGCGGCAGGAGTCCCGTCGCCGGCAGAGCGAAACGCCCGAGCGCGCCCCACACGAAATCCTGCGTCCGCACGGCGTGCGCCAGGGCCTGGCGCAGCGCGGCGTTGCCGCCCGCGGCGCTGCCCGCGTTGAAGAGCGCGAAGTAGGTGTTCTTCTTCGGAGTTTCGACGAGCCCCGAGCGGAACTTCGCCTCGCGCAGGATCGTTTCGAGGTCTCTCGGCAGGAGATCGCGCGCGAGCTCCAGCTCCCCGGACTTGAGACCCAAGGCGATCGCGGAGGCCGAGAGCGAGGCGCGGAACTCGACCGCATCGAGCTTCGCCGGGGTGTCCTTCCAATACCGCGGGTTTCGCTCGAGGACCACTCTCTCGGGCGCCTGCTCGGCGATCCGGAAGGGGCCGGTGCCGGCAAGCCTGGCGCCCTCCTCCACCGCCAGCGCGATCGAGGTCCTCCCGTCGGTCAGAAACGCCGGGAAGATCGGAAGCGCGTTGGTCAGGCGGATCTCGACGCGGTCTTCGGAAGGCGTGCGGATCCCGGAAACGCCGGAGGCCTTTCCTTCGAGGTGCTCCGAGACGCCCTCGATCGACACGAAGGCCGCCGGCGTCGCTTCGCGTGAGACACGGATCGACCGTTCGATCGAGGCCTTGACGGCCGCCGCCGTCAGGGGCGTTCCGTCGGAGAAAACGATTCCGTGGCGCAGCTCCAGACGCACCGTCCTCCCCCCGTCCTCGAAGGACCAGCGCTCGCACAGGAGGGGCACGAGGTTGCCCTTCGAATCCGTCGTGACGAGTGTCTCGAAGACGTTTCCGAGGACCTCGTGCTCCTCGGTTGTCTGATAGGCGCCGGGATCCGTTGTCAGAATCGGATTGGCCATGGCGGCGACGAGCCGGCCGCCGCGCGGGATCTCCCGCTCGACTTCCACGGCCGCCGGAGTGAGCCGCTCGATCTCGGCCAGGTATGCCGCGGCCTTCGTGTAGTCGCCGCGCAGGTTCGCGACGGTCGCGGCGAGCGAGAGGAGCTTTTCGCGGTCGCCGGGCGCTCCTCCCGACGCCGAGGCCTCGATGCCGCGCTCGACCCAGCGGCGCGTCTCTTCCACGCGGCGCTCCTGCCAGGCCGTCTCCGCCGCGAAAAGGACGGCGCCCACTCCCCTCACGGCAAGACCCTGCTTCTCGAAGACCTTCATCGCCGCCTCGGCCTCCCGCAGGGCGCCGTCGGTGTTTCCGGCCATGCGGTGCGCGCGGGCCACGAGCAGCCTCGCCTCTCCCTCCAGCGCCGGGTCTCCCGTCCACTCCTCGTCTTCCAGGAACTCCAGGCACGTCTTTGCGGCCCGGATCGCGTCGTCCGCGCCGAAGGCGGCCAGCGACTTCTCGGCGAGCTTCAACCCGTAGTCGACGGTCTTCTCCGGGATATCGGCCTGCGAGAAGTGATGGACGAGATCCGGATAGACCCGCTCGAGCCGGCCCGCGGAGCGCTTCTCCAGGATCTCGGCGTACCGGCGGTGGAGCGTCCGGCGCTTGCGGCGTGACAGCGCGCCGTAGAGCACGTCCCGCACGATGCCGCTCGCAAAGGCAAGGCGGTCCCCGCGGGACTCCCTTTCCTCTTCCAGGATTCCCTCGCGGACGAGCTTTTCGATCGAGTCGTCGAGGTTCTTGGCGTCCTCCGCCAGGATCTCGAGATCGCGGAAGTCGAAGCTCTTCCCGAGAATCGAGGCAATCGACAGCAGCTCGCGCAATTCCTCGGGGAGGCGCTCGATGCGCTTCTCGACCGCCTGCTGAATGGTGGCCGGCAGGGCGTCGGAGGAGATTGCCGTTCCCCGGGCGAAGTTCCAGGCGCCGGAGTCGTCCTTCGCGATCCCCGCGGAATCCATCAACGAACGAACCAGCTCCTTCGTGAAGAAGGGATTGCCTTCCGTCGCCTCGCGCAGCCGTTGGGCAAGGGCGTCGGAGATCTTCGAGCCGCCGGTCACCGACTCGATGAACGCCCGATGCTCCGAGGGGGAGAAGGGGCCGAGCGTCATCTGAACGAATCGCGGGTCGTCCGCGAAGGAGTCGAGCATGCGGATCAGGGGGTGGCGCTTGTCCGTCTCGGTCTGCCGGTAGCTTCCGACGATCAACGTCGGCGTCGGCCCGAGCCGGCGAACGACGTACTGGAGCGCTTCGATCGAGATCTCGGCGCCATGGAGGTTCTCCAGGATCAGCACGAGGGGCTTTCCGCCGCCGATGCGCGTCAAGGTGCGCGCGAGCAGCTCGAAGATCTGGATCCGGTCCGCGGCCTTGCGCTCCTCGCCCGCCGCCGAGAGCCTGGAACCGCCGCTCGCCGCGGACCGCAGCTCCGAGATCTCCGTCAGGAGCGGGAAAAGCGAGAGCAGGTCCGGCGCGAGGTCGGAGAAGTCCGGACGCTCGCCTGCGGAGCTTCCCGCGTCCCGCGTCCGGAAGTAGTCCTGGATCAGCTCGCAGAATCCCTGGTAGGAGAACGCGCGGTCCTGTTCGACGAACCGGCCGTAGAGGACCCGGATCTTGCGCACCGTGGCGAGCTTCTTCAGCTCCTCGAGAAGGCGCGTCTTGCCGATCCCCGGCTCCCCCGCCACGACGGCGAACTGGCAGTCCCCGGAGATGCCCGCGTTCAAGCGGTGCTGCAGCTCCGTGAACTCCTTCTCGCGGCCGATGAAGGCCGAGGCGGCCGGCCGCTGGATCACGCGGCTGGCGGTCAGGACGACCGACCGGGAGAACTCGTCGCTCTGGAGGCTTGCCCGGTGCCGCCGGAGGGCCTCGGCCACGTGCCCCGCCTTCTGCGGGCGCTTGGCCGGATCCTTCTGGAGGCACTGGAGCACGATGTCCTGAAGCTCCTCCCGGACCTCCGCTCCGAGCGCCCGCGGCGGCTGAGGAACCTCGTGGACGATCCGGTAGAGGATCGACTGCACTTCTCCCGAGAAGGGTGGCTCCCCCGCCAGGCATTCGTAAACGACCGTGCCCAGGGAATAGATGTCCGTGCGGCCGTCGAAGGCGCGCGCGCTCACCTGCTCGGGGGAGAGATACGCCACCGTCCCCACCAGCGTTCCGGTCTTCGTCAGGCGGCTCTCCGTCGTGGCGTGGGCGAGGCCGAAGTCCATGACCCGGACCCGGATGCTGCCGTCCTGACGCGAGACCATGATGTTCTCGGGCTTGATGTCCCGGTGAACGATGCCGCGGGCATGGCTGTAGTCGAGCGCGTCGGCGGCCTGGATCGCGATGTCGAGCACCTCGCCCAGCCGCAGCGACCCTCCCCAGAGCAGATGGCGCAGGTTCTCCCCCTCGACGACCGGCATGACGAAGAAGAGAGAGCCCTCGTGCTCCCCCAGATCGAAGATGGGCACGATTCCCGGGTGGTCCATCTGGGCGACGATCTGCGCCTCGCGCTGGAACCGCCCCGCGATCTCCGGAGTCAGGTCCGTCGAGGAGATCAGCTTGACGGCGACCTCGCGGTTGAGCATCGGATCGCGCGCCCGGTACACGACGCCCATGCCGCCGCGCCCGAGTTCGGACACGATTTCATAGCGGCTGGCGAGCTTGCTGTCCATAACGCGGGTTGAGACACCGATTGTATTACAGGTGCCTGTCTCTCTCCTGGGCGTCCACGACGGCGATGGCGGCCATGTTGACGATGTCGGCCACGTCGACGCCGCGCTGGAGGACGTGGACCGGCCGCGCCATGCCGAGCAGGATCGGCCCGATCGCCTCGGCGCCGGCGAGCCGCCAGACGAGCTTATAGGCGGCGTTGGCCGCCTCGAGGTTCGGAAAGATCAGGGTGTTGGGGCTCCTGACCGTCGCCCAGGGATAGTACCCCTCGAGCAACTCCGGGAAGACGGCGGTATCCGCCTGCATCTCGCCGTCCACGGGCAGATCCGGGCGCGCGGCCCGGATGAGCTCGACGGCCCGCTTCACCTTCAGTGCGCTCGCGTGCGTGTTGGAGCCGAAGTTGGAAAAAGAAATCAGCGCCAGGCGCGGCTCGATGTCGAAGCGCCGGACGGCGTCGGCGGTCAGGAGCGCGATCTCGGCGAGCTCCTCCGCCGTCGGGTCGATGTTGACGGTCGTGTCGGCGAAGAAGAACGTCTGGTCCTTGAGCATCAGGATGTAGAGACCCGACACGCGCCGCACGCCCGGCGCCGTGCCGACGATCTGGAGGGCCGGGCGGATCGTGTCGGGATAGGACTGGGTCAGACCCGAGATCACGCCGTCGGCGTCGTCGGCGTCGAGCATCAGAGCCGCGAAGCGGTTGCGGATGCGCGCCAGCCGCGAGGCCGATTCCGCCGTGACTCCGTCCCGGCCTCGCAGCTCGACGAGACGCCGCGCGTAGCCGGCCAGCTTTTCCGAGGTCTCGCTGTGGACGAATTCGACCTTGTCCATGGGGACGCCGAGCTCCCGCGCGAGGTTCTCGACCGCCTCCTCGCGGGCGAGGAGGATCGGCCGGCAGATACCTTCCTCGGCGAGGATCTTGGCGGCGCGGAGGATCTTGGGGTGCTCCCCTTCGGGGAAGACGATGCGCCGGGGGTCCTGTCTCGCCTTCTCGATGACGACGCTCATGACCTCGCGCGAGCGCGACAGCATCGCCTCGAGCCTCTTGAGGTAGGCGTTCATGTCGGTGATCGGGCGCCGCGCGACGCCGGACATCATCGCCGCCTCGGCCACCGCCGGCGCCACCCAGAGGAGCACCCGGAAGTCGAAGGGCTTCGGGATCAGGTACTCGCGTCCGAAGCGGAAGGTCTGGCCGCCGTACGCCTTGGAAACCGAGTCGGGCACGTCCATCTTGGCGAGCGAGGCGAGCGCCTTCGACGCCGCCATCTTCATGGCCTCGTTGATCTCGCGAGCCCGCACGTCGAGTGCCCCGCGGAAGATGAACGGGAAGCCGAGCACGTTGTTGACCTGGTTCGGGTAGTCGCTGCGTCCCGTCGCCATGATGACGTCCGGCCGCGCCGCCTTCGCCTCCTCCGGCGAGATCTCCGGGTCCGGGTTCGCCAGCGCGAAGACGATCGGGTCGCGCGCCATCGGCTTCAACATCTCGCCCGTGACGGTCCCCTTCGTCGAGAGCCCCACGAAGACGTCCGCCCCGACGAGCGCGTCGGCCAGCGTGCGCTCCTTCGTCTCGACGGCGAACGGCGCCTTGGAGATGTTCAGGTCCGTCCGGCCCGTGTGAATGACCCCGGTCTTGTCCACGAGCCGCAGGTTCTCTCTCTTCACGCCGTAGGAAAGGTAGAGTTTCGCGCAGGCGATCGCCGCCGCTCCGGCGCCGACGAAGACGACCTTGACCTCTTCGATTCTCTTCCCGACGATCTCCAGGGCGTTCAACAGCGCCGCCGCCGAGATGATCGCTGTGCCGTGCTGGTCGTCGTGGAAGACCGGTATCTGGAGGCGTTTCTTCAGGGTATCCTCGATCTCGAAGCACTCGGGGGCCTTGATGTCCTCCAGGTTGATTCCGCCGAACGTGGGCGAGATCGCCGCGACGGCCTCGATGAACTTGGCAGGGTCTAGCTCGTCCACCTCGATGTCGAAGACGTCGATGTCCGCGAAGCGCTTGAAGAGAACTCCCTTGCCTTCCATGACGGGCTTGCCCGCGAGCGGACCGATGTTGCCGAGTCCC
Source organism: uncultured Acidobacteriota bacterium (assembly GCA_963741435.1). GTDB lineage: Bacteria > Acidobacteriota > Thermoanaerobaculia > UBA5066 > Gp7-AA6 > JAWOLE01. The sequence goes on along the minus strand of CAVUIX010000002.1, from coordinate 128,927 downwards.
AGCACGGCCGTCCCGTTGGAGATGACGGCGACGAGATTGCCCTTCGCGGTGTAGTCGTAGACCTTGTCGGGATCCTCCGCGATCTCCAGGCAGGGATCGGCGACGCCGGGAGTGTAGGCGAGCGAGAGATCTTCCTGCGTGCGGCAGGGCTTGGTGGGGACGACTTCGATTTTCCCCTTCCGGCCTCGGGAGTGGTACTCGAGAGCGTCTTCTTTGGTGATCTTCCTCAATGTTGCCCCCCGGCGAGAATCGCGCCCTCACCCCGGCCCTCTTCCGCGGGGAGAGGGCGCGAGCCCGCGAGATCGTCGCGCAGGGCGGCAACGGCCGAGGCGGCCTCGGCCCGGGGCACGGCGCGAACGGATTTGTCCCGGCGCAGCACGATCTCGATCTTCCCCTCCTTGAGCGCGCGGCCGCCGACGTTGACGCGGATCGGGAATCCCAGCAGGTCGGCGTCCTTGAACTTGACGCCCGGCCGCTCGTCGCGGTCGTCGTAGAACACTTCCAGGCCCCTCCCCGCGAGCTCCCCGTAGAGAGAGTCGGCCGCTTCCCGAGCGGCGGGCTCCGCGGGATTCAGCGAAACGAGCTCGATCTCGAAAGGCGCGAGCGCGAGCGGCCAGACGATCCCGTCGGCGTCATGGTGCTGCTCGACCGCGGCCGCCATGGTGCGTCCGACCCCGATCCCGTAGGTGCCCATGACGGCGGGATGATTCTCCCCCTTTTCGTCGGTGAACTCGCACCCCAGGGCGGTCGAGTACTTCGTCCCCAGCTTGAAGATGTGGCCCACCTCGATGCCCCGGGCCAGATCGAGCGGTTTGCCGCACCGCGGACAGGGATCCCCGTTCCGGGCCTTCGCGAAAACGGCCCAGGCGCCGACGTTCGCGTCCCGGTCGAGCGCGAGCCCGCGCACGTGCCAGTCCCTTCGGCCGGCTCCCGTCACCGCGTTGACGGCCCCGCGCACCGACTCGTCCCCGATGACGCGGACGGCCGGGGAAAGCCCGCGAGGCCCTACGAACCCGACCGGCGCCCCCGTGGCCTTCTCGACCTTCTCCTCCGACGCCAGCGCGAGGTGCTCGACGCCCAGGGCGTGCTTCAGCGCAACTTCGTTGACGTCCAGGTCACCGCGCAGGAGAGCCACCACGAAGCCTTGCTCCGTCTCGTACACGAGGCATTTGATCATCCGCGACGCGGTGATCCCCAGAAAACCGACGACCTCCTCGATGCCGCCCATGCCCGGCGTCTCGACGTCCTCGAGCCGGACCATCGTCTCGTCGTCCCAGGGACTCTCCCGCCGCCCGGTCTCCGCCCTCTCGACGTTGGCGCCGTATCCGCACGAGGCGCACCGAACGACCGCGTCCTCGCCGGTGTCGGCCAGGACCATGAACTCCTCCGAATCCCGGCCTCCGATCGCCCCCGAGTCCGCCTGGACGACGGTGAATTCCAGGCCGCACCGCGTGAAGATGCTCCTGTACGCGGCGTCCTGCGCGCGGTAGGACCGGTCCAGCCCCTCCGCGTCCACGTCGAAGGAATAGCCGTCGTACATCAGGAACTCCCGGCCGCGCATCAGGCCGAAGCGCGGACGGATCTCATCCCGGAACTTGGTCCGGATCTGGTAGAGGGTCACTGGCAACTGGCGGTAGGAGGTGATGCCGGACTTGACCATCGTGGTCACGGCCTCCTCCGCCGTCGGGGCGAGGCAGTAGTCCCCTCCCTTGCGGTCCTTCAGGTGAAAGAGGATCTCTTCCGAGGCGTACCGCCCCCAGCGCCCGCTCTGCTCCCAGAGCTCCCTCGGCTGCAGGATGGGGACCTCGAGCTCCAGCGCTCCCGACCGGTCCATCTCCTCCCGCACGATCGTCTCGGTCTTGCGGTGGGCCCTCAATCCGAGCGGAGTCAACGCGTACATGCCCGCCGCGATGCGGCGCATCATGCCCGCCCGTGTCAGCAGGACGTGGGAGACCGCCTCGGCGTCCCCGGGGACCTCGCGCACCGTCTGCAGGAAATACTTCGACCAGCGCATGGCGTAAGAAGATACATCAGCTGCTCTGTCATCCTGAGCGAAGCGAAGGATCTGCTCTCTCGCCCGAGGGGCAGATTCTTCGTCGCTGCGCTCCTCAGAATGACAGGCTATTTCCGACCCGTCGGCGCGGCTTCCTTCCTCTTCGCGGCGAATTTCTTGACCAGGCGGATGTTCGAGCGGACCTGCTGCAGCATCCGGTCCTCCAGGGCCCCGCCGCGCGCCACCGTCTTGGCCTTGCTGAAGGCGGCCTTGGCTTCCTCGGGTCTGCCGGCCGCGAGATACGCCATGCCGAGGTGATGGAATGTCGTCGGCTGCGCGGCGCGCTCGCTCGAGCGGCGCAGGCAGTCGATCGCCCGGTCGAATTCGCGGCGCTTGTAGTGGACCCATCCCAGGGTCGCCAGCGGATACGGCTTCAGCTCGTCCGGCGCCTCGGAAAGCGCGCGGCCCGCGTAATCGAGAGCCGAGTCGAGATCGTTGTCCCCCTCCGCGAGCGTCGTCGCGAGCTCGTAGTACGCGATCGCGCGCGAGGTCTTCGACGGGTGCTTCTCCAGGAAGTCCCGGACGAAGCGCACGGCCTCCTTCGCCTTCCCTTCCGCGCGCAGGGCCTCCGCGAGCGTCGAGCACGCGGCCGCCGCGACGACGTCCTCCGGGTCTCCGGCCAGCACCTGGCGGCACGCCGCCATGGCCTCCTTCCAGAGGCCGAGCGACGCGGACAGAAGCGCGAAGGAGATCCGGATCGTCGAGTTCTGAGGCTCCTCGGTGAGGGCCTTGCGGTAGAGCTCGTGGGCGCGGCGCAGCGACCCCCGCGAGACGTTCTCCTCGGCCTCGCGGTACGCCTCCGCGCCCGGCCCGTCCACGCGCGGCAGGGCGTAACGCCGCCGCCGGTCGAGCAGGCGCACGGCTTCCTGGTATTCGAGGCGTCTCGGGTTCTTTTCCAGCGCCTGCTGAAAGCACTCGAGCGCGCGGCGGGCGCGGTTCTTTTCGAGATAGCAGAGCCCGAGCTGGAAGGCGGCCTCCTCCGAATCGGGCTGCAGCCGGCGCGCCTCCTCGAACTCGCGGATGGCGCGCGCGATCTCCCCTTTCTCGCGCAGGACCGTGCCGAGCAGGACGTGCGCCGCCGGAACGGGCGCCGCTTCAAGAGCGCGGCCGAGCTCCCCTTCGGCCTCGTCCCAGCGCGACGAGTTCGCGTAGAGGGCGCCCAGGGCGAAGTGAGGAAGGAAGGCGTCGCCCTTCTTTTCGATGGCGCGCTTCAGGAACGCCTCCGCAATCTCGGTCTCACCGTGCTCGGACGCCGCGATGCCGGAATAGACCAGCGACTCGAAATGGTTCGGCTCAACCGCCAGGATCTTCTTGAAATACACGGCGGCGCGCTCGAGGTCTCCGGCGGAAAAGAACGTCTCGGCCAGGTAGAAGCCGAGCTCGACGTTCCCCTTGTCCAGCCGCGACAGCTCCTCGAGCAGGCGAACCCCGCGGTCGGCGTCCAGGGCGAGGATGGCGAACTCGGCGGCGCGCAGGCGTTGGAGAAAATCCTCGCGGTCCTCTCCCGAATAACGCGCCACGATGCGGTCGCGCCGCTCGAGGAAGCGGTCCTTCTTCTCGACCGCCTGCATCCGGTCGTCCATCTTGGTCTCCCAGAGATCGAGGACCTCCTGGGAACGGACGGCGCCGCGACGCTCGAGGGTTTCCTGCAGGGCCAGGATCCCCGTGTGCGCCACGAAGAGGTTCTTCTCGAGATTCCCGAGCGATTCGAAGAGCGTCTTGACCGCGTCGCCCGTGCGCTTGACGACGTCTTCGAGCGTCGAGATCCGCTCGAGAAGGTGCTCGTCGAAGGGAATCTCCTCGGGAGCCTCGCCGCTTTCCTCGACGACGCCGACTCCCGAAAGCACGAGGAGCTTGGAGTGACAGCGCGAGCAGAACTCCTCTTCGTCGGGGTTCTTCAAGCCGCAGACCTGGCAGTACATAAGGCTACCGGAGCCGGGAGGCGGCAGGCGGGAGGCGGGAGGCGAAGCGCCTGCTAATACTCATAGAAGCCGCGACCCGACTTCTTGCCCAGCCAGCCCGCGTCCACCATCTTCACCAGCAGGGGGCTCGGCCGGTAGCGCGGGTCGCCGAAGCCCCGCTGCAGGACCCGCAGGATCGCCAGGCAGGTATCGAGGCCGATGAAGTCGGCCAGAGCGAGGGGGCCCATCGGGTGGTTCATGCCGAGCTTCATGATGCCGTCGATCGCCTCGCGCGTCGCGACCCCTTCCCGCAAGGCCTCGATCGCTTCGTTGATCATCGGCATCAGGACACGGTTGGAAACGAACCCCGGCCAGTCGTTGCAGAGGATCGGCGTCTTTCCCATCGCCCGGGCGAGAGTCAGGACGGTGTCCGACGTCTCGTCGGACGTCGCGATGCCCCGGATGACCTCGACGAGCGCCATGACGGGCACCGGGTTCATGAAGTGCATGCCGACGAAGCGGTCCGGGCGCCGGGTCGCCCCCGCCAGGCGCGTGATCGAGATCGACGACGTATTGGATGCGAACACGGCGCGCTCCGAACAGACCGCATCGAGCTTGCCGAAGACGCCCTTCTTGGTCTCCTCGTCTTCGACGACGGCCTCGATCACGAGGTCCGCCTCGGAAAGGCGCGAAAGGACGGGCGTCGCCGTGATCCGTTCCAGGGCCTCGGCCTTCTGCTCCGGTGTGCGCTTGCCTTTGGAGACCTCGCGCTCGAGATTGCGCTCGATGGAGGCGCGCGCTTTTTCGAGATAGGGCCCTTCCAGGTCGGTGAGCACGACCCGGATTCCGCAAGCGGCCGCCACGTGCGCGATGCCGGCGCCCATCTGGCCGGCGCCCACGACGCCGAGCGTGCGGATTTCCATGCAGGGACTCTATTGCCGCGGACGGCGCGAATCAATGACCGGTGGCGGGGCCGTGAGAGGCCAGCCCGCATAATTCACGAACGACTCCGGCCGTCCCGCGGATCTTTTCCGCCGGATACTTCGTCAGACCTCCTCTGCGATGCCCCCCGGCATCGCCGTCGTCGGCCTTCCTCGTCCCGACGAAAAATCTCTCGCGGGAACAAGGTGTATCTCGGCGAAACGCAAGAGAGGTGTGAATGGCCCGTTCACCTCTCAGCGAGATGCACGTGTTTCGGCCGGGTGTCCGTGAATTATCCGGGCTAGATCGCGAGCTCGACGCGAAAGCGCGGCGTGCCGAAGCGCGTCAGGAAGGCGATGCCGACGGCGACCACGGAGGCGGCGCTCCAGACGACGGAGCCGACGAAGGGAAGAAGCGAGACGGCGCCGAGCAGCGCGAGTCCCGCCGCCAGGGCCGCCGGCCGCTTCGCGGGCGCGACGCTCTTGACGAGTTTTTGCCCGAGCAGAAGAAAGAGCGCGCCCATGCCGAAGACTTTCGCCGCCACCGCCACCGAACCGAAGAAGATCGCGATCGGGACCGACAAGGCCGGAGGCAGGAGCGCGAGCGCGGCGACGGTCGCGAGCAGGAGGCTCAACACTCCGAGCGCGCCGGCGAGGAGCGTGCCCGTCCAGTGGGTTTCGGCGGAGGCGGCCGCGCGCGCGAACGGCGAGGCGAAACAGAAGAGGAGAGCCAGACTCACCGCGAGCCACGCGGAAAGCGCGACGAGACGGAGGCCACGGGAGAGCAGAGCCGGGCTCTCCTCCCACGGCGCCCGGTGCATCTCGTCCAGATAGAGGCTCAGGAGTCTCCCCGGCGTGGAGACCATCCCACCCACAGGCAGCGGCTTTCCCCCGGGAGCGTCGATGGTGCCGCCGAAGACCGAGAGGTTCCCTTCGACGAAACCGGAAGGCGAGAACGTGACGCTTCCTCCCCAGACGACGACGTCCCCGGACACGCGCGAGGTGATGCGCACGTCCGACAGCACCGCGACGACGCGGCCCGCCACGGGTTTCTCGATCTCGATGTTTCGGGCAAAAGCCGTCTGCCCGGGAGCTGCCGCCGCGGCCAGGGCGAAGAGGCCCGCCGCGATCACCGCCGGCGTTCCCGGGCGAGGGCTCGCCGGAACCCGATGAGCACGGGCGCGAGCAGGAAGAGGCAGGCGAGCCCGAGCGCCTGCTCCCGGCGCATGGCCTGCCCGAGCGCCTCGAGCCCCGCCGGCCAGGCGCTTGCGAGCTCCGACAGCGACCGGGCGCCCGCGCGCAGGAGGGCCAGGAGCGGGGCGAGAGCGGCCGCCGCCAGACCCGCCTGTTCCCGCGCCGAGATTCCCGGCAGGGTCAGGACCAGAAAACCCGAGAAAAACAGGGCGGCGGCGAAGAAACACGGACCTCTCCAGAGCGAAAAGTCGCGCCGTTCGCGCCACGAGAAGGGACGCAGGCGCACGACGCTGCCGGCCAGGTCGGCCACCCCGGCGGGCATCGCCGGCGACTCGCCGGCCCGGAACCCGCCCAGGCTGTCGATTTCCCGCGACAGACTGGCCGCAGCGGAAACAGCCCGGCCGCAGGAGGGGCAAACCCGCGCGTGTTGCGCCGCATCGGCGGCAAAGACCGGCTCCGCCCCCGAGGCGATCGCCTCAGCGTCGAGCGGGTCCAGCGGGCGGGTGCAAGGCTTCACGATATTTCTCCCGACAACCTTTCCTTCAATACGGCTCTGGCCCGAAAGAGTTTGTTCTTGACGGTACCCAGGGGCATCTGTTTTACGTCGGCGATCTCCTCGTACGAAAGTCCGCCAAAGTGCCGCAGGGTAATGAGTTCCCTGAACTCCGCCGGCAGGGCGGCAATCGCGCGCGCGATCGCGCTGCCCCGCTCGGCGTTGCGCAGCTCGCCGTAAGGGTCCAAATCGCCGCTCTTGTACTCCAGAGAGGACACCCTGCCGTCGGCATCCTGGACCTCCAGGGGCACCGTCCGCGGACGCCGCTTGCGCAAATGGTCGATCGCGGCGTTGCCGGCGATCCGGAAAAGCCAGGTCGAGAACTTGTAGGCGGGATTGTAACGGTCGAGGGCGCCGAAGACTTTCAAGAAGATCTCCTGCGAAAGGTCGAGCGCGTCGTCACGGTTCCCCACCATCCTGGCGACGTGGGCGAGGACCCGGGATTGGTAACGGCGCACCAGGACCTCGAACAGGTCTTCCTCGCCCGCGAGGATTCGGCCGACGAGCTCATCGTCATTGAGACCGTCGCGGTCCCGGGCAGTTTTCATTTTCAGGATCGCCACGACCGCCAACCGCCTCGAGTGCAGCCTTCTCGCTTCAGAGACTTCTCCATTTCCCGGGCCGCCGCGACCAGGCCTGCTCCGCTGCCGTGCGCTACAATCGCCCCCCATTCTATTGGAGCCGGCCGCCGCAGCGGCCACGGAGGGACCGTGAACCAAGTGGCCGAACCGCAGTTTCCGACGATCGGCACCCCGCCTCAGGGCGTGGACTCCTCCACCCCGTTCGAAGAGATGATGTCCCGGTTCGACCTGGCCGCGCAGAAGCTGGGTCTGGACCCCGGCCTCTACAAGGTCCTTCGCGAGCCGGTTCGAGAGACGAAGGTCTCCATTCCCATCGTCATGGACGACGGGCGCATCGAAGTCTTCATCGGCTACCGCGTCCTGCACAACATCGCGCGCGGCCCCGGCAAAGGCGGCATCCGCTACGACAAGAACGTGACTCTGGACGAGGTCCGGGCGCTCGCCGCCTGGATGACCTGGAAGTGCGCGGTCGTCAACATCCCCTTCGGCGGGGCCAAGGGAGGCGTCATCTGCGATCCGGGCACGCTTTCGCGGGGCGAGATCGAGCGGATCACGCGCCGCTATACCGCCGAGCTCATGGATCAGTTCGGGCCGGAGAAAGATGTGCCCGCTCCCGACATGGGCACGAACCCTCAAACGATGGCGTGGGTGATGGACACGTTCTCCATGCACGCCCGCCACACCGTGACGTCGTGCGTGACGGGCAAGCCCCTCTCGCTCGGCGGTTCCCGCGGGAGAGTCGAGGCGACCGGCCGGGGTCTCATGCTGATCTGCCGGGAGGCAGCGCCGTTGAGGGGCCTGACGCTCGCGTCGAGCCGCATCGTCGTGCAGGGGTTCGGCAACGTCGGATCGATCGCGTCCCGGATGTGCCACGAGGCCGGCGCGAAGGTCATCGGCGTCTCCGACATCTCCGGCGGAATCTGGAACGAGAAGGGGCTCGACATCCCGGCGGTGCTGAAGCACTACGAGCGGAGCCGCTCCTTCGAGGGCTTCCCCGGCGCGGTGAAGATCTCGAACGCGCAGCTGCTGGAGCTCGAGACCGACATCCTGATCCCCGCTGCCAACGAGAACCAGATCCGGGGTCGAAATGCCCCCAACATCAAGGCGAAAATCATCGTCGAGGGAGCCAACGGCCCGACGACGCAGCGCGCCGACGAGATCCTGGATCAGAAGGGGGTTCTGGTCGTTCCGGACATCCTCGCCAACGCCGGCGGCGTCACCGTCTCGTACTTCGAGTGGGTCCAGGACCGCGCCGGTTTCTTCTGGCGGGAGCAGGAGGTCAACGAGCGGCTGGAAGACATCATGGTGCAGTCCTTCAGGGACGTGGCCGAAATGGCGGAGAAGTACGGCGTCAGCTTCCGAATCGCCGCGTACATGCTGGGAATCTCGCGCGTCGCGCACGACACGATGGTTCGCGGCCTCTACGCCTAGCACGTACTCGCGCTTGCGCGGATCTGCGCTGAGGCGATCGCCGAGCGACTCGACCGGATCGGCCTCGATCGCTCGCCTGCCCCGGGCAGCCCTCGATCGTCGAATCTTCAGATCCGTCAGATCGCCAATCACTTCAGGGTGACCTTCGGCCGGATCTCGGGGACTTCGTAAGCGAGCTTGCGCTCGAGCTCCGGCAGGGTCGCCTGGATCGGCTTTCTCCAGGCGGGATCGAGAAGCCGAAGAGTCAGGCGCCTGCCGGCGAGATCGACGGGCTCGATTTTCCTGGAGAGCGGCTCCCCGACGATCCTGTCCCACCGGGCCCGGATCCAGAGAAGCGCGTCTTCTCCCTTCGCCATCCGCCGCAGGAGGCCGTCGCTCGCAGCGTCCAGGCGCGTCAGGGCGGGCGGCTTTCGGCGATTCAAGGCTCGGCTCTCAACCGTTCCCGGCTCGATTCCGGCGGCACGGCCCGCACGGGTTTTTCGCCGGTCAGAACGCGCCGGACGTCTTCGACCACCATTCGCGCCATCTCCCGGCGGGTCTCGTGAGTCGCGCTCCCGGCATGAGGCATCAGGACCACGCGGTCGCTCTCGAGCAGCGCCGGCGTCACTCTCGGCTCGTTCTCGTAAACGTCGAGTCCCGCTCCCGCCAGCGGTCCCCGCTCGAGAGCCCGCGCGAGAGCGGCCTCCTCGACGATGGCGCCGCGGGAGGTGTTCAGGAGGCAGCTCCCCGGTTTCATCCTGGCGAAGGTGTCGTCATTGAAGAGATGCCGGGTCTCGTCGTTCAAAGGGAGGTGGACAGAGACGACATCGCAGCGCCGAAGCAACTCGTCGAAGGAGACGCGGGGGGGATCATCGGGATCCCCCTCGTCCCGCGGCGACCGGCCGCAGGCGATGACCGTCATGCCGAACGCCCGTGCCCGCTTCGCCACCGCCCGCCCGATGCGTCCCGGCCCCAGCACGCCGAAGACCTTGCCTTTCAGATCCGACCCGAGCAGGATCTGAGGCTCCCACCCGTGGAATCCTCCCGTCCGCACGAGCCGGTCCCCCTCGACGATCCGGCGGGCGAGCGACAGGAGCAGCGCCATCGTCAGGTCGGCCGTGGCGTCCGTCAGCACGTTGGGCGTGTTGGTCAGGACGATTCCGAGGGACGCCGCGACCGCGCGATCGATATTGTCCACACCGACGCCGTACTGGCCGACGATCTTCAACTTCTTGCCGGCTCGGAGAACGGTCCCGGTCACCGGGTCGGTCACGAGCGTGATGAGAGCGTCGGCGTCCGAGACTTCCGCCGCGAGCTGCGCTTCGCTCGGCCGGTACGTCAGCACCCGCACCTCGAAGTCCGGCTCGAGCGTCGCCAGGGAAGGCTCCGGCAAGGCGCGCGTCACCAGCACCACGCCGCTCAAAGCGGTTTCTGTCCTTCGATCTTTGAAATCATGAAGTCGTTCCCGGAAGATCCACGGCCGAGTCTAGCATCCGCCACGCCGCACGTCCTGGCTCGGACCCGTGAGGTTTCAGCGCGCGGTTTTCTCGAGCCGCCGGCCCAGGAAGAAGACGGCCGCGCCGGCGGCGAGCAGCGCGAGCTCGAGACGGACGTTCCCGCCGAGCACGCCGCTGAAGAACCCCACGCCGGTCACGACCAGACCGACGAGCTCCAGGGCGCGAGCGGCCGCGTGCATGGGCCGGTCAATCGCGGCTCAGGGCGCTTCCGAGACGGTCACGGTCCGGATGAGGTCTCCCTGCTCGATTCCTTCGACGACCTCCTGCCCCGCAACGACCTGGCCGAAGGCCGTGTAAAGCCCGTTCAAGTGGGGCTGCGGAGAGTGGGTCGCGAACCACTGACTCCCCCCGGTATCGGGGCCGGAAAGCGCCATGCCGACGGTGCCGCGCTCGTAGGCCAACGGGTTCAACTCGTCGCGGATCTCGTAACCGGGTCCGCCGTTGCCCGTGCCCGTGGGATCCCCATCCTGCAGCACGAAGTTCGGAACGACACGATGGATCGCGACGCCATCGAAGTACTTCGCGCGGGCGAGCTTGACGAAGTTTGCGACCGTCAGGGGAGCGTCCTGGCCTGCCAGCCGGATGACGAATTCGCCGCGCGCCGTCTGGACGCGCGCCTGCAGCGGACGGCGAGCCTCGGAGAGGAGCGCCGAGTAGTCCACTGCCGTCCGGCCCGTCTTGTATTCCGGGGCCGCCATGGCACGGTCACCCCGGAACGACTGGATCAGCGAGCGGCGCGCGAGCCTCGCGACGAGCGTCTTGCTCTGATGGTAGGCGGACTCGACGATGGCGCGCGCGGCGGGGTCCGTCCGCAGCTTCTCGCAGACGCCGATCACGGAGATCGCGACGTCGGCTGTCGCATCGGCCTGCGAACGGGTCAGCGCGTCCGAGGCGAGCGGAAGGATCGACGCGTCGCTCAACAGGCCCAGGGCATCCACTGCGGCCGCGCGAACCCCGGGGTCCGCGTCGGTCAGGGCCGAGTTGACGAGGGCGCGGCTCTCCCGGACGGCATCCGGTGATTTCAGGCTTCCGAGGACCGCCAGTCGTACCACCGCTTCCCTGTCCGCCGCGAGCCTCTCGCGATAAGGCTTCGCCTGCGCCACCGGCAGGAAGGCCAGCGTCTCCGCCGCCGTGGCCCGCAGCGCGCGGTCGGGGGAGGATGCCGCGGCTTCGAGCGCATCCTTGGCACGTTCCCGGAGCGCGGCGACGACCGACACGATGGCGACCTGGCGACGGCGCCCGTCTCCCGTCAGGGCGATGGACCAGAGGCGCTGGCGCACCTGGCGGTCCGTCGCCTCGAACTGGCGCAGAACCACCAGAGCGGAGACGGCCAGGCTGGGGTTCGCGTCCCCGGCCAGGGCGAGGATGCGGGCCTTGCGGTCTTCCGCCACGACGGCTCCCGGGTTCTTCTCGAGAATCGCTTCGAGCGCGGCCAGCGCGTTGACGACGAGCGGGACTTTGCCGCTGTCCAGGGCGGCGCCGAGCGGCGCAATCGCGTCTTTCAGCGCGAGCAGGCCCAGTCCGCGCGCGGCCATGGCCGCTGCATCGGGATCGCTGTCGGAGAGCGCGGCCGTCAACGCCGCCGCCGCCGATACGATCGGCTTGCGGGAAAGGGCGTAGAGGGCGGCGGATCGGACCCGGGTGTCCGGGTCGGCCGCGTAATTCTGCGCGGCCGACACGCTCGCGGTGTCGGCGAACCTCCAGAGAGACTGCAACATCGAGGCGCGGGGCTCGGGGGCGGCCGCGCGGGGAATGGCCGCGATCAAGGCGTCCTCGCCGTCGCCGCGCCCCAGAAAACCGACGGCCCTTGCCGCGGCGGAAGCAACCGACGCGTCGGCGTCGGAAAGCAACGGAAGAAGGTCCGCCGTCGCGCCGGGATCCCCGAGCAGCTGGCACCCGAAGGCCGCCATCGCCCGCACGGGCCCCGCCTTGTCGGACAGGAGGGGGCGCAGGAGCTGGCCGCCCCTGTCGTCGCCGATTCGCCCGGCCGCGAGGGCCGCGCGCGCCCGGATCGCGGGATCCGGCGCGGCCGCGGCGGAAGCGAGCAGGCCTTGATCGAAGGCTCGTCGGTCCTCGATCTCGACGAGCGCCGTCTCCGCTTCGGCGAAAGACGAAAACCGGAGCGAAGGGGCCGCGGCCTCCCGGACTTGCCGGGCCGCCCGGAGCCGGAGGCGGGCCGCCGGCGCACCTGACGAGCGGAAGAACCAGCGTGGCCGCCGCGACAATCCTCCACCGAATCAACCTCATGACCGGTTCCTTTCTATGCCAAAAAGAAGTGGTGGGATTATACGGTTCCGGGTTCCAGATTCCAGATTCCAGATTCCAGGGGGCCTTCGTTACTCCTGGAATCTGAAATCGGGAGTCTGAAGTCCTCCCGTCAAGCGCCGAGGAGCAGCCGGTCTCCGAGCATCCCGGGCAGGCCGGCGCGATGGATCTTCTGCCGCGTCCGCTCCACGTCGTAGGCAACACGCTCGAAGAACACGGCTCCCTCCTTCGCATCGTAGATCGCGTAGGAGGAATCGGGATTGCGGTCCCGCGGCTGTCCGACGGAGCCGGGGTTGATCAGGTAGCGCCGGCCTTCCTCGAGCCGCAGCGTCACCCGCTCCCCGTAAACGACCTCGACGCGGATCCCGTGCGGCTCGAGCGTGAAGATCGAGGGGATGTGGCTGTGCCCGAAGAAGCAGACGGCCGATCGAAAGCCGTGAAAGTTCACGAAGGCGTCGCGGTCGGAGAAGATGTAGGCGTCCTCGTCGCGCGGGGAGCCGTGACAGATCTCGAAGGCGCCGTCCACCGCGACCGGCCCGAGCGGGAGGGCCGCGAGGAACTCCCGGTTGCGGCGGGAGAGCGCCTGTTCCGTCCACCGCGCCGCTTCCAGCGCCACGGGATTGAAGAGATTGCCGTCGTCGAGCCGGCAGACGACCTTGTCGTGGTTGCCTCGGATCAGCACCTTGCGTTTTCGGATGCGACGCAGGCGATCCAGAACCGCGTTGGGCTCCGCGCCGTAGCCGACGAAATCCCCCAGGATGACGACCCGGTCGAATCCCCGCCGCCGCGCCCGCGCGAGTACGGCCGCGAGCGCCTCGTCGTTGGAGTGGATGTCGGACAGCAGCAGATAACGCATCGGTTACAGGATCGACTTCCCGCGGCTCCGCGCCGAGAGCGCATCGAGCACGCGGTCCGCGGCCACCTCGACCGATTCTCCCTCCAGGGCGACGCGGACCGTTCCCATTCTATAGAACGGCTCCCTCTCGGCGGAGAGCGCGGCGGCCTGCTCGGGACCGGTGAAGAGGGGCCGGTCGGTCTTGCCGGAGAGGCGGGAGAGGAGTCTCGAGAGCGGCACGTCGAGGAACACGGGAGTGCCGAGCCGCGCGATCGTGCGGCGGTTTTCCTCGCGGACGTAGCAGCCGCCGCCGGTCGCCACGACCGCGCGCGGAAGAGATTCCGTGGCCTCGAGGAAGAGCGATTCCCGCTCGCGGAAGGCGGCTTCGCCCGAGGCCTCGAACAGGGCCCGGACGGTCACGCCGGAGGTCCTCTCGATCTCGGCGTCGAGGTCCACGAATGGCACGCCGAGCCTCTCGGCGAGGCGGCGGCCGACGGCCGTCTTGCCGCTTCCCATGAAGCCCACCAGATAGATCCGGCCCGTCAGCTCGCGGCGGCGCGCGGTGTCGAGCGCCCGCCGCGCGTTGCGCTCGATCTCTCCCTCCGCCAGGAGCCCTCCGATCATCGCGGCGCAATCGGCGCCGGCGTCGAGCACGGCGTCGAGTGTGTCCGCCGTGATTCCTCCGATCGCGACGAGCGGCTTCGTCTTGATCCCCGCAACCCGCGACAACTCTTCCGTTCCGTGCGGCGCCCCGCCCGTCTTCGTGCCGCTCGCGAAGACCGGGCCGAAGGCGACGTAGTCGCAGTCCGGATCCCGGAATGCCCGCCGGGCCGCATCGAGATCGTGCGTCGAGACTCCCACCCGGGATCCTTCAGGCAAGAGCCGCCGGGCGACGGGCGCCGGCAGATCGTCCTCGCCGAGGTGGACCCCGACGCCCGCCAGCCGGGCCACATCCACGCGGTCGTTCACGAGCACGGCGGCGCCGTCTTCCCTGCCCAGCCCCGCAATCTCCTCGACCGCCGCGAGGAGGTCGCGGTCGGTCATTTCCTTTTCGCGGACCTGGAGCAGCCGGATCCCCGCCGCGAAGAGCCGCCGCGAGATCTCGACGTGGTCGTCAATGCCACTGACCTTCCTGTCGGTGATCGCGTAGATTGGCGGGAGATTCTCGAGGTCCAAAGTCCAAAGTCCTCCGGCTAAGTCCGAGAGTCCAGTAGGAGAGCCTCGCGCCGCGGGCGACCGGACCTTGGACCAGGGACCGCGGACCGCTGGGCTCGTCAGGAGGCCTGCGCGTACCTGTCCATGAACCGGGTGGACAGTTTACCGTCCACGAAGTCCGGGTCGTCCAGGATCCTGCGGTGCATCGGGATCGTGGTCTTGATCCCCTCGATCACGAAGAGGTCGAGAGCGCGCCGGCCCCGCTGGATGGCTTCCTGGCGGTTGCGCCCGGAGACGATGAGCTTCGCGATGAGCGAGTCGTAGTAGGGAGGGATGACGTACCCCTGGTAGGCGGCCGTGTCGATTCGGACTCCCAGGCCTCCGGGCATGTGGAACGTCGTGATCTTGCCGGGGGAAGGCTGGAACGTCACGGGGTCCTCCGCGTTGATGCGGAACTCGATCGCGTGGCCGCGCGGAGTGAGCGTCCGGGAGAAGGAGATCGGCTCCCCCGCGGCGACCGCGATCTGTTCCTTGACCAGGTCCACCGCGGTGACCTCTTCGGTGACCGGATGCTCGACCTGGAGCCGCGTGTTCATCTCCATGAAGTAGAAGCGGCCCTGCGCGTCGAGCAGGAACTCGACGGTGCCGGCGTTCGTGTAGGAGACCGCCCGGGCGGCGGCAACGGCCGCCTCTCCCATCCGCGCGCGCAGGGTCCCGTCGAGCGCCATCGAGGGAGCCTCCTCGATGAGCTTCTGGTGCCGGCGCTGGATCGAGCATTCCCGCTCCCCCATCTGCCGGAGGTTTCCATGGCTGTCGCCGAAGACCTGGAACTCGATGTGACGCGGCTCCTCGAGGTACTTCTCCAGATAGACCTCGGCGTTCCCGAACGCCGTCTCGGCCTCGGCGCGCGCGGTGTCGAAGGCGCCCGAGAGCTCCCGCTCGTCCCGGGCAATCCGCATCCCGCGGCCGCCTCCGCCCGCCGAGGCCTTCAGGATGACCGGGTACCCGGCCTTCCTGGCGAAGGAGAGGGCCTCGTCCAGGGTCTCGACGGGCCCCGGCGACCCGGGAACCGTCGGCACGCCGGCCGCGGCCACCGTCCGCCGGGCGAGGGACTTGTCCCCCATCTTCCGGACCGCCTCCGGAGAGGGACCGATGAAGGCGATATGGCAGTCCTGGAGGATCTCGGCGAAATAGGCGTTCTCCGAAAGGAAACCGTAGCCGGGATGGATCGCGTCGGCCTCGGTGATCTCCGCGGCCGAAACGATGGCCGAGATGTTCAGGTACGAGGCGGCCGACGGATAAGGCCCGATGCAGACGTCTTCGTCGGCGAACCGCACGTGAAGGGCATCGCGGTCGGCCTCGCTGTAGACGGCAACCGTGCGGATCCCCAGCTCCCGGCAGGCCGAGATGATGCGCAGGGCGATTTCCCCGCGGTTGGCGACCAGGATCTTCTTAAACATCCGATGAAGCCGTAAGACGTGAGGCGGCAGGCGTCAGGCGAAGCACCACGAGCCCCGTTTCCTTACCCGTCTTACGCCTTACGCCTTACGTCCTGACGCGCCTGGCGGCTACGCCGCCAGGCGGATGGTGAAGAGCTTCTCCCCGTACTCGACGGGCTGGCCGTTTTGGGGAAAGACGTCGATGATCTCTCCCTCGACATCTGACTCGATCTCGTTCATGAGCTTCATGGACTCGATGATGCAGAGGATCTTGCCCTTGGAGACCTTCTGTCCCACTTCCGCAAAGGGATCCGCCTCGGGCGAGGGAGCCCGGTAAAACGTGCCCACGATCGGCGATGTAATGACGTGCAGGCCCTTCTCCTCTTGCGCCGAGGCCCGAGCCGCGGCGGCCGCCTCCGAAGACCCTGCCGGCGGGGCGCCAGGCGGCGGCAGGGACTCCGCCGCGGGCGCCATCCCGTTGCCGGCCGCGGCGCGGGCCCCTTCGATGCGGAGCCGGAACCCGGTCTGCTCGATCTCGAGAGCCGACAGCCCCCGTCCCGTGACGAGGTCGATGAGTTCCTTGATTTCCTTGAATGACAGCATTCGTACGCCTCTCAGGCCAGCTCCTTCTGCAGGCCCATGGCGGCCCGCGCGAGCTCGAACCGCCCATGACCGAGGGTTCCCTCTCCTCCGAGCAGGAGCAGCAGATAATACTCCGCCGAGATTCGCGACAGGACCGACCTCCGGCCCTCGCCGACCACGGCAAGCTCCCGGATCGTGCCGAAGGACAGCTGCGCGTGCGGGTTCTGGGCGGCCTTCACCAGGGCCAGGAGCTCAGCCGCAACCGCCTCAATCGAAGCGCTTTCCCCCACACTGTAGGTCTCGACCGGAATCCCGTCAAGACCCACGATCGCGACCGCCCGGGTGTCTGCGACCCGCTCGGCAATCCCGCGGAGGGTATCCCGAAAGACGTTCATACCTTCGTCCGCCGGGGGCTGCCCGGTGTCAGGCGGTTTGTATCACGCTCAACCAGCGTTTCAAAGCCTCGACCTTGGCCCTGCGCAGCCCGGCGCGGTCCTTTTCCGGCGCGGGTGAGGGCGAGACCCCGCCCGCCGCGGTGAGGCGCGCCTCGGCTTCTTTGCGCAGACGCGCGAGCTCGCCGTCGTCGGGATTCGAGCCCGCCAGCTGCCCGTAGAGCGCGGCGGCCTCCGAGTAGTGCCCCTGGGACAGGTAGAGGTCCGCGAGGACCCTTCCGGAGGGTCCGGCCGCGGTCTCCGGCGTCTCGCCGAGATCCTTCTCGATGCCTTCGATCACCTCGTCCACGCTCCGGTCGCCGGAAAGCGCCCGGTACAACTTGTATTTCTTGACCGCCTCGAGCCGCTCGCCGCGCGAGAGGTAAATATCCGCCAGGGAGCGCGCCGACACCGGGTTTCCGCGGTCGGAGGCGAGCGCCGTCGTGAACATCGCGACGGCTTCGTCGGTGCGGCCCGCTTCCAGGTACGCGCGCGCCAGCGCGACCTGGGCCGAGACGTAGTGCGGGTGAACGTGAAGGCCTTTTTCCAGCGCCCGGATCGCCTCGGGCAGACGCCCGGCGGCTCGATATTCCTCCGCGAGCCCCACGAAGAGGGGCGACGTCGAGTCCTGCTCCACGCGCCGGCGCAGCTGCCGGATGCGCTCTTCCGCCCCGGCGTCCGTCACCGGCGGCGGAAAACAAACCGCCCCCGGCAGGGGGGCGGATGGAATCGAAAATCGAGAGCCGGGGTCACGGGCTCACGGTAACCGAGTACGTTGCGAGGCTGTGCGACGGATTCGGATCTTGCGGGGAGGAGGTGACGACCGCAGTGTTCACAAACGTGGTACCGGCCGCCGAGACCGGAACCGTAACGGTGATCGTGACCAGCGCGACGCCCGGCGCCGGGATTTGGCCAAGATTGGCGGTGACGGTGCCATTCGTTCCGACAGTAGGCCCACTACAGGTGCCCTGACTCGGCGTGCAGGTGAGGAAGGTCGTCCCGCCGGGCAAGGGATCATTCACCATGACATTGGTGACGGGGACTGAGCCTCTGTTGGTGACAGTGATCTGGAAAGTCAGAACGCTGCCAGGTGCGACCGGGTTCGGCGGAGAGCCACTCTTGCTCAACTCAACATCGGGTGGCACAGGCGTCCTGGTGGGAGTCGCCGTGGGTGTGTTCGTGGGGGTCGGCGTGAACGTGGGGTCGCCGTGGCGGAATCAGCGTCGGCGTGGGCGTCGGGGTCGGCGTCGGCGTGCACAGGTAGGTGAATGTCAGGCCGGACTGCGTGTCCCCGGAATCGATGTTGGTCACGACGACCGCCCCGACTCTTGTCGGCGCACGAGGACAACGGCCCGGGAAGCACGAGCAGCTCGGTCGCGGAGACCGAGATCACCGTGGCGGGGATGCCGGCCAGTGAGACCGCCACCGGAGCCAGGAAGCCCTGCCCGTGAATCGTCACCGGCGAAAACGGCGCTTCTTGCTGGTTGTTATCGATCGCCGTGAGCTGCAACGGCACGACGAAGCGGAACCCGCCCGTCAGCGTCGCATCCAATCCCGAGTTGACCTCGTGGACCCGGACGTCGACCGTCTGGTTCAGATTGGGCAGCCCCGCTCCGGAGGCCGGAGGCGTCAGCACGATGATCTGGTTGAACGAGACGGAGAGGACCTGGGCCTCGACGGGACCGAAGAACACCTGGACCGGAAGCACGAATCCCGACCCGATGATCGTGACGCGAGTGTTCCCCTCATTCGAGCCGGACGACGGAAGCACCGCCGTGATCGAGGGATTGCTCGCGGCCGCCGTGCCGTAGGCGAAGCAGTTCGGCACGGACAGCGTGATCGGCGCCGCCGATCTTCGTGCCGAACGTCAGGGTGATGCTGACGGGAACGGACGGGGATGTCGCCTCCGGGAAGGCCGGCGTGACCACGGTCACCGCCGTCGTGCCGACGGAAGTGACCAGCGCTTCGCGGGTGATCGCGCCCACCGTGAAAGTGGCGCGAGTCGTCGTGGCGTCGCCGAAGAAGCGCCCTCCGTTGATCGTCAGCGGGGTGCCTCCCGTGTTGGGCCCGAAGCTCGGGCTGCAGAAGGTGAAGAACGGCGCGACTCTGCGGAGAGGGCTGGAACGCGATGGAGATGGTCGCGGAGCCACTTTGCGATCCGACGGTCGCATTCGCCCGGACGGTCGCCAGACCTGTCGCCGTCGGAACAGAGAGCCGTCGTCGCCGTCCCGCCCTGCGTGACGACCGAGATCAGGGGCAGCCCGTTCTGCGAAAAGAAGGAGGTCGCCAGATCGGTGGAGAACGAGACCCCGGTCCCGTCGGGAACGTTGGCGCCGTTCAGTGTCACGACCGCCTCGATCACCGTGCAGGCGCCCGCCACCGGATTGGGGTTGCTCGTGAAGAGCCGGATCTGAAGAGCGCTGGGGCTCGTCGGTCCGCCTCCGCCGCTGCCCGGCTTGGGGGCGGCGGGCGAGTCCGAGGAGCAATACCAGGTGGCAGCCCCGACCAGCGCTAAACCAACGAGAATGTAAGCGATCCGGCGCATGACGAGCCTCCCCTTATCGAATGGACTTCCCGGGAACCGCTGACGCCGCCGTGAATCGGAAAAGCAGAGGGCCGGTGGCCTTCTCGCTCTGGACACGCTGGCCGGAAATCGTGTGGCCGAAGAACGTGATCTCGAATGCCATGTCGATCTCGTCTCTTCCCGTTTCCCGGTCAAACCCCCCGTTGAACGGGAGCAACTGGTCGAAGGGAGAGAGCTGGATCTGGGACGCCGGCAGGACGGGGAAATTGGTCAAGGTGGCGGTGCCGCCGGAAGGGACGAGGACGCCGACCGGCAGGTTCTGGTCCGGGGGAACGCGGGTACCGCCGTCGGTGCGCGTAAAGTGCACCGTGTAGCTTTCGAGGTTGACCGAGGCGAACCCCTGGGGGTCGGTCTGCGTGGGGTTCTTGAGATGACTGGACAGGGTCATCGTGTTGATCTGCACGGGGGCGACGACCCCGACGTTCACGAAACCCGGCTGCAGATCCAGGCTGACCGTGATGAAGACGGGCGCTTCGGTCTCCCCCTCTTTGTTCGTGCAGCCGGGCGCGAGCGCCAGGGCGGCCGCGAGGAGAATCGCAATGCAGGCGGTTTTCTTCATGGTTCTTACCCTCTTCACTGCCGGAGGATCCGGGGAGTTATGAAGATCAACAACTCATCGTGCTTCTCGGTTCGCGTCTTGTTGCGGAAGAGGTTGCCCAGGATCGGGATCTTCCAGAGGCCCGGGATCATATTGTTCTGATCCTGATCGTTGATCTGAAAGATGCCGCCGATGACGCTCGTGCCCCCGTCGCGCACGAGGATTTCACCCCTGTACTCGCGGATCGTCAGCGGCACGTTCTGTCCGATGGACAGGTTCAACGCGACCGCCGGCTCTCTCTTCGAGACGTTGACGGTCATGTGAATCGTCCCCTCGTTGGTGATCTGCGGCGTCACGGTGAGCTTCAGGGTCGCGTCCACGTAGATGACGGTCGTGGTGTTGTTCACGTTGGTCTGGACCGGGATCTGGACGCCGGACTGGATCGAGGCCGCCGTGTTCGTCAGCGCCGCGACCTTCGGTGAGGAGATGATCTTGAGAAGGCCCTGGTTCTCCGCGGCCGACAGCGCCGCGTCGAGGGTGAAGGAGCCCAGGATATTGCCCAGCCGCAGGGTGGCGATGGTCTGGGGAGTGGCCAGGGGGACGGTGAACGTTCCATTGATGGTGTTGGGGAAGTTCAAGTTCGTCGTGTTGCCGTGCGCGACGTCCGCGTCGATCGTGGAGCCCCAGGCGATCCCGAGGCTGCGCCCGAGGGACTTGGTCGTCTCGACGATCCGCGCCTCGATCATGACTTGCGGGGTCGCGGTGTCCAGGTTCTCGATCAACTGGAGCACTCCGGACAGGTAGGTCGGGATCTCCCGGATGATCAGGGTATTGGTCCGCGTGTCCACCACGATGTCGCCGCGCCGCGACATCACGCTCTTGATCACCGGGGTCAGCTCGCTCGCCCTCGCGTACGAGAGCTTCTTGATGACCGTGCGGGTGGGCTCGGCCGCCTGCCGCGCCTCCGACAGGCGCGCGCGGTCGGACTGTTCGGCCTGCAGCTTGGTCGTCGTGGCGATGCGCATGATGTTGTTCTCGAGCACGTATCCGAGGCCGTTCTGCTTCAGAATCAGGTCCAGAGCCTGGTCCCATGGAACGTCCTCGAGCTGCACCGTCACCGTGCCCCGGACCTCCGGATCCACCACGATGTTCAACTGGGTCAGCTGGGAGATGGTCCGGAAGACGTCCTTGATGTCGGCGTCCTTCAGGTCGAGAGAGATCGGCTCGCCCGTGAATTGCGATTGCGATTCCGTGATCGTCCGCGGCTGATACGTCCCGGACGGCTGCTCGGGACGCGCGCCTTCCTCCTGGGCGAGCATCGCGGCGGCAGCCTCGAACACGGCCTCCTCGCGAGGGGATGGTTTTTCGCGCGGCGGACGGGCCGGCGGCGGAGCCGCCGGGCTCTTCTGCGCTTTCCGCACGCCCTGAGGCAGCGTCGCGGCACCTTCCGAGGCCGGGGACTCGCGAACGGGCGCCGGTTGCGGAGAGGCCGCTTGTGGTACGGCGGACGAGGTCGGGGCGGACGCGGAAGCCGTCTCGACGGCCGCCGGGGCAACCGTCGCGGTGCTCGGAGGCTCGGGCGCGGGCTTTGAAGGAGTGTCTTGCGCCGGCGCAGGCGGTTCCGGTTTGACGGCGGCGGGAGGACTCTTCCTTTCGGACGAGCCTGTCTTCCGGCGCTGGCACCGGCGCCGGCGGCGCGGCGGAGGCCGCGGTCTCGGCAATCCGCGTTTGCGAAGGGGCGGAGGCAGCGGCCTGCGCAACCTCGCCCGCGCGCACCACGACCGCCAGGCGCTCTCCCTCCGAGACCAGAGAGTGCGGAAGCGGTCGCGCCAGGTCGAGCACGACGCGGGTCACCGGGTCCGGAAGAGACTGGAACTGGGACACCCGGACGCGCGAGACGAGCGTGCTCTTGACCGGCACGGCGCGCCGGCCCACCTGGTTCGTGACGCCGGGAAGATCGATGACCAGCCGCGGCGGGTTCTCGAGCAGGAAGTCCTTCGGGACGAAGACGCCGTCGCCGAGCAGGGCTACCGTCACCTCCTGCGACGGGCCGACGCTGACCCGCAGGTCCTCGAGCTGATGGGCGAGCTCCCCCCCGGCCTGGGGCGGTTGCGCTGCCGGGCGCGCGATCTCCTCCGCCACGACCGCGGGCACCGGAGCGGCCGGAGCCTCCGGAGAAGCCTCGCTTCGCGCCGCTGTTCCGGCGGGGTGCTCGAAGGAAATGGCCAGGCCCTGGCCCACGCTGCGCACGTCGGAGGCGATCCCGGGTTGATGGGAGATCGAGACGCGTGTCAGCTGTTTGCCCATCTCGAGAACCGGATCGAAACGGATCGACGTGACGAGCGAGCCCGCGCCCGCCGGCGGCATGAAGCCGCTGGCCAGGTCGGCGCCGGGCAGATCCACGACCAGCAGATCCGGCCGCGGCTCGTAGGCGGTGTAAAGGAGGGGGGCGTCGGCCGACAGGACCACGCGCGCTCCATCCGCGTCCTCGTTGAGAGCGGCCAGCGTGACGCGCGCCCCTCCCGCCGGAGGAGTTGCCTCGGATGTCCGGGAAGGAGCCGCGGGAGAGCTCGCCGTCTGCGCGGTCTGCCGGGGGCTCGAGCCGGGGCCTCTGGCGGCGCAGCCGAATGTCACCGCCAGCATGAGGGCCACGATCGCCATCGCGGGCCGTCTGATTGCCTTTCGCATCGCTCCTCCCGTCGCGCCGGACGCCTTTGTCTCTTCCAAGTCAGGGCTTGATGGTCGCATTGAGTTGCTTCGTGATGTCGCGGAACGGTTTCACATTCTGCGGGTCGTTCAAGTTCTGCCGGAACGTCACCTCGTTGGGGGCGATTCGCAGGACTTCCCCGTCGTAGAGCTGATCGCCGCTTCGCAAGAGGTAGCTCTTGTTGTCCGTGCCCCGGATTTGAGCAACGTATCCGGCGCGGGTCTTCCAGATCCCCTGGAGAATGACGTCATCGATGGCAATCCCCGGAATTCCCGGGGGCCGGTGGCCCGCCATCCCCTTCTCCGGACGGATGAGAAGCGAGCGGAAGGGATCGCGCCGTCCGGCCGGGTCGTAGGAATACGTGCGCCCCGCGAGGGCGGACTCCTCCTGCTCGATCAGGGCCTGCCCCGGAGACTCCTCCGACGTCACCGGCGTCGGCGTCGGCCCGGGGGCGGGAGTCTTTTGCTGGGCCGCGAGCGCCGCGAGCCCCAGAATCAGCCCGAGGAGAGCCGAGATGGCCTGCTTCATTCCGACAGCCCCGCTTCCGACTTCTTCTTCAGAGTCTGCGCCTTCCCGGCGGCCCCGCCGGCCGGCTTTGCGGCGCCCTCCTTCTTCCCCTGCGCCTCGCCCTTCTCATCGGCGGTGTAGATGAAGGTCTTCGCCACGAAGCTCGCCGCAATGGACTTGCCGCCCGGGTCGTTGATGGCGGACATCCTCAAATCCTCGACATTGATGATGCGGGAGAAGCGGCTCATGCGGTCAAAGAAGAGAGCAAGATTATGGTACGTGCCCTCGAGCTGGATGGCGATCGGCCACTCCGAATAGAAGTCCTTGCTGACGAACTCGCCCGGAGTGAATTTCCTCAGCGTGAAGTCTCCCTGCCGCGTCAGCGTCTCGATGCGCTTGATCAGGTCCTCGGTGTTGCGTTTGGAGGGGAGGATCTGGAGGAGCTTGGCGAGATCGAGCTCCAGTCTCTTGATCTCTTCCCGGAACTGCGCGAGCTTGCGCTCGGCCGCGCGTCCCTTCTGGATCTCCTGCTGCAGACCCGCGAGCTCCGTGCGCTTGACGCGGATCTCCTCGTTGAGCCCGCGCAGCCACGCGTAGTGGACGGCCGCGGCCAGAGCGATCCCGAATGCAAGGCCGAGGCCCAGCGCCACGCTCCACTTGCGTTCCTCCATCCGGAGACTGAGAGCCATGCCCCTCCTAAGCCTTCTTCCCCTTCTTCTCGTTCTTCTCGGGGCCCGGCGTTGGCAGGGCCGCGGGAGCGGAGGCGAGAACAGCGGCGGGATTGAAGACCAGCGTCATTTCCCAGGTGTACGTCCCGGCAGTTCCGCCGTCGCGGCCGAGCGACTTGAAGACGGGTTCCGCGAAGAACGGGCTCTTCTTCAGGTTTTCCAGGTACGTCGCCACCGCGTTGGGCGAGAGTGTCTTGCCCTTCATCGAGATCTGGTTGCCCGTGACCTCGAGGGCCGTCAGCCAGACCAGGTCCGGAAGGGCCTTGGAGATCTCGTCCATCAGGCGGACGGGACCCTTCTGGTTCGTCTTCAAGGAGTTGATGAGCTGGATCTTCGACTCGAGACTGGCCTTCTTGGCCTCGTACTCCTTGACCTCCTCGATGATGGATTTCAGGCGGTCCGCCTCGAGGCGCGCCTTGACGATCTCTTCCTCGAGCGCGCTGCGCCGCGAAACCAGCGTCAGGCCCATGATCACCACGTAAAGGAGACCGAGACCGAGGCCCCCGAAAAAGAGGACGTTGTTGAGCCGTGCGCCGGTCGGAAGCAGCGGCGCCTTCTTCCTGGACGCGGCCGCCTTGGCCTCGGTGAGAAGGTTGATCCGGATCAAGCGGCTTCGTCCCCGATGTGCCGAACGGCCAGCCCGACCGCCACCGCCAGGCTCGGCGCGTTCTCGTTCAACCACTGAGCCGACACCGCGCCGCCCGAGACGTCGATCTGTCGAAAGGGGTTCATGATCTCCACGGGCATTCCGAAGCGGTCCTTGAGCTGCCGGTCCAGGTTGACGACGCGCGAGCTGCCGCCGGCGAGGAAGAGCTGATCGATCTTCTCCGTGGAAGTCGTCGCGCCGAAGAAGTCGAAGGTCTTCTGCAGCTCCTGCGCGAGGTCGTCGGAGACCGACCGCAGGATCGGGAGGATCTCCTGGAGAGAGTGTTCGCCCGAACTCTCCCCTTTCTTCAAGGCATCCGCCTGTTCGAATCCGAGCGAAAGCTGCTTCTGAATGGCGTCGGTGTACTGGTTGCCGCCGAAGGAGATGTCCCGCCAGAAGATCGTGTTGCCGCCCGAGAGCACGTTGACGTTGGTCACGGAGGCGCCGATGTTGACGAGCGCCACGACGCGCCCGGGCTGGACCGGATAGTTGATCTCGTAGGCGTTCTGGACGGCGAACGCGTCCACGTCCACCAGGACGGGGGTCTTGCCCGCCTGCGTGATCACGCTCGTGTAGTCGCCGATCTTGTCCTTCTTGACCGCGACCAGCAGCACGTCCATCGTCTCCCCGCCGCCGGGCTCCAGGACCACGTAGTCCAGGATCACGTCGTTGATGTCGAAAGGAACGTACTGCTCCGCTTCCCAGCGGATGGATTCGGCCAGCTCCTCCGCGGACATGGCCGGGAGCGAGATCTTCTTGATGATGACCGAATGGCCCGACAGCGAGGTCGCGAAGTCGTTGTTGCGGACGTTCAGGGACGAGATCACGCGGTTGACGGTGTCCACGACGAGGGAAGCGTCCATGATGGCGCCGTCCACGATCGCCTCGGGCGAAAGCGGCTCGATGCCGGTCCTGACGAGGCGATAGCCGCCCCCCTTTGCGTCTTTCAGCTCGACGAGCTTGACGGCCGAGGAACCTATGTCGAGACCTACGAGGTTCTTCGATTTCTTAAACAGCACTCGAACCCCACCGAAAGAATTCAAACGGTTAAGGGCTTGGACTACGGGTTATTTCGGCTGTCCGCGAAGGTAACAGAAGATTATTGCGCAGTCAAGCAAGGGTGAGGGGAAAACACTACTCCCGCCAAGCACTTAGCTCAAGTAATGAGCCGGGACACGGGACAGGGAACTCGGAACTCGAGGCCGAATTCACGAGCGCCGAGCGCCGAGCGCCGGGTCCCGCGGTCGAGTCGCGAGTCACGGCCCGATTGCATCGGGGTCGCGCAGAGGGTAGGATTCAGCGCTTTTTTCGACCACACCAGGTCGTAACCGAGGGAAACAAATGGCTCAACATTGCCAGTTCTGCGGAAAGATCCCGATGACCGGGCACCGGATCAGCCACGCGCACAACGTCACCAACCGAAAGTGGCACCTGAACCTGAAGGAAGTCCGCGCCGTAGTCGGCGGGGTGACCCGCCGCGTGCGCGCCTGCACGCGGTGCATCCGCTCGGGCAAGCTGACCAAGCCCGTTGCCCGGGCCGCGCGCCGGCGAAGGTAGTTCCAGGTTCCAGGTTCCAGGTGGCCCGGGAGCCCTGGAACTCTGGACACTTGAAACCTGGACAGACGAGCGCGGCGAAGCCGCGCTACTCCCTCTCCCCCGCCTGCGGCACGTGGTACTTCCGCACGACCTCCTGGACGCCGCGGACCGCCTTCAATTTGGTCAGGATCTTCTCCAGGTGCTTCAGGTCCGAGGTCTCGAGGGAGACAGATACGTAGCCCTTCCGGTCCTCGTCGGCGCGTGCCTCGATCCGCCGGATGTTGGAGCCCTCCCCGGCGATCGCCCGGGTCAGGTCCGCCAGGAGTCCCGGACGATCGTCTGAAAGGACCTCGAGCTCGATGGCGTACGTGGTGGTTTTCGCTCCGGCCCAGGCCACGTCGATCTGGCGGCCGGGGTCGTAGAGAAGGTTCTTGACGTTGGGACAGCTCTCGGAATGGACCGAGATGCCCCGGCCTCGAGTGATGTATCCCAGGATCCTCTCTCCGGGCACCGGGCTGCAGCACTTGGCGAGCGAGGCGAGAAGATCATTGTGCCCCACCACGACGATGTCGGGGGAACCGAACGGGAGAATCTTGCGGACGACCCGGGTGACCGCAGTCTCCTTCTTCGGCGCCTCGGCCCTGGCGAGCTCCTCGGCGGGGACGAACCGCTCCAGGGCGTTTCTCGCCGCGAGCTTGCCGTAACCGATGGCCGCATAGAGGTCCTCCGGCCGCGAGAACCCCCAGTGGCCGAGCTCCTTCTGCAGCCTCCCCTGCTGCTCGAGCTTCTTCAGGGTCCTCTTGAATTTCTTCAGCTCCCGCTCGAGAAGCCGACGGCCGAGCTCCATCGCCTGCTTCTTCTCCTCGGTGTGGATGAACTGCCGGATCTTCTGGCGGGCGCGGCTGGTGGCCACGAACGAGAGCCAGTCGCGCGACGGAGTCTGGTTGGGGGCGGTCAGGATCTCGATGATGTCTCCGCTCGCGATCGGGGTGCGCAGCGGGACGAGCTTCCCGTTGACCCGGGCCCCCACGCAGCGGTGGCCCACGTCGGTGTGGACCCGGTAGGCGAAGTCCACGGCCGTCGCCCCCCGCGGAAAGGCGAAGACTTCTCCCTTGGGCGTGAAGGTGTAGACCTCGTCGGGATAGAGATCCACCTTCAAGGCCGAGAGGAACTGGCGCGGGTCGGAGACCTCGCTCTGCCAGTCCACGAGCTGCCGGAGCCACTGGAACCGCCCGTCGTCGGCGTGGGGCAGGAGCTTCCCCTCCTTGTACTTCCAGTGCGCCGCGATCCCCCGCTCGGCGATCAGGTCCATCTCGCGGGTGCGGATCTGGACCTCGAAGGGCTGCGCCGCCTCGCTCATGACCGTCGTGTGGAGCGACTGGTAGAAGTTCGGCTTCGGCATCGCGATGTAGTCCTTGATGCGGCCGGGCACCGGACGCCAGCGCTGGTGAACGAGGCCCAGCGCCGCGTAGCAATCGCGGGTCTCGGGCGTGACGATCCGGAACGCCAGCACGTCGTAGAGCTGCGCCACGTCCACCCCCCGGCGGCGGATCTTGGAGGCGATCGAGTAGACGTGCTTGCGCCGGCCCGTGACTTCCGCCGTGACGCTGGCTTCCTTCAGCTTCTTCTCCAGCTCCTGGCGGACCTGCTCGATCATCTTCTCCGAGCCCTTCAGGCTCTTCTCGACCTCGCGCTGGATCCGCGCGTACTCCAGGGGCTCGAGATACTTGAACGCCAGGTCCTCGAGCTCTCCCTTGACGAGGCCCATCCCGAGGCGGTTGGCGATCGGAGCGTAGATGTCCATGGTCTCGCGCGAGATCTCCCGCTGCCGGACGTCGGGCAGGTACTCGAGCGTCCGCATGTTGTGGAGACGGTCGGCCAGCTTGACGAGGACCACCCGGACATCCGACACCATCGCCAGGATCATCTTGCGGAAGGTCTCGGCCTGCTCTTCCTCGCGGGAGACGTAGGAGAACTTGCTGATCTTCGTCAGGCCGTCCACCAGGTCCGCCACCTCGGAGCCGAACTGCTGGGCGATCGCGTCCCGCGTCGTCAGGGTGTCTTCCAGGACGTCGTGGAGGAGGCCGACCACGATCGACACGTCGTCGGCCTTCATGTCCGTCAGAATCGCCGCGACGTTCAACGGATGGACGAGGTAAGGCTCTCCGGAGCGGCGCACCTGCCCGCGGTGCTCGCGGGCCGAGAACACGTAGGCCCTCCGCAGCAGATCCTGGTCGGTCTGCGGGTTGTAGGTCTCGACCCTGTCGAGGATCTCCTCGAACCTGATCATGCCGACACCAGATTAGCAGGAGACCGGGGCCGTAAGACGTGAGGCGTGGGGCGTGAGGCGAAGCTCCAACTGGAGCGAGCGCCTTACGCCTCGACGCCTTACGCCTAACGAATGCTTCAGCGCCGGCCGGACTTCTTCTTGGAGGGAGGCGGCTGCTGCGCCGGAGCACTGGGCTTTGCGGGGGCGGGCACCGGGACGAGCCTGCGGCGCGTGGACCACTGTTTCCAGATCACGATGATCGGCGACGCGACGTAGATCGAGGAGTAGGTCCCGATGACGATGCCGATGATCAGCGTCAGGGCGAACGTGTTCAGGACTTCTCCCCCCAGGACGAAGAGCGCCACGACGACCAGCATCGTCGCTCCGGAAGTCAGCACGGTCCGGGACAGGGTCTGGTTGATCGAGCGGTTGATGACGAGCTCGAGCGGCTCCTTCTTGGGCGTGCGCAGGTTCTCCCGGATCCGGTCGAACACGACGACGGTGTCGTTGACCGAATAACCGACGAGCGTCAGGAGCGCCGCGACGACGACCAGGTTGAACTCGCGCCCGAAGAGGGCGAGCAGGCCTACCGTGATGAGCGTGTCGTGGATCGTGGCGACGATCGCTCCGACGCCGAACGGGAGGGATCGGAAGCGCCACGCAGATGTAGAGGAGCATCCCGAAGGTCGAGGTGGCGACGGCCCAGAGCGCCTTCTGGCGCAGGTCCGCGCCGACCTGGGGGCCCACGTTCTCGGCCGAGAGCAGCACGAAGGGCCCGGTGACCGCGTTCGACTGGAGCCAGGTCTTGACCTCGGCGGAGAGACCCGGCACGGTGGCGACGTCGGAGGGAGAGCGAAACACGCCCATCTGCGACCGCCGGGCGATGACCTGTTCGGCGATGCGTCCGTAATAGTCGGCGGGCGTTTGCCCGCTCTTGCCGGCGACGTGGTCGGGGTCTGCCGCCGTCAGCCGCCCGCCCAGGCTGTCGCGCCCCTGGATGTTCAGGTCGATCCTGGAGGCGTCCGCGGGTGAGCCGGTTCCCTGGCGCAGGAGAGCGAGGACCTCGGAGGTGATGTCCCGCCCCTCCTTCTTCTGCTGCTGCACCCGGATCAGGACCTCGTTCTTTTCCACGGCTTCGTAGCGCTGGATGCCGGTGTCCCCGAAATGCCCGGCGTCCAGGAGCTTGCGCAGGTGATCGATGTCGGGCCGCGACCCGAAACGCAGGGCGATCTGCGTGCCGCCGGCGAAATCGATCCCGAACCTCAGCCCCTTCTGGACGAAGATCGCGAGGAGTCCCACGAGGATCAGGGCCCAGGAGGCCCCGATGGCCCACCACTTCCAGCGGAGGAAATCAATGTTCGTCTGGCGGAAGAGTTCCATATTGCCTCAGATCGAAAGCGCGTCGATGTGCTGCCGCCGGCCGTACTCGAGCTCGAAGACCGTGTGCGACACGAACACGGCGGTGAAGACCGAGATCAGCAGACCGATGATCAGCGTGACGGCGAACCCCTTGACCGGCCCGGTCCCGAACTGGAAGAGGAAGATCGCCGAGATGATGACGGTGATGTGCGTGTCGATGATCGTCGCGAAGGCCTTGGAGAACCCGTTCTCGATCGCGGTCTTCGGCGCGCGGCCGCCGCGCAGCTCCTCGCGGATGCGCTCGAAGATGAGCACGTTCGAGTCCACCGCCATGCCGATCGTCAGGATGAAGCCCGCGATGCCGGGGAGCGTCAGGGTCGCGTTGAAGAGCGACATGGCTCCCAGGAGCAGGATCGCGTTGAGGATGAGGGCGAGCACGGCGTTCCATCCTGCCCGCCGGTAGTAGACGACGACGGCGATGAAGACGAGCAGGGCGCCGGCGATCGAGGCCGTGATCCCCTTCTTGATCGAATCCAGGCCGAGGGAAGGTCCGACGGTCCGCTCCTCGAGGTACGTCAGCCCGGCCGGGAGAGCGCCCGCGCGCAGGACGAGAGCCAGGTCGTTGGCCTCCTCGGGAGTGAAACTGCCGGTGATCTGCCCCGTGTCGGTGATCCGCTCGTGGATCCGCGGGGCGGACTGCACTCGCTTGTCCAGGATGATCGCGAGAAACTTGCCGACGTTGGCGCCGGTTGACGCGGAGAATTTCTCCGCCCCGGCCGCAGTCAGGAAGAACGTCACGGAGCTCGAGCCGAACTGCCCGCGGGAGGGGCGCGCGTTCTTCAGGTCGCGGCCGGTGATCACGGCGGTCTTCTTCACGAGATACCAGCCCGGCTGCCGCTGCCCCGCCTGGGCCTTCTCTTCGACCAGCTCCGTCTGCGGCGGGACCACGCCGTTCGGAGCCAGCGCGTTCTTGTCGGTCGAGGGTCCCTGCTCGACCAGCTTCAACTCCAGGAACGCGGTGCTCTTGATCAGGTCCTTGACCCGTTTGGGGTCGTCGATGCCGGGCAGCTGGACCAGGATCCGGTCCGTTCCCTCGCGGGCGATCAGAGGCTCCGCCACGCCGAACTCGTCCACCCGGTTGCGGATCGTCTCGACCGCCTGCGCCACAGCGTTGTCCTCCGTCTGGCGGCGGCTCACATCCTTCAGGGTGAAGCTCCACTTGCCTCCGGCGGACCCCACGTTCCAATCGGCGAGCCAGCGCTTGGAGACCTCATCGAGCTTCTTCTCGTCCGTCTGCGGCGTGACCGCGACCGTGAAGGACGCCTCGGAGGGCGTTTCCACGGCTCCGAGCACGAGTCCCTGCTCGCGGGCCTGGTTTTGAAGGAGTTCGACCGCGTCGTCCCGTTCGGCCTTGACGGCGTCGGCCGTGTTGACCTGGAGGACGAGGTGGATGCCTCCGCGCAGGTCGAGCCCCAGCTTGATCCCCTTCTTCAAGGCATCGGAGAGGGGGGGCGATCCGGATCCCACCCATTCCTTCTTCGCATGCGAATATCCGGTCACGACGTAACCGGCGACGAGGCCAGCGACGACCAGCACGATCAGCAAGACCCGCCAACGAACCCGCTTGGACAAGACGGTCCCCCTTTTTGAGAACGGTGGAGTGTACAGGAAGAAGCTGTCAGCTGTCAGCTGGCTTTCGGCCGCGGCGGTCGCTTCGCGACCAGGCGGCCGAGAGAGTCTAAACCGGAGCTCCTGACCATGCCGCCTGGCCGAGCCGGGCGAGACTCGGCCGCTATCCCCCGCTATCCGGCGGGCTTTTCCGGCTCCACGGCGAGACCGGAGATCGCGCTACGCAGGACCTTGACCTTGACGTTGGTGGAGATCTCCAGGACCAGGAACCCGCGTTCCTCGTCGAGAGCCGCGATACGCCCGAACAGGCCTCCGTTGGTGATGACCTCGTCTCCTTTTTTCAACTTCGCCAGCATCTCCTGCGCCTTCTTCTGCTTCTTTCGCATCGGGGCGATCAGCAGGAAGTAGAAGATGACGAAGATGAAGATCATCGGGGCGAACTGGAGCAGTCCGCCAGCACCCGGAGCCGGTGCCGCCTGTAGCAACTCGATCATGGCGGCAGATCATAACCGAGCCGGAAGACGGAAGACGGAAGACGGGAAACGGACGAAAAATGGTCCTCGTCTACCGTCTCCCGGCCTTACGGCTTCGTGAACGGGAAGGGTTGCTCCCTCGCGGGGACGGCCTTCCTCGCCGCTTCGGCTCGTTCCCAGAAGGCCAGGAAGTTCTCGCCGAGCACGCCGCGGACGACGTCTTCGGAGTGGCCGCGGCGCAGGAGCTCCTCCGCCACGGCGGGGAGCTTCGAGACGTCTTCGAGCCCTTCCGGGGGATCGTCGATCCCATCGTAGTCGGTGCCGAGGCCGACGGCCTGCGGGCCGGCGATCCGGATCACCCGCTCGATGTGGTCGACGACCGCCGTCCAGCTCGCGCGAGGGCGCTCTGCGTTATCGAGGAGAGCCGAGATCTCCGCGTCCCTCTTTTTCGGGTCATCCTTGTAACGCTCCGCGAGCTCCGCCGCCTTCGGCGCGAGGGCGGCCTTCCTCGCCGTGAAGTCATCCACGACCCTCTGGTCCACGAAGGTCGAGCTGAAGTTGATCATCACGACCCCTCCCTTCGCCGCGATCGCCTTGATCTCTCCGTCGGTCAGGTTTCGGGGCATCTCGGCGAGCGCGCGGCAGGAGGAATGGGAGGCGAAGACGGGAGCCCTGGAGACCTTGAGCACGTCGGCGATGGTCTTGTCGGAGACGTGGGAGACGTCCACGAGCATTCCGAGCCGGTTCATCTCGAGCACGACCTGCCGGCCGAAGTCGGTCAGGCCGTCGTGCACCGCGTATTTTTTCGGGTCGAAGGAGAACGACCAGAAGGATCCGGAAGAGTCCGCCCAGTCGTTCGTGTTCGTGTGCGTCAGCGTCATGTAGCGGGCGCCCAGCCGGTGGAAGGCGGACAGGGCCGCGAGCGAGTCCTCGATGGCGTGCCCCCCTTCGATCCCGATCAGGACGGCGATCTTCCCCTCCTTCTTCGCCGCGCGGACACCCGCCGCCGAGTCGGCGAAGACGAGGTCCTTCGGGTGAGACTCGACCAGTCGGTGGATCAGGTCGATCGACTCGAGCGCCTTCCCCGCCGCCTTTCCCGACGCGGCATAGGAGGAGGAGACATAGGCCGCGAGAAACGGAGCCGTGACGCCCCCCTCCCTCCACCGCGGGATGTCCACGTGCCCGGTCTTCTGCCGCACCCCGATGTCCACCCACTCCTTTCCGAGCTGCTCCGCCACGTCCTCGTGCGTGTCCACCACGACCGCGCTCTTGATCAGCCGGGCGGCTCGCGCCCGTACGTCTTCGGCCGGCGGGGCGCCGAAGACGGAGACCGTCGAGAAAAAAAGGAGGAGAAGAGTCGAGATTCTTTTCATCCGCGTGAGGCTATACCGGAAGACGGCCGGACCCGATCAGACCTTTTCTTCGGGCGGCGCGGCCAGCTTCTCGAGCGTTCCGGCTTCGAGCGCCTCGCGGATCCTCTTCATCCAGTCGAGGTAGAAATAGACGTTGTGGAGAGACAGAAGCATCGGCGCCGAAAAATCCTTCAGGACGAAGAGATTCCGCAGGTAGGCGCGGCTGTGCCGCCGGCAGACCGGGCAGCGGCACTCGGGATCCAGCGGCGCAAGATCCTCCTTGAAGCGCTCGTGCTTGATGGTGACCTCGCCCTGGCGCGTGTAGACGTGCCCCATTCGGCCGTTGCGTGTCGGGAGGACGCAGTCGAAGAGGTCGCAGCCGGCACGCACGGAGGCGAGCAGGTCCGCGGGCGTGCCGACGCCCATGAGATACCGCGGCTTGCTCTCTGGAAGAAGCCCGGCCGACAGAGCCGTGATCGAGCGGATCGCCTCCTTCGTCTCCCCGACGGCCACGCCGCCGATCGCGTATCCCGGAAAGTCGAGATCGAGAAGAGGCGGGGCCGATCGCCGGCGCAGGTCCTCATGGGTCCCCCCCTGAAGGATCGCGAAGAGAAGGCCGGGGCCCCGATAGGCGCGGAGAGACCGGCGAGCCCAGTCTTCCGAAAGCCGGCAGGCTCTCCCGACCTCGGCGCGCTCCGCCGGGAACGGAGGACAGACGTCGAGGGCCATCGCGATGTCCACGCCGAAACCCGCCTGGAGCTGCATGGCGCGCTCGGGCGTCAGGAAGTGCGCGCTGCCGTCCTCCGGCCCGCGAAACTCGACGCCCTCCTCCGTGATCACGCGGCGGGAGGCGAGGCTCATGATCTGGAACCCTCCCGAATCCGTCAGGATCGCTCGCTTCCAGCCGATGAACGCGTGGAGCCCGCCCGCAGCGCCGATCGTCTCCTCCCCAGGACGCACCATGAGGTGATACGCGTTGGCGAGAACGGCTCGGCAGTCCCACTCTTCCAGCCGGTCGAACTCGACACCCTTCACGGCCCCGCGGGTTCCGACCGGCAGGAAACACGGCGTCTCGATCTCGCCATGGTTGGTCGTCAAGTTCCCGCGTCGCGCCGACGACGCCGGATCTCTCGCGAAGATCTGGAAAGGGAACATGAGGTCCCTAGTCCTTGGTCCTTGCTCCGTAGTCGGAGCCACGGCCAGGGACGAAGGACGAAGGACTGAGGACTCTCAAAATCGGAGCCTCGCGTCGAGCGCGGCGCCGACATCGCGCCGGTTCGTCGAGGAGAGCGACAGGCCCTCTTCCGAAGAGAAGACGACGGCCGCGTTGATCGAGAGGGACTTCAAGCCCAGGCCGAAGCCTCCCGCAAAGGCCCAGTGCGGATCCGGCGCGGCAATATCGCGAAAGGTGCCCGCGCGGACAGCGAAGAGAGGGAACCGGACCTCGGCGCCGATGGAAAACTGGCGGCTCTTGCCGCCCGGCACCAGGGTGTCCGTCTCGCGCAGGTCGTAGTCGGCGGCGACGGTCAGGAGACCGACCGGTTCCGCGGCGACGCCGGCCCGCAGCGTGCGCGGGAGCCGGATCGTCGCCGGCGCGCCGGCGAGGCTTGGATCGGTTGGGTCGTGCTTCACGTCGAATTCCGGCTCGTTGATCGCCGTCGAAACGAGTCCCACGCGAGCCTTGCCGAGGATATTGACCATGCCGCCGACGTCGAAGGCGAAGCGGGTCGTCTCAAGCGGGTTTTCCCTCAACGCCTTCCGGGCGAGATCGGCCGGATCCGACGACCCCTCATCGAAGAGGCTGCCGCGCGTGAAGTAGGTCGTTCCCCGGATGTAGCGGGCCGTCGCGCCGACCAGGAGGACCTTCTCGAAGAAGGACATCGCGTAGGCGAGCCGCGCCTCGCGCGCCTCGAGCCCCGCGAAGGCGGTGGCGCTCTGGTTGTTGAAGAAGCCGGTCGCCGGATCGTTACCGGGCAGGACATGGACCAGATCGAGGCTCGGATAAACGCCGGAGAAGGCGAGATCTCCGATTCCGAGCGCCCACCCCCACTTTCCGACGACGAGCCCGGCGACTCCCGAGCCCACGACCCCCGTTCCGGACGCTGCGAGCCGGCGCAGGTCCGCAACACCGGCGGCAATGCCGGCCGGATCGAGTTTCGCGGGATCGATCGATGCGAGGCGATCCACGGTTGCCGTGAAGCCGTTGCGGTTGGTCGCCACCCCGCTGGCCAGGATCTCCACGTCCAGGCGCGGGTCCCGCGCGAATCCGGCCGGGTTGGTCCAGAGAGCGCTCCCGTCGTCGGCCACCGCGACCGCGGCGCCGGCCATCCCCGCCGAGCGGGGACCAACGAAAGGCGACTGGGCAATCAGGGCGGATGAAGAGCAGACAAGCGCCGGGAGGAGAACCGCGGCCAAGCGGCAATCTGTGATCTGTGATTTGTGATTTGTGAACAGGGCGAGACGGTCAGTCCTTGACCTAATCACAAATCACCAATCTCCAATCACCGATCCTTCTTCTCAATCGGTCAGACTCTTCCCCGCGAGGCGCTCGAGGACGGCCACCGGAGCCCGTTCCGGCAGCGTCAGCGACTCGCGGGCGATCAGGAATGTCTGCTCGAGAGCGTACTGGCCGGAGAGAACGGAGTGCGCGACCATGTCGGTGAAGACCATCCAGGTCGAGCCGGGGGCGAAGGAAAGGATCTCCGCCCTCGCTGATTCCTGGTAGGCGTCGTTCTCCTTCAGGTAGTTGTGAAAGCGGTGCATGAACTCGTCGTAGGGAGGCCGCGTCCGGACGCGGAGCCCCGCGGAACGGAGCAGGGCGAGGACCGACCGGCCCGCCCCGCGACGGCTGACGCGCTCGAGGAGTCCCGAGGAGACGGCGAAGCGCTCGGCGAGCTCCGGGAACGTCTCGCCGGTGCGCCACACGCGGGGCGCACTCGGGTTGATGTTGGTGAAGAGACGGAAGATGCGGTCTCCGCGCGTCGGGCGAGTCGGGAACGAGTCCACGTGCAGCAGGTCGTTGCGCGCGTGCCGGGAGAGCTTGCGCCCGGCCTCCTCCTGAGGCCGGAAGCTCGCGTAGTCGAGCCTCCACTGCCCCGCGTAGGGCGCGAGCAGCCGCGACGCGAAGTCGACGGCCGTCCGGGAATAGTCGCGCAGCACCCGCCGCAACTCCTTCGCGTCCTCGGCCTGCTGCCGGGCGACTCCCGTGACCCGGTCGCCGCCGGGACGGTAGGCGATGTTCTTGTGGTAGCCCGCCTCGGTCTGCCGCTGCCGGAGGAGGAACTCGCGGTCCCTCTCGGGCAGCTCGAACGGCGTCTTGCGAAACAGGAGGATGTTCCCCTCCTCGAGGACCCGGCAGACTTCCCGGTCGCGTTCCGGCCCGTCTTTCGGGAGAGTCTCGATACCGACGACCGCCATCGTCCGAGTGTAACGCGGGAATTCCCGGTCCTCGGTCCCTGGTCCTTGGTCCTCGGGCGGCAGATTGAACCAGCGACGACGGACTACGGACCAGAGACCATGGACTGCTTATTGACCCCCGAAAACTCGCGTGCTACGGTCCGCCTCCGGGGGGCAGATGGCCGATCTCGGCAAGAAATACGAGTGTTTCAATTGCGGAACGAAGTTCTACAACCTCGGCAAGCCCGAGGCGATCTGCCCCAAGTGCGGCGCGAACCAGAAAGACGCCCGGGCCGATGAAGCTCCGCCTCCTCCGCCCCGGCCGCCCCGGCGCTCGGTGATCATGGAGCCGATCCCCGAAGAGAACCCGAACGAGTTCGGCGAGGAGGTCCCGGCCGCTGAAGAAGAAGAGGGTGAGGACGAGGACGAGTTCGAAGAGGACGAGGAAGTGGAAAACGGCGGCCGGCGCGAAGAAGAGGAATACTGACAGCAGCCCTTCGCTCCCGCGCACCGCGTACCTCGGCCTTGGCTCCAACGTCGGCGACCGCCGGGCCCACCTGAAGGCGGCCCTCGCCGAAATCGAGCGTTTCGCACCGATCCGGTCTCTCTCTTCCTTCTACAGTTCCGATCCGGTCGGTTACATCCGGCAGAGGAGATTCTGGAACGCCGTCGCCGGAATCCTCTGGGAGGACTCTCCCAAAGCGCTGCTGCGAGCCGTCAAGGAGGTCGAACGCCGCGGCGGACGCCGGGCCACCTTCGCGAGCGGACCACGCGAAATCGACGTGGACATTCTGGATCTCGGAGGGCTCGTGAGGAGCGAGCGTGACCCGGTTCTTCCTCACCCGAGACTCGCCGAGCGCCGGTTCGCTCTGGCGCCCCTTGCCGAGATCGCCCCGGAGTGGCGTCACCCGGTCAGCGGCCTGACCGCGAGGCAGATGCTCGCGAAGCTGCCCGGAAGGCCCGGGGTCAGGAGGATTCCGGATAAGGCACGCCGCCCTGGAACGAACGGGGCAGACCCTCCGTCTCGGTCAGCAGGATGACCCGGCGCGCGGCATCGCGCGCCGTGTCACTTCTTCCATTTCGCGAGGTTCTTCCGCGCTTCTTCCTGGATCGCCAGCTCCTCCACCAGATGTCCCGGTGAGGGGGCGTCGGCGACGACGGCCTCCTCGATCGCGATCCCCTCGGCGCGCTCGGCGGGATTCCCGTCGGCCAACGCCTCGGCAAGGAAGTGGCGATTGACCAGGTTTCGCCCGTTCACGGCGATGGCACGGCGCAGGTTCTCGACCGCCTTTTCGTGGGAGACCCAGGGAGTCAGGATCGGGATCTTCGGCGCCTGACTGTGAAGCCGGCCGAGGATCCGATAGCCTCCCCCCTCCTCGAAACCCGGATCCATGGCGATGAGCGTCTCGGCGTAATCGCGGATTTTCTCGGCAGCGCCGGTCCGGACGGCGTTGAACTTCCCGGACGCGAGCGACCACCGCCCCCAGGCGACGGCCGCCCAGAAAAAGGTCGGAGCCGCATCTCGGTCCGAGCCGACGAGCGCCGCCACATCGGCCGGAGATCGTCCTTCCATGTCCGGTGCTTCGCGAGCCTTCCCTCGCCGCTCCAGGATCCGAACCGCATCCTCGGAGATCCGGCGGGCCTTTTCATAGATGGCGAGCTGGGAATCGGCGTCCTGCCCCGTGTACGTCGCCTGGAAGTAGAGGGCTCGAGCCAGCTTCCAGCGAGCTTCCACGCTGTCGGGCGCCTGACGGGCCCGGTCATATCCCGCGACTGCTTGCGCGATCTCGCGGGGATTTGCGAGAGCCCCGACCCTTCCCTCCTGCCGGCGGCCATAATGCACGTCCGCCTCGACGATGAGCGGATTCCTGTCCGGCACCTGGATGCTGTCGGGGGGCTCGACCCTCTGCTGCGAAGCAGCCACCAGAGCCGCGGCGAGAAGAGCGATGGAAACCATCGAAAGAGATTTGTGATTAGTGATTGGTGATGAGTGATTTGGGCCGATGACTATTTTCCGCCCTGATCACAAATCACAAATCACAAATCACAAATTCCCCACCTCGACTCTCGGCCTTTTTAGAACGCCTCCTCCCAGAACCACGTCTCCATCGTAGAAGACACACGACTGGCCCGGCGCGACCGCGCGCACCGGCGCGTCGAAACGGACGCGGGCCGAGCCGTCGCCTCTTGGAAAGACCGTCGCAGGGACTTCGCCCGCCCGGTGCCGCACCCGCGCCTGCGCGCGGAAGGAGGAGTCGCGGGATTCCGAGAGCAAGCGAAGATCAGCCACCTCCGCATCCCGCGTGTCCAGCTCGCGCGCGGGGCCGACGACGACCCGGTTGGCCGCGGGATCGATGGAGAGGACATAGAGCCTGTCCGCCGCGGCGAGGCCGAGGCCGCGCCTCTGCCCGACCGTGAAACGAAAATGGCCTTCATGCTCGCCGAGTTTCATGCCCCGCGAGTCCTCGACCGCGCCGGTGAGGACCGGGAGGGCCAGTCCCAGCTCCGCGGCATGCCGGGCGACGAACTGGCCGGCGCGCTCGTTGCGCGGCACGAAGCAAATCTCCTGGCTTTCTTCCTTCTCCGCCGTCGGCAGTCCGGCGCGCCGGGCGTGGGCGCGCACCTCGCCCTTGGTCAGGTCGCCGACAGGAAACCGGGCCGCCTCGAGCTGCTCGGGAGTCAGATCGTAAAGGAAGTAGGACTGGTCCTTGTCGGGATCTTTCCCCTTTCGGAGCACCGTGCGTCCCGAGACCGGGTCTTTCCCTCGGCGCGCGTAATGTCCCGTCGCCACCGCTGCGCAACCCATCACTCGCGCGCGCTCCCAGAGTGTTGCGAATTTCACCTTCGAGTTGCAGGAGGAACAGGGAATCGGAGTCTCGCCGGCCAGATACGACTCGACGAAGGGCCGGACGACGCCGGCACGAAACTCCTCCTCGAGGTTCATGACGTAATGCGGGATGTCCAGCGCCCACGCCACCCTCCGCGCGTCGGAGAGATCGTCGAGCGTGCAACAGCGTCCGGTGCGCCCCGACTCTCCCGAGTGATCCCAGAGCTGCATCGAGAGGCCAACGACTTCGTGCCCCTCCTCCTTCAAGAGGAGGGCGGCAACGGAGGAATCCACGCCGCCCGACATGGCAACAGCGATGCGCATGGAGGAATTGTACGTGAGCCGGTACTCGGGAGGCGGAACTCGGGAGGCGAACCGGAGCCCACCTCGCCTACCGCTTCCCGCCTCCCGCCTCCCGGCCCTTCCCATTGCGAGCCTCTTCGACGACGCGGCCGACGATGTCGATCGTGGCCTCGATCTCGTCGGCGGTGGTGAGTCGTGAGAGAGAGAAACGGACGACGCTCTTCGCCTCGGAGGGGGGCAACCCCAGCGAGAGGATGGCCGGTGAAGGGGCAAGAGTCCCGCTCGAGCAGGCGCTCCCGACCGAGACGGCGACGCCCTCGAGGTCGAGTCGGGCGAGCAGCGCCTCCCCGGAGAGACCCTCGAAGAGGAGGGCCGACGTGTTCGGCAGGCGCGGCGCGTCCTGACCAGCCACGCGAACCCGCTCGACGCGCTCCTGAATCCCCTTTTCAAGCCTGTCGCGCAGGCCCGCAATCCTGATCGCCTCCGCGAGCCGCACGCGGGCCAGCCGGGCCGCGACGCCGAGCCCGACGATCCCGACGGCGTTCTCCGTGCCGGCGCGAAGTTTCTTCTCCTGTCCGCCGCCCGGTGTGCGCGCCTGGAGTCGAACGCCCGCGCGCACGTAGAGCGCACCGACCCCCTTGGGGCCGTGAAACTTGTGGGCCGACAGCGACAGGAGGTCCACATCCCAGGCCTCGACGTCGATCCGGATCCGGCCCGCGGCCTGCACCGCGTCGGTGTGGAAGAGAGCGCCGCGGCGGTGGATCGCCGCGCCCAGAAGCGGGACCGGGAAAAGGCCGCCGTACTCGTTGTTGGCGGCCATCACCGAGACCAGGAGCGTCCCCGGGGCGATCGCCTCCTCCACGCGCGCGGGATCCAGGACGCCCGAGGGCTCGGGGTTCACGATGGCGGTCTGGATCCCATGGCCGGAAAGCGAATCCATCGCCTCGGCGACGGAAGGATGCTCGGCGCCGGACCGGACGGCGCGTCCGCTCCTGGCCGGCCGTGGCTCCGAAGATGGCCATGGCATTGGCCTCCGTTCCCCCCGAGGTGAAGAAGATCTCTCCGGGTGACGCGCCGATGAGAAATGCCGTTTCGTCACGGGCCTCTTCGATCATCCGCCGCGCCCGCCGCCCTTCGGCATGCACGGAGGAAGGATTGCCATAGAAGGCGCTCGCCTCCCGCATCGCGGCCTCGACCTCCGGATCCAATTTTGTGGAGGCGTTGTTGTCCAGGTAGATCACGGCTTCGTCCCTTGAATTATGCAACCGGGCATCCGCGGCCTGTTAAAACTTGTCTGAAGGAATAGCCTCTCCGGCCGCGGGAGTTAAGATCACTACTTGATTACGACGAAGGCTCGCCTGGCGTTCCTCGTCGCGGTTTCCCTGCTGCTCTCCGGGACCGCCTTCGGGCGGACAACGCCCAAGCTCACATCGAAAGAAAAGAAAGAGCGGATCAAGGCCCTCCCCGAGGAAGAGCGGCAGTGGCTGACTGTTTACGTCGAGCCCATCATCCTCCCGGACGAGGAGAACCTCTTCCTCCAGCTCACGGAGCCCCGCCAGCGGGAAATGTTCAAGACGGAGTTCTGGCAGCGCCGGGAGAGAGACGGGCTGCCCCCTCCCCTGGGGCCTGGCTACCACCTCCGCTACGAGCACTTCCGGGATGTCGCCGCCACCGACTACGATGGGATCAACAGCGATGCCGGCCGGATGGTCGTCCGCCAGGGCGAGCCGGCAGGGATCGAAGACCTCGCGGGATGCGGCGGCTTCCGGCAGGCGGAGATCTGGAGCTACCAGCGCTCCACCGGAAGCTCGACGCTCATCCGGTACCTCTTCTATCGCCCGAGCTTCGGAGGCCCGCGGAGGCTCTGGGTTCCGGGAGACATGGCGATTCTCGAACCAGGCTACGCGAACTTCGATCAGGTCTGCTCGGTCAGCGGAAGCCCGCAGAGCTGCGCCTGCGGCATGGCCCGCATCGCCAACGAGATCTCCGCCCGCGGGGCCGGTGAGGTCTTCGCGACCGGCATAGCGCCCAAGGTCTCGACGGAGGGACTCGACGCGCTCTGGGAGCGTCTGGCCTCCTCCTCCAATCCCGACGCGAAACCGATCGGCGTGAGCAATACCGGCGACGCGGCCGCCGCCGGAAGCGTGCAGAAGACGTCGGCCCCGCCGGCAAAGCCCGCTCCCGTGGCGAGCAAGAAAGAGCGCCTGGCGGCCCTGCCCGAGGAAGAGCGCAAGTGGCTGACGGAATTCGTCGCGCCGATCATCCTGCCGGAGGAGGAAAAGGTCTTCCTCGAGCTGGCGCAGCCGTACCAGCGCGAGGAGTTCAAGAAGGACTTCTGGGAGCGCCGCGCCAGGCCCGACCTGCCGCAGCCCCTCGGGCCGGGCTACCAGCTCCGCTACGAAGAACTGCGCCGTTTAGCCGACGAGAAATACGACGGCTGGAAGCAGGACGCCGGCCGCCTGGTCCTCGTCCGCGGCGAGCCGGCCTCGATCATGACGCCGCATTGCGGCGGGGAAGAGACCTTCCGGGACCTCGAGATCTGGACCTACAACAACTTCGGTCCGAGCAACCGCACGACCTACAGACTTCTCTTCTACCGTCCGATGCCGCTTGCGCCCCGCAAGCTCTGGACGATGGTGGACCGCGAATCGGATCTCTTCATGCCGAACTCCTGCCGCAAGAGCCTGGCCGAACTCTCCAGGGATTGCCAACCGGTCATGGGGGATCGTTGCAACCAGTGCCAGGACAGGTGCGAGGTCTACCAGGCTTACGAGGAGACTCGCTCGCGGCAGGGAAACGGCCCCGGCGCCATGACCGAGATGGCCTCCATCTTCCAGCTTCCGAAGATCTCGACTGAGGGGCTCGAGCAGCGGTCCAGGGAGAAGTGGGCCACGACCGCGACGCCCGGTGCCAAAACGCTCTCCGTCGAAGGGCCGTCAGGGACGACGGCGGCGCAGGCGACCGCCGCGGCCAAGCCCTCCACTCCCGCTCCGACGCGCCGCAAGCTCTCGAGCAAGGAGATCAAGGAGCTGACCGCCCAGCTCCCGCAGAAGTACAGGGATTGGCTCCAGGTCGCGGACATGATCATCACCGACGACGAGAGGCAGGTCTTCCTCCAGATCGGCGACAACTATCAGAAGGACAAGTTCATCGAGAACTTCTGGAAGAGAAGGTCGATCGACTCCCAGGGGCTGCGAACCGATTTCCAGCGCGTCTACACCCAGCGCATCCAGACGGCGCTGGAACAGTTCAAGAACCTGAACAACGACCGCGCCAAGATCTTCGTGATCGACGGGCCGCCGGACGCGGTCATCCCGATCGACTGCCAGGACATCTACGTCCCGATCCAGATCTGGTTCTACGAGCGGATCGAATCCTTGAAGAGCAAGGTCTATCTCATCTTCTACCAGCCCTACGGCCTCGGGGAATACAAGATGTGGCTGCCTCTGGACGGGCAGGGGGTCCTGGAGGTCGGCGGCAGCACGAGCCTGGCGGGCCGGATGCCCGCCGGGCGGCGCGTGGACGTGACGCGCTGCACCGAATGGCGGACACTGCAGCAGGCGATCTCGTACACGACGGCCGTGCTCGGGTCGGGCCCCCTGGCGATGGTCGGCGCGAGCAAGCTCTTCCAGCCGCCCACAGTCGAGACCGAAGGCGTGGACCAGATCCTGACGATGACGACGGACCTCGCCGCGGGATCGGTCCCGCTCGGCCTCGTCAAGCTCGTCCGGTTCCCGGAGATGCGGGCCAACAAGGTCGGCGTGGACCTCTCGCTGCTCGTGCCCAGGAGCGATCTGAAGCCGCGCGAACTCGGCGAGGAGAAGTTCTACAACGTGGATGTCATCGGTGAAGTGGTCAAGGGAGACCGCTTGATCGACAACTTCAAGTACCGCTTCGACATCCCGACGACCGAGGTCAACGCGGACAAGATCCCCCTGACGGTGCGCCGCTACCTCTACCCGGGCGAATACAACCTGATCCTGAAGGTCTCCGACGGCAACCAGAGCGCCGAGGGACGCATCACCGACAAGCTGAAGGTCCCCGAGCAGGCGGACCCGCCTTCACCGACCGAGCTCGCCGCCCGCACGCAGGGACGGGCGGCGGTCGACAAGGCGCGGGAGACGGGGCTCGTCCCCTCCGCCATCACGCTCCTGCCGGTTGCCAAGGAGATCGTGACCGGACTGCAGCGCTTCGAAACGAAGGCCGCCGACGGGATCCGCGCGGTCGATTTCTATCTCAACGGCACCAAGGTGATGACGAGGACCCGCGCTCCCTTCGACGCCGACCTGAACCTCGGGCCTCTCCCGCGCAAGCACACGATCCGCGTCGTCGCCTACG
The DNA here is from genome assembly GCA_963741435.1 of uncultured Acidobacteriota bacterium. Taxonomy (GTDB): domain Bacteria; phylum Acidobacteriota; class Thermoanaerobaculia; order UBA5066; family Gp7-AA6; genus JAWOLE01. Next base: position 84,899 of record CAVUIX010000002.1, on the reverse strand, counting down.
GCGAGAACGGCCGGGCGGTCGGGGAAGACGAGTACATCGTCAACGAGGGAAAAGAGGTCTTCCGCGTCCGCATCCTGTCACCCGAGAAAGGGGCGAAGGCGGCCGGGCCGACGAAAGTCGTGGCGGCCGTCGCGGTGCCCGAGGGGAAGGCTCTCCAGAAGATCGAGTTCTACTCCAACGAGTCGCGCGTTGCCACGCTCTACCAGTCTCCGTACGAACAGACCGTGAACATCAAGAGCACCGGGTCGCTCGGCTACGTGCGCATCGTCGGGACCCTCGACGACGGGACCGTCGCGGAGGACCTGCGCTACGTCAACGCGCCGAGCTACATCTCGGAGGTCTCGGTGGACGCCGTCGAGCTCTACACGACCGTCTCCGACAAGGGGCGGCCCGTCTCGGGCCTGCAGGCGACGAACTTCAAGGTGTTCGAGGACGGAGTTCTCCAGAAGGTCGAGTCCTTCGAGTACGTCAAGAACCTCCCCCTCTCGCTCGGCATCATGGTGGACACGTCCGCCTCCATGCTCGAGTCCCTGCCGGACGCGGAGCAGGCGGCCATGGGATTCCTCGACTACTCGATCGGACCGAAGGACCGGGCCTTCACGATCTCGTTCGACAACGAGCCGTACCTGCTGACCAAGCTCACCAACCGCAAGGACAAGCTCTTCCGCTCGTTCGCGGGCATGCGCGCCGAAGGCTCGACGGCTCTCTACGACGCGATCGTCTACGGGCTCTACCAGTTCACCGGGGTGAAGGGGAAGAAGGCGCTCGTGATCCTGACCGACGGCAAGGACACCGCCTCCAAGTTCGACTTCGAGACCGCGCTCGATTACGTGCGCCGGTCCGGCATCGCCGTCTACGGCATCGGGCTGAAGATCGGGGGGGCGGACCTGGACGTCAAGTACAAGCTGAACAAGCTCGCCCAGGCGACGGGCGGACAGACGTTCTACATCGATTCGGCCAAGAACCTCGAGGCGGTGTACCGTCAGATCAACGAGGAGCTGCGCAGCCAGTACCTGCTCACCTACTACTCGACCAACGCCGGCGGCAAGGACAAGTGGCGCAAGGTCGAGGTCAAGGTCGAGCCGACGTCCCTCCAGGCCCGTACCCTCAGCGGGTACTACCCCTAGAAGAATCTGCGATCGGGTGATCTGCGATCGGGTGATCGCGGGTTCGATAAGATCGCTCCGTTGACTTCCATATCCGATCACCCGATCACCCGATCATCCGATTCCTCTGGTTCTGGCTTCCTCCTCCCCGAGGCGGGCGGAGATCCTGACGGCGATGGGCATTCCCTTCGTCGTGGATGCGGCCGATGTCCCCGAAGAGATCCGGCCCGGCGAATCGGCGCGCGACGCGGCTTCGCGGCTGGCGGCGGACAAGGCGGCAAGCGTCGCGGAGCGCCATCCGGATTCCTGGGTGCTCGCGGCCGATACTCTCGTCCTGCTGGACAAAGAGATCCTGGGCAAGCCGCGGGACGACCCGGATGCCCTGCGAATGCTGGGATCGCTCGCCGGCCGGGAGCACCGGGTCGTGACGGCCGCGCGCCTGCTCCGCCTTGGGGATGCCGGCCGGGAGAGGATCGAGACCTCGCTGGTGCGGATCGCGCCGCTTTCGCGCGAGGAGATCCTCTGGTATGTCGCGACCGGCGAGCCGCGCGACAAGGCGGGCGCTTACGCCGTGCAGGGGCTGGGCGCGCGGTTCATCGAATCGGTGTCCGGCTCCTACACGAACGTCATGGGACTGCCGGCGCGGAGCGTCTACCTTCTGTTGAAGGAATCGGGGGACGCGTCTCTGGCCCGCCTGGCGCTCTCCGACTCTTCCTCGCTCACGCTCCGGCCTGCCGGCCCTTGAGCTTCATGTCGTACATCCGGGAGTCCGCGGCCGCGAGGGTCTCCGAAAACTCCTGGCCGGAGCGGTGCGTGGCCCAGCCGACGGAGAGAGACGGCTGAACCCGATCCACGCCGGGAATGTGCGGCAGCCGGTGGCCGAGCTCCTCCGCCTTCTGGGCGGCGATCGCTTCATCCGTCCGCGGAAGGAGGACCAGGAACTCGTCGCCCCCCCAGCGAAAGACGAAGTCCGATTCCCGCACGCACGAAGTCAGGTAGTTCGCGACGAACTTCAAGACGTCGTCGCCGACGGCGTGCCCCATCCTGTCGTTGATCTGCTTGAAGCGGTCCACGTCGGCCAGCAGCACGGACAGGGTGGCGCCGGCCAGCCGCGCGCTCACGAGCTCGCGCCGGAGCACGTCGTTGAAGTGCCTGCGGTTGTAGAGGCCGGTCAAGGGGTCCCGCACGCTCTTCTCCTTGAGAAGCTGATCGAAATGGCGAAGCTGTTCCATCTCCGAGGCCAGGCGCGTCTGGCTCGCCTCGAAGAGCAGCAGAATCACGCCGACAGCGACCATCATCTCCAGGAGCATCGCCGCGAACCCGGCGTATTGAAGCGTCCCCGGAAGTCCTCCCGACCCGCGGAAACGCACGAAGGCCGCGCCGATCATGGCCCGCTCGACGCCCCAGAGAAGAAACGAAACCGAGAGCAGGAGCCGTCCGACGGTGGATCCGGACGTTACGGCGAACGAGATCGCGGCCGTGACGTAGGTCGCCGCCAGAACCAGCGGGACAAAGGCCGGATGTCCCTCGGCCGCCGCCACCCACGCGATGCCGAAGATCGGCAAGATCCACAACAAATCGGCGCTGCTCGCCGCCTTCTCGCTGCGCAGCTGGCGGACTCCGCGCAGCAGGAAAAAAGCGTGCAGGAGGAGCGTCGCGTTGTTGAGGAAGAGGATGCTCCGGCCGCGTCCCAGGGCAGGGGCGAACCACAGGAGGGCGAGTCCCGCCAGGAGGAACGCCCACGAAGCGATCCACTCGCGGAGCGCGCGAAGATGGATCTTCTGATAGACGAGCAGGAAGAGAAAGAACAACAGGCCGGTTCCCGCGGCCTGGATGAAGAGGGACAGCTCGTAGACCGGCATCAGTGCGAAGATCGCGGGGAATCTTACTCGCTGGCACCGGAAGGGGTAAGGGGTAAAGGCATCGATCGGCACCGGAACCGGATGGCTGTCGCGGTTGTCGCGCCGACGCGGGCGTCCGCGAGATCCGCGGCATCGTTTCTGAAACGACGCCTTGGCGGCGCCGTGACGGCCTGCTCGCTCGCGGGTTATCTCGGCTCGGAGCGCGCTCCGGGACGAATCGTTCTCTGCCCGTCCGGACCGTCTCTGGAGAAAGAGATCGATTTCCTCCGGACGGCTCGCGAGCGCACGTTGTGGAACCCGCCCGACGAGATCGTCCTCGGCGCCATCGAAGGGCTGCTCGGCTCGCTTCCGCCCGCCGCCGCGCGGGGTCTTCCGGGGCCACGCCGCGCGAGAGGGAGAAGGACCGCGCTGCTCCTCGAGGGCAGGGTCACCTCCGAGCGCGCGCGAGCCGCTCTCGCGAGCGACGCCCGCCTCTGGATTGTCGAGCATCCACGAAGCGTCCGAGTGAGCCGGCCGCTCATGGACCGGCTCCGCAGATGCGGCGTGCGCTGGTCCGCTCTCGACCCGGTGATCGTCGTCGGCGTCCTCGCATCCCCGCGCCTGGCGGCAGCCCGATCCCGCTGGAAAGGCCTCCTGCCTCCCGGCACCCCCCTCTGGATCAAGTCGGGGAAACGGGAAGGCACTCCATCCCGGACTCCGCTGCGCCGTTCGCCACGCCTCCGGTAGAATCCCGCCTTCTTGGAAACCGCGACGCCACCGCCAGCTTCCGCCGGGAGAGACTTCTCTCTCGGCGTCGAGGGATTCACCTACCAGGATCTCCACCGCGACGAGCGGCTGGCGGACCTGGACCGCGCCTTCCTGGAAGAGCTGCGGCGCGAGAACGCCGCGCTCCACGCCCGGCTCATCGCCTACCGCGCCGACCCGGCGTCCTTCGACCCCCTGTCGCGCTCCCGGCTGCTGGTCGACGCCGCGCGGCCGGTGGGAGGCTTCGTGGCGCGTCTCTTCGGAGTGGAAAGGGAGTGGCGGGAGCAGGGCGCCTCCTCGGGGCCCGAGGCCGTCCTCTTCCGGTTCCGGCGGGATTTCCTTCAACGCCGGGCCATCAAGGCGAAGCTGCCCGACGACCCCGCCGGATGCGGCATCGCCCCCCTGCGCGAGGCGGCCGAGTGCCTCGAGCGCCGGCTCCACCCGGAGCTGCCCTGGAAGGAGGACCCGGAGCTGGCGACGGCGAAACTCGCGACCGGGCTTCTCGATCTCGAAAGCGACTTCCTCGCGGCGGTGCGGCAGAAGAAGATCCCGCAGGTTCCCGACGCCTCCCTTGCCAGGGCGCGCGATCTGGCGCGCCTCGCCGGCGAGTGCTCCACCGCCGCCCTGCCCCGTCCCCAGGGAGACTCCGACGAGGCGCTTCTCGCGTTCCTGGAAGCCCTTCTCACGACATACGCGCTCTGGTCACAGTCGCGGATGCGCCGCCCTGAGCTGGCATCGGAAATCCGCGGCTGGACCTCCTTTCACCTCCCGGAGCCCATGAACTACGACGCTCTCGTGGAGACGGAGCGCCCCAACCCCGCTCTCCCGGAGGAGCGCGTTGGGCCTTCGTCCCGGCGGCGCCGCCGCGACGGATTCGAGCTGACGGACCGGCGCATGACGCGCCGCGAGGTCCTCGGACAGACTCACTACTGCATCCTCTGCCACGAGCGGGAGAAGGACTCCTGCTCGAAGGGCTTCTTCGACGAGAAGACCGGCACCTTCCAGAAGAACCCGCTGGGCATCGCCCTCTCGGGCTGCCCGCTCGACGAGAAGATCTCCGAGATGCACCAGTTGCGGCGCGAAGGCGACTCGATCGGAGCGCTCGCGCTCATCTGCATCGACAACCCGATGTGCCCCGGAACCGGCCACCGCATCTGCAACGACTGCATGAAGGGATGCATCTTCCAGAAGCAGGAGCCCGTCAACATCCCGCAGATCGAAACGGGGGTCCTGACCGATGTCCTGGCGCTTCCGTGGGGCGTCGAGATCTATGGCCTCCTGACGCGGTGGAACCCGCTCTCCCCCGCGCGGCCCTACGCGCTCCCTTTCAACGGCAGGAAGATCCTGATCGTCGGCCTCGGCCCGGCCGGCTACACGCTCGCCCACTTCCTCTTGAACGAGGGCTTCGGCATCGTCGGAATCGACGGGCTGAAGATCGAGCCTCTCCCGGCCGACTGGACGGGGGCCGACGGAAAGGGAATCCGCGCCATCCGCGACTGGAGCGAGATCGAGCGCCCGCTCTCCCGGCGCCCGCTGGCGGGATTCGGCGGTGTTTCCGAGTACGGGATCACGGTCCGCTGGGACAAGAACTTCCTGACGCTGCTGCACCTGACGCTCGCGCGGCGCGCCCGGCTCTCGATCCTGGGCGGCGTGCGCTTCGGGGGCACGCTCTCGGCCGAGCAGGCCTTCCAGGAAGGCTTCGACCACGTGGCGATTGCCGCGGGCGCGGGACGCCCCACGATCATCGGGATGAAGAACAACATCATCCGCGGCGTCCGCAAGGCGTCGGACTTCCTGATGGCGCTGCAGCTGACCGGCGCGTTCAAGGAGGAGGCGCTCGCCAACCTGCAGGTCGAGCTGCCGGCGCTCGTCATCGGCGGCGGGCTGACCGCGATCGACACGGCGACGGAGCTTCTCGCCTACTACCCGCTGCTGGCCGAGAAGATGCTCGCCCGCTACGAGAAGCTCGCCGGCGAGCGCGGAGAGACGGGGCTTCGCGCCCTCTTCGACGGCGAGGAGCGGGAGATCCTCGACCGCCTTCTCCATCACGGCACGCAGGTGCGCCGCGAGCGGGAGCGAGCCCGCGCGGCCGGAGAGGCTCCGAACTTCGCGCGCCTCTGCCAGGCATGGGGAGGCGTCTCGATCGTTTACCGGCGCTCCATGGAGGAGTCCCCGGCGTACCGGCTGAACCACGAGGAGATCATCAAGTCCCTGGAGGAAGGGATCTCCTTCATCGAGAACCTGGAGCCGGAAGAGGCCGTCGCCGACGGCAACGGCCACCTGGCGGCCGTGCGGTTCCGCCGCTCGCGTGGAGGGGACGTCGTGGAGCTGCCGGCCCGCTCCTGCTGGGTCGCGGCCGGCACGACCCCCAACATCACGTACGAGAAGGAGCATCCGGGCACCTTTCCCATGGACGAGCGCCGGCGGTTCTTCCTCCCGCACCGCGCCGAGCAGGACGGCCGGGGAGGCTGGAGGCTCGTCGCCTCCTCGGCCAACGACGAGTCGGCCTTCTTCACCGGCTATTCGCGCGGCGGACGCTTCATCACCTTTTTCGGCGACAACCACCCCGCCTTCAACGGCAACGTGGTCAAGGCCATGGCATCGGCGAGGCGGGGGTACGTTCCGATCACCTCGGTGCTCCTGGGGGACGGGCCGGAGCGGCCCATCGCTCCGGAACGGGAGTGGCAAGAATTCCGACGCCGGGTCGAAGACCGGCTGACCGCCCGCGTGGTCGCCGTCAACCGCCTGACGCCGACGATCGTCGAGGTCGTCGTGAGAGCGCCGGCCGCCGCGGAGAACTTCCAGCCCGGACAGTTCTACCGGCTCCAGAACTTCGAGGCTCACGCCCCGGTGATCGAGGGTTCGCCGCTCCTGATCGAGCCCCTCGCATTGACGGGCGCCTGGATAGACTCCAGCCGGGGTCTCCTTTCGATGATCGCGCTCGAGCTCGGAGCCTCCTCGCAGCTCTGCAGCGTCCTGAAGCCCGGCGAGCCCGTCCTGGCCATGGGCCCGACCGGCAGCGCGACGGAGCTTCCCGAGAATTCGACCGTGCTCCTCTGCGGCGGCGGGCTCGGCAACGCCGTCCTCCTCTCGATCGGCAAGAAGGCGCGCGCCCTGGGCAACCGGGTCATCTACTTCGCCGGCTACAAGAAGGCCGCCGATTTCTACAAGCGCGACGACGTCGAGGCCGCGGCCGACGTGCTGGTGCTTTCCGTGGACCACGGCGAGACGATTCCCGTCCGGCGCCCGGACGACCGCGAGTTCGTCGGCAACATCGTGGAAGCCATGGTGGCTTACGGCTCGGGGGCCCTCGGGAAGACCCCGATCCTTCTCTCGGATGTGGAGCGGTTGATCGCCATCGGCTCGGACCGCATGATGGCCGCCGTGGCCCGTGCCCGCCACGGGGTCCTCGCGCCGTACCTCTCCCCCCGGCACATCGGCATCGGCTCGATCAACTCGCCGATGCAGTGCATGATGAAAGAGGTCTGCGCCCAGTGCCTCCAGCGCCACGTGGATCCGGTCACCGGAGCGGAGAAGGAGATCGTCTTCTCCTGCTTCAACCAGGATCAGAAGCTGGACGAGATGGACTGGGACAACCTCTCCTCCCGCCTGCGCCAGAACACCGTCTCGGAGAAGCTCACGAACCTCTGGCTTGAACGGCTTCTGTCACGGCGCGACGTCCGCACCGTTTAGGACCAGGCGGCTCCGGTCGCGGCGCGAGTAGTCTCCCGAGCGAAGCGAGGGAGGAGGCTCGCGCCGCGGGAGCGAAGCGCGGAGCAGGGGACCAGGCGAGCGGTCGAGGCCGCATCCGGCCGAGCCGCTCGCTGGTGCGCCCGCAGGGCGCAGGTCCCTTGCGCAGCGCGCAGCGACGGCTAGGGGACGCCGGCGAGAAACAGCAGGTAGGGATTGATCGCGAGGCCGGCCTTGAAGTTGCCGCTGTCCTCGGGCACGCGGGTAATCGAGAAATGCAGATGGGATCCTCCGATCACATGACCCGTCGCGCCGACGTACCCGATGACGTCTCCCTTGTGGACGAGGTTCCCGGCCCTGGCCTCTTCCGCATAGCGAGAGAGGTGGCAATAGAAGAGAAGGAACTTGCCGGTCGCGTCCCTCTGATAGATGGACTTGCCGCCCCGCTTCTCGCGGACGACCCGCACGATCTGTCCATCGGTCGTCGCAAGCACCGGAGTCCCTGTCGGAGCCCCGATGTCGATGGCCAGATGCTGGGCGTACCGCCCGCGCTTGGAGAGAAATGAGTCTTTCAGCTTCTCGGCGTCGACCCCTTCGACCGGAATCAGGAAATCCTGCGCGAGCAGGAGGTTCAGGTCCACGTCCTCGGGGCGAACAAGGGCGACCGAGGATTTCGGGCGAAAGAAAGACCCGAGCTTCCGGGCAATGAGGGAGAGGCCCTGACTGTATGCGGGGCTGCTCGCCTCCGGTCCCACCTCGGCGGCCTCACCTTCGAGGGTATCCGGGTTGCCCGCATCGACGTCGTGAACGCGGGCCTCGACCACCTTATCTATCGGATCACAAAGGGGTTGCGGGTAGTTTTGCAACTCGGCGGGAAATAGCGGTCCGTAGAATTCCAGTCCGCTGACCTCGATGAAGACTTCTCCCGCCGCATTCTGGCGGATCAGGGCTTTCGCCTTCCGTTGAGCCGCCTTTCCGCCGGCATGGCGAGCCTGCGAGCCGGGCGAAGCGCCGCCGCTGGCCGGACGCGCCTCGAGCACCGAAGGCAAAGCCAACAGGAGGGAGACGGCCCCGAGGGCCGCCGGGATAACCCGCGCCTTTCGCACGGTCAGAATTATTCAGGAGGGCGCGAACCGAGGTCAATAGGGAAGATCAACTAAATCAAGTAGTTATGCTCTCGCAGCATATTCGTCAGCCACGCTCCAGGTAGCTGTTGTCGCGCGTGTCTATCTTGATCCGGATGCCGGTCTCGATGAACTGGGGGACCATCACCTGGAGGCCGGTCTCGAGCGTGGCCGGCTTGTAGGAAGCCGAGGCCGTCGCTCCCTTCATGCCGGGCTGCGTTTCGACGACCTTGAGCGTCACGGTGTTGGGCAGCTCGATGCCGACGGGGTTGCCTTCGAAGAAATCCACGTGGATGACCGTGTTCGGCAGGAGATAGGCCATCTGTTCGCCGATGATTTCATCGGAGAGCGCCATCTGGTCGTAGGACTCCTGATCCATGAAGTGGTGGCCCGCGGCGTCGGAGTAGAGGTATTCCATCTCCCGCTCGTCCAGCGAGGCCTTCTCCACCCGGTCCGTGGAGCCAAACCGGTGCTCGTTCATCGCTCCGCTGCGCAGATTGCGCATCTTCGCCTGCACGAAGCCGCGCAGGTTGCCGGGAGTCTTGTGGATGACGCCGTGAACGCGGTGGAGCTCGCCGTTGTAGATGATGAGCGTGCCGCTGCGAAGCTGAGTTGCCGGGATCATCATGGGCCGTTCCGATCCTCCAAAAAAGAGGGCGAAATCTAGCAGACCGGCCCCCAAAACGAAAGCCCCGGGCGCTCGGTGGCCCCGGGGCTTCAGGCGCTCGGGAACGGGTTCTCAGTCGCGGGCGTTCCTCCGTCCCGGCAGAACCACCGGCGCCCTGTCGGGAATCGCATCGGTCTCCGAGGGAAAGACGAGCCTCATCGAAGCGTCCTGGAGAGGAAACTCGTCGAAGAACGCCCGCCACCTCTCCTCGGTGAAGAAGATCGAGGTATCCACCGCCGCGCCGATCCCGGTCGTCCCGGGCGCCGGCACGTCCGGGGTGAAGATCGCCGCGGACACGTCCGGCCGCGGGATCGAGACGCCGTAGGCGCTGTTGATGAACTGGATGAGCTCGTCGGCGAGGATCGTATAGCCGATCTTGGACATGTGGACCGCCTCGCCGTACGCGAACATCCCGCCGGTGACGAAGTCCTTGGTGATCTTGATGCCCCCGTACGTCCGACCATTCGCCTCGAAGTCCTGCGAGAAGGCGTAGAAGTCGAAGTACTTGAAACCGTTCGCCTCCGCCGCCGCCTTGATGACCGCGTTCATGTCCTTGATCCGCTGATCGATTGCGGCGACCTCGTCGGGATAGAGCAGGACGCCGATGTTGACGGTCGCGGGAGGCGTGAAGCCGCCGTCGGGCAGGGGCTTGCCGCACTGGGGAAGTGTCGGGGCGACCGCGCACGGAATGCCGAATCCGAGCTCCGAGCAGCGACTTTCCGCCCAGGGCCGCCTGCGGAGCGTTCGCTCCGAGCGTGACGAGCGTTCCGGCGGGCAGCGGACAGGCGCGCCCGTCGAGCAGGTGCGAGCGTCGCCCGGGCCCGAGAAGCGGGACCGTCGACCCGCCGACGATCAGGGGCTGTTGGTCGCGGGATCCGAGAACGACCGGGGGCAGCGTGGTGGCGAGCGGTATCAGACGCATGTCCAGCGTCCCGAGAAAGACTCCGGTCCGGCCGGTCGCCTTCAAGGCCGCCGCGACGGAGTTGTACTTGGCGGTGAAAAGGGCGAAGCGGCGTCGCGGTGACGCCGTCCAGGAGGAAACCGGCCCCGCCGGCCGTCAGGATGTCGTTGCCGATGATCCCGAGCGTGATGAACGTGGGGTTCAAGGAGAGCGCCTGCGCCAGAGCCGATCCCTTGCCCCGCAAGACCAGGTCGGCCGCGACGCCGGTCAGGGTGTCCGACACGTCGGCGATCTTGTAGCCCGGGACGGACATGTTGTCGTAGGGGCGCGAGAGGGCAGGTTGGTCGGCGCGCCGGTCTTCGTCGAGATCGGCCCGAAAGTGACGCAGGCACGAGGCTCTTCAGCCCGGTGCAGGTCGGAATGACCGGGGTCCGAGACCGTGGGCTGCTGGAAGCCGGAGATGCCGAATTGCCTGGCCAGCGTGGCGGGGTAGGAGAACTGCTGGTCGCGGCCGACCACGCAGCCCGAAGTGTAACCGGCTCCGTAACTGTCCCCGATCGCCACGTACTTGGTGAAGTTCGGCGTCTGAGCCACGGCCGGACCGACGGCGAGGAGCGCCAGGCCGGCGCCGAGCGAGAGCGCGCGCAGAGTCCTTGTTTTCATCGTCATCTCCTCGGTTAGAACGAAAACCTGAAACTGAACGCGAAGACGTTGGCCGTTTCCTTGTACACGCCGAAGTAGTTGTCCTGCGATCGCCCCGCGGTGTCCAGCTTCTTGAAATTGATGTAGAGGTCGGAGACCTCCACTCCCCAGCGGTCGGTGTCGTAGCCGAATCCGAGCGTGTAGCCGTCGCGGTCGTTGTCGGCCAGGATGGGACCGGCGTTTTCGACGGGCTGCGGCGTGTTGTCCCGGTAGTAGCCGGCGCGCACCGCCATGCAGGTGCAGTTGGTGAACTTCTTCTCGAGCCCGATGCGGTAGGCCCAGGAGTCCTTCCACCCCATGTGGCGGTGCAGATCGCGGCCGATCAGATCCGGGAAGATGATGTCGAGGCTCTGGAAATCCGACCATTCCGTCCAATCCCCCTCGAGGGACACCGTGAACTGTCCGGGAAACGTGAAGGCGGTCCCGAGGTTCACGCTCGCGGGAAACTGGATGCTCGTCGTGACCGGATGGGTCCCCTGCGGCAGCTGCGAGGCCACGATCCCGTCGAACTGCGCGTTGCCCGTCATGCCGCTGCTGGAATGTGGCGGTCCCCTCGTAGTCGATCTTGATCTTGCTCCGGTAGGCGGCGCCGAAGGAGAACTGCGGGACCGGGCGGAAGAGGATGCCCGCGTTCCATCCCCAGCCATGGTTGTCCGTCAGGTCGCTGTTCAGCTTGATGTGCGCGACGTCCACGGCCGAGTTGGTGAAGGGATTGATCGCCCCCTGGTTCTTCTCGAGCTGCACCTTGGAGACCCGGTAGTCGGCGCCGGCGGCGATCGCGAGGGACGGAATCACCTGGAAAGACAGGACAGGGTTCAGGTCCACCGTCTGGATGACCGCGTTCTGGCTGATGAAGCGGCCCGAGAAGCTGGTGCTCTTGACCGGATTGGTCGCGCAGTCGCCGCCGCAGTCCTCGGCGTTGTCCCAGCGGAACCCGAGGCCGTACTGCGAGAAGATCCCCAGTCCGAAATTGATCTCGTGTGGTCAGCGGGGCGACGACATAGAGGGTCGGGAGCGTGAAGGTCGTCTTGTGCTGCTTCTCGCTGTTGCCGATTCCGGGAAAGGGATCCTCGCCGCTGAAATCCCCCTGCGTCTTGGTGATGAAGGAGCTGCCGATCTCGACATCGAAGCTCTTCTGCCACCCGAGCCCCGCGGGGTTGAAGAAGATGGCCGACGGGTCGTTGGCGACCGCCGTGAACGCGAGACCCATGCCCATCGCCCGCGCCCCCTGCGTGTTGAGCTGGAAGCCTGACGGAAAGGCGGGCGCCGCGGTCAGGAGAAACAGGATCGCCAGTGGAATGGAGACGGAGCGAAATCGGACCCGAAGAGGTCTTGCCACGGCTTCTCTCCTCTCAAAAAAATCCGCTTTCAGGCGTTGGAGGGCCAATGTATGCCCCCCCGGAGCCGAAGTCAAAGGCCATACAATCCCGCCGTGTCCCGCGAAAGCGACTCTCCCACCCGCGAGGCCCTGGGGAAAAGGCCGGGGTCATCGGCTGACCGGCCGCTCGAGTCCGGCACGCTCCTGGGCGAGCGCTACAAGATCGAATCCGTCCTCGGTTACGGCGGCATGGGGGTCGTCTATCGGGCGCGGGACGTCAAGCTCGATCAGGACATCGCCCTGAAGCGCATCCGTCCCGACCGGATGTCGCCGGAACGGCAACAGACGTTGCGGCACGAGATCATCCTGTCGCGCCGGGTCACGCACGAGAACGTGTGCAGGGTCTTCGACCTCGCCGAGTTGAACGGCGAGGAGTTCGTCTCCATGGAGTACGTCCCGGGACGGACCCTGAAGGACATCGAGACCGACGAGCGCGTGCTGCCCCTGGGCCGCGGGCTCGCGATCGCCAAGAAGATCTGCCGCGGGCTCGCGGCGGCCCACCGCATCGGCGTGCTGCACCGGGACCTGAAACCCGAGAACGTGATCGTGACCGACGACGGGACCCCGAAGCTCATGGACTTCGGGATCGCCGTCGAGACGGCCGTCTCTCACGGAGAAGAGGAAACCGTGCCGGGAACGCCGCAGTTCCTCGCGCCGGAGCTGCTCCGGGGCAATGCGCCGAGCGTGCTGACCGACGTCTATGCGATGGGGGTCGTCCTCTTCGAGATGTTCACGGGGAGAGTGCCGTTCGACGACAACGACGTGTCGCGTCTCGTTCGGCGGATCATCAAGGAAGCGCCTCCCCCGGCGGCGACGTTCCGGCCTGACCTGCCTCCCGAGCTGCTCTCGATCCTCGACCGGACCATCGCCAAGGACCCCGCGGCGCGCTTTCCCGACGCCGACGCGCTCGCCGACGCCATCGCCGCTTTCGAGGGAAATGTCCTGGACCGGGTCCTGGCGGAGGTCTCGGTCACGCGGGCCAAGATGGTCAAGCTCATGGTCATCCTCGAGGCAAACAAGTCGCTGGCGGCCACGTTCGATCCGACGGAGATCTTGAAGATCATCCTGAGGACCGCGACCTCGGAGACGGACGCCGAGCGCGGCACGATTTTCCTGAGGGATCCGGGCTCCGACACGATCGTCAGCCAGATCCTCGAGGGAGGTTCGATCGCACCGATCCGCCTTCCGCTCGGCCGCGGCATCGCCGGAACGGTGGCCAAGACCGGCGAGACCATCAACATCACCGATGCCTACCAGGATCGGCGGTTCGATTCCGAGACGGACGCCTCATCGGGCTTCCGCACGCGAACGATCCTGGCCGCGCCGCTCACGACCCCCGCGGGAGAGATCGTGGGGGTCGTCGAGGTGCTGAACAAGCGAAACCGGACCTTCACGAAGGAAGACGAGGAGTTTCTGGTGGAGGTTGGCACGCATTCGGCGCTCGCGGTCCAGGGCGTGCGGGAGCACGAAGCGGCGGTCGCGCGGGCGCGGCGGGAGGGCGTGGCCGCGGCGCTGCGGGGGGTGCGCTCGCTGCTTCGAGCCGGCCTCCTGGCCGGCGGCGCCGGGGTTCGAGGCGGCGCCCCTGCGCTGGGACTCGCCGGAAGGAGGCCTCCTCGCCTATGCCGCGGAGGCACGAAGCCGGATGCCTCTCGCTTCTCCTGATGGAGGCATCCGTCGCTCCGGAAGAGTCCGTCGGCGAGCTCGCCGGCGCCCTCGCCGCCGGGCGCGCGCTGCTCGCCTCCTCCGCTCCCGACGAGATCGTGGAGAAGGTCGGGGCCGGCCGCTCTCTCCTGTTCCATAACGGCAGCGCGGTGGGAGGGCTCGCGCCTCCTGCTCTCCGCTGCCCGCGGTCCTCTCCCCTTCCTCCTGCGAGGCGGCATCGCCGTGCGCTTGTCCGGGTCGGAAAACGGGGATCGCCGAACGGCGGCGTGCGAGACTCAGCCCGGGGACCTGGCGATCGTGGCGTCCGCCGGCCTCGAGCGTCTGGAGTTCGAAAACACCTGGCGGTCCCCGCAGCAACTCGTCGAGGACCTGGCGCGGTCGGCCGCGAACGCGCCGCTCCCGACTGCCTTCGAGCGGTCGGTTGCCGACTGGAAGGCCGACGGAATCTCTCCGGGAGCGGGCGACATCCTTCTCCTCGCGGCCCGCCGCGCCCCGTCATCCTGAGCGAAGCGAAGGATCTGCTCCCGTGGGTCAGAGCGGTCACTCTGCCCCGTCGTAAATCACGCGGGTTCCGTCCAGGCGCGCGAAGGGCGGGAGCTCATGAGGCCGCGCCTCCTTCTCCGACAGGATCTCGAGGACCTTCCATCCGTGGGCGAGAAGAGCGTCCGCGATGAGCGAGCGATGACAGCGCCAGGGCAGCGCCTCGGCGCACATCAGGGCCGACCGGCGCTCCGTTGCCAGCTCCAGGACTCGATCGAGCTCCACGGCAAACTCCGGTGTGTCCATGAAGTCGGCGTACCCCCGGAACGCCTCGACCCTCCAGGCCTCGTGCGGCGAGTCGGGCCGCGCCTTGCGCCGGCCGCCCATCTCGGGAAGTCCGGCATAGTCGATGCCCGCCTCCGGGAGACTTCGCTCGAGGCTGCCTGCGTTGAAATGCGGCCACTTGCGCGACGCCGGAAACCGCCGCACGTCGATCACGCGCTCGACGCGATGCGCCTTCAGGATTCCGAGAAACTTCTCGAGCGGATGGTTGGAATGCCGACCGTCCAGACAGAGTCCAGGTCCAATGTCCAAGTCCAAAGTAGCACAGGCCCCTTGGACCTTGGACGTTGGACTTGGACTGCGCCGAAGGCGCTACGGGAGCACCGCGACCGCGACGGCGCCCGGCCCGCCGTGCGCTCCGAGCGCGGGGCCGCATTCGACGATCATGACGTCGGACTCCGGGTAGCGCTGCCGGATCTCCCGCGCGATGGACTCCGCCAGCTCCGCGGCGTCGCAATGGGCGACGCCGAAACGCCGGCCGTCGCCCGCGCCCGTCTCCGCCGATTCGAAGAGCAGCGCCATCATCTTCCTGCGCGCGGCGGAGAACCCGCGGGCCTTCGCCGCCGGTTGCGCGGTCCCGTCTCCGGAGAGCGTCAAGACGGGCAGAAGTCCGAGAAACCTCGCGAGGAGTCCCTTCAAGGGCGAAACGCGGCCTCCTCGCACCAGGTGCTCCAGCGTCGGCACGGCGATGAAGAGCCGGGCGCGGGCCGCCGCGTCGCGGGCGATCCGCGCGACCTCGTCGGCGCCCTTGCCCGCGGCGGCCGCCTCGGCGGCGGCGCGAACGACGAGTCCCAGGCCGACCGAGACGTTGCGGCTGTCCACGTGCGTGAGAAGCGTCTTCTCGACCGCGCGCGAGCCGACGATCGCCGCCTGGTAGGTCCCGGAAACGGCGGCCGAGAGGTGGATCGAGACGATCGAGCCGGCGTGGGTGGCGAGGTTCTGATAGACCTGCGTGAAATCCGCGGGAGGAGGCTGCGACGTCCTCGGGGCCTGCGAGGTCACCGCGAAGCGCGCATAGAACTCCGACGGCGTCAGCGTCACCTTGTCGAGATAGTTCTCCGATCCGAAGTAGACGCGGACCGGCACGACCCCGATGTTCAGCTCTTCGAAGAGCGTCGGAGGCAGGTCGCAGGTCGAGTCGGTCACGACCGCGACGCGCGCCGCCCGGTTCTGATCGAAGCGCGTCTCGTGCTGGGCCCGCATGTCCTCGACCTTGGTCTGGGCCACTTCCGCCAGGCGCGCCGCCATTTCGAAGAGCTTCTCCGGCTCGTTGGTGTGCACGTGCAGGCGCACCTTCGAGACGCTCCCGGCGATCACGATCGAATCTCCGAGCAGGGCCGCCTCCCTGCGGAGCTCGTTCCTGTCGATCGCTTCCCCCTCGAGCAGCACCTCGGTGCAGTAGCGGAAGAGAATGGACTCGAGCTGCTTCTCGAAGACCGCCGGCTGGACCTCTTCCGGCAGCGCTTCCGGCGGCCCGTGGCGGGAGGCCTCGCTCAGGTACCGGACGATCCCTTCGAGCAGGTAGACGAAGCCCTGCGCCCCCGCGTCCACGACGCCCGCCTTCTTCAAGGCTTTCATCTGGTTGGGCGTGTTCTCGAGCGATCTCTTCGCCTCGCGGAGCGACTCGGGCAGGAGCCGCGCGAAATCGGCATCCTCGACAGCCCGGCGCCGGACCGCGTTCGCCCAGTCGCGGATGACCGTCAGGATCGTTCCCTCGACCGGACGCGCGATCGCCGCGTAGGCCGACTCGGACGCCTTCACGACCGCGGCGCCGAAGTCCGGAGTCGCGATGCGCGGGGCGTCCGGCAGCGCTTCGGAAAACCCGCAGAAGAACTGGGCCATGATCGCGCCGGAATTGCCGCGTGCGCCGGACACCGCTTCCTCCGCGAGAGCGCGCGACATCTCGCGCACGTGCCGCTGGCGGATGCGTGAGATGCCTCCGGCGATCTTCTGGAGCGTCGAGGCGAGGTTCGTGCCGGTGTCTCCGTCCGGGACGGGGAAGACGTTGATCTTGTTCAGCGGCTCGGCCCGCTCGGCGACGAAACGCGCCCCGGCGATGACGGACCGCGCGAGCCGCCGCCCGTCGAGGTACGCGACGGAGATCACGACTTGAAGTGGGCCGGCTGTGCCTTCGGCGCGACGGAAGCGTCCCGCGCCGTCTTGTATTCCCCGGCCACGGCGGGCAGCCGGTCCAGGTACAGGAGGACGACCCCGCACCCCATGCAGGCCCAGGGATAGACGCGCTCGTTTCCCCAGTCGAAGAGCGTCCGCCCCCAGGGCTTCCTCCAGAAATAGAAGGTGGACCGCGCCGAGCGGATCAAGTCTCCGCCGCAGAGCGGACATTTGCGCTGGAACGCGGAGGACATAAGCGTGTCCCGGAGGATATCGCAGAGCGGGATGGACTTCACCCCGCGGCGCGCCGGCCAGGAGTCCCGTTCGCCGGACTGGCCCTCCGAGACAGCGAGGACCCTATTTCTCCTTCTCTTCCTCCCGCAGATACTCGGCGTACCTCTCGGCGGACATGAGCTTGGAGATTTCTTCGTCGGTCGAGAGCTTGACCTTGATGAGCCAGCCGTCGCCGTACGGATCGTCGTTGACGATGCCCGGCTCCTGGATCGCGCCCTTGTTGACTTCGACGACCTCGCCCGAGACCGGCGTGAAGAGCTCGGAGACCGCCTTGACGGACTCGACCGTGCCGAACTCGTCTTCCGCGTTGAAGACGTGCCCGACCTCGGGCAGCTCGAGGTAGACGATCTCGCCGAGCTCCTTCTGCGCGTGGTCGGTGATCCCGATCGTTCCGGTCTCCCCTTCCACCCGGACCCATTCGTGGCTGGCCGCGTAATGCAGGTCTTCCGGATTCACGCTGTCACCTCTTTCTTCCGGGCGAACATGGAGAAGGGAAATTAGCACAAGAGCCGGGAGCACGACGATTCGATTCAGATTCCAGATTCCAACGAGCCGAGCGTCCCTCCACCTGGAATTTGGAATCTGGAATCTGGAATCTATTCCTTCTTGAGCGTCTCCTTGACTTTCGCGACGTCCCGGTCGGCGTTGGGGCAGACGAGGATGCGAACCGTCCTGGGCTTGCGGCCGGGGGCCGAGAGCACGAGGTCGTGGGCCATGGGTCCGGACAGCCGCAGCGGCGAGCCGGGACCGAAGGAGGACGCGCGGCCGAGCACTCGGTCCCCTTCCGAGATCTCGGCGTCGGGCGGGTCTACCGTGAACTCCACGGGACCCACTGTCCGGCCGTCCAGCTTGGGGATCTTCGTGAACGGGACCTTCGACTCCCGCTTCAAGTCGTCGGAGATATCCACGGTGTCGTCTCCGGCCTCCGGCGTCACGATGATCTCCAGGTGCATCGTGCGATGGCCCGGCAGCTCCAGCTTCACGCGGTGCGATCCCTCCCGGCCGATCTCCAGCGTCCTTCCACCGCCGTGATCGTCCCAGTCGTCGGCGACGCCGACATACCGGCCGTCCAGGAACAGACGCGCCTGGTCAGGACTGACCCCGAACTTGGCGTACCTGCGGGTTCGATAGACCTTGTCCGCGGGAGGACCGGCCGGGATCGACTCCTCCGGCGGCTCGGGCGGGGGAGGAGGTTGGGCTCGAGCGACCCGCGCGGAGGCCGTGGGACGCCTCGGGGCGGCCGCGTCGCCCGGCCGCGGCGCGCCGACGCTCGCGGCGGCGGCTTCACGGGGACCTCGCGTCGGAAGGGGCTCCGCAGTCTCGACCGGAGCAGGGGCAGGAGCGGGAGCCGCGGCGACGACGGCCGTCGGTTCAACGAGGACCGCCGTGGGAACGGCGGTGATCGGCGCGGGGACGCCGTTGCCTGCCGGCTGACCCGTCCGGCGCCATATCGCGACCAGGATGGCCGCCGCCAGAAGCACGACTCCCGCGCCGAGGAGGTACGTCATGACCGAGCGGGAAGCTCGCGGCGCTGCCTCCTCCCGGCTCGAGAGGGGTCGTCTCTTCCACGCCCTCCAGCGGGCCGGCGTCCTGCTTCTGCCGGGAGCCGGGCGCCGCGTGCAGTGGGGCCTCCGCGGCGGGCTCGCCCAACTTCGATTCGATTGCGCCCACCTCGCGGAGAAACTCTTTCGCTCCGGCGGGGCGCTTGTCCGGCGACTTGGCAAGAAGCCGGGTGAAGACCTCGCGCGCGGCGGGAGGCAGGTCCGACCGCAACTGCAGAGGATCCCGCGGCTCGGTGTGCAGGATCTGGTACACCAACGTCGTGATCGTGTCGCCGGGGAATGGGCGGGATCCGGTCAGGAGCTCGTAGAAGACGACGCCCAGCGAGAAGAAATCGCTCTTCCCGTCGAGCTTCTCGCCGCGAATCTGCTCGGGCGACATGTAGGCCGGGCTCCCGATCATCTGGCCCGTGCGCGTCAGGTCTCC
Source organism: uncultured Acidobacteriota bacterium (assembly GCA_963741435.1). Taxonomy (GTDB): domain Bacteria; phylum Acidobacteriota; class Thermoanaerobaculia; order UBA5066; family Gp7-AA6; genus JAWOLE01. Next base: position 65,849 of record CAVUIX010000002.1, on the reverse strand, counting down.
ACCGGCCGTGAGCAGCTTGCCGATGCCGAAGTCCGCCACCTTGACTCGCCCGTCCCGCGTGATGAGGATGTTTCCAGGCTTGATGTCCCGGTGGAGCACTCCCCGCTCGTGGGCATGCTCGAGCGCCAGGGCGACCTGCCGGACGACCTCCACCCTCTGGGGAAGGGAGAAGTCGCTGTCGGAGAGCATGCGGTTGAGCGGCCTCCCGTCGATGAACTCCATGGCGATGAAATCCACGCCCTGGTCCCGGCCCGCTTCGTAGATCGTGACGATGTTGGGATGCTGGAGCCGTCCCGCGAGTTTCGCCTCTTTCAGGAAGCGGTTCGCGATCTCCTGTCCCTGCTCGCCTCCCGTATCCAGGCGGAGCGTCTTGATCGCGACGGGGCGCTCGATCTGGGGATCGTGCGCCAGGTACACCGTCCCCATCGCGCCTTCCCCGAGGACGCCTGTGATCTCGAACCGCCCCAGTGTCGAGCCGAGGCGAAGGGTCATTCGCCTTCGCCGCCCCCCGGTTCCTGGGCCTCGCGCTTGAAGTCGCGTGCGCGCTTCTCGAGCACGGCACGCGCATCGGCCGCGCGCTCGGGAGGAACCATGACCCGGGACAGACCGAACGCGCCGATGTTCTCGGGCCACGGAGAGCCGCCGCTCGGACCCTCCACCTCGCAGGGAATCTCCTCGGACTCGAGCAGCCCCGCGATCAGCGCCGCCTCCTCGTCCTGTCCCGTCGCGGCGACTTCGACCCACTCGGGCTCATCGTTTTTCGTCATGTGTCGCTCCAATCACTTCCGTCCTTGACGATTCGTGATCTGAGATTTGTGATTTCTGATTTAAGCAGGAAATCGCTCTGCCGCCCAGATCACAAATCACCAATCACAAATCATCTCGTCACTCGGAGCAGTGTGTCGCCGCGCTCCACGACTCTGCCGATGACCGCGGCGGATGCCGCTCCACGGTCCCGGCAGCGGGCGGCATAGGCTTCCGCCGACGGCTCCGGAAGGGCGACGAGGAGTCCGCCCGACGTCTGCGCGTCGCAGAGCAGAAGGAAGTCGTCGTCGGTGACGCCGGAACCGATCCGGGTTCGCGGCTTCATGTTTCGCACGTTGACGCGGGAGCCGTCGGGGGCGATTCCGCGGGCCGCCAGACGCCGGGCGGCGGGCAGAAGCGGGACCTTCTCCACTTCGAACTCCGCGGTCGTTCCCGAGGCCGACATCATTTCGTGGGCATGACCGAGAAGCCCATAGCCCGTGATGTCGGTCGCCGCGTGGATCTCGAGCCCCTCCATCGCTTCCGCCGCGGGGCGATTCAACGCCGACATGACCGCGACCGCGTCGTCGAGCTCGCGATCGGAGAGAAGGCGCTTGTGGAAGAAACGCCCCGCGCTCTCCGAGGCCAGAGTGTCGGCGCGCCCCGCGCAGACCGTCACGCCGACTCCGAGGGGCTTGGTCAGAACCAGCGCGTCGCCCGGCCTCGCCCCGGCGTTGCGCGTGATTCTCGACTCCTCCGCCAGCCCCGTCACGGCGAGGCCGTAGATCGGGATATCGAGGTCGATCGAATGGCCTCCGCCCACGACCGCTCCGGCCTCGGCCACCTTCTCGACTCCTCCCCGCAGGATCTCCTCCAGAACTTCCGTCGGGAGAGCCGCGGTCGGAAACGCCGCGAGCGCGAGCGCCAGGACCGGACGCGCCCCCATCGCGTAGACGTCGGAGAGGGCGTTGGCCGCCGCGATCTGCCCGAAGAGGAAGGGGTCATCCACGACGGGCGTGAAGAAGTCCACCGTCTGGACGAGGACCTGCCCCGCCCCGATCCGGTAAACGGCCGCGTCGTCGGCATGGACGTTTCCCACCAGCAGGTTCGGGTCTGCCGGGGCCGGAAGCCTCGCGAGAAGCGCGGAAAGGTCGAACTGACCTATCTTGCAGGCTCAACCCGCGCTCGACGCGAACGTCGAGAGCGCGGGATGCCCCGCTTTCTTGTAAGTCACGAGGGGATTATGTCGCGTCAGCGGGCCGGGATTCAGTTGCCGCAGATTGCGCGGATTAATCGTCTCCGCCGCGAATCAGAAAACCGAGGAGGAACCCCACGCCCAGCGAAATCGCGACCGCGGTCCCGGGATTCTCCTTGACGTAGCGGAGCGCATCGCTCCACACGTCGCCGTAGTCTTTCTCGATGCGGCGAGCGGCCGTCTTCACGCCCTTGCGGACGTCGTCGCTCACGTCGTCGAACTGTTCGCGCGCCTTCGTGTACGAATCTCCCAGAACCTCTTTGGTCTGATCGATCTTCTCTTCGACGAAGTCGCGGGCCCGGTCGAACGGAGTCTCTTTCGCCATCCTTCACCTCCGGTTCCGAAAGCCGGATCATATACCCTTGATCGGATGAGGGCCGCCGTCCTTCGCGCGCCGGGGACCGAGTGAGACGTCCGGTCACTTCGGTCGTCCAGAAGGCCCGAGCGCGGAACCCGTGGATCCCGCCCGCCCTGCTCCGGGCGCTCGTGATCGCCCGGAATGTTGTCGTCGAGACGTACCACGGCTTCCGCGCGGACCGCGGCGTCGATCTGGCCGCCTCGCTCTCCTTCTCGACGCTGCTGGCCGCAGTGCCGCTCCTGGCGACGTTCGCGCTCTTCCTGGGCACCTTCTTCAAGCAGAACGTCACCGCGATTTTCGATCTCGTCAACCTGGTCCTCCCCTACCACACGGCGCAGGTCACGGAGAACCTGAGGGATTTCATCGCGCAGTCCACGACGATCACCGGGATCGGGCTCGCCGTTCTGCTCGTGGTGTCTCTGCGGCTGCTCTTCATCGTCGAGGGAATCGTCAACACGGTCTGGGGAGCGCCGCGCCGCCGGAAGATGTTTCACCGCATCGCTCTGTACACCCTCGTCCTCTTCGTCTTCGGGCTGCTCCTCGGCTCGATCGCTCTCGGCGTGCGCTTCCTGAAGCGTTTCGCCATGGCCAACGACATTCTCTCCGCGCCCGCGACCGATTTCCTTTTCCCGCTCGCCGTCGAGTTCGCGGCCCTGACGCTTCTCTACAAGTTCCTGCCCAACGCCTCTGTCCGATGGACCTGCGCGGCGCCCGCCGGCGGCGCGGTGGCGGTCGCGCTCGAGGTTCTGCGACTTCTCTTCGGCCTCTACGTCAGGGCGCTCTCCCGCGTGAACCTCATCACCGGGTCGCTCACGCTCGTTCTGTTGACCCTGCTCTCGGTCTATTTCGTCTGGGTTCTCATCCTGCTCGGCGTCGAGCTCACCCACGTGCTCCAGACGCAAGCCGCCGGCCGGCGCACGGTCGGCGGGCCGCGGGCCGGGCAGGCGGAGAACGCGGTCCGGATGCTCCTGCGCCTTTCGAAAGGCGGGACACACCCCCTGCGGGATCTGTATGCCGAGCAGGAGGGCCCCTCGACCCAGGCGGAAAAGCTCCTCGAATGCCTGAGGGACAACGGACTGGTCGAGGGGGACGCCGCGCGCGGCTATTCCCTGGCGAAACCGGCGCGGAGGATCACCGTCGCCCAGGTCGTGGATGCCGTCTCTCCCGACCTCTTCGCGATCGCGGCCGAGGAGGGGGATAGAGTCGTCGAGGTGCTGGCTCCCCTCTTCGAACGGCTGCAGGCGGACCGGCGGGCGCTCCTCGGCACGACGATCGCCGACCTCAAGAGGGAATAGCTCGAAACCGCCGGGAGAGCGCGACTTCCCTCCGATAGCCCGCGATCTCGGATTCCATCCGCTGCCCGCTCCAGCCGAGCTCCCGGGCCATCAGGGAGGCGGCCCGGTCGAGGGCCTCTTCTCCCTGCCGCGGCGCCTGCCAGAAGAGATGGGTGCGGCGAATCAGGGCGTCCGCCAGAGAGCGGGCGTCTTCGCGGCGCGCGGCAAAGACGATTTCCGCTTCGATGTCGGGCAGGCCCGGGCAGAGCGGGCGGGCCAGCGCGGCATCCCCGGCGGCGAGCTCGAGGACCTCGGCGGCCCGCGATCCGTAGCGCCGCGCCAGGTGATCGGCGGTTTCCGCGCCGATCGGGGGATCCGAAGAGGCCGCGATCCGAACGATCGTGGAGACGGACTCCGCCATTGACGTCTCGGGCGCGCCCGGAAACGGCCTCGACCCCGTCCCGCTCGATGGCACGGTGACCCCTTGAGCCGCGAGCATCCGGGCCGCCCGATCCATCGCTCGCGCGGCCATGCGGCGGTGCGTCGTCAGCTTGCCCCCGGTCACCGTCAGGAGGCCGTCCGCCGAAACGAGAAGCGCATCTTCGCGGCTCGTGTCCTCGACTCGTTTCCCCGGCTCGCGCACGAGGGGGCGCAGGCTCGCGAAGGTCGCGACGACGTCGGACTCGGCGAGACCCGCCGCCGGGAAAGTCTCGTTCGCTTCTTTCAGGAGATACGCCACTTCCGCCGGGTCCGCCACGACCTCGTCGAGAGATCCGGCGTAGTCGGTGTCGGTCGTCCCGAGCAGAGTCACCGGCCCGTCGGGAACCGCGAACAGCAGGCGTCCGCCGGAGTCGGGAAAGGCGACCGGGCGGCTCACGGGAAGGCGCCGGGCCGGCACGGTCACGTGAGTCCCCTTCGCGAGACGCAATAGCGGCGCGGAGCCCGGTTCGTCCAGCGATCGCATGCGGTCGGCCCACGGTCCCGTCGCGCTGACGACGACGCGCGCGCGGATCGGGAACCCCCGGCCGGATTCCCGATCCAGGACGTCCGCGCCGCGCGCCGCGCCCGAAGCGTCGTGGATCAGGCCGGTAACCTCCACGCGCGAGACGGCGGCGGCCTCCAGGGAAACGGCATCGAGCACGTTCTCGAGCGTCAGCCGGGCGTCGTCGGTCCTCGCATCGCTGTAGACCTCGCCTCCCAGGAGCGCCGGGCTCTCCAGGGCCGGCTCCCTCCGCACGAGCTCCTCCCGCGACAGGCGCCGATGGCGGCGCGGCGTCTGTCCCAGAGCGAGCAGGTCGTAGGCCGTCAACCCGAGCCCGAGCTTCCAGAACGGGAGGCCGCGGCCCCGGTAGGCGGGAAACAGGAACTCCACGGGCCGAACCAGATGAGGCGCGAGGCGTGACAAACGGCCGCGCTCTGAGAGAGACTCGAAAACCAGCTTCACATTGCCGGTCTGCAGATATCGCAGCCCTCCGTGGATGAGCTTGGTGGACCGCCACGACGTTCCGCAGGCCCAGTCCTCGCGCTCGACGAGCGCGACCTTGAGTCCGCGAGTCGCGGCATCGCGCGCGATCCCCGCGCCGGTGATCCCGCCGCCGACGACGAGCAGGTCGAAGAGCGCCCCTTCGAGCGCGGCGACCCGCTCCGTCCGGGGAGGGAAACCAAACCGGGACTTCAAGTGCCGGCCGCCGGAGACGGAGTTCCGTTGACGGAGCCGACGCCCCGGCGGAAGATCTTCAGCAGAGGAGGCGCGAGAAACGTCGTCGCGAAGACGGCGAGGACGACGGCCACGAAGACCCCTTCCGTAAATGCTCCCGTCGCCTTCCCCAGAGAGGCGAAGATCAGGCCGACCTCGCCGCGCGGCACCATCCCGGCGCCAATGAAGGCCCGCCGGACGCCGCCCCACGCGCAGAAGCCGGCCGCGAACTTGCCGAGGAATCCGACCACCGTCAGGCCCAGAGCGAGGAGAAGCGCCGGTTGATTCTCCCGCGCGAAGGGATTCAACATGGCGACGTCCACCTGCGCGCCGACGACGACGAAGAAGAGCGGCGCGAAGATGTCCACCGCCGGCTTCAAGGCTTCACTGATGTCGTGGCGGCGATTCGTGCGCGCGAGCACGACTCCCGTCGCGAACGCCCCGACGATCTCGGCCGAACCCGCTTTCTTCGCGGCCAGGGCGAAGAGCAGAGCGAAGGCGACCGACGCCGCCACGAGGCCCCCGCGCACGTTCGCGCGCCCGACGATCCCGATCAGCCGGTGTCCCAGGGGAATTCCGAGCGCGAGCGCGACAACCACGAATCCGACCGAGAGGCCGGTCGCCCGCAGGACCATCGCCGTCTCCACTCTTCCCGTTTCGGCGATCCGGGCGACAACGGCGAGGACCACGAGTCCCAGCACGTCATCGGCCACCGCGGCCCCCAGGATGATCCGCCCCTCGCGCGACGTCAGGACCTTCAGCTCGGAGAGGACGCGAGCCGTGATGCCGATCGACGTCGCGGTCAGAGCGGCGCCGACGAAGATCGCGGTGAGAACCGGATGGCCGAGGAGGCGCGTGAGAAGGAAGCCGCCCAGGAAGGGAAGCACCATCCCCGCCAGCGCCACGACGAGCGCGGGAACGCCGACGCGAGCCAGCTCGAAGAGATCCGTCTCCAGGCCGACCTCGAAGAGGAGCAGGATCACCCCGATCTCCGCCAGCAGGAGGCATTCCGGCCGTCAGAGACACGAGACCCAGAACGGAAGGGCCCAGCAGCACGCCCGCGAGCAGCTCGCCCAGGACCGCCGGCTGCCCCAGCCTCTCCGCAACCTCCCCGAGGAGTTTCGCCCCCAGCAACGCCGAAGCGAACGCCAGCAGAAACGATGGAAGATCGATCCCGTGATCCATCTCTCCGATCCTATCTTGCGGAATTTCGGCCGTGGGCGCTCGCTTCGCGAGCAGCGGCTAAGAGAGCCAAGGACCAGGGCCGGCCCGTGTTATCCTGCGCGGCCTCCCCCGTGGGGCTGTAGCTCAGTTTGGGAGAGCGCCTGAATCGCACTCAGGAGGTCGCCGGTTCGATCCCGGTCAGCTCCACCATTACCCGAAACCGCTAAGTCTCGCGACAACACTCAGGGCAGCCGCGCGGCTGATGGATCGAACCGGCGAAGCCTCCCCGTCTCCTACGCGCGGATAGAATCCGCACAACCGGATGACCCTCGCTGTCGGCACTCGCCTCGGGCCCTACGAGATCCTCGCCCCGCTCGGGGCGGGCGGGATGGGCGAGGTCTACCGGGCGCGGGACACGCGACTGGACCGCACGGTCGCGATCAAGGTCCTTCCGGGGCAGCTCTCCTCGTCGCCGGAGCTGCGCGAACGCCTGGAGCGCGAAGCGAGGACGATCTCGCAGCTCTCCCACCCCCACATCTGTGCTCTCTACGACATCGGGCGAGAGGGGGACACGGACTTTTTCGTCATGGAGTATCTCGAGGGCGATACGCTGGCCGAGCGGCTGCACAAAGGCGCGCTTCCCTTCGAGCAGGTCTGCCGATATGGCGCGGAGATCGCGGAGGCACTCGGCACGGCGCACGCCGCCGGAGTCGTTCACCGGGACCTGAAGCCCGGTAACGTGATGTTGACGAAGTCGGGCGTGAAGCTGATGGACTTCGGACTCGCGAAGATCGTTGCCGCGCCCGCGCCGATTGAGTTCCTGACCTCCGCGCCGACGCGCACCAAGGACCTGACGATTGAGGGAACCCTGCTTGGTACGGTCCCCTACATGTCCCCCGAGCAGCTCCAGGGCAGGCAAGCGGACGCGCGGACGGACATTTTCGCCTTTGGCGCCGTGCTCTACGAGATGGCGGTAGGCCGGAAGGCGTTCACGGGCGCGAGCCAGGCGTCGCTCATGTCGGCGATCCTGACCTCGGAGCCTCCGCGCGGTTTCCTCCCTCCAGCCGATGAGCCCGCCGGCCTTCGATCGGCTGATCAAGGCGTGCCTCGCCAAGGATCCGGCCGAGCGCTGGCAGTCGGCGCAGGATATCGGCCTGCAACTCGCGTGGATCGCGCGAGGTGGTACGGACCAACCGGAAGGCCGGCCAGAAACCTCTCTTCCGCTCCTCGATGGCTGGTGGGTCTTGCCGCCGCCGGCGTGCTGGCCGCCGCGGCGTTGATGGCGCTCTACGCCTTCGCCGTCCGCCGAGCGCGCCCGCGGCGCCCATCCGGTTTGCCGTGCGAGCGCCGGTTGGGACCCGGTTCACGTGGCTCCAGCAGCACCATCTGTTCGCCGTTTCGCCGGATGGGCGGCGCCTCGTCTTCGTCGCGCGCAGCGCCGACGGGCGGGATTTTCTGTGGATGCGTTCGCTCTCCGAGCCGTCGGCGGTGACGCTTCCCGGCACGGAAGGCGCTGCGGCTCCCTTCTGGTCGCCGGACAGCCGCTTCATCGCTTTCTTCGCGGACGGAAAGCTCAAGAAGATCGATTCGTCGGGAGGGCCTCCGGTGGCGCTTTGCGATGCTCAAGGCGACTATCCGTCGGGCTCCTGGGGGAGCCAGCACTCGATCCTCTTCGCCGCGCTCACGCGGACCCGTTCATGAGCCTCGTCGCGGAAGGAGGAGGCGCTCCCAGGGTCGTTCTGAAGGCGGATGCCTCGCGGGGCGAGAGGGCCGTCTGCTGGCCGAGCTTCCTTCCCGATGGCCGCCACTACCTTTATCTGGGGCGCAGCGCGACCGAGAAACAGACTTATCTCCGTCTGGCGAGCATCGAGGACGGCAAGACGGCGCCGCTCCTGACCAACTGCTCGCGCGCGCAGTACGTGCCGGGCGACCCGAACGACCCCGCCGGGGGCCGATCCGGGTATCTGCTCTACGCGCGCGACGGGAATCTGCTGGCACAGCCGTTCGACAGCCGGCGGTTACGGCTCGTCGGTGATCCCATTCCCTCGGGGCAGGAGATCTGGCAACACGTGCTCATCGGTATCGCCACCTTCTCCGCGTCAAACAACGGTCTCCTCGCGTCCCGGGGCGGTCGAATCCCGGCGCGGCTCGTCTGGATCGACCGGGCCGGCAGGGAGACGGGTTCCGTCGCCCCGGCGAGCGGATTCGAATCGGTGCGACTCTCTCCCGACTCCCGAAAGTTCGTTGTGAGCCGTACCAACCCGCGCACGGGCTTGAAGGATTTGTTGATCGGTGACCTGTCCCGCGGCGTGCTCGCGCGCCTGGATCTCGACTCGGAGAACGACTATGCGCAACCCGTCTGGTCGCCGGACGGCACTCGCATCGCCCTCAGCGTGCGATCGATGCGTGATCCTCGCGTACTGCACTGGCTTGCCTTGCGCGGGTCGGGCTCCCCGCAGCCGATCCTTCCGCCGGGCGGCGCGCAGCGCCCGGAGGACTGGTCACCCGACGGCCGTTTCCTCCTCTACTTCGGTGCGCCGGGGCAGCGGTCTCTGGGTCGTGAATGTCGAAGGGGAGCCGAAGCCGCGCAAGCTTCGTCTCGCGAGACGACCGCCGACCCAACGGCCTACGCCCAGTTCTCCCCCGACGGCCACTGGATCGCGTACTGCTCGCCGGAGTCCGGCCGCTCGGAGGTGTTCCTCGCCTCTTTTCCGGAGCCGGGGGAGCGAATCCGTGTATCGGTGTCCGGCGGGTCGCGGCCGCGCTGGAGGCGGGACGGCCGCGAGATCTACTTCGTGTCCGCCGACAACGAGATGATCGCGGCTCCCGTCCGGCTGGCGGCAGACGTCGAGATCGGCGAGGCGCGGCCTCTCTTTCGAATCGATTCGGCAGGCTGGAGCGACTACGACGTCACGCCCGACGGGGCGCGATTCCTCGCCGCCGCCAGCATTCCGGTCCAGGACGCGGACGCGATCGCCGTAACCGCCAACTGGCTATCCCTGCTCCCCCACTGAACGGCCACGCGCAACTCGGCAAGTAGCGACGAAGCTAGAACCGCACGAAGCCGGTGAGCGTCGCAGAGGTCCCGGGCGCGAGCGCCGAGCCGGCGGTGGGGGTGTTGAGATATAGCTTGTTCAGGACGTTGCGCACGTAGGCTTGGACCTCGAAGTGCTCGAAGAAGCTGTAGCCTGCACCCAGATCCAGCAGAGCGTAGCCCGGGCGGGCTATCGCCGTCGGCCCCGGGTTGCTGTTGCCGGCGTAAACGACCCAGCGGGCCTGGGCGAATGCGGGCCCGAAGCCCTTGCGCACCTGCAGCGTCAGCGACTCCGGCGGAATTACGTCGAGCGACTTATCGTCGTCGACCGTCACGCCACGCTCGATCTGCGCCGCCAGCGCCACCGCGAAGCCGGCGGGAAGGCTCACCTGCGCTTCGAGCTCCAGGCCCTGGAGCCTTGCCCCTGCCGAGCGATTGCGTAAGAGGAAGTGGCGGGGAGGCCTTTCAGAAGAGTAGAGCGGGTCCTGGTAGAGCTCGATCAGGTTGTTGATGTGGTAGTCGTACATGTAGAAAGCGGTGCGGAGCCCGGCGTTGGTGTAACGCAGGGCGATGTCGTACTGGTTGCTCGTCTCGAATTCGAGTGCCGGGTTGCCCTTGACGAAACCGCGCCCGAAGAGCCCGCTGAAATACCGATCCGAGAGGACGGGATCGCGAAAGCCGTGCGCATACTGGCCGGTGGCAGAGAAGCCGCCGAACGGTCCCGCCGTCAGCGCCACGTTTCCGGCGACGGCGCTGTTGGAGGTGGACTGGTCCCCCAGGTCGCCGCCCTCGTTGGCCGTCTTCACGCCGTCGCCGCGCACCCCGCCCTGCAAAGCGAGCTGCGGCAGGAGCGGCGCCTCGGCCGTCAGGTACAAACCGAGGTCGGTGCGATGCGCGTCGACCACCGAGGTCTTCACGATCCCGTTCGTGACGTCGACGGCGTGCAGTCCGTATCGGCCGCTGAGATCCAGGCCGACGTCCACGCGGACGGGGCCGACGAACCGCTCGGCGAACGTGCGGACCTGAAAGTCCTTCGCCGACACGTCCACGCGCTCGGTCGAAGAGGGCGCGACGAGGGCCGTGCCTCCGTCGTTGGAGCCGATGAACCCGATGAAAGCGATGCGCGAAAAGCCGCCGACCGGCGCCGTTTCGTACGAGAGAGTGAAACGGCTCGAGTTCTCCTCGGGAGTCGAGAGGCTTATGGCCTGCGATGGCGACGCCGGTGGCGACGCCGGTGTGCCGATGTCCCGCGCGTAGTCCCCCTGCCAGCCCGCCCTCAGCATGCCCGGGCCGAGGTTGTACGCCGCGCTCAGGAGGACGCCGCTGTCCCGGTAGCCGGAGTTGGGCACCTCTCCGTCGGGGCTGTCGTAGTTCCCGTAAGACCGGTAGTGGCCGGCGACGAGGATGCCTCCCTCCTGGCCGATGGGACTTGTTACCGCGACTCCCACGCGTCCGCCGGGAATCCCGAGGCCGTAGTCCCCGATGGCCTCGACGTGGAGCGGAGCCCCCGGGGCGACGTCGCGCGTGCGCGCGGAGATGATGCCGCCGAAAGCGTCCGAACCATACGCGACCGAGCCCGGACCGCGCGACACCTCGACGCCGCTGAGCACGAAGGGATCGAGGTACATGGCGCCCGGGCCGGCGCGTCGCTCCGAGCTCGCGCGGGCTCCGTCGATCAGAATCAGGCTGCGCCCGTTCGCAAGGCCGCGAATGGCCGGAACGGCGGCGTGCGCCGGGGCAGCCTGCGAGACCCCCGCGACGTTCTCGAGGGCCTCTGCGAGATTGGCGGGCTGGCGCGACTCGATGTCGGCCTTCGGCACGATCGTCGCCCCGTTGGCCGGCGGCGACTCGATCGAAGGCGCGGCCCCCGCCGTGACGGTGACGCTCTCCTCGACGATCGGCCCGACGGTGATCGTCACCACTCCGTCGCCGGGAACCGACGTCACCAGGAAAGGCTTCATGTACTGGCCGCCCGGCAGAACGACCAGCACCTCGAACGGCGCGACCGGATCCGGAAGCCACAGGAATCGGCCATTGGCGTCGGTGCGCTGCGCGCCGGTCAGACCGAGCACCGAGACTTCCGCTCCCGCGACGGGAGCCCCGCTCGCCTCCATCACGACCCGCCCTTGCAAGCCGAGAGCAGAGCCGGCGGCCAGGAAAAGAACAACGGCCGCGATAGAGGCGGAAGCCACGCGATGAAGGACCGGGCTGGTGGGTTCCAATGTGCTCAGGCCCCAGTCTACTGCGGTGCTCAGCGGACGAATCCGCGTTGGTCTGACCTGCTCGGCCTGAGGGATCTGCGCCTATGAATCGGCTCAGAGTCCTCGTAAGGCTTCTCAATCGTGGTTCGATAATCGGGCAGGATGCTCCACCAACCCGTCGCTTCCGCTCCCGGAGCTCAAGCGAGGTTCATTTTTTTCAGGAGTGCTTTGAATCTCGGATGGGAGCGGAGGTTCTCGAACAGAAACGAGCCCTTGATCCCGTACAGGGCGCCCGATCGCTGCTCATAGGCGCGGTCCAGACAATCCATCGCCGCATCCGCGTCGCCGAGCCCGCGTGCACGTACGCGAAGAAGGATCTCGTAGGGGCCGAGGCGTGCGCCGGCAGGCAGGCTCAAGAGATTCACCTGTGGCGGCGATTGAATGAGCTGCCGGTCGCGAAGCGGCCGCCGCGGCTGAAAGCCTCTCATTCCGGGGTGGTGTAGGCGACGGTAATGCCGCCGTCGACGGTGAGGGCGGCTCCGTTGACGTAGGAGGATTCGTCGGAGGCGAGGAAGAGCGCGGCTTGCGCGACTTCGGAGGCGCGGGCCAGGCGGCCGAAGGGGATGTGGACCATCCGGCGGGCGCGGCGCGCGGGGTCTCCCAGGAGCTCGGCCATGAGCGGCGTGTCCACCGGTCCGGGGCAGAGGGCGTTGACGCGGATGTTCCGGCGGGCGAACTCGACGGCGGTCTCGCGGGTCAGCGAGAGGACCCCGCCCTTGCTCGCCGTGTAGGCGATCTGCGGCGTCGCCGACCCCATGAGCGCGACGAACGACGCGGTGTTGACGACGCTCCCGCCCCCGGCTCGCAGGAGCGCGGGAATGCCGTACTTGCATCCAAGGAAGACCCCCTTGAGATTGACGCGCATCACCAGGTCCCACGTCTCCTCGTCGGTCTCCAGGACTCCGCCGTCCGCGGCGGGAAAGATGCCGGCGTTGTTGAAGAGGACGTTCAAGCGTCCATAGCTTTCTTCCGCCGCCCCGACCATCGCGCGAACCTCCTCCGCGCGCGAAACGTCGGCGTGGACGAAGCGCGCCTTGCCTCCCGCGGCCTCGATCCGCGAGACGGTCTCCCGTCCCGCCGCATCGCCGACATCCGCGACGACGACGCTCGCCCCCTCGCCGGCAAAGAGAATCGCCGCCTCGCGGCCAATCCCGCTCCCCGCCCCCGTGATCAGCGCGACCTTGTCTTTTAGCCGCATTTCTTCCTCATCCACGTTCCCAATCACAATCACAAATCACCAATCACAAATCTTCTTGTCATCCTCTCTCGAAGAACCGCGCCTTCTCCCAGTCCGTCACGGCCTCGTCGAACTTCCTCTGCTCGGTGCGAAGGAAATGGATGTAGTGGTTCACGAACTCCTCGCCGAACGCCTCGCGCGCGAAGGCGCTCGACGCGAACCGGTCCGTCGCGTCCCGCAGGCTTTTCGGAACGCGAGGCAGCGCCTTCGCCGCGTAGGCGTCCCCCTGGAAGATCGGCGGCGGCTCGATCCGGCGCGCGATGCCGTCCAGCCCGCCGGCGAGCGCGGCGGCGTAAGCGAGGTACGGGTTCGCGTCGGCGCCCGGGATGCGGCATTCGATCCGCAGCGACGGACCGTCACCGACCACGCGGAACCCCGAGGTGCGGTTGTCGTGGCTCCAGGCGATGGCCGTGGGGGCGAAGGACGCGCTCTGGAAGCGCTTGTAGGAGTTGACCGACGGCGCCGCGAGGGCGGCGAGCTCTTCCGCATGGGCCATCCACCCGCCGAGAAACCACCGGAAGAGGTCGCTCGCGGCGACCGGGCCGAGCGGCGCCGCGCCCGGGAAGAGATTCTCCTTTCCCGCCGCGTCCCAGAGTGAGAGGTGCTGGTGCAGCGAGCTTCCGGCCAGCTTCTCGTTCCACTTCGCCATGAAGGTCACGGCGAGGTTCTGCCGGTCGGCGATCTCCTTGGCGGCGTGCTTGGCCAGGACGTTCCTGTCGGCCTGCTCGACGAGGTCGCTGTACCTGAGGTTCAACTCCTGCTGGCCTGGCCCCCACTCCCCCTTGGAGCCTTCCATCGGCACTCCGCTCGCGTCGAGGCCGCGGACGATCGCCCCGACGAGCGGCTCCTCCCTCGTTCCCTGCAGGATGTGGTAATCCTCGATATAGCTGCCGAACGTCTCGAGATCCTGGAAGCGTTTACGGCGCGCGGATTCGTACGTCTCCCGGAAGACGTACATCTCGAGCTCCGATCCCGCCCGCGCTTCGAATCCCATCTCTCGCGCGCGCTCCACCTGGCGCGCCAGGATCCGCCGCGGCGCGATCTCGACCGGCCGACCGCCGGGCTCGCCGACGACGTCGCAGAGAACGATCGCCGTCTTCTCGAGCCAGGCCGCGCGGCGCGAAGTCTTCCAGTCGGGGACGCAACGGAAATCTCCGTAGCCCTCCTCCCAGCTGGCGAACTCGTAGCCCGGCACCGGGTCCATCTCCATGTCGCAGGCGAGCAGGTAGTCGCAGGCGTGCAGCCCGTGGGCCGCCACGCTCTCGACGAAGAAGCGTCCCACGAAGCGCTTTCCCAGGAGGCGTCCGTAGAAATCGGGGAAGACGGCGAGGACCGTCTCGATCTCGCCCGCCTCGACCAGCCGCGTCAGCTCCTGCCGTCCGAGCTTGCCGGGAATGGACTCCGCCCCTGCCTTCATTTCACCTCCGCGACCGCTCCGCGCGAGCGGGAGGCAAGTCTAACCGCTCAGGGCGGCGCCGCTGTCTCGGCGACCGGGTAGGTCCCGAGCCGGCGCAGGTTCGTCGAGGATTGCGCGAGAGCCTCGATGGCGCCGTCGAGGTCTTCCTCGCGTCCCGGCGGGACGACGGCGTCGAGGTAGAAGAGGTACTCGAAGCGCGAGCCCCGCACAGGGCGGCTTTCGATCTTGGTCAGGTTGATGCCGCGGAGGGCGAAAGGGCGGAGTCCCTCGAAGAGGGCCGCCGGGCGGTTCTGCACCCGAAAGAGGAGCGAGGTCTTGAGCGGACGGGAACTGCTCTCGCGCTCCGCCGGGCGGTCCTCCGGCCGGGTAATCAGGAGGAACCGCGTGAAGTTCATCGGGTCGTCCTCGAGGTTCTCCGCGAGCACGACGCCCCCGTAGACCTCGGCGGCGCGGAGGCTCGCGATGGCCGCGGTGTCGCCCCGGTCGCCGGAGATGACTTCCTCCGCGGCGGCGGCCGTGTCCTGGACGGCCACCGCTTCGATGCCCGGGTTCTTCTGAAAAAACCGTTCGCATTGAATCAGGGCCATGGGATGAGAGAGCACGCGGCGGATGTCTTCGATCACGGCTCCCGGCGGCGCGATGAGCGTGTGGGAGATGCGGAGAACCGCTTCCGCCGCCACGGTGACCGTGTGCCTGGCCAGCAGGTCGTAGCAGGCATGAACGGATCCCGCGAGCGTGTTCTCGATCGGCACGGCGCCCCACCGGGCGCGGCCCGAAGTGACGGCGTCGAAGAGATCCTCGAAGCGGGGGCAGGCGAGAAGCTCGGCGCCCTCGACGAAGTCCCGGGCGGCCTGCTCGCTGAAGGCTCCGGGAACTCCCTGGTAGGCGATCGCTCCGGCGCTCATTCCGAGCCCTCCTCGGCGCGCCGCGTCTCCTCGATGACCGCGCGGAAGACCCTCTCGATTCCCCGGGACCCGAACCGGCCCTCCGCGAGCCTCGCCACGTTGCGGAGCACGGCCTCCTCGCGCTCGGGCGCGTGAATCGAAAGACCCGACACCTTCTTGGCTCGTCCGATCACGCCCGCCAGCCGCGCCCGCTCGTTCAGGAGCCGCACGACAGCCTCGTCCAGACCGTCGATCCGTTCACGAAGCCGGCGAAGGCAGAGCTTCGCGCGGGGGCCGGCCGCGTCGGGACAAGGAGAGGCCAGCGTGCGCCCCTCAAACGGCGCGCAGCGGCCGAGTTCTCCCATCAACCCGGAGAAGTCCTCGGGCGTCAGAGACTGCCCGCCGTCGGACAACGAGAGCGCGGGAGACGGGTGGACTTCCACGATGAGGCCGTCCGCCCCGGCAGCCACGGAGGCCTTGGAGAGAGGCAGGACCAGATGGCGCAGGCCGGTGCCGTGGCTCGGATCGACGATGACCGGCAGGTGCGTGGCCGTCTTCAGCCAGGCGACCGCGTTCAGATCGAGAGTGTTGCGCGTGGCTGCCTCGAAAGTCCGGATGCCGCGCTCGCAAAGCACGACGTCCGGGTTGCCGTGACAGACGACGTATTCCGCCGCGAGCAGGAACTCTTCGACCGTCGCGGAGAGGCCGCGCTTCAGGAGCACCGGGCGGCCCGCCGCTCCGAGCGCCTTGAGCAACGCGAAATTCTGCATGTTGCGCGCTCCCACCTGGAGCATGTCCGCGTGCCGCGCGACCAGTGGCACGTCTTCGGCGCTCACGACCTCCGTCACCACCGGCAGGCCGCTCTCGCGGCCGGCGGCGGCGAGGAGGCGGAGCCCTTCCTCGCCCAGCCCCTGGAACGAGTAGGGAGATGTTCGCGGCTTGAACGCCCCGCCCCGCAGGAGCCTCGCTCCCGACAGCGCGACGGCGCGAGCGGTCGCCCGGATTTGCTCCTCCGTCTCGACCGCGCACGGCCCGGCTGCGACGACGAACTCCTCCCCGCCGATCTCCACCGCTCCGACGCGGACGCGCGTGGTCTCCGCGCGGCCGTTTCGCGCCACGAGAGGGTACGGAGCTGCCGACTGCTGCGCTGCCCGGGTCCTGTTCTCTCCCGACACGGTTGCCTCCTTCCCGGCGACCGGGGGAGAAGCAAAAGGCCCGCTCCCTCGGTCGGAGTGAGCGGGCCTTCGAGTCTATCTGTTCGAGACGGCTCTAGCCCGCTCCCCCGCGCGGGAAACAAAAGTAGCGGCTAAAGCTCGTCGAAGACTTCAAACCGCCATGGATTGTAGCACGCCCGCCTCCAGAGTCCCTCGCTCGGGAACTACAGAGACGTCACGCCGGACTCGCTGTGGCGCAGGAGGACGATCGTGCCGACGGTCACGAGGACGAGGCCGTCCAGGACGAGAACGCGGGGAGCCGTGAGAGACGTCGCGAGGAATCCCGCCGTCAGGTTGCCCAGGGGCATCGCGCCGCGGAAGGCGAGCGAGTAGACCGACACGATGCGCCCGCGCAGGCGGTCCTCGACGTTGGACTGCACGAGCGTCATGAACATCGCGAAGACGACCATGAGCGCCGCTCCCGCCGCGAACAGGGCCGCGTAGGACAGGACCGGGTCGCGTGAGACGGCGAAGGCCACCATGAGCGCGCCGAAGGTCATCTGCATCGCGACCGCCACGATCCCCTTTCGCCGGACGTGCCCGAACCAGGCCACCGCGATCGCGCCGAGGACGGCGCCGATGCCGAACGCGGCGAGCATGCCGCTGTATCCCTTGGCGTCCTTGTGAAAGACCTGCCGCGCGAAGACGGGCAGGAACGTCACCAGAGGCATCGCGCAGAAGCTCCCCACGAAGGACAGCACGATCAACCCGCGCAGCGGCTTCGAGTCCCGCGCGGCGCGAAGCCCGACTTTCAGGCTCTCCATCACTCTCTCCGGCCTGGCCGCGCCCTTCTCCAGCGCTCCGCGCTTCAAGGCGAGCAGGGCCACGATGACCGCGAGAAACGAAATGCCGTTCAAGCCGAAGCAGGCCGCCGCGCCCAGCTTGTAGAACGCGATGCCGGCGAGCACCGGACCGATGACGCGGGCGAGGTTGAACTGGATCGAGTTCAAAGCGACGGCGTTTCCCAGGTCCTTCGGGTCCACGAGCGTCGGAACGAGGGCCTGGTAGGCCGGGCCGCCGAAGGACTGCGCGAGCCCGACGACGAAGGAGAGCGTCAGGATGATCCAGACGTGGATCGCGTTGGCCCAGATCAGGCCCGCCAGCAGGAACGCCGAGGAGAGTTGAACGATCTGCGACGAGAGCAGGATCCGGCGCCGGTCCATCCGGTCGGCGAGCACACCGCCGAAGAGAGAGAACGCGAGAAAGGGCGCGTCGCCCAGGAACGCGTCCAGTCCGAGGAGGAACGCCGACCCCGTCATGGTCAGGATCAGCCAGTTCTGCGCCACCTCCTGCATCCAGGTCCCGACGCTCGAGGTGAACGAGCCGGCCCAGAGGAGGCGGTAGTCGCGGTAAGTGAAGGCCCGAAACGTGCGCAGGAGAGGGGACGTCCGAACGGCGCCCGAAAAACCGCCGCCGGCGGGATCGGCTTCGGGCCGGCTCACTCCCGGGCGGGCGGAGTCTTCTCGATCTCCCCGGTCATCGGCACGAAGCGCACCGGCAGGATGTCCTTCTCGCTGATCTTGCCGTTCTTGTCCTTGGACAGGACCTTCAGCTCCTGGAAGAAGCTGCCGACCGGGATCACCAGGCGGCCGCCGGGCGCGAGCTGATCGAGGAGCGGCCCGGGGATGCGGTCGGGAGCGGCCGTCACGATGATCGCGTCGAAGGGAGCGTGCTCCTCCCATCCCCGATAGCCGTCCCCTTCCCTGACGGTGACGTTGCCGTATCCGAGCCGCCGCAGGCGCTCCGCCGAAGCGCGCGCCAGCTCCGGAACGATCTCGACCGAATAGACCTCCTTCGCCAGCAGCGCGAGAACGGCGCTCTGATAGCCCGAGCCCGTGCCGATCTCCAGGACCTTCTCGCCGGGCGTGATCTCCGCGAGCTCCGTCATCAGGGCGACGATGTAGGGCTGCGAGATCGTCTGGTTGCCGGCGATCGGCAGCGGGTGGTCTTCGTAGGCCTGCGCGCTCTGGGCGGGATCCACGAACAGGTGCCGCGGCACCGATCGCATCGCCGCGAGCACACGCGCGTCGTGCACGCCGCGCGCGACGATCTGGGTCTCCACCATCCGCGAGCGCCGCTCGGCTTCGTCGTCCTGCATTTTCGGAGTCACCTTGCCGGCGGAGGCTTTCTGGTCGTTACAGGCAAATGCCAGGAGGGGCGCGAGAAGCAAGGATAACGCGACGCCGCCCGCCCGATTCAAGGCGCCTTCCCCGCCGACAGGCCCTGGCCATAGGCGACCTTGCCCCCGACGAGCGTCAGCACTACCGGGACGCGGGGAATCTCTCGCTCGGCGGCGGCCATCGGATCTCGCGCGAACACCGTCAGGTCCGCCTCGAACCCCGGGGCGATCCGCCCCCGCCGGTCTTCCTCGAACGCCGCGTAGGCGGCATCCGACGTGAAGAGCGCGAGCGCTTCCTTCCGCTCGAGCCTCTCCTGCGGACGCCATCCGCCGGGCGGCTTGCCGTCGAGATCCTGCCGCGTCACCGCAGCGTAGAACCCGAGAAGAGGGTTCTCCGATTCCACCGGAAAGTCGCTGCCGCCGGCGAGTCTTGCGCCGGAGCTCTTGAGCCTCCGCCAGGCGTACGCGCCCGCGATGCGCTCGGCGCCCACGCGCTCCTGCGCCCAGGGCATGTCGGAGGTGGCGTGGGTCGGCTGGATCGAAGCGATGACGCCCTCCCGGGCGAATCGCGGGATGTCGTCCGAGGCGACGACCTGGGCGTGCTCGATACGCTGGCGCTTCGCTCCAGGCGGCGCGTCGGGCTGCGCGGCCGCGGCTCTCGCGAACGCGTCCAGCGCCACGCGGTTGCCGCGGTCTCCGATGGCGTGGATCCAGAGCTGCCAGCCATGCTGCCGGGCCTCCCGGGCGATCTCGTTGACGCGGTCCGGAGAGGTCACGAGAAGGCCCCGATTGCCGGATTCGTCCGAGTAGTCCGAAAGCAGCGCGGCGCCGCGGCTGCCGAGCGCGCCGTCGGCCAGGACCTTGATGGCCCTCACGGTCAGGAAATCGTTCCCCCGCCCGATGCGCTGGCCGCGCGCGAAGAACCCGGGCAGGTCCGCCGCCTCGTTCGAGACGGTCGCGTAGACGCGGATGGGGAGCAGCCCGGCGTCGGCGAGCTTCGCCAGCGCCGCGATCTCCTCGGGCCCGTAATGGGAAGCATCCTGCACCTCCGTCAGCCCGACCTTCGCGCAGGCCTCTGCCGCCGCCAGAATGTGCCGCTCGAAATCCGCGAGCGAGGCGCGGGGCATGACCTTCTGGACGAGGTCCGCGGCGCGGTCGACGAGAACGCCGGAGGGAGATCCGTCCGGGCGCCGCAGGATCCGCCCGCCCTCGGGATCTCGCGTCGCGGCATCGATCGCGGCGGCCTTGAGCGCGGCCGAGTTGACCCAGACCGCGTGGCCGTCAACGCGGCGCGCAACCACCGGGCGCTCCGGAAGAACGGCATCCAGATCGCGGGCGTCCGGAAACTTCTCTCCGGGCCAGCGGTTCTGGTCCCAGCCCCTCCCCTGCGCCCAGTTGCCCGCGGGGAGGTGCGCGGCGATCGCCCCGATTCGCCTGGCCGCTTCGGAGGCGTTGGCCGCGCCGCGCAGGTCCGCGACTTCCAACGCCTGCCCGAGACCCGCCAGATGCCCGTGCGCGTCGGCCCAGCCTGGAAAGACGAAGCTCCCGGCCAGATCCACGCGCGCGGCTCCGGGCGCCATCCGCCGGACGCCGGCTCCGTCACCGACGAACGCGATCTTCCCGCCCCTGACGAGGATGTCGCTCTTCTGGGGCCGGGCATCGGCGGAGACGTAGACCATCGCCCCCTCGAGAATCAGTCCGGCGTCCGCGGGCTCCGGAGGACTCATCATTGTGAGTAGCAGCAAGGCGAGGGCGAGCATTCGGCAATCTTAACCCGCATGATCTGCGAACGATCCCGGCCGCGAATCGGGAACCGGAAACCGGGACCCGCCGAATCCCGCCGTCTCCGTTAGTGGCCTGCGTTCTCGGTGCGGCGCGCGAGCAGCAGAGTCTGATCGTCGTATTGCGGCATGTCGGCCGCGAAATCGGCCACCTCCGCGAGCACCCGGTCGCACAGGTCTTTCAGGGGGAATGCCCGCCCCTTCCCGACGAAGGTTGAGAGACGATCCAGGCCGAACTCCTCCTCGGCCGCGTTCACCGCCTCCGTCAGGCCGTCCGTGTAAACGCAGAGCAGGTCTCCGCGCGCGAGCGTGACCGTCTCCTCCCTCCAGGAGGCGCCGGGGAACATTCCGACGGGCACTCCCGTGGAATTCAGGCGCTCGATCTCTCCGGAGCCGCGCACGAGGAGCGCCGGGTTGTGTCCCGCCGAGACGTAGGTCAAGAGGCCCGTGTCGGGCTCGAAGAGGCCGAAGAAGAGAGTGAGGAACTTGCGCGTCGCGGCGTAGCGCCGGAGGTGGCGGTCGATTCGCGTCACGAGGTCCACGACGGTCTTCGCCTCGTCGATTTGAAGGTGCACGGCCGCGTGAACGGTCGAAACGAGCAGCGCCGCCGGGACTCCCTTGCCGGAGACATCCGCCACGAGAAGGCCCAGGCGCCCCCGCGAGAGCGGGAAGAGATCGTAGTAGTCCCCCCCACGTGCCGCGTCGGCAGGTTTGCGGCCGCGAGCTCGACACCGGAGACCTCCGGCAGCGAGTGCGGGAGGATTTCCCGCTGGATCGCCGCCGCGAGCTCCATCTCCCGCTCGATCCTCTCGCTCTCGATCGCCGCGCGGTGGAGGCGCGCCGTCTCGATCGCCGCCGCGGCCTGGTTGGCGAAGAGCGAGAGGATCCGCGCGTTGGAGGCGGTGAAGTCCAGGACGCTTCCGTCTCGCGATTCCTTGTCCGCCACGGCCAGGACGCCGAGCCTCCGCCCCGAGACCGAGATCGGGACCACGAGGCACTTCTGGCAGGACATCAGACACACGCCGGCCGTCGGGACGGTCGCGGCCGCGTTGTTGATCACGGCCTCGCCTTCGGGCAGGTTCCACGCGGCCAGGTCCTGCGTGGGAAGAAATTCTCCGCCGAGGTTTCGCTCGAGCAGGAGCCTTCCATCCTCGTGAAAGAGAAGGAGCGTCCCCTTGCCCGCGTCGGTCAGGGAAATGGAGCGGAAGAGGACCTCGTCGCCGAGCGCCGCGATGTCCAGCTGCCCCGACAGCGAGAGGCCCAGGTCGTAAAGGGACTCGAGCTCGACCAGCCTCGTACGGACCTCGAAATCCGCTTCCTTCACGAGCCGGGAAAGCCGGTGCGCGCCGAGCAGCCCGCCCAGAACGAATCCGAGGAAGGCGCCGAGCTCGGCGGATTCCTCGGGCCCGACTCCGTCCAATCCGAGATGCCCGTGGATCTCCCCCTCGGCCGAGAGCGGCACCCAGAGGGTTCCGTCGCGTTGCACCGGGTTGACGGGCCACGGATCGGGCAGGTCGAGGCCTTCCCAATCGGAGACTCCCGCCACCGCCGCGCGGACCCAACCCTCTTTTTCCCGCAGATAGAGGGCCCCGCCGCGCGCGCCGCTCCAGGAGACGGCCGCCTGGGCCAGTCGTGCGGGCAGCGGCCGGTCAGGGCTCTGAAGCGGCCCTTCGAGCGTCTTCCACAGGGGTCCCAGGCGCGGCGCGGAAACGGGCGTTGCGTCCGTCACGGGGGTCCGTCAGGGCGAAGAAACGGCCCGCACGGCTTCGGACTCGGTCGGATAGATCGCCGCGTACTGGGCCAGGCCCATGATCCGGAAGGTCTTGTCGATGGTCGGCGTCAGGCCGCAGAAGGCGAGCTTGCCTTTCCTGTCCATCACCTTCTCGAGCACCTCGATCAGGATGGAAATGCCGATCGAGTTGACGATACGGGTCTTTTCCAGGTTCAGGACGAGAGCGCGAGCGCCCGACTCCAGGTGTGAATACGCCTGCCGCGCGATCTCCTCTCCCCCCTGGTTGTTGATGTATCCATCCGTCGAGAGAATCGCCACGTCTCCGCGCCGCTCAGCGGCGACCCTGCAGACCTCGCTCACTTGTATTTCCTCATGATGATTCGCGTCCCTCCCTCGCTCGACGAGATGGCCACGGAGTCCATCAGGCTCCGAATGATCTGCAGCCCCCATCCCCTCTTCTGGCGTCCGGAAAAGGTCTTCTCCGCCGACGGCGTCTCGACCGTCGCCTGGTCGAAACCCCTTCCCTGGTCCAGGACTTCCACCTCCAGAAACTCCCGGGCGTCTCCTTCCCGGCCGACCCGAAACGTCAGATGGACGCGGCCGTCGCGCGCATGCGCGTGCTCGAACGCGTTGATACAGGCCTCCACCAGAGCGAGCTTGACCTCGTCGATCTTATCGCGGGGCATCTCGATGAACTCGCCCACCGCCGCCGCCTGGGCGGTCGCGACGATCTCCATGTCCGGCGCCACCGGGATGGTCAGGGAGATCTCGCGAGCGCCCGTCGCGTCGAGGCTCATCTGGGCCGGTTCCCGCCGTGCCATCAGTCGCTTCCGCCGCCTCCCCTTCCGCGGTCGCCCGGGCTCGATCGCGGCCGAGAGGATATCCCGCCGCGCCCGGACCGGAGCGAGGCGGTTCGACCGGCACACCTGGAGGGAGATACGCGGAGGAAGGGCGCTGTCATGGGGAACCGGCCTAAAACCGCAGGAAGAGTTGCAGCGAGCGAACCAGGACCATGGGCACCCGGCCGGCGGAGAAGAGGAGTGCCGCGGCGGCGATCTCGGCGAAGAGAAGCGACCAGGCAAGCGAGGGCGCCTGCGAGAGGTCGAGGGCGAGGGCCTGCACTCTTTTCATGTTCGTTCGCAGGAAGGAAGCGCAAGTCCCCTGCCAGAGATCGCGGGCCAGGCAGACCGTGGGATAACCCCTTGCGCCAAAGAAGGTTGCGATGCTGCGACCGGCGTTTCAATCATCTCAGAGTATAGCGCCAATTCGACACATATCAAGCATAAAGCGTAATATTTACTATAAGTATAAAGCATTTAATATAGCAGTATTTATGCTAGAAGTGGGACTTATTGCTACTGCGACTTATCGTCCCATCATCTTCTTGCGGTAGAGAGTGCGGCGGCTGATGCCGAGCAGTCTCGCGGCCCGGCTCTTGTTTCCGCCGGCCATCTTCAGGACCGACCGGATGTGGCGCTCCTCAAGGGCTCGCAGGTTCGGAACGTCGGCCGCTTCCGCCCCCGAAGAAGCCTCGAACCTCGCGGGGGCCCGCGACGGGAGCCACTGAAGATCCTCCCGCCGGATCACCCCGCCACGGCAGAGCGAGGCGGCTCCCTCCAGCAGGTTCTCGAGCTCCCGGACGTTGCCGGCGAAGTCGTGCGAGAGCAGCGCCGCGAACGCGTCGCGATCGATGGTCGGGACTTCCCGCCCTTCCCTGGCGGCGAACCGCTCGAGAAAATGGCGCGCGAGCTTCGGGATGTCCTCCCTGCGGTCGCGCAGCGGCGGAAGCGCAATCTCGACGACGCGCAACCGGTAGTAGAGGTCCTCGCGGAATTCCCCGCGAACGATCTTTTCCGTCAAGCGGGCGTTGGTCGCGGCCAGCACGCGCACGTCGATCGGGATGCGCTTCCTTCCCCCGACGCGCTCGATCTCCCTCTCCTGCAGGACGCGCAGGAGCTTGGCCTGGAGGGCGAGCGGCATGTCGCCGACCTCGTCCAGGAACAGGGTCCCGCCGGTGGCGGTCTCGAACCGGCCCGACCTCGCCTCGACTCCGGTCGCGACGCCCCGCTCGATGCCGAACAGCTCCGACTCGAGAAGCGACTCGGGCAGCGCCGCGCAGTTGATCGCGATGAACGGCTGATCGGCGCGGTCGCTGCGCGCGTGGATCATCCGCGCGACCAGTTCCTTGCCGGTGCCGCTTTCGCCGGTGATCAGGATCGAGGTCCTGGACGGAGCGACGCGGCCGACCAGATCGAGCACGCGGCGCGCCGCCGGGGAATCGCCCACGAAGAGGCGCCCCGCCGCCACGCGCCCGGTCTCGTCCAGGAGCCTGCGGTTCTCTTCCTCCAGGCGCTCACGCTCGCGCGTCAGGCGTTCCAGGTGGCGGCGGTTCTCGATCGCCATCCCGCAGAGGCCGGCGAGAGAGGTCAGAAAGCGCGCGTCCTCCTGATCGAACGCGGTCTGGCCTCCGCGGCGCAGCTCCTTGTCCGCCAGCACGAGAACACCGACAGTCCGCCCACCCCCCCGGATGGGAACGCCGATCGCGGCCGAGACGGACGTCCGCAGAAACCGAAACTTCTCGCGGGCAAGCGCGGCGTCGGCGGCGAGAAGATTCCGCAGGAAGTCGTCTTCCGCGACGACGGACTCGGAGGGGCGGCGCGGGAAGCCCACGCGGGCCTCGGCCCGGCGCGCGCCTCCTTCGCCGAAGGTGGCCAGGTACCCGCGGGAGGCGTCCAGCACGCCGACGGCGCGGCCGAGGACGTCCTCGACCAGGGCCTCCTCGTCCGGAAGCGACCCGAGAGACAGGCCGGCGTCGTAGAGCGTCTCGAGGAGGAGGAGCTTGTGCTGGGTCTGGAAATCGCGATCCATCAGCAGGAAACCCGGGCGAGTGTTGTCAGCGGGGGGCCTTCTGGTCCACCGTGCCCCCGGAAGCGGCCAGCACCTTCTCGCGCCGCATCTGTTCGACCACGAGCTCGGAGGGCCGCGTCGGGGCCCAACTCGGATTCCATTTCTTGTTCTCCGCGAGGAGCTTCTCCGCCCTGTCGAGATCGCCCTTGCGGGCGAGGAGCTCGGCCAGATGGGCCCGCGCCTCGAAGACCCAGCGCCGGCCCTCGAAGTCGCCCCAGGGATTGGGAGGATTCACGTTGGCCTCGTAGAGGGCGATCGCTTCCTCGGTCTTCCCCTGCCTTTCCTTCACGCGCGCCATCAGGGCGTTCCATCCCGCGAAGTGGGGCTTGCGCTGGCTCCCCTTCGCCTCCTTCTCGTAGGAGTCCAGGAGCTTGGGCTTGAGCTCCGTCAGGCGGCGTTCCGCCTCGGCGTTCCGGCCCTCGACGATGTCGAGAGCCACAGCGGTGACGGAGTGGAGGATCTCGCTGTTCTTCCCCTTGGGCAGCTCCGCAATGCGCTGAGCCACCTCCCGCGTCGCTTCCCGATCGCCGGCGAAAAGGGCCGCGCGCAACGCGGAGGTGAGCAGATCCGTTCTCCGGCCGTCGGTCAGCGCCTCCCGCGTCGCGGTCTCGTAGTACGAGATCGCCTTCCGATAGTCCCCTTTCCCTTCGTACACGACTCCGAGGTGGATAGGTAGGACTCGAAGAAGTCCGGTTTCAGGGCGAGGGCCCTGTTCAGGTTCGCGATCGCCTCGTCGTAGTGGCCGGAATAGGCCTGGATCTCCCCGATGCTGTCATAGGGATTCGCCTGGTCGGGTGCCATGAACTGGTACTTCCTCAGATTCTCCATCGCCCTGTCGTATTCCCCGCGCCACGCGTAGTAGTAGCCGATCGAGTTGTACACGGCGGCGTTGTTGGGATCCCGCGCGAGCAGGTCCCGAATAGATCTCGAGGGCCCGCTCGGCGTGCCCCTGGGACATCTCGATTCCGCACATGATCATGGCGGCGTCGACATCCTCGGGGTACTTCTCGAAGATCGCCCGCGCGATCTTGTTGCGCTCTTCCATGTTGCCATGAGCCTCGGCGTAGAACATGTCCACGAACAGACGCTCCCGCTCGGTCAACCGGCCGCGCAGCCGGCGCGCCCGCTCGACCAGGGAGATCTCTCTGGTCGGAGTTGCTCAGGCCGGCCAGCCGGAGCATCGCCATGGCGAAATTGGGGTCGAGAGCGAGCGCCCGCGCGAAGGCGACCTGGGCCTCCTTGCGGTAGAACCGCTGGATGTTCTCGATCCCTTCCCGGTAGGCCTCGTAGGCCGCGGCGGATGACGTCGTCACCTCCCGCCGGTTGGACAGGTACAGGGCGGCCAGCCCGCCCGCCACGAGCAGGAAGACAACCGCGATCAGGGCGATGGCCCGGCGGGACTTCACACTCATCCGTTTCATGATACGGCCGGAACCCTCCCGGGTTTCAGGCCTAACCGTCCCTTTTCAGCCTCATTCGACCCTCAGGAGCAGGAATGTCATGTCGTCGTATTGCTCGGCCCCGCCCACGTGCCGGCGGATGTCGGCGAGGATTCCGTTGGCGAGGTCCTCCAGGCTCTCCCCCTTCCGAGCGGCCAGGGATTGCATCAGCCTGTCCTCGCCGAAAGGGTTCATCTGCTCGTCCATGGCCTCGGAAAAGCCGTCGGTGTAGAAGAAGATCAGATCGCCGCGCTTCAGGTAGATCTCCCGCGTGTCGTAGGGGACCTCCCGGAAGGCCCCCAGCGGAAGCCGGTGCTCCGGAGCGTCCAGGGTCCGGGGCCCCCCGTCTCCCGACCGCAGGAGGATGGGGAGCGGCTGTCCGCCGATGGCGTAGCGGAGGCTCATCGCCTCGGGATCCAGCACGAAGTAGCCGAGCGAAACGAACATGCGCCGCTTGATCGAATAGATGCGGCGGTTGGATTCCTGGAAGAGGATGCCGGGGTCCCGGGTCGTCAGCGCGCGGGAGTAGACGATCTCCTTGGAGGCGACCATCAGGAGCGAAGCCGGAACGGATTTTCCCGAGACGTCTCCGATCACGACGCCCAGGCACTTGTCCTCGAAGGGAATGAAGTCGTAGAAGTCGCCTCCGACGACCTTGGCCGGAAGGCTGCCGCCCAGGAGTGTGAAGCCCGGCACGATGGGCACGGCTCGAGGCAGCAGGCTCGCCTGGATATCGCGCGCGATTTCCAGGTCGCGCCGGAACTCGGCCTGCCGGGTCATCTCGTCGTGCAGCAGGGCGGTCTCGATCGCCAGCGCCGCCTGGTTGGCGAGGGTCGAGAGGAGGGCCCTGTCCTCGCGGTCGAAGTGCTCTCCGGACAGTTTCTCCTTGAGCGCCAGCACGCCCATCAGATGTTCCCGGTAGACCAGCGGCACCACGAGGCGGAAGCCTTCCGCGTCCAGACGCTCTCGAAACTCCTGGCTCTCCTGGTCCGCGAATGAGAGCGAGAGCTCCTCCAGGGCGATGGGCTTGCCTTCCCGCCGCAGGAGGCGCCGCACCCCCGCCTCCGGAGAGAGACGATCGTCCTGCCTCCCCCGCCTCTCCAGAAACCCGTCCCGGTTCCGCAGCCAGATCGAGGCCTTTTCCAGGCGCATCGTGGCCGAGACGCTCGCCGTCAGGTAATCGGTGATCTTGCCCAGGTCGAGCTCGCCGGTGATCGCTTCGCTCATCTCGAGCAGCGCCGCCTGGTAGTCGAGCTTCTCCCGGAAGAAGAGCTTGTCGAGAGGGGTCTGGAGCCGCCGCCGCACGAGCTCGAAGAGCGGGACGACGACGAGGAAGAACCCGAAGTTGAAGATCGGCGAAGCCGACAGCCTCTTGGCAAACAGGGCGTTGGCCGTCGCGATCGCCGCGATGTAGAGGCCGAAGAGAATGGCCGTCGTCCCGGCGTAGAGGAACGTCCGCTTCACGACGAGACGGACGTTCAGCATCTGGAAGCGCACGATCGCGTAGGCGAAGGTCAGGGGAATCAGGATCATCGGCACGATCCCGTAGAAGACGTAGTCGTCGTTGTTGAAGAGGGAGGGGAGGACGACGCCGAGAAACACGAAGGGGGTCGTGCCGAGAATCGTTCCGACCAGGACGTGAAAGGCCTGCCGCCGCTCCCGAAGATCCTCGAGGGTGAAGGCGGAGTGCGCCAGGGCGAGGATGCCGAGGACCAGGTAGTCTCCGAGAAGGACCCAGGACGACAACGGCGCGCCCGACAGGATCGAGACCTTGTGCCCCTCGAGCTGCCGGAAGACGTCGTAGAGGAACACGACCGGCGGAACCGAATAGATCAGGTAGAGCAGACTCGGGCTCGCGGACAGAAAATCCTGGAGGCGCACCTTCCAGCGCGCCGGCGGCTCCTCCGACCACTCGTCCGCCCTGGCGAACGTGAGCCTCTTCGGGCGCGGAAAGATGAGGAAGAAGTGGAGGAAGACCGCGGGAAGCAGGAAGAGGCTCACGGTCCCGGTGTTCTGCACGAAGACATCGATCCACCAGTAGGAGGATGGGCGGAGACGGCACACGAAGAAGAGCAGGAAGAGAACGCAGAGCAGGAAGAAGACCTGCGCCGCCCGGTCGTCGGGCCGCCGCTGGAAGACGAAGAGGCCGATGAAGAAGAAGAGGAATCCGAGCACCGCCGTGTAAACGTTGGTCGTGCCTCCCAGGCGGATCGAGGAGAGCCGCACCGCGAGCGTTCGCATCTCCCCCGCCGGCGCGGACGCGCTCGTCGCCGCGACGCAGGGGCCGTGGCGCACAAGGTAGGACACGGTCTCTCCGATCCGGTGCCGGCGCAGCTCCCGCGAGGCGTCCGAGATCGACTTGACCAGGCGCGAACCGATGCCGAGAACGCAGTCGCCGGACGTGATGCCCGCCCTCTGCGCCGGCCCGCCCGGAGCAACGCTGCGGACCTCGATCCCTCCGGTCCTGTAGGGCATCGGCACGATGCCGTCGTTCGGGCGCGCGGAGAACATGTCCGCGATCGACGCCACCGCGATCGCCAGGCCGACCAGGCCGACCGCATAGAACCAGCCGCGCAGAGAGCTTCCCCGCTCGGGCCGGTCCTCGCGCGGCGGCGCCGCTGTCATGGCCTCCATCAGTCTGGATACGTCCTCAAGGCCCGAATGTTAACGGGATAAGTCTCCGATATTCTTCTCCCGATGCCGTTTGTGACGTTCGAGGGGGTCGAAGGCTCCGGCAAGTCCACCCAGCTGCGCCTGGCCGCGCAGCGCATGCGGGCGCTCGGCAAGGATGTGCTGGAGACTCGCGAGCCGGGCGGGACGGCCGTCGGCCGGACGCTCCGGGACATCCTGATGGACGCCGCCAACACGCGGCTCGATCCGGTGACGGAATGGCTGCTGCTCGAGGCCGATCGCCGCCAGCACGTCCGCGAGACGCTTCAGCCGGCCCTGGCCCGTGGAGGTTTCGTCTTCTGCGACCGTTACTCGGATGCGACGGAAGCGTACCAGCAGGGGGGACGGGGCCTGGACCCGGACGCGGTGCGGTTCGTGGATGCGATCGCGCGCGACGGCCTTCTTCCGGACTTCACTCTCCTCTATGACCTCGATGCCAGCGCCGGGCTCGCCCGCGCCCGGCATCGCGACGAGGGCCGGTCCGGCCGCTTCGAGTCCGCGGACCTGGAATTCCACGAACGGGTGCGCGCGGCGTACCTGGCGATCGCGCGGCGCGAACCGCAACGCGTGGCCGTCGTCTCCTCGGACGCTCCGCGCGAGCAGGTCTCCGCAGAGACCTGGCGCCTTCTCGCGGAGCGGTTTTCCCTGTGACCGCGGCCTCGCTGCTCGAGCGCCTGGCCGCCCGGCCCGGGAACTTTCCCGGCTCCCTGCTCCTGACGGGGTCACCCGAAAAGCGTCTTCAGGGGGAAGCCCGCCGCCTGGCGGCCATCCTTCTCTGCTCGGGGGAGGATCCCGAGAGACGCTGCGACTCCTGCCGCCGCGTCCTCTCGGGAATCCATCCGGACTTGCTCGTCGTCGAGCCCCAGGGCGTTCAGATCCGGATCGACAGCATCCGGGAAGCGGTCGCCTTTGGCGCCGGAAAACCGTACGAATCCGAGCGCCGCGTGGCCGTCGTCGACCACGCGGAGCAGCTCGGCCTCGAGGCCGCCAATGCGCTCCTGAAGTCTCTGGAGGAACCCGGAAAGCACTTTCACTGGATCCTGACCACGGCGCGTCCGGAGGCGCTCCTCCCGACGGTCTGCTCCCGGTGCGTGGCCGTGGCTCTCGCGCGGCAGCCCCGCGCCGAGCGCGCGGCGGAATGGGTCTCCCGCGGTTTCTCGGAGGAAGACGCTACGGAGCTGGCGGGTCTGGAGCCGGCGGTCGAAGAGGAGGCGCCGGCACTGCTCGAGAAGCACCGGAAGTGGCGCGAGGACGTCCTGCTCGCAATCGGCGCGGGAATCTCGCAGCGCCGGGTCGCGCCTCTGCTGCTTCTGGCGGAAGCGCTCGCTCAGTCAGAACCGGAGCGGGCGCGTCTTCTCTCCGAGCTTCTCGCCGACGCCGCGGTCGCCTCCGGCGCTTCGAGCGAGCTCCTCCGGCACCGAGCCGTCGCCGCCGGAATCCGCGATCTTTCCCGGCGCCTGACTCCCGAGGCCCTCGCCCGCGCCGCCCTGAAAGCGGCGGACGCACCGGCTGACATCCGGCGCGGGAACAAGCGCCTGCACTACGAATCCGTGTTGCTCGAACTCCTGAGTGCGGGATCGAAGGATTGAAGATTGAAGGATTGATCGATTGGGTGCTCAATCCTTCAATCGTCAATCCTCAATCGTCAATCACTTGCTGAGGGAGATCTCCAGTTTCGCCGTGTCCCCTTCTCCGACATTGACCTCTCCGGTCCCGTCACGCATACCCGGCCGCGTGACGGTCACCGTGTGCCTGCCCGGGGAAACGGCGAGACCCCGCTCCAGGGAGTTGACCTCCTCCGCCGTCCCGACGAAGCGGTTGTCCACGTAGACCGCGGCATCCGGCGGCTGGATCGTCAACCGCAGGCGGGTTCTGACCTGCGTCACGGTGGCGTGGCTGCCGCGCCACTCGTCACCCGGCTGACCCTGCTGCGGCTGCGGAGCCGGGGGTGCCTGCGGAGGATATGCTCCCTGTCCCGGATTCGGATTCGGGTACCCTCCGTCGTAGCCTTGCGGCGGTGCGGAAGGATCCACGACGACGTTTGCCTCCCCTGCGCTTGGCGAAGAACCTCTGGATTTCGCCTTCGAGCTTCGGGGTCTCGTAGGAGCCGTACTGCTTCTGTCCGGGGATCTTGGGAAGATTGTCCTTGAAGTCCAGGTACATCCCTGGTTGCGCGTCCACTTCCTTCGTCACCGAGTCGTAACCCGGCAGGCGGAACTCGATCTTGTAACGGCCGGGCCCGAGGTACAGGTAGTCCGGGTGCCCGTCGAAATCGTCCGCGGTCCCGATGTAACGGCCGTCGAGGTAGACGTAAGCCTCCTCGGGCGAGATGTCCGTGTCGATAGCGGCCCAGCGGGCTGGCCCGTAAGGAGCGTAATAGCCCGCATATCCCGGGTAGTAACCCGGGCCGTACCAGCCCGGCCAACCCCAGCCCCAGCCAACGCCCCAGCCCCAACCCCAACCGCCGCCCACGACGGTGACGCCGCCGTGTCCGCCGCCATGGCCCCCGCCATGACCACCGCCATGACCCCCGCCATGACCGCCGCCGCCCGCCAGCATCGGGGAAGCGGGAAGCACCAGGATGAGCCCCAGAGCCAGCGAAAAAACCCAATTCAGTCGCTTCATTGCAATCGCCTCCCGGAGAAGTGAATAGCAATACCAGGACCAGAGTAGCTCACGTGGCGTCGTGAGCAAGATGCTTCCGCATCAGGCACTTGCAGAGTCGCCGGCAAATCCGCCCATCGGACATCTGACCCCGGGAAAGGTCACAGCGTCACCCCGAAGAGCCGGACGCTCTCGCCTCGCTCCGGGGCAAACCCCTCGCCTTCAGGGCTCGGCTCAACCCCCTCAGGTAATCATGCTGAAGGACCGAGTCGAGCGCCTTGCGCCCCCCGGGAAGCTCCCATCGCTGGCAGAGCGATGCCCACGATCGCCGGAATCCTTCCGCGACCGGCCCCGCCTCGCGGAACCGGAGCGCCTGAGGAACAGCCAGAAAATCGCCCAGCTCCGGATGCTTCTCGTAGAAGATCGCCGCGGCCTCACCCGCCTTCTCCTGGCGGCGCCGGAACGAGGCGAAGGTGATGTCGTGGTAGTGGCGCGCGACCGCCGCCGGGCGGTAGAGGATTCTCATCCCCGTCCGCATCATCCGGTAGGCGATCTCGATGTCTTCCCAGGCGGCGTGCGGGAACGTCGTGTCGAAGAGACCGGCGGCCCTGAGCAAGGCGCGCGGCAGGGAGATGTTTGAGGTGTAGAAGAAGTTGAAGGGGACCGACTCGGGATCTTCGATCAACCCGTAACCGAACTGAAGGCCGTACTCGTTGATATGGTGGAGAAATGGAGTGACGCGGCGGTCGCGCGGCCAGGTCGTGTAGCCGAGCACCGCGACCGGATGCGGGCGTGGCTCTGCATGCGCCCGGGCGTGGACCGCGAGAAGATCGGCCTCCGGGACCGTGTCGTCGCCGAGGAAGAGGATCCACGGGCCCTTCGCCTCCTCCACGCCGCGGTTGCGGGCGGCCGCCGGTCCGGAGTTTTCCTGGCGGAAGAAGCGAAGGGGATAGGCGGGAGAGAGAGCGGAGAGCCGCGCGGCGGTCGAGTCACGGGAACCGTCGTCCACGACGATCACCTCGAAGTCGGGAGGCGCTGCCTGGCGCCCCAGCGCATCGAGGACCATCAGAAGCGTGTCGGGACGCTCGAAGGTCGGGATGACGACGGAAAAGGAGGGCGTCACTCGAAGATCTCGGCAAGCGTCGTGCGAACGAGAACGGGCGCGCGGGACAGGAACTCCCGGAAGAAGTCGGAATCGAACCGCTCATCGCCGGGATAGGTCGGCACGATCCTCAGCGGAAACCGGCCGAAGATCTCGGCGTCCGGCCGGCGGCGCCTCGCCTGCACGGCCCGGCGCTTGGAGGCGAGCGCCGCGTGGTTGCGGTGAATCCAGAGGAGCGCCCTCAGATGGGCGATCGTCAAGGGGTCTTCGACGGCGACTCGCCCGCCGGTGCCGTTGCCGCGGATGCCGAAGAGCCGGCGAGCGAACGAAGGTTCCGGGCCCGCCGACCCGTAGGGGTCACGTTTCAATTCCGCGGCGCCGGGGTTGTGCGAATCCAGCATCTCGGAGATCCGGATCACGAACGCGGCCAGCACGGCCGGCATCAGGTCGCGGAAATATTCGGCGTCGAAGTTCTTGTAGGCGGTCGCGAAGGCGTTCTTCTCGATGAGGAACCCGCGGGAAAAGACGCCGAGGGCCTCGCCCGTCGCGCCGCCGCGGTGCCGCGCGACCGCCCGGGGCTCGGCGATGATCCTGCGCCCGAAGATCCACTGGCGCCAGCCGAAGTCCACGTCTTCGAGGTAGGCGAAGTAATCGTCGTCGAAGCCGCCCGATTCGAGAAAGGCGTCCCGCCGGACGGACATCAGTCCGCCGCAGGCGAAGAGTCTCTCCTCTCCCGGGACCGCTTCCGGAAGGGCTTCGACGGGCCGCCCGACGTCTCGCTGGAACGCATGGCCATCGAAGGTGAGAAAGCCGTCGGAAAAGTCGTTTTTCCGGCCCGAGACGTCCACCAGCCGGCCCGCGGCCGCGACGACGTCCGGAGCGGCGTCCGAGAGAGCCGCCGCGAGATGGCCAAGGGCATCGGGGAGGACGGCGGCATCATCGTTGACGAAGGCGAGCAGCGGCGCCCGGGCCGCCTCCGCGCCCAGGCGGCAGCCACCCGCGAAGCCCGAGTTGTGTCCGGCGACCACGCGCCGCAGGTTCGGGTGCCGGCGGAGCACCTCTTCCACCGGCTGGCCTGCCGTGTTGTCCACGAGGATCGTCTCGAACGAGGGGCCGGACGACGCGGCCAGCGCATCGAGCGCCTCGAGCAGATGCTCCTGCCCCTTGTGATGAACGAGGATGACCGACAGATCGGGCCGCGTCATGCGATGGAAGAGTAATCCATGGTCAGCAGTTGGTGATTTGTGATTCGTGATCAGGGCGAGATTCAGTTTTCGTTCCAATCACAAATCACCAATCACAAATCACAGATTCTTCGGGCGGCCGACAACCTTCTTGCGCAGGCGGCGCCAGAGAGGCGGTGTCTCCGTTCGAGGGAGCGGGTTGCGGCCCGGATCCACGCGCGCTTCGCGACACCAGGCCGCCAGCGGCGCGGCGACCGCGGACCAGGCGCGAGCGGCCGCGAAACGCCGGGCGGCGGCAGCGGCCTTCTGCCTCTCGACGGAGTCCGTGAGCATCTGTACGACGGCTTCCGCGAGCGCAGGGGCGGTCCTTGCCACTCGCCGCCCGGCCCCGGCGTCCTCGAGCTGGCGCGCGAGCGGCCCGCCCGCGACCGAGATCGAGGGGACGCCTCCCCATGCGGCATCGAGCAGGCGCGTGCGAAAGGCGAGGTCTCTCTCGAGGCCTTCCGAGGAGATGGAGACGAGCAGGTCCACCGCCGCATAGAGGTCGGCGCGCGCGGTGTAGGGCAGCCAGGGAGAAAAGAGGATGGACTTTCCCTGCGGATCGATCCCGCGGGCGCGCTGGCGGGCGCGGGCATAGACCCGCTGCGGCGTCGTCTGGGGGTTCGGGTTCTCGAAGAAGACGAGCTTCGCGTCGGCGCAACGGCGCAGAACCCCCGGCCACGCCTCGAGCAACAGGTCGGGCTCGTACCAGTCGTAGATCCCTCCAAAGAGAACAAGCGGTCCTTCGGGGAGAGCACCGAGCAGACGGCGGCCCGCCGCGCGGTCGCCCGCGGCGGGCTCGGCCGGCACGCCGAACGGCACGGCCGCCAGGAGTCCCGAAAGCGTCGGGTCCGCGGGAAAGTTCGAGGGACCGATACGCCCTCTCGCGTAGAGAGCGCCCGCGTAGAAAAGCCGCTGCTCGGCGGAAGCGCACAGAAAGAAGTCCGCCCGGTCGAGAGCGAGCTCGAGTGTCGCGCGGTCGTGCACCGCCGTGCCCTCCCCGAGTGTCGAGGCGTAGTGAAGGTTCTCGATGAAGAAGGGATCGTACAGATCCGCCGCGACCGGGACGTCGGGGACCTGATGGAACCACCAGTTGGCGGCATGGCCCGAGACAACGGCGGCGTCGGCTTTCACCGCCGCTGCGGCGAGCCCGCCCGGAGGCGCCGCGACGACCGGGAGATCGCCTGCGGCATTCGCGGCCTCGGCGAGGTCGTTGGCCACGAGCAACCGCACGTCGAATTCCCCGCGAAGCGCCCGCGCGAGCTCCAGCGCGCGGATGCCCATCCCCGCCATCCTGGGTCGGATGGGTTCGGGAGCCAGGACCACGACCCGGCGCGTCACCGCGGCGAAACGCTCACGCGGGCCGCCCCCGCACCCGCTCGAGAAGGAGATGCAGCTTCCAGGTGCGCGAGCGGTAGATCTGCGAAAGGATCCCTTCGAGCCGCTCGACCTCCGCCTGGATTCGCGCGATCTCGCGGTGGTATTCCTCGTTGCTCGCGAAGAGCTCCGCCACGCGCGCGTGAACGAGCTCGTTCTCCGCCAGAAGCTGGTCTCGCTCGGTCCGGAGAGCGGCGAACTCGGCCATCCGCGAGGCGACTTCCCGCTCGAAATCTTCACTCCGCCGCTTCGTCTCGGAGAGCTGGGCGGCAAGCTGCTCCGCGTTCTGCTCGGCTCTCCCCAGACGCTCTCCGGTCCGCGCGAGCGTCGCGTTCAAGCGCCGATGGCTCTCACGTTGATAGCGCAGCTCCCCTTGCGAGACGCCATCCCGCTCGGTGCAGAACGCGATCTGCGCGCGCAGCCGGTCGAAGGCCCGCGCGAGCCCCTCCTCGCTGCGCCGGTTCGCGTAGCGCGCGTAGATTTCGGCGCGGGCCTGCTGGAACGCGGCCTGGCCCGCGGGCACGTGGAACGGATCGCCGTCCGAGCCTTCGAAGACCCGGTACTCGCACGTCACGGCGCGCACGTGCCGGAAAGCGGTCTCGAAGGAGAGCCGGATCAGGAAGTCCCAATCCTCCGAGTACTCCATCTTCTCGTCGAACCCTCCGACGCCCGTGAAGAGCGCGCGAGGCAGAAGCAGCGTGTGGAGCGGGATGTAGTTGGCCAGGAGCAGGTAGTCGGGATCGTAGTCGAGCGAGTATTGAAGCGTGCGGTGGAGCGGCTGCCACGATTCCTCGCGCCGCCCGTAGACCACGGTGACCGCATCGGAATAGACGACGGGCTCGGGGCCGCTCCGGTGCGCCCGCAGGAGACGCTCGAGATGATCGGGATAGGAGAGGTCGTCGTCGTCCAGGAACGTGACGAGCTCCTGGCTCGCCAGGGAAACGCCCCGATTGGCCGCGTGGGAGCGGCCGGCCCGCTCCGGCAGCTCCGCGAGAGTCAGCTCGAAGGCGCCCCGGAAGGCCTCCCGCAGCCCCTCGACGGGGGCTCCGCCGTCGTTGACGAGCACGACCTGCGCGGGCCGGGCGGTCTGGGCGCGGAGGCTCTCGAGGGCTTCCCTGACCAGCGCCGGCCGGTTGCGCGTGCGGATGACGACCGAGACCGGCGTTTCCCCGCGCTCTCCCGGCCGGAGCAACGCCGGCCCGATCGAGCGCCGGAACTCCTCCAGGGACCGCGTCGAGGCCTCGGCGTAGTCCACGACGCGAAAGGCCTCCACCGGTCCTTCCCCTTCGAGAGTGAGACGCCTGTAGGCGTTCAGGCCGCCGATCGCGCGGGCGTAGTCGCGCACCGCCTGTTGAGAGGCGTAGGAGGCGAGCGCCTCCTCCTTGACGCGCGAGACGCTCGCGATGTCCACGAGAGTGTCGGGAAGCAGCGGATGGGAGATCTCATAGAAGGCCAGCCGCAGGAACCGCAGGCGATCGTGATCCGGGTCGCCCGGGCGCGAAGCCGCGAGCTTCTCGTAGAGCGCCTCGGCGAGGGCCCGGTGATCGGGGTGAATCTCGACGGGCGACGGGCAGAAGATGAGGTCGGGCTGGAAATCCAGGATGAGCGCGTCGAGCGCCGCGGCCAGAGCGCCGGCGCTCGCGGCAAGCTCGCGATCCGGAAGCGACCCGAAAAGAGGGGGCTCGAGGCCGAGGGTCTTCGCCGCCCTGCGCGATTCGTCCCGCCGCCTCTCTCCGTAGTCTCCTTCCGGCTCCGCGCCTTCCTGGCGGGTGCCATCGGTCGCGATCCAGATCGCGAATCGCCTCCGCGCCGGCGGCGTTCAACGCCAGCGTCCCGCCCGCTCCGAGGATTTCGTCGTCCGGATGCGCGGCCAGCACGAGGATGCGCGCGGCCGAAAGATCCGCCGCCCGGTACGGAATCAGAGACGCTTCATCCATCGGTCAAATCGGCGTATCGCATTGTCTCCGTTGTCTGAGTCTACCCGTTTCCGCGTTTCGCTCCGCCCCGGGTTTCACGGCTCACGGTCAGACGACGTCGTAGAGAGCGGGCGTGAGCTGCGCGTGCCGCGCGAAACGCTCCACGACGGCATCGTCGAAGGCGCGCACGACGAACGGAAAGCCCGCCTCGCGGCTTTCTCCTCGGAGCCTCGCGATCACCGCAGCGCCCGGACCGCCGGGCGTTTCCCAGAAGACCAGGCGCCGCGCGCCCAGGCGCCCCGCCTCCGCCGCGGCCGCCGCGAAGAGCGGGGGCAGGTCGCTCCCGTCCGGGCTCTCCGAGAGGAAATCCGCCACGAGCGCCTGCTCCCCGACGACCGAGAGCGCTGCCCAGCCGCGAAGCCGGCCGCCGTCCTCCCGCCAGACCATCCGGTAGTAGCGGGTCGGCCTCGCGTGAAACCTCCAGTTCGCCCGCAATCGGTCGCGCACGGCGGCATGCGGCAGAAAGCGCGAAGCGGCGGCCCAGAGAGGATCGAAGGCCTCGCTCACGAAATCGCCCGCGGCGGCGTCCGGCGGCGCCGGAGGAAACGACTCGCAGGAGACGTGCCTCTCGCGGATCGGAAACAGCGCCCGGGTCCCGACGAGCCGGTTGCTGATCTCCAGAGCCCGGGCATTGGGAAACCCGAAGCAGAAGGGGACGCCGCGCGCCGCGACGGTCTCGTAGAACGCGTCCGCCATTGAGCGATAGATGCCTCGGCGCCCGATCGAGCGCACGGCCGGGTCCGTGGCGACGTCGCCGACGGAATAGACCAGCCGCTCCTCCCCGTCGAGGCGGAAACGCATGGCCCAGCCGGCATAGTTGCCGACGATTTCTCCGCCGAGAACCGCTACGGTGCCGAACCAGCCGTCCGGGTCGCGCGCGAACTTCCACTCCCATTCCTCCGCGGGCAACGGGGCGCCGAACGCGCGCTCGAAGAGCCGCCGGATCCCCGGCGCGTCCTCGGCCGTCGCCTCGCGGATCTCGATGCTCATGCCGGCTGCTCCCAGGCGGACCGTTCGAGGGGCCGGCCGTCCGACGTCCGAAACACGGTCGCGTACCAGAGACCGGGACCCAGGCCGGACCGGACGTCGTCCGGCAGGAGAAAATCGCGGGAGAGGTCCGCAGACCGCGAAGGGGAATCCGGAGGGATTCGGCGAAAGAGCGAGGGCGGCGCCCGCGCGGGCGGCGAACCGGAGCTCGGAAAGTCCGGCCACCGCGGTCCGGGGTCGCGGGAGCCGCGCGGCTCTCTCCAGCAGCGCCGTGGCGGCCCGGCCGTAGCGCCGGAGCCGGTAGAGCCTCTCGGAGGCGGCGCGGCGCGCGGCGGTCTCCGGGTTTCGCGAAGAGCTCACCGCCCAGAGGTGGCGGACTCGGGCCTCCGGGACGAAGAGCAGGTCGAATCCCTTCGAACGGACCCGGTCCTCCCACTCGGTCTCCTCGTACTCGAACGGGAATCGCTCGTCGAAGCGGCCCGCGGCGTCGAAGACGTCGCGGCGCGCCGCGAGCACGGCGCCCGAGAGGTGAGGCGCGCGGCCGCCGCGCTCCCAGAGCCTCAGCGTCTCGCGCGCGAAGGACGCGAAGCGCCGCCGGTCGAATGCCGGGAAGAGCCCGGACAGCAGCTGCGCGGCGTCTCGAAAGAGGCCGGGAGCGTAGCCGGGCGGAAGCCGCAGGCGGCCCTCCGCGTCCCAGGTCGAAAGGGGCGCCGCGGCGCCGACGCGAGGCTCCGCGATCGCCTCGAGGAGCCGTCCGACGGAGCCCGGCGAGAAGACGACGTCGGCATTGGAGAGAATGAGCCCGGCCCCCCGGGCCCGGGCGAGACCGGCGTTGACGCCTCCCGAGTACCCGCGGTTATCCGGGAGGAGCACGTGCCGTTCGGCGGGGATCTCGCGCAGAAGGGCCGCTTCCTCTTCCCCCGATCCGCAATCCACGAGCACGACCTCTCCCGCGATCCCTTCCCGCGCGAAGGCGTCCGCGAGCGAGGCGACGCACCGCGCCGCCTCCGCCGCGCTGCGGTGGCTGACGACGACCGCGGAGACTTCGGGAGTCATACCGCGGAAGCGGCGCCGCCGGGTTCTCCGCCGGCGAGCGCGCGCTCGAAGGCGGACTCGAGATTGGCCGCGACCCGGGCCGTGTCGAACCGCGAGGCCGCCCGGGGCCCCTCGATTCGTGCCCTCGCGCGCGCCTCCGGGCCCGCGACCTCCGGAAGAGCCGCGGCCAGGCCCTCGGGATCTCCGTCCGGAAAGTACCAGGCCGCCTCTCCCGCGATCTCCCGGTGGCCGGGCGTATCGGAGAGGAGGCACGGCAGGCCGGAGGCGAGCGCCTCGAGCACCGGCAGCCCGAAACCCTCTTCGGGCCGGTTCGGCCCGAGGAAGACATCGGAGGCGCGATAGGCGAACGGCATCCTCCGCGGCGGGAGGTCGTGGTGGTACTCGTCCGGCAGGGCGGTCGCCTTCTCGTCGGCCGTGAGCGGCCGGGTCGAGATGCGCCGCAGGCGGAAGACTCCTCCGCGCTCGCGCCAGATTCGAAGGCCTTCGAGACCGATGCCGATTCCCTTCACGTCCGCTTCGTAGGGTCCGACCATGAGGACGGCGGGCGCTCCGGCCGACGTCCGGCTCTCAGGCGCCGGGAAGAAATCACGCGCGTCGAAGGACTGCCCGACGTTCTCGGCCGGACCGAAACCGAGATCGTCGAGCTTCGAGGCGAGCGCCCTCGAGATCGCGAGCTTGCGCGTCGGCGTCCCGTACGCGGCCTCGATTTCCTCGCGCTGGTGGGCGTAGAAGCTGAAGGCGCCCTCGTAGCCCTGGCACAGATGAAAGACGGGGCCGAGCGCGCCGTCGAGAGCCGGGGCCACGGTCGTCCAGAACGTGGCGATCCGGATGTCCGCCTCCGCGAGGTCCCCGGACTCGCGAAAGGAGGAGCGCTCGAAACGCGCCCGGGAAAGCGGGAACCAACCCGGCGGCGCCCCCGGCGAGACAACCGTCACGCGATGGCCGCGCCGCGCCAGGGCCTCCGCCTGCTGCAGGACGACCCGGGCGCCGCCGGACACCTCGGTCGATTCCAGGAGGTAAGCGATCCGCAGCTTCGGGCGATCCGTCTCGGCCATCCGATTCGACCCTTCCGGCCGCGGCTCAACCGGTCGCGCGGTCCGCCGCGAAAGGCGCCGCTACGGCGATCCACTGAGATGTCATCAGGCTCTCGCGGTCGAGGCCCGGCCATCCCGCCAGAGAGACGAGAAAACCGTCGGCACCGGGGGCCGGAGACCCCGGCCATGACTCGATCGAGAGAACGCGCCACCCCGCCTCTGCGAGCGATTCTCTCAGTGACGACTTCGTGAACCAGCGCAGGTGGCCCGCGTCCAGGAGCCCGGCGGGAACCGGGTCGAAACGGCCCTGGACGAGATCCCGCACGACCGAGAGATGCCCCGCGTTGGGAACGCTCGCGACGAGCGTCGCTCCGGGCGCGGCGAGCGCCCTCGCGAGGGTCAGGGCGCCAATGGGGTCGTCGAGGTGCTCGAGGACGTCGGCGAAGAGGAAGGTGTCGAACCTCGAGCCCTCGCCGGCGAGATCCTTGAGGACGTGCGCCGCGTCTCCGACGAGGACCCGGTCGAGCCGGCCGCGGGCGCGCTCGGCCTGCTCGCGGTCGTTCTCGATGCCGCAGACATCGATCGTCTTCGTGCGCCGCTTGAGCCCCGCCGACGAGCCCCCCGAGCCGCACCCCACGTCGAGGAGGCGCCGGACGCCCGCGGGGACGTGTCGCGTGATCTCCTCGCGCTCCCGGCCGGATGGGTCGTCGAAGACGAGCGCTCGGAAGGCGCCATCGCGGGGCTTCGTCAAAGAGGCTGCGGCGAGGCGATCGAGAAAACCGGCGACGGTCTCCCCGCCGGCCGCCGGGAAATCCGCGGCGCGAAACGCCAGCGCGGCGCTGCGCGACGCATCCGCCGCGGACGGCTCCGCCGGAGGCGCCGCCGAGGCTTCCATCTCTCGAAGCGTGTGAACCGCCGCCGCCGCGGGCGTCGCCGACCCCGCGGCAAGCACCCGCCCCGGTTCGGGGACGGGAAAGCGCGTAGCCGGCCAGGGCAACGCCGACTCGTCGCGCACGAGGACCCAGACGTCCGCGCCGGAAAACGCCTCGCCGGCAGAGTCCTGCGGCGAGACGTCCCTTTCCCGGTCCGCCGGGATCGCGCGGCGCCAGCGCAGGCGCGAGAAGGCGCGGCCGTAGTCGGAGCAGGGGGGCCCGGGCCTCTGAAGGAAGGCGAGAGCGTTCAACTATGATCCGGCGGCGGAACGCCCGGCCGGCACCTCTTCGACGGGGTCCTCGTCGGCGACGCTCCAGACGTGCCTCGGCCGCAGGAGGCCGACGGCGTAGTCCGGCGCGACGAACGTGAAACCGGGCTTGACGATCTTCATGTCGTGCAGATGAAGGGCGCTCTCGTCGCCGAGGAAGGCGTAGAGCCGGAACTCCCCCTGGACGATCGGCAGCTCGGGAAAGACGAGCCGCACGCCGGTAGCGGCGCCGCCCCGTCAGCGGAGCCCACGGCTCCTCCCGCGTGTCCACCGCGAAGGCCTGAACGCCATCTTCCCGGTCGGCGCCCACGCGCAACTGGAAGGCGAGATCGGGATCCTCCGTCTCGAAGGCGAGGTCCACGGCCACCGTTTCTCCGGCCGCGAACTCCGCGCGCGGATATCCCGGACCCGTCGTGCACGAGGACCTCCGTGAATTGCGCCGGGCGCCTTCCGTTGGTCCCCGCCGCGGCCCCGGGCGCATGCTCGGTCTCCGGAGCCCGGCGCCGCTCCTTCTCCTGGAGGAACTCCTCGTAGGCCCTGACCACCGTGAGCGAAGAGCCCGCCGCGGCCACGAGGCCCTGCTTCAGCCAGATCGCCTGCTCGCAGAGAAGCGCGATGTAGTAGAGGGCGTGGGAGCAGAAGAGAAGCGTCCCGCCGCGCTTCTGGAACTCCGTGATCCGGTCGATGGACTTCTTCTGAAAGTACCCGTCGCCCACCGCGAGCGCCTCGTCCACGATCAGGACATCGGCCTGGGCGTGCGTCGCCACCGAGAAGGCGAGACGCAGCGTCATGCCCGAGGAGTAGGTCCGCACCGGCCGGTCGAAGAAGTCTCCGAGCTCCGCGAAGTCGCGGATCTCCGGCAGGCGCCGGCGGATCTCCGGGCCCGTCAGCCCGAGCAGCGCGGCGTTCATGCGCGCGTTCTCCCTCCCCGTGAACTCGGGATGAAAGCCCATGCCGAGCTCGAGGATCGAGGCCACGACGCCGTGCCGCTCGACGGACCCGGAGGTCGGCTGCGTCGTGCCGGCCACGATCTTGAGCAGCGTGGATTTCCCCGCGCCGTTCTCCCCGATCAGTCCGAGCGCCCTTCCCCGGGCGAGCTCGAAGGACACATCCGTCAGGGCCTGGAACCCCCGGTGCCGCGGACGCCGAAAGAGCAGCTCCTTCAATCGGTCCGACGGGGAGTCGTAGAGCCGGTACGTCTTGCAGACCTTCTCGGCTCTGACGGCGATCTCACTCATAGGATTGAAGGATTGAGAGATTGAGAGATTGAAGGATTGAGCCCGGAGGCACGGCGCTTAATCCGTCAATCGTCAATCTATCAATCGTCAATTTGCTCTAGTCTCCGATGGCAAATTCGCAGCGCCGGCACAGAAAGTCGGCGGGGGCCTCCTCGACTCCGTAGGTCCAGCGGCGCAGCCGCGCCATGACGTCGCCTCCCAGGACTTCCGCCACGGTCTGCGTCTTCAGGTCCCCCACGACCAGCCGCTCGTAGTAGTCCTGGCAGCAGAGTACCGCCTTTGCGGTCGCGGTCACGTGGAGGTGCTCGAAGGGCCGCGAGCCCATCAGCTCGCACCCCCGGAGGTTCTTCTTCGCGGGCGGCTCGGGCACGAAGGTGCCGCTCGCCGGGCGGCTGCGGATCCGGAAAGGCTTGACCTGCCATCCCGCCGGCTCGAACCTCTCCCGGATCTCCGCGACGTCGCGGCGGTGGTCCTCGTCCTCTTCTCCCAGGACCACGATGACCGTCTCCTGCGCGAGCGCGCCGCCT
The DNA here is from genome assembly GCA_963741435.1 of uncultured Acidobacteriota bacterium. Classification (GTDB taxonomy): domain Bacteria; phylum Acidobacteriota; class Thermoanaerobaculia; order UBA5066; family Gp7-AA6; genus JAWOLE01. Next base: position 22,338 of record CAVUIX010000002.1, on the reverse strand, counting down.
CGCATCGCCTCGATGTTCGCGATCACCCGCGCGAGATCCCTCGTGCCGTGGAGCTTCTGATAACGCTCCGGGTCGAGGGTGGGCAGATTGATGCCGATGTAGCGGAAGCGGCCCGCGCTCTCGAGGCGGCGGGCCCGCTCCGGAGTGAAGTTCGACGCGTTGGTCAGGATCGAGACGGCCAGGCCGCGCGCAAACAGAGCGCGGCACCGCTCCTCGAAGAGCGGATCGATCGTCGGCTCGTTGTAGTTGGAGAGGAAGACGACGACGCCCTTGCCGCCCGCCGCGACGGTCTGGTCGACGATGGACTCGAAGAGCTCCTGGCTCATGACCTCCTTCTCCCGCGGATCCACCGAGACCGGGCAGAAGGGACACCGGTGATTGCACGTCGTGCAGGTCTCGAGCGAGAGGAAGAGCAGGTGCGAGCGGCGCGTCTCGGAGTCCAGGTCGTCGATCAGGAACCGGGCCGCCCGCAGGTGCTCGAGCGCTGCGGATCCCGCTTCGACGGGCAGGCCCTTCTCGATCCGCGAGAGAGCGCGGTATTCCTCCCCGTCTTTGGGGATCGAGACGCCGGTCGCCGGGTTGTAGAGGACTCGTCCCCGGTTGTGGAGATACGGGGAGACCATCTCTGCCTCGACGACGGCGGAGGCGCCTCGGGAGGCGGAAGACGGCAAGTTGCTCATGCAGAAAGCGGTTTCATCGCGATGACCCGGCCATTCTAGCGCCTGTTTCTACGGACACGCGACTCCGATCGTCGGCGCCGCGAGTCCACAAACAAAAGGCCCCGGCCGAGCCGGGGCCTTTCTCTCATGACAAAGGGGCGTTCAGTTCTGGGGAAGCGCCTGGATGAAGTTCGTGTCGAGAGTCACCTTGTCCACGGTGAACGCGTAGGCGCCCACCCGTCCTCCGCTCAGCTGCTCGAACCGGACCGAGACCGGCTTGCCGGGGTTGGTGAAGTGCAGATTCGGATCGGTGAGCGCGATCTGTCCATAGTGCGGGCTCGATCCGCCCAGCGAGAACCCTGCCGAGCCCACCTCCGACCCATCCGGAGCGACCACGACGATCCGTCCGGTCACGGGACCCGGATCCATGGCGAAGACCCCGATCCGGGACGCGTACCGGTCGCTGTCCTCGACGCCCGTCAGGAAGAGGTCCTGAGAGGCCCCGCCCGCCTGCGCTCGCGGTGTACACGGAGAGCTGGGAGCCCGCGGTGCCGGTCGGATCGTCGTTGTAGTTGCGCGAGCCGATGATGAGCGGACGCGTCGCGGACTCGTCGTCCTCGGGATAGAAGATGCGGAGGATGCCCGCGCTGCTTCCGGAGAGATCCACTCTCGGGTCTCTCGCCGACAGCACGGCGACGATGTCGTCGGCGCCGAGCAGTCGGCCCGCCGGGATCGTGAGATTGGCAACCTGCGCAACGTGCTCCGTGATGCCGTCGGCGGTGAAGGAGTACTGGAAAGAGAGATTCCGGGCCCTGGAGCCGCGGTTGAAGATCCGCAGGTCGGTGCGCCAGTGCGCCCCGTACGTGGTGTCATAGCGGGAGACGCCTGCCACCCAGTAGGAGACGATCCCATCCTCGGCAGGCGAGGCCTGGCTGTCGTCGCTGATCTGGACCAGGTCGAGGGTCTTCCTGTCGAGCGCCGTGCCGAACGCGAGGAGCGTTCCCTTCGTTGCGGTCGCCTTCAAGACGTAAGTGCTTGCCGTCGTCCAGGCCGAGATCGCTGTCCCTCAGGTAAACCTGCTGGTAGGGTCCGAGGTTGTTGAACTTCCGGAAAGCGACCGGGCTGCCGGAGGCATCCAGAATCACGACCGGAGCTCCCTGATCATCGGTGGCCCGGAGCTCGAAGTTGCCCTGAGTCGCACCGGCGTTGAAGAGAGTGACGACGAACCGGTATCTCGAATCGGACAGCAGGCCGATCAGGTACTGGTCACCCGACGGGGGCGGCGTTGCCGGGATCGCGGCGAACGTGGCCGTGACCGATTGGGCGGCCGACATCGTCAGGGAGCAGGTGCCGGTCCCCGAGCACGCTCCGTTTCCGCTCCATCCCGAAAAGTTGAAGCCGGCGTCGGGCGTTGCCGTCAGCGTCACGGCGGTCCCCTGCGGGAAAGACGCGTTGCAGGTCGCGCCGCAACTGATGCCGGACTGGAGCGCTCGAGACGGTCCCCGTTCCGGCGCCGGCCTTGTTCACCGTGAGCGTGAAGTTCGTCGGGCCGGGCGTCGGGGTCGGGGTCGGTCCCGAGGCATCGAAGCGCGCCGTGACGCTCTTGCTCACGGACATTACCACCGGGCACAGACCGAGAGGAGCCGGGTCACAGCCGGTGAATCCGTAGAAATCCGAGCCCGGAGACGCCGATCCGGTCAGCGACACGGAGGTCCCGACGGGGAAAGTGGCCGTGCACGTCGTCGGGCAGTTGATCCCGCCTGGATCGCTCGTGACCGTCCCGGAGCCGCTCCCGGTCATGCTGACAGTCAGAGCCACGTCGAGCGCCGCTTCCGCGGATTCGGTCCCGAGCCCGCCCGGAGGCGCCGAAAGCGCGGCCGAGACGAACCCCTGCGGCGAGACTCCTCCGCTGCCGTCCACCTCGTAGGCGGGGATCCCCGACCCGTAGGAGATGTTGCCGGGATTGACCTTGGGCTGGAAATACACGCGCGCCGAGACCAGGGGCGCCCGCGTGCCCGGAGCGTACTTGATCACGACCGTCCCCTTGTTGTTGCCCCCGTTCAAGACGGCGACCACGTCGCTGATGGAATAGGAAGTGCCGGGCGCGAGCGCGACCGGGGCGCCGATAGTTCAACTGAGTCAGATCCAGCGACGAAGCGGCCGAATCCGAGTACGCCACGAAGGCGAAGCCGATGTTCATCGAAGCCGCCCCGCCGTTCGTGATCGAGACGTCGGTGCCCCAGGTCGTCGTTCCGTCGTCCAGGTGCGCGGCGCCCGGAACGATCACGGCCCGGAAGCGTCGGCGGCGTGACGGCCATGGCGATGTCCACGCTGGCCGTGCCCACGGTGTTCGTGCCGTCGCCCGTCACGGTCAGGCGCACCGTGCGCGCGCCCGCCGCGCTGTAAGTCTTGGTGACCGACTTGCCGGTCGCCGAAGTCCCGTCCCCGAAGTCCCAGGCGAAGGCCGACGCTTGCGTCGCGCTGGCCGTGAACGTGATGTGCCCTGCCGGCCTCCGCCGTATAGGTGTCGGCGCCGGTCTGCGTGGCGCCCGAGACCGTGTAGGCGGTCGAGGGCGGAGGCGGCCCCGTGATGCTCAAGGGGATCGTGACCGACGACGCGCCGGACGTGTTCGTCTCGTCACCCGTGACCGTCAGGTGCACCGAGTACGACCCCCCCGCCGAATACGTCTTCGACGGCGGACTTGGTCGTCGCGGACGTCCCGTCTCCGAAGTCCCAGGCGTAACTGGCGGCGTGCGTCTCGTTTGCCGTGAACGTGACGGGCGAACCGTTGCTCGCGCTGTATCTCCCGTTGAGGGGTTGAAGCTCAACGTCGGTCCGGCAATCGCGTACGAGACTCGACGGCGCCGGCAGACCCAGGATCGTGACGGAGTTGCCGGGGCTCGTGGCGGACGCCCCGACCGAGTCGGTGACCTTCGCCGCGACCGTATAGGTGCCGGCGGCCGCGTAGGTGCAGGTCGTCGTCTGGCTGCCGGGGCTGAAGCTCGGGAAAATCGGAACGTAGGAGCAGTTCCAGGCGTACGTGTACGGCCCGCGTGCCGCCGCTCGCGTTCGCCGTGAAGGAGAGCCCGACGCCTCTCGAGCCCGACGACGGGCCCGTCACAATGACCGACAGCGAACCGCCGGGAGGCGGTGTCGGCGTCGGCGCCGGCGTCGGTGTCGGCGGCGGTCCCGCAGCGGAGATGGAGACCCCGACACTCGGACTCGAGATCGCGCCGACGGTGACTTTGACCGAGCAGCCGGCAGTGCAGGCGAAGGTCGGGGTCCACGCCAACGTGCTGGAGCCCGTCGCCGAACCGAGCAGGCGTCGGACCCGAGCCGGTGGTCAGGAAGAACTGTGCGGAGGGAGGCGGGACGTCCTCCGTGTCTTTCAGATAGTACGTCGTTCCTGTCGACAGCTGGTAAGCGCCTCCGAAAATGAACGGCGGTTGCGTCCCGGCCGCATCGAGGAAGACGCCGACGCGCGGCACCGAGGGCACGATGGTGACCGATCCGGAAGCTGTCGCCGTGTAAGCGCCCGGGAAGGTGATCGTCAACGTGAAGCCAGTCGTCCCCGGCGGGACCGGGGCGATCTTGGTCCCGACGTGGATCGGAGGGCCCCCGGTGAAACTCCAATCGAAGACTGCGTCCTGGAGGTTGCCGTTCGAAGGGCTCGCGTCCGCGTTGCCGCCCGTTACAACGGTCAGCGTCCCGCCGCTCTTCGCGCAGGTGCCGGTGAAACCCGTGTAACCCACGATGCCCGCCTGCGGACAGACAACCTGGAGCGGCCCGGACGCCAGCGGTGAGGCGGACACGCTGCTCAGCAGGGCGAACTGGTAGCTGTTGGTGGAAGGCGGATCTGTCTGCCCGAGGCTCTGCCTGCAGAGACTACCGGTATCGGAAGTTCCCTTGCGTCGAGCCACTGGGGTCGCAGGGAAAGTAGCCGGTGACGGTGCCCTCGACGCCCGGAGTTCCACCCTCGTCCGAGACAAATGTCCCGTTGTAGTTGAAGTCCCAGTCGGTCCGTGTGTGGGACTCGGATTGGATATGTCCTGGAGCTGCCACTTGTCCCCGTAGTAGTTGACAGAGTCGCCGCGCAGTTGCGACGACAGGTTCGTCGCCCGGAAGCCCGGTCCCGGCGTCGGCGTCGGGGTCGGCGTCGGCGTGAAGGCGGGCGTGGGCGTGGAGGTGGCTGTTGGCGGCACGCCGCCGCCGATGACGGTCCAGGCGAAGTTCCTGTAGGTGGAGTCCGTTGGCCGGATTTGCCAGGTCCTGCCCAGCGGGTCGGCCGTCTGCGTCGAGTCGGGGATCTCGCCGAGGTCGCCCCTGTAGTCCCAGGTTCCGAGACCGAAGGTGAAACGCCAGTGGCCGTCGTCGCGGAGCCCGCCGCAGCCGATGCTCTGCGCGCCGCATTGACCCGACGTCATTCGAACCACCGAGAGGGTGCCCGACGCGGAGATGTTCGTGATCGAGTTGCAGTCGGCAAGAACATAGATCCCGGTGTCGGAGGTGGGAAAGCCGCCGACGCACTTGGAGACCGCTTGAACATGCCCGGCCGAGGGCACCGAGGTATCGAGCCAGAAGAAACCGTACTCCGTCTGCTGGAGAACGTACGTGCCGGTGTAGGTCGGCGGGACTCCCGTGGTGATGCCGACGAGGCCGGCTGTCGAAACGGGGACCGTCTGCGCCGGCAGAAGTGCCGGCAGGAGGAACAGCAGCACGGCAACCGGCATCGCAGCGCGAGGCGAGCTTTCAACGTTCGGGAGCGAGGGAAGACGTTCATGGGAGAGGGTTCCTCCTGGGATTGCCCTGGCGGGCGCACATGGTTTCTGTTGGATGCTGGCTCCGAAGCCGGATTTCAGATTCCTAGCCTTGGTGGCTGTCATGAGAACTGGGGATCTGAGATCAGGCTGGCTGGAGTCCCGATCAGCTTTTCCTTTGCCTGCCGTGGCTGGAACGCGAAGGCTTTCCGACCGATGAAAAGAAGAGTGGGCGGGACTTTCGTCCCGCCCACTCGAGAGAAGCGATTACTGTGCCGGACCCGTGCCGACGAGGAGCGGAATCACCGGGGTCGAATTCGTCACGCCGAGCGCAGACCGGATTCGGCCCATAGCAGCTCGAGCGCCACCCGCCGAGGCACGGGCACGTTCAGCGGCTGGCAGTTCGTCGGATCGAGCTGGGCCGCCGGAACACCGGCCGACAGGAACGCGGTCTGGGCATAAAGGCTGTACGTCACGTACGCCTGATCCAGGACGCCGCCGAAAGGCCCGCCCGAGTTGAAGAACTCCATGCTGACCCAGCCAGCGGGCCAGGCCGGATGCGGGAAACCGACGATCAACGTGCGCTGGGTCTCCAGCGGGAAGTTGAACGTCGGGGGCGTGCCGCACGGCGAAACCGTGCAACCCACGCTGACCGTGTTCTCATCTTCGTCGTAGAAGGCCAGAGATACCTCGGTCTCGGAGGTGTTGCACTTGCCGATCGGCTGTCCGAGCAGATCCTCACGACCGGCCACGAGGGAGCTGTTGCCAGCCGAAGCGCGCCACACCGTGAAGAGGGAGCTCGTCGTCGTGGCTATCGCTCCCGGAGGCGGAGTCAAGCCGTCGAACCAGCGGGCCGCGTACTTGAGGCCCAGAGGCTCACGCTGGTCGCCGCCGCCGCAATCGAAGGCAGGCGGAGCGATGAAGCCGCCACCGGTGACGTTCGTGCAGCCGGCCGCATCAGCCGTGTGGATGTAACGGCGATAGAACGTACGCCGTCCGGGGTCGGTGGTGGTATCTGACCGATGACAGGGCCGTGACATCAGACAAGCGAAGGATCCGCCTCGATCGCGACGGCGGGGAAACCGTTCGTGTTGATGCCCGCGCCCGAGATGTTGATGTAGTCGCCGAACAGGTTGTTCTCCATTCCGATCGCGTCCTGGACGAAGTAGGCCGGGTCGTTCGGATTGGAGAGCGTGCAGTAGTTGGCGTGATCGATCGTGATGTAGCCATGGATCGGGTTGACGATCGTGCCGTCCACGCCCGTGGCGCCGCACGTGAAGGAATCGTTTGTCGTATCCAGCGAGTCGAGCACCTGGAACCGGAACGCGGCCGGGAAGGGTCCTATCGGATACGACACGGTTGCGGATGTGTTGTCGAAGGACAAGTTGGCAGGGAACTGCGGTCTGGCGCGCAGATAACCACCGGCGGCCGGGTAGACCGGCGCGGAGGAGTTCCTCTGGCAGACGTCGCCGTTGATCGTGACCTGGTTGGAGTCCTTGACCTCGGGATTGTGGTTCTGGTTGACCGGGGTTATCGGCAGGAAGCCAGCCAGCACCCGCCCCACCGAGAACGACTGGATGTCGAACCCGGTCAACGCGATGTTGAAGTCGAGGACCAGCTCGGTCCGTTCGCTCCAGACGCCGACGTGAGCGATCATGGGCGCCGAGGAGGCGTTGCCGATCGTCACGAGCGTGTCCAGAGCGGTTGCGCCCGTTACCGTGTGGCAACCCGGTCGCCGGGTCGAACGTCGCCGAGAAGTACGGGATGAGCAGCGTCGCAGCGGGACGCGGATCAATGGTACACGTGATGGCGCCCGCGCCACTCGCGACAGCGAGCAAGGCGAGAACCGCCATGCACGTCAGGAAGGTTTTCTTCATTGAGATCTCCTCGTTACTGTTAACTGCGAAAAAAACACGCTTGAGTTCCTTCCCTCGCGCGATCCCATCACCTCCCGTACTTCAGATTTTTTCAGACCCTTGAATTCCTTGATTAGCGATACCGAAGTCTTCCATCCTCCGTAGGGTTAAAAGCATCTTCGGACCTTCGGAAGCGGCTGTCAAGGGGAAAGTGCGAAAAATATGCTCCGAAATCATGCGAAGGGTGGTAAGTGGCCTGGCATCAGCCACTAGCGGCGATTCAAATAAACGTTCCACCCCCCACGATCGTTTAGGCGGTAGGACGCCACGGTCTTCGACAGGACGATGTCGAGCCGGCCGTCGCCGTCGAGGTCCGCGAGCCGAATGCACTGGCCAAGCGAGTCGAGCTTCGGCTCCTCGCTTTCGTCCATTTCCATGAACGTGCCGTCCGGCTTCTGGAAAAGGATCCGCAGCCGGTCGATCTCGCTGTCGGCGAAGACGATGTCGTCCAGACCATCGCCGTCGAGGTCCCCCATCGCGAGCGCGTACTGGGCGCTGAGGCCCGACTTCTTCCGCCAGACCCGATGGCGCGTCCAGCGTCCCCTTCTCGAAGCTGTAGAGCGTGATGCCGGTCGCTCGAGCCACCTCCGGCTGGTTGGTCATCATGTAGTAGTTGTCGGCGAAGACGGGAACGTGGGCTTTTCCGAGGGTGCCCGGCACCGAGGCAAAGTGGTAGGCGTAGACCTCGAGCTCCGGAAAACGCACCGGGTCGAACCGGCCGTTGCCCAGATTCCTCCAGAGCAGCGTATTAGCCCCGATGAAGTGGCTTCCCGACAGAACGTCCTTTCGGCCGTCGCCGTCGAAATCCCAGGCAGCGAGCGAGTTGGAGTAGAGCCCGACGAAACTCTCCGGCTCGTACTGCCACCCTTCGGCGCCGCGATACAGGTAGACACGGACCTGGTGGGTGTCGGTCGCGCCTCCGGTGTCCGTCGCGGCGACGATGTCGAGCTTGCCGTCTCCATCCGCGTCGAGGAGGATGACGGCCTGCGTCGAGAAGTCGCGGGTCGGGAGCCCTTTGCGCACCACGCGAAACGTCCCTTTCCCATCGCCGAACAACGACACGAGGCCGTTGCCGTGCGACGCGGCCACCACGTCCAGGCGGCCGTCCCCGTCGATGTCGCCGACGGCGACCGCCCCGTAGTCGATCGAGAAGGACGGGTTGGGCTTTCCGTCCTCGATGAAATTGAGCGGCCAGGGCGAAAAGTGCCCTTTCCCGTCGCCGATCCAGACGTGGAGTCTCGACTCACCCAGCCGCGGCGGGCGGGGCGACGATGTCGGGAATCCCGTCCCCGTTCATGTCCGCCATGACGAAGGAAGCTCGCCACAGGCCGCTCGACGGCAGGCCGGTCGCAGAGACCTCCTCGAGCCGTATCCGCCCCCGCTCGCGCGCCGGCGAGATGTCCTCGAAGTCGGCGAGAGTCGGAGGGATCGTGATCGGAGTCGCTCCCGGGATGGGCGGGCCGGCCGGGAGAGGAGTGGGAGAAGCGGCGAGGAGTGGGAGACTTCAGGGCCCTTTCGATCGCTGCCAACTCGGGGTTGGGCTTGTACGTGTAGACGTAATAGTACTTGTCGTCCTCCTTGTAGAACTCCATCGGCTTGGGTATCAGCATGTGCCTGAAGTGGTTGGCGTCGACCCGGATGTACTCGTCCTTGGGAAACCGCTCGACGAAGTGCAGCTCGTCCTCTTCGACGATGTTCGGGTTCGTGCGGGACATGGGCGACTTCGTCGGCGTCGGCGGCGGCTGGGATGCGCTCGGAGATTGCGGCGTGGCGCACGCCAACGGGAGCACCAGGGCTGAAACGGACAGACAGAGGCGGATGAACTTCACAGAACCTCCACTTCCCGGATTTTGAGTTTCGAAGGCCGCCGCTCTCAACCGCCTTTGCGGCGGCATTCTTCCCTTCGCGTTCAGATCAGGTCCGCAAAATGGGGCCGGGCGCGCAGGAACAGCGCCGAGGCCAGGACGACGGCAACTCCGGAAAAGACCGTCAGGTACAGGACCGAAGAGGCTTCGGGGAGAACGTGCAGCGTGAAGGCGCGGCGATACCACTCGACCAGGTGCGCGATCGGATTGACCGCCAGGATCCAGCGGTAGCGTGACGGCATGAGCGCGGCCGGGTAGACGATCGGAGTCGCGTAGAAAAGGACCGTCAATGCGATGCCGATCCCGTGGGCCAGGTCTCGAATGAAGGTCGTGACGGTCGCCGCGAAGCACGCGACTCCGAAGGTCAGCGTCGTCTGAATCAGGAGGGCCGGCAGCGCGAGGAGCGTCCACGTAAGCGAAAGATGTCCGAGCCACGCCAGGTAGACGGCGAATATGGCGAAGGCGATGAGCTGGTTGACGACCGCCGCCAGGACGACCGAGAGCACCAGGGTTTCCACCGGAAAGACCGTCTTCTTGACCATGGCCGCGTTGTCGGTCAGGGCCGACGAGGCGCGCCAGATCCCCTCCTGGATGGCCATCCAGGGCAGCAGCCCGGCCAGCAGAAACTCGGGAAACCCGGCAAACCCCTTCTCGACCGGGATACGGAGGATCAGCCCGAAGACCCAGGCGTAGAGCAGGAGCCACAGGACCGGCTGGCCGAAGGCCCAGAAAACCCCCAGCCCCGAGCCGGCGTACCGCGCCCGGATGTCCCTGACCACCATCTCTTTAAGCAGAAATAGGCGGGCGGAGAGTCTTTTCCTGTTGCTTGACATCGGAGGCGGGATTATAGTTGCCGAAGTTTATGACGCAATAACATTTTCTGGGAAGTCCGATGTCGTCTCCTCATTCTCCGCGCAAGATTCATCTGGTGGGCTCCCGCATTCGCGAGCTCCGGAAGGGACACCACCTCACGCAGACTGAGCTCTCCGAGAAAATCGGGATCGCGCAATCCGATCTCTCCCGGATGGAGCAGGGCGAGTACAAGGTCGGCCTCGACACGCTTTTCAAGATTCTCCACGTTTTCGACCTGAAGATGGGAGAGTTCTTCGGCGAGACGGAGAAAGCGGAGGACGCCGAGGCCCGCGAGCTCGTCACCGAGTTCCAGGAGCTCACGAGCGAGGCGCAGCGCGAGGTGCGCGATTTCGTCCGTTTCAAGAAGCTGCAGCAACGGCCGGACAAGCCGGATTCCGAGGCGGCCGCTCCAAATGAGGAAGAAAGACCTTGAGTTCCCGGAGGCGACTGTCTAGAATCGAATCAACCGATGCGAGCCGGATGAGCGAGCGCCGAAAACACTTGGAGTTTCTGCGCAAGACCGCCAAGGAGGCGATCTGGGCGGGGGACTACGAACGCGCGCTGACGCTCTACGACGACGGGCTCTCGCTCGCCCGCGGCTGGAAGGACCGCGACCTCGAGGACCTCTTCACGTGCAACCGCGCGACGACCCTGATCGAGATGGACCGCCAGGATTTCGATCTCTCGCGATTGAAGGAAATCCTGATGCGGAGCCCTTCGACCTATAACGGGGCTCTCGCCGGCTACGTCGCCGCCAACGCCCATGAGGCGCGGGGGGAATTCGAGCGCGCTCGCTTCTACGCGCAGACGGCGCTGACGAGAAGCCGCGAGCTCGGGCTGGAAGAGCTGACGGGGACATCGCTCAATCTCCTGGCGAACCTGGAGCTGCACGAGGGACGCTTCGAGGCGGCGCGCGATCTCTTCCAGGAGGCGGTCGAGCGGCTGGAGTCTGAAGGCGAGAGCCTCTCGAGACAGTCCGCCGTGGCCGCGGACAATCTGGGCTACTGCCACATCGCCCTGGACAACATCGATCGCGGGCTGCCCCTGGTTCAACGGTCGCTTTCCGTGCTCGAGAGCCTGGGCGCGCGGCAGGCGATGGACTATCCGGCGCTGGATCTCTGCTTCGCGCACGTCAAGATGAGCCGGTTGGACGAGGCGGAGAGCTGGGGAGTCCGCGCTCTCGGCCTCGGCAAGGAGTTCGGGCGCGAGGATGTCGTGAAGAACTCCCACTACCTGCTGGCCGAGACGTACTCGGAGATGGGCCGGACCTCACGCGCGGACGAGCAGTACGAGGCGTTGGCGAGCTACTACCCGGACTTCCCGGCTTTGAAGAACTACCTCCGTCAGATCAGCCTGATGGAAGTCATCAACCTGAGAGCATGATCCTCATGACGCGCCGCGCCCTCCGCTTCTTCCTCGCTGCCGCGGCCTTCGCCCTGGCGGCCGGCGCCGCGTTCGCCTCCGGCGGCGCGGCTTCGGCTCAGGAAGAGAAGTCGCTCCTCGCCCCGGACGGCACCCTCTACTCCGTCCGCTCGGGCTACGCCTCGGATCTGGGTCTGACCGATCCTGACGTGAGCGCGAGCGACTACGTCGTTGCCTGGAGCTCCCGGCGGCAGGATGGAAGCGTCGCTCAAGGCGTGGTTCCGGACACGGCCGGCCACAGCCTCAAACGCGACCTCCAGCTGGCCTACGACGAGCCGACCGGATCGCTCGTCCTCCTCTGGAAAGAGGACTTCACGGTCCTGAACGTCCTTCGGCTCGGGATCTTCCGGAGCGGCGCCTGGACGCTGGCCAATCTCCTGCCGAACCTCGGTTTCGCGCACGCCTACAACCCGCAGATGCTGCTCTCCCACCAGACCGTGTCCGTCCAGAACGACGACGGCAGCTCCGCGTCGCACACGCGCACGATCCTGTCGGTCATCTGGTGGGAGGAGGCGCAGTACGTGCAGGCGCGCTTTGCCCCGATCTTCCTGGACGAGGTTTCCGACGCGAGCGACGTGCAGGTTTACGACCTTCCGACTGCGGTGGGCGGCGGCGGAGTCCCGACTCTTACAGGCGAACGGGCCCCGGGAGCCTACTCGTACCCGGCGCTGCAGACTCGAGGGGATCGGGGGAGCGATCCTCGCGAGCTTCGCCGACCTGGGCTCCAACAAGCACTACGTCATCCGCGTCACGTTCCCGAGCAGCCTCGGCAAGCCCGGACCCGACAACGTCACGTGGCAGCGCCGGCGCATCCCGGTCGTCGGCGTCGCTTCCGAGGGCCCGATTTCCGACAGCGTGCCTGGCGGGATCGACCGCGTCATCACGATGATCGGAGCGTCCTATCACCCGACGCTCATGTGGCGCACGGAAGGCGCCGTGGGCTTCAGCCGCTTCGACGGCAAGGCGTGGTCGTCCGCCAGAACGATTCCGCTGGACACCTCCATGACCTACGACCGCGCGCTGCGCCTCGTCCAGGAGATGGCCACCAGGAACTGACCTCGCTCCGCTCGGTCAATTCAGATTCCAGATTCCACGTTCCGGATTCCAGTGCGGCCCGCGGTTTGTCTTGGTCTCCTGGAATCTGAACTCTCGAATCTGGACTCACAAGCCCTTCGGCAGATCCTTTCGCACCGGCTCGTCGTAGAGAGAATCGAGAAGCGTCACGGCGTCGAGCCCGGCCGGCGTCACGGTCCTGGGGACGAGGACGCGGATCGTGTAGATGTGGTCTCCGGTCTGACCGGTGCGCGGGTTGCGCACCCCCTTTCCGCGAAGGCGCAGCTTCTGACCGCGCGTTCCGGGCGGGATCCGGGCGCGAAACGTTCCGCGGATCGTCGGCACATCGACCTCGGCTCCGGCGTAGGCCTCCTTGACGGTGACCGGCACGATGCCGTGAATGTCGTCGCCGCGCCGCTCGAAGTACGGATCGGGCGTAACGCGAACCGTCACGTAGAGATCTCCCGTCGATCCTCCGCGAGATCCGGGGCCTCCCTTGCCCGGCACTCGCACGGTGCCGCCGTCCTCGGTTCCTTCCGGGATCTTGATGCGCACGGTTTCCACTTCGGCCACCCGCCCGCGCCCACGGCATGTCGGGCAAACGTCGCGGCCGAGCCTTCCGGTTCCGTGGCAGCGCGCGCACTCCTTCTCGCGCCGGAGGGAGAGCGAGGCCGTTCCGCCGAGCACCGCCTCCCGGAACGGAATCTCGATCCTCCCCTGCGCGTCCTCCCCTTTTTCCGGTTCGGTACGGCGCGCTCTTCCTCCGAAGAGATTGCCGAAGAGATCGCCCAGATCACCCCCCTCGAATTGGAACCCTTCGAAGGTGGTCCCCTCGAAACCGCCTCCCGGCGCGCCGCCGAAGCCTCCGGAGGGGGGTTCAAAGCCCATGGAAGGACGTCCGGCGTGCCCGAACCGATCGTAGGCCCTGCGCTTCTCCGCGTCCCGCAGGACGTCGTAGGCCTCCTGAACCTCCTGGAACCTTTTCTGGGCCGTCTTGTCGCCCGGGTTGACGTCGGGATGAAGCTTGCGGGCGAGGCGGCGGTAGGCTTTCTTGAGATCGTCCTCGGAGGCCTCTTTCGAAACCCCCAGAACCTCGTAGTAGTCCCGTTTTTTCATACGTTTCCGGGATTATAGCGGCGCCGAAAATAAGCTATTGACAGTCCTAGGCGGTCTAATATTATTAGCCGCAATCGGGCAGTCTTCTAATCTTATAAGGGCGGCGGGGATGAGCATCGACGACATCGATCTCCGGATACTCGACATGCTCCAGCGCAACGGGAAGCTGTCGCAGGCCAAGATCGCCGGGGCGGTGGGGCTCACAACTCCGTCGGTCAACGAGCGGATCAAGAAGATGGAGCGCCACGGGATGATCCGGGGCTTCGTCGCGTTGCTCGACCACGAGAAGATGGGCTTCCCTCTGACGGCGTACGTGGATGTCGCCCTCGAGCACCCGCGCTACGAGAAGGCCTTCGTGGACGATCTGGAGAAACTGCTCGGCGTCCAGGAGTGTCATTTCCTCGCGGGAGAATACGCGTACCGGCTGAAGGTGAAAGCCGTTTCGACGGCCGCCCTCGCCGATTTCCTGCAACACCGTCTGATGACGATCAAGGGAGTGACTCGCGCCCGCACGGAGATCTCCCTCTCATCGAAAAAAGAGTCCACCCTCCTTCCCCTCGCCGTCCCCCCCGAAGAAAAAAAATAATGGAGGCGAACGCCGCCCTGACCACGTTCGAGGCGTCGCGAAGCGACGCACAAGCCCCGGTCGCGGCGCGAGGAGTCTCCCAGGGGGGAGGAGCCTCGCGCCGCGGGAGCGAAGCGCCGGAGCGGGATCGCGCCGTCAGGCGCAGATCCCGCGGAGCGCGCGTAGCGACGGTGGGCGTCCGCCCGGCTTTCGCCGGACGGGTCGGCCTGTCGGCCTTTTTGGCGGGAGCCTAAGAATTGAGGAAAGCGAGCCGGGCCGCGCGTGCAACCGCGCGGCCGGATGGGAGGATTTTGTTGGCGGGAGTGAACCGATTGCCTTTCATGGCCTTGCCAGGCCCGCTGCAAACGGTACGCCAAACGGCCCTCGACCCGCGACCCGTCAGAAGCGGTATGTGACCCCCGCGTTGGCCGTCAGCAGAGACCGCCCGAAAGTGGAGTTGATGCTGTGGAACGTCAGGCGGCCGATGACAGAGAGATGCTTGATGACCTGAAAGCCCCCATCGACTCCGAAATGCCAGCCGAATGCGGTCTCGCGATTGTCGCGGTAATTCGCGATCTCTTCCGGCACATCTCGAGGCTCGACCTTGTAGCCGCCGATTCCGGCGAAGATGCCGGACGTGTACGTTCCTTCGAAGAACTCGTACGAGACTCCCACCGTCGCGTAGTGGATATCGTTGGTCAGGTCCGGCAGAGTCACGGGCTCGGTGGATCCCGGCGGAGTGACGACGGTCCCGGCGTTCTCCCCTTTCACCCGAAGCTTCCCGTAGGTCACCCTCACGATGACTTTCGGCTGCACCTCGGCTTCGACGAAGATGTTCCAGTCCTTGGACTGGAAATCCTCCCAGTGGAAATGGTGCTCGATGTCGTTGACAACGCCGATCGTTCCTCCAACGCCAAACGTCTGCGCCGACGCCGGCGCGGCGAGGAGTAGCGCCGCGATGAGCCCGAACCCGATCCTGCGGTGGGACACAGGCAACCTCCGAAGGCAGTCTATGGCTTCCGGTTTCAACTTCCAAGTTCCCGGTGGAGAGAGATCGAGCGCAACCCGAAACCCGGAGCGCGTTTACAATCCCGCTCTCGGATGCTTACGGAAGCCGGACGGAATTCGCGGAGAAGAATCTGAACGCGATCCTGCGCGCTGCCGCCGGCTTCTGCTTTCCATCCCGCTGCCTCGCCTGCCGGTGCCGCTCCCTCGAGCGCTTTCTCCGCGGCGGCGTCTGCGAAGCGTGCTGGGAATCGCTGCCGATGCCGGAGGAGTCGCGGTGCGATGTCTGCGACGAGCCGGTTCCGAGCGCAGAGGCAGGCGAGTTCTCGGTTCCTCCGCGGGCCCCGGAGGTTTCCCGCTGCGGCCGCTGCCTGCTTTCTCCGCCCCCTTTCCGCAGTTTGCGCGCGGCCGCTCCGTACCGCGGCTCGGCGCGCGAGATCCTCATCGCCTTCAAGTTCGGAGGGGCGGACTATCTCGCCCCGCGGCTGGCGCGGATCATGGCGGCGCGCCTTGCCGCTTCCGCGGCCTGGGACGAGGCGGCGTCCGTGCCCGCGACAGCACGCGCTCGCCGACGCGGCGATCACGCTGCCGATCTGCTCGGGGCCGCCCTGGCGAGGAACCTGGGAATCCGGTTTTCTCCGCGCAGACTCGTCAAGGTCCGCCCGACCGAACGTCAGAGCGGGCTCCCCCTCGCGCGCCGCGCTCAGAACGTCCGCGGCGCCTTTCGCGCTCGCGCCGCCGCGCCCCGGCGCGTGCTGCTCGTGGACGACGTGGCCACTTCCGGCGCGACCGCGAGGGAATGCGCGCGCCTCCTGCTTGCGGCGGGCGCGCGGGAAGTGGACGTCTGGTGCTTCGCGCGCGCCTCGCGCGACGACATGTTCGCCGGAGACATCCCGAGCGCGCTCCGTGTCGCCGGCTCATGAAACTCCTCGACACACTCATCGTCAGGACTCTCCCCCTCGTGCCGAGCCGGCTGGTTCGCAGCGTCGCCTCGCGCTACGTCGCCGGAGAAACGCTCGAAGACGCGGTCAGGACCGTCCGACAGTTGAACTCCGAGGGGTGCATGGCGACGCTCGACGTGCTGGGCGAAGACGTCACGCGGATCTCGGAGACGGAGCCGACCGTCGCGGAATACCGCCGCGCCCTGGATGCCATCGCCGAGCACCGGCTCGATTCGAACATCTCCGTCAAGCTCACGGCCCTCGGCTTGAAGCTGGACCCTCGCCGGTGCCGCGAGCACTTCAACACGATCCTGGAGGCGGCTCGCGCGCACGGCAATTTCGTCCGGATCGACATGGAAGACTCCTCGGTGACCGAGGAGACGATCGGCATCTATCTCGAATCGAGGAAGATCACGGATCGCGTCGGGCTCGTTCTGCAGGCCTACCTGCGCCGCAGCCGCGAGGACGCGCGGCGCGTGGCGGCGGTCCTGGCGAACGTCCGCGTTTGCAAGGGGATTTACGTCGAGCCGCCGGAGATCGCCTACAAGGACCGCGAAGAGATCCGGGACAACTTCGCCGCGCTCGTCGATGACCTTTTCCAGGCCGGATGCTACGTCGGGATCGCGACCCACGATGAGATCCTGGTGGCGAGAGCGCTCGAGTCGATCCGGCGGCTGGGCGTCTCCCGCGACAATTACGAGTTCCAGATGCTGCTGGGCGTGTCGGGAAACCTGCGCCGCAAGCTCGTCTCCTCGGGCCACCGCTTGCGCGTCTACGTTCCGTACGGAAAGTCGTGGCGTGCGTATTCGCTGCGCCGCCTGAAGGAGAATCCCGCGATCGCCAGCCAGGTGCTCAAGGGTCTCCTGACAGGCGGCCGCTGAGGCCCCCGGAGCTCGAATTCCAGGGCCGCGTAAATCCTTGGGGCGGGGAGCCTTCGGCGCCTCCTTCACCCGCTCATAAAGGACATTGGCAATTGACTCTCCGGAGTCATATACTCCCGCTGGGACCCTGGGTCCCGTTCTATGAGACGTCGCCTTTCGGCAGCGTTCGCGTGGCTATTGCCGGCATGCATCTCCGGCGGGTGGTGCCTGGCTGTGCCCGCGCCTTCACCGGTTCTCGCGTCGCCTCTGGCTCCCCCCATCTCCGGGATCGTCAGCCATCTGGAGAATCCGATCGGGGGAGCGCTCGTGATTCTCTACAACCTTGGCGATACCTCCCTGACTCGATCGCGCACGGCTCCCGATGGCACGTTCGTTCTTGCTTCGGCGCCGGTCGGGGTCTACGACCTCGTCGCCTACAAGAACGGATTCCTTCCGGCGCTGGTTCGCCTGTGGCACCAGCCCGCATCCATCGGAGTGAGCGCGGTTCACATCCAGCTGGCGGCCAAGTCCGGAGACCCGCGCGGGCAGAGCGAGTCCTCGAGCGTCTGGGACCTGCGCGACAAGCTGCCCGCCGACGTCCTGCGGGAAATCGATCTGGAAACCGTCGCGCAGGAGACGCCGCTCTCCAGCCAGGTCCGGGTCGACAAGATGATCGCCGGTGAGGTCCGCACGGTCTCGGACGTGGCCCAGGGCGATTCCTCGCTTTCCCGCACCGCCGTCGGCGTGCGCGGGGGGCTCCCGAACGGCTGGCAATACGACCTCCGCGGCGACTACTCCGCCGTGACCGCTCCCTCGGGGGTCGCCGATACGTTCGCAACCGCCGGCAACGCCGCGGGACTGGCCCTGGATGTCGCCATGTCGCCGCTCGACCGTGTCAGCCTGACGACCCGCCGGCATACCCTGAACCTTCATGACGACCGCACGGCGAGCCTTCAGACCCATGGCGTCTCCTGGTCCCGCGACAGCGAGGAAGGAAGAGTCGAATCGGTCGCGGCCCGCTATGTCGAGGAAACGAATCTCTATCGCGCCACATCGCCCGGATCCACCTTCTTCCCGCTCGCCTCGCGAACCTGGGAAGTGCGCGCGAATTATGCCCGGCCCGCCACGGATTCGCCCGGTGTCGCGGTCGCGATGACGTACCGGCACCGCGAGGGAACGATCGGACCTTCGGGCGTCGGATCCGACGGAGCCTTCCTGATGTCGGCGCCCGACGGAGACCTCTCCGCCGGCTCCTCCGTGCGCGTCTCCTCGCGAAGCGAGGTCGAGGGGGGCGTCGTCGCCCGGTATCTGGCGGGCGGATACGGCATCGCGCCGCGCCTGAGCGCGAACTACGACCTCGGGGGCAAGACCTACGTCTTCGTGCGGGGTCTCTACCGGGTCGCGGAATCAGGCACCGCTTCCGGGACCGTTCTTCCGCTGGTGACCTCCGTCGAGGAGAATAACGAAGCCATTTCCAGCAGAGCATTCGTGGTCGGGCTGGAGCGGGCCGCCGGCCCCGACGGCTCCTTCCGCCTCGAGGCGTCGGATCAGCGGATCAACGAAACGGTCCGCGCGTTCTTCGAAGGGGACTTCCTGACCGAGTTCGACAGCATCTATCTCTTCGACGGCAACTCCGTCCGTCAGTACAAGCTGTCGGGAAGCCACCGCTTGACCGACAAACTCTCGGGCAGCATCGGGCTGCGCTACGGCAGGATCGGAGGCGATCCGGCCTCCGGCTCCGAAAAGAACTATCGGAATCACCGACAACAAGGGGCATTTCTGGTCGGCCCGCGCGGCCGTGGAGATCGTGCAGACACACACGGGCGTCGCCGTGCTCGTGCGCGGAGTGCGCCAGAGCCTGGCGACGCGCGGCGGCGCTCCGGTCCAACGACTCGAGCAAGATCGCGATTTCCCTCGCCCAGGATCTCTCGGTCGTCGGCGTCAACCCGTTCGGCACGGTCTGCAAGCTTCTCGTCGCCCTCGAGTCGGCCCGCAGCGTTGCGCTGACGAGCGACGACTCTCCTTCGACCAATCGCTTGCTTGGGGGCGTGGCAATCTCCTTTTAAGGCGCCCTTCCCTCTCTCCCTCTGTCTTCCTCCAATCCAAAATAATCTCGAGGTATATTCAGAAAATTGGATTCGACGGTCGGAGACCTTCTGGTTATTTTTCTTAAGTATTTGTAAGAAATGGCTTTATTCGATGGTAGCCACTGGTTTCGCATGGCATTCGGATTGCTGAATCAGCGCTCGTGCCTCGTCTGATCAAGTCGCTGGGCGTCGGAGCGGCTCTGCTCGTTACCGCTGCGACGGTGGGTATTGCCTTCCTGTCATTTGCCCGGAAGGTCGATACGTTCTCGCGGCCGGGCTTCGACTACGTGCGATCGGGTGGTGCGCTGACGATTACCCGGATCGAGCCCGGGGGCGCGGCTGCGGCCGCTGGCCTCTCGCCGGGAGACCGGATCATCACCGCGGACGGGCAGACGGCGGCTTCTCTGGCGCAGCCCGAGCGAAGCCTGGCGCGCAAGCCCTTCCCGCACCGCCTGCTCGTCGTCTCCCACGGAGAAGTCCGCGAGATGCGTCTGGCCCGTCCGGTCGTGGCGCTCGACCGGACCTATCTCTTCCTCGCGTTCGTCGGCTTCCTCTATCTCCTCATCGGTCTCTTCACGGTCTCCCGCGAGCGCGCCGGAGCGGCGCGGATCTTCTGGGCGCTCTGCCTCTCCTCCTTCGCGGTCTACGTCGTGACGCCCGCCGGGCCGCACGACGCGGTCTGGAAGGCCTTTCTCCTGACCGAAGACTTCTACCGCGCGCTCCTCCCGGCTCTGCTCCTCCACTTCTTCCTGGTCTTCCCGCAGCCGCTGTCGATAAAGCGCCGCCGGATTCTTCCGTTTCTCTATCTGCCGGGGGCGGCATACCTGGCCATTCAGGAAGCGCCTCTCACCTCAGCCGGCGCCGATGCGGCGGCCCTGCTCGAGCTCGCGACGCGGCTCTGGCAGGCCTACTTCGCGCTCTTCGGCGTCGCGGCTCTGTGGCGGCTCACGCAACTCCTGCGGCGTCGCCGCGAAGACGCCGAGGCGGAGAAGCAGATGCGGTGGATCGGACTCGGAGTCGCGGTCGGCCTCGCGCCCTTCCTGCTCCTGTCGGTCTTCCCGAGGATCCTCGGGCTGGCTTCGCCGCTGCTCTCGAGCCTGTCGGTTGTTCCGCTCGTCTTCATCCCCCTTGCCTTCGCCTACGCGATCCTGAAGTGGCGGCTCTGGGACGTCGAGATCTTCGTGCGGGAAGCCCTCGCAACGACCGCGGCGGTTCTTCTGGGCGGCATGACGTTCGTGCTGCTGAACACGCTTCTCGACCGCACGTTGGAAGGGATGGCGGAGGCGGGAAAGAACGTCATCGCGTTCGGCTCGGGGCTCGTGCTCGCCGCGCTCCTCGTTCCGATGAAGAGGCGGATCACCGGCGTGCTGGAGAGAATCCAGTACCACGACACCTACCGCGCGCGCCGCGCGCTGCTCGACATCGCGAGAGACTTCTCGACTCCGCGCACGGCAGGAGGATCTGTCGGCCGCGATCGTGCGGCGCGTGGAGGACGGGCTCCACGTCGTGCCCTGCTCTCTCTTCCTCTTCGAGGGCCCGAGCGTGGCGGGCGCGGACTGGGAGCTTCTCTCGAGGCGCCTGGCCGCAAAGGATGTCTGGCACCTGCGCGGGGCCGCCTTCGGGCAGGAAGAGGAGCCGGCGGCGGCGCGGCTCCACGCGGCGGGCCATCGCGTCTTCTTCGCCCTGCGGTGCGCGGGCAATCTCGTCGGCGCGCTGGGCGCCGGCCACAAGGATGGGCGTGTGCCGCTCTCCTCGGAGGACGAGTCGCTGCTGACGGCGGTCATGGCCCAGGCCGGCCTCGCCTTCGAGAACGCCCGACTCTACGGGGCCCTTGCCGAGCGGCTGGAGGAGATCCGGAACCTGCAGCAGTACCAGGAGAGCGTCATCCGATCCTCCTCCTCCGGAATCCTCGTGATCGACCGCGACGGGCGTCTGCAGTCCGCCAACCCCGCCTTCGCGGCGATCGTGGGCCGCCCGGAAACGGATCTTGTCGGCTCGACGTTCGCCCAGGTCCTGCCGGACGTGGAGCTGCCGCCGGCCCCGGAGGAGGGAGGCGAGAGCGCCGTCGAAGCCCGTTTCTGGAACGCCCGCGGCGAGGAGCGGGACCTGCGTGTTTCGGTCTCGGCTTTCCGCGGAGAGCCGGACCGGCGGGTCGTCCTGGTGGACGACGTGACCGATCAGGTCCGCGCGGAGAAGGCGCTCGCGGAGCGGGAGAGGCTCGCCTCGCTCGGCGTGCTCGCGGCCGGGGTCGCGCACGAGGTCAACACGCCGATCGCGGGCCTCTCCTCCTACGCGCAGCTGCTCCTGGCCGAGACGGCGCCGGGCGATCCCCGCTACAAGATCCTGAAGAAGATGGAGAGACAGACCTTCCGCGCGGCTCACCTCGTCAACAACCTGCTCGAATTCGCGCGTCCGCGCGCGCGCGCGAACGTCCGCGCCGACCTGCGCGCCGTGATCTCCAACGCGGCCGAGTCGGTCGAGACGACGTTCGGCGACCGCCGCCCCTCTTCCAAATCCACGGCGGCAGCGGGCCCACCTGGGTCACGGGCGACCCGCGCGAGCTCGAGCAGGTCTTCGTCAACCTCCTGACCAACGCCCGCGACGCCTCCCCCGACGGCAGCGAGGTCACGTGCCGCGTCGACACGGACGGCGAATCCGTCCGCGTCGGCATCGGCGACCGCGGCGTGGGCCTCCCCGCCGGCGGACCCGACCGGCTCTTCGAGCCGTTCTACACGACCAAGAAATCGGGCGGCACGGGGCTCGGCCTCGCGATCTCGCGCGACATCGTGCGGCGCCACGGAGGCGAGATCCGGCTCCCGCCCCGAGGGGAGGGGTCGAGGCCGTCGTGACGCTGCCGCTTTCGGCGCCGGTGTCATGAGCCGCGCCCTGCGAATCCTCGTCGTGGACGACGAAGAGGTGATCCGCGACGTCCTCTCGACGTTGCTCGAGCGGCAGGGTTACGACGTGACGGCCGCGCCCGACGCGGCGGAAGCCCTCTCGCTCTTCGAGGCGGAGCCCTACGACGTGGTCCTGCTCGACCTGATGCTCCCCGATCGCCCCGGCCTCGAGGTGCTCCGCGAGATCCGCAGCCGCGACCCGGACGCGGTCGTCGTGATCGTCACCGCGAACTCCTCGATCGAAGGCGCGATCGACGCGATGAGGGAGGGGGCGTTCCATTACATCCCCAAGCCCTTCCAGAACGAAGAGGTCCTCCTGACCGTCGAGAAGGGCGCGGAGAA
>CAVUIX010000001.1:0-16250 GCA_963741435.1 uncultured Acidobacteriota bacterium | reverse complement strand
AGCGTCGAGGTACTCGAAGGCTTCCTCCTGGATGATCGGCGGCGAGGCTCTCGCCGATCGAGCCGGTGCGCGTGTCTTCGTGGACGATCAGGACGCGGCCGCAGCGCCGGGCGAGCGCGAGCAGCGCGCCCCGGTCGAGCGGCGCGAGGCTTCGCAGGTCGAGGACGGCGGCCCCGATTCTCTCCCTCGCGAGCTTCTCCGCGACGCGCATCGCCACGTGGACGTAGGCGCCGTAGGAGACGATCGCGAGGTCCGAGCCCTCGCGCCGCAGGGCGGCCTTGCCGATCGGGATCGGCGCGGGCGGCTCCTGCGCAAGCGCCTGCTTGATCCGCGGGTCGCGGTAGAGCGCGATGTGCTCGTAGTAGAGGACCGGGTCCGGGTCGGCGACGGCGGAGGCGAGGAGCGCGCGCGCGTCGTGGGGCGTCGAGGGGACGACGATCTTCAGCCCCGGCGTCCGGTAGAACCAGGCCTCCGTGTTCTGCGAATGGTACGGCCCCGCGTGCCGCAGGCCTCCCCACGGCATGCGCACGACCATGGGCACCGAGCCGCCCCAGCGGTAGCGGATCTTCGCGGCGTTGTTGACGAGCTGGTTGAAGCCGGTCGCGACGAAGTCGTTGAACTGCATCTCGCCGATCGGCCGCTGTCCCGCGAGGGCGGCGCCGACGCAAACCCCAAGCACCGCGCCTTCGGCCAGCGGCGAGTTCAAGATGCGATCGCCGAACTCCTCGAGCAGCGGCTTCAAGAGCAGGAAGGCGTTACCGTACCTGCCGCCGACATCCTGGCCATAGACGAAGACGCGCGGGTCGGAGCGCAGAGCGTCGCCGACGCCCATCATGACGGCTTCGAGAAACGTCTTCCCCTTTGGATCGAAAGCCGGCCCCGGCTCGAGCGGCGGCGGGACCGCGGTTTCTTTCCCGCGCGCCGACGGTTCCAGCACTTCGACTCGCCGGCGCGCCGGTTCGCCCGCGAAGATATTTTCCGCTGCCAGACTGGGTTCCGGCCAGGGGGCATCGATGATCCGGCGCGCCTCCGCCTCGACGAGCGCCTCGGCTTCCTTCTTCATGCGCGGCAGGTCGCCGTTCCCGATGATTCCCTCCGCCTCGAGACGCGCGGCGTAGCTCGCGATGGGATCGCGGGATGACCAGAACTCGTAGAGCGCGCGGTCGGCGTAGCCCTGCTCGGAGAGCCGGGGATAGTCCCACGAGATCGGCGGCTCCTTGCCGAGGTAGAGCATGTCGTCGTGGTGCGCGTGGCCGCACATGCGCATGCACACGAGCTCGATCAGCGCCGGCCCCAGCCCCGCCCGCGCCCGCTCGGCGGCCCACGCGAACGCCGCCGCGATCCCCTCGGGGTCGGTCCCGTCGAGCGTGACGCCGGGAATGCCGTAGCCCGCCGCTTTCTCGGCGAAGACCCGCGCCGCGCACTGCTCGGGAACCGGGGTGGAGAGGGCCGTCTGGTTGTTCTCGACGCAGAAGACCGCCGGGAGGCGCCGCGCCGCGGAGAGGTTGATCGCCTCGTGCCACTCGCCGAGCGAGGTTCCGCCCTCGCCGATGAAGCAGACGGCCACGCGGCCGGAGCCCTCGCGCGCGAAGGCCATCGCCATGCCCGCGGCCGTCAGGGAGGAGATTCCCAGAGGCGCGGCCGGAGGCAGGATTCCCCAGGACAGGTCTCCGACGTGAAGGTCCTTGCCGTCCATCGGCGGGCCGGCCTTGCCCATCTGCGCGTTCAAGATCATCCGCACGATCGAAGCGTCCGGGCGCATCGCGAGCGCCGCGCCCAGATCGCGGATCAAGGGCGCGACAACGTCGCCCCGCCAGGAGCCGTCGCCGTCCCGGTAGCGTTCGCCCCGCCGAAGCCTCACGGCCGCCGCGTAGATCGCTTCCTGCCCCAGAGACCGGAATCCCTTTCCCTGAAACGGCGTGCCGCGGTAGCGAACCTCGCTTCCCGAAAAGAAAGACTTCAACCGGTTGTCCGTGGCGCGCGTCAGGACCATGCCGCGCAGGATCTCGACCCTCTCCTCCGGGGTCAGACCGGCCGCGATCGCCTCGCGCCGCAGGAACCCGTCGCAGGCGTCAAGCAGCTCCTGCCGCGCCTGATCGAGCCGCCGCTCCACGGGAACGCCGGGCGTCGCCTCCGGCAGTTCTTCCGGCGGCGCTTGAACGAGATGCCGTTTCAACGACTCGGCCAGCCCGGGCCGGAGCGCCTCGATCGCCGCGGGGTCGCGTCCCGGCTCTTTCCGGCAAACCGCTTCGAACGCCGCGACCGCGGATGTCAGGGCGAAGGGATGTCGCTCCGCGATGAACGCGGCAAAGCGTTGCAGAATCCCGCCTCGGACCCGAGGGGAGACGAACGAAGGAGACTCCGCCGATCGCTCCACGGGCGGGATGTTAGCTTGGAATCGAAGAGCCCGGACTCGCGCCGCCGGGTCTAGCATCCGGAATCATGGACGAATCGAGCCAGCTGGACCTCTTCGGCTCACCGCGGCCTCAGGGTTCGCGCGCCGACATTGCCGCGAGAGAGCGGCTGGAGAGGGAGCACGCGGAGGCGGCAGAGATCGCTGCGCGGCTGCCCGGCAATGTCTTCTTCGGAACGAGCTCCTGGGGCTTTCCCGGCTGGGCGGGACTCGTCTATTCGCGGCGCGCGTCGCAGGCGGTTCTCGCCCGCGAGGGTCTCGCCGAGTATGCGCGGCATCCCCTGCTCACGACCGTCGGGATCGACCGGGGCTTCTATGCTCCGATCCCGGAAGCGGACCTTGTTCGGTACGCGGAGCAGCTTCCGGCGGGATTTCGCTGCTGCGCCAAGGCGCCGGCGGCAGTCACGGCAGCGCAGCTTCCCGGACAGCGCGCCGCGAATCCGGACTTCCTGCGGCCGGAGCGCTTCGTCGAGGAGATGGTCGAGCCGTTCCGCGCCGCGTTCGCGGACCACGCGGGACCCTTCCTC
The DNA here is from genome assembly GCA_963741435.1 of uncultured Acidobacteriota bacterium. Classification (GTDB taxonomy): domain Bacteria; phylum Acidobacteriota; class Thermoanaerobaculia; order UBA5066; family Gp7-AA6; genus JAWOLE01. The sequence continues at coordinate 13,310 of CAVUIX010000001.1, read as the reverse complement.
CTGCAGTTCCCGCCGGCTGGCGCGGGACGCCGGGACCGGCCGGCCGCGTTCGCCGAGAAGCTCGGCCGGTTTCTCGCGGCGCTGCCGCGGGATTTCCGCTACGCGGTGGAGTTGCGCGACCCGGCTCTCTTAACCGACGAGTACCGCGCGGCTCTCGTCGGGGCCGGCGCGGGCCACGTCTACAATTACGCGACCGCGATGCCGATGCCGGAAGAGCAGGCGGCGGCGATTCCACTCGAGACGGCGCCCTTCGCCGTGATCCGCCTCCTGCTCGCCCCGGGGACCCGCTACAACGACCGTCGCGAAGAGTTCGAGCCGTTCGACCGAATCGTCGCGCCCGACCCCGAGATGCGCCGCCAGGTCGTCTCGCTCGCCCGGCAAGCCTCCTCCCTCGGCCGCGACGTCTTCGTCATCGTGAACAACAAGGCGGAAGGCTGCTCGCCTCTGACGATCCGAGCGCTCGCGGAGATGCTCGCCTCCGAGTCGGCCTGACTCAGTCGTCCAGGCGCGCCCCCGAGAAGAGCGGCCGGCTCGCGGTGGCGATGCGGAAGCCGTAGATCGCTAGCGCGGCGAGAACGATGAGGAGAAATAGAGACGTTCCCGCGTACCAGGCCGAGGGGTCGGTCGTGAGGGGGAGCTCCAGGAGGTGTCCGAAATAATTGCCGAAGACGATTGCGAGGAGCCCGAAGCGGAGAAAAACGAAGATGAGGGCAGCGGCCTTGACGAGGCCGAATGCAACGGCGATCAGCCCGCCGGTTTCGACCCGCTCTGTTGCGACGCCGGAGAGCGGCACCGCCATGATCAGAGCGAAGGCCCCGGCGGCCAGCCATTCTTTTCGAAGGGCGGCCCGCAGCAGAAAGAACAGCAAGGCAAGGGCGAGAGCAAGGAACATGCTGACCGCGGACGCCTCGACGAGATGGCCGGCGACGAAGCGGGGACCGAGCAGAGTGTAGGTCCAAGGGAAGGGAGGAATGGGCGGCGTCGCCTCGAATGCCCGTCGCGTGAGCTGCCCGACTTCGACCAAGATGGCTTCGAATACGCCGAGCAGTGCGCCGGCGAGCAGCACCCGTCCCACCAGAGGATCGGTGAAGCGGCCCGAGAGCAGGCGTGTCCAGGCGATCAGCGAGTCCGGCCAGCGGCGCCGGATGAGGGGCTCCAGGGCGATGTAGATCAACCAACTGAGGCCGGCGACGAACAAGGACGTGCCCAACCCCTGGATAAAGAGCGGGTACTCCGAGATGTTCCCCGCGTGGCGCGCTTCCAGCGCCCAGGAGAGCATGAAACAGATAAAGAGGAAGGCCGCCACGCGGATCGCTCCCCGGCGGTCGCCGCGGCCCATGCGCAGGTTTCGGCGGGCGAGCAGGGCGCCACCGATGAGCAGCACCGTGAATACGCTTGCGAGGAAGAGCTCGAAGGCATTGAACCCGAGTCTCGACACCGGCAGCATATGAGGAGGGCTGCTCCACGGTTCCACGAGCTCGAAGTACGTCGGACGGCCGTGGTTCGCGGCGGCTTCGACGCGTACAGGGCGATCGGCGCGTTCGGGCTTGCCTTCGGCCCAGGCCGTCCGGGAGTCCGCGTAGAAGGGAGGGAGGAACCTGGGCTCGGTGGGCGCGAAGGCCGCGCGATCGAGCCCGGCTTCGGCAAAGAGAGCCTCCCAATCCGGCGGCCGGTCGGCGGCCGTCGGAGCAGTCGCCGGAGACGGCACCGCCTCGAAGCGGATCAAGCGGCCGAGCGGGTCGAGCTCCATGCCGACCATTCCCGCCGCCAACGGCGGCGGATCGGTTTCCGTCACCCTTATCTCGCCGGCGTCGTCGCCGCGGAATCGCTCCGCGATGAGCGGAGCGGGACTCTGCCGATACCAGAAGTAAATCGCCGCCGGACGTCCCGACTCGATCCCTTTCCAGCGGTCTTTCGATTGGTCGTGCTCCTCGACCCAGCGGCGGTATTCCCCGTTGCCGGAAAAGCCCCATGCCGATATCGGCGGGTCTTTCGGTATAGCCGAGCTTCCGGACGATCTCCTTCGACTTCTCGACGAGCGCGTCCGGAGGTTTCTCCAGCGGCACGTGCCCGTGACGGTAGGCACGCGGAGAGAGATAGGCGGCGAGAGCCAGTCCCGCGAGGATCGAGACCAGACAAGCCCACGCCGCCGCGGGCTTCATCCCTTCGTTGCTGCCGGCCGCGGCGACCATCTCGGGAGAAGGGGTCTCTCCCGCCGCGATGGCGGCGGCGAGCGGATCGCCTCCGGGCAGAGCCGCGGCCACGGCGGCGGCCGAGCGCGGCCTCTGGCCCGGCTCCTTCTCCAGGCAGCGCAGGATCGCGCGCTCGACGGCCGGGTCGAGCTCCTTCGTGACGGTCGAAGGCGCCGTGGGCTGCTCCTGCGAGTGCTTGCGCCGCCATTCGGCCACGGTCGCCGCCTCGAAGGCTCTCCTCCCCGTGAAGAGCTCGTAGAGGACGAGGCCCAGGGCGTAGAGATCGCTCTGGACCGAGGCGCCCTTGCCGGCGAGTTGCTCGGGCGCCATGTAGGCGGGAGTGCCGCCGACTTCGGCGCCCCCCTTGTCGTCGTCGGCGCGAACGGCGAGGCCGAAGTCCGTGATTCGGGCGCGGCCCCGCCCGTCGAGCATGACGTTGCCGGGCTTCAGGTCCCGGTGGAGAACGCCCTGATCGTGCGCCGCCGCCAGTCCCGCGCAGAGCTGCCGCGCGATCTCGACCGCCTTGTCGCCCGGGAGCCTCCCGATCCGCCGCAGGAGCGAGGCGAGATCCTCGCCGTCCACGTACTCCATCGAGAGGAAGTGCCGCCCCTCGATCTCGCCCACGTCGTAGACCCGGCACACGTTGGGGTGGGAGATCTGGCGCGCGTGCCGCACCTCGGCGTAGAAGCGATCGATCCACGTTTTCTCCGCGGCGAGCTTTCCGGGGAGAAACTTCAACGCGACCGGCTGTCCGAGCTTCAGGTCGTCGGCCCGGTAGACCTCGCCCATGCCGCCGCGGCCGACGAGCCCGATGATGCGGTAGCGCTCGATGAGCACGGCCCCGGGCGCAAAGCCCTCCGTTTCGATTGCTGCGGAGGAGGCGAGACGGCCGATCGGATCAGACGGGGAAACGCGCCGCCGCGCCGCCTCGATCTCCGATGGCGTCGCGAGCCCCGTCGGAAGCTGGGAGGCGGAGCTGACCGGCCGACCGCAGGCGGAGCAGTACTGTCCGCCTTCGGAAACCTCGGCGGAGCAGGAGGGACACTTCATGGAACCGCGTCAGCGGATCGCGGCGAGAGCCTTCTCCGTCTCGCCGAGCAGCGCCTCCGGGCCGACGGCGGAGCCGCAGGCGTTCTTCATCCAGATGTCGGGCGCGACGTTGCCGACCTTCGTCATCCGCTCGAACTCAGGGCCGACGGCGCCGGTCTTCTCCATCTGCTGCTTGATCTGGAAGGCGATCATGTGGCCGATCGGGTAGTCGGGCAGATACAGGAACGAGCTGATCATGTGGGAATAGATCGCGAGGAGCGTCACGTCGCGCGTCTTGAAGATCGAAGCGCAGTAGCGGTTCCAGACGTCGCGGGCGATCTGGAGCGTGGCCTCCTTCAACTGCGCGGGGTTGGCGTCGGGATGGTCGTACATCCAGTGCCAGACTCCCATGTCGACGAGGGCGACGCCGGCGATCTCGAAGGTTCCCCAGAAGTCGTTCAGGGTCTCGAGCGCCCGGCTCTGCGGATCCGGTTTCGAAAGACCGAGGAGCTCCAGGTCTCTCGCCTGGAAGACGAAGGCGAGCGCCTCGGTGAAGGCCGTGTTGGGGACGCCGGCGAGAAGAGTGTGGTCGATCTCGTTGAGCGAGAAGGTCTGCTCGACGTTGTGCCCCATCTCGTGCACGGCGATGTTGAAGCCCTTGAAGTTCATCCCGCCCTGCTCGACGCGCGTGCGCAGGTGCACGTGGTCGCCGCGCCAGCCGGCCCCCATCGCGTGCCCGGAGCCTCGAGCCGGATCCACGACGATGTTGTTGGCGAGGAAATCCGCCTTCTCCTTCGAGAAGCCGAGCTGGACGAGGAGGTTCGGGATGTCCTTCTTGTAAGCCTCGGCCGTCGGATACCTCTTGCGCACGATCTCGTCCAACTGCGCCTCGGTATAGGCGCCGCGCGGCTTGAAGCCCGCGTACCAGATGTCGAAGGGCTCGAGCTTGCGGCCGAGCCGCTTCTCGATCAGCGCCGCGACCTTCGGCGCGAGCGGCGAGGAGAGGACGTCCTCCAGCATCTTGCGGACGCGCGCCTCGGGGATCTGGCGGTTCTCGTCGAACCGGCGCGCGATCATCGTCGGCGCCGTCGGTGAGTACGGGTCGGCCAGGCGCGCCGCGCGATAGGTCCCGAGAAGTCTCGCGTAGCGCGTGTCGGGCTCCGGGCCCGAGCCGCGGCCGGAAGGAGCCGGCGAGTCGGAATCCTTCTCGGTGGTTGGCCGGACCTCGTTCGTAAACGGGTTCCAGTCCACCTGCGGGTTGTTCACGACCGAATCGGGGATCGTCTGCGTGACGATCCGCTCGCAGACTTTCGCGATGGTCCGCTGCTTCGCGAGGCCCGTCTTCCCGTCCCCGTAGTCCGCCTTGATCTCGTCGCGCAGGTTCCAGTGGGAGAGCAGCCGCATCTTCGGCGGGAAGAGACGGACGCCTTTCGCGTCCACGAGGTGATGCATCCAGATGTTGTATTCGGAGATGTACTGCTCGGCCACTGCGGCGGCCTTGCCGATGGCGAGGTTGACGTCGGCCGGGATGCGCTTGGAGAACCGTTCGGCCAGCCGCGTCTCCGCCCACTGCCGGCGCGACCACTTTTCCCCTTCGGCCAGTCTCTGCTGGAGCGTCGTCAGCGGGAAGTTCAGGAGGACCGTGAACGCGAGCTTGTTGCCGAAGAGGTCGTCGGTGACGTGCGCCGACGGGTCGTAGCCGGCGAGCGTCTCGTCGAACGGGTAGATCGGCCCCAGATCCAGGTCCGACTGCTTGCGGAAGTCGCGGCCGATCTCCAGCATGTGGCCGTCGAGCGACTCGAAGGCGAACTCCATGCGATCGAAGAGCGCATCGAGCGTCTTCGGGTCGCCGGCGAAGTTTGTCCTGACGAATCCTTCGAAGCTCTCCGCGTCCCCGTCTTCCGTTCGCCAGAACTCGCCCACCTGCTTGAGCCCTCGGGCAAGCCGCGCCTTCGCCTCTTCGCCGTATTTCGCGCCGAGCTCCTTCTCGATCTTGCTGCTCGCGTCCTTCATCCAGGAAGGAGCGCTCGCGGCGCTCTTGCCCGGCTCCTCGGCTCCCGCGGCGGACATGGCGGCCAAGAGGATAACCGCGAACGGAAGGGTCTTCTTCATCGCATTCGGTCCTTTCGCGCCGCAAAGAATACAGGAGCAGCTTGTCCTGTCATCCTGAGCGAAGCGAAGGATCTGCCCCGGTGAAAATCGAGAGAGCAGATCCTTCGTCGCTTCGCTCCTCAGGATGACAGCAATTTCAGGTCACTCGAATATCTATTCCTAGTGGAGGTCGGCGGGAGGGTAGCGCTTCAAGAGACCCTCTTCCCGCATCACCTTCTCGATGGCGTCGGGGTCGGAAGGAACGAAGTCGCTGACGATCTCCGCGGACTTCTCTCCGATGACGATCAGGTCTTCGAGGCGCACGTAGATCTTCTCCTCGGGCACCCGCAGCGCCGGCTCGATCGTGAAGACCATTCCCGGCTTGAGTGCGCCGGTGTGCGGGCCGTCGTCGTGCGTCGCCATCCCGACCCAGTGGCCCAGCGCCGCGTCCGGGCGTCCCGCCGCGGCGTGGTAGTCCTTCACGAACGCTTCCGCTCCCTTCCGGTCCATGTCCCTGGAGAACTTCGCCGCCGCGAGCGTCCTGTCCATCTCGTTGGCGGCCTCCTGCATGATCGCCGAGGGGAGCGCTCCCGGGCGGATCGCCTTCAGGATCGCCCGGTAACAGGAGAGATAGAAACCGTACAACTCGCGCTGCCATTGCGAGAACTTCCCGTTGACCGGCCACATGCGCGTCACGTCGCTCATGTAGTAGCCGTAGTCCGGCGCGTAGTCCATGAGCAGGAAGTCGCCGTCCTCCATCTTCCTTTTCCCGGCGTTGTAGTGGGGATACCAGGCGTTCCTTCCGCTCGCGATGAGCGAGTAGTAGGCGTCCCCCTGCGCGCCGTTCCTGTAGTAGATGAACTTGGCGAGGCCGTCGAGCTCCCGCTCGTACTGGCCCGGCTTCGTCGAGCGCATGGATTCCATGAGCGCCAGGCCCGAGAGACGCGTCGCGCGCCGGATCATCGCGATCTCCCGCGGGCTCTTGATCAGGCGGAGCTTGTCGAGAGCGGGGGAGAGATCCGCGACCGCCAGGTTGGGGAAGAGCTCCCGGATCTTCCGGACGAAGCTGCCCGCGCGGGAGGCCTGGCCGTCCCACGGGTCGGAGCCGAGCTCCGCCACGCGCCGCAGGGCCAGGTCTCGACTCTCGGCGGATCCCTCCTGGGGGAAGAGCGGAACGTAGGCCGTCAGGGGGTCCCGCTGCTGGAGGACGCGCGCGACGCGCTCGCCGAGAAGATCCGTCCCGGCGACGTCCTCCACACCGGAGAGCTTCTTGACCTCTTCCGCGTCCTCGGCGCTCAGCACCTTCCCCTCGCCGCGCTCGCGCCCGTCGTTCCTGTGGGGCAGATACAGGGTCGCCTTGCGCGAGGATCCGTCCAGGACGAGATACGCGTTGGGAACCTCGACGCCGCAGAGGTAGTAGAAGTCGTTGGATTGCCGGAAGCGCGTGAAGCCGACGGGCGTCGGCGCCCCCTGGAGGATCGCGATTGCGCCTTTCCCGATCGTGTCGTAGACGCCCGCGCGGCGCGACGCGAACTCTTCCGGCGGGAAATCCGTCGTGAAAAGAGAGAAGCCTTCCTGGGCAATGGCCGGGCAGGTCAGACACAAAAGCAGCGCGAGAAGGAGTGCCCGCCGCATGTCCTCTCTCCTTCCGATCAGAGCTTGACCGCCGGCGACTTGGCCAGCGAGCCCAGCAGAACGTCAAAGTCCGCCTGCGCCTTGCCGATCGTCGCCGAAGGGCCGATGCACTTGAAGAAGATGAGGCCCTGCGGCGCCTCGACGATCGCGCCGAGGAGCCGGTAGCCGGGTTTCTTCCCCTGCGATTGCATCATCGGGCCGCCCGACGCCAGGTATGTGCCCGAGATGTCGATCGTGTGGACGCGGAGCCCGTGGACCGTCTTCTCGCCCTTCTTCGGCGGGGCCGCGCCCTCGAATTGCTTCACCCAGCGCTCGAAGTTCTCGTCTACCCCTCCGCCCTGGCCCTGCCCGAAGTAGAAGACGCCGCACTCGCCCGTTTCCGATCCGGGCGCGGCCGGGACGTCGTAGGTCGCGACGCGCATCTGCCGCGCCGCCTGGAGCTTCCAGGAAGCCGGCGAGTTCCATTTGACGCCCCCGGCGGTTCCCTCGGCGGCCACCGCGGCCCCCGCGACGGACAGAAGAAGCAGCCCGATTCTGGTTGATCTCATCAGCAGAACCTCCTCTCGCCGACTCGGATCGAGTCCAGACAAGCATATCGCCCGACATCCCCCCGCGTCGTAGGGGCCCTTGCGGCCGCCCGCCTCTGCCGAATGCGCCGCGCCGGACGAGACGGGCACGCACGCGACCACATAGTCATCCCTCCCGAACGTACCTTTGTCCCCACGGCACGGGCTGTGGTGGGTTGCGCGCCAGTGGGATGTCGGCGGTCCAAACGATGTGGCGTGACGAGCGGGGGCGGGCGGGGCAAGCCCCGCCCCTACGGGGCGAGAGGCGCGTCAGGCGCCGGGACGGAGGAGGATTTTTCGCGCGCCCGGCCGCGAGGCTTCCGCCAGGGCCCGCGTCGCGTGGGCGAGCGGGAACTCGGCGGAAAGGAGACTTCGGACGTCGATCTTTCCGCTGCGCAGCAGTTCGAGTGCGGGCTCGAAGCGCCCGCAGCGGCTTCCGACGACGGTGACCTCGTTGACGACGAGCGGCGCCGCGTCGAATCGCGCCGGGAGGTGATAGGTGGACTTCCACACGATCGTGCCACGGGGACGCACGAGCTCGAGCGCGCGCGGCATACCCGATGGCTCGCCGGTGGCCTCGACGACGAGGTCGAAGGAGCGGGCGCGCGCGCGGCTCTTGCGCCCGAGGAGCGCGACCGACGCCCCCGCGCTCTCGAGCACGCGCGCGCAGAGCGTTCCGAGCTTTCCGGCGCCGAGCACGGCGGCGCGCGTCCCGGCGTCGACTGCGGCCTGGTCGAGGATCTCGCAGGCGGCGGCGAGCGGCTCGGTGAAGACCGCTTCCTCGTCGGCGATTTCCCCGGGCACCTCGTGGAGATTCTCCTGTGGAAGAGTCAGGAACTCCGCGTGCGCGCCCGGATGACCGAGGATGCCGAGGACGCGGCGCTTTCCGCAGTGGCGCCCGAGGCCGCGCCGGCACTCCTCGCAGCGCCCGCAGGCCAGGTTGATCTCGCCCACGACGCGTTTTCCCATCCAGGGCGAGCCGGACGGCCCCTCGACGCGGCCGACGAACTCGTGGCCGGGGACGCCGGAAAAGCCGTGGTAACCGCGGCGAAGTTCCAGGTCCGTGTTGCAGATTCCCGACGCGATGACGCGCACGAGCGCGAATCCCCGTCTCTGAACGGGCCGCCGCACCTCGCGGACCGCCGCCCGTCCCCCCTCGAAAACGAGCGCCATCATGAAGCGTCAGCGCGCTTCGGAGAGGAGCTTCTTCGGGTCGTAGCGCACGCCGTCCTTCATGACCCACACGATGTCGTCCGTGTTGGAGATCTCGGCCGTCGGGTCTTCGGAGAGCAGAACCAGGTCCGCCCGCTTTCCGGGGGCGATCGTCCCGGATTCCGCTTCGATGCCGAGGGCCTTCGCGGCGTTGGACGTCGCCATCTTCAGGACCTCGCCGCGCGGGATGCCGGCCTGGACGAGGAGCGCCATCTCCCGATGCAGGCTCGGGCCCGGAACGATCCAGGGATTGGGCTCGTCGGAGCCGACCGTGAGCAGGACGCCGCTGTCGAAGTAGAGCTTGACGAGGGCGAGCATCTTCTCCATGGCCGCGTGCCCGCGCCGGAAGTCCGCCGGGGTCCAGTCGCGCACGGGGGAGAGGCGGGCAAAGGACGCCCGCATCGGCGCGGGGGCGAGCGCGAGGTCGGGGCTGACGAGGTACTCACGGTCGTCTCCGCGGAGCTTCGTCGCGGACGAGAGCAGAGTGGGATCGACCGCCACGTGATGGCGCACGAGGGCCTCGACCATCGCGCGAATCTCCGGGCCCTTCGGATCGACCGATTCGAGCCAGGTCAGGCGCGCCTTCATCGGCCCGCGGGCCGCCACGATCCCGGCGGTACGTCATCCCGCTTGCCCGCGGGCAGCTTCCTCTCGGACCAGTCGGCGCCGTGGGAGAGGCCGTCGATCTCGAGGCCGGCGGCCTCCGTCCAGCTCGTCGCCTGCAAGTGGCCGAGGACTTTCAGGCGGCGCGCGTGGGCTTCCTCGATGGCGGCGGCGACGAGCTCCGGCGGGAGATTCGCATGGAGCTTGATGTAATTGACGCCGATCCTCGCCTGCCGCGCGACCTCCCGCCTCACGTCTTCGGCCGTCGACACCGGGTGCGTCAGGCCATTGAAGGTCATGGCCGTGTCCAGAATGTCGCCCGCCGTGTAGAGGCGGGGGCCGACGAGACGCCCGTTGTCGATGTCGTCGCGCAGCCGGACGCCGTCGAGCGCTGGCGCGGCGGGATTGCGCGCGGTCGTCACGCCGTAGGCGAGCAGGAGCTTCAACGTCTTCTCGCTCGTCTTGCGGTCGAAGACGCCCTTCGAGCGCTCCCGTCCGTTCCCTGTCCACTCGAGGTAGGCCACGTGCGCGTGCATGTCCGTGTAACCGGGGACGAGAAACTTCCCGCGCCCGTCCAGGACCTGCGCGCCGGGCGGCGTCTCGATCTCTCCGGCGTTACCGACGGCGGTGATGCGCCCCTCCCGGATCACGACAGAGGAATCCGGTCGGGGCGCCGCGCCCGTGCCGTCTATGAGCGTGACGCCGCGGACGACGATCGCCGCGGCCGCGAGGAGCGGGAGCATGGGGAGATGTTACGCCACGACATTTCTCGCCTTGTCATCCCTTCGCTCCCTTCCTTGTCATCCCGTCGCTCACTCCCTGTCATCCTGAGCGAAGCGAAGGATCTGCTCTGGTCGCTTCGAGGGTTGCCAGGGGCAGATTCTTCGTTGCTTCGCTCCTCAGAATGACAGGGGCTGGGGCGCTGCGGCTATCTCTGGAAGGCGTAGGAGAGCTTCAGGAAGAACTGGTGGCCGGCCTTCGCATACTGGTTGTCCTCGACGAGCGTCCGGTTGTCGCCGTAGCCCAGGAACATCACCGTCTGCCAGTTGATCTTGTATGCGAAGAGGGCCGAGCCTGTGAACTCCGAGTCCTTCGGGGTAACCGGGAACGTGTAGAGCGAGGGATCGCGCCGCGTCTCCACGATCTGCCCGATCAGCCGAAGGAACGTGCGCGCCGTGAACGTGTACACGACTTTTATCCTTCCCACGTCGGCGGTGAAGAGGCGGCGGGAGCCGCCTCCGTCGCCGGGATCGACGTTGACCCAGCTCCTGTCCGCGACCAGGTCGAGCTTCAGATGGTCGGTCGGCCGGATCGTGGCCTGCAGGTTCACGTCGGCCCCCGTCCCGGGACGCGAGTTGTCGAAGTCGATCTGCTCGCCGGCCGTCCCCTGGACGACGAACTGCATGATCGAGAGCGGGGGACTGACCTGGAACTGGTACACGAGCTGGCGGCGGGGGAAGACAGTGCTTCCGGCGCGGACGTGGTCGTAGGCGTACCGCAGGCGCGTGAAGGAATTCCACATGCCGTCCATCCCGATGCCGGGGGAGATCGAGCTGCTGATCTTGCTTCCGTCCGTCTCCGCCTGGTAATCGGCTTGAAGAAAAGTCCGCAGGCGAGAGATCGGGAACTTCTCGGGGCGGATCGTGTATCCCGCCTCGCCGTAGTTCTCCCGGTAGCCGACCTGGGGAACGAACCCGTCGTCGGCCCGGAACCCGTCGCCGAAGTCCCGCATCTCCGTGAACCAGTCCCAGCGCAACGTGCTGTGCGAGTACCAGGCGTCGGCGGCATAAGAATTGAGCTTCTGGCCGGTCCATTGATCCGAGAGGTCGGGCCGGTTCGGCGTCTCCGTGTTGGAGACGAGGACCTGGCCGGTGACCGTGTCGTGATCGCCGGCGCGCCACTGGAAGTCGGGACCGTACACGCGGTTGTAGCCGCCGCCCTCGATCTCGCGGTCGGTCGCGAGGAAGCTGACGAAGGACTTCCCGATGTCGTGCCGGACGCGCGCCATGCCGACGAAGGAGGAGAAGTCCTGGTCGGCCAGGCTCGAGCCGTTCGGGCCCGGCAGGATGACGCTCCCTCCGCCGCGGTCCTCCGCGATGAACGCGGTGTAATGGTTCGAATCGAACTTGCCCGTCCCCCGGACTCCCCACCGGGGCGACGTGATGCTCCTCGTGTACACGGCCTGGATGGGGGAGGAGAAGAGCTCCAGGCCCTCCAGGAAGAACGGCCGCTTCTCCGGATAGAAGAGCGCGAAGCGCTGGTTGGTCGCGATCTGGGCGACATCGGACTCGACCTGCGAGAAGTCCGGGTTGAGCGTCGCGTCGATCGCGTTGTTCTGGTTCGGCGTCCACTTGGCGTCCACGCCCCCGTTCAAACGGATCGGCTTGTTCACGAGCTCGGAGCCGAGGTCTCCTCTCGGGACCGCGTCCTCCTTCGCCGTGACGTAGGGGGCGACGACGAGGTGGCCGGACGGCGGCAGGTTCTCGAGGCCCGTCATGTGGTTGGAGCGGCAGATGAAGCAGTTGCCGCCTCGGGGGAGCGTCGAAGAGAAAAACTGGTAACGGAACTCCCGCGGGTAGTTCCGGTAGAGCAGGATTCCCCAGGTCTGCTTGTCGCTGCTGGGATAACGCAGCGAGGAGAAGGGCACACGCATCTCGAGGACCCACCCGTCCTTCGTGATCTTCGCTTCCGAATCCCAGTAGAAGTCGGGTGAGCTGTCCTCGTTGCCGGTCGTGTCGTCCGTGATGGCGTCGTACTGGATGCCGCGCGGGTTGGCGAGCAGCAGGAGGCCCGTGCGGTGGTCGTTTCGCGTGTCGAGGATGATGCCGCCGTAATCGGTGTAGCTCGGCACGTCGTCGCGGTCGCCATAAGGCGCGCGGATCTTTGAGGGGTCCGGGTCGGAGAACTCGAAGCCCGCGTAGAGGAACTTGTCGTCGTAAGCCAGGTACGCGACGTTCTTGACCCTGGGCGGGATGTTGTCGCCCGGGTTGGTCTCGAAAAAGGTTTCTACTCTCGCCGCGCCCTTCCAGCCGGGATCCGAGAGGTCCCCGTCCACGACGATCGGCCCGGCCGCCCGCGAGATGCGGATCTCGGACGGCTCCTCCCCCGCGGCGTGCCGCGCGGCCGCCGGGAGAATCGAAAGGGCCAGCACGAGAAGCCCCGCCTTCCTCGACACTCGTCGTAGTAAGACGTGAGAATGGAGAAAAGGTTAGGGATGTCTCCTCCGGGAAGATAGAATTCCGGCAGATTGGAGGAGGAGAAGACAATGAAACATCTCAAGACCACGCTCCTGGTGGTTTCCGTCCTGTTGACAGCGGCCCTTTCCGCGCCAGCGCAGGAAAAGAAGATGGAGATGCCCAAGCCCGGTCCGGAGGTCAAGAAGCTCGCCTATTTCGTCGGCACGTGGACGACCGAGGGGGAGCTGAAGGAGAACCCGTTCGGAATGCCCGCCGGCAAGATGACCTCGACGGACAAGTGCGAGTGGTTCACGGGCGGCTACTCGGTCGTCTGCCACTCGACGGGCAAGGGCCCGATGGGCGCGATGCACGGCATCGGCATTCTCGGCTACAACACGGAAGACAAGGTCTACACCTACTACGGCGTCGACAACTCGGGCTACGCGGGGTTGAGCAAGGGGAAAATAGACGGCAACTTCTGGGTCTTCACGTCGGACGAAAAGATGGGGGAAAGACCTTCCACGGCCGCTATTCGATGGACACGGCGTCTCCGGACTCCTACACGTTCAAGTACGAGACCTCCGAGGACGGCCAGAAGTGGACGACCGTCATGCAAGGCAAGACCACCAAGGCCGCAGCCGCGGGAAAGAAAGCCTCGTAGAAGGAGATCCCTCCGCTAGCCTGTCATCCCGAGGAGCGAAGCGACGAGGGATCTGCTCCCAGGGTCCTGGAGAGCACCGGAGCAGATCCCTCGCTTCGCTCGGGATGACAGTGTCGGCGCTCCACGCCGCGACGGTCTATCTCAT